>SBHC01000052.1 GCA_006226375.1 Deltaproteobacteria bacterium | reverse complement strand
TCATCGATCGATGACTCAGTCATGGAAACAGGAATCTGCGGTATTGGCCAGCCCGCCCTACCCGAAGGGTTGACGATAAGGCTTTGGCAATGCTAAATTTTCCGACATCCCCCACCCCAAAGTCTGTAAACGTGGGCAGGAGAGTCATTGTCATGATGAGCAGCAACATACTGATCAACAGAGGGCTCCTTTTTACAGGAGACCCCCATGAGCCAAGAAAGCTCACATACATTCTAGTCAAAGACGGCATCATCCAGACCATCTCGGACCAGCCGATCCACGTCGAAGGAGATGTCATAGAGATTGACGCGACAGGGAAATGGGTCACGCCAAGCTTCATCGACACTCACACTCATTACGACGGTGAGCTGCTTGTTTCTCCAGGTCTCAAAGAGTCTGCGCGGCACGGAGTGACCTCCGTTGTTGTCGGTAGCTGCTCCGTTTCTGCAGTGCTTAACAATCCCGAAGACACGTCCGATATGTTCACCCGCGTGGAGGCCCTGCCTCGCGACCAAATGCTTCCACTTTTAGAACAACACAAAACCTGGTCGACACCCAAAGAATGGACCGACTTCATCAAGGACTTGCCGCTCGGAGTGAACGTCGCCTCCTTCCTGGGCCACTCTGACTTGCGCTCCAAAGTGATGGGGATGGAGCGCTCTCTTAAGCCCAAAGAGACAGCATCACCGCAAGAACAAGAAGAGATGAATCGCATCCTTGAGCAGGCGTTGGACGCTGGGTTCCTGGGTCTATCAACCATGGACAACCCGTGGGACAAGATGGATGGCGATCGGTATTGGTCGAAAAAGACACCGTCTTACTACTCTTCCTGGAAAGAACGAAAGTTGCTCCTCCAAACTCTCCGAGAGCGAGGAGCCATTCTTCAAGGTGCCCCCAACCTGGTGACACGAATCAACGCGTTAGTCTATCTGATGGTAAGCACCGGGCTTGGCCGTAAACCGCTCAAGACTACCATGATTACGATGCTTGACCTGATCGCAGACCGCTGGATTATGCCCGTCGTTGCGTTCGGGAGCTGGGTCTTCAACCGCCTGTTTCGAGCCAACTTCCGAATGCAATCACCGCCCGCTCCCTTCACGGTCTATTACGACGGTGTGGACTCGGTGATGTTTGAGGAGTTCCCCTCTGGAGAAGCCATTCGTCACCTGGCGCGGGACCTGGACCAGCGCAACGCGTTGCTGAAAGACCCCGAATTTCGAGAGCAATTCAAGCGAGAATACCGCAAGAAATTTGCCCCCAAAGTTTGGCACCGCGACCTCTCCATCGCATGGATTTTAGAGTGTCCTGATGAGTCTCTGGTTGGCAAAAACTTTATGCAGGTCGCCAACGAGAAAAACATTCACCCTGTGGACGCGTTCCTCGACCTGATCCTCGACTACGACAAAAAGATTCGCTGGACCACAACGCTCGGGAACGACCGCCCTGAAAAGTACAAGTCACTCTATAACTCCCCCTACAATCTGATTAGCTTCTCCGATGCCGGCGCCCACTTGAACAACATGGCCTTCTACAACTTCCCCCTTAAGATGATGAAATATGTGATGGAAGCGGAGCAACAAGGCAACCCGATCATGACGATGGAGAGGTGTGTTTGGCGTCTCACCAAGGAACAAGCAGACTGGTTTGGGTTGGATTGCAGCTATATCGCAGAAGGAAAGGTCGCCGACATCAACATCCTTGATCCGTCCCAATGGGACCAAATCACGGAAGACGTGAGCACCGCACCGATCGAGGAGTTCGGAGGGTACAATCGTCTTGTCAATCGATGTGAGGGAGTGGTGACACACGTGTTGGTCGGTGGGAAGATCATTTACCAGGAAGGCGACTTCGTCGAAGGTTATGGCACACAAACAACGTTTGGAAGATTCCTACCAGCACAACACGAGCCTACCTAGGCGACGGCAAATGGTGTCACGACAAACCGCTTTGCTCCTGTAAGAATCAGCGATAATTAGGGTTGGACCGTCGCGGTCAGCGAGGCAATGGTTTCGTGGTAGGATGGAGCCTTGCTCCAAAGGTATTGAAAGAGCTTGACTTCGTCTTTTTGGTTGTCGCGGAACAAGTCTTGGGCGAATCGATAGCCCAAGGTTTGGTAGTTAAGCTCAGCGCTCACTTGGTAGGTTCCGGCTGGAAGATTGGCGATACGATAGGTCACAACGTCTTGTCCTTGATCAAAGTTGGTGTCTTGTGCAGCCTTGCCCCACACTTGGATGTCTTTGGGAGCCGTTGCTTTCTTGAAACCGGCGGGCAAGAGTCGGTTGTCTTTCAAATACCCTGAGGCACGCAACAAGGTGTAGGTTACAGCCTTGTCTGTGTTGTTCATAACAGCCTCATACACCTGAACCTGTTGGGGGCTTGTGATCTCCTCGTGGTGCGCTTCGTATCGCTTCGCATCTTCGTCTGCGTCCACCCCAACAATTCGTCCAAAGGCTTCTGTCTTTCCCGACTCAAACACAACCGCACCTTGTGCGTTGGTGACCTTGAGGTGAACGTACACACGACGGGACGGGAAGCCTGTGGGTAGCTTGTGTCCACTTTGGTTGTTGATCGCAAGCTTCAACAGCAGCTCACCGTTCTGGAAACGTTTCTCTGTCCAACGCAAGGTCGCGCTGGAACGTAACATGGTCTTGGCTTCCTGAATCGTCGTCGCAAAGTTGTTGGCCGTAATCCCCAGCAATTGACGATTTTGCCCCAGCATCGAGAGCATAAAGACGTTGGCTCCCACAAACATGTGCTGGCCAAAGTTTTGTCGGGCGGTCAGCCAGGGAGGACGATTGGAGATCTTCACACCCTGCGCACGCTTCATGTGACACCCTTGGCAACTCTGCCCCATTGTTCCTTTGCTGTAGGAGCTATGTTCCCACTCGCTGTAGATCATCTGCTCGGGAAACTCTTGCTCTGGAGTCTTTGGAATCACATTGCCTTTCGCATCCACAAAAGGAGTCTTGAGGTTGTGACAGGATGCACACAGCTTCGATGACTGAATGTGGGAGCTATACTGAGGCTTGTAAGAGACATGCATCACCATCGGATTGGAGAACAAATTATCATAGGGGCCAAAGAGCACGCGCTCCGACTTGGATGTGTACGTGGGCAAGGTGAACTTTCCAGACATCGCAGCCGCTGTACCGAACGTTGGGGTGTTCTGAATCTGGTGACACACCGTACAACTCACCCCTTCCATCGCACGATGAAACAAAGGACTGTTCGGATCCAAGAGACCCCCTGCGTTGACGTGGATATCACGCTTTTCAAGCTTGCCTTCGTGGTTCGCCATGGGAGCATGACAACGAGTACATTTGTCAGCGATGACTTTGCCCAAAGCAGGTAGCCGAGACAGCTCACTCTTAAACTTCGCCTGCCACAGCGGATCTCGTGAAGAGTTCGCCATCATCGTCGAAGACCATGCCGTAACGATAGAGACATCCTGGTTCTTGGAATCTTTGAGTCCGTTGTGGCACATGACACAATTCTGAGAACCTGAAAAATGGAGGGTGTCCAACGAATGGTTCGTGGGAGTTCGCGGATTGAGCAAGGAGGGATCAATCGGTGGAAGAGGAATCGCAGAGCTATCCGGAGATACCGCTCCATCTTGAAGTGACGCTTCTGGTTGCGTTGTCGTATCGGGTGCAGCGGGTTCTTGTCCCCCGTCAGCGAGAGCTTGGTCAGGAGAAGCAGGCTCCTGATTCTGTGACGTTCCTTCCGCAGCGTTGCTGTCCAGTAGGTCAGACTCTTTGTTGTTCCCGCCGTCCAACAAAGCTTCGTTAAGGTTTCCATCTTGTTGGATCACCGAAGGAGTACAAGAAGCCATCCATAGAGAACTCCCCAACACCACAGCAACCACACCAACCCACATGTTCTTCATCTTGCTCTCCTTCTCGTCATGCCCCGAAGGGCTCCGTTGCATGACATAAAGAGACAGCGAACAGATATGGGTTTCACATTCGAAGAAAAATCCTATGAGTTGGGCAGAACGGAGCAGGCAAGAGTGCTGTCAAAACATCCTGATGAGGCTAGCGCAGGCCGCTTTGAATCAACTTCAAGCTAGAGTGCAGGCGGTTCAACTCTGCGGTGTACTTCTTCGCCTTATCCAGCGCCGACTTCAATGAACCCAGTCCTCCAATGTTGAACGAATTCTTTAGCTGCCGCCCCAAAGACTTGGCCTTGGAAAGACCAGGAAGAGGGATGGACTTCGGCAAGTAGCTTAGAATGGGCTTGGCCAAAGCATCAACAGCCTTATCCATCGGCTTCTGCAGCGTGGCGGCCATCTTGGAGATCCCTTTGACGGAGGAACACACGTTTTGCTTCTTGGTCGTTAGTTTCCACTTGCAGACGTTCTTTTTCTTTTTCTTCCCAGGAACCTTAACCTT
This sequence comes from Deltaproteobacteria bacterium, assembly GCA_006226375.1. Classification (GTDB taxonomy): domain Bacteria; phylum Myxococcota_C; class UBA6777; order UBA6777; family UBA6777; genus M3003. The sequence goes on along the minus strand of SBHC01000052.1, from coordinate 184,558 downwards.
CGAACATTTCTTTTTCTTGCTCACGACCTTGATGGGAACACACACTTTTTTGGACAGCAAACCGTTCAATGGCTTCAGGCCACTCAGCATCGTATCCAAAACTTTGTCAAAGCGAACAAATCCAGGCTTCAGCGTCTTCAACTTCTTTCCAACATAGGAGGCGACCTTTGCAGACTGCTTCAGCTTCTTTGCAGGGACACGGAGAAGCTTTCGAAGCTTTGCGTTAAAGTTAGCAAAATACTTCAATCTGGCTCGGCTGGACTGGGCAAGGTTGATATACGATTGAAGCTTTTGGTCTTGGACAGCGCTGCACGCATTGCTTCGGGGAGTCCAGTGGTTCGGAACCATCGAGTGCTCGTTGTAGATGGGCAAGGTGCACTTGTTCTTGTGCTTGGAGGAACGCTTGCAGTGAGGATCAATGGCTTTCGCAGTGGCACAGATCGACTTGGTAACAGCCAAGTACGCCATCGCAGCCAACATGACTGCACGAAATTTATAAAGAGCGATCGCAGTGTTCTTGCATCGCTGAATCAACGGCAGGTTTTTCATCCCCATCGTTGTAAAGGAATTCACAAAGCTACCCTTAAAAACATCCGCCATGTACTCGTTGTGGGATCTGAGAGCATTCGATACTCTCTTGGATGTTGGAACCATCACCTGAAAAAAACCTTTCGAGGCTTTGATAAACCGGGGTACCACTTTTGCGATACTCTCGTTCGCCTTGTGAGCTTGATCAGACTTTTGCTGCGACGCCCACGTCATGATGAGATAGTAGCAAGTCGTACTGACACCACCGTGAAACGCAAGAATAGAAGCCGCTGTGGTTGCCATATCTTGCGCCAACTGCTGGTCGTGAGCCGAGCAAAAGTCACGCACAGCTCCGGCAGAAGCGTTTTGGGGAGTGAATAGCAGCGCGACCCCCAACAATACGTAGAACATAAGTGCCTTGTGTTGTTTCATCTTTTCTCCTTCTGTGGCTTTCAATCGCCATGCGTTGTGGGACGATGAGAACAGCAGTCCTTTGCAGATTGCAGAACGCTGAAAAACTCAAACTCCCTTCCAGCAACAATTGCACCAGGAGATAGGAGGGCTACAACAAGCAACTGTTTTAGTAACTTAAGGCGAAGTCAGAAAAAAAGAGAAGGTCCAATCTCCAGGAATTGGGAGATAACTCAGAGATTGTGGAGGTACTTCAGAAAGCATGTAGGAAAAGGAAGGCAGTGGCTAGAGAGTAGAAAAAGAGTAGACAAACCTCATACCTGATACAGAGTCCTCGCTTCGTGTGTGCTTGCTCGAAAGTAAGCCTGTTCTCTGCATCTAGCTCAGGAAGCCAGGCTCCACCCTCCTTCAAACCCCATATTCTCTGCGATCTGCCACTGCGGCGAAACGGTGCGTTGCAGGATCGATGCAAACGATTCGTATGGCATGTTGAGAAGGTCTGAGACGCTGGACGCCCCAACGAGCAAAAGATGGTCTTCCAACTGTCGCCCCTTACCTTGCTGCCCAACGACTTGAACTGCCTGGTACTGCTGTTGGCAAAAGTCATTCAGGTAACTCTGCAAACAAGGCAGTCGGTTTCCTTTCGCAGAGTTCACCGACGAAGGAGTGGGAATCAGGTTCCACATGAGATCATGGACCACAAAGCTCCAAGGCAAAAAATGATCCAACGAGAAACCCGACGCAGGAAGAGCGACTCCCGAATAGATGCAAGTAACAGGCGCTCTCGAATGCAAGCAAACGGTCTCCCAAAACGTCCGTGCCTGCTTCAGATCTCTGGTTTGGGGTGCAAAGAGTTTGCTCACAATCCCCGGAGTGTTCGGATTTTTCTTATTGAGATAGCTCACCAAATTCCACAGACAAAAATCCTGCAACACACGAAGGTGCTGTTGCAGATAAGCCAACCAAAGAGGATGTATCTCGATCGCAGACTCCCCCGGCACAAATCGGTACAGCGGAACGGAAACATCTTCGGAAGAGAACGATGCATCTGCAAGCTCCACAATCTTCGTATGAACGGCAGAGTCTCTGACACCTCGAAGGGAAGAAGCAAACCAGGGTCGAAGGAACCGATACGGAACATACCGAGAGATAGAGCCCAAACCCTTTCGCAACGAAGCTTGCAGCGAAGGTGAGCGCCCCTCCAAGCAAGCAAGACATTCAACGTATACCTCTTGCTCACAGGAAGCTTTCGTTAGCTCAGAGGCATCTCGAATGGAAGCCACCAAAGCACCGAGCCGGTCTTGTTTTCCAAACGACAGCCGAAAGTAGTTCACGGGATACCAAACCAGCGAGAGCATCCGCGCCAGCAAAGAAGACACAGGCAAAGTAGGCTCTCCTTGCAACTTCACCTCTTCCAGAATCGAAAGAAACCAATAAAACTTGTAAGAGTTTGTCACACTGGAAAAGCTCGAAGCGAGTTTGTCGATCGGTAGCTGGGTGGAGAGAGGCAGAAGCGACGCAACATAAGGAGAAGAATGTTCCGCAGCTTCCAATGGCTTCTTTGTCATACGCAAACGTTCCCTACGGCTCACAAACAATGAGGGGGAGATGTTCCATTCGGGTAAGATTGTAGCGCAAGAACCAAACGTGATACAACAAGGCCTCGTGATAGAAAACATAGGATCCAAAGGTGACAACGATGAAACGTATGTTTTTTCCGGTTCTGCTCGCAGTTGCATTGTTTTTGTTATGCTCGCTTCAAGCTTGTTCTGGAGGTCCCAGCAATGAGCTTGTGCAGCAGTTCAATCAGAGTGAATGCATGAGCAACTTGCCGCTCATTCCTCATGCACCAGGGGAGCAACCTGTCGAGATCGCGACAGACGGTGCCTACATTACAGTTCTGTACAAGCTGGCGAACTTCCGCTGCGAACAAAAGGTCATGTTTGTTTCAGAACAAGACGGAACAACCATCAAAGTGACCGCACGCCCTGTCGACATGAACCCCTCTGTTGTCGCAGCTTGTGACTGCAAGTTTAACTTGAGCGCTAAGGTTGGACCGTTTGACAGCGGCAGCTACACCGTAAAGGTGTTTCACCAAACCGACAACTACGGAAGCCCCAGCGAGACCTCAGAAGTCGGCTCTGCCAATGTGACAGTCGCCTCCACCTCTCCCCAATAAGACCCCTATTCAGGGACCGAAAACTTGTACAGAAGCTGGGAATGCTCGTTGAAGATCTCGAAGATCTGTCGGGAGTGACGACCCACCAAAATGGAGTCACCTCTGGTTGATGCCTGGGAAGAAGCAAGAGTGTTCCAGGGAACCACGCGAGGGTGCAGAACAGTCCCTTTGAGTTCAAGGCGAAGGGTCTTTAGCTGCTGTGATGCCGTCGGCTTGGCATTCGACGGAGGAGTGACATTTCGCTGAAACGGAGAACCAGAAGGGAGAACCTGAACGTTCTCGGCAAAGCTACCTGGAGGCACCAGATAGGTTTGAGAAGCCCGCTTGAGATCCATCTTCACCACTCCACCCTGCTCCACGCTGTAAAGCACTGCTCCATCACTTGAGACACTGAACTCTGCCATTTGCATCTTGGTCTTGACATTGACACTGTAGCCATTCTCCAGGTCAGTGATCACCATGGTTTCCCCCTGAAGGTCACTGACCGTTGCAACAAAGTTGCCCTTTGGGGTGACAAAGTAAAGAGGTCCTTCAAAGGGAGTGTCCACCTTTCTTCGCTTCCACGTCTGGGTATCGATCAAGACCAGCCAGTGCTGGTAGGGATCGTCCTCCTCAGGGAACAAAGGCACCAACACCTGCCCCACATCATTCCGAGTTCCATCCCACGCCACAATGGTAGAACCATCCGGAGAGAAGCCAGCAGGACCCAGCCCTGGAATCTTGCGTTCCAGATCCAAGTTCTCCGCCTTGAGAAGAAACAATTCTCCGCTACACGAGCGACGCTTCCAATTGACCCGGTCGCAAATGGAAAGGACCATACGAGATTGGTCTGGAGACAGAGTGAACGCTGGAGTCATAGCAGCCATACCATGAGCGGAGTCTTGGATGCGACGGTAGTGGTCCACCGAATACCCCAACGTCAGGGCGTCTTTGTCAACTTTGAAGTTGGGCAGCAAGGCCACACGAACCAAATCAGTCCAGGCTCTCAACTGGGAACACTCGGGAACAGAGTCACGATCTTTCCGAGTAGCGCACCGATTGCGCCGTTCTTGCTCGACCGTATCAAACTCTTTGCTTGCGGCAGCAAACAATGCGCTTTCGTCCTTGGAGAACCGAATCTGCACCAACGGGGAAGACAGCTGAACTCGACGGAATGACTTCGTGTTCAAGTTCAACATAAACAACGAACGCCCCCGAGAGTCGGGCTTCGCATGTCGGTACAAACCAATGAAGTTCCCCAACGGAGACACTACAAAGCGAGTCTGTCCTGAAGGCATCGCGTGGGTCTCGACCTCATCTCCTTTGGGAACAGAAGGGAAGAAGTGCCAGAAATGAACGCTGGCCTCATGGAAGAGTCGATCGATGTTGTCAGCCTGCACCCGAAAGGATCGCAGGGTCTTCAAGTTATTCAGGGAGACCTGGTGGAGCGCAACAAGCTTGGCAAAGGAAAACCCCCATTGGGTTGTGGGATGTTCACAAGCGTACTCCGCAAGGAACACGCTCTTGTTGTCAGGGTGCAAAACCACAGACAAACGGGGGAACGGCATGGAGAATGTCCGTTCTCTCACCTTGTTATCCTTCAGGTCCAGCACCCGAAGCGTTTGAGAAAACGCAGGGACCTCTGCTTCAGAGGCTTTTATCTTTGAGCACACAACCAGGTCATCCAGGCCTTTAAAAAAGGTATCTTGTTTGGCTGGCTGGTAATAAGCGACTGGTTTTCTTTCTGTTGGTGTAAAGAGTACGTATCGGCCATCTTTGGTGACAGCCAATCGGGCGTGAACTCCCGAACCAGGAATGTTTGTGTTTGATGTGTCATTCTGAGCACCCGATGTATCCGAGAGGTCCGTTGGCCGCTGCGTGTCGCCCCCCGGTTGTTGCCAGTTAAAATTGTATCCACCAACGCCACCACAACCCGTAGCAACCCAACCGCCAAACACAGCACAACAAAGAAAAAACAATCGTCTCATACCATCACCTCGCAACCCAAAAAATACCTACATGTCAAACATACCAAACGACCAAGCAAGAACCAGACCAGTACAACCACAGAAAACGACAAACCAATTGAGAAGCAAGCACATACAATCTCTGACTCGTCCAGTCGCACTCTCCAACAACGAGACTCTTTCTCGGAAAGCATGATCAGGACGTCATAGTTGTGAAGCCCTCTCTTGAATGGCAAACCCAAGCAACAAACCTGTGACTCTGTATTGACAAAAACATGACAACATAGACCATAAGGAAGCTAGATCTTGTAAATGACTCACCAGCCAACAAGGAGCACTTCGTGCAGAGCAACCTGAACAAAACACCTTGCATCCTTAAGTCCGACTCAACGTTCGTCATGTTGTGGCACAGGGGAGTAGTTGTCGGACTTCTTACCCTATGTTTGATGGTTTGTGGATGTGCGTCATCGTCTTCCCCTACAGAACCTGGCAAGGAGGAAGGCAATGCATCGGTTACGGACGCCGGACAAGATCGAGACCGTGCATCCAAGCCAGAAACCACGGGAACAACCGAACCTGGACCCCTTCGTTGTAACGGCGCAGAAGAGTTGTGCGATCGAGAGTTTAACAAGATAGCCTACGCGACAACGCACAACGCCATGTCCAACAGCGTGGAAGGATGGCTTCCTCCCAACCAAAGCGTCCCCATCACTGACCAGTTGCAAGATGGCGTCCGCGGATTGATGTTGGACATCCACCTGCATGAGAAGCTGCCCTACCTTTGTCATAGCAACTGTGACCTTGGGAAAAAGAAGCTCACCGACGGACTCCAGGAGATCACAGACTTCCTCAAGAAGAACCCCAATGAAGTGGTGACGCTCATCTTGGAATGCTACGTTGACGCCAAAGATGTACGCCAGGCCTTTGAAGAGAGCGGCCTGCTCGCCATGACCTATGCGCATCCAGAAGGAGAGTCGTGGCCCACGCTTCGAACCATGATTGAGAAAAACCAGCGCGTCGTTGTCCTCACAGACCGTGGCGGCGGTACGTATCCCTGGTATCACAACATGTGGAAAACGGCCTGGGACACACGCTGGAAAAACAGCAGCACCCAAGACTTCACCTGCAAGCCGGACCGAGGGAATTCATCCAACCCTCTGTGGATCCTCAATCACTTCTTGGGGAATCCACTCTCCACACCGAAGCTCGCCAAAGAAGCCAACAGCAACCCCTTCTTTCTCAAGCGCGCGCAGCAATGCCAGACCGAAGCAGGCCGCATTCCGAACTTCATCACCGTGGATTTCTACAAGGAAGGCGATACATTCGCTGTGGTTGATGCGCTCAACAAGGTCAACACGAAAGAATGAGAACGAACCCAAGTGGGGGGATGTTGCAAACGAAGGTTTACTGAGGCTTTTGAGGGAAGATCGAAGAGAACAAGCTGGCAATAAAACCAAGCATCAGATAGCTGGATAACATCTCTGCGAGGAGCACATACCTACCGTAGCTCGTCACACCTTTGTCGAGAACAAAGTCAAGGGTAACAAACACACCCAGGCTGTTGCGAAGGTGGTCAACAAAGGTGGGAGACGCGATCCCAAAGTTGAAGGAATTGGGTGAAGCGGTCATCAGGCCTGCAAAGAAAACAACCAACACCGCTCCCCAAAACAGCAGCAAGTAGTTTCTTTTGCCACAACCAAACAGCAGCCACCAAATGAATCCAAGAGTAGGATGGTTGCGTCGGAAGTTTTCAATCACGAGGTCGTGGGCGCACTCTGTCACGCGCGTTTTAAGTGACCAGTTTCCTGCAAAGTCGAGTCCGATGGTCTTGGTTGCATAGAAGGTGGTGCTTCGGTCCACGCGAGAGTCGTGGATGTCGGCAGACGTCAGGTCCACGCCATCCAGGGTCGCTCCTTCCAGGTTCGCACCAGACAGGTCAGCAAGCTGGAGGTTCGAGGAGGTAAGGTCAGCGCCGTTCAGGTTGGCCTTTTTGAAAGAGGCCCCCTGCAGCTCGGCCCGACTCAGAGTCACTCCAGAGAGGTTCGCCCCGACGAACTGAGCATCCGCACATTGTGTTCGCAGCATCGTAGCTTTGGTGAAGTTGGCGTCGTGAAGTTTTGCGTTGCGAAGAATGGCATTCTCCAGGTTTGCACCGGAGAGATTGGCTCCCTTCAAGTTCGCATACGGCATCTCAGCGTTGTGCAGATCAGCATTGGGCAACTCTGCACCTTCCATCTCAGCTCCCGTAAAGACAGCGTCCTGGAGCTTGCAACGTTGGAACTTAACGTTGCTCAACGTAGCCTGCTTAAACGAAGAGCCATACATTCGACAGTGGTCAAAGGTAAACAGAGAGAAGTCCCCCTCGTTGAACTTACTGTTGCGAACGGAGCAGTTGATCCAGGTCCCGTTCTTGAACCGAATGGCCGTCAGGTTGGTGTGTTTCAGGTCAACCTCTTGCCAGGTTGCGCCTTCTGCATTGCAGCGCGTCAGATTGGCTCGTCGCATCGAAGAGTTGGAGAGCTGTGTTTTGGCCAGAAAGGTACCTTCCAGGTTCACATCGTTGAGGTTTGCACCTTCCAGGTTGGTCTCAAACAGCGTGCTTCGCCGCATGTCACTTCCGGAGAGGTCAGCTTTCTGCAGATCCAATCGTGCGAGATCCACGCCTTGCAGGTTCAAGGACTGAAAGTTTCGTTCCCCTGTAGCATAGGCCTGTTCGATCTCTTCCCGGGTCATCACTCGCAGCGACTGGCCGGAGTCTTCGAGTTCTTGCTTGTCAGCTCCCATGTTCGACTCTCCCAAATGTGGATGAAAATGTAGTGTTCTTCTATCTACCAGAGGTGATGCAAAAGGAAAAGAGCGAGAAGCTCCCCATCGCTCCAACCGCCTCAACCCTTGACGCACCAACCCACACCATCTATACCTGCGGCGCGTCAACGGTTTTCATACTGCAAGCGAGCAACCCGACGATTCGTTGATGCCGTTCCAAGAAGCAAGACCAACTCCAGCATAGAACAAGGTGCTACGATGAAAGTCCTCTTGGGTTCACCCGCGCTCTCTTCCTTCCGCAAGACGCAGCTGCTTCAGACGTTGCAATGGACAAAGCCAGCCATCACTCATGTCGAAGCTCAATATCTTCATATCCTTGAAGTGTCGGAAGAAGCCTGGAGCAAGCTTGACCAAGAAAAGTTGGGCCGCATCCTCACCTACGGCCCACAAAGCACAGCCCAAGAAGTGCCTTGGAGGTTGGAGTCACCGGCAGAATCACCGGTACAAGTGCTCCAACCCCAACACCACCCAGCCCAGGTCGTGGTTGTACCTCGCTTGGGAACCTTGTCTCCCTGGTCTTCCAAAGCAACAGACATTCTTCACATTTGCGGTCTCTCCGAGATCGTTCGGATGGAGCGTGGAATCGCCTACACGCTGTGGGGTGCAGAGTGGGACGCTTCACTCTGGGCTCTCATCCACGACCGCATGACCGAAACAGTGCTCACAGATCTCCAAGACGCCCACAAGCTGTTTCATCATGGCGCTCCACGCCCGATGAGTCATGTGCCGGTTCTCTCCGGTGGCAAAGAAGCCTTGCAGGAGGCCAACACGAAGCTGGGTTTGGCCCTTAGCGACGACGAGATCGACTATCTGCTCGCAAGCTACCAGGAGTTGCAACGCAACCCCAGTGACGTGGAGCTGATGATGTTTGCCCAGGCCAACTCGGAGCATTGTCGGCACAAGATCTTCAACGCAAGCTGGACGCTGGATGGCAAAGACCAAGACATGTCTTTGTTTGCGATGATCAAGAACACATACCAACACCACAGCGACGGGATGTTATCGGCCTACCACGACAACGCTGCAGTGATGAAAGGGTACAAAGCCAAGCGGTTCTTTGCCGACGCCAGCGATGGAATCTACCGTCACCACGAAGAAGACGTTCACATTTTGATGAAGGTGGAAACCCACAACCACCCCACAGGGATCTCGCCGTACCCCGGAGCTTCGACAGGTTCGGGCGGAGAGATCCGTGACGAAGGCGCGACGGGCCGAGGCTCCAAGCCCAAAGCTGGCCTTGTCGGATTTTCCGTGTCCCACCTCAACCTTCCCGATCTTCCCCAACCTTGGGAGACAGGATACGGTCACTCCCCTCGTATGGCTTCGGCCCTCTCCATCATGTTGGACGGACCTTTGGGAGGAGCCGGCTTTAATAACGAGTTTGGCCGCCCAGCCCTGGCCGGTTACTTTCGGACCTTTGAGCAGGCCGTTCCTGCTGAAACAGGAACCGAGATGCGTGGGTATCACAAGCCCATCATGATCGCTGGAGGCCTCGGGAACATTCGGGGCAATCATGTTGACAAACACGACATCCCCGAAGGTTCGGCCATCATTGTATTGGGTGGACCGGCGATGTTGATTGGACTGGGGGGTGGAGCGGCCTCCTCCATGGCGAGCGGAGCCAGCGCCGAAGCCCTCGACTTTGCATCCGTCCAGCGAGACAACCCTGAGATGGAGCGACGGTGCCAGGAAGTCATCGATAGCTGCTGGCGCTTGGGAGACGACAACCCCATTGTCTCGATCCATGACGTTGGCGCAGGAGGACTCTCCAACGCCATCCCAGAGCTGGTTCACGACAGCCAACGTGGAGGCTCGTTCGAGCTACGCAACATCCCCAACGACGAACCGGAAATGAGCCCTCTTGAGATCTGGTGCAACGAGAGTCAGGAGCGGTATGTTCTAGCGATCCCACCTCATCGAGTTCCTGAGTTTGAAGCCATCTGCCAGCGTGAACGTTGCCCCTTTGCGGTGCTGGGATACGCCACCCAAGAGGAGCACTTGACCCTTTCGGACCAACACTTCGAGAACAACCCGATCGACATCCCCATGTCAACGTTGTTTGGGAAACCACCTCGGATGCACCGCGACGCTGTCTCAAGGCCAATTTCCCACGATGCTTTGGACACCAGCGCGCTCAACATCCAGGAAGCCGCCCATCGCGTGCTTCAATTTCCCACCGTCGCGGCCAAAACATTCCTCATCACGATTGGCGACCGAAGCATCACAGGGATGGTCGCTCGGGATCAAATGGTAGGCCCCTGGCAAGTTCCTGTCGCGGATGTTGCGGTGACAACAAGCACAGTCACTTCCAACGTCGGAGAAGCCATGGCGATGGGAGAGCGTACGCCCGTTGCCATCCTCAATCCAGCAGCTTCTGGACGCCTGGCTGTCGCAGAAGCCATCACCAACCTGGCTGCTGCGCGGATCGCCTCCATCAACGACATCAAACTCAGCGCCAACTGGATGGTCGCTGCTGGATACCCTGGACAAGATGTTGCGTTGTACGAAACGGTAAAGGCCGTAGGGATGGAGCTTTGCCCAGCCCTCAACATCACCATACCTGTCGGCAAAGACTCCATGTCGATGAAGTCGATCTGGGAAGAGGCGGAAGAATCCAAAGCGGTGGTCGCTCCCCTATCGTTGATTGTCTCGGGCTTTGCGCCCGTTACAGATTGCCGCAACACGCTCACACCGCAGCTTCAGCAAGACTCGGACACCAGCCTCGTTCTTCTGGATTTGGGTCGTGGACAGAACCGGCTGGGTGGTTCCTGTGTCGCTCAAACCTACCAACAGCTCGGGCAAACGCCTCCGGATGTCGATAACCCGCAGCTCCTGCTCGACTTCTTTGCTGGTGTACAAACGCTCGCAGCAGAAGGCCTTGTCCTGGCCTATCACGACCGCTCCGATGGTGGTTTATGGAGCACTCTGACCGAGATGGCCTTTGCGGGAAACACTGGAATTCGTGTGAACCTGGGTCCTTTGGGTGACAGTCCTTTCGCCTCGCTCTTTGCCGAAGAGTTGGGTGCCGTCCTCCAGGTAAAAACCTCCGATGTGCCTCAAGTGCAGGCCACCTTCCAGGGAACGATGTTGGAAGGTCATGTTCATACGCTGGGTAACATCGCTTCCGATCGACAAGTAACCGTTCGTTACCAAGACCAAGTTATCGTTCAAGATGACCTTCGGGAGTTGCATCGGCTGTGGGGTCTGACATCCTACAAGATGGCGTCCTTACGAGACCATGCGGACTGCGCTCAACAAGAATACGAACAGCTTGGGTTGCCCAACGATCCAGGTTTGCACAGCCACCTTACATTTGACCCCAACGACGATGTCACAGCCCCCTACCTCCAAACCGGCGTTCGCCCCAAGATGGCGATACTCCGGGAGCAAGGAGTAAACGGACAGGTAGAGATGGCTGCAGCGTTTGACCTCGCCGGCTTTGCAGCGGTGGATGTTCACATGAGTGACATCCTCGAAGGTCGTATCACTCTGGAAGACTTCCAAGGCATCGTCGCTTGCGGAGGCTTCTCTTACGGTGACGTCTTGGGCGCCGGAGAAGGATGGGCCAAGTCAATCTTGTTCCACCAACGAGCCCTGGATGAGTTCCAGCGTTTCTTTGCCCGCACCGACACGTTGGGTCTCGGTGTATGCAACGGCTGCCAGATGATGTCGAACCTCAAAGACCTGATCCCTGGCGCAGAGCACTGGCCTCACTTTGTACGAAACAACAGCGAACAGTTTGAAGCGAGAACAGTCATGGTGGAAGTCTTGGAGTCCCCCTCCATCTTGCTCCAAGGCATGGCAGGGTCACGTGTCCCCATCGCTGTTGCGCACGGTGAAGGTCGCGCAGAGTTCAAGTCTTCCCGTTCGCTAGAACAAGCGTCCAAAAGTGGCAACATCTGCCTTCGTTACACAGACAACCAGGGTCAACCCACGGAGACCTACCCTCTTAACCCAAACGGCTCCCCCCAAGGCATCACAGGACTCTGTAACGCCGACGGTCGCTTCACGATCATGATGCCCCACCCTGAGCGGGTGTTCCGCACAGTTCAATTGTCCTGGCATCCTGAAGATTGGAAGGAATACAGCCCCTGGATGCGAATGTTCCGGAATGCTCGAACTTGGGTAGGATAAGGAAGAAGACTGCCTTCCCAATCCAGGGAGACAGAAAACCAACGAGCCCAAAGCTGGAACACTATGCAAGAACGTCCTCCCCTCCCCACGAATATCAAAGAGCTTGATGAGCCAACTCCCGAGGAACAGGAAGCAGAAGAGCTTCAAGAACCAACCCAGTCATTCATGAACTGGCGTTGGTTTGCGACCTTCGTATTGGGACTGGCTATCGGCTTTAGCGTTCTCTTCGTCTTGGTTCCTCGTTTGCTGCAAACAGACGAGCGAACCGTCTACCAAAACTCCATGAAACAAATTCGTACGATCTGGAAGAATGTGGTGGAGCACTACAAAGCCAATCTTTCACCAAGGGGCCAGGATCGTAAGGGACATCGCTTTCTTTGTGAAGGAAAGGGATGGATCTGTTTGCCTCTTCACTTGCCTTGTCGAACAGGCAACCCCATGTACATGTCGAGCGAGTTACGCCTCAATCACTCTTGCTGGAAACAGCTGGGTTACCAACCTTTGGGTAACTCGTACTACCAACTTTGCTATCGTTCAGACGGCAAAGGAAAGAAAGCGACCTTTACCCTGGAAGCCCACGCCAATCTCGACTGCGACAATGTGATTCAAAGCTACATCATCCGAGGAAGCATCGATCCCAAAAGCCACACTCCTGTTGTGCCCTACCCCATTTTCAAGAATCCCTTGGAGTAAGGGGGAGGCGAGAAGAGACAAGCTATCGCGTACGAACAGGACGGAAGCCAAGGATGATGCCTCGCTTAGCCGCTTCATAGCTATCACGGGAGGTCGCTTCTAGCTCCTTGGCTGAGCTATACCAACCACCCCCTCGAACAACCCGCTTGGAGCTACCAATACGGACAGGATCTTTGCCCTGAGGAAGACTGGAACGATGACTATCGTACACCCACTCCCAGACGTTACCGGCCATATCGTAGATACCCCACCCGTTGGGATGAAAGCTTCCTACTGACATGGTTCGTTTGCGGAACCTACCGCGTGGGCAGTCCTTGGCAGCGAGTCCACCATTAAAGTTAGCCTTGCGGGACGTTAAGCACTGTCCTGTGTAATACGGTGCAGGTGAGCCCGCGCGATAAGCGGTCTCCCACTCCGCTTCGGTGGGCAAGCGCCAACCTTTGCAGCGAGAGTACAACCGGCCCCAAAACTTTCGCTTAACCATACACCAGACATTCTTGCCCTTTCCGCTGCAGGCATAACAGGTCGCCATCCCTTGACGCCGGGACAACGCGTTGGCAAATGCCGCAGCTTCGTGCCAGCTAACATTCTCGACAGGGCAACGGCTTCCACAGCGCTGGAAGTGCGAAGGGTTGTACCCCATAATGGCCTTGAACTGGCCTTGCGTCACCTCAGTTCGCCACATCCAAATGCTACGGCTGATCGCCAACACGCGACCTGCAGCGCCCGATGTTACACTAGGACCTGTCAACACACTGCTTGCTGGAATGGAGACACGCTGCGCGCCCGGCCAACCCGAGACATTGGGATCTTTCACACCAGCAATCGCAGAGCGTCCTCGGAAACCGGAAGGCAGGAGAGCCTTGCTTCGAGACACAGTGTGAGCACGGTAGCGTCTACGATTCGACCGAATGGAAGCCACCCGTCGAGCGCGTCGTTTGCGACGAACAACGCGTTTCTGTTGTGCCCTCGATGCCAGAGTCTTTTGAAGGAACCGTTCCAGCCGACTGAGTTTTTTCTTCGGCTGTTTGGCGACAAACGCTCGGTTGGATACCGCCAACCGCAGCATGGGTTTCGTCGTCTGGGGTTCAGGTTTGAGGGCAGGAATGGGCTCCAACGAATGGGACTTCGTCTTGGGTTCCCAGGAGCCTTTGGAGACAGAACCCATTGCGAGCAAGGTCCCTTTTTCAGCCGCAACAGACACCCACTTCGGGTCTTCCGCCTGCCCCCACCAGAGGACACCGCCGAGGCCAGCCAACATCAGCATCATGGCTGCAATCCCCCAGGCTCGAAACCTCGGCTTCTCGTAAGAGTAATCCATCCAGTCGTGGTTGGTCTCAAAAGGAACAAACGAGTCGCTCTCCCACAACTCAGGGACTGGCTCGACGATGGCAGGCTCCCTGACATGAGGGACCGGTGTAAGCGGAGCAAACGTCACAGACTTGGGAGGAACGGGCTCCTCCGACAGCGAATGACCGTCCAGCCAATTGCCAAACGGTTGGATGGCATTCCAAAACGCCTCCACATTTTGGTAGCGTTCGCTGGGATCTTTGGTGAGCGCCTGACGAATGGCGAGATCCAGCCCAGCCGGAATGGGCAGGTCAGGGCAACGGTCTCTCATCATCGGCGGCATCATCTGGACATGCTGCAGCATCAGCTGAGGGATTTCCAAACCGGCATCAAACGGCGGAACACCCGTGATCATGTGATACATCAAGCAACCCAACGCGTAGATATCGGCTCGCTGGTCCACTCTTCGGTTGGTGCATTGCTCCGGCGACATGTACAAGGGAGTCCCGACAGGACGTGAAGTCAGCTGGTGCTTCTGGTTGTCCAGGACCTTCGCGATCCCAAAGTCGAGAATCTTAACAAAGCGGCCCTGCTGCTCTTCCTGCAAAAAGATTACGTTTTCGGGTTTGAGGTCCCGGTGGATAACACCCTTTCGATGAGCCGCTCGAACCCCCTGACAGATCTGCTCCATGATGGAAAACGCCAAACGGCGAGACATCGTCGGCCACTTCCGAATAAACTGCGCCAGCGGTGCACCTTCAAGCAGTTCCATCACGTAGTACAAACCATGCAACGGATCGCTGCCCGCTTCTTCCAAGCGGACAATGTGCCAGCTGTCCTCTGCCAACGTTTGGGTCAGCTCCACTTCACGTTGAAACCGCTGCTCAAACTCTTTCTGTTTCTGGCGTTTTTGCGTGCTACCCCAATGCTCTGGAGCCATATCCTCCACAACATCCCATCGCATAATTTTGATCGCGTGCTGGGTGTTGTGTTCGATGTGACGGCATCGATACACTGTCCCAAACGCCCCTGCTCCCAGCTTGCCTTCCAATCGATAACACCCGCCCACAGGCTTCATCGGAAACTGGCAATGGGGACAAAAGTTGGGTGGCTCGCCCTCTTCCATCAAAGGAAGGTTGCGCCAACACCCAGGACAGTGATTTGCTTCATTCGCCATACAACGATCTCCTCACGTGCTCGCGGCAGGTCCCACCAACCTGCCTCTCTTTAATGAATAGGCACAAACACAGAAAGATCACACCTCTACCCTCAACAACGGAGCATTCTTTTTCGCAAGCCAGAATCCCCACCTACGACAAACCTTTGCCCCCCAAGGACTTCAGCCCACGGAGAAGGAACAACCCCAGCAGAAGAAAAAGAGCCGAGAGAGTCCCAAAGGAACAATCCGCATCGCAAAAGCTCTTTGAATTTGGAGAGATGGAGAAGAAAAACCTGTGAGCAAGACCACAGTTTTCTTGATAAAAAGATCACAAACCTCACGACATGTTTGTCCTCCGTGCCGTGGAAACAAAACCAAGAAATCGCTTGCATCTGAGAAGCTGCATACAGATGCTTAAGGAGCGTTGCCCGAACACAAAAGGACTCTTTTTATGCCACTTCCTCCTTCAAAACTGACGGTCCCTCGTACACACCGACGTACCCTGCTGCTCCTTGGGTTGCTCTTTGGCTTGTTTGTCTTTCTGGCAGGTCCAGAAGGCTCCCCCTCAGTGACGCAAGCCCAGGACTCTGCTCGCGCACAGAAAGCCGAGCCCTCTAAGAAAAAGGTACGCGGTCGCGCCAAAGCACGAAGACGAAGACAACGCAGAGCTCGAAGAAGAAGGCGCTCCCGTAGACGACGCCGAGCCCGACGGAGAAAACGTAGGCGCGGTCGTCGTCGGAGAGTGCGAAGGCGAAGGAGACGAACCAAGCGAAGAAGACGTCGACGCCAGAGCCGGTCCGTAGAACGTCGGATGCTTCGGAAGATACGAAGGGTGCGGCGGTGGCATGCGCAGATTCCATCTTCCGTCGTCAGCTTTTACCTTCAACGACTTCCGTCACTCGCTCGTGATGTGGTGGTCGTCCCGCACCAACGAAGGAAGGTCTCTGGCTTCCGGTTGAGCTATTTGCGACGTTACACCGTGCTCCATCGTTTGGGCTTCCGCAAAGGCGACGTCATCACATCGGTCAATGGATACAAGATCGACACCCCAACCCGCGCGATGATGGCGTATGTCGCCCTTCGCAACCACACAACATTCTTGATACAGGTCCGACGGCGTGGTCGTTTTCACAAGCACCTGATAGAGATCAAAGGCAAATGAGAAAGAGCAGGCCCGATCTCGAAGTGAAGAGCACCACATACAAGGAGGTTGAACATGAGCCAGGCCATTCGTTCCATCGCAGTGTTGGGTTTGGGAAAAGTGGGCACACTTGCGGCGCTCTTGCTCCACGAGTCGGACTACAAGGTCACAGGCCTGGACGTCCAACTTCCCCGTGAAAGCCTCGCCTTCCCAATACAACAAACAGACCTCTCTTCTCCCGAAGTGCTGAAACAGAAGCTACAGGGTCAAGACGCGGTGCTGTCTTGCCTTCCGTACCATTTGAACCTTGCAGTCGCTGAAGTGGCTTACCAACTCGGCCTCCACTACTTCGACTTAACGGAAGATGTCCCTACCACCCAGGCCATCCGCGAGATGAGTTCGGATGCCAAAGGAGTCATGGCTCCACAGTGTGGATTGGCTCCTGGCTTCATTGGCATCGTTGGGGCTCACCTCACCACCCTCTTTGACGAGATACGCTCCATCAAGCTCCGGGTTGGTGCCCTTCCCCAACACCCAACAGGTTTGCTTGGCTATGCGTTCAACTGGTCGCCTGAAGGTGTTGTGAATGAATACCTCAACGATTGCGAGGTCATTGAAAACGGGGAACACAAGTGGGTGTCTCCGTTGGAGTGGGTCGAGACAATCTACATCAACGGACTACAGTTGGAAGCATTTACAACATCTGGTGGCCTGGGAACCATGTGTGAGACCTACCTCGGCAAGGTCGACAACCTCGACTACAAAACCATGCGCTACCCCGGCCACGCTCGAATGATGAACTTCTTCTTCCACGAGCTGTTAATGCGGGAACGTCGGGACCTGGCAGGCACCATATTAACCGACGCCAAACCACCTGTTGACGAAGATGTGGTCTATGTACATGCCTCGGTCGAGGGCAAGTTGGAAGGACGACTGCAGCGCAAAGAATATGTGCGTTCGTACTACCCCATCGATATCGCTGGCCGACGATGGCGAGCCATCTCCTGGACGACCTCTGCCTCTGTTTGTGCTGTCATCGAGATGGTTAGCGAGGGGCTCTTGCCGCAGCAAGGGTTTCTGAAACAAGAGAGCATCCCGCTTCAACCCTTTCTCCAGACCCGCAACGGAAGTCATTACCAGGTCGCAGGGAAACGTTGATGCGGTGTGTTTCTAGGACCCACACGTCACGCTGAGAGTCATCACAGTGCCCTGCTTTCCAACAATCACACCGCCGCTTTCGTCTACGCTGATCCCCAGAAGGTCTGGAAATGTTCCCGAAGGAGCTTCCGAGGCCCACTGTTCGCCCTTGTTGAGCGTTCCCAGGATGGCACCACCCGCACCAATCGCCCAGCCACGTCGCACATTGAGAAAGCCAACGCCGTAAAAATCAGACTCCACGTTCGTGAACTTTCTCTCCCAACTGCTGCCTGCGTCTTCGGTCAGACGAACTTCACCCTTGGCTCCCACGGCCCACCCGTTTTGGATATCAATCGCGGTCACAGCATGGAAGGTCGCGTTGGTTCCTGTGGGAACGGACAAAACCGTCTGCCCACCGTCACGTGTGGTGAAGAGCGAACCTTGTGCGCCCACGATGAAGCCGTGTTGCTTGTCGCCGAACGAGAGACCCAGAAGATCGATGTTGTTGGCCGGCCCAACAGGGAGCCAGAGCTTTCCGCTGTCAGAGGTCCTTGAGAAAGTGAACTTGTCCCCTGCGATAAAGCCAACGCTCTCGTTGAGAAAGTGGACGCTGCGAAGGGTATCGGTGACAGGCGGTTGCAACGCCTTCCAGGACGCCCCACCATCCTTGGTTTGAAGAACAGTGCCTTGCTCACCGACAGCCCATCCCTGTTTGTCATCAAGGAAGGAAACGCCGTAAAGCCCGACTTGTACGCCTGACGTTTGGGCTTGCCACGTTTTGCCACGATCGGAGCTATGAAGAATGGTTCCTTTGCTGCCAACAGCCCAGGCTTTTCCCGACGTCACCATCACCACGCTGTGCAGATCCTCGGTGGTGGAGCTGGACGAAGTGACCCACCGGTACACCTTGTTGTCACAGCTTGTAACATCTGGAGTTCCACAATGGCTGGACAACACTCCCAACACCAACAAAGCCAACACCCAACAAACTCTTCGCATCATTAACCATCCTCCACTATGCTTACAGTTCCATACATCCGTTGCATCGGGTATATCGATTTCTTGCGTCGACGTCCAGTCCAAACCCTGGCGAACTCCAGAGATCCAATGTCTTCTCCCCACAGACTCGGTAGAGTTCCCCCGCGTTGCCGCGTCAAAAGGGAGGTGGACTTTCAAGAAGAAGCACCTCACCGGTCTCTGGGTGTTGAAGTTGAAGGGAGAACGCATGCAAACAAAGTCGTTCGTCAGGAGATGGCTCTCCGTAGAGGGTGTCACCCACAATGGGAGCCTTCAGCCCCTTGAGAGCGTGGACCCGCAGCTGATGAGTCCGCCCAGTCACGGGCTCAAAGCACACTCGCGTCCGCTCGCTGGTTCGCTCCAGAACCTTGTACTTGGTCAAAGACGGCTTGCCGTTGCTTCCATCGACTTTCTGCAAAGGAGAACGTTCAGGGTCAGGTGCAAGAGGCAAATCAATCTCTCCCTCTTCGCCCATGACCAACCCTTCCAACAGCGCCAAGTACCTTTTGCGGACGGCACGTTCACGAAACTGTGCGGTCAGAGACCGGTGGGCTTCAGCATGGCAAGCCACAACCAAAACGCCCGATGTTTCTTGATCCAGGCGATGCACAACGACAGGACCTGAGATGGTGGGGAAGAGGCTTCGGATGCGACTCACGGCGGAGTCTTGTCCGCTTAAGTAACGACCTGGAACAGAGAGCAACCCAGAGGGTTTGTTGACCGCGATCATGTGTTCGTCTTGGAACAGGATCTCCATGGGAAGGTCTTCTTGTAGGGTTGGAAGCGCTACAGAATCTAGCCCTGACAGCAAGAACCCCATGATCGGCTGACAGCGTTCGGCACAGGCTCCGTAAAAGTGACCGTGCTCTTTGCTTTCGTCGGCCAACCCAGGGCCCCACCAAAATTCGGCCATCGCCAATGGAGTCATACCCAGATGGGCAGCCAGATGAAGGAGCTTGGGAGCACAACATTCTCCGGTGCCAGTGGGGATTCCTGTGTCAGGGAGAAGATCGCGGAGAGACAGCGACACCCCCGCAAAGTTGGTCAACCGGTAAACCTCGTGCATGTGAGCCTGCAAGGTTTGGGAAAGCACCTTTCGATCTTGCTTGATTTCACGAATTCGGGCGTCAGCTTGTTCCACGGCCTCGCGCAACGGACCCAACAAGGCATCCCACTCGCGCTTCTGGTCACGTCGTTTAAATCCATCCAATTGACTCTCTCGGTTGAGCGCCTCCAACGCTTCGCTGCGTTCTTCTCCAGCAAGCTCTTCTTCCAGCTCTCTTCGCATTTCTTTGCGACGCTGTTTGCGGGAACGAAGCTCCTCTTTTAGGGCGGCGCGTTCCTCTTCCCACTGAGGTTGGAGCCTGGCAAGCTCGTCACGCTCTGGTATGTCCCACAAGCGGATGATTTCTTGTTTGCGTTCTTCAAGAGCCTGGAGGGTCCGTTTTTCCTCCAGAGCCACATGCTCACGTCCGGGAATTTGGGGAGCCCAACCCTCCCAGGTGGCTTGACCACGCCACAGACCGGAGAACGCTTTAAGAACACCTACCTCGCCGTCACCCCGACGGACCAACAGCACACCAAACATCTTGCCTTCTTCGGGCTCTGGCCACTCGCTTCTGAGCTGTTGCATTAACCCTTTCGCGACGGCTTCCGCAAGAGGAGAACGTGGTAAACGTAGAAGACGCCCGGTGTTCGGGCAAGCACCTTCGTACCAATACGAAGGAGGGGTAGCATCGTCAGGATGAGACTCACCCACAACGTCAACAAGAGGAAACCAATACGATTCAGCGCTCAACAATCCAACCTTCTGCCTGGGGACGGGTTCAGTTCATCCGATGTCGTGTGCTAGGATACACAGCGAGCCAAAAAGGAAAAGGTGAAAGGCAGGCTTCGCTCCTGCCAGAACAGTCTCCCAACAGCAGAGAAGGAGCCTTGGATGCCGTCATCAGCCTCAACCACCACAACCTTCCGAACCTGTCCTTTGTGCGAAGCAACCTGTGGGCTGAAGCTCACATTAGAAGAAGGAAAAGTAACCCGCGTGGAAGGCGACCCTGACGACGTCTTTAGTCAGGGGTTCCTCTGCCCCAAGGGTGCCGTGCTTCATCACCTTCACAACGACCCGGACTGGCTCCGCGCGCCGCAGATTCGTGAGGGTTCGACCTGGCGAGAGGCCTCTTGGGAAGAAGCCTGGGCTCGTGTCGAAGAAGGCTTCGCGCCTTTCCTGTCCTCTTCAAACCGCAACGCCATCGCTTTGTATCTGGGCAACCCCAACGTCCACAACTTCTCGAACTCCATCTACATGCGCCCCCTGATCAAGACCTTGCGCAGCCGCAATTTGTTCACAGCGAGCACGGTCGATCAGATCCCAAAGCATGTCTCCAGCGGCTTGATGTTTGGTCATCCACGAATCATCCCAGTCCCAGACCTCGACCGTACCGATTACCTCCTCATCCTTGGGGCCAACCCGATGGCCTCCAACGGTAGTTTGTGTACAGCACCTGACTTCCCTGGCCGCTTGAAAAAGATCCTTCAACGCGGTGGCAAGGTGGTGGTGCTTGACCCTCGAAAGACCCGAACAGCAAAGTTGGCCAGCGAACACCACTTCATCCAGCCAGGCACAGACCCCCTCTTCCTCCTCGCCGTAGCCCACACGCTGTTTGCCGAAGAACGGATCAGCGTAGAGAACATCGCCGAACATCTTGCAGGGCTGGAGCAAGTGAAGGCATGGGTCGAGCCGTTTTCACCCGAGTCGGTCAGTGAGCGTTGTGGCCTATCTCCCGACAGTATCCGCCACATCGCCAGAGCGCTGTCGGAGGCCTCAAGCGCGGCGGTCTACGGTAGAATCGGCACATGCACCACACCGTTTGGAACCCTCACAAGCTGGCTTGTCGATGTTGTCAATGTGTTAACGGGCAACCTGGATCAACCGGGCGGAGCGATGTTTCCGAAGTCAGCCCACAGCCGACACCGCCCTAACGCAGCCCCTGGAGGACGAGGATTCCGCACGGGTCGATGGTCCAGTCGGGTGAGTCAAAAGCCCGAAGTGATGGGCGAGTTACCCGTTGGTATTCTCGCAGAAGAGATCGAGACCGCCGGCGAGGATCAAGTTCGAGCGTTGATTACGGTAGCAGGCAACCCGGTCCTCTCCACACCCAACGGAGAGCGATTGAGTCGAGCTTTGAAGCAACTCGACTTCATGGTCAGCGTGGACCCCTACCGCAACGAAACCACCCAATACGCTGATGTGATACTGCCTCCACCTACGCCGCTGCAGCACAGCCATTACGACATCGCCTTTTACGATTTGGCCGTACGCAACGTGGCCAACTATAGCTCTGCCACGCTACCTCGTGATGAAAACCAACCCTGCGAAACAGACATACTCCTCCACTTAATCCGACTGTTTTCAGGCCAAGACAGCTCGGTGCCTTTGTCGTTTGTGGATGACTTTATCGCCATGCAGCTTGTCCAAGGCGAGATCGGTGCAGAAGACTCCCCCTTGTCAGGCCGCGACATGGACGAGATCCTCTCGGCGCTGCAGCCTCATCGTGGTGCTGAGCGCGTCCTCGACTTTCTCCTTCGAGCCGGTCCTTACGGAGATGGCTTTGGTGCCAACCCCGATGGTTTAACGCTGAACAAGCTGATGGAAGCTCCTCACGGTATCGACT
Organism: Deltaproteobacteria bacterium; assembly: GCA_006226375.1. Taxonomy (GTDB): domain Bacteria; phylum Myxococcota_C; class UBA6777; order UBA6777; family UBA6777; genus M3003. The sequence goes on along the minus strand of SBHC01000052.1, from coordinate 162,426 downwards.
TGGGTCCACTGCAACCTCGCATCCCCGAAGTGCTAGCAACACCCTCGGGCAAGGTGGAGCTTGCTCCCGAATCGATGGGTGAAGAGCTGACCCGCTTGCAAGAATGGCACAACAAGGAAGCACCCTCTCTGCAGCTAATCGGTCGACGACACCTTCGCTCCAACAACTCCTGGCTGCACAACCTGTCCCCCCTTGTCCGGGGGAAAGATCGCTGCACCCTTCTCATTCACCCCAACGATGCTGCCGACCACAACATCAGCGACGGTGAGACCGTAACAGTCAAAGCCCGAGCAGGCTCTCTTCAAGTTGCTGTGGAGGTTACAGACACGATGATGCCTGGAGTGGTGAGCCTTCCTCATGGCTGGGGACACAACCAGGCAGGAGCTAGTATGCAGGTAGCCTCCCAACACCCCGGCGTGAACAGCAACCTCCTCACAGACGAAAACCAGATGGATCGACCCTCAGGAAATGCAGTGCTCAACGGCATTCCTGTGACTCTACAAAAATAACGGAAACAGAGCCAAGGTTGGAATCGTGAATGTCTTTCGCAAAGAAACATGTGGGGTCATTTTTATCTCACTGAAGCAAGATTCAGAAAAGGCGAAACATTTCAAGAAAGTGGTCGATAGTCAAAGGGTTCAAGAGGAAGTTGGTGAGCAAAAGCCTCTTGATTCATCGCAGTAAATCTGGGACCGTATGCAACCTGTTGGAGTCGTTGCGTCCTTGTGATGTTTTCCAACCCCCTCCGCGGGTGCCCCATTGTACAGAGGGAAAGACAAGTGACTCCCAGGGTGATCGGAGTCTTTTGAAGGAGAGTTTGTTGATGAGTGTGTATCCAACCGACTGGCCTGGTGAAGGTCCCATTGACCTCACAAAACACGATCTACCTCACGCGTCGTCGACGACCGAGTGGTGGTACATTAATAGCCACCTGGAGATTGCAGATGGCCGTCAGTATTCGCTGTTTGCTTCCTTTTTCCGAATCTGCAAAGGCCACGACGAGGTCACCAAGGAACCTCTCTATGCACACTCCATGACCTGGGCGTTGAGCGATCCACAAACAGGCAAGTACTACCCTCTCTCCTTGGTCGATGCAGACGCACCCAAGATGGGCCTGGAGAAGTTGAAGCGTGGAGAAGGCACCAAAGATCCCCGCCTCCAGCGCTCTCTTCAAGAAATCCTCGAACGAGGCAATGTTCCCTACCCTGACCAGATGTTTAAGAAAGAGGTTTACGTCAACCTCAACAAACTTGAACTCGACTTTGATGGTCAGCGCTACACCAAGATCGCTGACAAGACCTACCGTCTGGAGCTTCATCACGACCACTTTGACATTGGCTGCGACATCACTCTGACGTTGCAGAAACCAGCCATTCGACACGGCAACAACGGCGTGGTGAAGGGAACGGCTGGCGAAAATATGTTCTATTACTTCATCCCTCGATGCTCCATCGAAGGAGAGCTGCTCCTCAAAGGTGTTCGGTACGACATCACCGGTGGAAACGCGTGGTACGACCATGAATTCGGTGCCCCACCGCCTCCGCCCAAAGGCTCAAACCAGCAACCTGTCAGCGCCAAGCTTGGCGGCGGCGTTTCGGAGGAAGAAGCTGAAGCGGGAGAGATGTCCGCCAAGAGAGAGGATGTTGCTTGGAACTGGATCTCTGTCCAATTCACAAACGGCTCCGAGATCACAGCGTACGCACTGTTTGACCGCGAACAGGAAGACAAAGACGTGGGTGCTTTCTGTGTGTACATCGACCCAGAAGGCCAGCAACAAACCGTCAATGAGTTTGAGCTAAAACCTCTGAACTCGTGGCGCAGCACCCGAACCTTTAATGAGTACCCAACCCAATGGACCCTCACCGTTCCAGCGTTTGGCCTTGAGTTGGAAGCTGAGGGCGTGTACCAAGACCAAGAATTCATCACCCTGATTTCCAAGCCCGCGTTCTGGGAAGGACGAATTCTGGCCAAGGGTACTTTGTTTGGAGAACCCGCCGAAGGTGTCGGATACATCGAGCGCAGCGGCTTCCACAACATCAACACCCTCGACATGTTCTTCAAGGCAGTAAGCCGAGAGACCCGTAAGTCCGTGAGCGGGCTCCTTCCGCTGAAGCCGACCTACGAGCAGGCTCGTGACCTGATCGCCGACGACGACCGCGACGACTTGATGGAAGGGGTCGATCCCGAATACATCGCGCACTACTCCATCCACCCAGTACGTGAGATCACCGACCGCGGAGGAAAAGCCTGGCGTTCTTACGCAGCGTTGGCTTGCTGTGATGTTGTTGGTGGTGACTCCCGTGACTATGTCCACTGGTTGGCCATGCCCGAGTTGATGCACGTGGGTTCGCTCATCGTTGATGATGTTCAGGACAAATCAACCTGGCGTCGGGGTGGCAAGACCGTCCACATGATTTACGGGGATGCTGTCGCCGTGAACGCAGGGACCGCTTGCTACTTCATGGGTCAGAAGATCCTGATCAAGGGCAAGAAGATGTCGGACGCCCAAAAGGTCCGAATCTACGACTACTACTTCCAATCGTTGCGTGCTGGTCACGCGGGGCAAGCCCTCGATTTGGCTGGACCTGACGAAGCGATCATGCGCGCCACCATCAACACTGCGGAGATCGACGACCTGGAAAAGGCAGTCCTCGCAGTTCACAGGCTGAAGACTGCAGCTCCCGCAGGGGCTTTGGCAAGAATGGGTGGCGTAGCAGGCAATGGCTCCGAAGAGCAAATCGAAGCCCTCGGTCATTACTTTGAATCGGTAGGCCTGGCCTTCCAGATCATCGATGATGTCCTGAACCTTCGCGGCTTCAAAAACAGCCTCAAGACCCGCGGCGAAGACATCGCGCAAGGCAAAGTGACCATGCCCACCGTGAAGGCCATGGCTCACCTCCCACGCGAACAACGTGAGTGGATGTGGGAAACCCTGAAGTCCAAGCCCGAAGACGACAGTGTCGTTGCGGATTACATTGAAAAGCTGGAAGCGTGCGGTGCCATTCAAGAGTGCATCGACCAGTCCCAAGACCTCGTTGAGACGGCCTGGAACGACCTCCAACCCCTGATCGAAGACTCCCTCCAATCTCTGATGCTTCGGGCCTTTGGTTGGTACGTCCTCGAACGTCACTATTAAGCCACCAGAAACCTTACCCGCCGAGTAAGCCTCGCACCTTGCCAGAGTTCACTCCACTCCGTAGCTCTACAGCCTGTCCCGCCTCGTATCCGCTCTCGTTGTGATGGTACGAGTGACTCGAATCAGACCCCCAACCCATCCCTCTTTTTTTGTGCTCTTCTGTGGCAAACACTTCGGCTTGCTGAAGGTCTTTGCTGGTGAGTTGGAACGCACGAGCGTCCGTGGTTGTAGGGTCGGACTTGGCCTGGGCTCGCTCCATCTCCCGGATTCGGTCCATTTTGTCGCTGATGCCTTCCACAGCCGAAGCACAAAAGGACACCTTCTCGCTGCGAACCTGCCCACCCGAGACTCTTCCTTGCTCAGCTTTCCACTGCGCGATGTGTTTGTTGCACTGCCTCTCAATGTGTTCCAGGCATACATTCAGGAGATACTCTGCGGCGATAATGTCGCGGTATTTTCCGAAGAAGTGCATCCACCCTCGGTCGGGTCGAGCCAGAGCAAAGACGTTACAAAATGACGCAACATCAAACGCGAGTTCCCGCTTCCAACGCACTTTTTTCCCGATGTTTAGCCAGCGGTCAACCATCGATTCGTCCACAGTAACGTTCAATTTCAGATGGTACGAGCCCAGGCCAAACAGCGTGCTTTGGGTGTTTGCGATGCCTGTTGCGGTGATGCCTTCGGGAGTTCCGGGTTGGTCGGTCGCCAAAGCTCGCATCTTTTGGATCCGGCTGACCACGCCAGCCGTCAAAGACTCATCAAAGTCCTTGGCAACGGGAGGCTCCTGGTTTCGCAGCACAGCGCGAATGCCCGTAGCCAGCCACATATCCAACACACGAAAAGACTCTTTCAGGTAATCACGAGCCGCCACAAAGTAAGCGTCACCGTACAGCGCAGCCGCCAGATTCAGCAGGGCTTCCTTGAAAGCAAGATCATGCCCTCCCATACCTGAGGCGATATGGGCGAACTCATGGACCAGTGTCGCGGAGATTTCCGCAAGGTCAGCGTTGGGACACGTGGTAAGAACCATCCGAACTGGAGTTCCCTGGCGCGCAAACACTCGACCTGTCACAAAGCCATTTTTGTTGGAAGCCCCGCGATACAACGATAGCTCAAACGGTGGCAAGCCTAGGTGCTCTCGAATCCGCTCAAACTCATTGACAATTTTTTCTCTGGAAACCGGGTGGTCCTGTCCATCGATAGGTTGTGAGCCCTCTGGAGGCTCAAACGAAGAGAGCGCATCTTCCGACTCCCAACAAGCAGCTGAGGCAGCCTCCTCCTCCAATGTTTCCACCACAGGAACACTCGCAGCGTCGGGAGACACCCATGGCAAAGGAGCACCAGACTCATCCTGGTACCGCTCCTCTTTCACTCGCTCCAGACTTCGCTGCAAATGACGCACATGACTCTTGCCCAGCACAATGGAGTGCAGAGGAAACCAAAGACAGATAAAAATAGCGTCACCACGCTGGATCGCATCCAGTTTGCCAAGAACAGTAGCGGGGAACATCCTCAGCATAGCCCGCCCTTTGGTTGCACGAAGTAGCAGACACCAGCCACCGTCTGGCCATTCATCGATCTCGGGCCAGTCAACAGAAGGCTCTTCCAACGCAACCGCCTCGACATGGAACAGAGAGAGGAACCGCTCCACCGCAGGTTTCGCAAGCTCAGGAGGAAGCTTTACTTTCTGTCCGCCGGGGTAAGCCTGCACCAACGCGAGGAGTTCACCGGGCTCGGACGTTACAAGGGTCGGCTTCATGGTGCATCCTCACCCAAATCCTTGCGCACAACTCGCTCCAACGACCCCATCACCAGATCTTCGTACAAATGGCCCATTCGCTCGGGAGTGTAGGGCTGCTCATTGTCCAGCCACCACTGCACCATGGCCAACGTAGACGCGACAATTTGATGAGCCACAATTTCGGCAGGAACATCCTCCAGGAGTTGGTCTTCCAAGGTTCCCAGCGTGATCTGTGTTCCAACGCGTAGGAGCTGATGTTGCATGGAGCTGGAACCCTGGCTACCCAACAACACACGGCAGAGATCCACGTTGTTGGCCGCATAACGGAACAGGATCTCGCCTTTTTCCCGCGTGGATTGCAAGGTCATCTGGTTGGGCAGCAAATCCACAAAGTCTTCGGCAAGAGTCTGCAACGCATCCTGCAGCAGCTCTTCTTTGCTCTTAAAGTGGCGAAAAAATGTTGCGTACCCGACATCTGCCCGCTCGGTGATATCGCGGATGGAAACGGACTCGTAGCCTTTCTCCAGAGCCAACGCGATGAGAGCCTCGGAGAGCAATCTCTGGGTTCGCTTGATTCGTCGATCTACTTTGGCCATGCCTGCTTTTGTCGACCCTTCCTCACAACGGATAGAACACATCAACCCCAGCCAAGACTGGAGGCTGCAGTGTAACACAAATCATTGGAGGATGGGGAAGCGAAGACAACACAAGCACAGGAAGGGACGAAAGCGTTGTTGGGATGTTTCGTGGATGGGAAGTCGAAGGGAAACAATGCGCAAACTTGGTGACAAAGGAGAAGACAGATTCGACCCCTCTCACTTGGGCCAGTTGGTGAGAACCTTGCAGCGCGACCAGTACCGTTCGATGAACCGGTCACGCCCCGAACCCATGCGGTAGGACTTGTACCGGTAGGTGCTCTTTTTGTAAAACTGTTGGTGGTAGGTTTCGGCGTTGTAGAAGGGACGAGCTGGCTCCACGGAGGTCACGATGGGGCTTGAGAAACAGCCCGACTTGGCGATCAACGCCTTGGTTTGCTCTGCAAGCTTTCGTTGCTCTTCGTTGTGGTAAAAGACAGCGGCTCTGTATTGCGTCCCCACGTCCACAAACTGTCGATTCCTCACTGTGGGATCGATCTGAGTCCAAAACACCTTCAACAAGGTCGCGTACGATACAACCTTGGGATTATAAATGACCTCAATCGACTCTGTGTGTTTGGTCAATCCATAAGCCACCTGCTTGTACGTTGGGTTGGGCTTCTCACCACCTGTGTAACCCACCTTCGTGCTGATGACCCCCTTGAGCTTGTCAAACGGAGGCTGGATGCACCAGAAACATCCGGCGGCAAAGGTCGCTCGCATGTACTTTCCAACCTTCGCAGAGGTAGGCTTTCTCATCGCACGTGGACGAGGAGCTGGACGTGATGTGGAACCTTTGGCAGTCATCCCAGAAGGAGTCCGACGTTGCTCTGGCGTGGAGGCCGATTTGTTGCGCACACACCCTACCGTCCAGGTTGCAGTCAGGGCCATCACAAACAGTATCTTGGGTATCGATTTCAAGGTGTATCTCCTCGATAGGTCATGGTGAACAAACAGAACAAGGTGCTGGAGGCCTCCCAAGCACATCACAATCAGGTATGGTCAAAACACACAGCAGTTACGTTTTCATCCAATCTTTGGATTGCATAAGACAAAATGAAACGATAATCTGCACCCCTAGCCGCTCCCACAACAAACCGGAATGTACAATGGAAACAACCAAGCACACCTTCCACACTGCGCGACTCTGGCGCCTTTGCTTCTTCTTTGTCCTTCTCCTTGGTCTCGCAACGTTGGGTGAGTTGGGCTGCAGTGATGTCTTGGGTCCAGGCTACGAAGAGAAAGACGGCGGCACTGCAACCGTCGCAGAGAAAGCAAACACTCCCGAGCCCAGCCAGGGAAGCGAGCCTGTTGCACAACCTGACCGGTCATCTCCTCCAGAACCACCTGGGCAAGAAGGAACCTCGAAAGAGACCCAGCCCACCCAAGATGTCTCTCCCTCGTCCGTGTATGGCTACAAGCTACCTCCCAACCAAACCGTCCCTGCGGTGCTTCAGGGCGATACGTGGTTGAAGCATTGGCAAGATGACATCCAACCGTTCTGGACGAGCGCCCAAGCTCTCGGCTCTCCCGTGGGTAACTTTCCAACCGAACGGCGAATGGACGGACAGCCCACCGGCAACACCGACCGTCGCCCGCGTATGCTAGCGCGGCAAACCTACACCTACGCCATGGGCTACCTGATGACCGGCGACAGCAAGCTTCTCCAGTACGCGCTGCAAGGCTGTGACTGGCTCATCGCAAAGGCCTACGACAAAACTCGCGGCGGCTGGCACGCGTTGTTGGACGAGCAAGGCAACCCCAAAGGCACCGAGAGCAAGTGGGCGCAAGACACAGCGTATAGCTTGATGGGTCCCGGAGCCTGTTACTTCCTCACTCGCCAGACCCAGTACGAAGATGTGCTTTTGGCAACCCACGACAAGCTGTTCGATCCCAAGGTCTATTGGGACGACGCCAACCAACGCATCCAAGACGGACGCACCCCCGATTTAAGTCAGGAGTCCGACAGCCAAAACGACGGTGGCTGGGAGCTTGTGGCGCAGTTGGATCCGCTCAATGCCTATATGCTACTGGTGCAGCCAGTGCTCTCTTCCTCCCAACGTCGCACCCAGTTTCTTTCCCAGATGAAGAAGCTTTGTGACGCTCTCCTCCAACACTTCTTTGCGGATGGCATTTTTTGGGGAGTGCACAACCAAAAAGGACAGTACAAAACCCGCCACGTGGACTTTGGTCATACGCTCAAGTCGTACTGGATGATCCTGCAAGTCGACAAGCGGCTCCCAAACCATCCGTACCATAACTTTGTAAGAACTAACGTCTACAAATGGACCGATCTTGCCTACGATTCACAGTACGGCAGCTGGGCCAACCGAATGACAAGCCCAACGTCGGTAGACTACGGCTCGGGCTGGTGGACTTACGCTGAATCCGACCAGATCACAGCAACCCTCAACCTGCTGGACTACCGATACCTCGATCGACTCGCAAAGACCGCATCGTTCTGGATGAACCATTACATCGACAAACAGAACAAAGGCATCTACGACGGGGTCAAGCGTGACGGCTCAGGCTGGGGTTGGCCGCTCTCCTCCAACAGCAAGTGCAACCCTTGGAAGAATGGCTATCACGCGACAGAACATGCGCTCTTGCTGTACATGTTTGGAAGGCAGCTCGAACGCAAGACCGTTTCGCTTTACTTCGCCGTACCTGCCAGCCAAGTGCAGAGCTTTGTGGCGCGTCCTTATATCTTCCAGGGCACCGAAGTGTCCCGGCAAGATGTCGGTGAAGCAGGCAACGGACTTCGCAAAGTCAAAGTCACCTTCGACAAATTGTACTAGGAAAGGTAGAGCGTATCTGGAGGAGGGAAAGCTACTGTGCCACGACCCGGAACTGAACGCGGCGGTTTTTCGCCCGGTTTCTGCGGGTAATGTTGGGAACCAAGGGCTGACTCATACCAAACCCTTTGGCTTTCAGTCTCTCTTTGGCAATCCCCTGCTTGACAAGATACTGCATCACTGAATTGGCACGACGCTGTGACAGCCGCAGGTTGTACCGTTTCTTCCCAACGTTATCGGTGTGACCTTCCACCACAATCTCCATCTTCTCCCGACTCTTCATGACCGACACCACTTGGTTAAGGATGTCGTACGAACGCCGAAGGATTCGGGCGCTTCCCGTTCGGAACCGGATCTTTTGAAGGATCTTAATCTCCTTCTTTGTCACCTGAACCAACACTGTTTTGGGACAGCCTTGCTTCTCCTTAATACCGGGGACATCGGGGCATTTGTCCAAACGGTCTACCACACCGTCTTTGTCACGATCGGGATCCGGGCAGCCGTTGTTCTCTTTGGGCCCTTCGATGTTGGGGCATTTGTCGATGTTGTCGGTTAAGCCGTCGCCATCAAGGTCTCCCCAGGGACAACCTTTGTTGGCCTTTGGACCTTTTTTGTTGGGGCATTTGTCTTCTCGATCGGGGATGCCATCCTTGTCATTGTCCGACCAGGGACACCCTTTGTTTTCCTTGGGACCTTTCCGCTTGGGACACCGGTCAACGTTGTCACTGAGGCCGTCGCCATCGGTGTCAGGGCACCCTTCCAAGCTTTTGGTCCCCTTCTGCTTGGGGCATTTGTCGATGTTGTCGGTCAGCCCGTCGCCGTCTGTGTCGGGCCAGGGGCAGCCTTGGTTGGCAACAGGACCTTTCCGGGTCGGACAACGGTCCTTGTGATCAAGCAAGCCGTCGCCGTCTGTATCCCGAGCTTGCGGAGCCCAAATCACCCCGACCAGGAACCGGAACAAGGGAGCACCGTATCCGGGCGACAAAGGCAAGCTGATGCCGGCGTTTAAGGCCAGGTCTTCTCGCCCTTGCAAGAGGAACACACGGGCTCCCAAGTAAAGCTCCAAAGGCACGACATTGGCAACCGTTAGACTGCTTAAGGATACAGCGCCGCTTAAGTCGCCGATAACATCCAGGCGGCTCTTGATCACCCGAAAGCTCGCAGCCAAGGAATACGTCAGCTCATGTTGAATGGGGAGACGTACCATGATGGTCGGTGGTAGATACCGGTAGCCCAGGTTAAGGGCGATGTTTGCCAGGCCAATGTGCTTGTTGGCAAACACAGAGACTCCAAAGCTGACAGAGTCTTCACCGTTCATCAGCTCCTTGTTCCCGGAGGGGATGCCCAGATAGGCTTGAAACCCCAGGTTCAAGAAGTGACGTTTTTCTCGGAGAGCCTGGGCTTTTAGGGCCACCTTGATGTCCGAGAATGCAAAGCCCGAGACGTTGCGTCCGCGATCACCAGGTGCAAAGGAGGCATCGTTGGGGATGACTCCCACCTGATACAGAGTCATGGGGATGCTAAGGTTCATCTCCAACCAGGAGAGAAAGCCGATAGCACCGACAATGTCTGCGCCCAGTTGGTGAGCGACGACGGGTTGAATTTCTTGTCCCGTGCGACGAAAGGTAAGCGGCTCCAACCCATAATTGAGGTAGAGACCGACCATATAGTTCCACTGCCCCAGGGTCTGGCCGGACTGGGTTTGAAACATCCCTTGGGGATCACCCCACGGCCGAAACTGCTGCAATTGAAACGCAGTGCTCTGTTGGGCGTAGGATGGCTTGGCGTACGTCAACACCCCCAACCCCAGCAACAAGCCCAACCCCAACAAGAACCCATTCCTTCGCATTGTCGTGCCCTTGCATACCCATCTACACCGCTGCATCGCGACTCCTTTGTATCCCAATTCTTGCTACCCCAACGGTTGTGCATCAGTCGGACTTCAAGATACAACAAAACCAAACGAAGAACCATGCAAGAGTGGAAAAGCACGGAACAAAGTGGGATTTGAGGTAGGCAAACCCGCGGCTTTTTGCTACATTGGTGCCCACTTTTGAAATGGGCGTAGACAAGGGAGAAGCGACCGCGTGAACAAACCTCGTTACCTGGAGTATCTGCTGCATTTGCTTTACGACCATGAGCTCAAGCTCATTTGTGAAGCCCGTCTCATGGACGAGAGCGGAACCAAAGACGAACGCATCCAGCGCATCGTGCACGAACCGACAGGCAACGTGGCGGATGAAGACTACCTGCGCGTCCTCCCAGAACCCACGCTCCGGCGACTGTGCAGCGACGTAGGTTTTCCCCGCGTCGCCGAACGCAGTGGAGCTTCTTTGATCCAGTACGCAACCAAGGTGTTTCGCGGCGTGGATTGGGGTCGTTACGTCGAGCTGAGCGAAGAAGACTCCACGTCAACAGACGCCAACCCGCAAGAAGCGTGGCAGGAGTTTGTTGCGCTTGGGCAGCTTACCGTGGCAGAGATCCGCAACACATCTTCAGCGCTTGCCCTGTTTGTGGAGTGGACCGGCGAAACCCCAGCGACCTTACTCCAAATACTTAACGCGGCTGAGCCCACCGACAGAGTCCGAGATGTCCTCGCCGAAGTGTGGCCGCGGCTCGAAGAAGAGAGTTCACTGGCTAGCCCCGATGGAGCATCGGGTTCCTATCCTGTAGTCGAAGCTATCGCAGACTCATCTCCCCCTGAAAAACCTGCGACCTCTGAGCCTGCAACAGAGACCCAACAAGACCCCAGCCTGACAATCACAGAACCGACAGAGTTGCCTGAGGATGAGGCGGAAGAAGGCTTCGCAGATGAGGAAGAGCCACCCCAGTCACAAACAAGCGACGACTGGGAGAACCAGGGTCAAAGCCATTGGTATCTCGACGACATGATGCATGAGTTGTACCTCTGGCTCAGGCAGAAAAAGACGGTGGTGACAGCTCCGCGGAGAGGTCAACGTGAAATCTTGGTACGTTATACCAGCCTTCACGACGAGCAGTATGGGCTCTTGCTCCACTTCGATGGAACTCTTCCGGTAGCTCCCGAACAGCTTGAAGAAGCCCTCCATCGCTCCAAACAGTTTCAAGGAAAACCCATCGCCAGCCTGGCCGTGCTCGCTCAATCGTTTGCTCCAGCTGCTGTTGATGTGTTGAAGCAAAAGCGCCGATGGTACCGCAACGTAGGCTTGTTTCAAGTCACAGAGGAAGGCTTCCAGGTGATTCACCAGGAGCGAAACCTCCGACCGCTCAAGTTGGTCCATCAGTTTTTGGAGCAGAAGAAACAACAACAAACGGTGCGTGCTCCGTTGCCTGACTTGTCGGAGCGAGACTCCAAAACGTTTGCCAGTTCGCTGCACGATGCCCCCACAAGTCGAGGCTTTGTCCCCTTTTCGTCGGTTGTGGTGAAACGTTCCGATAGCTCACCACCGCCTTCCTCTTCTGAATCCCTACTCATGAGTCAAGAACAAGTGCAAGAAGATGCTTTTCACGCTCTCAAGCCGGGCCAGATTTTGGCCCAACGTTATGTCCTGCTCCGCCAAGAAGAAGAGGGGGAAGTGGGGAAAACCTTTGTAGCCCGAGACCAAACCAACAACCGAGACTGCCAGTTAAAGGTCATTCGACCCGAGCTGGCGAGCAATCCAGAGTTTCAGGCGAGCTTTGCCCAGCAATTTGAGCAGTTTCGCGACGCCAGCAAGCACAAACAAATTGGCACCTACTACGATTACGCAGCAGACATCGAGCGAGGGCTCACCTTCTTCACGACAGAAGACGTGGAAGGACAAACCTTGGAGCAACTGCTTCAAGAGAGCCAGGCGGTCCCACCTCTTTCCCTCGACCAAAGCTTGCTGCTGCTTCAGACGATAGCTCGGGCTCTCACTCACATTCACAACAGAGGATTTGTCCACAGGGACGTTAAGCCAGACAACATCGTCTTGCTTCCCGAAGGCGACTGGAAGCTGATGGACTTTGGCATCATCACCAACATCTCTTCGACCCAGCCTCGCTTGTATACAAGTGTATGGGAGAGCGCAGAGCGCCCTATGCCCAGAGCCAGCGACCTACACACACCCAGCGGGGACATGTACGCTCTCGGCGCCCTCGCCTACCGTCTGTTTACAGGCTCGTATCCTTACCCCGAGGACCTCAAGCCACCCAGCGCATACAACCCTGGCTACTCAGAAGATCTCGACACGCTCTTGTTGCAAGCCCTTAGCTCCGATCCAGACGACCGCCCTTCCTCTGCGGCGCTTTTCATTCGTCATGTCCGGCTGGCCCTCGACGATCTTGTCCAAGAGGAGCAAAGCAACCCCTCGTATGAGAGCCACTCACCGCTTGACTCCAGCCACCGCTCTGCCCCACCGCAACGCCCCGGCTCCAGCTCAGGATTTCGCGAGTTTTTTATCCGTTGGTACAGCCGATTCTTCCGATACTCTTTGACCAAGCAAGCCATTGAGCAACGTCGCGCGAGGCTTCGTTTCATTTTCATTATTATTGGCTTAGCAGCGCTTGCAGGAGGCTTCTATTGGTGGTGGACCTCGTAGGCCAACTGCAACGTGTTGTGATGTGAATCACATTTTGCACACAACTTTTCGCGAAGAGCACCGAGAATCGAAGCAACCTCAAACGGGTGAAGCTCTCGTTGACAAGGTTCCAGATGCAACGCTAGGATGTGTTGTGATTCTCCAAACAACTTGCTCTGTTCGAAGACATTTCTTCCTGTACGAACAACAGAGCCCGCTCAAGCCGAAGGTTTGTTATGCGCAAGATTGGGTCCATGGTTCTCGCAGTGATGGTACTAGGAGGAAGTCTCCTGGGCCTTGCTTGCTCGAACAAAACCACACAATGCGTGGAAGCCTACGACTGCCTGATCTCAGAGGTGTGTTACAAAGGTCGATGTGTTCCGTCAGAGTTGGTGGAAAACCCTGACGACACGCTACCACCGTTGCCCCCCTTGGGTCAGGACGACGCAGGAACCAGCACCGTCGATCAAAACACCAATCCACCCCCTCCTCCACCGGATCAGTGGACACCACCTCCACCTCCTCAAGAACCACCCAACGGTGGAACAGGAGTCATCTCGGCGGAGCCACCTTCTATGACATTTGATGGCGGCGGGTCTTCCGGTAGCAACGACAGCTATGTACCCCCTCCGCCACCGCCGCCACCGCCCGATCGATGGCAGCCTGGGCCTGAACCTTGGCAACCTGGACCTGAGCCACAGCAAGGTCCTGAGGCTGGACCGGAGCCCTGGCAACCTGGACCTGAGCCGCAGCCAGGCCCTGAACCCCAACCCGGCCCCGAGCCTCAACCTGGACCCGAGCCTGGCCCTGAGCCGCCGCCAACCTATCCATCTGGGCCGTACGGAAGCAGCAATGGCTCAACCGTCAAGCCCATGGTTTTTGATAACTGTGATCGCAGCAACAAGCTAGACTTAAGGAGTTATTATCGGCACCAGAAGGTAAAAGCAATCCTTCTGTCTGTGCACGCAGGCTGGTGAAGTGTCTGCAAACAGCAGTCTGCTGGAATGGAAGCACAGTACAAAAGTTTCAACGGTCAACTCCTCAGTGTCATGATCATCATGGAAGACACAAGGCGAGGCAGCGGCACTGTCTCTGCGAGTTATTGCAACTCTTACAAATCCAAGTACGGTTTTACGTTCCCCACCGTTGTGGATGAACGAGCTGCCATCATGAGACCTTTCTTGAGCGGCAGTATCCCCATGAACATGGTCATCTCGACCAGTGACATGAAGATCCGATTCAAGATGAACGGCTACTCCTCCCGCCTCAACAGCGCCATCTCCCAAGTCATCTCGTCACCCTGATGAGTGTCCCCCTCAGGACAGGCACCTCTTCCTCAACAAACCTACCCCTTCCTTATTTCTTGGAGCCCTTCTTCGCTTTTTTGTTCACATACGCCACGATCTGCGCGAGGCTCTGTGAACAGTTGTTGTTGATTTTGTGCTTCTTCGCCAGGGTAAGACCCGCCTTGTAGTACACATACCCTTGTTTACGGAAATGAACCAAGGACTTCTCAACGCCATCACGATGTTGTTTGGCGTCCTTTTTGTTCCATTTCTGCTTCCGCTTGGGCAGCGGCGCTTCGCTGGCAGCTTCTGCCAGCTCCACCGAAGCATCGGCCAACGCTCGGTAGGCACACACGGCAACGCTTTTGTCCTTGCCATTGATGAGCTTCTTCAACTCACCTGCAAACGTGTCGTACAGCTTCTTCTTGGTGCTCCACTGTTTCTTCTGCTCGTCCAATGTCTTGGCTGTAATCTGCATCGCGTACACTTTCTCAAACTTCTTGAGCAACTTACGATACGCCACGAGCTCCTTGCTGGGTTGTTTCTTCTTGGCCTTTTTCTTTGCGACCTTCTTGGCGGCTTTCTTCACAGCCTTCTTGGTTGCTTTTTTGGCAACTTTCTTCGCGGCCTTCTTCTTCGGTTTTGCCGCGTTCTTTGTAGGCTTTTTGGCGACCTTTTTGGCGGTTTTCTTCGCAGACTTCTTTGGTACAGACTTCTTTGTGGCTTTCTTCTTCGAAGCCTTTTTGGATTCTTCCTTTTGGGTGTTCTTCTTTGTTTGTTTCTTGGATGCCTTGGCCTTGGGTGGAGAGGAATTCGATTTGGCCTCGGCTGCAAAGGAGACATCCGCGAGCAACAGAGTGCAAAGCAAAAGGCTCAGAACAGCAAACCAACGAGGGCTCTGGAATGAAGAAACAGAAGAAATCATAAGAACAACTCCGTAACAAGGTAGTTTGGATGGAAGGGTTGCAAAGCGAGGAGCGTAGAAACCAACTCCCATCTCCAGTGTATGGGCTCATCCTGGAAGCCAGCCCCAGGATTGAGAGCGATTGCTCCCACTTGCCAGACCAACACCATACCGACAGGTGGCCTGCGTTGCAATGCTGGTTTGCCCCAGCTTTGAAGCATCACACGGAGGCATGATGAAACCAAGCAGGGAAAATGACAAGAAAGAACCTCTTTGATTCCCGGGACATTCGTAGAGTCCCAAAAAAGACTAACGTAGAAATGAACTCAAACCCAAACGATGCGTAGAGAGAAGGTAGCTTCCACCGTGTGTTGGTGAACGACACACGTTGTACGGTCACACCAAGAAAGGGCCTGACCATGCGTACCGCACCCTTCTTCTGACATCCTTGCCCCCACACAGAGAACAACCTGCTTGTACTCTGAAGCCTTTGAACACAACGGGAGCCGCCACAACAAAGCAGCGGCCCGCGTTTGTGCTTCTTTTCCAAAACACAATGGAATGAACAAAACGCGATGGAATGCACAACATCCCAACAGGCGATGTCTGCGTTCGATGCGTCACAAGGATACAGTGATGACCAAAACAACTGTGGACCACCACAACCTCGTTCAACAACTGGGTCAACTCAAGATTACGGAAGTGCTGGAGTTGGTCCGTCACCTAGAGAAAGAGTGGGGGGTTTCAGCCCAACCGACGGCAGCCCCCATGGTGATTCAACCCCCAGTGACCCCGCCTGAGCCAAGCTCCGTCAAGGTGTTGCTCACCGACTACGGTGCCAACAAGATCCAGGTGATTAAGGAAGTCCGCACCCAACTGGGCCTTTCCCTCAAAGAAGCGAAAACCCTGGTAGACAGCGCAAGCAGCGCACCCGTTGCTCTGAAAGAGGACCTTGACCCTCAAGAAGCTGCAGAGTTGCAAGCGCAATTCACCGCGGCCGGAGCAACCGTTGAGGTCAAATAAGACCTCTTCCATATATGAACCCCCAACTTTTCCAAGCGCTGCTTTGGAGAGATGGAGGGTTTCTCAACAGACGTAAATGTTGACAATCATCTGACCGTTTCGGTGGAAGCCAGTTGATGCAAGAGAACGAGCGAGCCTTTGTGCTCGCTTGTTTCCTTTTAGGGTTTGGCCTATCTTAGACACAAGACACCTTCTTCCTCCAAGAGAGTTCATTGCTATAAAAAAGGAGACATCGATTGCGAAAGAAAAGAGTGATGCGCTGGCTTCAATCTCTGTGTTTCTTGAGCTTTTTGTGTCTTTTTGCTTCACCCAGTGTTGCTCGTTCGCCAAGACTTTCACTGTCTGGTGTGTGGCAGTCATGGATCGAACTGCTCCAAGCACCGGAGGCCAAGAACCTACCCGAAGCCCAGCTTTTGCTGAAGTTGCTGAAGAAAGAAGAGATTCTCAGCAAAGTCCAGCGAGGAGTTGTCCCGCTCTCCTGGTTTGTAGACCTGTGCGGTTCCAAGCTTTGCATCAACCTGACGGAGCTGCGCTCTCAAGTACGGTCCTTCTCGATTTACGCGAACGATGCGAACAAGTGGCTCCAGAGAGGCTCACGCTCTTCGTTGTTAACGTACTGGTCCGGAGGGTGGGAGCCCTGGATGTGGGAGCGCGCCCTCGCCTTCAAGTTACTACCAGGACTGATTCATGCAACGGCTCGCCTACGATTCCGAAAGGAAGTCCAGCTCCGTTTGGGCTGGGCCTATCCTTTGGAAACCCGAGAAGAGTTGCTTCTTGGCTTAAAAGCTCAGGCCATCTGGTTAAGTAGCATGCTCAAGAACCCCAAGCACCGCGCGCTATGGGATTTGGTTAAGGTTCGCAAGCTCGATCGTTCGATGAAGAAGCTCCTTGAGCCTTGGACAAAGCACAAAAACAAAGGACTTCAACAACGAGCCCGCTCCATCATGAAGCGCTCGATCAACGTGCTTTCTCCTATGTACGACATTCTCCCCACAACAGAAGCGTTCCACTTGTCCCTCTCCAAAAAGCGCCCCCCCTTTCAACTCAACCGAAGAAGAAACGACTCCCTCCTACAGACCCCTCGCAAGACGTTGCTTGTCCGGATACAAGGCGAGTCCAACAAGCTCAAAACCTACCTCGACTTTTGCCGGAGCCGGATACCAACAAAGATTGAAGAGATCATTCGACGCCGGTTGCATAGCATGAACATTGATACATCAGACTGGCAGGCCATGTGGTACACCTATCGTTGGCAGCCCCAGCTCAAAACCTATTACACACAGAACTTGATGCTTGTCCCTTTTACGACCAAGCAAGAGAAAAACAGAGAAGCCCTCAAGATTCTCAACAATCCCTCCAAGCACAAGAACCTTCGCATCACTTACCAAAGCATCTTTCAGGCTTGGTTTGGTTCGTAGAGCACCCACCGGTCAAAGAACCCAAGCAGCCGCTCAGAAACTTTTGCATGTTCCTCTTGTCCATTCTTTGGACACATGACCCACAAAAGAGGACACATGGATGAAGAGAGACATAGGAAAGCTGACACTTCTCGTAAGTCTTGCAATGTTATTCACCGCTTGTGCATCGACCCCAAAGACAAGATCAGCATTCCTCCAC
Source organism: Deltaproteobacteria bacterium (assembly GCA_006226375.1). Lineage (GTDB taxonomy): Bacteria > Myxococcota_C > UBA6777 > UBA6777 > UBA6777 > M3003. Next base: position 144,769 of record SBHC01000052.1, on the reverse strand, counting down.
ACTCCGTCCAGATGCAGACTCTTGCAAGCCGCGGCAGAGCAACAACCCAAGCCTCGGCCAGCCCGAACGTATCGCTACGCCCATGGACGAATGCGTCGAACATCCCGAATCAGCCCGGATTGTTTTGGTTTGACCAAGCAAGAAGTTGCAACCACATTGCGCCGGAACCATCGGAACATTGCAACTTGCTACCACAAACATGTCGGACTCTCTTGTTCCCACCGCATGCAGATCGACATACACGTCAGGTTACGGCGCGACGGCGAAGTGACAAAGGCAACGATCACCCAACGAACCTTTTACTCGGCGTCGTTTGAAAGCTGCCTCCTGCAAAAAGTGCAGCAATGGAAATTCCCAAACCTACGAAGCCGCACCTTTGCTTTCACCTACCCGCTTTTGTTCCGATAAGAGGCTGACGACAGCCTTCCCTTCAGAAGCAAACACACTTTCCCCCCCATCACTCGCATCTGTTCGATCGCCAGCCAGAGGACAAACATCCCCTTGATATGCCAGCATCATTCAGGAGCCACGGAGAGTTTCGCATTTCGGTTTAAGCAGCCTATTGTCATCCACTCTGGCTTCCTCTACTCTTAGTCCATGTTCTTCATAATCTTGTGCGAGTTGCAACGGCTTCATCAGAAAACACAATGCCTCCAGGCTCGACGTACTCACACAGTTGACAACCCACTCGTTCGCAACCTCTTCCGTTGAGGTCATCTGATTGATAACTTTTTATCCTTCTCAAACACACAAAGGGGAGTAGAATGACGGACACCATTTCAAGTCGCTCCACAGAGGCACTCAGCGAAGACGAAATACTTGAGGTCCAGGCCAGAGCGGAAAAGACGATGGCAGAGAAAGCCGCCGCAGAGGCCGCCAAAGCAGCAGAGGAAGCCAAAGCCAAAAACAGGCTTCTCCTCATCACGGGAGCCGTTTTCGTGATCGTTATCGCTGTTGCGGTCTACGTGATGATGGGCAAGTAAACCATTCCTTCCTGCTCAGGCACGAACAGAACCTCCCACCACATCCCCCAACACGAGATAATTTCTCCCTAGCACTTGTCCTATCGTATGGAAGCAAAGAGAGCTGTAGGCTAGGCAAACCGTCGGAAACCAAGTCACCTCGTCTTATCACGCCCTGATGAGCAGAGCCATTGGACCTCGTTTGACCCTGGTTGCTGCACTTTGCTAGACTCCACATTGAGATTTTGTTCAGCAGCAAAGACAAGAACTTCTTTGGTATCTGCTCCAACATTAGGGACAAGGAATGGATGACCGCATCCCTAGACACGAAACAAAGGATTTCATGATGAGGGCACAAACCCAACCATTTCGTTCTTCTCTCTTCACAACGTTTGGCATAGCATTGGGTCTTTTTCTGTTGACCAGCGCGCTAACCGTGGGATGTGGAGGCGAAGTTGCAGTGACCATTCCAGGCTGCGAAAGTTGCCCTGACAAGTGTCTGTTGGAGAACGGCCAGGCCCGCGGCAAATGTGTCGCTTGCCTCGTCGACAAGCACTGCCAAAGCGAAGGAAGCCCCACCAAGAAATGCACCGCAGGGAACAAATGCGTTTGCGGCTCGGACCAGGATTGCCCCAAGGGACGGTACTGCAATGGCCCTGGAGGCTGTGTGGCTTGTACCAAAAACGAACACTGCTCCACACCGGAAGCGCCCGTTTGTGTGGACAGCAAATGCCTACAGTGTGCCCCCGGAGAAAGCCGCGCCTGCCTGCCCGAAGGAAGCACAGCTTGCGTCAAAGGAAGTCAACGTTGCCAGGGCGGTGTATGGCGAGACTGTGAAGGCTGGAAAGCATGCCAGGCGTTTGAAAAATGCGAGAACGAAACATGCGTACCGGACTGCCCCGACACCCAATGCAAGAAAGACACCCTGGAATGCACCACCAAGCCCAACGAACTTCCAGGCCAATACAAAACATGCAAAGAAAATGACCGTGGTTGCTTTGAGTTTGCCACAACGATTGAGAACTGCCCCCGTCAGCACTACTGCTTTGAAGGCAAGTGTGTTCAGGCCAAATGCCCCAAAGGTCAGACGGACTGCGAGAACGAGTGCATCAACCTCCTGAAAGACCGTGAGCACTGTGGAGCCTGTGGAACCGTCTGCAAAAAGGGAGAGGTCTGCGCCAATGGCAAGTGCGCAGTCGATTGTCCCACAGGACAGTCGGTTTGCGAGGGTGCTTGCTTCGACCTCCAAACCGACCGTAAACACTGTGGCACCTGCGAGACAGCATGCAAAGACGGAGAGATCTGCCAAAGCGGTCAATGCGTGATTTCCTGTTTGCAGGGTCAAACGCTATGCGCTGGACAGTGCGTAAACGCCCAAAACGACCGCGCGCATTGTGGCCAATGCAACAACCCATGCGCCAACGGCCAGGTCTGCGCCAACGGCAAGTGTGAGATCTCCTGCCCCAAAGGACAGGCCAACTGCTTGGGAACCTGCGCGGACCTCCAAACCGATCGCAAGCATTGCGGGACCTGCAGCAACGCCTGCAAAGACGGCTATGTTTGTGCGAATGGGACCTGTGAAGTCTCTTGTCCTGCAGGCCAAACCAACTGCAACGGAAGCTGCATCGACCTCCAAGACACCCGCTCCCACTGTGGCAAATGTGGCAACGTTTGTCCCTCTGGGCAGGTATGTGCCAACGGAGCCTGTCAGGTGTCTTGCCCTGCTCGACAAACCAACTGCGGCGGCAACTGCATCGACCTCCAATCCGACCGCGCTCACTGCAGCAAATGCAGCAACGTCTGCGCCAGCGGAGAGGTCTGTTCGCAAGGCAAATGCTTGGTCTCCTGCGTCAAAGGACAGACCGATTGCTCCGGAAGTTGCATCGATGTGCAGTCCAACCGGTCGCACTGTGGGAAGTGTGGGAACGTCTGTCCCACAGGCCAAGTTTGTACAGCAGGTGCTTGCCAGATCTCTTGCGTCAAAGGACAAACCAACTGCTCTGGTAGTTGCGTCAACGTTCAAGTGGACCGAGCCCACTGTGGGACCTGCGGAAACGCCTGTCCCTCCGGTCAAGTTTGTACCAACGGAAAGTGTCAGGTGTCGTGTGTGAAAGGACAAACCAACTGCTCCGGTAGCTGCGTTGACATTCAGTCCAATCGCAAACACTGCGGCGCCTGTGGGAAAGTGTGCAACACCGGTGAAGTTTGCTCCCAAGGCAAGTGCGTTGTGTCTTGCCTCAAAGGTGAAACCAACTGCTCCGGAAGCTGCGTGGACGTTCAAACCGACCGCGCCCACTGTGGAGGCTGTGGAAAGGTTTGCGCCTCCGGTGAAGTGTGCTCCCAGGGCAAGTGTGTTGTGTCTTGTCTCAAGGGTGAAACCAACTGCGGAGGCAAGTGTGTCGACATCCAAACCGACCGTGCACACTGCGGGAAGTGCGGAACAGCCTGTGCTTCGGGTCAGGTTTGCTCCAGCGGAAAGTGCGTGCTGTCCTGCCAAGCAGGGCTTACAGATTGTTCCGGTAGCTGCGTCAACGCCCAGACCGACCGCGCCCACTGCGGAACATGTGGGAACATTTGCAACACTGGAGAAGTATGTTCCCAAGGGAAATGTGTGGTCTCCTGCGTCAAAGGCGAAACCAACTGCTCGGGTAGTTGCGTGGACATCCAAACCGACCGCGCTCACTGCGGAAAGTGTGGAGCGGTATGTGCGAGTGGAGAGGTTTGCTCGCTGGGCAAGTGTGTCGTCTCCTGCCTCAAGGGAGAGACCAACTGCGGCGGCAAGTGTGTCGACGTCCAAACCGACCGCGCCCACTGCGGAAAGTGCGGCACAGCTTGTGCGTCGGGCCAGGTCTGTTCCAGCGGAAAGTGTGTGTTGTCCTGTCAGAAAGGTCTCACCCAGTGTTCGGGTAGTTGCGTGGACATCCAATCCGACCGTGCTCATTGTGGTGCCTGTGGCAAAGCGTGTGCCTCCGGTCAAGTATGTTCACAAGGCAAATGCGTGGTCTCCTGTCTTGCGGGAGAAACCAACTGCTCGGGAAGCTGCGTTGACGTCCAAACCGACCGCGCCCATTGTGGAGGTTGCGGAAAAGCCTGCCTGAGCGGCCAAGTTTGCTCACTGGGTAAATGTGTCATCTCCTGTCTCGCTGGGGAAACCAACTGTGGCGGAAAGTGTGTGGACCTCCAAACGGACCGTGCCCATTGCGGAGGTTGTGGCAAAGTCTGCAAGGCAGGTGAAGTCTGCCAAGCAGGTTCCTGCAAGCTCTCCTGTCAGGCAGGACTCTCTCGCTGCAGTGGAAAGTGTGTAGACCTTCAACGAGACAACGCCAACTGCGGAGGCTGCGGCAAAGCCTGCACGTCAGGACAAGTGTGTACTGGCGGAAAGTGCGTGTTGTCCTGCCAGTCAGGACTAACCAACTGCAGCGGAACCTGTGTGAACATAAAGTTGGACCGGCAGAACTGTGGGAAGTGCGGAACAGCCTGTGCTTCGGGTCAGGTTTGTGCCAACGGAACCTGCGCCCTCTCCTGCCAAGCCGGACTCACCAACTGCTCTGGAAGATGTGTCAGCTTGCAAGGCGACCGAGAGAACTGTGGTGCTTGCGGGAAACGTTGCGCGTCAGGCCAACTTTGCGTCAGCGGCTCATGCTCTCTGACTTGCCAGTCGGGCCTCACCAACTGCTCTGGACAATGTGTGAACACCAACCTGGACCGCGACCACTGTGGTGCTTGTGGGAAACGCTGCACCGCCGGTCAGATCTGCTCCAGCGGAAAGTGTGTGGTGTCGTGCCAGTCGGGCTTGCTGCTCTGCAGTGGTGTTTGCATCAACCCCAACACTGACAACAACAACTGTGGCACTTGCGGGACAAAGTGCGCTTCCGGCCAAGTTTGTCTCTCAGGGAAATGCAGCCTGTCCTGCCAGACTGGTCTGACCATCTGCAGTGGAACTTGTGTCAACCTCAAGACTGACAACAACAACTGCAGCCGATGTGGCGCACGCTGCCCTGTGGGGCAAGTCTGCACCAACGGCGCCTGCAAATTGCAATGCCAAAACGGCCAAACTCAGTGTGGAAACGCCTGCGTGAACCTCAGCTCAGACAACAACAATTGTGGCGTTTGTGGACGAAAGTGTGCTTCCGGCCAAGCGTGTATCAGCGGTCAATGCCGACTGACCTGTCAATCAGGGCTCACCAACTGTGGCGGAGTCTGTGTGAGCACCCAAAACAACAACAACCACTGCGGTGGTTGCAACCGACGCTGTGCCAGCGGGCAGATCTGTTCCGGTGGACGTTGCAACCTGACCTGCCAATCGGGGCTTACCAACTGCAGCGGAACCTGCGTCAACCGAAACACCGATCGCAATCACTGTGGGGCCTGCAACCGACGATGCTCTAGCACACAGATTTGCAGCGCTGGTCGGTGTGTTTCAGTTTGTGGGTCCGGTCTCTCTGTTTGCTCCAACCAATGTGTCAGCCTCCAAACCGACAACAACAACTGCGGCTCTTGTGGGCGTCGTTGTTCATCCTCCAGCACCTGTTGTGGTGGGATCTGCCGCAACACAAGCATCGACTCCAACTTCTGCGGCTCATGCTTCAACAGCTGCAACGCAGGACAGGCTTGTTGCAGCAGCGGCTGTCGAACGCTTGCCACCGACAACAACCACTGTGGAACGTGCAACCGGCGCTGCGGAAGTGGAACAGGCTGTTGCAGTGGAGCCTGCCGTAACTTCTCCACCGACAGCAACCACTGCGGTGGATGCAACCGCCGCTGCACCAACGGAACCCGATGCTGCAGCAGCGGATGTCGCAACACCAACACCGACCGCAACCACTGTGGCTCTTGTGGTGTCCGCTGCGCGTCAGGCTTTGCTTGCTGCAGTGGAGGATGCCGCAACCTCTCCAGCGACAATGGGAACTGCGGACGCTGTGGAAACCGTTGTACATCCCCCTTCAGTTGTAGGGGCGGTCGTTGTTGTTTCCGTCTCTTTGGACGAGACATCTGCCTCTAAGTGTTTCCCTTCCAATCACTTCTCCTTCCCTTCGACCTCCTCCACCCCACAACCTGTCGTTTTGTTTCGCTTGACGCTCCAGGTCGCCTTTGCTAGGCTCAAATGCTGTTTTTTGCAGGAGAATGCAGAAGGCGTGAATACTTTTGCGGCTTTTGCAGTTATAGGCTGGAACCCCCGAGGGAGCATTCCTGTCCACACATAAGAAGGAGCCCGCAACACAACATGAGCAGAAAGAACAAGCGACGAAACAACCAGGAGCCAGAACAGGCCCAAACACCTCCCCCTGAGACTTATTCAGAACCCGCACCACAGGCTGCGCCGTCGCATACGTTGGGGCATGCAGCACCCGTGATGTACCCACCAGCACATCACTACCCACCTCCACCACAAGCGGCGTCCCCCTTCCACACGTTGACCTTTCTGATCGCTGTTGCGGCCAGTGTGGGTTTGACCATGCTCCTGTTCTCTGCAGCGCCCCACCTGTTCCTTAAGAACGTCGGACAAGGCAAAGCTGGAACCAACTGCAAGGTCCAGCAAGTCAAGTACGACCCAGCGGGCAATGCCGTGCTGTCGTTCCGTTGTGGGGAGCAAGAGAAAGACGTTACGATCGCACGAGGAAAGACCGGCCCCAAAGGAGACAGTTGCTCCATGCAGGTGGACCGTAGTCAAGGCGACACCCAGCTTGTGTTCAAGTGCGGCAACAAAGAAACAAAGGTGTCTCTGCCCAAAGCGCAAGCACCTCTGCAAGCAGGCAGAACCCAACAACCCCAACCAGCACCTCAACCTGCAGCGCGACCGGCTCCACAGCCCGCTCCTCGGCCAGCCGCTCGCCCAGCCCCGCAGCCCCAGCCGACAGCACGTCCGACTCCTCGGCCAGCGGCTCGACCGAAGCCAGCCAAAGATCCACACGCAGGCCACAACCATGGCCCCGGTGGACACGGAACAACAGTAGGAAAAGGCTCCGTTTCTGTTGGAGGAGCAACCTTCTCCATCAAAGGAGCACCTGGTATGGGCTCCCCCAATGCGAAGGTGAAGGTTGTTGTGTTCTCCGATTTCCAATGCCCGTTCTGTGCGCGAGGCATGAAGCGAATCGACGAACTTCGCGACCTCTACAAAGACAAGATCTTCATTGTGTTCAAGCACCTTCCCCTGTCCTTCCACCAAGACGCTCACCTCGCGGCGCAAGCTGCCATGGCAGCCAACGAACAGGGCAAGTTCTGGGCGTATCATGACAAGCTCTTCACCAACCAGAGCCGACTCAAGAAGAACGACTTGATTCAGCACGCCAAGGACTTGGGTCTCAACATCGCCAAGTTCAAGAAGGCATTGGACACCGGCAAGTACAAGTCCGTGGTCGACAAAGATATGGCCGACGCCAAGAAGATTAAGGCGCCAGGAACGCCGTTCTTCTTGGTCAACGGTGAGAAGATCATGGGCGCACGCCCGATCAACGATTTCAAAGCCATCATCGACAAAGCCTTGGGCGGCTCTGCCAAGCAAGAACAACAAGTCGTCAAGCCCAAGTTCAACGACATGAACGCTGTCACGTTGGAAGGCGCTCCCACCTATGGCCCCAAAGACGCCAAGGTCACCGTGATTGAGTTCTCTGACTTTGAGTGCCCCTTCTGTTCGCGAGGCAGCAACACTGTCGCCAAGCTCCGTCGTCAGTACGGCAACAAAGTACGATTCATCTACAAGCACCTCCCCCTTCAAAACCACCCCAACGCTCACATCGCTGCTCAGGCCTCCATGGCAGCCAACGAGCAGGGTAAGTTTTGGGAGTACCATGACAAGCTCTTCGCCAGCCAAGACAAGTTGAAGAAGGAAGACCTGCTCCGCTACGCCAAGGACATGGGCATGGACATGGCCAAGTTCAAGGCGGCTTTGGACAACGGAAAGTACGTCAGCTATGTGAACCGTGACATGCAGCAAGCCCAGCAGATGAAAGTGAACGGAACCCCCATTTACTTCATAAACGGCTACAAGATCCCTGGCGCGTATCCCTACTTCTACTTCAAGCAGGTGATTGACGCGATCGTTGCAGGAAAGAACCCGCCCAAGTTCCAAGAGCCCAAGAACAACGGACCCCAATTCCCGACCAAGCGCGTGGACATTCCTGTGTCGGACAACGATCCCTCCATGGGACCCAAAGACGCGCCTGTGACCATTGTGGAGTTCTCTGACTTCGAGTGTAGCTTCTGCGCCCGAGGGGCCGATCGCCTCCGCTCGGTCAAGAAACTCTACGGAGACAAGGTCCGGATTGTGTACAAGCACCAGCCGCTGGATATGCACCCCAACGCTCACCAAGCAGCCCAAGCGTCACTCGCAGCTCATGCCCAAGGTAAGTTCTGGCCGTACCACTACAAACTGTTTCAGAACACCAAAAACCTGAACGCCAAGACCTTTGACAAGATCGCACAGGAAGTGGGTCTGGATATGGATCGCTTCCGCAAAGAGATGAACGAAGGCAAGTACCGCGAAGCCGTGCAAGCCGACCGACGCCTCGCCAACAAGGTGGGCGCAACCAGCACCCCGATTTTCTTTATCAACGGACACCCCCTGCTCGGTGCGCAGCCGTTCTTCCGATTCCGTCTGGCCATTGATGCAGCTCTCAAAGGTAAGAAGATGCCGGACCTCCGGCCCATTCCGCCCAAGGAGCCCAAGTTCGTCGATATCCTGCTGCACAAGTACGATGCCACCTATGGACCCAAGGACGCCAAGGTCACTGTGATTGAATTCTCAGACTTTGAGTGCGGCTTCTGCAAAGGTGCATCCGCGACGCTCAACCGTTTGAAGAAAGAATACGGAGACAGAGTCCGCTTTATCTTCAAGCACTTGCCCATCAAGTTTCACAAGCAAGCACACCTCGCAGCGCAAGCGTCACTCGCAGCCAACGAGCAGGGCAAGTTCTGGGAGTTCCATGACCTCCTCTTCAAGAACCAGCAGAAGATGAAGAAGCCGGACCTTCTTCGGTACGCCAAGCAGCTCAACCTGGACATGAAAAAGTTCAAGAAGGTTCTTGATTCGGGCAAGTACAAACAGCACGTCAGCAACGACTACGATCAGGCTCGCTGGTGGGGTATTGATGGAACCCCAGCCTTCGTCGTGAATGGAAAGCTGCAAAAAGGCGCTGTCCAATACAACGACTTCAAAAAACAGTTGGACAAGCTCCTCAAAAAATAAACCAACCTTCCCACGCCCTTCCCTTCGACTCTCCTCCCACTCCCTTTCAGAACCAACGATGTCTTCCGTTCCTTCTTTCCGATAAGACTGGTTATCCCAAGATTTCTTCTGTTCTTGACGACCGATCAAGAAACATTGTACCGTCAGAAAGAAAGGTCTTTGGGCTCACCCATATACAGGGAAGAACAATGAGACGACATGTGATTCTGTATGCTTTGTGTTTTGTATTTCTCCTTTTGCCTCTTCTCGCCTGTGATTCCACAGTGGTTATCAACCAATCGCAATGCGAATCTTCTGACGAATGCGACAAAGATAGCGTCTGCAACAAGCAGCAAGGGAAGTGCATCAAGGAAGACAACGACAACGACGGTTGGTCTTCCGCACGAGACTGCGATGACAACAACAAGAATGTCTATCCAGGCGCGCCAGAGATCTGTGGCAACAAGATCGACGACAACTGCAACAAAGTCATTGATGAAGAACCTTGCGAGTGCATCGACGGCTCGGAGCGTGCTTGTGGCGTAACCGACGAAGGTCAGTGCAGCAAGGGAATTCAACGTTGTACACGCGGCAAATGGGGAGAATGTTTGGGTGGTGTTGACCCCATTCCCGAAGACTGCAACGGAAAAGACGACGACTGCGATGGCTCCGTGGATGAGCAGCTCAAGGGAGACTGCTACACCGGAAAAGATGGCACCCGCGACCGCGGCGAATGCAAAGGCGGTAGCCGAACCTGTGACAACGGTAAATGGGGGGAATGTGTCGACGAGATTGTTCCCGAACCTGAGAAATGTGACGGCGCCGACAACGACTGCGACGGTCTCGTAGACGAAGACCTTGAAGGTGAATGCTACGATGGCCCCGCCAACACGAAAGGCCGCGGTGTTTGTACGGCAGGCAAGCGTGTTTGTGTTGGAGGGAAGTGGGGCGAGTGCAAAGGCGAAGTCCAGCCCGGCACAGAAGACTGCAACGGCAAGGACGACGACTGTGATGGAAAAGTCGACAACGGCTTGGCCAGCACGACCTGCTACATTGGACCCAAAGAGACAGAAGGCGTCGGCGAATGCCGCTCTGGCCTCCGAAGCTGCGACAGCGACAAAGGCAAATGGTCCGACTGCATCGGCCAGATTCTTCCCGAAGGAAAAGACACCTGCGGTGATGGCAAAGACAACAACTGCAACGGCCAAACGGACGAAGGCTGCACAACACTCTTCGAGATCACCACAAGCATAGACACAGACTCAGGAAAGATCGATGGGATCCTGCACCCTGGCTGGAAAGGCAGCGGGCAGTTCCAGCTGACCAACTTACGAATTCCAGCGAACAAGAAGGTAAAAGTCACCGGCAGCAATCCCTTAACTCTCACAGTGCAAGGAACTGTTGAGATCGTAGGAACCCTTGACCTCTCAGGAGGTGATGGTGGTGACGGAGATCCACAATGCCAGAAATCCACCGCAGGTGGAGGTGGCGCTGCTGGAGGAGGTGGTGGAGCCAAAGGGGGGAACGGTGGAGCCTGTATTCCCTTTAATCCCAACCAGCCGCCTGGAGGCAACGGATCCGGCCAAGGCGCTGGAACTGGAGGAAAGGCCGCAGGCACCACAGGCGGCGGTGGCGCAGGAGCAAGCCACGCCAGCAAAGGTGGAGATGGTCAACCCACTGGCTCTGGTGGAACAGCTGGCCCCACGTACGGTTCAGCCACAACCATCACGGGAGGTTCTGGCGGCGGCGGCGGCGCGTGTGGCGCCGAAACCCTCACGTATACTCCTGGTGGAGGCGGCGGAGGCGGCGGTGGGGCCGTGCAAATAGAGTCCACCACTGGCGACGTCACCGTTTCAGGCAATGTGATTGCAAGCGGTGGCTCTGGGGGTCTTGGCCCTGGCTGCCAAGGCCTCGCAACCATCTATGGTGGTGCAGGCGGTGGCGGTTCGGGAGGTAGTATTCTAATCCGCGCGAAAGGAAACATAAGCATCGCTGCCACAGCCTACATCTCCGCAGAAGGAGGAGCCGGTGGAGGAGCCGCAACAGCCAAAGGCGGCAAAGGCTCCGAAGGCCGCGTCCGCTTCCAAGATGGTGACGGCCAAGTTACCTTCCCTGCCGCCCGAGTTGTTCCAGCTCCAACCCTCGCCAAATACTGATCCGACCCCAGCCCTTCCTCATCATACGACCAACATAGGATAAGGAAATGAAAGCCAGAATCTTTCTGTCTCTTGGAATCGTGTTGGGTTGTTTGTGGCTCAGCCTGGGGTGCAGCTCCAGCACCTGTGAGAAGAACAGTCAATGCGCTCGCAACCAAAAGTGCATCCAAGGAGAGTGCATTCAGTCTTGCGCCTCCGACACAGAATGTCTCAACGGGGAAACCTGTCAGGTGAGCACAGGAAGTTGCATCCCTGTGGGAGGAGGAAGCGAAAGCCCAAACCCAGACGGAGGCACCTCACCTCCTGATAGCGGCGGCTCAGACACCGCATCAGGATCGGAAGCTCCTCCGGCCACTTGCGGGAACGGAAAAGTCGACCCAGGCGAAGGCTGCGATGGAACCAACTTCAACGGGAAAGACTGCCCACAGTTTGGCTACGAGAAAGGAGATCTAACCTGTACAGGCTGCCAGATCGACCCAACCTCTTGCGTCAACAAAGTGTCCAAGTGTGGCAACCTGATCGTCGAACCCGGTGAAGAGTGTGAAGAAGACAAACTTAAAGGAGAAGGATGTTCCACACTGGGATACCAGGGAGGCCAGCTCAAATGTACCGATTGTCAGTTTGATACATCAGCCTGCACAGGAGGCGGTACAAAGACCTTTGGGCAAACATGCACCACAAACGACGAGTGCCAAAGCAAGGTTTGCACCAAGTTTGATGTCACCAAGCCCGGTTACTGTGGAGCGACCTGCAGCGACAGCAAGCCCTGCCCCAACGATGCCAAATGTGTGTTCCAGTCTGGCACCAACCGGCTTTGTGGGTGGCCTTGCTCACCAGGGGCCTGCCCCAGTGGCCTACAATGCCTGCCTTATGCAGGAAAGAATTTCTGCGGTGGTGGAGGTGGGTCTAGTGCAACCTGCGGAGACAACAAGGCAGAAGCCAGCGAAGCCTGCGACGGAACCGACCTCAAGAACAAGACCTGCAAAGACCTGGGCTACACAGACGGCCAGCTCCGTTGCAACAACTGCCAGCTAGACTTCTCCTTCTGCACAGGCGGCAACAAAAAGGCCCACGGCGCGCTGTGCCAAAGCGATATCGAATGCAACGCAGGGCTTCGCTGCATCAAGGTGCAATCCACGAGTCAGAATGGATATTGTGCGTCACCTTGCGTGCAAGGAAGCGGTAGCTCTTGCCCAGCGGCACCACCCAACGCAGACTGTGTCCTTCAAACAGGAGCGGGAAGCTTCTGTGGTTGGCGTTGCGACAGCGGACAAACCTGCCCCTCTGGCCTACAATGTGTGAACCTTGGCACTGGATCGATTTGCGGACCTTCATGAACACTTCTCCCCTCTTCCGAACCTTGTCAGTCGCTCTCCACCTGGTGCTGTTGTCGCTCGTGGTACTTCCACAGTCAGCAAGAGCGGAGCAGCCTTCGCAGCCTCCAGACCTGCAACCCAAGGCAAAGCCCTGGTTGGATCGGTCCGCTAGGACAGGTTCGCCACAGAAGCGTTCGCCTGCCATGAAGCCACCACCACAGACACAAACGCTTCCCAAGAAGAAGCCCCGAACCCGCAAGAAGCGGGACCCCAACCGCCGAGAGTACAGCATCCTGCCGGCGATCAATTACAACAGCGACCGGGGGTTTGGCTTCGGAGCCTTGGGCAGCATTGCGCAGTTTCGCGAGGGCTTAGAGCCTTACCACTGGCGGCTCTTTTTCCGTTTGTTTGCCACTGTCAAGGTGGACGCGGAAGGGAACGCGGAGTTTCCCTTTCACCGCGACACCATCGTGTTTGACCTGCGTGGTCTTCTTCGCAACACCACAAGGATCATGTTAGCAGCAGGCTTCTTTCGCTTCACAACCACCGGCTACTACGGGCTGGGGAACGCTGCCCCACGAGACCCGGAGCGCCCTCGCAAGTACTACGAATACGACAGGATGTATCCCAACGCTTCGTTCGGTATGTTCAACCGTATCATTCAAAAGCAAGGACATCGGCTTGAGCTTTACAGCTCGCTGAGTTTTACCCACAACACCATCACGCCCAACCGTGGAGGCAAACTGGAGGAAGACCTTCGGCGCTCCTTGCAAGGCAGCGACGACATCTCACAAACCTTACGGAACATGCTGCGTGGGCTCCGGCCTCACTCCCAACTCAAGGCAGTCTTGGGGCTTCAGTACGACAGCCGGGACCATGAGTTCTCTCCCAGCCGAGGGATGCTTCACGAGCTCTCCATCCGGGCCATTCTTCCAGGTCTTGCACCGGGGCTCGCGTTTGCAGGAGGGCACCTCAACCTGCGCTTCTTTGTACCAATCTGGAAGCCCTATCTGGTCTTGGCGATCCGTGTGTTGGGAGATATGCTTTGGGGTGATGTTCCACTCTACGAACTCTACTCCATGGGCGGCATCATTCCTCTCGAAGGACCGGGAGGAATGGACACCGTTCGAGGCATCCGCTCACAGCGTTTTTACGGCAAGATTAAGCTTGTGGGTAACATTGAGCTACGCAGTGTGATCTTTGATTTTACCGTGTTTCGACAGCGCATCCGCCTGGGTTTGATTGCGTTTGCTGACACGGGCAGAGTGTGGGCCGACTATACATTTCGCAGCGACGCGACACGTCGTGCACTCGACGGGGATGACTTTGGTTTCACGCTTGCTGTCGGTGGAGGAGGAAGGCTTCAGTGGGGAGAGACCTTTATCATGCGTGTGGATGTTGGCTGGTCACCCACTGACCAAGATTGGGGCGCCTACTTTTGGGTCAACCATATCTTCTAGCTTGGAGTGAAAGTGCCAAAGCGGCTCCCTCACTGCCCCACAAACGCAAGGTGTGAGTTGGTTGGGCTTATTGCGATCCGCTGAATTTTGGAGAACTTGGCCTTCTTCCACTCCGCAATCAACTTCCACGTTTTGGGCGTCCCAGGCTTCCACAGGAACAACCGCGGACCGTGCCCCATGACAAGCTCTCCGCGCGGCGTCCAGGCATAATCTTCCTGCCCAGGTAGCGTCTGAATTAAAGTCACCACCTTCCCTGTCTTTGCCTCCACAGTCTTGATGTACCACTTGTCTTTGCTGTGTTTGTAAACAAAGCTCACCTTGTTTGTTTTGGGGACAGGCTGCAAACATCGTCCTGCATTCTTGGTAACAAGGCGGGTTTTTTGTGTCTTCAGGTCGGTCGTGACGAGGGTGTGAGGCTTTCCTTTCTCTCCCACCAAAAACAAGGCAAGCTCTGTTTTGGAGAACCAGGCGTGGTAGCCCACCCGACGAATCGCAGGAAGAAGAAGCCCCAGCGAGCTGTTGGCGTGGGTGAACTTCCAAAGCTGCTGCGTTTTGTCCATCGCAACGCGCACCGTCGAGATGTAGGATTTGTCAGGCCCCATTGTAGGCGAGAACTCGCTCTCTTCAGTGTGTGTCAACTGAACGGTGTGCCCCCCCTTTAAGTCATACATAAACAAGTCGGCCTGTTGTTTTTTTCGGATGGATGCAAACAGCAAGCTTGTGCCATCATCGACAAAATGAGGCTGGTTGTCATACCCGTTGGGCCGCTTGGTGATGTTCTTTGGCTTTCCCAGAGCATAACCATCCTTCTCCCACTTCCAGGGGAGAAGATAAATGTCGCCAGCAGGAGGCGCACCATACGAGGAGGGCTGGGCAGCAGGAACCTCCGACCGAGCTTTCGAAGCCTCTCTCTTTTGAGGTGTGGGAGCTTTTGTCTTGGAACTCGCTTTGCTAGCCTTTTTGGCTTCCTTCTTTGCATTGGAATCTGCAGCGTAGCCCGTTTGCCACGCCATTCCACACATTCCCAATACACCCAAAACCCAACACCATCGTTTCATCGGTGGCTCCTTCTTGTTGAATCATCCCAAGGTTTCAAGAGCCACCATTGTCCACAATTTCGTAAGGATGTCTATCGAAGAAAAATGAGAGCCACAGTGCAGAACTCTGCTTGCATTCCACACACACCTCGGTCACGTTAACAACGTGCAAAAGAAGTAGGAGACCCTCTATGATGAAACCTTCCCCCATCCTGTGGAATGCCTTCGTGTGCTGCTTGTTGTTCAGCTTCCAAGCCAACGCAGAAGGAGCAAGCACACGCCCGTCGTCACGACCTCACAACAAGGTTCTTCGCAAGAAGAAGCAGCAACGACCCCAAACGCCAAAGGCACCGAAGAGGTCTGCCTTATCGGAGTCAAATCCCGACATCGCAGGGCAGCGGCTGCTGCGGCTGGTGAAGGAGGTCAAGCTCTCGAACGGAATGACTTTCTTGCTGGTGCGACGACCCTTCGCCCCCGTCTTTTCGGCAACCATTCGGGTCAAGGCCGGTGGTGTGGATGAAGCCACAGGGTACACAGGGCTCGCCCACATCCTTGAGCACATGGCCTTCAAAGGAACCACGCTCGTGGGAACAAAGAATTGGAGCAAGGAGAAGGTCTTGTTGCGCAAGGTGCAGCGTATGGGAGAAGCGTTGAGCCTGGCACGCCAGCAAAGCAAGGGGAGAGACACCCCTCTCGTCAAACACCTGGAGCTTCACCTCAATGAGTTGCAAAAGAAGCACCAACAGTGGGCCAAGATGGACGAGTTCTCCAGGCTCTATCAAATCCAAGGAGGCAAGGGTCTCAACGCCAGCACAGGCAAGGATCTAACCAGTTATTATGTGAGCCTACCTTCCAATCGTCTCGCGCTGTGGGCACAACAAGAAGCCGCCCGGCTCGCTGCCCCCGTGTTTCGTGGGTATTACAAGGAACGAGCGGTCGTCGCTGAAGAACGAAGGATGGCGATGTCCAAAGGCAAAGGACGGCTGTACGAAGCGTTTCTCGCAGCAGCATTCTCCGCCCACCCCTACCGGTTGCCAACGGTGGGATGGATGAGCGACATCACAACGATTCCATTCCGCGCACTCCGACAATTCTTTCGCCGTTACTACGTCCCCTCCAACATGGTCGGCTCGGTTGTGGGAGACATTGACATCCCTTCCACCATCAAGCTGCTTCAACGAACCTTTGGAAAGATTCCTCCAGGACCTTCAGCCCCACTGGTACGGACAGTGGAGCCCGAGCAGCAAGGAGAACGTCGAGTCAAGGTGGAGTTTGATGCTCGCCCCCAAATTTATATGGGATTCCACAAACCCACAGCCCCACACCCTGACGATGATGTGTTCGATATCATTGAAGCGCTCCTCACCCAAGGGCGAACCTCTCGTCTCCACAAAGCCTTGGTCTCGTCCGGGGTCGTCCAAGACGTGTGGGCTTCCAGCATCCCAGGCTCACGGTTTCCCAACCTGTTTGCTCTGGGAGCACTGCCCACAGGAATAGCAACTAACTCCTACGTTGAACAAATACTGTGGAGAGAGTTGAAGAAGCTCAAGACCACTCTTGTTTCGAAGGACGAACTGCAGCGTGTTCGAAGCCAGATTACGATGGCGTATTGGCTAGGCTTGCAGTCGAATCAGGGGCTGGCTTCCAAGCTCAGCTACTATCATGCAGTGGTGGGGAGTTGGAAGTATGTAGCAACACAAAGCCAACGTCTTAGCCGGATCACTCCTCAAGACATTCAACGTGTGGCGAAGAAGTACCTGAGAGTGTCCAATCGAACGATCGCGACCCTCACCAAACCAGAACCCCCCGATGCATCCTCCCTTGATGATGACACAGAGTTAAACAACATCGACCTGTTTGGAGAACCTGAAAGAAAGCCTCCACCCCGGCCTCGAAAGCCCCAACCTGCAACATCAAAACCCACCACTCCCAAGCGCAAAGTCCCGAGCAAACCTCGCCTCACCGTTCGGCAACAAGCCCATCAATTGCTGCGTTCTGTCCAACTTGTGCCGATGACTCTTCGACCACTTCCCAAAGGCCTGAACCAACACCCCAAAGATCTGAAATACCCGCCCTTGATCTTTGCCCCCAAACGCCCTCAAGTGGTGAAACTAGACAATGGCCTGACACTTTACCTTCTGCCGGACAACGAGCTGCCTTTGGTCCGGATGTACACATTGTTCCGCTCGGGCCGGGTGTATGACCCCCCCCAAAAGCTGGGTCTTGCAGAAATGACGGGCGCTGTGATGCGGACCGGAGGCTGGGGAACAACCTCAGGCAGTTCGCTCGATCATCAGCTTGCCTTACGTGGAGCCAGCCTGACCTGTCGGATTGATGCCGAGTACGGCTTTGCTTCCCTGCTGGTCCATCAACGAGACACAGCCTGGGGCCTGGAGCAATTGCTAGGCATGCTTCGTTCCCCCAAGTTTGCCAAGGAGCAGGTCCAGGAACAGCGTTCGCAAATGTTGGCAGCCCATAGACGCTGGAACGATGACCCCTTTTACCTGGGCTTCGGTCACTTCCGAAAGTTTGTGTACGGCCCCAGAAATCGATGGGCCCAGCGCCCGACCCCCAAAACCATAGCAGCGTTGCAACGCGACGATCTGGTTCGCTTTCACAAGCGATACCTTCGCCCTCAAAACATTCGGGTGGCCATCACCGGGAACTTCAAGCCCAAGGATATGATTCGCCTGTGGAAACAGAAAGTGAAGGGATGGACAGCCGCCCCTACGGTGTTTCCTTCCGTGGGAACCATGCCCAAAAAAACCCGGCCTGCTCTTGTCCTTGTTCGCAAACGAATCGCCCAGTCTGTCATCGTGATGGGGCATTTGGGGCCACCCCGTCATCACCCTCAATGGATGGCTGCACGTGTCATGAATCATATCCTGGGAGGCGGGATGCTCAGTCGCCTGTTCCGAGAGTTACGTACCCGACGAGGCCTCGTCTATGATGCAGGAAGCAAGCTGTTCAGCGGCCCTCAACGTGGCTTGTTTGTCGCCTATACAGGAACCCAGGCCAAGACCACGACCCAAGCGCTCCAGGTGATGTTAAAGGTCTTGAAGCAAGCACGAAAGTCGCCAACCATCACGGCCGATGTACTCCAACGTACCCAACGAGCGTTAAGCAACCGATTCTTGTTCTTGTTTGAGTCACCAGGTCAGATCGTTTATCGACAAGCCTACTTCGACTACTTTGGCTTTCCGCCTCGTTACTTGGAGTCGTACAGGCAACGCTTGATGCGCTTGACCCCCAAAGACATTGAGAAAGCCATCCGAGCGTTCCTTCACCCTGAGCGCTTTGTGATCTTGGTGGTTGGATGGGATTTGGCTTTCAAGGGCAAGCCGAAGCTATCCACGTTTGGCAAGGTCATTCGCACCCAATGAGCCGCTATTGAAAGGGAGGACATTACCGACGCGGTGGTGGGTCTTCCAGCGTATCCCAGAAGTTTTTTCGTGTCTTGGGGTTGGAGTTGTCTTTTACTGGACGACCCAACCAACCACGAACGGTGTTGGTGGTTTGTTTCCAGATCTTGGTCACTCGAACCGACAAGGGATGTTGGGGAGCAATCCGGGTCCATCCAAACAAGCCAAGCCCAAAGACAAGAAGGGTCAGACCCATGACGATAGCAACAAATCGAATGTTGCTGGAGGACTTGGGTTCCTGTTTCGCTGAGGGCTGCACTCCAACTTTCTGAGCACTTTGCAGACGAGCACGGGTATCCGGCATGGCAACAGGGGCAGAATCAGCCGCAGGGTTCATCGCTCCCGAGTCGCTTCGACGCGTCCCCAAAGCCGGTGTGCCGCGATGTTTGGAGGGCGCTGAGAAGATGGCGTTGGCCGTGGAAGTCGGCTCAGGATTGCCGCCAGGCTCTGTCTTGGTTGCCCGTCGGCTTGGCCGCTCTCCGCCTTTGCGTGCGGTGATGATAACAGGCTTGCTCGGCTTCTGCTCCCCCGAGCGAATTTTCGGTTTGCGCAAGGGTGAGACAATCGGGTTGGAGACCTCATCCGTTGGGTCAAGAGAAGGATGTGGCTCAAAGAAGATCGCCTCATACAGCCGATTCCGAAACATGATCATGCTGGGGATGCGATCTTCGGGTTTTTTCGCCAGAGCGTCTGCCAGCACTTGGTCCAGAGCAGGAGGAAATCCTTTTTCAGGAGCGACTTCCAACAGAGAAGGGATGGGCGCTTTGACATGCTGGACCAGATACTCAAAGGGCTTGCCCGCAGAAAACAAAGGACGCCGCGTCAACACCTCAAACAAGATCGCAGCCAGGGAGTAAAGATCGGAGCGATGATCCATCGGCAGACCCTGAGCTTGCTCTGGTGAGACATAACGAGGAGTACCCAGAACAATGCCCTGTGCGGTCTTGTGATTGGCCAACTGGTCTTCCACTTTGGCGATACCAAAGTCTAAAAGTTTCACATGGTCGAGAGCTTCGGGCCCCCCGACAAGAAAGATATTGGAGGGTTTAAGGTCTCGATGCACAACGCCTTTGTTGTGAGCATGTGTCATGGCGTCACAGATCTGCTCAAACAAGTACCCCACCAAATCAAGGGGGATGTCTTCGGGGTTGTTGGCGAGGTACTTGGCCAGATCACAACCTTCCAACAGCTCCATCACCATGTAGAAGCCGTTGTATTCGTCAAAGCCGAAGTCGTACAAGTCGACAATATGGGGGTGACGAAGGCGTCGTGAGACCTGAGCTTCCAGGTAAAACCGGTCAGCTCCGTCCTGGTCGGCGGCATCCCGTTCCAGGATTTTGACCGCCACAAATTGGTTGGTTTTGGCGTCTTGGGCTCGGAATACCTGACCCATTCCACCTTCTCCGATGGGCTCGACCAAAGCCCAACGACCACCCAACAAATATCCGTTCCCTAGCGATTCCATCACTTCGTTAGCCACTTTGAAGTGGGTTCCTGACACAAGCAAGTATGGTTCTCAGAAGTTCCCAACTGTTATAGCCGTTACGGCCCTTGAGGTCTATACCCTTCCTGCAGGAAGAAGCAAGGGAAAAGACTGTGAACGCCGAACTTCAGCTTTCACGGTTTTCACCTGCCGACTTTTGTGTATAATGATCACAGACTATGTCTATGATTCGATAGCATCCGTAACCACGAGGTCTTAACGAGGCTTTTCTATGCCGAAATCGTCATCTCGCTCCCAAAAAGACCAATCCTCTTCCTCTTCCACAACAGCTGACAACAAACAGTCAGGCAGTCCAGATGAACTCCGCAGTTACTTACGAGAGATTGGAGAAAACCCGCTCCTCAGTCGGGATCAAGAAGTTATCCTCGCCCAAGAGATCGAAGACGGCGAAATCCAAGCCATGGAAGCCCTTGTCGAAGCCAGACTTGTCGTGCAGGAGTTTGTACAGCTTGTCCAGAAGATGCAAGACGGTGAAATTTCGGTGCGCAAGCTTCTTCGCTACCCCGATGACGATCCCGAAAGTGGCCACGCCCGAACCTCCAAAGACCGAGTCATTGAGGTTGTTGCGCGGCTGGACAAAGCCACCAAAGCCGCGTCCAAGGCCAACGCATCCAACAAAGTACTGAAAGAGCTTCAGGAAGCCCGTCAGGATGTTTGCAAGATCCGCTGGCACGAAGACTTGTTTGAGCACGCCCACAAACACTTGCAGGCTGCGATCGACGACATCCTCCACGCCGAATCAACCCTCAGCTTGTGTGCTCAGGAAATCGACGTGGAGGAAGATCTATGGAAACAAGTGGTGCTGGATGGAGGCCCACACCAAACAGAGTCATCCATTGCCCAAATGCTGGGTGTCTCGCCAGAAACCTGGACCTCCATCCAACCTCGTGTCAAACAGTCTATGGCACAACTGCGTCAGATTGAGACAGACACCAAACAATCCATCCAAGAATTAAAGAGAATCTCCATCGGCGCGCAGCAAGGAGTCCGAAAGATCCAGCGAGCCAAAAACAGCATGGTCCGCTCCAACCTCCGACTTGTGGTGTCGATTGCGAAGAAATATTCACGGTATGGCGTGTCTTTGCTCGACCTGATCCAGGAGGGCAACATCGGGCTGATGAAAGCTGTCGACCGTTTTGACTACCACCTCGGCTTTAAGTTTTCGACATACGCAGCCTGGTGGATCCGTCAAGCCATCATTCGTACCATCGCAGACCAAACCCACACCATCCGAATCCCCACCCACATGTTTGAGTTGAGTCGCAAGATTCAGCGAACGCGGCAAGCCTGGATCCAAAAACAAGGCCAGGAACCCACACCCAGTGATTTGGCCAAAGAGTTGGACGTTCCGATCGAGCGAATCCAGCAGGTCCTTCAAACCGTGAAATCATCGGTGTCATTGGAATCTCCCGTGGGTGATTCCGAGTCTCAACAGCTTGGCGACATGTTGGAAGACACCTCAGCCACGTCTCCTCTCGATGTGGCCCTGCAGATCTCTCTGATGGAGCAACTCAACGAAGTCCTCGACACCCTTGATGCTCGGGAAGAAACCGTCCTTCGTATGAGGTTTGGCTTGGGAGAGAAGTCGCAGGAGCACTCCCTGGAGGAAGTCGGTCGCCAACTGAGCCTCAGCCGCGAACGTATCCGACAGATCGAAGCACGAGCGCTGCGCAAGCTCCGCCACTCCTCTCGCGCAAGCCGCCTCATGCCCTTCCTCGACAGCGCCCGCCCTGGCCTCCCCTAAGCCACCCCAACAAAACAAGCATTTGTTTCCTCAAACATTCAAAGATTTCCGGCTCCCTCTTCAGGTTACGTCAACAACTCCGTTAAGGAAGAACGGAGATCTGCATCTCCACAGGAGATCCGCTTCTCCTCCGAGTGACACAGAACGAGCAAACTGGAGTATGGAATGCTTTGGCTAAAGAAGAACGATGACCACAGACGGATGGGGGAGAGTTCTAGTCTTCTAGACTTGCGCATCGCTGGATTGGTATGGGCATTGATTGTCTTCGTCCCTATCACTTGCCTTGCCAGCCAAAAAGAGGGCAAGACTTGCCAAAAACTGGGGTTGCAAAAGAGTTACCTCCAACAAGCCCATTGTTTCCTTGGCTTGTTCCGCGCTGTGGACAAACATCCTGTCTGGAAGCAAGACGCCGCGCTGTACAAGGATCGCTACCTCAGAAAAGCAGCCCTCGGCTTTCTTCGTGCCAGCCAGTTCCGACGCCAGCAAGGACCCCACAACCACTTAAAGTCACAAGCCGTTCGGTGGCTACGACACTCCTTCAAGCAAGGATTCTGTGAAGCAGCAAATCGCTGCAGGAGCAACGAGTTGCTGGCGAGTCGCATCCACAAAAGCATCCACAAGGCTCCCTTGGCGGTGGTCACCAACAACCGCAAAGCTCGTATCACAGTGGTGGGTTACAAGTACCGAGTGTCCCGGATGCAGCGCTTCAACGCGACGCTCCCAACAGGGAAGTACACTGTCACCATCCGGCAGCCTGGAAAGCCACCACAAACCCGCTCCCTCTTGTTGCAACACAACCGGTCAACCTTGCTCAACATCACCGAAGCGAAGATCTTGATCCGAGAAAAACGAATAGTGGTCGCGAAAAAGATCCCACCTCTTGTAGTCTCAGGTTACGTTGTTGGAAGTACAATGCTCGTGCTTGGTGCAGCCTTAATGACGTACGGGGTGTTGGAGCAAGGAAGATTGAATGGTGTCATGAGCGATCCCATCAAAAACAAAACCATGACAGACGGAGAATTCAACGACGGCTTTTTTCAGGCCGAGGCTCTCAAAGTAGCCGGTGGTGTCACAGGAGGAACTGGCATCTCACTCGTCTTGGGAGGTGTCATTGCCCACGTGGCAGCCAACAAAGCAGCCAAAGCCAAACGACCTCAACCTCCTCTGCAAGCACGTCAAATCACCTCACACAACCTCTTCTTGCACCTTGGCCCCCAATAATGTTGGTTCGACTCACCGTCTGCTGTGTTTGGTTCCTTTGGTTGTCCGGATGTGGAGTTCAGGCAAAGCGCGCATGCCTGGACAACGAAAGCTGCGCCGGAACTCAAGGAACAACCGTTTGTTGGTTGGGAGAATGCGTCAGAAAAGAGTGCGAGCCGGGGGAAAGCAAAGAATGCTACGAAGGGCCTGCTTCGACACAAAACGTAGGCAACTGCCGGGCTGGTTTGAAGATTTGCATTCACAATGGAAGCTCCTGGTCATCGTGCATGGGAGGAACCGTTCCTCAAAAAGAGTCATGTGATCAACAAGACAACGACTGCGATGGAAACGTAGACGAAGGCTTATCGTGTCAATGCCAAAAAGGGGAGACTCGTCCTTGTTGGAACTCAGGTTCGACGCGCTCCCCTGGGACCGAAAGCTCATGCCGACAAGGTATTCAATATTGCGACTCTTCCAAGACTTGGGGTCCTTGCCTGGGGCAAATGGAACCCATGTCGCGCTTTCACAAGCTCCAACAACAGCCGGAGACATCAACCCAAGCAGCTCAAGAGCTTCGAGAGTGCGTGGAGCCCGACCAAGACTGTGACGGTGTGCTGGACAACAACCCGCTGTGCACCTGCAAACCCAACGAAACCCGCCCTTGTTATACAGGTCCTCCTGGAACCCGCAAGCAAGGCCCATGCGCTGAGGGAACCCAACGATGTGTCCCAACCTCTGGCTCGGAGTGGAGATGGGGGTTCTGCGAGAAGCAAACGCTCCCGTCACTGGAAGAATCACAAGGATGCAATGGAAAAGATGACGACTGCGACGGACTCATCGATAACCAAACCGGAACCAAGGCCCCTCTTTGGAAGCCCTGCCCCAACTCTGAAACGCCCTGCTCGATCCAAATTTGCAACCAAGGCCAATGGAGCCTGTGTAAAAAAGTAGAACTTTGCGACAACAACAAGGATGACAATTGTACTAATGGAATAGATGAAAAGCCCTGCCTTTCCGCCTCACAGTAGCCGCTCCCTCCGCCAAGATCAAAATCCACTAAAGACATTGTTTAAAAAGCCGTTTATAAAACACTTGAAAAGTTCTGTCTCCCGGATAGAATCGTCTATCAAGGGATCGGGGTCTTCCACAAAGCGAAAAGAGGGGAGGTACATTTGACACAAGTCAATGTTCCACCGTATCGCACAAAGGCATAAGCAGAAGTATGAGTACGTACCGCAACACTGGTTTAACACTGCTGGCGATTCTTGCCATAAGCCTTATGGGATGTACTCCACCTGCCGAACGAGCCTGTACACAAGATTCAGACTGCAAACAGAGCGCACCCCGGCTGTATTGTTTTCAGGGTGTATGCAGCACCCAACAATGCAACGCTGGACAACAAAAAGAGTGCTACGACGGCCCTCTTTCCTCTCTTAACAGAGGGCAATGCAGCGCTGGGAAAAAGGTGTGCAACGTAGATGGGCTGTGGTCCAACTGCTTCGGACAAAAGCTCCCAGTCCAAGAAACATGCGATCGAGAAGACAACGACTGCAATGGACAGGTAGACGACGGACTCAACTGTACATGCAAACCTGGAGAGAAACAGTCGTGTTACAGCCGGGAGCCTTCCTCCTTGGATCAGGGCCTTTGCAAGGCAGGGACCCAGTTTTGTGAAAGAGATCGCAAATGGGGCCGCTGCCTTGAGCAGGTTGTCCCTGGAGTTGAGATTTGCGACGGAAAAGACAACGACTGTGATGGACTCATCGACAACGGTGTCTCTTGCGCCTGCGAGCCAGGAACACAACGTAGCTGCTACAGCAGCAACCAAGGATGCAAGCAAGACAGCAAAGGAACCTGGTCCTGCCAAGGAAGCTGCAAGGCGGGTCAACAAGTATGCGGTCCAAATCGAGAATGGGGAGCTTGTGAAAACCAAGTGTTGCCCCAAGCAGAAACGTGCGATGGAAAAGACAACAACTGCAACGGAATCACAGATGAAACTTGTGGTTGCCCCAAACCTGGCCTGCAAGAATATTGCTATACAGGCGAGAAGAGCGAACTACGAGTAAGGGAAAGTACCTGTCGTCAAGGTCGTAGAGTCTGTTTGGACAACGGACGGTGGAGTAGCTGCTTTGGGGAAGTGAAGCCGACAACGGAAGTGTGTGACGGCAAAGACAACAACTGCGACGGCAGCATCGACGAAAGCTTCCCCAACCAAGCCAGCTCTTGCACAGTGGCCGACCAAGCAGGTCCTTGTGCTTCTGGAAAACTCCAATGCATAGAGGGAAAGCCAACTTGCCAACCAGAAGCCAAGCCAAGCGACCAAGAAACGTGCGGGAACGGAGTGGATGACAATTGCAACGGAGCGGTGGATGAGTCCCCTCCTTGCGAATGCACACCCGGACAATCCCAAACGTGCTTCTCGAAAGGCTCAGGCTGCCAACGAGATAACGATGGAACCTGGACCTGCCAGGGACTTTGCAAAACTGGGATTCAGTTTTGTCAGCCCAACGGAACCTGGAGCGCTTGCGAAGGAGAGGTCCTTGCCGTGGAGGAGACGTGCGACGGCAAAGACAACAACTGCAACGGCACCATCGATGACAACTGGCCCACCAAAGGGACCAGTTGTACCGTAGGAAAAGGTGGCTGCCAAAACACCGGAACTTGGCGTTGTGCACCCGAAGGCAACAAGTTGGTTTGCAGCGCAACAGCCACGCCACCCAAACCCGAGCAGTGTGACGGCAAAGACAACAACTGCAACGGAACCATCGACGAAAACCTCCAAAAGACTTGCTACACAGGAACCCAGTCCACCCAAGGCATTGGAAGCTGTCGTACAGGCACCCAAACGTGCTCCAATGGACAATGGGGGGCTTGCCTGGGGGAAGTCACTCCCCAAGCCGAAACGTGCGATGGCAAAGACAACGATTGCAACGGAAAGGTGGATGAAAACCTCCTCCGTCAATGCTACACCGGTCCAGGCCAAACTCGCCGAAAAGGGCTGTGTCGGGGTGGATTCCAGGAGTGTGCCAACGGGTCATGGCTGCCCTGCCAGTCCCAAACCCTTCCCTCCAAAGAAGTGTGCGATGGCCAAGACAACGACTGCAACGGCAGCATCGATGAGAACCTCCAACAAGCTTGCTACACGGGGGCTCCCGAGACCCAAGGAAAAGGCACCTGTCGCTCAGGAACACAGGTATGCACCCAAGGACAATGGGGAGCCTGCGTGGGTCAAATGCTTCCAAAACCTGAAATGTGCGACGGCAAAGACAACAACTGCGACGGCAGCATTGATGAAGGTCTTGTACGCTCTTGTTACAGCGGAAACAGCGCGACAAAAGGCATCGGGGTTTGTCGAGCAGGCACCCAATCTTGCCAGCAAGGACAATGGAGCACCTGCGCCCAAGAGGTAACACCTCAAGCCGAACAATGTGACAAGCTCGACAACGATTGTGACGGAAACATCGATGAAGGTTGCGATTGCACACCCAACCAAACCCAGGCCTGTGGCTCCAAACTTGGAGAATGCAAGGAAGGAGTCCAAACCTGCAACAGCCAAGGACAGTGGGGCCCCTGCGTTGGAGAAACCCAGCCAACCCAAGAAGTCTGCGACGGCAAAGACAACAACTGCAACGGCGCTATCGATGAGAATTGGCCTCTCAAAGGAACCCCTTGCAAAGTGGGTCAAAGCGAATGCCAACGCGCCGGCGCCTTTGTATGCGCTCAGGATCAACAAAGCCTCACTTGCAACGCCAGCCCAGGCACACCCCAGCCCGAAGTGTGTGATGGCAAAGACAACGATTGCAACGGACTGATCGATGAGAATGTAACCCGCTCTTGCTACGGCGGCCCTTCCGGAACCCAAGACAAAGGAGTCTGTTGTACAGGCGTCCAAGCCTGCTCCAATGGCTCGTGGGGTACATGCCAGGGAGACATCACTCCGAGCCAGGAAGTTTGCAACAACAAAGACGATGACTGCGACGGCTCCACCGACGAGAACCTAACCCAAAGCTGCTACACAGGACCCAAAGGCACGTCAGGCTGGGGAGAATGCAAGGCAGGCCAGCGCACATGCAGCGCCGGTCAGTGGGGGGCCTGCGTTGGAGAAGTCACACCCACTCCTGAAGCGTGTGACAACAAAGACAACAACTGCAACGGCGCCATCGATGAAGGAGTCCAACGTTCTTGTTACACGGGCCCCACAGGAACGCTCAACCGAGGTCCTTGCCAGGCAGGGGTCGAAAGCTGCTCAGCCGGACAGTGGACAGCCTGCCAGGGAGAAGTGGCTCCCACCTCCGAAGTCTGTGACGGCCAGGACAACGACTGCAATGGCATGATCGACGAAGGCAACCCCGGCGGAGGACAAAGTTGCACCACCACGCAACTCGGAGCTTGTGCAGCGGGAACACAGACCTGCACCAACGGCTCTTTGCTCTGCCAAGCCAATCGCTCGCCCATCAAAGAGGTCTGCAACAACAAGGATGACGACTGCAACGGCCTCGTCGATGACTCGCTCTCACAAGCCTGCAAGAGCACATGCGGAAGCGGCACTCGAAGCTGCGTCAATGGGAAATGGTCCAACAACTGTAGGATCCCGTCACGGCCTGAGATCTGTGATCGCAAAGACAACGACTGCGATGGACTGGTCGACGAAGACGGCTGCGAATGTGGAGTATGCAACCAGGACAGCGATTGCACCCAGGGAGCAACCCAGGGAAAATGTGTACAAGGCTTTTGTGCCTTCCCCTGCCAAAAAGACTCCGACTGCCAAGAACCTTTCGTGTGCAACACCCAAGAATCCAACAGGCCACAGGGTTACTGCGCTCCTCCCTATCACAAGGGGGAGTTGTTGTGGACCTGCAACCAATACCACCAGTTTAACCAGACCTGCACCACAACCCACGACTGTGGAGGCGGCGACGACAAAGCGAAGACTGGCGCGGAATGCTCAAGTTCTCAGTGTCTTTTGTACTGCAGAAGTGACGAGGATTGTCCAAAGGACGCTTACAAGTGTTCCAAGGACCGATGTGTCACGAAGTAGAAGCTGTTTTGCCCAAGTTGTAACCAACCCAAAAGGTCTTCAACCCTTTGCCAACGACGAGAAGGAAACGTGGACACATCGAATCAATCTTCTTGCCCACAATGTGGCCTCAACCTGGAGCATACCCTGAAGCTCAAGAAGTCCAATGACGAGCTTCTGTTCTGCCCCAGGTGCCTCCTTCCGCAGGTTGTGATCGCAGGAAAATATCGACTCGAAGGCAAACTGGACGAGGGTGGAAATGGCGTGATCTACCTTGCACGGCACATGGACCTGGAGCTTGCTCCGTTGCGCGTTGTGAAGTTCCTAAAGCAAGATGCCTTTACAAACAAAAACGCGCTCCAGCGATTCCGTCGCGAGATCCAAGTCACCGCCTCCATCTCTGACGTCAACCAACACATCGTCCGCATCTTTGATGATTTTGGGGAAGTCCAAGGGTTGGGGCCCTACTACATCATGGAGTACCTGGAAGGGCTTACTCTCGACGACCTCCTCTTTCAAGGCGAGCTTCCCATCCAGGACGTACTCCATATCTTCAAGCAATTGTGCCTTGCAGTCCAAACAGCCCATCAGAACGGAATCCTCCACCGGGACCTCAAACCCTCCAACCTGATCCTGGTGGAACGCAACGATGATCCCTACTTTCTCAAGGTCATGGATTTTGGCTTGGCCAAAACCTACAACCGAGACACTGCGGTGATTACTGCGGAAGGCACAGCGGTAGGCACACCGTTGTACATGCCCCCGGAACAACTCATGGGGCAACCCTGCGATCACAGAGCCGACATCTACGCGATGGGATTGCTGCTGTACGAGATGCTCACAGGAAAATCGCCGTTCGAGTCGTACATCAACGAAGACCACTCTTTTTCGTTTGTGGAGCTAGCACAAGCCCACTTGTCGGAGCTCCCCCCCAAACCAAGCCAACGATGCCCAGGGCGTGAGTTCCATCCAATGTTGGACACCATCACCCTTCACTGCATCGCCAAAGATCCCAACGATCGGTACGATAACATCGAGTCCATCCTGCAAAATATACTCGATGTAGAATTCGAGATGGGATTGCTTCAAAACAGCCCACTCCAACTCAAGCGAGAACAACTTCGTCAGAATCAAAGAAAGTGGGCTGACTCTTGGAGGAATGTACCTCACTCCCCTAGCCACATTCCGCTGAAAGAGCCTCCAAATTCTTTCGGTGAGAACACGCCTCTCCCCAACATGTTTCAGGGATCTCCCATACGCCTTCGAGCGGAGACACCGCTGCCAGAAACGTTGCATGAACCTCCAGAGATTCCAGTTCTGAATTATGACGATTTCCGAACAACAAAAGCTTTTGAGAATCCACCGGGTGTGTCCATCTTGATCGAGGAGCAGACATCTCCCCTATCGCCTCATGACACGTTGAACAGCCTCCCTCCTCAGACCTCTCGACGGAGAGTGTGGAAACCAGAGACCATCGATGGAACCCTTATCCGGCAAAAAGGGAATGGTGTAGAGGTACGATCCGAAGCCATTCTTGTAGCAAAAGGCTTGCATGCGATAGCGAAACAAGAAAAGAAATCCAACCTGCAAGTTCAGAAAGAGATCAACGACCCCCAACGCAAGACCAAGGTTCACGCAGCCATTTCCTCGGGGCTCAAAGAGCAAGAAGGCGAACTCTCTCTACCGGAGGAAGAAGAAGTTCTCACCTGGGAGTCTCTCCCATCCCCCATTGAGATGGAAGCGACACACTCCGACTGGGACAACCACCCCATACGAAAGACCCACAGCCCCCAGCGTTTGTTTGTTTTCAGTGTCCTTGCGTTCGGTCTTTTGGGTGGGTTGCTTTGGCAAAATGTCTTCTCAGAAGAGCCAATACCCACGGAGAGACCGCTCGTTACAACTCATTCCTCTCTGCACGCGACTGAGCCAAGCTCACCTGTTGTGAGGGAGCCATCGCAACAGCCAAGCAACTCAGGAAAAGCGAACCCACCCACTCCAGCCAGGGCTCTTGGGAACCCTCCACCTTCTCCAGAGAGAGAGACTGTAACACCGGAACCACGCAAGCTCTCTCTCCCCAAGACCAACCGCGTTGTTCGGAAGAGAAAAGCCCCACAAGTACGGCACCACGCCAAGAGAAAGCGCAACCGTTCACGGCGACCCCTCCGACGAAAACCAAGCGTCCTCGCCCCAAACCGCAACCAACCTCCCACAGTGCAAACTCCTGGTTGTCCGAGGGATACGCACAACTCCAAATGGATTCGGTTTCGTATCGTCCCAGGTAAGGCGAGGGTCTCGTTTTCCCTGCCCTACCGCAAGACAGGCACCTGGTATTGTGTTGAACAGCCAAAGCATCCAGCGCAGTTTCGCGTACGAATCAGGCTGTCAGGCTACTACCCGTGTTTGTTGCGTCGGTCCTATGCCCAGCGCGATATCATTCTTCATCTACGAAGAGAACCGAAAGATGTCTTAACGTCAGACCCACCTCTGAGCTATTGTCTGCAGTCCAAACCCTAAATCAGACAACCAACAAAGCCTCGAAACATCCGACGGAGCTCTCCACTTCACTACAATATTCTAGCGAAGAAAATAGGTAGCGACCAAAGCTCCGACAATAGCAAAAGCCAAAAGCAAAGCCATAACAAAAGACAAACCTGTTGGCGAAAATGACTCGGCGTTCCGTTCGGATGCTTCTTCGGGATAAGTTGGATGTTCGGGTGCTTCTTCGGAATAGGTTGGAAAAGGAACCTCTTCCATTTCTTCGTCGGAGATGTAAGGCTCCAAAACGATGGAACGATTGGGGTTTCTTTCGATGGGAGTTTCCTTCGGAGCGGCAACAACCAACGGCACGGGGTGTGGCTTGGTAGCTTCCTGAACAGCTTGCTCCAACGAGGTTGACCGAGCAGGATCAAGAGAAGGAAAGAGCGCAGGGATCCTTAGACTTGGAACCGACAACGTGATATCTTCCTGCAAAGCCTCCAACGTATGCATGATACTTTTCTTGACTGGGCTCTCCGATGGAGGGAACTCCAATGTAGGGTCAACCAAAGATGACGCTGTGTTCTGAGTCTCGAACTCGGAAGAGTACGCAGGTTCGTACCCATTTCTCTCCGCTTCCCACACATCCATCAAGTCTCTCTCGTCGATCCCTGCTTCTTTTGCGAGCGCCGCAATGTCCTTTCGAGAGGAGGTAACTTCAAACAAATCGAGTGCCTCTGTACCTATGTCTTGCGAAGGACGAGACGTGGGGCGAAAGGTGTCCAAGTTAAAAGCTTCTCTCCTGTACGGAGCCAGCAACGTCGCCGCAGCTTCATCGGAGAGAGAAGCGATGTCAAGGTCGTCCACAAAGTGACCATTTTCACGAGCCAAAACGATCGCTTGCACAGCCTTCCTTGGCAACTGAATGGTGGGTGGAAGCGAAGAATTTGGTAGCGAAAAAGCTTCGTCTTCTGGCGCTGCATCCGGAGAAGAGCTGGCTTTCAAAGAGTTTGATTCCTCGCGCAATGCAGCGGCTTGCTCGCGCAAGATCTCTTGAACCAACACTTCAAATTCTTCTTCGGACACCGTAGAGAACACATCAGGACGAGGAGGCATACACCGAACCGTCCTATCATCCGATGCAGACGAGCCATCGTTGTCGTGAGCGACGACGTCTTCAGGTCCCAAGTGAATCGTGTCCATCAAAGGGGAGTTTGGAGTCGTAGCTTGTCTCTCTTGAGAACGGTCTGCACCTATTTCTTGTGGAGAAGCGATCACCGTAGAGTCGGGGATGATCACTTGCTCGTGTAAGACTTCGTCTGTAGCAACATCTGAAGCTATTCTTGGGTTTGCATTGAAGCTTGCAGATTCGGCGCCATCCCCAGACAAGCGAGACAACACTCGCCGAACCTCGATTGTTACGGAATGTTCGTCGTTTTCAGACAAAACATTGCCAATAATTTTGGATTGAGACATAGCTCCCTCTCGACAGAAAAAAAGACCCTCGAAATACAATTCCCTCTAGCTACTTTATCTCCACCTCCTACAAGCGCTATCGTCCGTCAACAACACTCTAAAAACGAGTGAAAGATAAGATACATATAACTATCACATTTTCACCCTCAAAGCTATCCAAATCCTTCGCCATTTTCATCGTTCGTTCGGTCCTAATGTTGGAGAGAAGACCCCCATGAATGTAAAGAGTTGAGACAGCCTCCCCCTGAGGCTCTCCTTCCACTCTCCGACACCACACCTTTCGGACAATCGAATTATTCTGTCACTCGGATTTGAAACTTGTACGAGGATGGTTTTTTGGCGTCACTGGGAAGAAACTGAATGCCCCCTAAGAACGCGGACAAGTTCGCAAAAGGTTGAGAGCTTGGACGGGATGTAGCAGAAGAGGCATGTCGTTTCTTAGCGTAGAGAATGGCTTGCCCCACACCCATGGTCTGAAGCGCTCGCTGAATGGGTTTCTTCTCCAAGAGAGAGTGGGGTTGGTACACCACCCAATCCAGCATCGTTTGCAGCAACGTGCTGTCTCGCTCTCCCGGTTCAAGCCCCACGACCAGGCGCTTCTGGTACAGCATCATGGAGACACTTGTACCGCCCTTCCCTGCGAGCTTCTTTTTGATCGTATATCCCCGGTAGGTTGTCGTTTGCAGCCCCCCTGCCATCCCAGGAAAGACACGGTGAGCCTGCGAAAACAACCGACGGAACATAAAGGCGTTGGTAATGTCGAGTTGAACCAACAGTCGAAAGGGTCCTCGTCGGCCTGGCAGAATCGAAAGGCTCATTTGCTTTCCAAGCAAGGACAGAAGCGAGTACATCACCATCCCGCGCGCCGAGAACGATCGACGCACCGGCAGCATCGCCGAAACAAAAGACCTTAAGGCGCGATGCATGAGCACCCACTTGGCCTGTTCAGGAACCCAACCCACTCCGTCATCAAGAGGCTTAGCCTCCGTGCGAAAGACGCCATGAAACGGACTGTTTCGTGTCAGGAACACCTGCCCGACCCAGCGCAGACCTTTCGACGAATGGAGCAAAGCAGCGCGTGTGACCACCAGACCGGCTTGCGCCCGGGCCAACCAAGTCAGAGCCCAAGACGGCCACATCTGGAACGCTGGCATACGCTTTGGCTTTGGCAGACTGGCCATCGCTCGCATCGCCATCCGAACCCGAAGGTGCGAGACATACGTTTGTACCCTTCCACCGTTCTGAAAAAACACGGTCTGTCCCAGCGGCATCCGCAACGAGTTATCCCGAATGGCAGAGTTGAGAAAGTACGTATGCGACGAAACAACCACATACTTATCCTTCCAAATCGCATAAAAGAATCCTTGCTGCTCCGAGCCAAAGGTCTTCCAGTCGCGTTGCTTGGAGACCCGCCATGACATCGACTTCCAATGCAGCGGGAGCCAGGCTTTGGGTCGCAACCAGCGCTGCCCAGAACGGCAAACAAGCTTCCCTTTGCTCACCTTGCAAGGACGCATCAAACGACACCACCGAAAGAAAGAGCCTCCAGAATAAGACCGGTGCAAGCGCCGAAACGTAACCGCTCGGGATAGCATGCCACGACGCCCTAAATAACGGCGCGCGTAGTACAACATACGCCTGTGACAAGCCCTCCAAAAAGGCTGCATCAACAACCTGCCAGTATCACCGCGAAGGACTTTGTGCAGCAGAGCAGGCTGGTCCATCTCCATGACCAAGAGAGGTCCTGCGGTTCGCATCAATGTCGAATACAGCAAGCCTACGCCTGCAGGTTTCTGGGGGTCCACTCCCATGGCAGAGAGCCACTGCGACCACGACGAAGGAGGCTGTGAGAAAGCGAGATCACGTCGAAGGTTGTTCTCAAACTCCTGGGTTTGTTGGGTGCCCCAGATCCCAGCAACCCCCGAAGCCAAGGAGCCGCTCAAGCGCTGCAACCCTCTTCCTGCTTGCTCTGCAACGACAGCCATTAAGGTGCGCTGAGGAAAGACGTCGGCCAGAGGATGCTGCTTGGTTTGTGCTGATGCTCCTGCACCACTCCACAACAACGCAGCCCAAAGCACCCCAAACTGTAAGAAATTACCTACACACCTACCGCTTCGCGAACCTCGCATATCCAATCTCCACTCTATTGTGACAGGGAAATGAAACATAACATTGAATGCAAGATAACAGACGTAGGTTGGTAACGCTTGTCGCAGAGTTTTGATTCAAAGGAGGGAGAGAAAGTTGAGAGAGGTTCAGTTGACTTTGAAGACGTATCCACCTCGATCGCTGTACACAATCTTCATCTTGGGGTGGCGCTTAATCAAGTTGCGCAGCTTCCAAAAGTCTGATGTACAGGCACCATAGTTAACCTTGAAGTCTTCCTTCAGAATCTTGTAGGTCTTCTTTCCAAAGTGACCAAAGGAGACATCGTTCCACTTGTGCCAAACCTGAGGTTTCCAGAAGTACATGAAGTTGGGGTCAAGAAACACAATGTAGCGATTCTTGTGGTTGTAGAAGAACAACGCAGGTGCATCATCCCAGTCACAGGTGAACACCACCTCACCTTTGGGCGCATACTTCTTCAGGTAAAGCGCGGAGCCTTTGTAGCTCGTCTCGGAGACCCGAAACAGCGGCGCCACATCGCGATACGATCGAACCCCCAACACCGTAAGAATCGCGACACCAATGCCAACCACAAGCAAGGTCCGTCCCAAGGACTCTCGGAGGTGAGTGACCACATCCAACTCTGCGATGTGATGATGGAAGTAAAACGCGCAGAACATCAACGTAACCGGCACGGAATACTCAGCAAACCGCTTGGTGTGAAGGGTCAGTACAATCAAAGCAAGGGAGAGAAAAAACAGCGTCTTGGTTTGCTTGTTGATCCGCACAGGCCGAAGCAAGGCAAAGAAAAAGGCCGCAGCATAAGGCAAAATGACAGAGGTGTTGACTTCGAGCAGTTTGCGAGTGGTCATCGGACCAAACTCACCACCCATCCGCAAATCGATCCCACCGCCCTGGCTTGCCTGCCACAAGACATAGAAGTTCTGCAGGTACAAATAGATGATGTTGTTCGGGAAGTAGGGATGACAGAGCATCGCGACCAACATCCCCACGAGAGCAGTAAGAGGAGTCTTCCACTCCAGCTCTCGTTCAAACACAAGCAGATAGCCCGCCATAATGCAAGCAAACACAAACGGCAGAAAGTAGGCTGTGTAGCTAAAGGTATAGATGACACTTATCACAAACAGAGAGACCCGCATGCGATTGATCACAAAGTGAATGGTCCACAACGCCAGGACAATAGAGAGCACCTGAGGACGAGGCACGTTGTTGCGATACAGAAAGTAGCCGCCGGAGAAGATCAACAGCAACCACCAGATCTCAGCAAACCGAATCTTGTTAAACCGGAGAATCAGGTAGAAGCTTGTGATGCTAAAGGTCCCAAGCACGGTAGTCCCAAGCTTCGCTCCATACTCCAGGTCCTTAAAATAGGTGAACGGTATCAAATACACATGGTAGAGTAGTTCTTTGTCATAGAAAGTTTCGTACCACAGGCTCAAGGTTGCCCAGCGAAAGTTGCTGAGGAACCCTTCGATCCGCATCATATACGCGTACTTGATGTGGTAAAAACCATCAGTTCCAGGGATATGAGCCGACTGGAACTGGTAATGATAAAACAAAATAAACGTGGTGACGGAGACTAAAGCCGCTCCATCCAACACAGACAAACGAAAAAACTCGTGAGCCTTGTCCAACCAATCCTTGGCAGGTGGCTCCATTGTGTTGTTCTCAACCATGTGCTACTTCCTTCCTGCTTGCAGAAGGTAGGGGTTTGTTGACATGACACAGGTCGTTTCCAAAGCCCTGTTTTGCCGTGTACCTTCTCGCAAAGATTGCCCGTTTTGTAGGGGAAGCCGTCGATCTCGTCAAGCAGAGAGGCTTCCCTAGCCCCTCTTCTCCGGTCAAGGATGGAGACAGCCGATGCCGTTCGCCCCTGTCCGCGACATCCAAATGTACTACGAAATTCAGGGGAAAGGACCACGTCTTCTGGTTATACCTGGGACCGGTAGCGACCTACGTCAGCCAGGGTCCTTTTTTCAAAGCCC
This sequence comes from Deltaproteobacteria bacterium, assembly GCA_006226375.1. GTDB lineage: Bacteria > Myxococcota_C > UBA6777 > UBA6777 > UBA6777 > M3003. The sequence continues at coordinate 108,724 of SBHC01000052.1, read as the reverse complement.
TGTGGCCAAGGAGTTCGAGATACTCCAGTTTGACCCACGGGGAATGGGACAAACAGACAAGCCCGATCAGCCCTACTCCATGGAAGATTACGCCGAGGATACCCACGCCCTCCTCGAATACCTGGGCTGGGACACCGTCCATGTTTTGGGGATTTCGTTTGGTGGAATGATCGCCCAAGAGTACGCCCTGCGATACCCCGAAGAGATCGAAAGACTTGTGCTCGCCTGTACCTCAAGCGGTGGCGACGGCGGCCCCTCGTTTCCAATCCACAACCTCCCCGATGAACCACTCGAAGACCATGTCCGACGTTTGCTCCGAATCTTTGACACTCGCATCACAGACGAATGGATCCAGCACAACTCTCGATTCTGGGAGCGAAAAGTCGAACGCATGGTAAGCCGCCTCTCTGTGGGCGCAGAGGACCCCGGCCACGAGGTAGGCAAGCAAAGACAACTGGAAGCCCGACGAGACCACAACACCTACCATCGGCTGCCCCAGCTCTTCATGCCTGTCTATGTATGCGGCGGCACGTACGACGGCGCTGTTCCTGCCGAAAACATCCACGCCATCCACCAACAAATCCCTCAGGCCCAGCTCGACTTCTTTGAAGGGGGGCACCTCTTCTTGATGGAAGACCTCAGCGCCCATCAAGCGATCCGTGACTTCCTGCTCGCTTCCTAACAGAGCCACCCTTAACTCCCAAGAGTGGGGCAGTTGTGACAGACCCAAGGAAGCCGAGCGAGGTCCACGTTTCCACCGCTGACCATCAAACCAACCTTCTTACCTTCCGCGGACACAGCACCTGTCATCAAGGCAGCCAAAGTGACCGCCGATGACGGCTCGATGATGATTTTCATCCGCTCCCAGACCAACCGCATGGCCTCTACGATCGCGTCTTCCGAGACCGTAACCACCTCATCAACATAGATTTGGATCATCTTCCAGGTGCGGGGGCTCATGGACGTCAGCAAACCATCGGCGATGGTATTGGGCCCAATGGAAGGGACAAACTGGCCGCTTGCAAAAGACCGGTATGCATCGTCTGCACCTTGCGGTTCGACACCCACCACACGAACGGACGGATGAAGCGACTTCACCGCCAAACCTGTGCCACTCATCAACCCTCCACCACCAATGGGTGACAACACCATATCCAGGTCAGGAACCTCTTCGAGCAGCTCAACGGCAGCCGTACCTTGCCCAGCGATGATAGGAAGCGGGTGATAGGGATGGATCTCACGGGCGCCTGTCTCTTCACGAACTTGTGCCAGCGTGGTTTCCCGAGCTTCCAATGTCGGCTCACAAAACGTGATGTTCGCGCCGTAATCTGCGACGGCTCGCTTCTTCACTTCAGGCGCGTTGTCAGGCATCACCACATAGGCTGGAATGCCTCGCATCTTCGCAGCCAATGCCAGAGCCGCAGCGTGGTTGCCGGAAGAATGGGTCGCCACACCAAACTGACATTCCTCCTCCGACAACAACTGCACCGCGTTGGTTGCCCCACGAAACTTGAAAGCCCCCACCTTTTGGAAATTCTCACACTTGAAGAAGACAGAAGCGCCCACTCTCTCATTGACCAAGGAACTCGTCAAAACAGGCGTTCGGTGAGCAAACGGCTGAATTCGTTTTGCTGCAGCCTGTATATCTTCCCAAGTTGGTAACTTCAGCGACACAAGAGTTCTCCTTTGCAAGAAAGGCCTGAGAAAGATGGAAGCTTGTTGGATGCGTTCCCCTCTCTCCCATTGTCGGAAAGGACAACACAAGTCTTCCAGGAACGAACGATAACGAACCCACTCCCTCCTGACAACACCCCCCTTGTCAACCTCACGTTCTTCCCTCACAGTGAAGGTCCCTTTGGGCCAGCATAGAAACAAAGACTGTGTTCATCGAAAACAGAGAAAACACCAAACGAACGGGAGAGAGTCGTGGCCGAATTCAAGCCGTTTGGGAACCCATCTGAGGACGCAACTCCCAGTGAACAATCTCCCACAGAACAGGCTGAGCCTCAGCCACAAGAGCAGGAACCTGTCGAAGAAGAGGCAGCATGGCCCGATGTGACAAGCCCTGAAGAAGAGCTGATCGAAGATGTCATCCTTGGCTCAACAGAGATCGAGGTTTTCGACGAGGCACACACTCCCCTTAACATTCTCCAAGCCTCTCAACTTTGTGGTCAGTTGCCCGAATCGATCTTGGAGCCGGTGTCGCGCCACCTGAAGCTGTTGCGTTTCTCAGCAGGAGACTCTGTGGTACGCCAGGGAGAAATTGCCGAACAACTTCTGTTTGTGGCAGAAGGCGACATCCAAACGACACACCGTGAGCCCGAATATGGGCTGGACTACCGAGGCCCAGAACGGACCGTTGGTGATGAAATCAGTTTGGCCTCTGTATGGCTGGGGGATGCCCACCACTACTCGGTGAAAGCGCACACAGACGCCCAATTTTATGCGATTGACCGGGAGGTATTGAAAGATCTGTCGATGGCCTACCCCCGCCTGCAACAAACGATTGCTGACGGGATGGCTCGTCATTTGTTCCGTGAGCAAAGTCTCCAACCCATTCCTGTGGTGGATCTGTCACGTCTTCGGTTGGACGAGTCTCTCCTCAACATGTTTCCACGCCACGTCATCAACAACCACAAGGTCCTTCCGTTGATGGAGCGAAGCGGTGTGTTGGCGGTCGGCTTCGTCGATATGAACAACCTCTACGCAGTGGATGATGTCAAACGGCTGGCCCACGGAAAGCGAGTGAACCCCATTCCCCTGGATCAGGCGAGCTTTGAGCGCTACTACCGCACAACAGTCTCTCCTCTCCTGGACCGGCGGGAAGGCCGAAAGACCTACGACGACCAATGGTTCTCCGCGCTCAAGAGGAAAACGTACGAGAGCATCTCTGTGGAAGAAACCATGGAGCGCGTCTCCCACGACAAGCGAGGCAAACAAGTCCCTGGAGAGATGGTTATTCAGTGGGTCAACCGGCTGGTGGGGGAAGCCCTCGACTTGATGGCAAGTGACATCCACATCGAGCCTGGCGAAAACGAAATGGTCGTCCGCTACAGGGTGGATGGTCGGCTGAAGAAACGCCCGGAAACCCTCGATATGCGGTTCCATGGCCCGATCGTCTCGCGGCTCAAGATCCACGGGCACATGGACATAGCCGAACGTCGTCAGGCCCAAGACGGCCGACTTCGCCTGTTTTATGACAACCGCCCCATCGACTTTCGACTCTCCACGATCCCTACACACTACGGGGAAAAGCTGGTCCTCCGGATTCTGGACCCAACCAGCATTTTGATCGAGTTGGAACGTCTCATTTTGCACGAGCCCACGCTTCAGGCTGTCCGCTGGATGATTGAACAGCCCCAAGGCATCGTGCTTGTCGCAGGTCCCACAGGAAGTGGAAAGACCACTACCATTTACAGCACCCTGCTTCACCGCCGCGAGGACGAGGTCAACATTGTCACCATTGAGGATCCTATCGAATACACGGTGGATCGTATCGCTCAAGTCCAGGTCAACGACCTCGCCAACGTGTCCTTCGCCAACTCCATTCGTCACTTCCTTCGGCAAGATCCGGACATCATTGTTGTGGGAGAGACCCGTGACCCGGTCACAGCAGCCACCGCTTTGGAAGCCGCTCTCACTGGACACCTCGTGCTCTCTACGATTCACGCCAACAGCGCACTCGGAACGCTCGTCCGTTTGCGTGAAATGGGGATTGAGTCGTTCCTCCTGGCCAACACTGTGACAGGCTTGATCAGCCAGCGACTGGTTCGTCGTGTGTGTTCACGGTGTCGCGAAGTAACAAAGTACCACCGCAACTTGATTGTCCCCTTGGGCCTGTTCCCAAAAGAAAATGCACCTGAGTACTTTGAGTTTTACAAAGGCAAAGGCTGTATGCATTGCAACTACCTGGGCTTTCGTGGTCGGGTGGGTGCGTTTGAAGTGCTTCGCGTCGATGAGAGCCTCCGACCTCTTATCGCTGCAGGCGCCGACACCTCACAGCTCCGCCAAATGGCGCTACAAAGCGGTCACCTCAGCTTGATGAAAGACTACTGCCGGTACCTGCTGACTCAGGGCCTCACCACCCCCGAAGAAGTCATCCGGATCTTGTTCATCGAAGACAACCGCTCCGATCCAACGGAACAGGCTGCGGTATAGCCCAACAAAAGCCAACGTGCTCACACCCAGAGGACAACCATGCCACGAAAAGACCTATACCACGATGTAGTTGTAAAAGCCCTTGAGTCCGAAGGTTGGTTAATCACAGATGACCCCCTCCATTTATCGTACGGTGGCCGCAACCTCTATGTCGATCTGGGGGCCGAAGAACAAACGATTGGGGCAGAGAGAAATGAGGAAAAAAATCGCGGTAGAAATCAAAAGTTTTTTGGGCGCTTCAGATGTGCATGAGCTAAGCGCGTCTGTAGGGCAGTACAACATGTAACGGCACATACTCACAGAGTTAGAACCCTCTCGGTTGTTGTATTTGGCTGTTCCTGCTTATATCTTTGATGGTATCTTTCAAGAACCTCTTGGGCAGCTTCTACTGTCCCGAGAGAATTTGCGTTTGATTGTTTTTGAAGAACAAGAACAGAGGATTCGGCAATGGATCAAGTAGGTCAATACGGTCAGATTCTCGAAGAGCTCTTAAACGTTTATGCCCAAAAACCTTCTCATGGAGACATTGAGACAGAAGTCATCATCGATCGAAATGGAAAGCATTTTGAATTGATGCATGTAGGTTGGCACGGAACACGTAGAGTGCACGGCTCGGTCTTACATATCGACATCATCGACGGAAAGATCTGGGTTCAACATGATGGTACCTCTCCAGGTATAGCTTTGGACCTAGTGGAAGCTGGAGTCCCCAGAGAGGATATCGTCTTGGGGTTTCGCCCTCCCGAAGTCAGACCTTACACAGACTTTGGGACAGCGAAGTAGATTCGCAATCGTTGTACAATTGTGGTACTCCCTTAGCTACGTGTTTTGTAGGCATTTCCTCACCAGCATGTTTGTAGGAAAGTACCATGAGCAAGAAACCAACCAATCCCCCCGAAACGACCAACCTCAAACGGCGTGACTTTCTCTCTCTCACGGCCGGTGCCGCTGTCGCCATGCAGTTTGGCCTCACAGGATGTGGAACGCCTGGAGACAACAACAACAGCAACAGCAACACGAACACCACCAACAACGCGAACACCAACAACAACGCGAACACCAACAACAACGCGAACACCAACAACAACCAAGGTGTGGTGGAGTGCAAAACCGCTCCATCTCTCGACAAAGGCACCCCGATTACCTTTGACGCCAAAGGAATCACGCAGAACGACAAGCAGTTCTCGATCGGCGTGCAAACAGGGCTCATGACGCCGACTAGCGCGTTGGTTTGGAGTTTCACGGAGGACAAGAAAGCCAAGCATCTACGTGTGTGGCGCGAAACCGAGAAAGCCAATGAAGTGGTACAAGTGTACGACAAGCCTGTGGATCCCAAGGAAGGCTTCTTCCACATCTCGGTCGAAGGGCTCGCCCCAGGGACCCGTTACCACTACGCCTTTCTGGAAGGAAGCGAGGGAAGCTGGACCGGTCGTTCGCGGATAGGCTCGTTCCGTACGGCCTTTGCCGACGACTGCAAACAACCGCTGACCATCGCCGCGACCTCGTGCACCAACAGCAAGAAGTTTACGGAGTTTAAGGCGCTTCAACTCATGGCCAAGGAAGATTTTGACCTCCTTTGCCACCTCGGTGACTTCTCCTACAACGACGGAGCGACCACTCCTGAAGAGTACCACACCAAATGGAAAGGAACGCTTCAGATCCCCGGCTACGTCGAGTTATTGGCTCGGTCCGGTCTTTACGCCACCTGGGACGACCACGAGACCACCAACGACGACAAACTCTACGACCTCTCACCGGAGCGCCGTAAGATCGCCCGCGACTCGTATTTGCAACACGTCCCCCAACCGCAAGATCGACCTGGAGGAGCATTCTGGGCGAGCTACCGCTGGGGACAAACGGCTGAGTTCTTCGTCCTGGACTGTCGTGGCGAACGAAAGCCTGACGAGAAGATCTACATCAGCCAGGAACAAATGGACTGGGTCAAAAAGGCCATCAGCGATAGCCCCTGTCACTTCAAAGTCGTCCTTAACTCGGTTCCTATCATCAAGTGGACCGACATCTGGAAGATCGCCATCAACGACCGCTGGGAAGGATACGCCAAGCAACGCGACGAATTGCTTGACCACATCACCTCCAACAAGATCCGTAACGTCTGGTTTTTGGGCGGGGACTATCACGTCGGTGTGGTCGCCAAGCTCGAACAAGAAGGACCCCGCAGCAACATGTGGGAGATCATGGTTGGACCCGGAGGCAACAAAGTTCCAACGAGCCTTTTGACATTATTGGAGCTTCAAAAGGACGACATGGAAGTGGTCGCTCCCTCAGCGCAGTTTAAGTTTTTCAACCCCCATCCTGCGGCCACAATGATAACGTTCGACCCCATCCAAGATAACGTCCACGTTGTCTTTACCGACCCCGAAACAGGCAAGGCTGTGTTTGACGAAACCATCAGCCAGCCCAAAGCTTAGAACACTGTTCTGTTCTGTAAAAAAGAGAGACACCACCATGATTGCAAGCCGATGGGCACTTCCTCTTGTCGCCACCTTTGTGCTTGGAGGATTCAACTCCGCCTGGGCAGAACCTGAGACGAAGCTCGCCCCGCTCCCTCAAAACCAAAAAAGCGTGTTGTTTGCTTCCCCTGAAGACAAGCTCGACAAGAAACCCTGCAAGGGAAAATGGCGAGTGACGATTAACTGCCGGGACAAGCTCCACTATGTCAAAAGCAACGAGTCACGCCATGACGTCATCCGGCCTTACATCCAAAACTTGGGCGGCGGCTACGTCGGCGTAGGAAGCGACCAAAACTTCACCTTAATTGCCTTTGCCAAGTCCAAGTTTGCTTGGTTGATGGACTACGATCCCGTCGTCGTTTGGGTCAATATGATTCACAAGGCGCTGATATTGAAGTCGCCCACACGAGAAGACTTTCTGAGCCATTGGACCCGGAAGAATCGCCGACAGACCATCAAGTACTTGGGCAAGTTTTACCGCAAGCATTCCGATCGTCATAAGATTGTGTGGGTGTACAAAGCCTGGGGAGGTGTCCTTCGGAATCACTTCCAACGTCGTCGGAACCGAAGAATCCGCTGGAAGAAGCAAGGGATCGTCCGCAACGAGAGTTGGCTGTCTTATGAACCTTACTACCAATACGTCCGGAACATGTTCAAAGCAGGCCGCATCCGTGTGATGAAAGGCGACCTCTTGCGCAACAAGTCCCTTGTAGGAATCGGCAAAAGCAGCCACAAACTCAAGCTACCCATTCGCGTGTTTTACTTCTCCAACGCCGAACAGTTCTGGCCGTACATCAAGCAGTTCCGCAAGAACCAGCTCGCCTTGTTCCGCGATAAGAAGTCCGTCATTGTGCGCACACTGGCCTCCCGCAAGTACCGCCCTGCGCTCGACTACATCTGGGTGTACATCCTGCAGAGCGGCCTGGACTTCCGCAAGAAGCTCAAGAACAAAAAGACCCGCTCGGTTTGGAGCCTCGCCAAGCAAATGAAGAAAGTGTCTCGAGGTGTCTATGAGTTGGGAGGCATTCAAAAGCAGCCTTAATCCCACCTCAAATCCAGCGCTCTAGACTTCCCCAAGCCAACACCAAACGAGCAAGAGCCCAGCCCAAGAGCTACGACTTTTTGGACGGCACACGTTCTTGAAGGTGCTTCCATGTATCTGGAGCGTAAGGCGAGATTGCATCGAGAGATTGGGGAGAATGAAGCGGACGCTCCACGTAGGGTGGAGCTTCCTGAAGAACCAACTCACGGCTATCGAGCGACGTTTTGTGCTGCATCTCTGGAATGGCGACGGTGCTAAGCCGGTCAGACGAGGTAGCAGCGTACGCCACATCCTGTCGCTCCCACCACATCTTGGCATCGTACGATGACCACACATCTCGCATCGGAATGCGCTCAAGGACGTCCCAAACGTATTCGGCCGAAGGAGGCCTGTTGTTCGGATCTTTCGAGATGCACTGCATCACCAGCTCTTCCAACGCCTTCGGAATCGGGTTGGTGGAGTAATGTGACGGTCGATGCGGTGTTTCATAGACGTGCATCCGAAGCAACGCGATGGGATCTTGCTCCACAAACACAGGACGTCCTGTCAGCGCCCAATAGGCAACACAGCCCAGGGCGTACAAGTCGGAGCGGCCGTCCAAGGGATGCCGTCGAGTCACGGCTTCAGGCGCCATGTATCCGGGAGTACCGATGGCTCCCTTCTTTTCTGTGTGCGGAGAAAGAACGTCTTGTTCGCTTTGGGCCTTCACGATGCCAAAGTCGAGCACCTTGGGGAAGTCGTACTCAATTCCTAGCTTGCAGATGTAGATGTTCTCAGGCTTGATGTCGCGGTGAACAAGTTGGTGCGTATGAGCCTCCGCTAATGAACGACAAACCTTCTGAAGAATGGGGATCAAACGAGCAGCTGGAAGCGGACCAAATCGTTCCACCATCGTTTGAAGTTCCATCCCATGCAACAGCTCCATCACATAATAGAATGTGCCAGAGGGCTCCACGCCAAAGTCGTAGAGAGTGACGGTATACGGTGAAGTCAGCTGCGAGATCACCTGGGCTTCCTGCTGAAACCGCTGGATCATCATCTGCTTCTCTTTGGGCGGCAGGTGTGTGTCAGGACGAACCCACTTCACCGCTGCCGAACGAGCCAACCACCGGTGTTTGGCATGCCAAACTTCACCCATACCACCTTCACCGAGCTTTCGGATCAAGCGGTACCGGTCGAGAGAAATGCCCTCTTCCAGAAGGTGCGAATCAATGTGCAACACAGGACTCTGGCTCAACGCAACTTCACGCTCCAGAAGCTGCTGAAGTTCATCGATGTTGCCAGGCCACGTATACGACATCAGCTGATGTGTTGAATCAACGGCGATGCGCTCGACGACCTTACCCAACCGCTGGGCGGTGTTCTGCAAAAGAAAGTCGGCAATCACAGGGATGTCTTGTTTGCGCTCTTCCAGCGAGGGAACCACGATGCGATGGGCAGAAAGCAGCGGCAACAAATCCGGCAAGAACGCTCCGCGTTGCACCGCGTAGTAGAGGTCTTCCAAAGCGTACGAGATGATCCGTACATCGGGGTAGATGGTCTGCTTCTTCTTCCGCGACTTCTGGGATTGGAGCAGCAAATGCAGCAACTTTTCCTGCAACCTCATCGGCAGTTCATCGATGTGATCCATGAACAAGGTGCCTTGGTGCGCATGAAAAAACTGACTGCGCTGAGCGACGCCATCCAACATATCTTGGGTGATGGAGGTGGTCAGGAACGAAGAAGATTGTTCATCCTGCAAAGTCGCACAGTTCACGTACAAAAACGTATTGCGAGCCCGATTCGATTGGCGGTGCATCGCACGTGCAATCGCCTGATACCCCGCACCCGAAGGACCTGTCAGAAGCACAGCTTGCTCACGAGGAGCATACAATTGAACCGCTTGTCGAAGCAGCTGCGCCGCAGGACTCTCTCCCAACAGCGGCGCCTCCACATCAAGAGAGTGTTCTGTTTCGACGGTCTGTTCTTGCAGCTCTTGTTGAAGCGCAACATTTTCGGCCAACAGTCGCTGCCGCTCCAATGAATGAGAGAGATGGTAGCGCACACGAAGGATCAATTCGCGAAGCTGGAACGGCTTCGCAAGGAAATCCACCGCGCCCAGCTGTAACCCATGGCTGCGGTATTGCACATCATCTTTGGCCGAGAGAAACATCACAGGGATCGAGCGGGTCGACGGCCGCTCCTTCAACTTCTCGCAAACGACAAAACCTTTGCCCGAGGAGAGGGAGACATCCAACAAAATGAGGGCGGGTTGGTAGTGTTCTGCATACCAGAAGGCCTCCCCATGGGTGCGCGCGACCTGGTATTCCAAGCCATCTTCACGCAAGGCACGCTCCAAGAGAGGGAGGCTCGGATCACTCACAGCCACAAGGATCTGGGGAGTATTCACGGAGATAGCTTTGCTCCGAGGTGTGAAAGATGACATGGCTTAAGCTCCCCCAACAAGGTGCGGCAATGGCAAGGCCTTGTGGTCATTGGCGACGTGGGCTAACAGAGACGTCGTCCTTGTGTCGTCTGCAAGCAACAAACACCCAAACCATCAGGAATCTTCCCGCGCTAGAGATGGTCCAAGTGTGATGCCCCGTCCACATCCAGTGTCAGGGGAAAGCCGGGTGAGGTCCAATGCCAAAGAGACAAACAGGAACCCACCTCAGACTACGTTGTACCATATTGCTAGTCGCTTTGTGAAACGAAATTCTTTAAGGATTTTTCCCAAGAGCTACATTTTTTCTGCGATTTCTGCTTGACCCTATCCAGAAAGTCGAGCCATCATCCCCCTCGATGACAACCGCTATCATAGGAAGACTTGGATGCGCATCGACCTGATTGTAACAGCCGTACTTGCAGCCATCTTCGGAGGCTTGATCCATTACATCTTCAGCAGCCACCTGTGGCCGAACCGTCATCGCACCTACTCCTGGTGGTTCACTCTGCGCAATCATCGTCGCTACGGAGAACCCTGTCCGAGCGACCTTATCTTAGAGCGAGAAGGCTACGCCCTGGGTTACAGCTTCAAATTCAAGAGCGCCCTTTGGGTGTCCTACATTCTCAACAAGAACTCCATCGGTGTGGACGTCGAACGCGGTGAAGACTACTACGCCGACCCCGACATCCCAGCGCCCTACAGGGTAGACCCTGCGGATTATGCCAACACAGGCTTCGACAAAGGACACCTCGCCCCCAGCGCCTCCGTAGACTTCAGCCGCAAAAGCAACGACGAAACCTTCGCCATGAGCAACGTCGTCCTCCAAGATCCTATCCTCAACCGACGCGCCTGGGGCAAGCTCGAACGACTCGTCCGCAAATGGACCTTCACCAAAGGTAAGCTCGTGGTTGTCACCGGACCCGTGTATGGAAAACGAAACAAACGCGCCAAAGGCTTCGCCATCCCTCGCTACCTCTACAAAGTCGTCTACTGCTTCCGCCACCAACAAGGCATCGCCTTCCTCATCCCCAACCAACCCACACAAAATGACGAACTCTGGGAACACGCCATCTCCATCAACGCGCTCGAAGAAGAACTCGGCTACAACTTCTTCCCCACCTTCGGCTCCGATAGCCACCAACGAAAACAATCCTTCAACCTCACCTTCTGGCGCGATGACTCCCCTTGGAATGCCAAACGAAAACGCAAACGACCCAAATGACCGATGCATGCGATTGGGGACCTGCGAATACATTCAGGGGATAGGGTAAAACAAATGGTGTGGATGAATGAATTCGCGGGATGGAGACACACATTCCGAACAATGTAGGTGATGTTGGGGAGGAGTGATTTATCCTTGGAGGGCGCTCCACATGTCTTGATCGCGTTGGGCGGTCCAAACGGTGGGTTCGGCGATACCTTGTAACTCGTCAAAGGCGCGACTCACATTGAAGGGGATACAATGTTCGTAGATCGGCCACGTTCCGTAGGTTGGGGTCATGGAAGCATACACATGGTCGAAGGTGGCTTTGAGGTTAAAGCCACCCTCGATGGCTTCGGAGGTGAGGCGGAGCAAGTCATCCAAAAAGCCACGGGTTAAGGCGATGGCTTCCTGCACCTTGGCAGCCCCACGAATGACTGCGCCACGCCCAGGCACGACCACTTCGGCTGGGTACGAAGCCAGAACGTTGAGCGTATCGCGCCACTCCTGAATGTACGCATCACCGCAATACAGAGCGCAGTGGTCTTCCATCAGGTCACCAGCGAATAAGACCTTCTCTTGTTCCAACCAAACAACGCTGTCGCCTTTGGTGTGACCTCTCCCTGGATGGGCCAAAAGCACCTCACGCCCCCCCACCGAGTAGGTCATGGAGGTCTCAAAGGTAAGAGTCGGTTGGGTCAGGCCAGGGACCTCTTCCACTCCTTGAAACAACCGAGGGAAACGACGGACCTCAGAGGCAAAGTCTTGCTCTCCACGCTCCTCAATCAAAGACGCTGTGTTCGCGCTCGCAATCACCTCAGTGACATCGTGAAACGCAGCCCGCCCCAACACCCTCACCGCATGGTAGTGAGTCAAAAACAAAGACGTGATGGGCTGTTCGGTGACCGCTTGAATGTCTGCGATCATTTCCCGAGCGAGGGAAGGCGTCGCTCTGCAATCGATCGCAAGACAAGCATCGTCACCCACAATCACGCCAGTGTTGGGGTCGAAGTCGCTAATGTAGCCGTACACTCCATCCGCCAAGGGAGTGAGGACAGCTCGTTGGTTCTGCGTGTCACCCGCGCTTGCAAATGCTTTCACCATGAAAACCCCTCACACAAGGATTGAGAAGATTGGGGCTACTGAACTTGCTCCGCCAGCAAAGCCTCGCTGGTGATGACAAGCTGACGACCGTCCTTTTGCAGAATGCCTTGTTGGACAAACTCCGCAATCACGCGATTGACTGTCTCACGGCTGGTACCCAGCATCCCCGCCATTTGTTGCTGTGAGGGAGGCTTGCGAAGAAGAATCCCTGCGTCGACTTCTTCGCCTTCTTCTTCGGCGAGAGTCATGAAGAATCGAGCGACTCGGCCGTACACATCCAGCAAGGTCAAGTTGCTGATAATTAAGTTGCTGTTGCGCAAACGCTCGGTCAGGTGTTGAAGGATGTTAATCAAGGCGCGAGGGTGAGCCTCCACATATCGCAAGAAGTCTTCCCGGCTCAATTCGTAAAGGTCGGACGCTCGCAGGCATACAACGTTGGCGCTTCGGCCTTTGCCATCAAGGAGAGCCATCTCACCAAAAAAGTCACCGGCTCCCAAAAGGGTCAGGATGGCCTCTTTGTCATCGCGCTGGATGGTGACCTTCAACTCACCGTTGGAAATCATATAAAGGGAGTGTCCCGGCATATCGACTTCCACAACAGACTGTCCGCGCACACACTTTCGAAAGCGCAGAAGGGGTACAAGCTGATCCAGGTCCTCCTCACTGATTCCCTCAAACAAGGCGACCTTCTTCAACAAATTCTTTTTCTTTTGTAACTCCGCAGCGCTCATCGAGTTCTCGTCTCCTTCTCATGCTCCACCCCTGGATGTGGACCACCACATCAGGACTCTGCACGTTGGTATTCGTTGGAACCTTGCCAGTGTACGGTAGGAACGGATGTAACGCAAGGACGAAGTCGGGTCAGGCAATCCAGGCGAAGGAATCAATGTGGAGCAGGCAGAAAGTCGTGATGTCGCTTGCGCCCAAAAATGTTGACGCATCGGATCCGCGGTCGACGAACCGAACATGACACAGTCAGGTTTAACGGTCTCCACTTTTTGCGATACGACTGCTCTACCACATGCATCGTAAAGCTCACATCCTTCTTGTGCCAGGACCAAGTTCCATAAAACAAGCGCCGTAGCAGTTGGCCTTTGACCGTATGAACTGTAACCAAGTGAGCCTGGTTCCGGCCAAACAACTTGAGTTGCATCTTCATCCCAAGAGCCAAGGCGATCGTCTGTTGCACTGCAGCCCTCCGTGACTTTGGCAAACGATGCAGGTTCTTTTCCAAGTAACGCGCCAAACGTAACATCTTCGACTTGTCGAGATGATACAGCCCATCAATCCCGCTTCCTTTCGGGCCTGGTGGGAGAGCCCGAGCAACCAGCCGCTTCGGTGGAGCATCAGGAACACGCCGAGCAGGAGGCAACGAGCGTCGAGGCTCAACTGGCCTGCGGCGAGGAACATTGTCTTGACGTGATTCAGGAGGAACCACCCTCCTCTCACGTGGCAAAGGCAAGGGTGGAGCCAGATCTCGGTCGTCCGGCTCCTCGCCTGTCGTTCGACGCGCTGGTGGCTTCCGCCTTGCAAGCACCTCACGACGCACAGGAGGTTCCCTTCGACGGGGCTCTGGAACCCTTCGCCGCTCTGGGGGGACACTTCGAACAAGAGCCTTCCGCCTGTCAGGCTTTGTTCGTGGCTCAGGGCTTCGGCGTTCAGGAGGCTTTGCATCGCGAGAAATGGGTCTGTCTCGGAGCACAGGCCTTGGGACAGCCCGACGTGCTGTAGCGGCTTTGGGAGGCTCCCTTGGCTCAGGATGCACAGGTGCCAGCATCAACTGGAGTTCATGAATCCGCCCAAACTTGAGCTTCATAATGCCACCACGCTCCAGGAACTTCCTCGGAATTCCGATCGTCGCATAGAACCCCATGGGGTCATGGGAGGTGAAGCGATCCCAATCGTAGGCGTACACTTCAAGGGTGTCATGAGGCGCAACGTAGGCTTCAGCAGACTCTCCCCACATCGGCATCAGCGAATTGGACGAACGCTTGGTCTTGAGAATCTGACGACCATTCAGCTTAACAATGATGAAGGTGTCGGGCAGATACGTGCCAGTTGAGGCAAACTTAAACGCTTTGCGCACGAGGGCTTTGCGCCAGTGGACGATGTCCTTGATCTCTCGCAAGGCCTCCGTCAACTTGTGCATCTTCTTTTTCTTACCGAAACATCCAATGTCCCAGCACCGTCCGTTCGCACGGGTGGGCAAAACCATCGCTCCCAAGGCGGTGATTCGGAACAAACGTCGGGTTGAACTTGCCTGGGGCTGCGCATGTACGTCTTGCGCAAAGACCAACAGCAAAAGAAGACAACACCAACGTTTCATAACCATATACACCTGTCACAAAGGATTCGTTTCCAACAAGGAGTCTAAGCCCTTCACAAAGAAAAGCAAGCGATGCGCTTTTCCCAAGAGCGGGTTTCGCAAGAGAGAAGAAACGGCTTACGCGTTGGATGAATCTCCCTTCGGCTAGGATTGGGAAGGAGGAACGATGGTGAGCCAACGAAACCACATGGGGTAGTTGTCTTTGTACCACTCCAACACATCCAACAGCAGCGACTGGTGCTCTGCGGAGATAACCTCCACAGGGATACGGTCAAAGAAGATCGTCATCCCATCTTCTGTGTAGTCCAAGGCTTCGCTGCACAACGTTTGCAACTCGTTGCGGATTCGACCGGAGTCAGAGATCCGGACAGGTCGATTGCGGAAGTTTTCTCCATAGAAGAACCGCACCAACAGGGGATGGAACACAAGGCGAGCGTCTTCCCACTCGTCTTTAATTCGGAGGGTGAGAGCCACTTCACGCTCAGACTCATTGGCCAACATCCGAACCGAAACCCGGAATGTCTGAGGCCCCACCTCTTCCACGCCCACAGCTCCAGTGTAGGGGTCGGGGCACATGTAACCAGCCAGCGCCAGAACGTTCCAACGCTTCTCAGGGAAGAAGTCTTCGATCCGAACCACCCGGTGTTGCAAAGGCATTCCTGCGTCCCGAGCTTCTCGGATCATCTCCCTGTAGGTCTCCACCATGCTGGGGTCAAAGAAGTCGCCAAGGGTAGCCTGAAGTTGTTCGGCGAAGTCTTCAGCTTCCGCGGGAAGCCTCATCACATTCTGCTCAATGGCAAGAGGAAGTTTAAATCGAGACGTGAACACCACCAAAGAAGCATCCAGGTCCAGAGAAAGAGACAAACTTGCAGCCTGGATCGCCTCGGCCGAAGCAGCATACCCATCGCACACAAGAACGTGCGGACGACCTTCCGCGTCTGTCCAGTTCCCCACTTTAAAGGTAGGTGCGTAGGTTCCTGAGTCGTTAAAAACAGCCATGCCCGAAGGCATCGTGTAGGACTCGTCCACCAGATCAACGCCCAAGTCAGTCCACTCTTGCCAGAGGGCCCCCAAGCGAGCTTCCCGACTCTTCCCTCGCAAGGTCCAAACGTGAACGTGCTCAGGCAGAATCCCTGGGTAGGCGTCGCAAATGGCTTCAAGCACACGAGCCCGAGGCGTACGAAAGTCGAGCAAGGTCGAGCGGTCGGCCGCTTTGTCCACCACCTTGCGCGGCAAGATCAGGTTGCCAATGTATCCTTCGTAAGGCCGCATGATACGCAGAGGCTGATCAAACAGGTGGAGGACAGCCATCGGTCCTGTGTCTTTGCCCTTCGCAAACCGGGATGTGTTCTCCAACGTATCGATGGCTGCACCCCACACCGTAATCCCCTTTCGCTTGAGCTCAAGGTAAAAGGAGTCCCATGTGTAGGTTGGGTCATTAAGAAGTTGGGTGACGCGACGGTCCAGCCACTGCGCCACTTGCGGTCTCGCGTACACCCGGCCAAAGCCCAACTGGGGATTCGAGCCCATCTCAGGCGTCTCGCCAGCTTTGGGCATCAACCCCTCGCCCAGGCAGACCATTATCGCGTGATTTTCCGGTAACAGCCGGGACGATGCCCACAGGCCTTCGCTCATCGCATAGGCCGAGATCGCGTCGGCGTCCTTCTTCACCTGGTTGAGGATAGCCTTCTCCTTGTCCGCACCCTCACCAAAGCGACCAAACAACTTGGTACTTAATGCTGTTAAGGCGGTGGTCATTGTCATCAAGCGTTCCATCCGGGCATCCATGAACGACGCGCTCGACAACGCAACCCTCTCCTCTCCACCTCGAAGGTCTTCGACCTCCACATCTTCCAACCACAGATGAAACCGGTTCAACAAAGGCAGCGTATCAAACGCCCACTGTGCAATTCTATCCCGCCTTTCACGCTGTTGTTCCTGTTGCGCCATTGTCTCAAGCCCCTTTCAGCTAGACCACCATCACAAAATGAGCGAAGCCTACCACACGCTTCTCCCACGGACAAGACGTTCCTGATTCACTCCTCGCAACGTGACTTGTGTGACAAAACTGTGTCAAAGGTACTGATTTTAGGAAATTTGTAAAAAGCCTGAGACAGAGTGCCGTTACCTGAGGTTAATTTTTGTACGAGGTTTGCATCCGTCGTAAGCAGCAAGGTGCTCTTAACATGGGAAAGCTCAGAAAAGCCGGAGGGGACACAAGCAAAAAGTGTGATCAAGATCACACTTTTTTGCTTGTGTCCCCTCCGGCTTTTCTGTTAACGTCTTGCTGTATCGTCAATACTTAGTCTGGAGGACAAAATGAAAACCAGTGTGTCCCGTTGGTTCCTCGTAAGCACCGTGTTCCTTCTCTTCCTACCCACGTTCGTTGCCTGTACGGGCGCTCCCCCAGATCCATGCGCACAAGTCACCTGCGAAGCGGGCTCCAAGTGTGTTTCGGGAGTCTGCGAACTTGATTGCAAAGAAGGACAAACCGTTTGCGCCAAAAGTTGTGTCGATGTGAAGTCAGACAAAGACAACTGCGGCGCCTGTACCAACAAGTGTGGCGATGGCAACGTCTGCAAAGACGGCCAATGCGTGGCGGACTGTTCCGATGGTCAAGAGCTCTGTGGCTCAGCCTGCGCCGACACCAAGACCGATGACAAGAACTGCGGCACTTGTGGAACCGCTTGTGACACAGGCAAGAACGAAAAGTGCACAGAAGGATCCTGCAAGATCGTTTGCCCCGATGGTCAAACCGACTGCAGCGGCGAATGCTTCGACACCAAGACAGAGGACCAACACTGCGGCGCTTGCGGCACTGCTTGTAAGTCCGGCGAAGTCTGTAAAGATGGCAAGTGTGAGCTTAACTGCACCAACGGAACCTCTGACTGCAACGGCGCTTGCGTGAACACCCAGACCTCTCTCGCCAACTGTGGTACTTGCGGCACCGCTTGCAAAGCTGGCGAAGTCTGCTCCTCTGGGAAGTGTGCTGTATCCTGTCAACAAGGCTTAACAGACTGCACTGGAAGTTGCTCCAACCTCAAAACAGACTTTAATAACTGTGGCGCTTGTGGAACCGCATGCAAGCCTGGCGAAGCCTGCAAAGATGGCAAGTGTGAGTTGTCCTGCCCCACTGGCGAAACGGCGTGCACAGACAAATGTGTGGACATCCAGACGGACAACGCCAACTGTGGCTCCTGTGGAAAAGCTTGCAAAGCTGGTGAGGTTTGTTCTGCTGGAGCTTGCGCGCTCAACTGTCAACAAGGTCTCACCGACTGCTCTGGAACCTGTACCGATACCCAAACCTCTCTGGCCCACTGTGGTGCTTGTGGCACCGCTTGTAAGGCTGGTGAAGTCTGCTCTGCTGGAAAGTGTGCTGTATCCTGTCAAGCTGGCTTGACCGACTGCACCGGCAAATGCATCGACACCCAAACCAGCACAGCCAACTGTGGCGCTTGCGGCACCGCTTGCAAAACCGGCGAAGTCTGCAACCAAGGCAAGTGCGCTGTGTTCTGTCCGGCAGGCCAGATCAAGTGTGGCACCACCTGTGTCAACTCCAACATCGACCCCTCCAACTGCGGCGCTTGTGGCTCTCAGTGTAAGGTGGGCGAAGCTTGTGTCAGCGGCGCTTGCAAGGTCTCTTGTCCGCCCAAGCAGCTCAATTGCAGCGGAACCTGCGTCGATATCACAGCGGACCTGAACAACTGCGGTGGATGTGGAGCCAAATGCCAGGGCGGCAAGCTCTGCATCTCCAGCTCTTGCGCCTGCCCCACTGGACAAACCGACTGCTCTGGAGCCTGTGTCGATGCCCAAGCCGATCGCAACAACTGTGGCGCTTGCGGCACCAAGTGCAAGGTTGGCGAAGTCTGCAACGCAGGCAAGTGTGAGCTTAGCTGCCCGGCCACCCAAACCGCGTGTGGTGGGATCTGCGTCGACGCCAAAACCGACACCAACAACTGCGGAACTTGTGGAACCAAGTGCACCGGCGGAAAACTCTGTGTCAGCGGTGGATGTGCTTGCCCCACAGGCCGCGTCGATTGCGGCGGTGTCTGTGTGGACTCCCAAACCGACGTCAACAATTGTGGCTCTTGTGGAACCAAGTGTTCCAGCTCCCAGACCTGCGCCAGCGGTGTCTGTACTGCCAAGACCTGCCCCACCGGTCAGCTCTCCTGTGGCGGAGTCTGCCGCGATCCCAAAGTCGACAACAACAACTGCGGCGCCTGTGGCACCCAGTGTACCAATGGGAAATACTGCAACAACGGCGCCTGTGCTTGCCAAACAGGTCAAACAGACTGCTCTGGCACCTGCGTCAACACCAACTTTGATCCCAAGAACTGCGGCGCTTGTGGAAAAGCATGCGGCACCGGTCAGGTCTGTGTAAACGGACAATGCTCGGTCTTCTGCCAACCCAGCCAGACCAACTGTGCTGGCCTCTGTGTTGACATTAAGAAAGACAACAACAACTGTGGCGCTTGTGGCGTCAAATGCCAAACCGGCGAAACCTGCGCCAACGGTGCATGTTGTGGTGCTGGACTCTCCAACTGCAGCGGCACCTGCCACGACCTGCAAAAGTCCCAGACTCACTGTGGACAGTGCGGCAACGCATGTCCTCCGGGAGCGCAGTGTAAGTCAGGCACTTGTGTCATCACCAACTGGGCAACCTCCGGAACTGGAGCTGGCTCGGATTACGGCTACGCCATCGCAGCCGACCCCATGGGTGAAGTGTTTGTGGCCGGTGGCTTCAACAGCGCTCTGACCTTTGGCTCGATTCCCCTCTCCTCCAAAGGAAGCGCTGACATCTATGTTGGCAAGTTGGACCAAACAGGCCAGTGGCTCTGGGCAGTTAGCACAGGCAGCACCAGCGGTGATTATGCCTATGCTGTGAAGGCAGACAGCCAAGGAAATGCGATCGTAACAGGTTACTTCTACAACTCTGTTGCATTTGGTAACACCACGCTGTCCAGCAGTGGTGGTCCAGACATTTTTGTTGCGAAGATCAACGGTGCAGGTACCTGGATGTGGGCAGTCAAAGCTGGGGGTACAGGCTCTGATTATGGCTATGGCGTCGATGTCGATAGCAAAGACAACATTGTTATCACAGGCTACTACTACTCCAGCCCAGCGACCTTTGGCACATTCAGTCTGGCCACAGTCACCACACCTGATGTGTTTGTTGCCAAGCTTGACCCCAACGGAAAGTTCCTCTGGGCGCAACGACTGGCAGGCTCTGATACAGACTACGCCAACGGTATCGCCACCGATGCCCAAGACAACGTGTATGTAACTGGTGGCTACCAGGGCGTTCTTGCCAACGGCAGCACCTCGCTGAGTGGGGGAACCTCTGACTATCGTGTGTTTGTTGCCAAGTTCGACAAAGACGGCAAGATCCGCTGGTTGAGAGACGGAGGACATACAGGAAGCTATGGTGCAAGAGCCTACGCCATTGCCACAGACAAAGCGGGCAACGCCTATCTCACAGGGTACTTCGAGAGAGAGGCAACCTTCGGCTCCTTCAAATTATCCAACAGTTACAGCACAACATCGTACTCGGATATCTTTGTCGCCAAGATCAGCGGTACAGGAAACTGGATGTGGGCCAAACGAGCCGGTGACCCTGACGCCTCCTACGATTATGGATATGGTATCCAAGTCGATGGATTTGGAAACGTCTATGTCGCAGGTTACTTCGAAGACGACGCTGACTTTGGCTCCTTCAAGTTCAAGTCGAACGGTGGTAGCTACGACCACTTCTTTGCCAAGCTCGACAGCAACGGCAACTGGATTGATGTCCAGGTGGCAGGTGGAACTGGCTCAGAGTACACTCGCGGCCTGACCATCGATGACAAAGGTAACGCCTACGTCACAGGCTATTACTACTCCAACCCCTTGACGTTCTTTGGTTCGTACTCCTTGACCACAACCTCCACACCGGAGATCTTTGTGGCACGCCACTACAACCCCGGATGTGTGGCAACCTGTAGCTCAGGAACAACCTGCTGCGGTGGAACCTGTCGCGACACCAAGACCGACGCGCTCAACTGTGGTGCCTGCGGAAAGGCTTGCTCAGCAGGAAGTGTCTGCACCAATGGTGCTTGTGGATGTCCAAGCGGTCTGACCTTCTGCTCGGCAGTCAACGCTTGCGTGGATACGCAGAAAGACAACAACAACTGCGGCGCTTGCGGCGTCAAATGCGGCAACGGCAGCGTTTGTACCAGCGGCTCTTGCAGTTGTCCCTCGGGCCTCACCCGCTGTGGCACTCTCTGCGTAGACACGAAGGTGGACAACAAGAACTGTGGTGCTTGCGGAACAACCTGTGGTGCAGGTCAGGTGTGTTCGGCGTCCAAGTGCATCAGCGCCTGGGCGATCAACGCTGGAGGCACCTCCACAGACTACGGCTATGGCATCGACCTTGATGCTCAAGGCAATGTCTATGTCACTGGCTACTACTACAACTCCATCACCTTTGGAACAACCAAGTACACCAGCGCGAACGGAAGCACCAGCGCAACACTTTTTGTGGCCAAGTTCGACGGAAACGGCCAGCTGCTCAAGTTCACCCAAATGGACAACGGCACCTCTAGCTACGGCTACGGTCGCTTCATCAAAGTGGACAGCAAAGGCAACGTGTTTGTCACAGGACGCTTCTATGGTTCGGCAGGTAAGTTTGGAACCTTTGCCCTGACTTCCAACGGTAGCGGCGACGTCTTTGTTGGAAAGCTTGACAAGGATCTTAAGCCTCTGGCGGTCTTTACAGGTGGTAGCACTTCAACCGATTACGGATACAGGATTGCCACCGACAGCCAGGATAACGTCTACATTACAGGTCGTTATTATGGAAGCACATCCACCAAAGCAACCTTTGGAACCTTCCAGTTCGGCGCAGTGGGGACATCCTCGACCACCTATATGTTCGTAGCCAAGCTCGACAACAGCCTGAAGTTACTTAACATTGTTCCCTTTGGTGGTAGAAGTTCAACCCAGTATCCTTACGGCCTCGGCGTGGACAGCAAGGACAACGTGTATGTGGCAGGTTACTGGTACGGTGGCAGTACATCCCCCACCACTCTCTTAACCTTTGGAACAACATCACTGACAGGAACTCGTTACGCCGATCTCTTTGTGGCTAAGTTGGACAAAAACTTGGCCTTGCAGAAGATTATCGCAGCGAAGGGTGGCTACTACTACGAATATGTGTATGGCCTTACGATCGACAAAAACGACAACATCTACATTGGTGGTTATTGGTCTACCAGCTCATCATCGTTCAGGACTGCGACCTTTGGTAGCTATGTATTAACGCACAGCAGCTCTAGCACCTACGACAACGATATCTTCGTGACCAAGTTGGACACCAACTTGAACTTCACAGGTGCCGCCAACTACGGTCACAGTTCGAACTCTGACTACCTGTATGGACTCAGTACCGATGGGACCAACGTCTATATGACAGGTTATGTGTACGACGGTGCCAAGTTTGGAAACATCACCATCAAGGCGCCAGGAGGCTCAGGACAAATATTCCGGGCCACCATCGACAGTACGCTGAAACCCCTGTCGGCTTCTGCAGGTGGAGGTTCAAGCACAGACTATGGCTATCATATTGTTGGAGATGGAACTGGCAACACCTTTGTGTCAGGCCGCTGTTACAGTGGAAACTATGGAGGCGTAACCCTGACCACGCAAGGTGGAGACGTCTGTATCTTCAAGAACCTCCCCTAACCCCCTCCAAGCTTCCCCCTGGTTTCTCCTTCTCTCTTCCATTACACTGCACGCATAACATCACCCTCTTCCCCTAGCATAGGTGAGCTATGTTTGCTGCAGATGCGTCCTGGTACCTTCCCCTCACAAGCCACACTTTCAAGCAATGGATGCTGGGCTTTGCCTTCACCCAGTGTTTGGAGATCCCGATTTACCTTTGGGGGTTGCGGCACCTTCCCCTCCGCCAACGATTCTTCGTCGCGTTTGGAGCCAGCGCCATCACCCACCCGCTGGTTTGGTTTGCGGTGCCTTGGTATATGCCAGACGCAGCCACTCGGTGGGTCTTGTTTTTTGCTGTGGAAGGGGCTGTGGTTGGTGTCGAAGGATACTATCTGAAGCAGTGGGGGCGCACACGGCCGTGGCATTGGGCGTTACTTGCCAACACTGTCAGCGCGGCAACAGGTGAGGTGATGCATGTGATATGGCCAGGATGGATGGGTTAGGCCCCGCCGATCCACAAGGTAAGCTGGAAGGTAACAAACGAAGCAATGTAGGCCATCCCCAGCAAACCGAAGAACGAGATGGCGGGCCACTTCCACGAGCCCGTCTCTTTTTGCATGACCGCAAGAGTGGAAACACACTGCAAGGCAAACACAAAGAACATCAACAGCGAAAGCGCAACGGCCAAACTCTCTACAGGATTCTTCCCTTTGGAGTTGGGAGGTTTGAGCTGATGGACCAAGACCTTCCGCAAAGCCTTTGTGTCTTCGTCTGATGCTTGGACTGCATACGTTTGGGCCAAAGTAGCCACGACCACTTCACGAGCTGCCAGTGACGCGATCAACCCAATCCCGACACGCCAGTCAAACCCAAGTGGCGCAATCACTGGCTCGAACGTTTTGCCCAGTTTGGCGGCGTAGCTGTGCTCGATCTTGTACGAAGAGACGGCTTGCTCGCCTTTGGCAGTCACATCCTTGGGGACAGAAACCTGCGGATAGTTGAGCACCAACCAAAGCAAGATAGACGCCGCGAGAATGAGAGTTCCAGCTCTCTTGATGAATCGCCACACCGGGACCCAAACAGCCCGAGCCACGAGCATGAGAGTCGGAGCCCTGTAGGGTGGAAGCTCGATGTAAAAGGGCATCGTGCTACCACGAAGAGGTCCTCGACGAAGCAACATCGCCAGGAACATTCCAGCAAAGCCCCCCAACAAGTAGAGGCCCAACATCACCAACCCTTGCAGGTTAAAGATGCCGTAGGTTGTCGCCGGAACAAAGGCTGCAATCAACAAGGTATAGACAGGGAGTCGAGCCGAGCAGGTCATCAGCGGAGAGGCCAGGATCGTGACCAGTCGATTCTTCGGGTCAGGGATGTTCCGAGCGGCCATGATGCCAGGAATGGCGCAAGCGTACGACGAAAGCATCGACACAAACGAGCGCCCATCCAGCCCCACCCAGCCCATCATACGGTCAATGATGAACACCGCGCGGCTCATGTACCCCACCTGTTCCAACAACGTAATCAGCAGGAACAGCATCGCAATCTGTGGCACAAACACCACCACACCGCCAACCCCTGCAATGATTCCGTCGACGAGCAGGCTCCGAAAGAAGCCGTCGGGCAAGCCTTTTGCCAACGTGCTTAGCGATAAGACGCCCGCTTCCATTCCATCTTGCAGAGGCCCAGCCCACTGAAAAATGGCCTGAAAGAAGAACACCATCACCGCCAGAAAAACCAGGATGCCCCACACAGGATGCAGCAGGACTTTGTCCAACATATCGGTGATGGGTGTACCTTCGGCCGGAGCCTTGTAGGTTCGTCCAAGAACCTCGTCAGCCCAGACAAAGCGTTCAGCCGGGTCTTCAGGGATCGGGACCTGTGGAGAGCGACGCTCCAACTTCTCAGGAGAAGCCAGAAGATCCTTGAGGTCCTGGATCCCTACGCCGCGATTGCCCACAACCCCAACCACTGGAATGCCCAGGTCTCGCTCCAGCTTGTACGGATGGACCTGCCCTTTGCGGGCTTTCAGTTCATCCAACATGGTCAAGACAAGGACAACAGGTTGGTCCGTCATGTGGAGCAAAGCACCTAGCTGAGGCAAGGTTCGCTCCAACGAAGTGCAGTCGCAAACAAACAAGATGCCTTCAGGAGCCGACATCCCTTCCATCTGACCTTGCACCGCCGAAACCGTCACCTGCTCCTCGGGAGACAGAGGCTCCAAGCTGTAGGTGCCAGGTAGATCGACCAACTCCAGCTGCTTGTCGTTGGGTAGAGCGACCACGCCTTCAAAGCGTTCGACCGTCACACCAGGATAGTTCGCGACCTTCACACGAAGACCGGTCAGAGCATTAAACAAGGTGGACTTCCCTGAATTGGGACTCCCCACCAAAACATACAAAGGCGCGTCAGGTGCACCGGATGGGTTGGCACCAGCAGAAGAATCAATTGTCATGGGTATTCAACTTAGGAAGGATTGGGTTCCAGGTGAACGTAAATGCTTTCGGCATCCTTGTATCGCAAACAGAAGCGACTGCCCCGTACTTCGTACTCCACAGGACCACGAAAAGGAGCCTTGATACGGACGCTCAGTTTACTCCCTGGAACAAAGCCAAGATCGCGAAACCGTGCGGCAAAGGGATGGTTGGAGTGAACCCATGCGACCTTCGCCTGCTGTCCGGCGTTGAGAGTATTCAAAGGAATGGCCCCTTGTGGAGGCTCCAGCTCTCCAGAACCAGCCAGAGACAATATACCTGATGACAAAGCAACTGAGTCGCTCATCCAACGCTCCTTTTCCACTCCGCGCACATTGGGGCCGACGCGGAAAATCAGTCGATACGGGAAACCACGATGTCGTATTTCTGACCTGGAGAATCTGAAACCCAGGTCACAAGGACGAGATCGTTAGCCTTGTTTATACAAAGAAAGTGAACGAGACATACCTCGTGTTTCTTCAAGGCCCCTATATTGAACAATCTACCACGACAACGCAAGCAAAAGATGACGCAAATCAAGAACGAAGCCGCTTCATCACAAAAAGTATCGGCAGCGTTGACAACCAGTGTCAACGTTGTTGACGTTGTTGTTTCCTCCCCCCGCCCTCGTCCGATGCCGAAGAGTCCCTAAGCTATAGAAGAAAACAAGCAAATCTCCCACCCACCATTCTCGGCCCAGCACATGCTTGGTGGAAACGCACAACTGCCTGGAGATCCTTCTCCGAAACAAGCACCCAACCCAAAGGAGAATGCAGTGACCGCTCAAACCCAAAGTCCCACTCGATGGAGCGAACTTGGCGAGTGTTTGCGACACCCAGAAGCCACCGCCCTGCGATGGTTTCAACGAAACAAGGCGCAAGACACATCCTCAGTAAGCTCAACCCCGTCAACCCTGTCCCGCCTCCCCTCTGTGGGACTGTTCACGATGTTGGTAGGCTACATAGTGGTAGGAATGGCTGCGTACGGCTTTGCCATGCACATGCACAAGGGCACCGAGGCGATGTTGCAAACCGCGTGGCTCCTGCCATCCACGTTTGGGGTTGCATGGCTCCTTGCCTCCCCGTCCCTGTACATCATCAACACAGCGTTGGGCTCCGAACTCGACCTCTCCACCACCTTGCTTGTTCTCCTGATTACGTTGGGGCTGGGGTCACTCGCGATGCTAACGTTGGTCCCGATCCACTGGTTCTTCTCCATCACACTTCACCACCACCACCCCCAGTACTGGATTCGCGTCGCCAGCCTCGTCCTCGTCGGCCTCTGTATGACTGACGTGTTCTTGCGGATTATGCGCACGCTGGAACCCAAAAAGAACCCGGCGTTTGCCATCGTCTGGATTCTCCTGGTGAGCCTTATCTCCTTTGAGATGTCGAGCCTGACCTTCCTGGGCTCTCCCTGATCCATCACTCACACCGTCATCGGTTGGACCCAAAAAAACCTCCCCAGGAACACAACAGGAGAACACCCATGAAAGAAACCCAGGCGACAGAGCCCCAAGCCATCACGTTACCACCAGAGAACTCTCTTCCACAGGAAGAACAAACAGCACCAACAACCACAGACTCCTCTGAAGCACCCAACCTGGCCGAGCCCGACTCCGCTAGCCTAGAGAGCTTGGACTCGCCATCCCAAGCAACAAAGGAGGAGCCGGAAGAGGCTGCGGCTTCAACAGCCTCGGAGGAGGAGAGCCTCTTGCACGACGCACCCATTGCGCTTCCTTACCGGGAACCAGAACAACCCAACATGGGCGAGTTGATTCACTGGCTGATTTCGGACCACGAAGATCTGGACCATGTCCTGCTCAACCCAAAGAACTGGAGTCACAACCTTCAATCCTTGTTGCTTCTCACGTTCTTGGGGTTGGGTTTGCACGGATTTTGCGTTGGCTGGCTCGCACAAACCACCCACACCATCCAAGCCACAGGCACGCTCTCTTGGATGCCCATCGTGTTTGTCGGGTCGTTTGTCGGCTCGATGATTGTTTGTTTGCCAAGCTTCTACTTCTACACCCAATTGGCGGGTCTGGACATGTCGCTTGCTATCGTTGGCGTGTTTGCCTCTCGCGTCCTCGCCAAAACAGCGGTGCTGCTCTTTGGTCTTCTGCCCTTCTATGTCGCGCTGGCGCTCTCCACCCGATACACACCACTCACCATCGACGACATCATTGTTGTGGGCTTTCTTCTTCCCTTTGTTGTGGGATTCTGGGGCCTCCGAACCTTGTACTACGCGTTCCAGATGCTGAACGACACCTTCCCGAAACAATACCAGCACCGCGGGAACTTTCTCCTCCGCACCGTCATGGCTTGGGGTGGGATCTATCTGGTCGTTGCTCCGGTCGCGCTGCTCTCTATGACCCAATCTTTTGGCCTGTGAGACCAACGAGGAAATCACCATGCGACTGGAAGAAACCTCTTTTCTCTATGGACTCATTGGACTGGCAGTGGGCCTCGCGATGGTCCGTTTGCACGCGCAAGATTCGCTGCAACAACGTGTGGCTCACTTTGTCACAGGTATGATCCTCTGGCCCCTGTTTGTCCCTATACTGCTGTTGGATCGAAAGTCATCCTCGGTGTCGTTGGTATCATCGCCACGCTCGGGATGGAACTCACGCAGCCCTCATGAACAACTGCAAGATCCCAAACTTCGTGCAGCCAGCCAGGAGCTATGGGTTGCCCTCACCCACTTGCATGGGGTCGCTGAAGAAATACTGGCGCCTGAGCGAGAGCGTATCCTCCATGTGTTCTCTGAACTATCGCGCCTGGAAAAGCGTTGGCATGAGATGAAGCAGGTGTTGCAACGACCGGGCTTTCAACTCGCCAACGTGGAGCAAGAGTTGGAGCAACTGAAACAAACAAGCTGTTCCAACAGCGAGCCACAGCGGGAGAGTTTGTATCGTAGAAAGCACAACATCATCACCCTACAAGAGCTGCATCAACGCACCTTGGAAGAGTTGGTCCGTGCGCAGCAGAAGATGGAAGAAGTCAGCACGCAACTCACTCTGTTAAGGTTTGTAGAACACTCCGATGTGGAAGCCATCACACAGCTCAAACAACTCACATCCAGCGTAGAGTCCGTGACGGAAAGTTTGGCCTTGCTTTCCCAAACGCCCCCAACGTACAATCCAATGACTCCACCATCCACAGACGGTTTGCCAGGAAACGTACAGGAATGAAACGTCGAGTGTGCTTCGAGGGTAAGGTTGGATGATTCCCCAGCAGCTGAATGAGTTGTTTGTGGTTCTATCCCACAAGGAAAGAACCATCCTTTACCTCTACACTTTGATTCCTGTATGTGCGATTGCGTTTCTCCTCTTCTTCACCTCGCTTCTGCGCGCACGGCGAATCAAAAGCCTCGCGTTGTACAGCCTCTCCATCGCTGTATGGTCGCTGCTTCTGTTGGTCATGTACTTCCCCAACTTCTCGTTCTTGGGCCAACGATTCGCCGCGTTTGGCACAGTGGTCGCAGCCAGTTATGTCCACGTGACCTACGACTTTACCCAGCAAAAGCGTTATGGTTTGGTGTGGCTGGTCTACGGAGTGGCCATCAGCCTGACCTTGCTGGGGGCGCTTCGCCCTGGAGCGTTGTATCACCCGCTCTCCCTCACAGCCGGCCCCCTGTTTTTACCGGCGATGGCGTTGGCTGCTATCGCTGTGTTGATTCCTATGAGTCACATCTCCCTCTCCTACGAAACGATGGAAGAGGAGCGAAAGTCGCAGCTTTGGGCGTTGTTTGCGTCGGGAGTGCTGTGTTTCTTGGGTTGCTGGTGGCATGTCTGGCTGCTTGCAGAGGGCGTGCTGCTTCCTTACGGCATGATACTCGTGCTGCTCTCGCTGTTTTTGTTGGGTCATGTGGTCACAGGATACCAGGCTCGGCGGGATCAGCGGCTGGTCGAACGAAGCTTCTGGTACACCACCATCGCAGCGTTGCTTTCGGCTGGTTTTCTTCTCGGCGCTCTCTCCCTGGTGACCAACTACTTTCATCACATCTTCCGAGAATACCGCGTCAGCGTGTTCTTCTTTCTGTTCATGGCAGCTCTCGCCTTTGAACCCTTGCGACAATCCCTGCAAGAGCTACTCGGTCGCATGATTGTACCCGACCGAACAACACTCTCCACCATTGCAATGGAGCTAGAGAAGCAAGAGGAAGTGGCCGATCAAGCCCGACGTTTGGCAGAGATTGGCTCGTTTGTATCCGCTGTGGCCCATGAAGTCAGGAACCCACTCGGTGTGCTCAAAGCGCACCTTCGGTTGCTCCAACGCAAGAAGGTGGAAGCGACCACCTTGGAAGCCATGCAAGACCAGATCGACAGGGCAGAACACTTCATCAATGACCTCCTTCAATACGGCCGTCCACGACCCCTTGAGGTCCGGCGCCTCCCTGTCAAAGCCATGATGGAGTTGGCCATTTCGACGGCCAAAGACGGCCTCCACCCGGAGAGCAAGCTCCCTTCCGTGCAAACTCAGGGAGCCTCCGATGCTCTCACCATCGAAGCAGACCAATCCCAACTGTTACAGGTCCTGGTGATACTCTTGGAGAACGCGATGCTTGCGCTGCAGGAGCAAGAAGCTCCTCAGCTACGCTTGTCTTGTGAAACCAACGAATCCTCGATCATCCTCTCGGTTGAAGACAACGGACCTGGTGTCCCCAAAGCCATCCAAGAGCGAGTGTTTGAGCCGTTCGTAACAGGACGAAAGCGAGACAGTCATCGCTCAGGAACAGGGCTGGGCCTTGCCATTGCACGAGGAATTGTTGAGCGTCATCATGGCACGATTCAGGCCGATCGCTCTTCGATGGGTGGTGCGTTGTTTGCAGTCACATTACCCCGAGCCCAGCAGGTGTTGGCTCTCACCGCAACCGAAGACTAGCCCCCTCTTTCGACAACCCAAGCGAACTCCAACACAAGGATCTGGAATGCAACAACGTGTACTTTTGGTGGAAGATGACAAAGCGTTTCGTCAGGTGTATGCCAGCCTGCTCGACGACGTAGGGTACACTGTTACAGAAGCCTCGGACCGTGACGAAGCACGAGAGGAACTTCGCAACGCAAGCTATCCTGTCATCCTGTTGGACCTGATGCTTCCGCCCGATGGAAGCGTAAGACAAGGCCTCGCGCAGTTGGAAGAGATCCTTCACCAACATCCGAACAGCAAAGTGGTCGTGGTGTCGGGGATGGGCGACACGGCTCACATGCTCAAAGCGATCGAAAGCGGAGCCTATGACTTTCTGACCAAACCCGTTGACCCTGATGTGTTGCTCGTCGTCACGGCACGAGCGATGGCTCACTACAAGTTAGAGCAGCAGGTCCAGGAGCTACAAACGTCGCTGTCTCAGCAACAGGCGGGACATGTGCTCTTGGGTCAGAGCAAGGCATTTCTCGAAGCCATGGAGATAGCTCAACGTATGGCTCCCACAGATTTGCCTGTCCTGCTAACAGGAGAAAATGGCACAGGCAAGGAGCTATTCGCCCGAATGCTCCATCAAAACAGCACGCGTGCGGACCAACCGTTTGTGGTTGTCAACTGCGCTGCGCTGCCCGAGACGCTCCTGGAATCGACGCTGTTTGGTCATATGAAAGGCTCGTTTACAGGCGCACACAAGGATCGCAAAGGGTTGTTTGTGGAAGCCCACGGCGGCACCCTGTTCCTCGATGAAATAGGAGACATGCCTCCCGTCTTGCAAGTGAAGCTTCTTCGAGCGTTGGAGTCTGGCGACATCCTCCCCGTTGGCTCCGACCAGACCTTGCAAGTGGACGTTCGACTGCTCTCAGCGACCAACCGAGACTTGATCGCGTTGCAAAGCACCCACGACTTTCGGCAAGACCTCTACTGGCGCATCAAAGGGGCTGAGGTCCACCTACCTTCCCTTCGGGAGCGACGCTCGGACATCCCCCTCCTGGCCGCCCACTTCCTGAACCAATCGGCCGCGCTTAGCCCCAACGGACTGCCCAAAAGCATCTCACCCGAAGCCGAAGCCTTGCTCCTTCGTCATGAGTGGCCGGGCAACTTGCGGGAGTTAAAGTTTGAGATGCAACGAGCGACCGTCATGGCCGGTCCGAGAGCCACATTGGAGCCGGCAGACTTTGCGTTCTCACAAAGCACTCAAGCTTCGCCCCCAACAGGAGAGACGCTGCCAGAAAAAGTGGAACAACTGGAGCGCCGAGAGATCCACCTCGCCCTCCAAACCCACGATGGAAACCGTACACGAGCCGCCGAAACACTCGGACTCTCCCGTCAAGGCTTGCTGAAAAAAATGAACCGGTACGGCATCGATTGAGCAACTTCGCTTCCAAAACAGTAGAGTGTTCGTTATAATCCGGACTTCCATGTCACCCTACTGCTTTGGATGGAGAGTACAAACGTGGCTCCAACCCCACCCCGTTGGCGGACCCTGTTAATGACAGGGCTTACCGCAATTGTTGTTGTAGTGCTTGTCGATCTGATGGCTCGCTGGTTGACTCCGCTCCACCCCCTTCGCGAGGTGGAAGATGCGGTTCGAGATTTACGAAGCAAAGACCCCACCGTACTTGCCATTGGCTCAAGCCACGCAAGAACCTTCCAAGCGCTGGGGCAAGCTGTCGCAAAACGAACAAACAACCAACAACGTATCCTCTCTGTCCCTGTCGAATATGGAAAGCTCCATTCTTATGAGTGGGTCTTCCAACACCGCTTGCTTCCTCTGTTGGAAGAAAAGGACAGCTCAGGGAAACGCAAGAGACCTAGCCTTCGACACATCTTGTTGGTGACAGAGTGGTGGGACTCCATCCCCACCGATTCGGGTGGACCCGCACACAACCTCCCAGCCCGAGCCTGGGTGTTGTCGGACTTCTTGGCAGACCTCTTCCAACATGGATTAACCCCGTACAACCGTAACTACCTCCGACAACGATGGAAGCGTTTGTTTGCAGCATCCACGCTGATCCAAGATCGTGGGCAGGAACATATCTTGGGAGAGCTACGTAAAAAGCTCCGACCTCTCTCACCAGCCACACGCGAACGTATCTTTCGCCAGAAACTACAGGTCTGGCAAGCGATGATAGAGAGGAGTCGTGCCAAGTTGTTCCAACCGATGCAGATGAAAGCCTTACACAGAATGCTGAAGCTGTTTCGCAAGAAAGGGTTTACGGTTACCATCTTGCTCTACCCACGAATGCCAGGAACCCTTACAGCAAAGTCAAAGCGTACAACGCTCGCCTTGTATGCAAGTCGTATGAAGAAGATCTGCAAGGCCTATCACTGCAAGGTCATTGACCTGTCCTACAACACCCCCGTGCAAGACAAGCATTTTGCGGCCGACTTCGATCACATGACCCACGAAGGTAACCGGCTCTTTACGACGTGGTCCCTTCGAGGACCGCTGCGATACCTCCTATCTCCAACGCGATCGTCTGCCCCTGCGAGGGGAGCAAAGCCATGAGTCTTGCAGGAATTGGATTTGTCTTTTTTCTTCCTGGAGTCTGGCTCATACATTGGCTCCTTCCTCGCCGAACAACCTGGCAGAACGCCTGGCTTTTGCTCGCCAGCTACGCCTTTTATGCGACCTGGGACAGCAAACTTCTGCCGCTGCTTTGGGCGTCTACCTTGTTTGATTATGTGATCGGTCGGAGGCTCTCCTCTGTTGAAGAGCCACGACATCGCAAGCACCTGCTGTGGACAAGCATCGCTCTGAACCTTGGCATCCTCGGCGTGTTCAAGTACCTCGGATTTTTTGAAGAATCCCTCAACACCTTGCTCCATGGGATAGGAATCTCTTCATCGTTGCCGATTCTCAAGCTCGCTCTACCCCTTGGGATCTCCTACATCACCTTGATCAAGGTGGGCCACATCCTTGATGTTTATTACGAGCGGATTGAGGCAGAGTCATCGCTGCTTCGTTACGCTCTCTTTCTCGCCTTCTTTCCTCACTTGATAGCAGGACCAATTGTGCGAGGAAAAGAGGTCCTTCACCAATACGCCCAACCACGTGTTTTGCTCCCAGAAAACATGCAGCGAGGTATGGGTCATCTGTTCCTTGGCTTCTTTATGAAAGCTTACGTTGCAGAGCTTTTGGCCCGCTGGTATGTGACCCCCACGTTCAAGCATCCAGGAGACTACTCCATCTTGAGTCACTGGGTTGGCCTTTTTGGTTACGCAGGCCAGCTTTTCTGTGACTTTGCTGGTTACAGCCTTATGGCCATTGGAGTGGGCTTGCTGTTTGGAATCCAACTCCCCGAAAACTTTCGTTACCCGTTTCTTAGCACCAGCATGATGGACTTTTGGAGAAGGTGGCACATCACCTTAAACCGCTGGCTCTTTGACTATCTGTTCTACCCCATGACCACAGGACAAGGTCGAATGCGTGGGCAGATCAGCTTGGGCTTTTTGCTCGTGTTTGCCCTCTCAGGCCTGTGGCACGGCCCGCTCTGGACCTTCGTCCTGTGGGGCGTCCTTCACGGCGTGGGTCTCATTGTTCAGCACCGCTGGGATCTCTTTTACAAAGGACTCTGCCGAAAAGACAGAAGCTATGTAAAGCTCCGAAAGAGTCGAAAGTACAAACTAACCGCCTGGTTCATCACCCAACTGTTTTTCCTCCTCACCTTAATCCCCTTTCACGCCACATCTCTCGCTCACGCCTGGGAGTACACTCGGGGATTGTTCGTCACCACAGGGACAGGGCAGCACAACCTTGTCAGCATCAACTTGCTGGTTTGTTCCCTCTTTTTGGTGGCCTACCACCTCGGTGAGTTTCCCATCGGCGAAACATGTCGAGAGCGCTGGCGACGCACGCCTGCTCCAGTCCGAGGAATGTGTTATGGCCTCATCATTGTCTTTCTGGCTTTGTTTATGCCGGTGGGGATGGGGTCCTTTATTTACGCCAACTTCTAACTTCTCTGCCGCCCCATCAAAGAATCACAGGACGAGTGCCGTATGAGTAAAGTTATGGTGTTCCAGTCCTGTTTTGGCCTGCATTTGCAAGGCCGTTCTTGAAAAACGTGGGGTCCCCAATGACCGATTATCATTCCATTCGCAGCACCATCGTCGATTGGCTCGACGACAACTACCACTTTGGCGACACCGAAGACTTACTCACAAGCGACGAGATCTCGTTTATGGACCATGCCATCCTGGACAGCCTTGGATTTGTCCAGCTCATCCTCTTCCTTGAAAACACCTTCCACATCACCCTTGAACGCAAAGATTTAACGCGAGAAAACTTCGATGGGATGAAGAAGATCATCGATTATCTTACCCAACACCCCGACATCAAGGGAACTCCCAAATGAAGGGAACCGTCTGCTTTCATCCAGAGCCAGCAGCATCCCAACAGTCAGCCATGACCCAGTTTCAGCAGCACTGTGAGCAAGAAGCAGGACAATCGTGGAGCAGTTATCCCGAGTTCCACCGCTATTCATGTGACCACTACACGCAAGTCTGGCGGTCCTTTTTGCAATGGTCCAAGCTACGGTGGTCAGGGGACGAGAGCGAGGTCTGCACTAGCAACCTGTGTGAAGAAGCCCACTTTTTCCCCAACCTTCAGCTGAACCTCACCGAAAACCTCCTCTATGCTTCAGAAGTAGCCCCAGAACAACTTGCCGTCGTAGGACGCTCTGAAGATGGAAGCCGCACAGCGCTCACCTGGAGAGACTTACGTCAACGAGTCAGCCAGGTGGCGAGCGCCCTCCGTGAAATGGGGCTTCGTCCCGGAGACCGCGTCGTCGCAGTCGCCCGAAACACACCCGAAACGATCATCGTAGCTCTCGCAGCGGTAGGTTTGGGAGGAGTCTGGTCCTCCGTATCACCCGACCTTGGAACAGACGCCACCCTCACTCGCTTTCAACAAATAGCCCCCAAGATGCTGTTTGCTCACACAAGCTACAGCTACCAAGGACGCTCGATCTCCATCGAAGAAAAGTTGGACACGCTGGTTCAACAGCTCCCAACTCTCCAACATCTTGTACGCCTCGATACAGAGAACCCTCTGAACCCAACGAACCTCTCTGAGCACAACCTCCACGACTTGTGGACATCCCAACCTCAGCAAGAAGAGGCTTCATTTTCCTGGCCTTCGTTGCCCTTCAACCACCCTCTCTACATTTTGTTTAGCTCGGGAACAACGGGAGTTCCCAAGTGTATCATCCACGGGGCTGGGGGAACGTTGCTGGAACACCACAAAGAACACCGCCTCCACTCCAACCTTGGGACGGAGGACCGGCTGTTCTTCCACACCTCATGTGGCTGGATGATGTGGAATTGGTTGGTGTCGGCTCTTGCCTGTGGAACCACGTTGGTCCTCTATGATGGCTCGCCCACCTATCCCAAGCCTCATACACTTTGGGATGTGTTGGAACAGGAGCAAGTCACAGTCTTCGGAACAAGCCCCACCTATCTGCAATTCTGCAAAGACTCCCTCTTAAACCCTGGTGAGACCCAAGACTTGACGCACCTTCGAGCCATTCAGTCCACAGGCTCCGTGCTTTACGATAGCTTGTTTGACTGGGTGATGGAGCATGCAAAAGAGCTACCGATCCAGTCCATCTCGGGGGGCACCGACATCATCGGATGCTTTGTTCTTGGCAACCCCAACCTCCCTGTATACCGGGGGGAGAGCCAGTGTCTTAGCTTGTGTATGGACGTCCGAGCCTGGAACCCCGACACACAGACCGAAGCACCCGCAGGAGAACGAGGCGAATTGATTTGCCTCAACCCATTTCCTTCGCGCCCTCTCTCCTTTGCTGGCGATGACAACGGCAGCCGGTTTCATCAGGCATACTTCGCAGACAACCCCTCCATGTGGACCCACGGAGATTACATTCTCATTCACGAAAGAGGCTCAGCCCGTATCCTCGGACGCTCAGATGGCATCCTCAACATTCGTGGGATCCGTATCGGCCCGGCAGAGATCTACCATGTTCTCCAGGACTTTCCTGAGATTGTCCAATCGCTGATTGTCGAGCAACAGGACAGACGAGCGCCTGGAGGAACGCGAATGGTGCTTTTGGTAGTATTGCAAGACAAGTTGGAGTTGGAGCGTCGGTGGACCCTGCGAGTCAAGAAAGCCATCAAAGAACGTACGTCGCCGGTTCACGTTCCCTCGGTCATCGCTCAGGTTCCAGCGCTCCCCCTCACCTTCAGCGGGAAGCTATCCACCCGAGCGGCCAGAGACGCTGCCAACGGGGTCGAAGCACCCAACGCTCACGCGCTCCAAAACCCCGAATGTCTCGACATTATCCGCCAGCACCCAGACCTACAAACGCATACCTAAGAACGAAGCTGCAGAGTGATTGCGCACCTTATTGTAGGAAGTCTTTGCGCTTGCGCAGGTAGTATTCGTACTTGCCTTCGTAGATACGCATCTCGTTTCGATCGATCTCAAACACACGAGTCGCCAGAGCACGCAGGAAGTGACGGTCGTGGCTAACAATAACGACAGTCCCTGAGAAGTTCTCCAGAGCGTCCAGCAGAACTTCCCGCGATTGAATGTCCAGGTGGTTGGTCGGCTCATCCAGGATCAAGAGGTTGAGAGGACGGACCAACATCGTCGCCAAAGCCACCCGGCTTTTCTCGCCTCCTGACAGCACCGAGATGGGCTTGTCAACATCGTCGCCCTGGAACAAGAAGGCCGCACACAGCTTGCGAATGGAACCCAACGAAGCTTCAGGCATGACCTGCTGCACCGTGTCCAGGATGCTCATGGATGGTTCCAGGATCTCCATGGAGTGCTGACTGAAATAGCCAATGTTTACGTTGGCTCCGATTTTTGCGTTCCCCTGCGTCGGTTCCGTTTGTTGGGAGATAACCTTGAGGAACGTTGACTTTCCTGCGCCGTTCACCCCGACCACAGCCACCTTCTCGCCGCGACGAATCATCCCATTCACGTTTTGAAAGACAGACTTGTCTTCTCCATTGGGATTCGGCCAGATCTTGCCAAGCTTCTTCAAGGTGACAACTTCATCACCGCTGCGGGGTGGTTCGGGAAACTCAAACCGAATGACGCGCTGCTCGGGAGGAATCTCAATTCGCTCGATCTTCTCCAGCTTCTTCATCCGCGACTGCACCTGAGCGGCATGAGACACACGAGCTTTAAACCGGGCGATGAACGCTTCGTCTTTCGCCAACATTTCCTGCTGACGACGGTGACTTGCGATCAGGTTCTCGCGTCGGATTTCACGCTCTTTCAGGTAGAAGTCGTAGTTCCCGTTGTAGGTTGTGACTTGCTTGTTGGAGATCTCTACAATGGTGGTCACAATACGGTTCATAAAGTCCCGGTCGTGACTGGTGAGCGCAAGAGCACCCTTAAACTCGCTGGTGAGCCATTCTTCCAGCCAGATGATCGACTCCACATCCAAGTGGTTGGTCGGTTCGTCCAAGAGCAAGACGTCAGGGTTAAGCACCAGAATTCGCGCGAGGGCGATCCGCATCTTCCAACCACCACTGAATGACTCAACAGGCCGGTTGTAAGCGTCAGGACCAATACCCAAACCTGTAAGAATCTCCTTGGCCCGAGAGTCGAGGTCGTAGCCGCCCTTGTTCTCGAACATCTCCATCGCTTCGCCGTAGCGTTCGAGAAGTTCGGTCATGGCATCGTCGTCCATCGGCTGTGACATCTGGGCTTCCATCACTTTGAGCTCTTCGCCCAAACGAACCACATCCTCCATCACCGCCATGACTTCTTCCAGCGCAGACCGGCCCGACATCTCTCCCACGTTCTGAGAAAAATAGCCCACCACCGTCCTCTTGGCGATATTCACTTCACCAGAGTCGGCTGTTTCTTCCCCTACAATCAAGCGAAAGATGGTACTTTTGCCAGCCCCGTTGGGGCCAACAATACCGATCCGATGATTCTCAAGGATTTGGACGTTTGCATCGGTAAAAAGGATCTGTGCTCCGTGACGAACACCGACATTGACAAGATGGATCATGGTTACGCTCCGCCGCACACCAAACAAAGAAACTGAGAGGCCGCTCCGGCGACCCCAACTTTCATACGCGGCGGAGAGTAGGGGAGATGGCAGGAAAAATCAACGAATACCTTCTTTGCGGAGCCAGCGATGGTACATACGAGCGTATCGATTGTGCTGACGCATGGTCCGTGAGAAGTTGTGATACCCGGAGTATTCAGGCTTCGCACACATAAAGATGTACCTGTGCTTCATTGGATTAAGCACCGCACGAATCGCCCGCTTGTCTGGGATTCGCAGCGGTCCAGGCGGCAACCCATGATACTTGTAGGTGTTGTAGGGAGAGTCAACCTTCAGATGCTTGAACAGAATCCTCCGGAGCCCTGGCTTCCCGAGCGCAAACTTCACTGTGGGATCCGCCTCTAGCTTCATCCCTCGCTTGAGCCTGTTGAGATACAGCCCTGCGATCTTGGGCCACTCATCCAGCCGCTTGGACTGCTCCGACTGTACCAGCGAAGCAAGAATACTTGCGCCGGTCTGACTCAACTTGAGCCGCTTGGCTTTGGCCTTGTTGCGCGGGGTCCAAAACTTCTTGTAGGCACGCGCCATACGTTTCACAAACGCTCGGGCCGATGTCGCCCAGTTCATTCGGTAGGTATCGGGCAAGAAGATCGTGGAGAATCGCTCCTCGTTCGAGAACCCGTAGGCTTTGTGAACCGCAGGGTCCAAAAACACCTTCAGCAGCTCTGCCTCACTGGGCTCAATTTGCGTCGCCACGATGGCCGCGAGCTTCCGGATGTTCGCCACAGAGTTGAAGGTCACCTTGACTGCCAGCCGCCCATTCCCAGCCCGCAGATGATTCACCAGCGAGTTGTAGGTCATCGTGCCCTTCACAACATACTTGCCAGGGACAATCCGGTGCTTCCGGTAGTTCTTGGCCCTTGCGAAGAAGAGGAACGAGGTCTTGTCGTCCAGAAGTTTTTTCTTATCCAACAACGCTGCCACGTTCTCCAACGACGACTTCGACGGAATAAAGATGGCTTTTTTCTCCGTCTCATCCAACGTCAACGCTGCCGTATCTCGCAACGAGTACAAGCGATAATACGGGTACAACTTCACGCCAGCATAACCGGCGCCAGCCAACAACGCGACCAAGACAATCGCAACAATCCACTTTCCCATGCCTCACTCCTCTTTCTTGGAGGCAACCGTTTAACTAAAACCAACAACGTTATAGGCCGACGAACCATTGCAGACAAGTTTCCCAACAGCCAACAACGAACTGAAAGAGCAAGCCAAACGTCCACAAACCAGACCTTCACCGCTCCCCTAACTCGAAAGGACAAAGCGATGCCCCCCAAGCTCTCGATGTTACAACACCATGCTTCTGTCGTGGCAAACACCCTTCCCTATCTTCAACAAGCCTTGCAAAAGCATCACTCGGAAGAAGAAGTTGCGCAGCGAAACATCGTGCTGGCCTCGCCCGACATTTGGAACGATCCACAACAAGCCATTCCGTTGTGCCGGTCGCACAAGCACTTCACCCAGATCAGCAACAAGCTGCAACGCCTCCAAGACCTTGTCACCAATGTGGAATGACTGGCCGACCTCTCCCGCACCACCGAAACCGATACACTCTACGAATGGCTCCTTGAAGCTGTCGAAGAAGTCCACGACCTCGCACGTGACCTCCCGGCTCTCTTCTGTTGGCTCACCACCGCTCCCGACGATGAACCGGATGAAGTTGTAGTTCGCTGGGAAGCCTGTGACACAACAGAAGCGTCCAGAATCTGGACATTCGACTTGTACCGAACCCTGTCCCAATGGGCCGAAGACAAGGGCGCAACCCTCTTTCCAAGCGAGCCCGAAACGGCAGATCACTCGTGGGAGTTTCGCTCCGTGGTTGCTTTGTTTTCAGGGCCAGGAATGTACCCTCTCTTCCGAGAATGGGAAGGCATCCACACACAGGAAGCCTTTCTTCCCGGCTCACTCACAGGGGAGAGAGTCACAGCATGCACCAGGGTAAGCGTTGCATCGGTGGCAAACCTACCGCCTTACCCACCACCCGAAGATTGGAAGATAGACGTGTATCGCAACCGAGGAGCTTGCTGTCATGGCCCCCGCTCCTGGGTTCGCATCACACACATTCCTACGCAAATGAGCCTATCAGGGACGCACCGCCCGTCTTCATCGGGGGTCGAGAAGCGCAAGATGCTGCGAATGCTCCAAGCGCTCATCAAGGCGCAAGAGGAACAAGCAACCTCAAGGCATCGACGGTTCTTTCA
Source organism: Deltaproteobacteria bacterium (assembly GCA_006226375.1). Lineage (GTDB taxonomy): Bacteria > Myxococcota_C > UBA6777 > UBA6777 > UBA6777 > M3003. Next base: position 68,648 of record SBHC01000052.1, on the reverse strand, counting down.
TAAGGATGGGGGCTGGCTAACTTGTGAGGATGAAGGACCGCTAGAGATCACCAGCGCAAACTGGGACTTCCTTCATACCTGGCTGCTGGAGAAGCGGTTGCACCGGTGGGTGGGAGGGGACAAGCAACCTCACAGTCTTACAGTAGAGTGGGCATCGGCTCTGGTTCGGGCTCTGGCTCCGGCTCAGGGGTAGGATCCGGGCGACGCTGGTTCAGCTCCAGCACCTGAGGAAGAATGTCTTGTCCTTGCTCCAGAAGCTTGACGAGAATCAGACGATGGCGAGAAGCACAGGCCAGATTTTCCGTCACGATCTTGGAGCAAAGCTTGTTGAACCTCTTGGCCACGCTGAGCAGCTGCTCGTACTCTTTGGGCATGGGCTCTTCTTGCAGGACGTCTTCGATCGCCTTGTCCACGCCCTCTTCTTTCGCCTTGGTCACCACTTCCCGCAGCTTCTTGGTGGAAAGTTCTCGGGCCAACGGCAGGATCTTGTCCTGATCTTCTTTCGACAGCTTCACGATCTCGTTGGTTTGGCTCGCACCCAAGGAGCCGCTTTCCCGCGCTTCCTTGACGCTCTCGGATGACAACTCATCGCGAATGATGGCACTTCGGATCACGCCTTCGGAAAGACCCGTCTTCTGCGCGGTCACTTCGACGTACGAAGCTTTCCCGTCCACCTTGTCTTCTTCCACCTCATCTTCAGCAGCAGCAGGCCGACCAATCATGGGCTTGAGGGCTTCAACCGTCGTCTCCACCTTCTTGGCGTCGGGGTACAAGGTTTCGTAGATATCACGACCGCGGTTCAACGCCTGCTCCAACGGAACTCCCTGCAGCGGCAAACGGATCAGGTTCTCATCGATGGAGATCAGCTCTTGCTCCAGCTTGTCGTGTTTGACAACGACCACAGGAACTTCGGTGTATCCCAGGTCCGTCAAGGCTGTGTAACGACGCCCGCCTGCGATCAACTCGTTGTTCTCATTCACAATCAACGGGTGAATCAGGCCAATGGCTGCGATGCTTTTTTTGAGCTCTTTGATCTGCGTGTCCAGACGCAAATAAGGGTTGGTAACAACAATCTGGTCCATCGACATCATACGAACTTCAATCATGGGGGACTCCATCGCAACCGGGCTGGATCGGAAAGGTGGGTTTGCAAAGTGAGACGGTTGTAACGAACACACCAATCCAGTGTCAAGCGAACACGAAGGGAAAACGTGTTATGCTCATCCCTTCGAGGTGGTGCGCGCCTACCCTCCCTTTCCTCGCCCCAAACACCACCTCAAAAATCCGAACGAAGTCAGACCGTTGCAAAAAAGTTAAACTTTTTTCCACTTTTTTTGGAACAGTTTGGTGAGGACCCGGTACTACCCTGTCGACGTAGCCAGAAGCGAGAGAGATGGACCCTCGCAGAGCACACGACAAGGAACAGTGATGGAGTTTCAAGTTGTCAGCCCAACACAAACGGTGGAAAGCCAACCCGGACGAATGGCTCGAAGCGCTCAAGCGACACGACCCAATGGCGTGCCGCAGCCTAGTGCAAGAGTATCTTCCGTCGTTGTTTGCCTTCTTCCAGGGAATGGGTTGTGCGCCTGCGGAGGCCGAAGACCTCGCCCAAGAAACCTTTGTCGAGCTGTGGCGTTCGTTCGAGCGTTACCGCGGCGACGCATCTTTGAAAACCTGGGTGTTCTTGCTGGGTCGGCGTGTAGCGTGGAAGCATTTCCGCAAACACAAGCACGATCAGCTTGTCGACGACGACATCGACACCCCCAACGACGATCAAGTCACAGCCCCTGTTCAGGAAGAGTGGGTTTGGATTCAGCAGCGCGACGAAGCGCTTCACGCTTGCATCGAAACCCTCGCACCCAAGCACCGCGAGGTGCTGCTCCTTCACTACATGGAGGAGCTTTCCATTCAGGAGCTGGCCGGCGTGCTGGAGATCGCAGAAGGCACCGCCAAGTCACGACTTCACCGGGCGCTCAAGCTGTTGCGAACGGAAGTCCAACGCGTGTACCACCCCTCTTCGTAGACATGGGACACGTCAACGCAACCTTTGCCCCTCCGACTTTTCAAGCATAAAGGAGAAGCCTTATGGAGAGGGAGACCAAGCCCCCCACATCAACGAAGCAAGTTGATGACACCCTGAAGGCTTTCTATCAAAACTACAAGCAGGCCCACGCGCCGTCCGATGACCTCTTCGAGCGGATGTTCCAAACCATCCCCGAGAGCGTAGAGTCGACAGCACCGGCTCGCTCTGCCATTGAGACCTCCACCCAAGATTCGATGTGGGAGCGGTTACGACGCCAGTGGCAATGGCTCCTCGCGCCGACCTTGGTCGCTGCCTGTGCCTTGCTGTTGGTTTGGCAGACCGGCAACTTCAGCGCGTCCGGCACCAACAACACGGTGGAACCTCGCACCTTCATCCCCAAAAGCGGGACGCCTTCGTTCCAGTTGTACCACTCTCGGTATACGCCCCAAGGCTACCTGCACAAGCAAGCTACACGACTCGGTGAGCAGCTGTTTGCAAGGGACGGCGTTCAGCTCTCCTACCAGGTGCCGGGTGCTACACATGTCATGCTGATCAGCGTGAACGAGCGAGGCGAAACCTCCGTGTTTGCACCCCTTGGCGGCGCGAGCAGCATCCAGGTCCAACCAGGAACCGGAACCTTGCCCCGCGACACAAGCCTCGCCCTGGACAACTACCTGGGATTGGAACGCTTTTTTGTGCTATACAGCAACCAGCCGTTTGCGACCTCTGCGGTCAAGCAAGCTGTGGAACAAGCGTTTCAACAAGCCAACCAATCGTTGCAAGCGATGAAGTCGTTGCCTGGTCCCTGGAAGATCCAAACCCTGTTGATTCGGAAAACCTCTCGGAAGTAAGTTCCATCGAGAGTTGTTGTACAAGAAGTCCTCTTGTTTGTTGGTATAAAGAGAAGATCATGCTTCGTTTCTGGATACATTGTTGGCTGCTCGGATGCGCGTTGGGGCTTGGGTTTACCACCCAGGCTTTCGCACAAGACCGCCGCGTCGCGTTGCTGGTGGTGAACCAGTCGGGGTGGAAGAAAGACCCGTACCTTCGCTACGCGCTGCAAGGCGACCTCCAGCCGCTGGCTCGCGAATTGCGCCGCCTCGGCTTTCAGGTCAAGACTCTGGTCAACCAGTCGCCTGACAGCTTGCGCCGGCACATGAAGAAGCTCCAGCAACGTTTCCTCCAAAAGCCACAGGTCGACACCTTTCTCTTCTATTACTCCGGTCACGCCGACCGCAAACAACTCCACATGGGGAACCAAACCAAAAACGACTTCACCTACCAGGAGTTCCTCTCGACCTTCAAGAGCTTGCAGGTGAAGCGAAAGTTTGCCATCTTTGACGCCTGCTTTAGCGGCGAGATCATCCGCTTGTTTGGTAGCCAAAAGCGTTACCGTCACCTGCTGCAGAGCGGTCGTTTGAAAGGTGTAGGTTACCGCATCCCGATCAACATCAGCCGCTTGAGAAGCCCAAACCAGGGGCAAGAGCAAGGCTTTCGGATCATCACATCCAGCCTGGAGATGTCGTGGGAGTTAAACCAGTACAAGGCCTCGGTCTTTACCTACCATCTGCTCCAAGGGCTGAAAGGCCCCGCCGATCTCGACCGCGACGGAAAGATCTCTGTTGACGAGCTGTTTGACTTCACCAGCCGCGCGGTCAAGAGAGTGACAGGCCAAAAGCCCCAACAGCTGGTGGTGATGCGCCGGGCTCGTCCGTATGCGCTGGCACCTGCCTACCGAAGCCGCCTAACCATCGGCGCCAACGTGGTAGGTACCCTGTATGTGGCCGTCGCCAACTTTGTGTGGTCGCACCGCAAATCAAAGCGCCGCCCTCTCACTCTTTCTGTGGTCGATGGCAAAGGTGTGGTCCAGTGGAAACATCGCAAACAATGCTACCAACAGAACGTCATCCTTCCGAAAGGTGGGGAGCTTCAACTCAGCAAGAAGTGGAGCGCGTATCCCTGTCGTCGCGTTAGCTCTCTCCGCAGCAAAGGCCTCATCCTTCCTGCGCGAGTGGAGCCACCACGCTCACGGGCATCAACCGAACGCTCCATCGCGCTGAGCTTGGGCGTGACCCAACAAGGTGATGACACGCTTCGTGACATCCAACCCAGCGTCAACCTCGACTTTCGCTGGCGCTGGTTTCAAACCGGCCTGGGCTTTACCCATGGGTTTCTGCCCGGCAAAACCTTCTCTCTCTCACGAGTCACTGTCCAGGCTGCGGCCGGATGGCCCCTCGTGTTTGAACGGATTCACAGTCGCTGGTTCGTCGGTGCGTTTGCACAAGGCGGGCTGGTCTTTCAACACCTCCCTGGCGGGAATGGCTCCATCAACCTGACCGCCGCGTTTGGAGGACTCACAAGCTTTACCTGGTGGCATCGTCAATGGGGGCTGCGACTCAACGCAGCCATCGGCGGTGACTACACCCCAACGTCAGGGGGCTCCGGACTCTCTCTCTTCTGGCACGTCGCCACTGCGTTTGTCTGGAAACTTTAACAAAGCCGCTTGCTGGCCCCAAGCTCTGTAAGCTGCCTTGAACACCTGACCTGGAACTGACTCTTCACACTCCACCATCACTACCGTCATGGCTTCAACCGTGACTGGCGTGAAGAAGAAGGTTCCGTCGTTTTGTCCTTGAAAGGATTCTTTGTCATGAAACACATTAAGCTTCTCGCAGCCCTGAGCGGCTTTGTTCTCGCTGGAATGTTCTTCGTTGGTTGTGGATACATTGTTGGACCCATCTCCCAGTGCACCGAAAACGCCGACTGTGCGAACGATGCGGTCTGTCTTCAAGGACTTTGCAAAGCGGTGGGTGCAGGCACCAAAGGACCTGGACAGTCCTGCCAGTTGACCCAAGATTGCCAGTCTCCCTTGCTGTGTCAGCAACAGACCTGCAAGAGCGTTGCCCCCACTGACGGTGGCACCACGGAACCCACCAACACAGAGCCTCCCCAGCCCCGAGAAGGTGGTTCCAGCGAGCCAGGCACCACCGACGGAGGTCCCACAGACAACGGCCCCGGTATCGACGCTGGCCCCACGGACAGCGGACCTGTCACCGACGACCCAAGCGTCACACCCGACGACGACTACAAAGTCCCCGCTCCCAAGGTTCAAACCCTCGCCAAGGGAGAGTGCTTGTCCGGTGCAACCCAGGACTGCCGCACCAAACACTACTCCAGCGACACCACCTCCTGCGCTCGCGGCAAGCAGATGTGTCAGTTTGACCAGTCATGGGGAGCCTGTCAGGGACGCGCGATTCCAGAACACTCCAACGACCCCAAAGACCGCGAAGTCTGCGACGATATCGACAACGACTGCGACGGCTACGTCGACGAAGGCTGCGTTCAACCCAACACGACCTGCTCGTTGGATTATGAGCTGCATTACAGCCCGCCGGCTTACCACATCGCCTTCTCCAAAACCGACGTGTATGCCTACAGCAGTTCGCGCAAGATCGCGCTGGAGCGCAACGACGATGGCAAGAGCTTGAAGCTTTCGCGTCTGACCTTTCCGGCAGCACCCAACGAGTTGAAAGGTGGAAAGATCGAGTGGTTGATGGGACTCCCCCCCACCGATAACTACATCAGCACCTTCGACCTCAACAAGCAGGCCGATCTTATCGCACAGTCCGACGGGAAGAAGATTACGGTGTGGGGTTTGAGCTACGACGCCAAAGGTCAGCCAAGCGTCCGAAGCTATGCAATTCTACCTATCGAGCAGGTGTACATGTTGGCTTGGGGTGGCGACGGTCGTGACCTGATTCTCTACCAGTTTGTCTACGACTCCAAGACCCGCACACGCACCGTTCGGCTCTTCCATTTCCGCGCAAGCCTCGACGCCAACGGCATATCGCTGGAGTTCAAGCGCAAGGTTGTCCCCGAGATCAAAGGGTACGAAAACGGCAACGAGTTCCAGAAGTCGCGCCTCACGATTCATCCCAACGGCAAGCTCCTCACGCTGGCTCACTATAGCTCCCTGGACCTGTACTCCGTCCCCGAGCTTAAGTTGCTCAAACGTATCCCCTTGGGTTCTCCTGTCGACCCCGAGTTCCGCACCATAGCCTTTCACCCCAAGCTTGATCGTTTGGTGCTGGCGCCCTTCAACTACACCAAGATCCTGACCTTGGACATTTCCACCGATGCACAGGGCGTTCCAGCAGGAACCGAAGAAAAAGTCTACGAGATCTCGACCCAGTTCATCTCGGAGATCCAGAAGGTAGGCTTCCACCCCACAACCGGCGACATGTACACCCAAAGCTACGGCTCGATGTTCCGCTGGGACGACTCCACCGCTGCACCCAAGAAAGCCGAGTTTGTGGCTGGTTTTGGCTCCAAGTACGCCATCTACAAGAAGGGAACCCTCGCAGCCATCGGCAACAGCCGCGGTTGGATTATGTTGCTCAACACCCAAACGGGTCAGGTCCTCCACAGACAGAACGCCTCCCCCGACGAGCAATTCAACGAATACATCCAGTCGCTCACCTTTTCACCGGATGGTAAGCTCCTGGTGGTCAACACCAACCGGCACATCCAAAGCTACGATGTCCAATCGGACGGACAAGGAAAGTACACCCTGAAGGTCGCGCAAACGTTGGTCAAGTCGTTCCCAGGCACACCGCGCGTGCCCTTCGTCAAGGTAGACTTCTCCAGCGACAGCACCCACATGGGCGTCGTCGTGAACAACAGCGTTGACATCTTCAGCCAAGGCCAGAGTGGAGCGTATGCACAGGTCCAAACTCTGACAGGTCACACCAAGTCAGTCAGAGCCCTGGCCTTCCACAAGTCCAACAAGTGGGTTGTGACAGGTGGCGACGACCAACAGCTTCGTCTCTGGAGCATCGGAGCGCAGCCCACCTCCAAGGTGCTCAAGACCTACGGCAAGGCGATCTATGGCATCACCTTCTACACCGACAGCAACAACGAAGAGTTCATCTTTGTGTCCCTGATTGATGGCCTTACCTACGTCTGGTCCTTCCAAAACGGCGCAACCCCCACCGCGACCGAGATGGACGGCAAGGTCGAATTTGGAGTCACCAACGCGCTCCACTTTAGCTACAACCCGGAGCGAAGCTTCTTCTTCAGCGTAGGCAAAGCCAGCGGCTCCACCGACAACACCATCAAGTACAACAGCGTGTACATCCCCCCCAAAGAAGACGGCAAAACCCGCACCGTCTCGGGCAGCGGTCGCAGCATCACCAAAGGCAAGGCCACAACCCTGGTCGAGTACGACACCCTCCGTCGCGCGCTCATCGGCTTCAACCGCGACTCCATCCGCGTCTGGGTCTGTAACTACCGCTAACATCGGACTCCCCCGAAGTGGAGCGATGAAAGTAGGCCAGAGAAGAGAAAACCACACATAGACACAACATTCTCGCCAATGGGAAACGCAAACATGTCACGCCCCAAACGATAAGCGCGAATTGATATGAATTTGCGGTTCTTTTCCTTGTGAAGTCCTCACCCCGCACCTCTACATACCGCACCCCTCACCGTAGCTTCGGAAGTCCAACCCACCTTGTAAGCAAAGCCGGTGCAAGTAGACCAAAGAAAAAACCGCAAATGGACGCAAAATTCTCGCAAATGGGGAACGCAAACAAGCCACGCCCCAAACGATAGGCGCGAATGAACGTGTATATGCGGTTCTTCTTCTTGTGCAGGCCCCACTCCGCAAAGCTTGCCCTCTGCATCATCACGAGGGACAGAGAGCAATGAATAATCCTACAGCCTCCCTTGTTCTATCTACCAACGAAAGATTTCGATACGTTTGAAAGCAGGCAAGAGGGAATTCATCGATGGGGAAAGACAAGGTAGTGGTCGCAGGAGCGACAGGATTTGTAGGCGAGAAGCTCCTCCAAGAACAAAAAGAGGACCTATCCTGGGTGGGTTTGTCACGCCGAGACTTAACACACAACTCCACCGAACAAGTAGAGTGGCGGACCTGTGACCTCTTCTCTATGCTCGATGCAGAGCAGGCTGTGATGGGCGCAAAGTATGGGATCTATCTGGTCCACTCGATGATGCCCTCGGCCCGGCTCACACAAGGTCACTTTATGGATCTCGACCTTATCGCCGCCGACAACTTTGCCCGCGCTGCCGCCAACAAAGGACTGGAGCAGATCATCTACCTGAGCGGCATTGTCCCCCAAGATTGCGCGCAAGACCCCGACAAACTCTCTCCCCACTTGCGCAGCCGCCTGGAAGTCGAAAAGACCCTGTCTGCCTACGGTGTACCCGTTACGACATTGCGTGCAGGTCTTATCCTTGGGGAAGGTGGCTCCTCGTTTAATATACTGAAGAACTTGGTGGAGCGTCTTCCTGTGATGGTGTGTCCTTCCTGGACCAGCACCGAAAGCCATCCTATCGCACGCACCGACGTGATCAAGCTCCTGATGTACTGCTTAGGAAACCCTACCACTTTTGGAGAAACCTACGACATTGGCGGCGACGAAGCCGTCAGCTATCGCGACCTCATCCTCCGCACAGCCAAAGAGATGGGCCTGGAACGCAGAACCTTTGGGGTGCCTTTTGTCAGTCCTTCGCTGTCACGCTTGTGGGTCAGCCTCGTAACAGGTGCACCCAAGGAGCTGGTAAAACCGCTGGTCCAAAGCTTGCGTCATGACATGCGGGTCACAGAGCGCCGACTCCAAGAGAAGTCTGGCATCGCGATGACTCCGCTGGACCAGGCTCTTCGTCAGTCGCTACAGAAAACAGCCCCCGCAGAAGCACCGCAACCTCGCTCACAACCCTCAGGCTCCAAGAGAAAGTCCTGCCCTTCCGAGGTTCGCTCGGTCCAACGAATGCGTCTCCCTCAAGGAACCGACGCGCTCTTTGTTGCCCAAGAATACATGCGTTGGTTGCCCAAGCTGCTTCCCTGGTTTCTTCGTGTAGATGTGGACTCAGAAGGAGTTTGTACGTTCCGGGTGCGATGGCTTCCCATCAAGCTGTTGGTGCTCGCCTTTAGCCCCGAACGCAGCCGCTCTGACCGGCAACTCTTCTACATCCGAGGAGGCGTTCTCGCCAAACACGCACGACGAGGACGACTGGAGTTTCGTGAGGTCTTGGAAGGAAGGTACATTCTCGCAGCGATTCACGAGTTCCAGCCGCGCCTGCCCTGGTACGTGTACCGATTCACGCAGGCCCAGATCCATCTTTGGGTGATGCATCGTTTCGACCGTCGACTCGAACGAATCAACAAGAACGCCTACAAGGAGCCCCTAACAACCTGACGTCCGCTTGAACACGAGGAGGCAAAGAGGCTTAGGAGTTGGGGGTAGGAGCTTAGGAGTTGGGGGTTGGGGCTCTCTTCTTTTTGCTGGGTCCGGGTCCACGACCAGGCCCTCTGTTGCGGGAGGGACGATCGCGTCCGTCACGTCGGGAATCTCCGCCGCTGCGGAAGTCACCGCCGCCGCTGCGCTCTCTACGCTCTCCGCCGCCGCTACGTTCTCGACGTTCACCGCCACTGCTACGTTCTCGGCGCTCTCCACCACCGCCTCCGCCACCACTGCGATCTCCGCCACGGCCACCACGGTTGTCTCGACCACCACGACGATCACGTCGTCGACCACCGCCTCCACGACCAGGACGGTCTCCCCGTGGGAAGCGACGACCGCGAGGAGCAGTCAAGTCTCCTTCTTCCACAGCAATGTGGTAGGTGTGATGCGCTTGCGCCTGAGTCATCTGTTGGTACAAATAGCCACGGAGCAGTTCCATCGCCATCTCTTGTGGGATGTCTTCCAGGATCTGATTGACCACGCGACGAATGCGTCGTTCGGCCGGGTGATCCGAGAACTCCGTCAGATTGCTGAGTTCACGAATCCCCACAGACTTGAGAATCTCGTTGTGAGTGGGAACCTCCAAACGCGTGGGCTTGATTCGGAGTTCGTTCATGAAGCTCCAGTAACGTCGGAAGTTGCGCGGGGTGATAATGGTCCAGGCGCGGCCATCTTCTCCGGCACGACCGGTGCGTCCGCTGCGGTGTGTGTAACTCTCCACATCGTAGGGCACATCAATGTTGATGACCAACGGAAGAGACTGGATGTCCAGACCACGTGCAGCAACGTTGGTTGCGACGAGGTATTGCACCGACTTGTCGCGGAATTGCTCCATCGTAGCGTTTCGCGCAGCCTGCTGCATATCACCGTTCAGCGCCGCAGCGTTGAAGCCCCGGTTTTGCAGAGCGGCGGTCACTTCCCGGCACTCTTCTTTGGTGGCGCAGAAGATCAAAGCCTGCTCAGGGCCGTGAAACAACAGCGCGTTCAACAACGCTGGAATTTCCATCTGCGGCTTCACAGGAATGTAGCCGTGCTCGATGGTCTTGGGCGACGACTGCTCTGGAGCAATCTTGACGGAGACCGGCTTGCGCACCAACGAGTGGGCGAGGTCTTCCATTTTGTTGTTCATGGTCGCCGAGAAGAACAGGGTCTGCACCCCTTCGGGCAGTGCGTTACGAACCGCTTTGAGTTCTTCCGCAAAGCCGATGTCGAGCATCTGATCCACTTCGTCGAGAACGTACGACTCAATGGCGTCCAGCCTGAGCTTGTCTTGCTTGATCAAGTCCACGATACGACCGGGTGTACCGACGACGATGTCAACGCCTCGCTTCAGCCGCTTCTTTTGGGTATGGTACGAACCGCCACCAATCACCAGCATACAGCGCAGGCCCAAGGCGCCGAGGGTCTTGTAGAACACTTGGTCGACCTGGGTCGCAAGCTCTCGCGTGGGTGTAAGGATCAAGGCGCGGGGAAGTCCGTGTTCTGCAGGACCTTCCAGACGCAGCCCCACAGGGATGGCAAACGCCAAGGTTTTTCCCGATCCGGTTTGGGACTGGGCCACAATGTCGCGTCCGGCCATGGCAGGAATGATGGTCTTCTGCTGGATCGGAGTGGGCGTTTCGATGCCCTGCTCCGACAGACGAAGTTCCAATTCCTCCGGCAAGAAGGAGAAGTTGGTGTATCCTTCAGCGGGGATCTTGGAGGCAGCTTCCGCCTCTGCTTGCTCTTGGGATTTTGCAATATCGTTCAACGGAGACACGGAAGGCTCGGAAGCCTCGACCGTTGTGTCTGTCGCAGCGGTATCTTGACTCATGACAAATGACTCCTTCTATGTACCTTACGCACGAAAGGTACGGTGACAATCCAAGTGTGAGCCCATGCCGCTGGGTCCAGTACCTGTTGGATTCGATCGGTGTTGGTTGGGGGGTTGCTGTCCAAGGGAGGAAGAACCGGGACCTTAGACGAAAAAGAGTAGACGAAGTTCAAGACGCTCCAGAACCAGAGCGTGCGCAACATACACGAACCTACGCCAAACGTCAAACCCTTTCGCCTCAACAAGCCACCTTTCCTCTCCCCCAACTCGCCAAGAAGAATCGCCACAAACTCAAACAGTTCCACGCTTGACAGCCTACCCTGAACGCGATAGACACAAAGGAGACTGTGTTGTTGAATAACATTCACAATTGCATCCAAACAAGGGCAAGACCGCACCTTGTGACTCTCCATAGGCTGTTTTTCTTGGGTAAGGATTTTCAACATGTTGGCTTGGTTGTTCCGGATCTCTTTGGTTTTGTCCCTGGCGTTGTCGCTGGGCACGCTCGGGTTGTCTTGTTCGACACCCCCCACCCAGGAACCTGCCGCAGAGGCACCTGACATACAAACCGACGCTCCAGTCACCACCGACGCCTCGGAAGCAACGGAGCCGAGCAAACCTGACGAAGCAGGACCCGAAGCGACGCCAGAGCCAGAGCAAGCTCCCACATGCAACATGCCGACACCTGTGGTGCCTGAGTCCAACTTCTTTACCGATGTTTCAGCGTCGAGCGGGATTCAAGTGGAAGGGTTCCTCACGTCCTTCACCAAGAAGGTTCCCATCAACGACCACAGCCGCCTCGGCTTTGTGGACCTCAACGGCGACGGCTACGACGACATTGTTGCCCACAGCCTGTACCCCAACGCACAAGCGGGCGTCCCCTTTCAGCACAGGATCTACCTCAACAACGGCGACGGCACCTTCAAGCACTTCAGCGAGGAATCAGGGCTTAAGAACGTACAGGCTGCGTTCTTTGCCTTCGCCGACGTCGACAACGACGGTGACCAGGACTGCTTCGCAGGCATCGACATCAAACTCTCCGGGCAAACCAACCAGATCTACCTGAACGATGGCACAGGGAAGTTTACGTTGAAGGCCAACTCAGGAGTCAACGAGCCCAACATGCTCGCGATGAACGCGGTGTTTGCAGACTTCAACAACGACGGCAAGATCGACCTGTACGTGGGTGTAGGTGGAACCTCTGTCAGCGGGCCGGAAGCCCTCTACTTTGGGAACGGCGATGGAACGTTCACCAAGAAGTCTACCAACCTCGTTGGCAACGTGGGCTCGGTCTCCAATGGCTCTGTCGCCTGTGACTTCGACAACGACGGCGACCTCGACATCTTTGTCTCTGTGTACGGCGTCAGCTCTCGCCTGGGAGCCAACTTGCTGTGGCTCAACGACGGCAAAGGAAACTTCACCAACGCCGCACGTGACAAAGGCTTTGAGTCCCTCGCCACGGGCAACTACCACCTGGCGTCCACGCGCTTTGGTGGGGCGCTGGAGCCCAACAAACAACCTGGACAGTACGTCGGCTCCAACGGCTTTGGCATCGACTGCAAAGACGTGAACAACGACGGCTACATGGATATCTTCCTGGCCACCATCTCGCACCCCAACGCTGGGACGTACTCACGCAAGTGGTCAGACCCGTCCCAGCTTCTGATGAACCAGGGTCCCGACAAAAAGTTTGCCTTTCGCAACGAGTTTCTCCTTCGCAAGCTGCAATTCAACGAGGGTGACATCGACGCCGCCCTGGTCGACTTTGACAACGACGGACGTATGGACATCTCCATCACCCGCGACAACAAGTACGAAGGCAACTACACCGACGTAGAGCAAAAAGCCTGGCTTGGACTCTATCACCAACAATCGGACGGCTCGTTCAAGAGCCTCGGACCGGTGAGCGGAATTAACACCCTGAACCCACAAAACAGCGCCAGCCTCACACAGTGCACCTCCGACGCCGAATGCTCCAACGGAGAGAAATGTCTGCTGGCTCGCTGCCGTCAGCCTTGCCAAAAAGCCAGCGACTGCAAATCCAAGGACGATCTGTGTGGGTACTACTGGGACGCCAACACATCCAAGATCCTCACATTCTGTCGCTCCAAGGTTCAGATGAAAGGCGGGCAAAATCACGCCTGGTCCGACATCGATGGCGACGGCGACCTGGACCTCTTGGTGGGAGGACGTGACAAGGGGGGCGGCCGTCCGAACTTCTTGTTCCGCAACGACGTGGGCTCCAAGAACCGATGGATTGGATTCCGCCTTGTGGGCAACGGCACAACAGTCAACCGCGATGCCATTGGCGCTCGCATCACCCTCGTCCACAAGGACGGACAGATGCTTCGCGAGGTACAGTCCAGCCGGGGCACCTACAACTCCATCGACACACGAGTCCTTCACTTTGGCTTGGCCAACACACCCTGCGCCTTTGAACTCAAGGTCCGATGGCCCGACGGAAAAACGGTGACGCTCTCTTCCGAACAACTCAAAGAAAACCGTTACTGGACCCTGACCTACCCCGACCAGCTCAAGTAAAACCTCCCCCTCTTCTCCCCTTCATCCCGACATCAAGAACGACAGCGTGTGGACTCCAACAAGGTTCGGTTGTACAACATACCTTGACCAGATGGTTTCAAAGAAATGGAGAGGAGTTCAGACATGAAAGAACAATCGATTTCGGGTCGATACCGGACCGCTCAAATTTTACTGACGTTGGGTGTGCTTGAGTTCCTTGGACCGGTCTTTCGGGACTCTGGGCCCAGCCACTTGTTGAACCCAGACTGGGTGGGTCACGCCCGATTCCACATGGCCTGGACCATTGGCTTTTGGTCACTCACAGGACTCGTCAGTCTGTACTTAATTTGGTTCCGTCGCCCACGAGAGATAGGCAACCTGAACCTTGCCTGGATGCTGCAGGGAAGCAATGTGTTTGGATTCTGGGGAGCCGCTGCGCTGGAGAAATCGTACGGGGGCGCGTTGCTTGACCCCAAGCACCATGTCACGATTCTGGGTGTGAACGAAAACCTCCTTGGCTTTATCGTCTTCACGATCCTCCTGGTGGGTAGCGGACTCTACCTTCGTTGGGGGTTACAGTCTCATATCGAGAAGGAAGCAGGTGCATGAGTCTTCCAGAACGCACAGAGGTGTTGGTGGTTGGTGCCGGTCCATCCGGCATGGTGAGTGCATTGTGTCTGGCGCGCCTGGGAGTGCCCTGTGTCTTAATCGAACGCTCAGAGAGCTTATCAACCCACCCCAAAGCCCACGAGTTGAACGCACGCTCCATCGAGATCCTTGTGGCGCTGGGCTTCACCTACGAAGAGTTAGCCCAAGAAGCGTCACCCCACGAAGACGCAGCCAAGGTCTTGATGTGTCATACCATTCAGCAAGAGCTGGGATGCATCAACCTGCTTGACGAAGCCAACAACCCGCAAAAATACCAACAACACATCCGCTCTTCGCAGCCCTACCTCAACCTCTCGCAGACGGAGCTGGAACGACTCCTCCTCCAACGCGTGCGTGAGACCAAGGGAATCACCTTGTTGCTGGGTCATCAATGGGAAGCGTTTGCAGAGAGCCAAGAAGGAACGACCAGCAAGATCCTCCGTCGCTCAGACCAACAGACCTTTACATTGACCAGTCGCTATGTTGTAGCGGCCGACGGCGCAGGCAGTCGGGTTCGCAAAAGCCTCAACATTGAGATGGATGGGCCTGAGAAGCTCCAGGACTTCATCAGCGTCTACATTGAAATGGATCTGAGCCAGCACGTGACCCAGCGAGGCAAGCTGTATTGGCTGTTGTCGGCGGAGGCAGCAGGGACCATGATCGCGCACCATGTGGAAAAGCGATGGGTGTACCACATCCCCATCTTCCCTCCGTACGAGCAGGCCGAAGACTACACTGAGGAAGTGCTGCAACAAAGAATCAAAACAGCCATCGGCGGAGAGGTTCCCTTTCACATTCGCTCCATCGGTCAATGGCGTATGACCGCACAAATCGCCCGCCAGTTCCAACAAGGCTCAACCTTTCTGATCGGCGACGCCGCACATCGCTTCCCTCCCACCGGTGGCCTTGGGATGAACACAGGGATTGCCGATGCCCACAACCTCGCCTGGAAGATAGCAGCCGTCCTCCACGAGCAAGCCCGCCCAGAGTTGCTGGAGACCTACGAACAAGAACGCCGTCCTGTAGCTCAAGTCAACGGCAAGGAAAGCCTGGACAACTACACCAAGATCTTTGAAGTGGTCGAGCCGTTTGGTATCCCTCCCAACGGACTGGAAGCCATGGCTCGTTGGAAAAACGCGGCGATCCTTTCGATACTCCCAGCGTCGTGGAAGCTGGCCATCTTTCGCTGGCTCACCCGAGGCACAAGGCGGAAGCTGGAACAGTTTGGCAACGACGCAACGATCAAAGCGAAGGTAGAAGCGGCCATCACCCGTCAGACTCCTCACTTCGATCGCATCGGCCTGGACATTGGTTACGTTTACAAAGACGGCGCTCGCTCTCCTCGAAGCACAACCACCCCCAACACTGATGTTGTTGTCACCGAGTACACACCAAGCACGGAGCCAGGAGCCCGGTTTCCCCATATCTGGCTGGACGCTTCACACACTCGCTCCTCCCACGACCAATTGTCACCCACACACTTTACGTTACTGCTGGACGAACAAGACGAGACATGGAGGGACACCTTCCAAAAGCTTCTCTCTCCTGACTATCCCCTGAAAATCCAAACCTTGCAGCAGTGGGCTGATGAGCCCCGGCAGCTTCAATCTTTGCGGGAGCTTTGTGCGCTCCCCCAACATGGCTTTCTTTTGATTCGTCCAGACGGTCATGTTGCGTGCCGCTTCATCTCCACAACAGACTCTCCCCAAGACACCCTCCAATCCATCTTGCGTAATTGCTACCTGCAGCCGACGAGCCCCTCCAAGAGTTAGAGCCTCAACCTCTTGCTCCTTCTCTCCAAAGAAAACACGCAACCGTATTGTCCAACGTCCGATTTTAATTGTATATACATGAGAAGAATTCCATAGAGCTTTCCTCACGTTTCGTTTCATTGGATAGGAGCATAGACCATGAGAACGCTTTGGTTTGCCTTTGTGCTGTTGGCCTTTGTCGGCATAGACTCAGCCTCTGCAGGAGTCCCAGCCACTCCCAAGAACAATAGCTTGCGATACACCCCAGCCAACAAGACCCAGTCCCGCCGGGTCGCCTTCTGGCGCAAGAAGAAGAAACGCAAGAAAGCCTGCTACTGTTGCAAAAAGAAGTTCAACCACAACAAGAAGTTCCGTCATTGTTTCTACGACTGTCACTGCAACAACGGCAAAATGACATGCAAGATGCGGTCGTACTGCAAGTTGATGATGGACAACGAGTACCGTGCCAGCAAAGAGTTAAGCAAAGCCAAAGCCAACGCTCCCAAAGCAGAGAAAGCCAAGAAGTCAGCGCTGTTCTATCAGAAGAAAGTCACCTACTACAAGAAGATGTGGCAAAAGAGCAAAGGCTCTCGCAAGACCTACTACAAACGCTTGTACGATCGCTATAAGAAGACCCTTCGAGCGAGAGTAAACACCTACAACAAGCTCCGTCGCACCGTCCAAACCGACATCAAAATGGCGAAGTTCTACCACAAGCGAGCCAAGTACTACCAACAAAAGTGTGGATACAAGACATGCCGTCGCCTCTACTGTGGTGGGAAGAACATTTGCCAGGTGACCCAGGCGTTGACGTTTGATGCCGTCAAGTTTGAGATCGACATGCGAACCATCGAGCAAACCGCCAAGCGCAACCGCTTCGAGATCGACATGAAGACCGCATGGTAACCTAGCCCCCGCTCCCCCCTCTGCTCTCGCTCCCTTGCACAATCACCGCACATACAAGCTTGTGATGTTGTTCCCCGTTCCATGGTCACAATCGGGGCTGCATCCATCTCCATTGGTCATCACAAGGGAGAGGTTGGCGTTACTGATGGCCCCCATCTCCATTCGAGGCACCGCTGTGGAAAGGACTGTTCGGTAACATTGGTTACGGCTCGGACTTGTCTTGGCGTTGCTACCATTCCAGAAGGCACACTTCATGTACGCATTGGAGAAAGCGTTTTGGCCCAGAGTCTTTCCATTGAGTTGAAGGGAGCGTACCTGCTGACCTTGAATCGCAGCCCGGAACATAACGTCCGAAGCCTTCAGGTCGTTCTTCCACGACACAGTGGTTCGGAAGCGGAAGTTCCCGCAAGCGTACGACACATACCCGTTCAGGTTGTTGGAGTTGAATGGATTCACTCGGGGAGGACACGAGCCGCTTCCTGAGATCCGGCTGGCCGATGCAGTCAACGTGGGATAGAAAACGCAAAAGCCAGGAAGTACGGGATTGGTCAAAGCGGTCCAGCCTCCTCCTGAGGAGACCATGTCGCAGTGCACCAGAAAGGGAGCCTGACTTCCCGAGCCATCCGGATCAATGACATACACACCTGAGGCCGTTTTGCCCGAGGCACGAAGAGTTTTGCAGCTTTCATGAGCGCTGGACAAGGTCGTGTACACCTTCAAATACACGGTATCGCCCACCGCAAGCCCCATCTCTTTGAAGGTCTTGTTCGACGGCAGCTCCTGGCAGTTGAAGAAGTAGTGTTGCTCCGCCTGCTTGTAGGCTTTCTGTTGCTCCACCACTTTCTTGAGTTCGCTCAACATATCGGGCGTTGCGATGCGAACAGCCAGGTTTGTGTTGTCTGGCAGCACGACAGTGAGGGGCAAATCGCCCACACACTCGATCCCGTTGCTGGTGTAGCCCGTACGACACACCACACATTGGTTGTTGTCACAGATGCTGTTGCTGGTCTGGCAGTCTTTGACGGTCACACAGTTTCCAACCTTGCAGGCCCCCTGCACACAGACCCTTCCAGAGCCACACTCGGCCGAGTTTTGACAGGCCGCACATTGATTGGCCTTGCACAATTGACCGTTGGAGCAATCCTGATCGGTCACACAGTTTCCGACCTTGCAAGTGCCGCTGTCGCAGACTTGACCGGTTGGGCACTCACGGGTGGCCAGACACGGAACACAGTTGAAGTTGCGACAGACGTTTCCGTTGGTGCATTGGCTGGTCGCTGTGCAATTTCCAGTCTGACAGACGCCCTGCGCGCAGACTTTTCCGGCTCCACACTCGGCGTCTTTGGTGCAGGCTGAGCACTTGTTTTGCAGACAAACCTGACCGTTGGAGCAGTCGGCGTTGGTTCGGCAGCCCCCTGTCACACATAGATTCTGCAGACACAAGGTGCCACGAGGACACTCTGAATCCTGGCTACAAGCACCACAGACATTGGCTTTGCAAACCTGCCCGCCGGAGCAGTCTGCTGTAACTCGACAGTCGCCAGTGGTGCACTTGCCCTGCAGACAAAGCTTCCCTGCTCCACATTCGCTGTCGTTGGCACAGGCCACACACACGTTGTTTTTGCAGACATTGCCGCCAGCACAATCGGTAGAGACGCGGCAGTTTCCGGCAACACAGAGTTGGGACAAACACAGCTTCCCGGCCCCACATTCAACATCGTTGGCGCAGGTCGAACACACATTGCTCAAGCATATCTTGCCTCCAGAGCAATCGGCTGTGGTTCGGCAGTTACCGGTCGTACAAACGCCCTGCAAACACAGCTTCCCAGCGCCACATTCGTTATCGTTGGAGCACGCCACACAGCGGTTGCTTTTGCAGACCTGTCCGTTGGAGCAGTCCGCCGTAGTCAGACAGTTTCCACTACGACAAATGCCTCCTGCGCACACATTGCCAGAGCCACACTCGGTGTTGTTGGAGCAAGGAACACACTGGTTGTTTTTGCACACTAGGCCACCGCTGCACTCGGAGTTTTGCTTGCAGGAACCCACCTTGCACGCTCCGCTGACGCAGATCTGACCGCCGCTGCACTCCGCGTCTTGCGTACAGGGAGAGCAGGTGTTCGCTTTGCAGATCTCTCCGGCTTTGCAATCGCTCGCAGAGAGACAATTTCCAGCTTTGCACAGACCTCCAGCGCAGACGAAGCCCGTGCCACATTCCTGGCTGTTGGCGCAAATCGCGCAGCGGTTGTTCTTGCACACGAGACCACCGTTGCAGTCCGCAATGGTTCGGCAATATCCCGCCTTGCAGGCTCCTTGGATGCACAATTGACCGCTCGAACATTCGCTGTCCTGGGTGCATGCCGAACAAACATTGGACAAACACACCTTGCCGTCTTTGCAGTCGGAAGAGGTCAGGCAGTCGCCTGTTTTGCATTGGCCTGAAACGCAGACTTCTCCGGTGGCACATTCACTGTTGACCGAGCAAGGGCTGCACACATTGTTGCGGCAGACCTTGCCGTCTTTGCAGTCGCTGGCTTGGCGACAATCCGCGCTTTGGCAAACGTTGGTTAAGCAAAGTTGCCCAGTGTCACAGGCTTTGTCGTCCTGGCATGGAGAGCAGGTTCCTTGCAAACAGACTTGCCCTCCCAGACAGTCTTTGTTGGCCAGACAGCCTTTGCAGACTTTGGCGGTGGTGTCACAGACCTGCCCCGACTGGCATCCTTTGTTGTCACGGCATCCAACCTTGCAAGCCCCCGACTCGCAGATCTGACCGGCCGAACAAGCTTGGTCGTCTTTGCAAGCGAAGCATACGTTGGAGGTGCAAACTTTCCCGTCGCTGCAGTCGTTGTTGTCGCGACAATCGCCGGCCTTGCAAACACCTTGCAAGCACAGTTGGCCGGGACAGTCAGAGTCCACAGAGCAAGGACCACAGAGGTTGTTTCGACAGATCTCGCCGGCCTTGCAGTCTTTGGCTTCCAGGCAGGTCACGCATGTTTGGGTAGCGGTGTCGCAGCGTTTGCCAGCGTCGCAGCCTTTGTCATCGCGGCAACCGGCCTGGCACGACCCTCCCTCGCAGATGGAACCTTGGGAACAGGCTGCATCGTCCGAACAATCGGAACATCGGCCCTTGTCACAAACTTTGCCGCCTGGGCATGTCTTGGAGCCGTCACACAGGGGAGCAATGCATACCTTGTTTTCGCAGATGTTGCCCAATTCGCAGCCGCTGTCGTCGCGGCATCCTGTGATGCACGTGCCCGCTTCGCAGATGGAGCCTTTGGCGCACTCAGTGTCGTCGGAGCAGTCGGAGCATCGGCCTTTTTGGCACACCTTCCCTCCGGAGCATGGGTCGCCTTCGGTGCAAGCTTGTTTGCACAAACCTTCCCCGCAGATCTTGTCGCTGCCGCATTCCTGGTCGCCTTCACAGGCAGCGCACACTCCCTGCTTGCAAACCTGACCGCTGCTGCAAGGCTGGCTTTCGCTACACAACGGCAGAATGCACTTGCCCTGCACGCAGATCAGACCTTCTCCACAAGGGATGTCCGTGCTGCACGTGGAGCCAACGCCTCCGCTCGTACAAGCCGAGAAAAACGCAAGGGCAAGACTCACAGCAACCCCAACAAAAGACCCTATTCGTACCCAACGCATGGACGACCCCCTAAGAAAGGTTGAGAAATACAACATCTATTGAGTCATAGGCAGCCTTGTGAAGTCAATCGACGAAACCAACAAATCTGTGACGAGAGCAAGCAAGGAATGAAGAGGCCTGCTCCAACTGTTTCGTTGGGGTCACTTCTTAAGACAAGCTGAACCCAACATGGAGAAGAACACATGACGATCCAAGCGTACGCAGTACAAGATGCCAACGGCAAGTTGGAGCCCTTCACCTTTGAGCCTGGACCTCTCGCAGCCACCGACTTGGAAATCAAAGTAACCCACTGTGGGATCTGTCACAGCGACTTGAGCATGCTTCAGAACGACTGGTCCATGACACAATACCCCTTCGTACCTGGGCACGAAGTGGTTGGGGAGGTTGTTGGGCTGGGAGACCGAACCCATGGCTTCCAAGTGGGTCAACGTGTGGGAGTGGGTTGGTTTCGTGGTTCGTGTATGCATTGTGAGTGGTGTATGCAGGGCGAACACGCTCTCTGCTCCGACGGCGAGGGAACCATCGTCGGTCATCATGGAGGGTTCGCGGACAAGATTCGTGTGGACTTCCGCTGGGCGATCCCCCTCCCCCACAGCATCGACAGCGCCGAAGCCGCGCCCCTGCTTTGTGGAGGCATCACGGTCTACAACCCGCTGGTGGCCTTCAACGTACCACCCACAGCGCGCGTTGGTGTGATTGGCATCGGCGGCTTGGGGCACATGGCTGTGCGCTTCGCCAACGCATGGGGCTGTGAGGTGACAGCGTTCAGCAGCTCTCCCTCCAAGGAAGAAGAAGCCCGCAGCATGGGCGCGCATCACTTCATCAACAGCCGAGACAACGACGCCCTCAAAGATGCGAGAAGTTCCTTCGATTTCATCATCTCAACGGTCAACGTCGATCTGGATTGGAACAAGTACATCAACGCGCTTCGACCCAAAGGGACGTTGTGCTTGGTCGGTGCCGTGCTGAACCCAATCCCTGTGTCAGCGTTCTCTTTGATTGGCGGTCAAAAACGGATCGTTGGCAACCCCACAGGCAGCCCTCAAGTGATGAAGCAAATGTTTGACTTTGCAGCCCGTCACGACCTGGGGGCCATCGTACAAACTCGCCCAATGTCACAAGCCAACGAAGCCCTCGAAGACCTCGACGCCAACAAAGCTCGTTACCGACTCGTCTTGGAAGCAGACTTCTAAGAAGCGTTTCAACTTAATTGGCCGGCCGAGAGGGAATGGGTTATGGGGTGGTTTGCTCAATCTTAACAACGTCCATTTGCACAAACTGTCCGTTGTAGGTAGCAGGGTCAGGCTTCACACCCGGAACTTTGATGGGTTGTTTGTTGGTGTCCAAGTTCTTGATTTGTCGGCCCTCAATGGAGTCGGCGTACAACGTAAACGTAGCGCCACCGTAAGCCTGGATGGTCTTGGAATAGTCGATCCCTTCGCAAGAGTAGAGACCGCTCTTGCCACGGTTAATGTAGTAGGTTTGGGGAGGGTTGGAGATCGTGAGCCGGTATACGTTCCAATTGTCGTTGGCCGGTGTTCCGCCGACTTGCCAGTATTTCCCATCGTTGGTCCCGCCGGTGTATTCCTTGGTTTCAATCACACCACGGAACCGAAGCGTGATCGCGTACAACGTCGCTGACGAGCCCTTGAGTGTGTTCTTGGCTTCGGTCTTGTCGGGACAGAAACAAACGGTGTCGTACTCGTCCCAATCGCGGGTGCAAGACAGCTCCCAGCGCAAGCCATCCAGGGTCGCGGCGATGTCTTCACAGCGAAAGCCGTCTCCCGAGAATCCAGGCTTGCAGGTACAAACAGCCTTGCCGTTCTGGTTCTCACAGGTCGCGTTGGGGTCACAGGGAGACGGATCACAGGGGTCTCCAGGCTCCTCCTCGACGGTCGGCTCCTCAACGGTCGGCTCTTCAGTGACAGGTTCTTCGACAACAGGTTCCGCTTCTGGCCCGGTGGAAGCATCCTCAGCAACAGGCTCCGACTCTTCTTCGCCGGAGACCGACTCTTTGGTCCCGTACGAGTCTCTGTCTTTCCCACCTTGGGTGTTGGTGTTGTCGGAGAATCCGGCAGGTCCGACGATTGCGATACAGCTGCAACCAGGGGTCAAACAGAACACCCCCAAAAGTCCAAGGAATCCCATGACAGGCACAAAATGCTGTCGAAACAAAGAGTGTGTAACCATGCTGCAGACCTCGTTGTACAATTCTTACCATACAGAACTATAGTATCCGTTCTTTCAGAAGAAACAACCGTAGGGGAGAAAAACCTTCCCCGCTCTTGAAGGAAGCAAAGACATTGAGCGCCCATCCGCCAACCTCTCGAACTCGCCAACCCTGGCCCATGCTCCACCCCCTCGTCCTCATGTTTGCCGTGAGTGTGTGGTGGACAACACCTGTCTCTGCGGGAGCCTGGAACCAACAGGCCGGTAAGCTGTACAGCAAAGTTTGGCTGCACAGCGTCGTAGGAGGGCTTGCCTACATAGAAGCCGCTCCTTCAGAGCCGACAGGAGGACTCTACACTGACCTCTCTCTGAACGTGTACATGGAGTACGGGGTTGTGGACTCCTTCACCCTTCTTTTGGTGGGTCGTCCGATCGGATGGGCCAGTTACAACGGCGATGGACGTTACAACCAAACGGCCTACACAGGACCCATCGGACTTGGCTTTCGCTGGGGCTGGTTGCCAGGACGATTTAAGCTGGCGCTGGAGGGTCAATACAATTATGCGCCTCCGCTGGGTGAAGTCCGGGTGGGAGAAGGCACCGTTCCCAGCGGCCGGTCCTGGTTCTTTGCCCCCACAACATCCACCCACCGACTGCAGGCCGAGTTGCAGGCCGGGTATGGCTTTGGGTTTGGGAAAGGCTACAACGGCTGGTTGGCGGCCCATGCAGGCTTCCGCTATAACTCCCGTCCCAGCTTGGGAAGCGCGGTCCTTGGACTTCTCCAATTTGGGGTGAACATGCCGTTTGGCCTCGTCCTTGATCTCCACTTTAACCTGTACCTCCCTCTGGAGCCAATCACCACGTACAACATCTCAGGGGCCGGAAACACCCGGTACATTGGCTACGGCCTAACAGCCAGTTATTGGTTCACCAAGTTTGCTGCAGTCACGCTTGCAGTGGAGGGTGTGGTCCTTGCCTGGGCCAACGCAGCGACGCCGGCTGTGATGCTTGGCTTTGAATTCAAAACCCCATGACACCGAGAAAACGAGGCCTCCTTTGACACAAGCACTTCCCCCTGGTAGCCAGGGTCTCCCCTGGTTGGGACACTCGCTGCCCTTCCTGAAGAACCCTCTCACGTTCATGCAGCATCAAGCCAAACAGTACGGGTTGATCTTTAGAACGCGGCTGATTGGCCGGAATATGATCTTTGCGCTGGGTCCGGAGGCCAACCAGTTGATTCTCTCGACCCACGCCAAACAGCTCAACTGGCGGGAAGGATACGGACCGACGCCGGCTCGCTTGTTCGGCCCTGCGCTGGTGGTCCAAGACGGAGCTGAGCATGCACACTACCGAAGCCTCCTCACACCTGCGTTTCGAGCCGAGCCGATGGACCAAGCCATCGATAGCATCGCTGAAGTGGTTCGGACGCAGCTTCATCAACACATCGACCAAGACAGGGTTGAGTTTTACGATGTGTTCAAGAGGCTTGCCTTTGCTGTGGCAGGACGAGTGCTGTTGGGTATCGACACCGAGCCACATACTCCTCAACTGGTGCGTTGGTTTAACCAGTTCTCGGCCGGGCTGTTCACCCCATTTCCGTGGTCCTTGCCTGGCACAACCTTTGGGAGAGCGTTGAAAGCTCGTCAACACATCGCCGCATACTTTCAGGGCGTCATCGATGAGAAGCGGCAATCTCCTGAATTCAACGCGCTGCGCCAACTGATGGATGGGAAAACGCCCCAAGCAGCGCCACTTCCAGATGAAGAGATCATCGCGCAAATGCTGCTGATGCTGTTTGCAGGTCATGACACCACAGCCAGCCTTTCGACCTGGCTCACCTACGAGCTGGGGACGCAGCCAGATCTGAAAGCCAAGGTGCAAGCCGAACAAGACGAGAACGCTGGCGACTTAAGCCTCGGGCTGCTTCGTTCCTTTCGCTACCTCGAAGCGTGCATCAAAGAAGCAGAGCGCAAGTATCCACCGGCACCAACAGGGTTTCGTGGCGTGATGGAGGATCTCACATTTCAGGGATATAACATTCCCAAAGGCTGGACGCTCATCTACTCCCCGCTGTTCACTCACCACATGCCATCGCTGTACCCGAACCCGGAGCGGTTTGAGCCTGAACGAATGCTCGCGCCCCGTCAGGAGCACAAGCAACAGCCTTATGCGTTGGTTGGATTTGGAGGAGGACCCAGGAAGTGCATTGGAGAACATCTCGCAGGAGTTGAACTCAAGACCATCTTTGCCCTGCTGCACCGGGAGTTTTCGTTTGAGGTCTTTCCCGACCAGGACGTTCGGCCTGAGTTCATCCCATCGATGCACCCCAAGCGAGGATTGTACGGAAGAATTCGAGCGAAGTAGGAAGAATGGAAGCGAAGTCGGAGGGATTATTCGCCAGCGCTGCGGTAGCCAACGCCTTCGGTTTGGAGGGCTTCTTGCACTTCGGGAGACAGCTTGCCCCAAAGCGAGGTCAACGACGCACGTGAACCGGAGTAGTAGTGGTCGTCGGCGGACTTGGCGCTCTCCACATCACTGCGGCTCACGTCCGGAAGGTTGTAGGCGGTCAGAAACTCTTTCCATACGGTGCTGTCACGGTGACCAGCGTCGGTGTACAGCGAGTGCGACGCAAAGATCATCGCGTTCATCTTCGCTTGCTCTGGGTTCAGCGAGATGTCGCCTTCGTCAACCTTGTACATGGCATACTCGTACGAAGCAGCCATACGCAAAGCCTCTTCCGACATGTGAGCGAAGTCAGCGTTCATGGTCATCCGAACCGTGGGCTCACCGTTCATCTCAACCTTCTCAAAGCGGAACAGCCGGTCTTCCCCTTCTTCCGGGGTAAAGTAACCACCGGGAACGACCTCACCGGCCGAGTTCGTGTCTTTCATGACGCCGCTGTAGATGGTCATCCGGTTGATGGTTTGGGAGGCGAAGTGGATCTTGGTACCTACCAACTCTTCGGTGTCACGGGAGGGAACGATGGCCTCAAACTCTCGCGCGGTGTCGGTTTCCACGTCGAAGGTGTTGAAGTTCACCATACGGTCGAAGACATCAGCCTGACCGTCGTGGTCCTGGTCCAACACGCGTCGTCGGGTCTCCAGGTCGGTGGGGAAGATAAAGTTGTTGTCCACACCGGAGCGTTCGTGGGTCCACTTCCAGGGGTTGTCGAGACGGGTCGCTTCGGCCATATCCGAGTAGCCTTTGCGATCTGCGATACCGTCCATCACGTTCAGCAGCGCGTGGATACCTTCGCTGTCCTGGCCCGGTCGGAAGTACGAGGAGTTGTGGGTGGTGATCAAATGAGCCTCGGGATACTTGTCCCGCGTCATCTGGATCTCGCCCTTGCCCACGCAGAGATCCGTGAGGATCAACTTGTTCTTGCCGGTTCCCTCCGGCGCATTCTTCAGCGAGCTTCGAACATTTCGGCCCCAGTTGGAGTGACCGGAGTACATCTGGATGTCGACATCGGGATCATTCATCTCTGCGTACATATCCGAGCTGTAGTTGCGCATATTGATTTCAAACGTGGTCTCTACACCGTTGCGCTCCACCGTCTTGGTCAGGGTTGTTTTACCGTGGCTTTGCGAGGCCACTTCAAAACCCTCCCCTTTCAAACGATCGATGCCGTCCTGGTACGACTCATGTCCGGCGGCAAAGGCGATCTTCACAGTGGAGTCACCGTCAGCAAACCAGGCATCGTAAGGAGGCTTGGTTGGGGCGACGGTCTCCATCAAGCCACCCACACGCTCTTGCAGTTCAGCGGGGAGAGTGTCTTGCAAGCGATGAAGGTTGAACACCATCGAGTCTTTGAGGAGCGGGTTGGTCTCTTTTTGGACGGCCGCTTCGTACTGTTCAAAGACCTGGGTCTGGAACTCAGGGGTGTTGTTGGTGCTGCTGGTCATCAGCTCCAACATGGTGGTCGCTGCAGAAGAACGCATCTGCAACGTCTGTGTCTCGTCCAGACCATCTGCAACCTGACCGGGAGCAGCCGTTTCCATCGAAGAGACCAGGTTGTCCAGCATCTTCTCTTTGAGCGGCATGGTCGCCTGAATGTTATCAAAGAGATTGCCTGACACATCATCAATGAGAGAGGCGGCGCGAAACAAACCGTCCCCGATTTCTTTGGGTGTGGTGGGCTCCTGACCGTTGGGCGTTGCAATGTGACCCGATGGTGTTAGGCGAACTTCACGACGCGCACCTGTTGCATCCAGGTTGACGCTCACGTCGGTCAGCTCTCCGGCGGCATCCGTTTGGAGCACACGAAGGCTGTCAAGGCTACGACCGCGACCCAGATCAAACACTTGAAGGCCTGAAGCATTGGGGTTTTCCAACGCTCGCTTCAAGGCTGCGGCATCTTCGGGAGTGAGATTCTCTGTGGAAACACCCAGGTGATGACTTCGTCGGAAGCCCCACATGCTCTCGTCCACCATCACATCAACCTGGCCATCGTTGGTCACAGTCGCGGAGTCAAAACTCTCTGCGACGTTTCCTGCATACCAGGACGACTTTTGCCGATCCGCTTCAAGCTCAACTTGCCGACCACTTTGGGGGTCACGAAACCGTACCTTAAAATCCGACATCTTCTATCCTTTCCTAAACCATCACACCACATCCACCACAAAAGCATCAACGGCGTAACATTAATTCATCAGGCAGAACGCGAACATACCAAAATAGTGCAAGCAAAACAAGCGGTCTTTTTTCAGATTCGCTTGACACCCCCCTCCCATATTCGTATGTTTTGCAGCATGGTTTACAAGACAAACCACTTTGTGAGGATTGAGATGACAGGGCAACCCAACGAATGGCCGGAAGAACTTCAAACAGCGTTGGATGACGTGCGTCGGATGCGAGAGGTGATGGATGCAGTAGCGGGCAACCACCCGATGCGTCAATTGATTCGTCCTTCTCTGTTGGTTGCTTTGTATGCAGCGCCTCTGATCATTGCCTATGGGATTTGGGCCCAATGGGTGGTGAACCAGCCGGGCACAACCCTTTGGGGATGGTCCAAAACAACGGTGCTGTGGACGGTGGGCTTGGTCTTTATGGCAGTCACCAAAGGCATTCAGCTCGCTTTGTTTGCCCAACTGTCCCGGGCCAAGGGTTACAACGCTTCCCGATTCTTTGGAAAGCTCTTCTGGAGCTCGGGCTATGTTCGCCTGACTGTACCGGTTGTGCTGATGTCTGTCGTGGGCAGCGTCGCCCTGGCGCAAGCGGGCCGCTCCGACCAGATCGTTCCGTTGGTTTCGATGGGCGTGGGCTCGTTGCTGCTGGCCTACCCTCTGATTTTCCCTGTGCTGGAGTTCAACACGATAGGACCTGGCTTGTACTGCCTTCTGGGTGGAGGCATTGGAATGTTTGTGTTCCCGGGCTACAGCTTTTACAAGCTCGCCATCTTATGGGGAGGATTTTGCATCTGGTGTGGGCTGATCAGTTTTCGCTTCCCCAAACCAAAGGACACCTAGAGAGCATGAGCGACCCAAGCAAAGTCTTTGCGCTCTCTAAGGTCTTTCATGAGCGAGCGCGACTCGGTATCATGACGGTGCTCAGTACCACCGACGATGAAATTGAATTCAACGAGATGATTCAGTTGCTCAAGCTGACCAAGGGCAACTTAGCCATGCACATCACCAAGTTGGAGGAGGCTGGCTACGTCGAAGTCAGCAAAAGCTTTGTCGGCAAGATCCCACGCACCACATACAAGGCAACCCCGATGGGTCGCCGGGACTTCTCTGCTTACATCGCCGTCCTTGAAGATATCATCGCTTCCACTCGCAACAACTAACTCGTTTGCTTTGGTTTGCCCTTCGGGTTTGCAACACAAACCAGTATCAAGCAAAAACTTGTTTCTCCAATCAAGGAGGACCAAGCACTTGGAGAGGAGAAAGACAATGATCGACGTTCAATCCTTGGTGTTTACATATCCAGGACAAAGCGCCCCTACGCTAAAGGGGTTGGACTTTCACATTGCGGAAGGTGAGATTTTTGGTTTCTTGGGTCCAAGTGGTTCGGGGAAGAGCACAACCCAAAAGCTGTTGATGGGCTTGTTGACGGGCTACCAAGGCTCCGTCCAGATCTTGGGCAAGGATGGAAAGAGTTGGGGCACCGACCTCTATGAGAAAGTCGGTGTTGGCTTTGAGCTGCCCAACCACTTCTCCAACCTGACGGGCTTTGAGAACCTCCAACTTTTCGGTTCCTTTTACGGAAGCAAGAAAGATCCAATGGAGCTGCTTGAGATGGTGGGCCTCACAGACGCAGCTCACCAGCGCACCAAGAACTACTCCAAGGGGATGAAGATGCGCCTCAACTTTGTGAGGGCGATCTTGCACGACCCGACTGTCATCTTTTTGGACGAACCCACAGCAGGGCTCGACCCAGTGAACGCACGCAAGCTCAAAGATATCGTGTTGGATCTCAAGAAAGCGGGCAAGACCATCTTTCTGACCACGCACCACATGCACGACGCTGACGAGCTTTGCGATCGCATCGCTCTAATTGACGAGGGAGAGATCAAACTCATGGACTCTCCTCGGACGCTCAAGCTTCAGCACGGGGAAAAGAAGGTCCTGGTGGAACACTCGAAGGATGGAACCTTCCAAAAGGCAGAATTCTCGCTGGAGAACCTCCACACCAACGATGAGTTTATGTCGATCTTGCAGTCGGGTGCGTTGGAGACGATCCACAGCCGAGAGGCTACCTTGGAAGATGTGTTCATCAAAACCACAGGGAGGACACTGCGATGAGTCGATTGATTCACATGCTACGATGGGACGCGGTGATTCAGGCTCGTTCGGGCTTTTGGATCGCTGCTCTGGTCGCCTCTTCGCCTTGGGCTGCGGTGCTGTTTTCGCTCTCGCAAAAGCAAGCCGACTTTGTACTCCCGGCTATGATCTTCCTGGATGTCTCCTTAATTGGGACGATGTTTATGGCGGGTGTTTACTTCCTGGAGAAAAACGAAGGCTCTCTCCACGCGTTGGCGATCACGCCGATGAAAACATGGGAATGGCTGGTCAGCAAATTGCTCACGCTAACCTTCCTGGCCACGGTGATGTCGGTGGCTTTGATGGTGTCGAAGAAAGGATGGTCGGCTCCGTGGGGCTACGCGTTGATTGCCTTCGTCTGTATCAACGTCACCTTCACGATGATTGGGTTTTTGCTGGCGTCACCCTTTGACCGCTTCACCAACTTCATCGTCGTCAACTCGTTCGTGTTTGCCATCTTGAACCTGCCCTCGCTGGCCTTCTTCGACATCCATTCGCCGCTGTATTGGTTGCTTCCATCGCAGCCTGCGTTGTTGATGTTACGAGGAGCGTTTGACGGCATGCCGTTCACAACGTTTGCAGGCTACTTTGCCATTCAGTTGGTGTGGATGGGCGCTTTGTTTGTTTTGTGCATCCGTCAGTTCCACCGCAATGTATCGCAGCGATTGGGAGGTTGAGATGAGCAACGTTTACGGAAATGTCTTACGCGCTGACGCCAAGCGCATCCTGCGGGACCCCTTTCTCCTGATGATGATCTTCTATCTTCCGCCCATCAACTTCTTGCTGCGATGGGGCGTTCCCAAGCTCACAGAGACGGTGCAGAAAACCGTTGACTTGGTCGCTTACTACCCGTTGATTGCCGCGATGATGGTGCTCACGGTACCGTTTATCTTTGGCGCGGTGCTTGGCATGCAAATGCTCGGAGAGAAGGACGAGAACAGCATGACCGCGATCGTCGTCACGCCCTTCTCCTTCCACCGTTACTTTGCTGCGCGGGTTGTCTTGTTCTCCCTCATGGGAGCCATCCTTACAGTTGGCACCCACTACATCCTTGGCATTGTCACCCAGGTGTCGCTGTTTAAGTTGATTCTGGTAGCCATGGTGCTGTCACTGAACACTCCCATCGCAGCGCTTGTCATTGCAAGCGTGGCGAAAAACCAGGTCCAAGGCTTCGCGGTGTTGAAGGGTTCAGGGTTGCTGATCTCAGGTCCCGCGTTGAGCTTCTTTTTGCCAGCCCACTGGGATATGTTGGTTGGGGTCATCCCCTTGTATTGGCCACTCAAGGCCTACTTCCTCGCAGCAACGGGTGGCTCCGAGATGTTGTTTTGGGTCGCACTGGCTGTTGGAGTGGTTGGTCAAGCCATCGCCATCCACTTCCTCTACAAGCTGTTCTGCAAAAACATTCTCCTCAAATAAAAGAGCCGCTTGCGACCTTCCCCTCCCAAAGAAAGAAAGGCCCCATCCCGAAGGGATGAGACCTTATACAACGCGCTCAACGAACAGCTAACTTTGGGCGCGTTTGCGTAGGAAGAGCCACTTTAAAGAGGGACGACTCTCCAGACGACGACCGTCACAGTGTGGAATGAATTACTTCGACACACGCTGACGGATGTCACATGTTCCTTGCCGACTCCAAAATCCCCTCTTCTCTTTGCAGTCTTCTTCTGAGGTGATGCGACATACCACTGACGTCGCATTCCCGAACACACAGGAACCTGTGCGACTCGACATTAATGTTGCTTGAGTGACGAGCTTGGGTTGAAACTCTTTGCTCGACTTCGACATCGCGACAAATCCAAAAGCCAGGGCCACAACCACACCCACAATTGTTGCAGTCGCAATCCAGAAACTTTTGCGTTTCTGTTTTTGCATCCAGGCTTCTGGTTTCTGTGTGGGCTGTTGGTTTGTCATAGCAAACTCCTTTCAAATCTATACATAGCAATGATGACAACATACCGTCCAGACAAGCCAGACAGAACGTGTAACAATGTTGTCATCACTCTCTCTATCGTTTCAAGAGTCATACCAGCCCAACCTGCAGACACTCTGTTTCCCCCGTCCCCGCGAGGACTAGAGGCTCAGAAGAGAAAGCAAACCAACCTGAAACAAGAGAAAGCAATGATGCAAACGTCCCCAAATGAGACATAGCTGTCGGAAAGAAGAGACAGTAACGTCTCAACCAACACCCGTTCCTTGAAATGGTAGGGAGGAACAAGAGCTGAAACGCTCAAACGAAGGACGAGGGGGGAAGGTTACTTGATGATGGCTTGAATGATGGAAGCAAACACGGTGTACGTCGTAAATCCACCAGAGGGAGAAGGCATGTTCTTTTTCTTGGGCTTCCAGGTCTTCTTCACAACATCGGTGACTTTGACCCGCAGCAGAAGCTTCTTGTAAGCCACCCGGCCCGCTTGCTCATGAAACTCTTTGAGGGGAATGAGCAGCCTCAAGTATGTGGAAGAGCGCACTCGGGTGGAGATGAGGTCAAACTTCACATACATCTGCCCCACCCACTTAAAAGGAACTCCCCGTGTGGTCGCGGTGTAATATGCCTCACGCCCGATCGCCTTTCGCGTCATCAGCTGTCGGTTGTCCCGCGGCAACGAAAGAATGACTTTCACCTTTTGGAAGTCTTCAACTCGGGGAGTTCTCCCCTTCTTTTGTTGCTGCTGAATGAACGGACGGATCGTTCCAAACAAGGTGATGCCACAGTCGTAAATGACGGTAGTAATCGTACCCACAGGAATCTGGTGCGTTTTGAACTGTCGGTTTTTCACCTCACAGTAAATCATCCGTAAATTCACTTTGGAGATGGGTCCCACTTTGCGTTTGAACTCTTCGCGATCGAAGCGATAGGTGTAATACCTTGAGCGACGGGCCCGACGACCAGGTCGATACAACACCTGGTTGTGAACCACTTTCAAGGCCGACCGCCGCAAGAACACAGAGATACGCTGCGGCAACCCTGGACGACGGGGGGTTGGGCGGGCTGCAGGACGGCTAGCCTGAGCCACCTTACGGGATTGAGATGCTTTGGGAGCTTGGGGGGAACTGGAAACACCAGGTCCGGGCAACGCAGCTCCTACCAAAGTAACCAACAAGCCTAATGCAAACATTCAAACTCCTTTTCTATGCACACCGAGAACAGGTTCGTGCATCTCCCTGATGATCATGAGGATGAGCTATTGTTTTTGCGAACACGACGGAAAGGATAGAAGAAATTGGCCAGCGCGCGCGGCGCATGGGATTGAACCCACAAGCGTCCTTGCCCGCTGAACCGAACCACAAACTGATCCCCAAACAAGAAATTTCGGATTTTCTTCCCTGTTTTGGAGACTTTGTAAGAGAGAGAGGGGTCCCAGGCCACAGCGTATCCACTGTCAACGACGTACTCTCCATCCACATCGATTGCATACACATCGCCGTACCCAGAGAAGAACAAGTCACCTTCACCATGAACGCGGAGTGTAAACAGTCCCTCACTCAAGAGACCCTTGAGCCCCTGGTATTGCGTGTCGAGTTCGATACCTTCGGACGATGCCAGGTAGGCCCCTGCCTGCAAGAACAGTTCACGGCCCGAAGAAAACACTTCGTGCAGAATCGGCCCAGGTTCAGCCGGGACCAACGCGATGGAACCCGCCTTGTCTTTCACAGAGAATGTATTTTGAAACATGGACTCGCCGCCGAGGACTGCCCGCTTTAATCCTTTGCCCAATCCGCCTCGGGTCGAAACTGCGGTCTGGATATGAGAGTCCATCCAGGCCATCGCGCCGGCTTCAGCAACAATCGATTCGCCAGGCTGCAAGTGAACCTGCAGCATGGGGTAGTTGGCTCCACCTTCCATTGAAAAATCCATAGCAGATCTCCTTCCAACCTTTATTCTTGACGGGGAGGCAAGCGACGCCCCACGGAATAGCCAAACACGGAGGGATTGTGCGACTGCACCCAGACGCGCCCCTGCCCATGAAAGTGGAACACGAAGCCTTCACCAGCAAAAAACGACTGCATCCAGGAGCCTCCAGCTTTGCCAATCTTGTACTCCAAAGACGACTCAAACGCGACAACGTGGCCTGTGTCGACGATGTAGCTTCCATCCACATCATAGGCTTCCACATGACCAAAGGCATTGGCCAGCGCAGGACCTTCTCCCGACAGTTCGAGGAAAAACAGACTCTCCCCTGTCAGCATTCCGCGCCCCCCTTGGAACTGTGTTTCCAAGGAAACTTCATCGCCACAACCCAAGAAAGAACCCCCTGTACAGATCAAGGGGAGCCCTTCTGTAACGTCCAGGATCACGACATTCCCGACCAAAGTCGGGGCGACCACAACATGCCCCTCTTCGCGAGCTGTGTAGGTTGCAAGAAAAAACGTGTCCCCACCCAACAGCCTCTTCAAGCCGCCCATGAGGCCGCCACCTCCCCGGGAACGAGTCGAAATGTCCATGTCGATGGAAGAGGTCATTTGGACCATAGCGCCAGCCTCAGACACAAACGACTCGCCAGAGTTCAACTCCACCCGGCACGATTGAAAAGCGCCTTCACCTTGTATCGAAAGATTCATAATTCCCTCCTAGCAATACCGTGACAGCCAACCCACCAAACCAGACAGTGAGCGAGTTTGTGTCCAAAGTTTGCCTCTCCCCTTAAACTCGATGACCAAACCTTCACCAGAGAGTAGCGTATTCTTCAGGCTGCCCATCCCACGGATGTTCCATTGCAAAGACTCTTCCCAACCGACCACATGGGAAGTGTCGACCGTAAATGTCCCGTCAACATCGTGTTCGACGATGGCTCCGTATGAGTTGAACAACAACTCGCCGTGACCGCTTACCTTAAGAAAGAACAGTCCTTCGGAAGAGAAGAACGAACGAAGGCCGCCGAATTGAGTCCCCAACTGAACGTTTGGTGTACAAGCAAGAAAGGCCCCTCCTTGAAAAAAGAGGGAGCGACCCGGTTGGAGAGAAAGATGTCGAACTTCACCAGGGATAGAAGGAGACAACAACAACTCGGAAGGCTGAGATGCTTGATAATCCCCCACCATCAGCGACTCACCGGTCACAATTTTGCGCAACAACGCCCGAAAAAACCCACCCAAAAATCGGCTCTTGAGTTGCAAGTCTGATGACATCGCTGCCATCGCCCCCGACTCCACAAGAATCCGCTCACCGGAATTCAATAACACTTTGGCATGCCCAAACGTAGGGTTGCCCAGCAGCTCAACCTTCACAGCAACGACCTCCTATCCAACGTGAAAAAGCAAGACACCATCGATGACTTCACATGTTCTACCACAACCCTCACATTCCTGCAGCCCTATCGACGGCGATGAAAAAATGAGATAGGAAGGGAACAAGTCATCCAAAGGTAGTGTTTGGGTTGTAGTATTACCAATCCACCATTTGTGGTCACACAAAAGCGGTTGTTTGTTTTCTCGAAAAATCAAGAGAAACATGAGACCGATTGCGTTTCACAAGGTTCTATCTGGAGAACCCTACTCCAAACTCAAAAACATCGAGACCTTTCTGTCAAAACAAGAAAGCTCTCCAAGGCTTTGTGACTAGCACCCCAAACCAGTAGAAAAGGATCCCGACATGCCTTCGTTGCCTGACATTGTAGAACCCCTCACACACTATTGGATGACCTATCTGGAGAGCAATGGTGACAAGCAAGCCAAGGCAGTGGAAGTATGTTTTTCCAAAGACCTGGTGTTTGTCCACAACGACAAAGTGCTCAATTACGATCAGACCCTACAGGGAAGTATGGCTGCTGCTGAAGGCTACACCTACCATAGCATTACCTACGAAAGCCTTGGCATGTATGATACGTTGCCAGTCAATTACGTTTGGTACGGACGACTCATCACAGACCTGACAAGCCGCAGCACAGGGGAACGAAAAACAACAGACGCTCGCTTCACCGCCATCTTTGCGCCACGTGAAAACGGCACACGACTGTACTACATCCAGCTCTCTCCCAATGGCGCGCTCCTCTAATCTAAATTGCTTTTCCTGCACCTTCTGCAATTACATTCCTCCTCCATTCTCTCTCCTTTCTAAGATCTATCAAAACCGCATGGCTCCTTGACATTGCAGTTCTCAGACGGTACAAAAGTCATGCGTCAAGCACAGATACTCCAATCAATAAATCTCTACATTCTCAGGACAGATTCTTACACAAAAGACAACAACAACTTGTTCCCCAAGAAATGATAGAGACACAAGTAGAGTTTATGTAGTTTGCGAAGAGAGAGACGGGTCACCATGTTGGGAACTTCGCGCACTCCAGTTAAAGGATCAACTTCCAAAGAGGTGCCGCACCAATGGTGGGGGCAAGAGGGTGCCATCAAGCCAACAGCCACAACGGTATTGGACTTGTTTCTTCAACACGCAAGCCACAACCCAGATGCTCCAGCCGTTTGGTTTGAGCACCAATCCTGGTCCTACCTGGAACTCTCAAAAGCAACAGCATCCCTGGCAAAACAACTGCAACAACAAGGCATCAGTAAGGGAGACTGTGTTGCACTGCTTCTCCCTCGAACCCCTGTGTTGCTTCCCGCGATGCTTGGATGTTGGTTCGTTGGTGCTCACTATGTCGCAATCGACGCAGAGTTTCCCAAGACACGCATCTCCGACACTCTTCACGATGCCAACCCCAAGGCAGTCCTCACCACTTCAACGCTTCAACACAAGGCTGAGTCATGGGAAGGGCATTCCATCGACATCAGCGAATTGGCCAAGCTCCATTGGAGTGAACTTCCGCACCCTCCACAATCGCTCGTGCCTGTAGAACGAGACTCTGGTGAGCTGGCGTACCTGATCTACACATCGGGAAGCACAGGCAAACCGAAAGGTGCAACTGTTCCTCATCGTGGGCTCGTCAACCTGGTAACGGCGTTGCCCCACGTGATGGATTGGTCGCACGACACTGTGGGCCTCATGCTCAGCAGCGTCTCGTTTGATATGTCCGTGTTGGAGATCTACCAACCCCTCGCTGTTGGTGGGTGCCTTGCCATCGTTCCGACAGAGATAGTGAGCAGTGGGTTTGCCCTCGCCCAGATGCTCCACTCGGCCGATGCTTCGGCGATGATAGCAACCCCAACAACCTTACGAATGTTGCTTGAAGCAGATTGGTCACCGTCGGCATCGTTCGCCATCTTATCCGGAGGGGAACCACTTCAACGCTCGACTCTTGAAGCGCTGCTCTCCCGAGGCTGCAAGGTTTGGAACGGATATGGGATATCCGAAACTACGATTTGCACCACTGTCGCACCGCTTCCGACACCTGAAACCCCCATCACACTGGGACAACCTCTCGCCAACACAAGAGTGTATGTGTTGGATCCAAACCAACAACACACCGTGGTTGGTGAAGATGGAGAGATCTACATTGGAGGAGCAGGGGTAGGACCGGAGTCAGGCTACCTTCACCAACCCGAACTTACAGAGTTAACGTTTCTTCCAGACCCATGGAGTCCACAACCTCACGCCAAGATGTACCGAACAGGAGACCGTGGGTACTGGGATCAGGAAGGAAACCTCGTCTTCCTCGGACGCAAAGACGAACAGGTCAAAGTTCGTGGTGTACGTGTCGAGCTAGGCGAGGTCGAGAACCGTCTCTCCCAACATCCTGACGTCAAGGCTGTCGCAGTCTCTGCCTGGGAAGAAGCACCTGGAGAAACAACGCTCGTGGCCTACGTTGTCCCCCAAAATGGCGCCACCTCCACAGAGACCATCCGCGACGTTCGCCAGTTTATGTGCGCCCAACTCCCACAAGCGATGCAGCCCACACGGTATGTTACATTGGAGGAGCTTCCTCGCTCCACAGCAGGTAAAGTCGACCGCAAGAGCCTGCCAAGCTTGGCCTCGCGACGTCCGGAAGAGATGGGTCCGTACGTCGCTCCAGCAAGCGAGAACGAAACAATCATCGCCGCTTGCTTTGAAGAAGTCCTTACCATCCGACCGGTGGGGCGACACGATGAGTTTCTTTGGCTTGGCGGGGACTCCTTGCACGCCACACGACTGGTCGCACGCCTCAAAGCCAAGCTCCAAGTACCTCTCACTGTCCAAGACGTGTTTGAAGAAGCCACCCCTGAGCGGCTCGCCCTCAAAGTCGAAAGGTTACAAGCGGAGGGTGCTTGGACATATTCGGAGCCTGAGCGCCAACCTCGAAACAAGCCCCTCCCGCTGAGTCCTTCACAGCGAAGGATCTGGTTTATCCATCAACTTCAGCCCGACAGCGTCGAGTACAACACGCCTGCCATCGTTGAGATGAATGGGCCTCTCGATCTTGCAAGACTGAAAACCGCCCTCGGCTCACTCGTGAAAAATCATGAGTCACTGCGTCTCCGATTTCGAGCAGGCAAAGACGGACTCCCTGTTCAAGAAGCCGCTCCCCACTCTTCCTTCCCTTTGGCTCACATCAATGTGTCTTCTTTGGAAGAGGAACAGGCCAACCAACAAGCCGACCGGTTTGCCCATGAGTTCTTTCGCAGACCCTTTGACCTCGCGAATGAACCTCCCTTTCGAGTGCAAGTCATCCAGTTGTCCGAGACGAAGCACCACCTGCTTATCATTCTTCACCACATCATCTCTGACATTTGGACCATCAATGTCTTGTTTCAAGAGCTTGTTACGCTGTTGGATGGTACGGCGACGAAAGAAGCAGAGTCCCTTCAAGTTCCGGATCTCGCGGTATGGCAATGCCAACAAGAACAACATGGAGCATGGGACTCTCAGCTTCAGGATTGGAAAGAGCGGCTCGCTTCCTCTCCAACCTCTATCGCCCTTCCGACAACGCGGCCGCGTCCATCAAAGCGCAAGGTCGCTGGGGATGTCATCCAACTCTCCGTGCCAGCGACACTCACGGAGAGGCTCAAAAAAGTCGCGCAGAAGTCCAACGCAACCTTGTTTATGCCCCTCCTCACAACAGTGGCAACCTGGCTTGCAACGGAGACAGGTCAGTGGGACTTGCCCATCGGAACGATGCTTGCGAATCGAACCCATCCGGCGATGGAGAAGGCATTGGGGTTCTTTGCCAACACGCTTGTCCTGCGCTTGCAAAGTTCGCCGGACACCACGCTCCATGATCTACTTTGCCACACTCGCGATGTGGCATTGAAAGCGTACTCTCAACCCGATGTCCCGTTTGAAAAGCTAGTCCAACACCTCAGCCCACAACGAACAGCAGATCAGCAGCCGTTGTTCCAGGTGTGTGTTCTGTTGCAAGAGGCTCCCCCGCCAACCCAGCATGTAGACACCCTGGAGCTTACCCTAAAGCATACGAGCAATGGAACAGCACCCTTTGACCTCACGTTCCAGTTTTGGGAGACGCCAGAAGGTTTGCAAGGAGAAGCCTGGTATCGCACAGACATCTTTACCCAAGCGGATATGCAACGTCTTGCGACTCGATGGAACGTCCTGGTAGAACAGCTTGTTTCGGATAGCTCTATAGCACTAAAGGAATTACGTCCAAGCTATCAGCTATCGTGGGAGCAGGAGTTGCTTTCCCATCCAGACGTCCTCGACGCTGCCGTTTTACCCAAGCCCCATTCGGACGGGCACACCGAACTTGTCGGGTATGTTGTCAGCAAAAACGAGCTTCCCACAGAGTTCCTCCACTCCATAGAAGCAGGACGACACCAAACCCCTGGTTCACTGCCTTTGCATCAACTCGTTCGGGTCGCACAAATCCCACTCACAGAAGCAGGACATCCTGACCACCGGAAGCTCTCCAACGTTCCATTGTTGGGAACGGACAGCCTCTCACTGGCAACAGCAGCATTGCAAGAAACCTATGGGCTAGAAGGAGTGGTCGAAGCCTGGAACCCACCGCCAGCCTTGTATGCACCGATAGCTCAAGGAACAGCCCCAACCCAGACAGAAGCGACGCAAGAAGCGAACAACCGAACAAAGCCGGAAGGAGCATCCGACGCATCGCAGCCTTTGTCTTTGATGGAAGGCCCAGAGTTGGTCTTTCCCAAGGACATGCCATCTACATTGCTGGAAGCCCTGCAACGAACGGCTGACCAGCACCCAAGCAACGGTATCCGAACGTTGCACAACGACGGGACATCCACCGTCCTTACCTACGCTGAGTTTCAGACTTGGGCACAACGCGTAGCCACAAAATTGCTGGAGCACCATTTTCCAGCCGGACAACCTGTTCTGTTGCAGCTCCCTTCCCCCGATCAATTCTTAGCGGGTTTGTGGGGCTGTATGTTTGCTGGTCTTCCTCCAGTCAGCATGGGCACCCCTCCTCTCTACGAAGGCGAACACAATCAAATCGCTAAGCTGCTCAACGTTTGGAAGTTGTTGGATGCACCTCCCATCCTCACGATTCGCTCCCAAGAGAAAGGATTGCAACGTCTCGCCCAACAACACGGACTTGGCGCGTTTGACTTGGTCTTCCTGGACGAGCCATTGCCTTCGCCAGAGTTGTCTCAACTTCCCTCTGTCAACAACGATGACATTAGCTTGTTCTTGCTGACATCGGGAAGCACAGGCAAGCCCAAAGCGGTACGCCACCATCATCACACCGTCTTAGCCTGGGCAGAGTCCTATCGCCAGCAGAATCATTTCCATGGCGGGGATACTTTCCTCAACTGGCTCCCCATCGATCACGTTGGTGGTTTGTTTATGAGTCACATGGCTCCGCTGTTTGCAGGCTCCAAACAGATCCATGGTTCTTCAGCACCCTTTCTCAAGCAACCGTTGCAATGGCTGGAGTGGCTAGAGACTTGGGAAGTCACTTGCTCCTGGGCTCCCAACTTTGCATTTGGTCTGGTTAACGGTGAAGAAGAGGCCCTTAAACAACGTACCTACGACCTCTCGCGCCTTCGCTACCTGCTCAACGGCGGCGAGATGATTGTCCCGCAAACAGCCAAGACGTTCCTCTCCTTGATGGCCCAACATGGTTTGCCTCACGACGCCATGACGCCATCGTGGGGCATGTCGGAGATCGCTTCGGCTTCCACCTTGAACATGGGCCTTCGCCACGAAACCATCGCATCCAACGCACAGTTTGTAAGCGTCGGGAAGCCAGCGCCGGGCTACACGTTGCGCATTGTGAACGAGAAGGGTGAGCTTGTTCCGCAGGGAACACCGGGGCATTTGCATATCCAAAGCCCAACCGTCATGAGCGGCTACCACAAACAGCCAGAACAAAGCGCTCAGGTGTTGTTGAAGGATGGATGGTTTAACACAGGAGACCTCGCCACTCTCACATCAGAAGGCCTAACCATCACAGGCCGAAGCAAAGCAGACATCGTAGTCAACGGACTCAACATACCCAGCCACGACATCGAAACTGCCGTAGAAGAGCTTCCCCAGATCCAACGGTCGTTTGTGGTTGCTTGTGCGGTACGAAAGGAGAACGACAACACCGACCAGATAGCCATCTTCTTTGCCCACAAAGCGACCAACGATGCAGAGCTACAAGAGCTATTGAAGTCGATGCGAGGGGCTGTAAGCCGAAAGGTTGGAGCAGTTCCTCGCTACTTCCTACCGCTTCCACCAGAACGAATTCCCAAAACCAACATTGGAAAGCTGCAGCGAAAGAAGCTGAAGAAGGACTTTGACGCAGGCGTCTTTGAGATGGAGCACCTTCATGCAGCCCAGCTACTCTCGGAGGAAAGCCCTGTAGTCTCTGGTGTAGTCGAGCGCATCTGGCGACCACGACCCCTCCCTTCCGTTGCGTTCGCTTCCTTGCCAAAAACCGTTGTGTTGTTTGCCCAAAGCCCGAAACAAGGGGAGCAACTGCGAAACCTTTGGCTAAAAAAAGGCATCGAGACCTGGTTTGTGACGCCAGGTGACTCCTTCTCACAGTCTGGCCACCATATCAGCCTGCCGCACAATCGTTCGTCCTACTGCAAGCTTTGGGATACGCTGGCCTCCAAGATCGAAACACCACCCACCATCGTCCATCTGTGGACCTACCAAGAGCTTGCAACAACAACCCCAACATCCTCAGAGCTTTTGGGCCAACAACAACAAAGCGTACATAGCTTGCTTTGGTTGCTGCAGAGCGTAGAGGAAGTGCTGGGAGAGCAAGCCAAGTCGTTGTCGCTTTTGGTCGCATCCCAGCACGCGCAAAACGTCCTTGGTAAAGAAACGCTCAACCCTGCCTGGAGCCCAATGCTGGGATGGTTAGCCACCATCCCTCACGAAGCACCTTGTGTACGCCTTCGTCACTTGGACCTCCCGAAAATGGGACCCGATGGGTTGAGTCAGACCCTTCTGGACGAACGTTTGTGTTTGTCACAAGTTGAGCACGAAGTTAGCTACCGTAACGGACAACGTTGGGTCCCCAGACTTCGCTCTGCCTTTCTACCCCAAGCCCCACATTTGCTCCTTCACCGACAGGCATCCGCGTCCTTTGCAACGCAACCCGGAGAGCTGCTGCTCCTGACAGGAGGCATGGGTGGACTGGGCCAGTGGCTTGCGAAACATTTGTTGCAAGAGAAGCCTCTTCACCTGTTGCTTGTGGGGCGCGCACCACAAAACCAGTGGACACCCCAAAAGCAACAAGCCTGGAAGACCTTACAAGAGATTTGTCACACTTGGCCTGATGGAGATGCTTCCGTTAGCTACGAGGCCCTGAATTTGGCCGAGACTTCATGCCTCGACTGGCTCCAAGAACAAGAGTCTTTCCACAAGGCCCGTCTGCGTGGGGTGTTCCACCTAGCAGGAGCAATGCGAGAAGAGATGCTCCAACGTGAGACCTCGGAGCAAGTCGAACAACTGTTTCAGGGTCGCGTCCTTGGGGCAAACCAACTCACGTCTTTTCTCGCGGAACGACCGGGAGCGTTTGCCATCGACTTTGCCTCGGTCAGCGCCATATTTGGGGGACTTGGAGCCGGAGCCTACGCCGCAATCGGTCGATTCAGCCAGGCCTGGACCCACAATCTGAATCAGCAAGGGAACCCTGCCCTCAGCTTGTACTGGTCTCGTTGGGATAACATCGGAATGGCGTACAACTTCCCAGGCGGTGAGCTCTTGCGTCGTCATGGCTTTCGAACCATCTCACAAGAAGAAGGCTGGAAAGCGCTCCAAGCCTGCCTCACCCGTGGGGTCACACAGGCCATCCTTGGACTCGACAACAGCCACCCAGTGATTCGGCGAAAGTCGGAAAACGCGGACTTACGACTGGAACGCCTCAAGCTCCAGCCGACCAGGGTCCAGCCTCCCGCCTCCCTCCACCTTCAAGACGCTTTTGGAACACCCATCCCCCTCACCTGGAAGGTGGACCCAACCACACCCGCCGCTCCCTCTGAAGCTCGGCCCAAACCATCCAAGCCCTCCTCGCCACACACACCTCCTACCGAGATGGAACGTACGGTGGAGGCGATCTGGAAAGACTTGTTGGAACTCCCGAAGATACGGCGAGATGACAACTTCTTTGAGTTGGGCGGTCACTCCTTGCTGTTGGCGCAAGCCCAACAACGCTTGGAGCAAACCTTGGGTCAGAGCATTCCTTTGGTTGAGCTGTTCCGTCACTCCACTCTCCGAACCCTTGCGCAACATTTGTCGTCTCAAGCTGTTCCTCTGCAAGAGTCCAAGCCGAACTCTCCATCCACGCGCGCCCGCCAACAACGAAATCATCTGGCTCGCATGAAAGACAAAAGGAGAAAAAAAACGTGACGAAGAAGTCACTCCCTTCTCAAAGCAACCTGCACAATGAGGACTTCCCATGCATTGCAGTGGTGGGAATGTCGGCTCGTTTCCCAGGAGCACCCAACACCCAAAGGTTTTGGGAAAACGTAGAGAAGGGCGTCGACTCCATCCGTTTTTTTTCCGAGGAGGAGCTCCGTTCCCAAGGCATCTCCGCAGAAGACCTCCAAGATCCCAACTACATTCCTGCCCGAGGAGTGATCGAAGACTACAAAGGAATGGACGCCCCCTTCTTCCAGATCTCAGCCCGAGAAGCTGAGTTGCTTGACCCTCAGCAACGCATGTTCCTTGAAAGTGCTTGGGCTTCCCTCGAAGATGCAGGATACGATCCTTCCCGTTTTGACGGAAAGATTGGAGTATTTGCAGGCTCCTCGGAGAATGGCTATTTCAAGAGAAACATCCTGACCCAACCCAACCTTCACGAAATCTTAAGTGGGTTTCAGGAGATGATCCTCTCAGACAAGGACTCCCTCGCGACAAGAACATCCTACAAACTAGGACTGACCGGCCCGAGTCTCAACGTTCAGAGCGCCTGTTCCACCTCCTTGGTCGCTGTGCAGTTGGCATGTTTGTCGCTGCTTAATTACCAATGCGATATGGCTTTGGCTGGAGGAGCTTCTCTCAAAGTCCCCACCATCAGCGGAGAACGGTTCCAAGAAGGGAACATTTTTTCACCCGACGGGAGATGTCGAGCGTTTGATGCCAACGCAGCGGGCGCTGTAGGAGGTGACGGTGTTGGGGTTGTCGTGCTGCGCCGATTGGAAGACGCTTTGGAAGATGGAGACTGCATCCGCGCAGTCATTCGCAGCTCGGCCATCAACAACGACGGAAACCAAAAAGTAGGATACACAGCACCTGGCCTTGCGGGGCAAGAAGACGTCATCGCCAGCGCGCTGGAATGGGCCGAAGTGCCCGCCGAAAGTATCACCTACATCGAAGCACATGGCACGGCAACACCTATGGGTGACCCTATTGAGGTTGCCGCGCTGACAAAAGTGTTTCGAGAACAAACAAACGCCGTTGGCTTTTGCGCTCTTGGAACGGTCAAAACCAACATCGGCCAC
Organism: Deltaproteobacteria bacterium; assembly: GCA_006226375.1. Classification (GTDB taxonomy): domain Bacteria; phylum Myxococcota_C; class UBA6777; order UBA6777; family UBA6777; genus M3003. The sequence goes on along the minus strand of SBHC01000052.1, from coordinate 24,410 downwards.
CTGAACGCAGCGTCTGGCGTAGCTGGCCTCATCAAAGCAGTCCTGGCCTGCGAGAATCGAACCATTCCACCCAGCTTGCACTTTGAAAGCCCCAACCCTCATTTGCAGTTGGAGAGTTCCCCTTTCTTCGTCAACACGGAGGCTTTGCCTTGGCAGCCGAACGGCATGCCTCGGCGAGTCGGGGTAAGCTCTTTTGGCGTGGGTGGCACCAACGTCCACGTGGTTGTAGAGGAAGCCCCGCCCCACTCCACAGCAGAACAAGAACATCACGAAACGCCTCTCGTATTGGGTCTTTCGGCCCAAACTTCTTCAGCCAGCCAGCGGATGGCACACGACCTGAAGAGTCATCTGGAACACAACCCAGAATTGGCTCTTGTGGATGTAGTTAGCACATGGCAACAAGGTCGTCGGGAATGGCACCATCGCAGAGCCATCATCGCGAACAACACACAAGAGCTGTCCCAGCGACTAGCAACCCACGATGTTTGGCATCTCACGGGACAGGCACTCCCAGATCGACAACGCCCCCTCGTCTTTTTGTTTCCAGCACAAGGCGGACAACGGGTTGATATGGGGCGTAAGCTCTACGACAACGAGCCCATCTTTCGCAACGCCGTAGACGCATGTTTTTCCATCATTCAAGAAACCTTGGGTTACAACCCCAAAGAGATCGTCTATCCGACACCTGACCAGCGCGAACAAGCCCTGGCCCAGTTCGACGACCACTTTTACGCAGGACCCGCGCTCTTTTCGGTCAGCTACGGGCTGGCACAGTATTGGCTCGACCAAGGTGTCCAACCAGCCGCAGTGCTCGGGCACAGCACCGGTGAGTATGTTGCAGCCACAATAGCGGGAATTCTATCGTTGGAAGACGCTCTCCGCTTGTTCTTACGACGAGCCAGCTTGTTCCAAACCCTCCCGGCCGGAGGGGGCCTCCGCGTGTCGCTGCCCTCGGAAGATGTACTCTCTCTGCTTCATGAGAAGACCTACCTCGCCCTTGAGAACGGCCCAAGCTCTTGCATTGTGACAGGGACTCTGGAAGCCATCGACGCCTTGGAGAAAGACCTTCAACAACGAGAGGTCCCCAACAAAAGAATTCGTTTGCATGAGCCAGCACACAGCCCCCTGTTGGAGAGCATCGTAGAGTCATTTCAAGACGAAACCCGGAACGTGAAGTTGCACCCTCCAACTCTTCCTTATGTCTCGGGTGTAACTGGAACATGGCTGCAAGACGAAGAAGCAACAGACCCCTCCTACTGGGTTCGTCACATGCTACAACCTGTACGATTTAAAGATGCCTTTGCCACTCTTCAAGAGGAAGAAGAGTATAGCTTTCTTGAAGTAGGACCTTACCGTTCTGTGGAGCCCATAGCTCGATACAACGTACCCGACCTTCCCACACTCTTTAGCGTACCTGACCCAAACAACCCTGAGGAAAGCAACCTCTCCACGGAAGAATGGAAGCTTCGTGCTCTCGCTCAGTTGTGGTGCATGGGAGGAATGTCACAAGACCTTCTCCCAGCAGCGGAGGGACGACGAATTCCGCTCCCCACCTATCCGTTTGAGCGAAGAGAGTACTGGCTGGACCCGCCCAATACGTCACAACCATCCCGGAACCGAACGCAAACGGCTCTAGCAGAAGACCACACGCAAAGCGCGGCACTCCACCAAGCCCGTCATCCGCGGCCCGAGATGGCAGAAGACTATGTCGCCCCCCGTAACAAGGATGAAGCTATCCTCGTTGAGCTATGTGAAGAGATGGTGGGCATCTCGCCGATAGGCATACACGACCCTTTCCCAAGCCTGGGCGCAGATTCTCTGATTACTTTGCGGATAACACAAGAGTTGGAGAAGCGTGAGGGAGTGAAGATACCTCCTACAGCATGGTTTGGGGGCATGACCATCGCTCACCTCGCGAACTTCATGGACATCACTGACAATACATCAACAGGCTCTTCCACTCGAAACGGTCACTCGAATGGCTCCCACTCTTCTGACGTTGCAGAGTTGGTTCCGTTGCAACCTCATGGCGACCGGCCTCCCTTGTTTTTGGTTCACCCGGCTGCTGGAGTGATTTTCCCCTACATTCCTTTGGCCCACCATCTACCAAGCAATCAACCCGTCTTTGCATTGCAAGCCAGCGGATTGGACGGCCGAGGAAAAATGGACCGCTCTTGTCAGACCATGGCAAGCCGCTACATCCAGGCCATTCAATCCATCCAGCCGCAAGGTCCCTATCATATCGCTGGATATTCGTTTGGAAGCTATGTTTGCTATGAGATGGCCCGCCAACTCCAACAACAAGGAGAGTCTGTTGCGTTCCTCGGTTTGATTGACGAAGCAGCCCCTCTTGTGGGCTACCGCCCCTCCCCCATCGATGTGATGCGGATTCTCTACGGGCACTCTGGGTTCAACTTTCTGGGTCACTTTCATGACTACGCGTCACTCACACAGCAGACCTCAAACGGTAGCTCTTTGTTCTCTATGAAAGGCATCCTCCAACAAGCCCAAAAGTGGTCCCCCCGTCAGTGGAAAGAGCGATGGGGTGGGATGTTACAAAGCACCACTCTCAAGCAGTTGCTTCCGGAAGAAGCGCACTTTATGGATCTGGAGCACTCCTCCATGACACCCATGTTTCAGCTTTTTCTTCTCCACACTTGGCTACTCTATCGCTACAACCCTCCACCCTACGAAGGCAACGCGGTGCTGTTTAAGTCGGAGATTACAAAACAAACCTGGTATCGCAACAAATATCCCGACGAGGACTTGGGCTGGCAAAAGCTGATTCATGGCCACTTCCGGATGCAACAATGCATTGGAGACCACATGGGCATGATACGAGAACCTCATGTAACATCCCTGGCGAATGCTCTCACAGAAGAGTTAGAACGGACGTACCATGACCGATGATACTTCATCAGGGAATTGTGTTCCCATCGAAAAGCTGCTTCAACCGGAACTCGTCCTGGCCCTGGATGGAGGCCCTAGTTCCTTAATTTACACCCGGATACTGCTAGCGTTGGAAGATTACGTACAGGCTTGGGGCCGAGACACGAACCAACAGCTCAGCTTGATTGACAATGTAACCATGATCGCTGGGACTTCCGCTGGCTCCTTTGTCGGATGTTACCTCGCCTACGAAAGGGCTCGCATCAAAGACCCGCTCCGTCGACTGAAACAATGCATCGATTACACGGACAATTTGTTTGAGACCCTTCGGCCAACGCCCTGTGAGATCCTTAAGTTTCTATCAGGCTTTGTACCCGTTCACAGCGGAAGAACTCTCAAACAATCTCTTGAAGACCAATACGGTGACACCAAGATAAGCGACATCAGCGACGTTCAGCTTTGCGTGACAGGATTGCAAGTCAAAGAGCCGATGGAGTGGAGAATCTACTCCAACATTGCGCCAGTGTTTCGCTCCAGGCCGATGGCCCATAACACCGCTCTTTCTGAAGATGAAACAACCTTTCCAAGTCATTCCTCGGGAAGCTCCACCTTCGATGGACCTTCCAACTCGATGAAGCTATCGATGGTAGACTTAATGCTACGAAGCAGCGCATTCCCCATGATGCTGCCCATTCACAAAGGTAGCCTGGACGGGGGAATGTTTGCCAACAACCCCAGCATGGATGCTCTTACGCTCATCATCCAAAAGAGGATGGGGCAAAAGCTCAAGGATAACCCAAGGGTTCTGCCTGTCAATGAAGGTCTCCGTGACGTACACCTTCTCTCCTTGGGAGGACAATCACAAGCCTTTGGTTCCTGGTTCACCCGACAACTTCTCAAGCTTCCCAAGCTACCTTGGGGCTGGTGCAAGTGGATGCTCAACCCCTTTCAGCCGGCCGCTCTCCTCGACACTTCCATCGTCGCCAATGTCCTTGCGACCAATGCAATGGCCCAAAGCCTGCTCGACGACCAGTTCATGCGGGTGGCACACTTGGAGCTTAGAAACAGCATGGTCATCCAGATTATGTTTGACATGCTCACACCTCTCCCTGTGCTTCAGTCTGTCTTTGACCAACAGGTTGAAGATTGGGTCGAAGGAAAGCATCCCAACAGTCCTTATATGTCTGTCTCCTTTAAGGAAGTCACAGACTGGCTGCATCGACATTCACATATACTGCAATCGGAGGATCACTAGCATGTCTGCCATGAATCTTCCTCCCACGTGGGTCAATTCAAAGCATCGCATGCTTGTTTTTGACTCCGGCGAAACCGCACCCGGTAGCCTTATGTTTCTTCAAGAGTTGGAGCGCATGGCTCTTAGCATCGGAGAAGCAGAGCAGCCCCATCGTGGAACTCATGAACCCTATAGCTTCCTTCGCCGAGCCAATGTACTCGCTGGAACAGGGATGGGTGCGCTGTCTGCGTTGTACTTGGCCGTCACGCAGCAACTTTACCCCAACTGGACCCCTCTTGTTCGTATCTCCCGATGCATCGACTTTTACGTTCGGTTCATGGAGCACTTGCAGTGGAAGCCGTTCAGTGTGATCCCAGCGTTGACTGGAGTTACGTCTTTGCGCTGTGGATACGAAGCGGAAAGGCTCCTCGAAAAAGAGTTTGGCAAGACGCGAACCTTTGCGGACCTGAACCCCAGAGTCAAGGTTGGAGTTGTCACCATCTCCCTCAAAGATCAATGCAATCTGCACGTGTACAGCAACTTTGATGACAGCGAGAACGCCAACGTTCGCCTTGTTGACGCTGCGATGCGCTCCCTCGCGTTCCCCGTCAATTTTCCCATTTGGCAGGGACACATTGCCGGTTCCATTGTCTCCAACAATCCCAGCACAATCATCCTAAGCTCCTTCATCCAGTCGACGCTACACTCCTGCCGAAAAGTTGCGGATCCCGAGCTGAGTCCGTGTGTGACTTCACTGCTCAATGAAACCCGGATGGTGTCGCTCGGCATGTCCTTTCGCAGCTTGATGAACAGCGCCTCCCTCAACGCGAAGCTTGAACAACCCCAAACTTCTTGGGGCTACCTGCAGTGGAACCTTCTTCCTCAACAACCGTTTGCCTGGGTGGACGCAAGCGAACATGGCGGAGTAACAGGCAACGCGACCTACTGTCATATGCTTCTCAACCGAGCGCGTTTTCTCCGCCTGGGCTATCACTTCCCAGTGCCATCTCCAGGAAGGTTTAGCTTGTGGTCTCGCTTTAAACAAGCTATCTGCTTTCACCGAAGAAAGTACGAAGCTGAAGTTCATGAAACCCGCGAGTTTGTCCTTGACTGGCTAGAAGGACAAAGCATCCATCAATTCAATTGTGGGGTCTCACACAAAGCAGACAAAGTGTACCAGTGGCTTCAAAACTTCGATTGGCTCCGGCCTCTCCCAAGTGAAGCACATGCCCCACCCTCCGAACAAGAACCATCCACACCCGGTTAGAACATCCCTCAAGCTTGCATGAACAACCTTACACGTTCTTACATGAAAAACTGTTCCATCGCCTGGAGCATCGGTTGGGCTTGCAACACCGGCGCATAATGACCTCCTCGCTCCCACTCAAACAGGGTAGCATTCGGGAGTGCCTTAGCCAAACGCCTGACTTCTTGGGGAGCAGGAAGGATGTCTTGAGGGGCACAAGTCACCAGACAGGGAATTTTAATGGAAGGAAGATAATCGTACGCAGAATGGGCCTGAGCGCTACGAACGATACCTGCGAGAACGTCAGGAGGCTGCGCCGTAAACCATCGACCAATCTCAAGCCAGGCTTCACCGTACTTCCGAAACAACGTGCTTCGTTGAAACACAGAGTCCAACTTTCGGGTTGCTCGCAACATTCGACTCGCGAGTGGCAAAGCAAGCTTGCGAGGCAGCCCAACGGACCCAGAGATGAATGAACCCACCCACGCTCCCACCGAAGGAACATCGTCGAGAGGATGCCCTCCAGCCCCATTCACCAAGACCATTTGTTCGCAGTGTTCTGGGTATTGGTGAGCAAACTCCAGTAGGATGGGAACAGAGAGTCCCCAGCCCACGAGCGTCAGGGAAGTAAGTTCCAAGGCTTGTACAACAGCAAACAAATCTTGCGCAAGAGCGTCGATAGAGAGGCCGCCTCTACCTGGTTTTCCCGAGCCAAACGTACCCCGAGTATGCCAAGTGACGAACCGATACGACGATGCAAAATGGCTCGCAATCGGACCATACGCTTGCGCAGGCAAAAGACTTGGAACCAGCACCATTACGGATGAAGGGTCCCCCCACTCTTGAACCGCCAGACGTGTTCCATCCGAGCTTGAGACAAGGTGTTCTTGAAAGCGCACTGAAGGAGACAAGCGCTGCGTCCAAAACGCCCGTGTATCCGGATGATACGATTCCATTCTAGGAGTTCGTCTGAAGCTGTTCGTGAAGAAATGCAACAACCTCACGAAACGCTTGCTGTGTGGGATGGTTGGGCTCTTTGACACGATGGACCGTGAGCACAGCGTGAGAGGCCCGAGGGATGCCATGCGGGTTGCCCGCCGAAGAGTCGATCTCAATCTTTCGGAACCGCTCACCAAACAACTCTTCGAGCTTTTGAAACCGCGACCCACGACAGAGAGGGTCACAGGTGAACCGCAGTCCCAGCAAGGGGAGATTCTCTTCCTGAGAACGCCGAACAGCTTGTTCCAAGATGGCTGGGTCTGTACCAAGATCCTCATGTTTGTCTTGAGAAAACCCCACAGGCAAGGAGGGTTGGCTCATCACAGGAGCCATCACAAACTCATCCACCATCAAGGTGAGCGCAAAGTTTCCGGTAAGGCACATGCCAATTACACCAATGGGTCGTCCGCCAGACTCTTCGTGAGCTTTCCGACAAAGAGCCCGCATCCAGGAAGCAAGAGGACTCGACTTTCCCTTCGCAAACATCGAGAATTCCCGGCTCAAACAGATCCGGAGGGTGTTGGTAACGATGGCGTGTTGATTGGGTTGACCAAACATAAGCGGCATAGTAACGGCGAAGCCTTCCTCGTGAAGCTCCCGCGCCAAAGCAACGCACTCGGGCACCATTCCTGGAAGTTCATGCATTAAGACAACGGGAGGTTGCCCCTCTGAACCAAGCTGGTATACGGGCTTGGTTGTGCCTTCTGCATGAAAGTCGTACTGCAAAAACCCCGGAATGTTCTCCGCCATCAACCACTCCTCACCCGATTTCTGGGAGAAACGAACACTTGCACGCTCAACAAGAGACTAGGGAATGCCTTGCCCAATGTTGGGTTCCTTCACATAACCCTGTTGGTTCACAGATTTGTCATGGTCTGATTTGGACGTAGTGAACAAATGGGCCTTCAGCGTCTTGTTGTAGGAACGCCATACAGGCTTAAGCGTCAGACCATGCAACTTAATACCAGAGGTTGACGTGTCCTTGGACATCCAACCCAGGCTCTCCACCTCGGTGTATCCCTGGTTCAACAACGTTGTTGTTTCTGAGCTGGTACCACAAATCACAACCGTATCCCGTAACGTCCAGTTCGTGTAGGTCTTGCACTCGACTGTTCCAGCCACTTTTTTGGTAAGGGCACGAAAGACCTCACCCACTTTGGTGTATTTGTCGTTCTTGTAACCCGTCCAAGCATCGTCTGCGATGTAGTAATGATGGGTATTTCCGTTCTTGGTAAAGTCATAACGATACACCCGTTGACGACAGGTGCTATGGTCCATGGGGATGAAGCTTTTGGAGAATGCATCCAGGCACGTCTTTTTCCAGGTGACTGGAGTGCTGGAGCCAAAGCGACACAGCCTTGCCATCTCGGAGGCCAGCACAAACATCTGGGAGCCAAAGCAGAAGTAACTTTGTGTTCCAGGACCGCTCCAATACACGCGGCTGAAGGAACAGGTTAAGTTGTCATCCACCGTCCCATTGCAGTCGTTGTCTTTGCCATCGCAAGACTCAGTCGAGCCTTTCACTTCGCCTTGGCAGAACAGACTCCATTGACCGTTGATGCACTCTTGTTGTCCCTGCTGGCACACTCCAACGCTGGAGCCACACGGGCGCTTTGCCCCAGTGTTGCATTGGCACGGAGAGCCCGCTACATCATCGATAAGACCGTTGCAATCGTTATCTTTGCCGTCACAAACTTCCCCCTCAGCGGGTTGCGCATCGCAAGACAGCCACTGGCTCAGTTGGCATCGTTCCTGCCCTTTGTTGCAACCTTGTGTGCAGGGTCGAGTCATGCCGTCGATTTGACCGTCACAGTCGTCGTCCTTGCCATTGCAGGTTTCCTGTTGAGGAAGAATCTCCCCGACGCAGGGCCCCCAGCCTCCGGTGTTACTGCAAGTCTGCGTGCCAGCCTTGCAATCCGCTTTTCCTGCTGTACCCGAAGGACCGCTGTAACAAGACTGTGTTTCGCCTGGTTTGCAAGCGCAGGGAGGCTCATCAATTTCACCGTCGCAGTCTTCGTCAATGCCGTTGGCGCACTTCTCTGCTTGGGGTTGCACAGTGGGTTGGCATGAGGCCTGACCATTTTGACAAAGCGAAGAGCCTTTCGCGCAGGGTCCTTTGGCCCCAGGCACCTGACAGTCTTGACCGTTCGGAATGTCTTCGTCCGTTTGGCCATCGCAGTCATCGTCTTGGCCGTTGCACACTTCTTTGGAAGGAGCTTGCTCCCCTTCGCAGGCTCCCCACTCCTGATTCACACAAGTTTGGGTTCCGCCCTTGCACACACCCACGCCTTGGGTTTCAGGTTGACCTGTGTAACATTTTCGAGTGTCGCCATCCTGGCACTTGCAACCTTCATCAATGGTGCCATCGCAGTCGTCGTCTTTGCCGTTGCAAACGTCAGTGATGGGGGTAATTTCATTGAGGCAAGGCCCCCACTGACCTTCACCACTGCAAACCCGCTCACCTTGGCGGCAAGGGCCTTCATCGATGGTTTCTTTGGGGCCAGTGTAACAAGGCTCTCGCTGTCCAGTCGCGCAAACTGGAGGAGGGGTGTTCCGGTTGCTAACAGGCTCTCGCTCGATACACTGCCCTTGTCGGCATTGGCTACCGGCGCCAGGGCAATCCAGGTCAAATTGACATTCAGCACACCCCGTCCATGTGCCCATGCCCCACAACCATCCCATACACAACACCATCCACAACAGTGTAGACAGTGGGGAACGACAGCGACGAGGCGACAACCCACGATGCGAAAACAAACTCGCTCTCGACGTCATATCTCAATCCTTCCAAATCTCCTGTCCATGATCCATCTATGCTGCTTCACAAGGTTGTAGTCCACAACAAAACTGGCCTGCCCAACCAAGCAACATCACCAAGCATCATACCATGTTGCGCAGGAAAAGCCACCGGACAGCGACGACGTTCTTTGTTGGTCTGGTAGATCAAGAGGTTTGAATCAAGGAGAGAAGCTCGTCGGCCGACATTTTTCCAGTCATGTCACTGCCTTCCAACAGGCTCTCAGCAAGGTCACGCTTTTGTTCGTGAAGCGCCAAGATCTTCTCTTCGATGGTGTGCTGTGTGACGAGTCGGTACACCGTAACCGGACGGGTTTGACCAATCCGGTGCGCGCGGTCCGAGGCCTGGTCTTCGACGGCAGGATTCCACCAAGGGTCCATGTGAATGACGTAGTCAGCGGCCGTCAGGTTGATACCAAACCCACCAGCTTTCAAGCTGATCAAGAACACATCGCCCTCCCCCTGTTGGAACGCATTGATTCGCTGTTTCCGTTGGCGCAGAGGGGTGCTTCCATCCAAGTATTGGTAGTGGATCTCTTTCTCATCAAGGCGTTCACGAATGAGCGTCAAGTGACCCACAAACTGGCTGAACACAAGAACCTTGTGCTCATTCTCCAACAGCTCTTCCAACAGCTCATCCAACAGAGCCAACTTGGAGCTTGGTATGGTGGAATCTTCCAAAACAAGCTTGGGATGGCAACACGCTCGACGCAGCTTCATCAACTCGGCAAGGATCTGGAGATGCTGTTGTCCTCCAGAAACGGCAGAAGGCTCAAGCAGCGATTGCAAGGCTTTCTGACGCAACGCCTCGTACAACGCTGTCTCTTCGGGGCTCATCTCCACATGAAGAACAGACTCTGTTCGAGGCGGCAATTCATCGAGGACATCGGCTTTTCTACGGCGCAGCAAGAAGGGCTGGATCAGCACGCGAAGTCGCTCGCGAACAGCCTCTGCCCCGTCTCCACCTCGTTCAATGGGCCGGGCAAAGTGTTCCTGAAAGTGCTCCCAAGAACCCAACAGACCAGGGTTGATAAATCGGTACAGATTCCACAGTTCACCCAGATGATTTTCAATCGGAGTACCTGTTGTAATCATCCGAAAGTCACTACGCAATGTCATCGCAACCTGGGAGCGTTTGGTGGCTCGGTTTTTGATCGCTTGGGCTTCATCGAGAATGATTGATGACCAGTGAACTTCGTTGATTTTCTCAGCCTCGTTTTGCAACAGGCCATAGCTTGCAATCAAAACTTCACCAGGAGCCAACGAGGACAGGACTTCCTCACGGTCCGATGTCGCCAACAAATGACTCCGCAAACCCGGAGCAAACTTTTGGATTTCAGACTCCCAGTTCGGACAAACCGAGGTGGGAGCAACAACCAATGCAGGTCCTTCCTCGGCACGAGCAAGCAACACAGCGATAGCTTGGAGCGTCTTACCTAGCCCCATTTCATCGGCAAGACAGGCTCCAAACTGCCAATGAGCAAGCTGTGACAGCCAACGAAATCCTTCTTCCTGGTAGTCACGAAGAGTGGCTTGCAGACCCTTTGGAACAGCGAGAGCTTTGGGCTTGGCATGCAAACGTTTGAGGTGCTTCTTCCACTTCCGATCGACCTCAACATCGCCGGCTCCTTCCAGAAGGCTCTCCATCGCAAAGGCTGCCGACGCGGGGAACGAGCCGTCATGGTCGGAGAAAGCCCGGAACGACTCAAGGCGAGCACGAAACTCATCGGTAAGAGCGACAAATTCGCCGTCCTCCAGGGCAAGGAATTTCCCTTCGGAAAGCTCCAACAGCCGCAGCAAGGTTTTGGTTTCCAAGACGAGTTCATCGTCTACTTTCAACGAACCTGTCGCAGAAAACCAATCTTGGCTTCCCTGAATCTTCCACTCCATCTGCTGATGGTCGAGAGAAGCTCGTAGCTTTAACGTTTGACCTTCAGGCCACCGCACCACCAACATCTCGCTGGGCACAGATTGTAACTCCAACAATAGCTCCAGTGCTTCCTCAGGGCTGTCAAAGAGCCATTCGCCGTTCTTGCTTTTCCGAAAGCCGAGAGACTCCACCGTTTCCAGGAGGTCCTCCATACGCTCGCTCTCTTCCACTTTGTCACGTCGAGCGTGCAGTGAACGCTCCCCGACCTGGGCAAAGACCGCAGCAGGACCTTCTCCTGGAAGAAGCCGGGGGCCTTCTTCCGACAGAGGCATCACACGAAGCTCGGCGCGCAACCCTGTGTTGTAGGGGAACAGGTCGAGGAACAAACGGGAGTCGGGTTCCACGTTTTCGACATCTTTGCTATTCCCGCCAATATCCGAGTGAATGGTAACCAAAGGAGCAACAGAGCCGACCACATCCAGAACAGCTTGCTTTTCTCTGAGCGGAACAGAGAGACCTTGACTGGATAGGATCTCTTGTAGCTTCTGGTGCTGTTCATTGGCTTCGTACACACAAACCGTCGTTGGACTCAACACCCGAGCAGACAACCACTGCCCTTGCTCCAACAGCGGCAACAAACAAAGCCGTAACTCTCTCTCTTCTTCCAAGATACGCAAAACAGGTTCACGTCGGATGATGTTGATACGAATGCTCGGTTCATGCTTCCAAAAGACCATCGGATGCCCAACAAGCTCTCGCAAAGTGCGGAGCTTCCACTCCTCTCGGCGGGTCTTTGCAACGTAAGAAGGAGAAAGCTGATCCCACTTGGACAAAGCATGAGCCACGCGGCGGTCTTGGGCGCTCAAGACACCTGCATACTCAGGGTCGCGAAGAAGCCTATGGCTGTTGACAGAGCGCCCCCTTGTCCAGGCTCCTTTGACGCTCCATTTTTGCACCTTCACTTCCACCGAAGGTGGGTCTTCCTGTTGGCTCAAGAACCACACAATGCGTGTATCATCCGACTCTTGTGCGCTCTGTTTGGTTTCTTCGCCTTGGCCCAACTTCGCCAAGGCTTGCAGAGAGAGAGCCCAGGCAGGCTTTGACTCTAACCACAGAACAAGACTGACGACCCCCGTCTCTTCACGAAGCTTGTTCGCGAGGGTTTCCTGTGCTTGCGATGAAGAGTCAAGCTGAAACAATAGCTCAGCAATCTCAGCAGCAATCCAACGATAACCCCCTGTGTAGGCTCGGTGAAGAAGGCTCATCAGCTTGTTTTGGTAATCCTCCTTCTGCACATGCTCAGGAGACAACCAAAAGCCAATCTGCCAACGCAGCCACTCCACCACAGAGTTATCGGTTTCGGCTTTGACGATGGAGGAAACAGCATCATCCAGCGCAGCTTCATGCCCTTGCAACACATTGAGGAGGGTAAGAACAGCAGGGTACAAGGGTTGGAGCCATTCGTGCTGGTCTCCGATGGCGTTGTTGGCCCAAACCTTGGCACGACGAAGGGACTCTCCATCCCCGTCCTTAAGCCAAAGTAAGATCTGAAACCATTGGGCCAGCCCCTGAAGGTGCACAAACTTTCGACGCCGGTCCTGGCCAAGCACATCCAAGGCGCTCTGCAAACAAGCTCTGGACTCTTCCACTCGGCCTTGCAACAACTCCAAGCAACCCAACAAGCCCATAGCAACGGGGTCTTCCTGACCGTCCAGGAGCAACCGCGCTTCTTCCAAATAGCCTCGAATGATCCAGTGAAACGCCAGCGCCCATTGCACGCTGAACGATGCATCATCCGACCGATGCTCAAAGTAAAGCTCCAGCCACTCCAGAATGTCGTGGACCGGCTCGAAAGAAACAAGGGCTGCAAACAACGCATCCTTCAAGCCTGCTTCCAGAAAGTGAGCAGGTTGCGCTAAGAACCAGTCCATGTCGTACAGATGACGGAACAGCAAACGATAGGGATGCCGCTCCGCAAAGGCACGTGCAAAATGGCGTTGCATGGTTGTAAGTTGAGCGTAGGCCGTGTCCCAGTCACGGAGATACACAGCGATTCGCCATCGTCGCAGTCGCTCTTCGTAAGCAAGCATCCCATACGAATACCGACGGATCTGCAGAGTCGTGTTGTTAATACTTTCGACAAGGTCTTCCAAATGACCTGCCAGAACGGCTCGCAATGTTAACTCTTCTCGGCAGGCTGGTGGACAGTAGTATTGTCCTTGCTGTTTCCGAAAAAACCCATGGCGGTACAACTTCGAGATGGTCTCTTCTGCACCAACCTCAAGAGACAGACCCAACCTCACCGCAGAAAGCTCCAAGCTCTTTGCAATCGCCACAAGCCTGACAGGTTCATACCAAACGGAAACCAGCTGGAGAAGGAGTTGCTCTGTCTCGGAAAGCTGCTCGTACTGTGCGAACCACTCTTCCCGATCAATCTGTTGCTTTGCCACCATGTTGCCCTTTGTCCTGATCGAGCTTTAACAGAAGAGCCTTCTACTCGGTTGGAACATATCGCTCCAAAGGCTCTTGAAACTTAGCTTCTTCCTCGCCCCTACAACAGAAAGGAAGGCCAAGTTATTCATTTCGAGGCGTGGTATACAGGAATCTTAGGCAGGCGTAAAGAGCTATTTTATCCCAAAAAGCGGTACCCTGCACCACGAACGGAGACAATCCACTGCGGTTCGGAGGGTTCGGACTCTAGAACTTTTCGTAACCGGACAATGTAGTTATCCACAGTTCGTGTGGTCGGAAAAGACTCGTATCCCCACACTTCGTTCAGCAACTGGTCGCGACTCACAACAGCACCTCGATGCTCCACAAACACCTGCAAGATTCGGTATTCTCGTGTAGTTAACGAGAGGGGCTTTCCGTCGCGAAATGCGGTCATTTTTTCAAAGTCGATGGTGATATCACCAAAGGAATACGATGTGGGTCGGGAGGTCTGCTGGACACGACGAAGGGCGACCCGAACACGCGCCATCAACTCAGCCATGGCAAAAGGTTTTTTTACATAGTCATCGGCCCCAAGCTCAAGTCCTCGTACCACATCCACGGACTGGTCTCTTGCCGATAACATCACAATGGGAAGCGTAGGGTGCATCTCTTTGATACGTCGACACACTGCGTAGCCATCCAGACCAGGCAACATGATGTCCAACACAACCAGGTCAGGAGGGTTCTCCAAGGCAAGCTCCAAACCCTCGTCACCGCGCGATGAAGCGACAACCTCATACCCTTCAAACGTTAAGTTATCTACGAGAGAGACCTGCAGCGCAGGTTCGTCTTCCACCACGAGAATTCGCTTCATCCCATCTGTCCTTTGTCAGGATAACTACGAGGGAGCTTAACCTGAAACACGCCTTGGCTGAGGTGCGCCACCCAGTCCAGTGAGCCATGATGACGCAAAAGGATACGTCGAGCAAGATACAACCCCAAACCTGAGCCCGACTCATTCCGGTCGTCTCCACGCTCAAAGGGCTCCCACAAACGCTCCTGCAGCTCTGGAGGAACACCTGGCCCGCTGTCGCGAACAACAATCTCCACCGTTTGTTGCGTTCCTTCTAGCTCCACTTGAACCCACCCCTCCCGGTGAGAGTACTTGATAGCATTGTCGATTAAGTGACGAAGACACAAAGAAAGCTCCCCAGCATCACAGAAGACATAGAGGGGAGTTCGGTGTTCACAAATCAACTCCATCCCCCTTTCGATAGCCTGCATCTCAAACTCTTCCAAAAGAGAGTGACAAAGAGCCGTCATGTCTACGTGTGTTTGGTTTCGCGGAGGAAATGCATCTCTTTGCAACGCCAGGACATTTTCAACCAATCGCTGCAGCCGGAGAATTTCTCGGCGCAAAGTTCCCTGGTACTTCGTGCGTTGCTCCACAGAAAGCTGCTCCCGGCTCAATGTATCCAACAGCGCAAGCTGCGCAGCGACCGGAGTTTTGAGTTCATGTGTAATCGACGAAAACCACTCCTCCCGTTGCTGCATCATCCGGTGTTGTTGCTGCAACAGGCGAACAATCAACCACCCTGTCCAGGAGGCAAGCAGCAAACACAACGTCACCAAACCCGCCAGAAGCCAGGAAACAGCCTGGTCTTCTCTTCCGCTGTCGAGGAAGAGAGCGTAGCCGCTGAGGACTTCAGGAAGGGATGCATACGACACGTGAGCGGAAGGCGTCGCGAGGCGAGGCTGGCGGTCCAGCCATACCGAGCGCAACCCAACTCTCCAGCGTGTCGGGATCCCCTCACGCAAGTTGTGCCGCAACCGAAGAGCAAAACCAGCCCAACCCTGAGGATGGGACCGTACAATCATTAAGCTGGAGCGGCTTCGCAGCAGCCAATATCCTTTGTCATTGGAGGACGAATACCGCCAGGAGCGCGATGAGCGCCAACGAGCATGAAAGTCTCGCAGCAAGGCCACCTTTGTCCAAGCAAACAAGGAACAGCGGGACAATCGTTGTTGGAGAATGAGGGCCGAAGCGAGGCGGGCAGCCTGCCCCACCTGCAAGGAGGAAGCAGCCTCTTGAAAGGACTGACAAGAGAGAGTTTGAGCGAACGAGAGAGCCTTCCCATCATCAGGACCTTCCCACAGAAGAGAAGGCCACTGGATCTCACCGTCTCGGTCCAAAGCGACAGCGTGCCAAAACCAGGGCTCACTTGGAAGCGTCTGTTGCAACTGTTGAGCCCAAGCCACCGGCCTTTTCGACGACGGCAATGACTGCAAAAGAGCCAACTGCCGCTGAACACTTTGCTGTAGGGTTTGGGCCAACTGCTGCGCGAGAAGCTGCTCGGACTCTCGCCGCTCCCAGGCCCGAAGTTGTCGGTCTTTGCGCAACACGTACCAGGCCACGCCGCCCAAACCAAGACAGCTTCCGACCAACACAACAACCAACAAGTAGGGCCAGCGACGATGTTCCATCCTACCTCCTCAAAGATTACCGACGCGGAGGCTTCGGCGGAGACGGTGGGTTGCCAGGACGTCCACCGGTACGAGACGGAGGAGCAGGCGGCGTAGGCGGCGGTGTCGTACGGGGTGGCATGGTGATATGAAGCTTGTCCCCCTTCACTTCACACTTGATCCCCATCCGCGCACAAGATAGCTTCAGCAAATTCTTACGAAGCTTGGCTTTGATTTTAAGACTTACCGTTCGTGAGCCATCAATGTCACCTTTGTACGTAATCTTGTAGCCATTCATATCGGCAAGAATCTTGAGGACATTCTTAACAGTCACTTTGCGAAGTTTCATGCTGAATTGTTGAACGCTTCGTTGGGTCCGCCGCGCAGGAGGACGAGGAGGTGGAGGCGTCCCAGGAAGGTTCCAGCGAGGACCTCTTCCTAGCTTGTGCGACAGCACCGCCCGAAGCTTGATGTCTAAGGTTGTGGCAGCCACACTCAACCGAACACGAGAGACCCGTCGTTCCTGCGCCTGGGCGTTCTTCCAAACAAAAGGTCCGACCTGAAACGGTCTCTTCTTCCCATTGACCACCAGAGTTCCCTTGAGTTGCAAACCAGCCTTGGCATCTTGCACCAACGAAGCCTGCACCGATGTCCCTTTTGCATTCATACGGAACGTTTTGGTGACAGTCTTCGAACGCGACATCACAAAGGAATGACGACGCACCTTGGTGGTGAGGTCTCCACCTTGGGCAGACATCAAACGAAAACGCAGCTGAATGTGAAGATACCGGGCAAAGACCTTGCGGTACGTATTCGCCAACGGACGACTTGCAGGACCCGCAGCCACCCGCAGCATGTCTTTGGCCTTCTTCACCTGCTTCTGCTTCATGTACCACTTGGCTAACTGGCGACGCACAGGCACAGCGGCCGGCCCATTCTCCACCTCGTCGAGCAACCCTTCCAACTTTTTGATAGCCTGGCTCCACTGCCCCTTTTGCGCAAGCAGCTTGGCTTGAACAAACCGCGCCCCCACCGATTGGGCAAGCTGTTGTTGCATCGAAGTGGGCTTGGCCACTGCGGAATGAGAAAAAATGCCCAGACTCACCCCAAAACACGCCAAAGCCCAGAAACATTGTCTGATTCGACGACAAACCATTCGTATTCTCCTACTCACCGTTACGTTGTACCACAGGACGCTACACGTTGGGAGTCTTACCGAAAGACTCCATCGAGCAACCCATTCGTTTCTGATGAGAAAGACAATACGGACCTGAGATTTCCAATTGTCATAGAAGTGTCATGGCTCTGTCATTTCTTGGTCCCCGCCTCATTCCCAAGTTCCCAACCCACAATCCACCCCCAATAAAAAAACAAGCAACCAACCAATCTGTCGCGAGGATGGACAACACTCCCGAAATCTCTTGTACAGCTTTCGTTCTGGTTGTGGTTGCTGCTCCTACCTTGCTGAAAAGACCAACCCATCATACAGTAAAGAACCCAGGTTTGCGTTTCGCCTCCTCGCAGAGAGGGCTCTACGAAAAGAGAGGCAAGTCATTTCCAACCCCCAAGAAGCACCGCAAGACATGGCTCCCACAAACAAAGCTGGCTCTGTACTTCTCTCTGACTTGCTCCCCACCGACTTGCCCGAAGAACTTCCATCCCGCTTTCTTCGACTGTGGGGAGAAGCTATCTTTATGATGCTCTTTGCATTTGCCTTTCCCTTTGTTTTGGGGATTTCGCAAGGGGCCATGATTGCTTTGTTTCTTGTGTCTGTTTCGTTGATGAAGCGGGTTCGACAACTCCGTGAAGAAAACCGCTACAACATCTGGATTCGTAACTACGGTAGCTGGCGCTCCAACAAGTTATCCTCTCTCAGCATCTTGGGGATTTTTCTGGGCCTCTTCACGGCCAATCTAATGTTTGCGCTCGTCCTCAATGTCCTGGGTTCCAGCCAACAATGGGAAGGGTTCTTTCATTTCATTCTCAAGATGCAGCATTTGGACGCAAACCAACCCCTCGTCCATCGGTTTAGCTCTCTCCTCAACATCCTTTTCAACAACAGCGTCGTCCTCATCACAACAGCCTTGTTGGTCGTCGTGTATCGGGCGTATGGCTTGATGCTTGTGATCAGTTGGAACGCCTGCTTGTGGGCGGTAACGTAGTTTTATCTGTTTCGACAAGCCATGACCCACAGCAAGCTCTCGGTGGTTTCTTTCCTAGGACGTTCCGCAGCCGCCATCCTCCCTCACCTTGTGCTGGAAGCGTTGGGTTACATCTTGTGCGGCCTGGCTGCTCTCTTCTTTTCTCAAGCATACAGTCCAATACAGCTTCTCCGACAAACGCTTCAAGCAAGTAGCTCTCGCTGCAGGCAAGCTCTTGGCTCTGTCTGTCTTCTTGATCGTCCTGGCTGCGATGACTGAGCGGATCTTACCAGGGCTTCTGCTTCCCCGTTAAGCCGACACCATCGCGAGAAAAAGAGAAAACAACACCTCCGACGGCAGCCTTTCACTCCCGACGATGAAGACCCAAAAGTTCACGTGCGCGTGCGGGGGTTGCGACACGCTTCCCTTGTTCTTGAATACGTTCCACTGCGCGTTCGACAAGAGCCGCGTTGCTCGGAGCAAGGACACCTTTGTCAAGCCAGATGTTATCTTCCAGACCGACACGAACGTGCCCCCCCTCTTGCACTGCAATCGACACCATATCCAATTGCGCCTTGGAGATGGCAAATGCAGACCAGGTGGAGCCTTCCGGCAGCAAGGAGCGCATAAACCGTACAGCGTCGGCGGTCGCTGGCATACACCAGGGAATCCCCAGGCAAAACTGAAAGTGAGCAGGTTGCTGTAGCAGACCCTCCGCCATCAGATGCTTGGCAAACTCAATGTGACCGGCTTCAAACACTTCAACCTCTGGCTTGGTTCCAGCATTAAGGATCTGCTTGGCCATCACCCGTAGATGGGGAGATGTGTTCATAAAGACACGGTCCCCAAAGTTGGCGGTCCCGACATCCAGAGAACAAAACTCAGGTTGAAGTTCAACGACGTGCAGCACTCGCTCCAACGGAGGAAGCAAGTTCGTCCCCTCCACACCGATCCTTATGTTCTCCCCCTCTCCAGGAACGAAGAAACCACCAAACCCCGTTGACAGATTGATGATAACGTCAGGGTTCGCGTCTTCAATTCGCTGCTTCACTTCCCGAAACAGTTCAACATCCGCGGAGGGTTCCGCCGTTTGAACATCACGAACATGAATGTGGACAATGGCAGCGCCAGCCTCCGCAGCTTCCAGGGAAGACTGAGCTATTTGTGCGGGTGTTACGGGCACCGCCGGATTCCGTGAAGGAGTGGGCGCGCTCCCTGTAACAGCGCAAGTAATGATAACATCATCGTTGTGTTCAAGAGCCATACTGTATCCCTACCCATCACGTTGGGAAAATGAAGTTATCGACCAAGGATTTGGTTCATGGCTTGTGTAAGAACTTCGTTGGGGCTGTCTCCTATCGACTTGCTGCGAAATCCAATGTATCCGTCAGGTCGAACAAGCAAACATCCTTCTTCGTCGACTTCACGGATGTCAGCCCACTCCTGGTAGACATCTTCAACATCCTGTCCCGGACCGACCACGTAGGTTCGAATGGGTACACCCGAAGCAGCCGAGTAGTCACGGGCAGCTTCGACCCACCCTTCCCCACCAATCCCTGTGAGCAACGTAAACGCTCCTCGACCACACAAATCAAGCGTCGCCAATTTCTCGGTACCACCGAAAGGTCCTCGACGAAACCAGTTGTGTGGGACCTTTGTGCCTGGATAGGTCGTTCGGAAGTACGAGAGCTCAACATCCACATCAGGTTCGGGTTTGGGAGTGTTGTCAG
The DNA here is from genome assembly GCA_006226375.1 of Deltaproteobacteria bacterium. Taxonomy (GTDB): domain Bacteria; phylum Myxococcota_C; class UBA6777; order UBA6777; family UBA6777; genus M3003. The sequence continues at coordinate 4,609 of SBHC01000052.1, read as the reverse complement.
AGACCACCGCAGAAGACTCGTACCTTTGATTCATATCCACCCCGTGCGCGTCAAACTCATACCGTTTGAACAACAACGCTTTCCGAAGGGCCTCACGCTGCTTCTTGCCTTCAGGAGTGTTCTCTTTTCGACGAGCCATGTTGGCCTTCTTCTCGTCAGGATCTTCTGTCGACAAGAACCCAATGGCATCGAAAATGGGCCCAAACTCATCGATCGATTGGTTCGCTCGCGTCACGATTTGTTTGGCAATCGGGATTCGTTCATCGTTGTAGGTGGAGAGCAATGCCGGAGACGCATATCCTTGCAGAACCATCGCAAGCTTCCAGGCCAGATTGTAAGAATCTTGGATGGACGTATTGGAACCTAAACCGTTGGAAGGTGGATGCCGGTGCATCGCGTCGCCACCACAAAAGACACGACGATCCGTGTTGCAGGTTCCGTACATATTGTTGACGGTCCAAACCGAATATGAGTCGATTTTAATATCGATGTTCGGATCGCCGATTAAGTCTCGGGCGACGCCAATCGCAAACTCTTCGTCAATCTCCGGGGTGCCCTGGTTGATGTCGTAGCCCCATACGATCAACCACTTCCACCAGGGTCTCACCATCCGGATCAGCCCCATCCCAATCCCACCGATGTTTGCGCCGGGTTGCATCACCCAATACAATACGCTAGGGCGGTGGGCCACATACTTGCTGAGATCCGCTTCAAACACGATGTTCATGGAGCCACCAACGCCCATTTCACCGGCAAACGGCAGGCCGCAATGATCCGCAACCTGGGAGTTACCACCGTCCGCTCCGTACAAGTATTTGGCGCGGATTTGATACTCTTCGGAAGTGAGGTGGTCCTTGACTGTCGCAGTCACACCTTCTTCATCTTGCTCGTGACGAAGATACTCCGTGTTGTAGCGGATTTTTGTACCTCGTTGGGTGGCGTTTCCAATCAGAATAGGTTCCATCAAATTTTGTGGCGTATCGTTGATGCTGGTTGGGCTCGCCATCTCTGCAGCAGCCGCACGCAGCGGGTGATTTTGCCAGGAGTGGATACGCCCCAACTCTTCACCAGCCAAGGTCTCACAAAAGACATTGTTGCCCATCAATTCACGAGGGACGGCTTGCTTCATCACTTCATCTTCCACACCCAAGTCACGAAGCACTTCCATGGTGCGCTGGTTGGTAATGTGTGCTCTTGGAGTACGAACCAGACGCGAAAATCGAGTCACAACGACGTTATCAACCCCGTATGTGGATAGAGCGAGAGCCATCGTTCCACCAGCCGGTCCCGAGCCCACAATAAGAACATCCGTTTCAATCAAAATCGCCATCAGCAAACCCCTCTGTCATGCAAGAAAAAATGCTCTGGGATGAGTACTATTTGTGAGAAAAACGTGAGTCAACATAGTGAACATCATCGAAGCTATCCTGACTCTACAAAGCTGTTATGCTTTCTTGAGAATAAAGTCTCTCTCTACCTCGTAAAACGGTCGGTTAAATCCGTATGATACTGCAGCATCGGGGGAGTCATTGCGAACGAAGTCAACAATCAAGGACTCCTTCACGCCAAACACAGTGTCCGAGTCAAGGTACGGATCGCCTTCTCGAAACAAGTGTGTCACCAACGATTCATGTCCTTCGGCGGCCACCCAAAAGTGAATGTGGGAGGGGCGCATCGGATTCCGTCCTGTCGCCTTGAGCATCTCACCGACAGGACCGTCAGTTGGAATCGGATAATAGAGCGGCACAATGCTGCGAAACCAAAACTCGCCGTTCTCATCGGTTTGAAAGACACCTCGCAAACTTCCCGTAGGCTGGCGACTTTCAGGTTGAACATCATAGAAACCATCATGAGAAGCTTGCCAGACATCCATTTTCGCGTTGGCAAGAGGTGTTCCATCTTCGGATAGGACGCGACCTCGTACAACCAGAGGGTCACCTTCGTCAGCCTCGGGTCCTGTGGCAATCATGTCACCGTTTTCACGATTGGCGCAGGCTGTATGAAACGGCCCCATCACTGTGGACTCTGTAGCTTCGCTGTCCCCTTTTCGATTGTTGATAGCATCCACAAGCATGCTAACGCCCAACGTATCGGACAACAAGATGAACTCTTGGCGAACATCATTACAGGTGTGGCCGGTGCGTGTCAGGAACTGAATCCCCTGCATCCATTCTTCTTCTGTCGGCTCGACTTCCCGAACAAAAGCATGCAAATGCTTCACCAACGCAGTCGCAATTTGTTGCACTCGGGGGTTCTCAGCGTTCATCCGAGCAAGCACCAGATCTGTTAAATTTTCTTCCGTGACGTTTCGCATACCAACCTCCGCTTGGAATCGTTCCAGCGTTTGGAACATGTAGACATCAATGGACGATCAAGCCTGCTGTGGTAAAGCACCAGACCAAGCTTGCTGCAACAGAAACAGAATATCTTCTTGCACAACTGGACGAGGGTTGGGATAGGATTTTTGAGCCGCCAGCTCTGACGCTCGCTGCAGGTTTTTCTCCTCGAACCCAAGCTCTCGCAAGGATGTAGGCCCTCCATTCTGCCGCGAGAGCTCTTGGACTGTCGAAGCAACCTGCATGGGTTCACATCCAAGAGCACGAGCCATCCGAGAAAGAGCGTTCCCGATAGAACTTGCATTGTAAGCGATAGCATACGGAAGAATCACTGTATGTGTTTCCGCATGAGGCATCCCAAAGCTGCCACCCAATGTATGGCACAACTTATGGTGAAGAGCCATTCCCACCATATCAAGAACACAAGCAGCAAGCCAGGCTCCATACATGGAAGTAGCTCTAGCCTCCACATCACCGGGTTGAGCGACAACACGAGGCAGACCCAAAGCAAGTTGGCGGATGCTTTCTTCGGCCATCATCGAAGCGATGGGACTTTGGTTCTGTGCATACAAGGCCTCCACAGCGTGAGCCATGGCATTCACGCCGCTGGTCAAAGACATCGCAGGTGGTAAAGATACAATGAGTTCAGGGTCATAAATCACACAGGCAGGCTTCACAACAGAATCACGGCCTGTGGTTTTGTGACCGTCTTTGGAGATCCCCCAGATATGAGTCATCTCACTGCCCGCATAAGTCGTGGGGATGGCTAAGATGGGAAGCTTTGTCTCAAGAGCAACACCTTTGGCTAACCCAACTGTAGAACCGCCACCCACAGCAACGAGCAGATCAACGTTGTGCTGATGGACATCTTTCATCGCAGCCTTAACAGTCTCATAAGGGACATGTTGGATGGCATGAGGATGAATCGCAACACACCACTCACCAAGAAGTCCGGCGACACGTCTGGCCAGCTCTTCTTGCCCAGGAGTAGAAAGCACCATCGCACGCCGAGACCCCACTCGCTCGACTTGTGACTTCACCTCTGCAAGCTTCCCTGCGCCAAAGAGAACATGATGAGGAAGCGACTGATACACAAAATCTAAGCTTGGTTGCAGATCCATGAAGAGTCCTTTCGTTGACGAACAGATGAGCATAACGGTGTAAAGAGAAAGGCGACGCAATGGCTTCAACAGACATGTTGTTTCTTCTATAACCTCTTGAAGACTCTTATCTATTTCCTTTGTCACCAAGCCCACCCAGCGACGGCAGCACGCCTTGCCGTCCTGTGAATTTCGATTACAATGATTTCATATGATTGTGCCAGCAAAAGCTTCACAGGAAAGGAAACCGCTTGTCTCTCCGTCCGATACACAACCTTCGTGGTGCAACCCACGCAAAAAGACTGACTTTCCTGGCCAAGTGGATTTCTTTTGTGCTGTTGTGTTTCGCTTCATGTGCATCTCCCAGACCAGAGGAGCAGCCTCAAACGGATGCTTCGGAAGGAACAGAGAAGGAAGCGACATCAGATGCAGCGCCACAGCCCTCTCTGTTTCGGCGAGAAAACCTGGTTGCCTGGGCCGTGGTTCCTTTCGATGCCAAGAACCGAACACCATCACAGCGTGCAGCCATGTTGAAACGGTTAGGCTTCACAAAGTTTGCCTACGACTGGCGAGAGAGCCACGTTCCCGACTTTGAAGACGAGATCCAGGCGCTGAAGAACGCTGGGATTCGTTACCTTGCGTTCTGGAACACCCATGATTCGATTCTCAAGTTGTTCACGCAATACCAACTGTCTCCACAGATCTGGTGGTACAGTCAAAGTCCTTCAGGTTCGCAACAACAACGAATCGAGCAGGCTGCCAAGGACCTTGTGCCCATAGTGAAGGCAGCAGGAGAGATAGGCAGCACTGTAGGACTCTACAACCATCTGGACTGGGGAGGTGAACCGGAAAACATGGTCGCAGTTGTTCGACGAGTCCGTGAATACTACAAACTCTCCAACATAGGTATTGTGTATAACTTTCATCACGGCCATGGACACATCCAAGACTTTGCCAGCGCGCTTGCGTTGATGAAACCCTATCTGCTTTGCGTCAACCTGAACGGGATGAATGACAACGCAGAACCCAAGATCCTCACGTTGGGGAAAGGAAAGCACGAGCGCACGATGATACAGCAGCTGCGAGAAAGCGGGTTCCGTGGGTCTATCGGGATCATTGCACACCAAGAAACCCGCGATGCGGAGGTTGTGTTACGCGAAAACCTGGAAGGAC
>SBHC01000066.1 GCA_006226375.1 Deltaproteobacteria bacterium | reverse complement strand
GATGAGTTTGACTACAACAACACCTGCATCAAGATCTCCGACTTTTGTGAAGGCAAGATCTCTGACCCCAGCGTGATCCTGCCCAAGTTCACCACAGCCGACAACCAGGCCATGGCTCAACCCTACAAGGTTGTGTACGACCTGATCACCAACAAGCCCAAGTACTGCGAAACCAAAGACGGTTACTTCTACCTCGACAGCTTCGGCTACGGAAAGTGCGACAACGACGGCGACGGCTGGGTCAACATCTTTGCCTACCGCGCGTACACCTCCACCAACAAGGCGATCCAATCCAACGCCCGGTGTGATGTGAAAAAAGTCAAGATGATCGTGTACAAGAACGACGGCAAACAATGGCTCGAAACCGCCAACAAGACCACCTTTGAGCAAACCCTCAAGAACGAAGCCATCCTTGTGGAGACTGACAAAAACGATGGTCTCGGCAAGCTGATTGAGATGCCAGTCTACACCACCAACCAGACGGCTCTCCCCACACAAAAGGGTGTGGCCTGTACCCAAGACTCCGAGTGTACCGCCTCCAAAGGCGAAATCTGCTACAACGGCAACTGCATCGTTGGACGTCGCTTCCAAGCCAACGAGATCAACACCGCGACCAAGGGTTGCATCGCAGGCCTCGACTTGAACGACAACCAGCTGGGTGACGCCAACGAATCTCCCAGTGACAGCCCCAACCCCAAAACCGAATTTACCCCCATCCTGCCCTTGGGTTACTTCATGGAACTCCAATACGGTTATTTCCAAACCGGCTACAAAGCTGCGGATGGAAAGTCCTACGATGTTTGGGTCATTGCCGAGCGTACTCGCGACAGCAAAGTCACCGATATCAAGAAGCTCCAGCTCAAGTGCCAGGAAGACGCCAACGGCTTCAAGCCTGACCATTGGCGCGCCTGCGGTCTCCGCGATGACCAACAGTGCGAAGACCCCAACAACCCAGGTCAGCTGAAAACCGGTCTGTCCAAGTGTTGGATGAAAGACGTCCAACAAGCAACACCCAGCTTGTTCAAGTGTGTTGTCTTCGACAGCACCACCAACGCAAGCACCAACGCTGGCTTCTTCCATCCCAACAACTACGGTTACTCCAAGAACTACAACCGCTCCACCTGTAAGGTCAAAGCTTCGGCCAAAGGTGCTGGTGGTCAGCAGGATGTTGAGTTTGAATGTACCGCAGACAGCGGCAGCAGCAAACCCGATCCTTCCAAGCAAGAAGTCGGCTGGGCCTGTGTCTCCTTCAAAGAGTACAGCGACAAAGCCAACCACCTCGCAGGCTGTATCTCCGAATACGCCTTCCAAGTTTGTGGGGACCCCTCCACAGGCAGCAACAAGACAGACAACCTCACCTACTTGATGCATGAGTCTGGCAGTTACGGTCTCGTCCGTGCCAAGAAAGAATGCGGCACCAAGTACTCGAAGGGTGTGTGCAAGAGCGCCGAGCATGTTTGCACCGGCGGAACCTGGACAACCTGCAACAAGTGTGACACCTGTCCCCAAGACACCAAAGGCCAGAAAGCAACCTGTCCCAGCGGTGTATGGCCCCAAGCCAAGACATTGGTGGGCAGCCAAACCGTCGATTCTTGCAAGAAGGTGCTCTCGCCCTCCACCGAAAAGTGCAACGGTCTCGACGATGACTGCGACGGCTACGTCGACGAAGGCTTGATGACCAAGAACTACTACGTGGACAATGACAAGGATACCTACGGAACGGGCTCGGCCATCAAAGTCTGTGAAAAAGACTCCAGCACCATCTGCAAATGTACAGGTGGTTCAGGAAACACCTGCACCAAGGTGTCCTGCTTCAGCAAGACCGGCTACGCAACTCGGGCTGGCGACTGCAATGACAACAACAAAGACATCAAACCCGGTGCGAGCGAAGTCTGTGATGGCGTCGATAACAACTGCGACGGCGACATCGACAACGGACTCACCAAGTTCAGCTGGTACATCGACAGCGACAGCGACAAGTACGGTGACAAAAGCGCTAGCCGGAAGTGGTTGGGCTGTAAACAAGGCAACGACAAGACCTGCTACTGCACCAAAACCGTCAGCGGCAAGTGTACCCAAGCGTCCTGTGTGGAACACAAAGGCTATGTCACCAACAACACAGACTGCTGTGACAGTGATATCAACACCTTCCCTGGTCAGACCAACTACTACTCACAGAAGAACGCTTGTGGAAGCTTCGACTACAACTGTGATGGCAGCCTGACCAAGAAAGAATCCACCTGCAAGTGCAACACCTCACTTCAGTACACCCGAGAGGTCAAAGTTACCGCGACGTTGGCGAACAGCACCAAGACCTGGTACAGCAAGAGTTCAGGAACCTACACCTACACCAACACAGGTTCTTGTAAGCTGGCCGAAACTTGGACCTACGGCCCGACCACCGACTACAAGCTGACCACGACCTGCACCACGACCTACTGCAAGAGCAAATGTCTCTGTTGCGGCGGCAGCCCTTGCTGCAGCTACTCCAAGCGGTCTTGTGATGTGGTCGCAACCATTTCGGCCAGCCAAGCTTCACACTCCTGGACCCCGGCTCCCAGTGGTGGTGGAAACTACATCATGTGGCACAAGAACAACTACAACTCCAACTGTTACTACAAGTTGGACGGAACCACACCGGGATGTGGTGAGACTGGCTTCAAGGCTGGTTCACGTATCACTGACTCTGGCGAGTACAGCGAAAGCTTCTCCAAGTCGAACATTGGCGCAGGTAGCAACAAGTGCAACACCTGTGACAGCGGCCACAGCGGCTCTGACACCTACAGCGCCAAGATCGAAACGTGGAAGGTTAGCATTGACCGCAACACCTACTACTTCACCAAAGAATCCACCACAACGGCGACCGTTTCTTGTCGCTAAATCCTAAGCGTTAGCTTCCAACGGAGCTGGCGCTGCTTCCCCCTATTTTGGAATCCACGATCTGGAGAGAGGCCTTGTGCTTTGAGAGCACAAGGCTTTTCTGCAGGATTCTTGTATCGTTCCTCCAGGCCATCATCAGAAGGATCGTTTGGATATGAAAAAGTTCCTTGTTCTCGGTTGTTGCGTGACGCTGCTTTGGGCGTCAAGCTTTCTGGCGTGCGGAGGGCCTGAACCTGTATGCATCCCTGGCTCCACCCAGGAATGCACCTGCCCCAATGGCAAGACCTCCTCCCAGATCTGCAAAGCTGATCGATCGGGCTATGACACTTGTGATTGTGCAGCAGTCTCTTCGGAGACCACCAAAGAAGTCATCACAGAAGCGAGCACGGAGCCAACAGCTGAAACGGCACCCGAACCTGTCAGTCAACTGGAAGAGGCGCCAGCGTCAGAAGAACCCAACCAGGGCAACGATGCTTCCGCTGTGGAAGAAGTGGAAGAAGAGGACCCCAAAGAGGAACAACCCGAACCTGTCAAAGAAGAGGGTCCTGAAGAAGAAACCTGCACCAGCGATCAGTTTAAGTACAACAAGAAGTGCTACAGCGTGGCCGACTTTTGTGAAGGCAAACTACAGGTAACAGGTTTGCCCACCTTCTCTTCCGAAGACCAAAAGGCGATGCAGACGCCTTATGTGCTTGAGAGGAACCCGCTCGACCAAAAGCCTTGGTTCTGCAAGACCTTGCCCAAGCACTACTACACCGACAAAACCGGGTATCGCAAATGCGACAACGATGAAGACGGTTGGCTTAGCTTGTCCGGTTATCTTGCGCTGCAAAGCACCAACAAGGTGATCCAAAGCAACGCTCGCTGCACCTACAAAGAGATCAAGGTGCTGACGTACAAGAGCGATCCGCAAAAGTGGCCGCAAAGCACCAAAGCAGTCATGGAACAAGCTCTGCCCAACGCTGTCCCCTTGGTCGAAAGCGACCGGAACGACGGCGCAGGGCCGATGATCGAGATGCCTGTCTATACCTCAGGCCAGGCTCCTCTCCCGACCCAACAAGCCAACGACTGCAAGTCCGACAAAGACTGCTCTGGACTGGATGACGTCTGCTACCTGGGTCACTGCATCACCGGGCGACGGTTCCAAGCCAAGGAGATCAACTCCGCGACCAAAGGGTGCATCGCCAACCTCGACCTCAACGGTAACGGTGTACAAGACGCTTCCGAAACCCCCCAAAGCTCAGTCCCCACTGCGCTCAAGCCATTCCTCGCTCTGGGCCTGTATCTGGAGTTGCAACAAGGCACCTTGGTGGAAAACTATTCGTCCCAAAACGGTGTGGTAAATGCCTGGCAGATCACGGAGCGCTCCCGCACAGGACAACCTGGAAATCGCGACGCCCTTGCGCTTCGGTGCCAGGAAGACCTTCAGGGATTCCAACCAGACTATTGGCGACAATGCGGTCTGCGCGACGACCAAACCTGCGCGAACAGCTCCGGCGGAAACCGCCAAGGCCTCTCGCAGTGCTGGCGCAAAGACATCCAACACGCAACCCCGAGCTTGTTTAAGTGTGTTGTGTTTGACAGCAACAAAGACAAAACCAAGCCCGAAGGCTACTTCCACCCCGACAACTACGGCCTCAAGAAGAACTACAACCGTCCCAACTGTCGTGCCGATCGTGGCGTGAAAGGCTCCAGCTTTGAAGACGATGTCTTGTTTGTGTGTGGAGCCGACAACGGCCAGCGCAAACCCTCAGGAGCCAACGAAGTGGGCTGGGCCTGCGTCGGTTACAAGGGCTACGACGACAAAGCCAACTACCTCGCTGGATGTATTTCTGAAAAAGCAGAGCAGGTCTGCGGGCCTCCTGGCGGCAAAGACAAGGTCACCTACTTGTTGGATGAAGCCGGCAGCTATGGCCTCGTCCGGGCCAACCGAGAGTGTGGCGCCCAAGGAACAACGGGACCCTGCGCACGCGCGACCCAAGTATGCACAGGCGGAACTTGGTTGACTTGCAACACATGCGACAACTGTCCCCAAAAAACCACCGGACAACAAAGCATCTGCCCAGGTGGCAAGTGGCCCTCTGTCACAGTTTCGGGAAACACCGTCGCATCGTGCCAGGAAGAAGTAAAACCCAGCGCAGAAGTGTGTGACGGAAAAGACAACGACTGCAACGGCAAGATCGACGACGGTCTACCCACAGTCAACTACTACCCCGACAAAGACAAAGATGGCTACGGAGACAAATCCGCCGCACCAGTCGCGAAGTGCGAAGGACAGCAACCCGCCGACCATGTGAAGGACAACACCGACTGCAACGACGGCGTCAAAGCGATCAATCCAAAAGCAACGGATGTTTGCGACGGGATCGACAACAACTGCAACAACGACATCGACGAAGACGCTCAGGACCTCAACTGGTACGCTGACAACGACAAAGATGGCTACGGCGTAGACGTCCGCTCGTTCATCGGCTGCAAGAAAGACGCAAGCACTGCGTGCACAGGCAAGAACCAATGCCGTAGCACCCAAGGCTTTGTGAACCGCCGAGGCGATTGCTGTGACAAAGACGCTGACGCCCATCCAGGCCAGACCAAGTTCTTCTCCACCAAAAACTTGTGCGGTTCGTTCGACTACAACTGCGATCGCAACCTACAAGCCGATCCAACCCAAAGGACTTGTCAGTGCAGCACCTCCTTGCAGTACAACATTGACCACCAAGCAGAGGTGTTTGATGACGCCAGAAACCAGTGGAGACTTTGGTGGCTCCGAAAACTCAACAACCAAACGTACACCAACTCAACCTGCACCTTGAACAACACATGGACTGCGATTCCATCCAAAGACTTCGATGTCGACTACGTCTGTCGATGGGACGATTGCTGCGGCTCTAAGGTTGGCAACTACTGCTCGAACCCCTGCAAAAAGCAGTGCAAGGTGGACGTCACTCTGGCAGCAAGCAGCGTTCAACAGACATGGACCCCCGTGTACAACAGCAGCACCAAGTTCTTGATGTGGCGCAGCTCCTCGTACCTCAAAGGTTGTCTGTACAAATCGGACGGAACCAAGCCAACCTGTGGAGAAGACGCCAAAGTCGCCACAGACAGGGTGAGCAGCTTCCCGTATACCAAGACCTTTTCACAAACCAAAACCAACAGCGGCGTGCTAGACTGCACCACCTGTAGCAAGGGTGAAAATACAGACCAGGTCAACTACTACGATCGCTACACCTACAAGATCGTGGTGAACAACGGCTACTTCTTCACGACCCCCGCCACCCAAACCCAAAAGATTAAGTGTCGCTAGGTTCTCCCCTCCCATTCTCCCTTTTTTTCCAAGCCTCTGGACATTCGTATCGAAAGCCTTAAAGTCCGTTACGTTCTGGATACGTTTGGTGCGTACACTGTCGCCCAACGTTGAGAGCGGGAGAATACCAGCACGCTGACAGCACTGGGTTCCCTGCCAAAAAAGTACGTACTTTCACATCCATGAGAATGGGCAGGCGATCCACTTGCTCGTGTACCCTATGTTCTCATGACCGTTTATCAAGAGGGTTTTTTGGATGCGCATCCAACGATGGTTGTTTGTTAGTTTGATTGTGTGTTGTGGCCTGACATTGGCAACGGCAGCGTCTGCCAATGGAACTTCACCCAACGTATTGGTCCTACCGAAAGGCCCAGGCTCCTTGGGCGGCATTGGAGAAAACGTCTCGGCCAATCTGAACATGGGGTTGATGAGTTACCCAATTAAGATCGTCACCCCAGACGGACGAGGGAAGTTTGGTCCCAAGCTCTCCATCAGCTACAGCTCCTCCGCTGGCGCTGGCGTGGTTGGAATCGGTTGGTCACTCCAAGCTTCACGAAGCGTCCAACGTCTGACCGTCCGCGGACTTCCAACCTACACCGACAACGATCGATTCTACGGCCCCACAGGCGAGATGGTCCCTGTGCCAGGGACGCCCTACCAAACGTCCCGGTACGAAGGCGCGTTCTCACGATTTCGCTGGCACAAGACCGACGCCAAGGACCAAAAGGGTTACTGGACCTCCGAAAACGCCGACGGCAGCATCGACTACTTCGGCGCAGACTCCTCAGGCAAGATCGACCTCAACACGCAGATCACTGGCACAGATGGAACCTGGAGTTGGAAGCTCCACACCAGCGTCGATCGCAACGGCAACCGCATTGAATACAAGTACTTTCGTGTAGGTTCACAGCTTTATGTCGAGGCCATTGAGTGGGTCTTCAGCAAGCAAAACAAGCCCTTGTACCGGGTAGAATTTCTCTACGAAGATCGCCCCGACCCCATCTCCGATGGCAAGCCTGGCTTTGACCTGAAAACCACCAAGCGCCTCAAGGAAGTCGTTGTTTACACAGAAGGTCAGCGGATCCGAAGCTACTCCATGGAGTTTGAGAACACCTCAGGTCTCTCCCGACTGATCAAGGTCACTCGCTACGGCATCGACCCCAAGATCCCCTTCCCTGTTCAGTTCACCATGAAGTACAGCGACGCAGTGTTCTCTGAGAAGACCAGCCGCCTGTACACCATTCCAACCAGCGCTGGCGTGGGCTTTGCGACACGAAACGCAGACTTCATCGACATGAACGGTGACGGCCTGCCCGACGTGGTAGACACGAGCAACGCCAAGCACATGTTTAACATCAATGTGCTGTCTGTGAACGATCAGATGCAGCAAGTCTCCCATGACTTTCCCAAGTCGGCTGCGATCGAAGACAAGAGCGGTGCAGGAGCGAAGCTCAAGAACGACTCTGTCCAGCTACTGGACGTTGATGGCGACGGATACACCGACATCGTCGACGCGACCAACAACGTCATCTATCTCAACAAAGGCAAGGGACAGTGGGACAACCAGAGCATGAAGCTCAACGCGTCCCCGCTGAGCGACCAGGACCCCAACACCCGCTTCATGGACTACAACGGTGACAAGAAGATCGACATCGTCCGCTCCAACGGCGACACCACCACCTACTGGGTCAACAACGGCAACGGTAGCTGGACCAAGGTCGATGGCGGCAAAGGCATCGGCGCCTCCTTCTCCACCGATGGGGTCCGTCTGATCGACATGAACGGTGACGGCCTGATGGACGCCGTCCAAGTCTTCAGCGGTAACCTGCGCTACAAGAAATACCTGGGGTATGGAAAGTGGTCCGACTGGATCAACGTGAACATCAAAAACCAGTCGGGCAAACTTCCGGCTCGTCCCCAATTTGACGACATCAACGGCGACGGCCTCTCTGACATGGTGGCCTTCCTCGGAAACACCGTCCAATACTTTGTGAACCGAGACGGTGAGAACTTTGACGAAGGCAAGTCGATCACAAGCTTCAAAGGTGTCGATATCCCCGACAGCACCAAGGCTATCGTCCGGATCACCGACATCAACGGCAACGGCTCTCGCGACATTGTCTGGATCACCAACACCGGTCAGATCAGCTACCTGGAGTTGTTCTCTGAACGACCCAACCTGCTGCGTGAGATCTCCAACGGCATCGGTCAGCGCATCAACGTGACCTATGGTTCTTCTGTGTATCACTACATCCGCGACAAGAGCTGCGATCCCCAAAAAGACAAAGCCTGCCAGGGCGAGTGGAAAAACAAGCTGCCCATGTCCTTTACCGTGGTGAACACCATCACCACGTGGGCCTCACGCACGAAAGATCCCGGAGCCCAGGCCACGCCGACCTCCGATGAACGACCCCAGATCCAGCGCATCTACTACCACCACGGGTTTTACGATGGTGTAGAGAAACAGTTCCGCGGGTTCCGCCACGCCGAGACCATTTACGACGGTGACGAATCTGTCGGTCAGCGCAAAGATGAAATCATCTTTGATGTGGGTGACACCGACACCTACATGAACGGTCGCCTCCTGGAGAATGTCATCTCCAACGGCAACGGCCGCATCTTCCACAAGCTCACCAACGTCTGGGGCGATTGTCCAGTCACGCTCGCGCAAGGGGTGGATGCCACCAAACTCGACCCACCGGTTCGCCATATCTGCCAAAAGGCATCCGAAACCACCAAGATCGAAGGAGAGTCGGACCAAGCCAAGTGGAAGGTACTGCGCACTGAGTACGAATACGACGGCTATGGCAACATGACCGAAACCCGAAACCTCGGCGAAAAGGACAAAACCGGCGACGAAAAGTACATCCACTACGAGTACATCTTGCCCACCGCCTACACCGACACCCGCTGGATGCTGCGAGCGGTCAAAACCCTCAAACGCTGCATCGCTCCTCCCCAAGGCAACAACCAGTGTGCAGAAATCCAGCACTTCTACGACGGTGAAGGATTCAAAGGTCTTCCCCTGGGTCAACGGACCAAGGGCAACCTCGTCCGCACACGGATGCGAATGAGAGTCGGCGAAGACGTTTGGGTTGAGCCGATGAAACACAAACTCGACAGCTACGGCAACCTCATCGAATACATCGACTTCTCCGGCGCCAAGCGGACCGTCCAATACGACGACACCTACTCCCGCTTCGCTGTGCAAGAGGATGTTGCCATCGACGATTATGTGCTCACCACCAAAGCCACATGGGATACTCGCTACGGGGTCATGGTTCGCAGCGTGAACCAAAACGGTCACATCCTGCTGTACACCTACGACAACTTTGGTCGCTTGACCACAGTCCGCTCACCTGTGGACCCGGAAGGCAAGCCCTCGACGCGATACATCTACGAGATGCAGGCTCCGCTCAGCCGAATCATCACCGAACGACGCTCCATGACCGGAGGCGAGGTCGATCGCAAGAACATCCAGTGCTTCGACGGACTGGGCCGCAAGCTCTCAACACTCAAGTTGATCGAGAGCGTCAAGGACAACAAGTTCCTGGCGTTCAGCCACACCGAGTACAACCGCCTTGGCTTCCAGGCCAAAGTGTGGGATGTCCACACCTCGACCGATCAATGTTCCTTCACTGCACCCGAAGGAACCAACGTGACTTCCTATCAATACGATGGGATGGGACGTCTCACCCAACAAACCAACCCCGACCAGTCCTTCACCCGGACTGTTTACAGTCCGCTGCTCAAAACCGTCTTTGACGAAGAAGACAACCGCAAAGAATCTCCCCACTACAACACACCCAAGGTCATGACGATGGACGGCCTGGGCCGCACCATCCAAGAAGTGGAGATGTTGGCGGGGGGCAAGACAATCACCACCAAATACGAATACTCGGCCTTGAATCACCAACACCAAGACAGGATCACCAAGGTCACCTTTGATGATGGAACCTTCAAAACCCACGAGTACGACTTGTTGGGGAATGTGACTCGCACCGTGGATCCGGATCGTTCGGAGACGGTAATGACCTACAACGCCACCAACCGGATGGCAGAGGTTCGCGACTCCCGTGGGAAGATTACGGTTTATACCCACGACGCTGTGGGCCGCCTCAAGACCGTGATGGAAAAAGACAAGCCGGACACCACCATCACCTACTCGTACGACAAGTTGGATCCGAACTTCCCGACGGCCACCAACCTCAAAGGCCGACTCTCAAAGATTCAGTATCCCACAGGAACCTACTACTTCTCCTACGACACCACAGGCCAGGTGATCGCCGAACGCCACAACCTGATGGGTGTGAACCTGGACTTCAAGCGTACCTACGACACCGAAGGCGAGCTGGTCACCAAAACCTTGCCCGATGGTCGTGTGATGCGGTGGACCAAAGATGCAGCGGGACGCGCCCTTGGACTCGAAGGGGTGATCACCTCCATTGCCTACAACACCGACAACACGCTGAAAAGCTGGAAAGCCAGCAACGGCGTGACCACGAACTACACCTACAACTCGCGCAAGTGGGCGACGCAAATCGCAGTGGACAAGGTGTTCACCTTGGACAACACCTTTGACTCGATCGGCAATGTACTCTCCGTGAAGCAAAAACACGGAGACGCTAGCTTCACCAATACCTACCAATACGATTCTCTCTACCGCCTGGCCCAGGCCAAAGTCGGAACAGGCCAGGAAGCGATCAACTACCAGCAAGACAACAACCACAACGTCGTCTCGAAGGTGTCCTCCCTGGGAGACAAAAGCCCCGTACATTTGGGCGAGATGGTATACGACACCAAGCGCGTTCACCAGTTGAAGCAAGCCAAAGACATTAAGCTCACCTACGACGACAACGGCAACATCACCAAGCGCGGCAACGACGAGATGGCTTGGGACTATATGAGCCGTTGCACCAGCGTGAAGCGAAACGGCCAGACCGTGGCTCGCTATTGGTACGGCAACCACCTCGTTCGTACGATCAAGGAAGCCAACGGCCTCCACACCTTCTACGTCGAAGACCTGTTTGAGATCCGCGAGGGAGAAGGGGTCTCCTACGTCAAGTTTGGGATGAACCGGATCGCTTCCACTCACAGCAGCAAGATCCAGGCGATCTTCTTCGATGATGTCGCGCCCCTGGATGGAGAAACCCCGAAAGCCGACGGCAAGATCACAGCAGGCGATGCCTGGGTCTACCACGCCTCACGCAACGGGATCGTCAAGGTAACATTGAAGACACGCCCCATCGACCTGGATCTGACCCAAGACATGCTGATGGCTAGCGTCAACAACTTGCTCCGCGACGGCAAAGACGAAACCTACTTCCATCACGCAGACCAAGTCGGCTCGGTCCGCGCGGTGACAGACGCTTCTGGCGCGATCGTCAGCCGCACCCACTACTATCCGTATGGAAAAACTCGCAAACAAGAAGGCACCCCACACACCTTTGGCTTCATGAACGCAGAGTGGGAACCCACCACCCAAACGCACCGCTTCGCGCTTCGCTCCCTCGACGCGCAAACAGGCCGATGGACGAGCCCAGACCCCTCGTTCCAGGTGGCCCAGTCCACCAACGATGAGTTCAACAGCTACGGTATGGTGCTCAACAATCCGATCACATTCCGCGAGTTCCAAGGCACCGAAACCGTCAATGGCAACGATGGCGACACCTTCTCCCAGATCAAAGACTGGAGCATCGCAGGGGTTGCTGTCCTTGGTCTTGGCTACACCGCCTTCACCCTGCACAAGATGCGCAAGGAGACCAAAGGCGGCTACTCCGGAATGAACACAGCCAAAAGGACTGCCTTTATCGGAAGCGCTCTGATGTCTGTCTCATGGGCGCTGTGGGGAGCGACCTCTGCAGCGCGCCAACTGGGTGCCAGCGACGACACTGTCCAAACGATGAACACCCTCATGATGGCATTCTGGGGCGGCGCTGAAGCTGCCAACGCGGTCTCGACCTTCATGGAACACAAGCAAATGAAGCGCAAAGGCAAAGGCGGACAAAAAGGCCTTGTCATTGCGCGAACCATGGT
This sequence comes from Deltaproteobacteria bacterium, assembly GCA_006226375.1. Lineage (GTDB taxonomy): Bacteria > Myxococcota_C > UBA6777 > UBA6777 > UBA6777 > M3003. The sequence continues at coordinate 42,648 of SBHC01000066.1, read as the reverse complement.
CGCTGTCACGACAGTCACCTTGGGCCTCCTCAGTACAATGGACGGTGAAACAGGGCGCACCGCTCAAACCGCCTCCATGTTTATCTTCGTGGCCAGTATCCTGGCCACCCCCCAAGGCTTCAAGGCGATGAAGAAGGCAGGCTCAGCGATCGGAAGCGTGTTCAAGAAGTTCAAGAGCAGCAAATCCAACACCTCCTTGAGTAATCTGAGCACCCGAGCCGTTCAAGGATCAACGGAAGATGTCTTTGACGGCGCCAAGAAGAAGAAGCTCAAGAAGAAGAACAAGCGATAATCCCCAGAACCCCCCGCCTCTCCCTCCTTGCAAATTCTTTTCTTTTCTTATCCATTTGTTTTGTCGTTCTTTTCTTCTGGTCGATCCGATTTTGTTGCGTCCTCGTTACGTTCTGGATACGGTCGGTCTCTACGTTTGCCTATGTAACGACGTGAGAGAGTCCAATCCCACCCCGGTGTGAGATGACTCACGACTTTTTCTCCAGGATGTGTGACCCAACTCACAACCTTGAAAACAAAAGAGAAAAAGTTCAAAAAGTTTGAAAAACTTCTCGCTCTCGTTCAACAAAGTAGACAGAAAGGCTGGAGAGACAGTCTTAAGCAAAGAAGAGCACTTTTTTCGGGTTATGCATGTAAGGGTAAGTAAGATGAAGCGACTCAACTGGATGGCAATCATGGGACTGGGAATGGGCTTGTTGGTGATGACGGGCTGCAGCAAAAAGCTTGTCTTCTCCATGGAGAAGGGCCCTGCCCAAGAAGATCAAATCGAAGAAACGCCGGCTCCGGTTGAAACTGCGAAGGCGTTTGAAAACAACAAAGCCAAGAAGGTCCTCGTCGCTCCCGAAAAAACCGGAATCACCGTGATGATTCGTACCACCGCAGGCAAGAGCGAAGAAGCAGGCTCCCCCCGCTCCTTGATGCAAGCCATCCTCAAGGCTGTTCCGGCTCACCGCGCCAAGAACCTGCCCTGGGACGGACCCTTCAAGCTGAAGCTCAAGAGCGGCAAAGACATCATCGCAGCAGACATCCGCAAGGCAGTCCATCGTGTGTGGTGGGTCATGAGCAAAACCCAAGCATCCAAGGAAGGTCACGGCAAAGTCTTCGTGGTTCGTGCCAACGGCCAACCCTACACCTTGGGTCACACCAAAGACACCTTTGAGACCGTCTGGCAGCGAATCATCGAGCTTCCCCAACAAAGCTAACCCCCTCGTTCCCCCCTTCCCTCTTTCTCGACTCTCCCTAGAAAAGATGTTTCATCATCACCTCGTAAGCCACATCCACAAAGGCTCGAATTCGAGGCGCCAAGTGACGACTTTCCGGCCACACCAAAGAACAAGCTCCAGCCTTCGCAGTAACCTCAGGCATCACCGGCACAAGTGAACCGCTGGAGACGCTATCCTCTGCGAGAAATTGGGGCATGAAACCCAGACCAGAGCCCGCCTCCAACAACGCTTGCATCAGCACAAAGTCATCCAGCAAACAAACCCCTTCTGGGCAGGAAAACGAGATGATCTCTTCGTGACCTTCCAGCTCCAGCGCTCTGTCCACAAAGGCAACGTGGTTGATCCAGTCGTGATCATACAATTCATCAAACGTGGCCGGTACACCTCTCTTCTGCAGGTAGGCAGGGGAAGCGTACAATGTGATCAAGCCTCTCCCCACAAACTTGGACATCAGACCATCCCCGCCAGGGATCTGCCCGTTGTGCATGCGAAATGCGACATCCACACCCTCCTGCAACAGATCAACCATCCTCATCTCCAGCCCAACCTCAAGCTTTACCTTGGGATAACGCTGCTGGAAAACAAACAGCAACTCCGCAAAGATCGCCGTACGTCCCAGATCAGGCGGCGCGCTCAGAACAAGGCGTCCATGGGGCACATCCGAACTCTCCAACAACGCCTGCTCGACGTGCTCCAGTTCATACAGCGCACCCCTTGCCCGGGCGTGAAGAGTCTTTCCGTCATCTGTAAGCGTAAAGGAACGAGGAGAGCGACGAAGCAACTCCACTCCCAGATCCTGCTCCAACCGCGCAATCCTTCGGCTGATCGTTGACTTGGGTACCTGTTCTTCCTTCGAGGCCGCTGTGATTGTCCCCAACTCCACCACGCGAACAAAGCTTGCCAGATCCGTTAAATTCATTGAGGTTGCTCCTATGCAACTTAAGGTTCCATTCTTGCAGTCTTGTCGCTCAGGAGAAACTTTGTCAAGATAGAAGCACAAAGCAAACGAACTCAACTTCTATGACAAAGGGAGAACGAAAATGAACATTGCACTCTGGATTCTACAAAGTTTGTTGGCCATCGCATTTGTAATGGCAGGTGGTATGAAGATCGTAACGCCGATTGATCAGCTCGTCAAAAACGGGATGTTATTCGCCCAAGATGTTCCTGTTTGGCTGGTACGGTTCATTGGTGTGTCCGAGGTAGCAGGAGCGCTGGGTCTGATCCTTCCAGCAGCCCTGAAGATTCAACCCAAGCTGACCCCCGTCGCAGCAGCGTTACTTAGCCTTGTTATGATCCTTGCCCTGGGTACGCATGTGATGCGCGGCGAGATGGCAGCCATTGGTGCACCTATTGTGTTGGCCCTGCTCAGTGCCTTTGTTGCCTGGGGCCGGTTTGTCAAAGCACCGATCGAGTAAGAGACGAAGAGAGAAAGAGCGCTGGCTTCGTGGCACAATGTTCACGCAGGCCCAACAGTTCTCTGCTAGGATGCACCACGCTTTTGAAGCGTTGTGTCTTACCTTGCAGGAACTTGAATCATGACTTCTTCGTCGGCTTCCGACCCACAACACCGCCAGAGTTTGTACATTGGGATGACCTGCTCGTTGTTCATCCTTGGAGTGCTTGTCTACTGGCTCCTTCTATCTCCTCGTACTTCTCGTACAGATCCTCGCGCTTCCCGAATCCCTCCTCGTTCTTTTCACCCAGTCCCTCGCGCACCCCGTTTGTACGAACCCACGGACTTTTTCCGCGCTCCTGCATCGTTGTTGTCTTCCGCAAGACCCCTGCGATATGTGGTCGCCATCAGCATCGATGGTTTGCGCAGTGACGTGATCACCCAGCTGGGAGCCGAAACGTTGCCCACATTCTACCGTTTGATGAAGGAGGGTTCGTATACACTCAACGCCCGAACGGATGCAGACTACACCTATACGATCCCCAACCATACCTGTATGCTGACAGGCCGCGGAGTGCGTGGTTCAAAGGGTCATGGCATCTCATGGAACCGAATGCCTCGACGATCCATCCACGCCAAAAAGGGTTCGTATGTGGCCAGCGTCTTTGACACCCTGCACGACCACGGACGGACCACTGCGCTCTTTGCATCCAAAAGAAAGTTTGTGTTGTACAGCCTATCGTACAATGCGCTTCGAGGGGCCAAAGACCTTGTAGCACCCGACCACGGACGGAACAAAATTGATGTTGTAGGGATCACTCGACGAGACCACCAAACGATGCCGCTGGTGCTTCATCATCTGCGAAAGAATCCGACCCACTTTACATTCCTTCATTTGCGAGGGCCTGACTCCGCAGGTCACCGCCATCGTTGGATGTCACGTCCTTACCGAAACGCTGTCCAACAACAAGACCGTTACCTTGGGCAAATACTGGCTGCGGTGGAACAAAGCCCAAAGCTCAAGAAGCGCACGACGTTGCTGGTGACCTCGGATCATGGAGGTCACAAGCACACCCACCTTAAGGCCGAACGAAAGGTCAACTACACGATTCCTTTCTTTGCCTGGGGAGCTGGTGTAAAAGCAGGCTCCGACCTCTACAAGCTCAACGCACCGAGGTATAGAGACCCAGGCGCAAAGCAGGTGCCTCATAACACAACCCCACAGCCTATTCGCAATTGCAACATCGCCAACGTGAGCACCCGCTTGTTGGGGCTACCGCCAGTCACAGGCTCCACAGTAGGAACCCACTCACCTCTTCGACTTCATTAGCAGCTTTGTCTTCCCCTTGCTCATTGACGAAAAAGGCAAGTTCTAGAAAGATACCAAGACCTTATATTTCTCTATACAAGATTCCAAAAGGTACAGGCTTATGAAATTGAAGATCAGCTCTGTTGTTGTGTCTTTGTTTGTTGTTGCTCTAGCGATCGGTTGTTCCAGTCCCACCACACGGGCCTGCCAGCCTGCTGGAGATTGTTTGTCCGGAGAGCAGTGTCTGCAGAGCATTTGCGTTGGCGGAAGCATCCAATGCATCCGCAATACCGACTGTGGAGAAGGAAAGACCTGCACTGATGGTAGCTGTCAGTCAGGGAATGGGACCAGCACAACCACCCAGTGCACCAAGAACGCGGATTGTCCGTCGGGACAATCCTGCCAATCCTCCGGTTTCTGTAAGGACATACCGGGTGGTAGCGGAGGTGGTGTGGTCACCACTTGTGGCGACGACAGCATGTGCCCTTCCACACAGTACTGCAACAGAGGACAATGCGAGGACAAGCTCCCTGGATTTGAGGCGTTCACGGCACAAACCGTGAGCATCAAGTCAGACGCATCGTACACCTTGTCGGGTTCGTTGATTGACACCAAAGGTCTAACCGCTTGCGGCTTAGCACAAAGCGGCTCTGCAACCCCGGGTGGCGAAGCCCGCCAGATCTACTTTACCCTGGGATTGAACACAACGGCGGCGTGCGCCTCGGGAACCTACACGCTGGTGAACATGGAGTGTGGCTCCAATCCAGAGAACGCTGCACGCCAAGGGAAAGCATGCGCCTGGTTCCGCAAATGGGACGCGCAAGGCAAGCAAGTCGGCCTTGAAAAAGCCACCGGTGGTGCCATCGCCCTCCGAGACGTTGGTGCCTCATGCAACGTCACGGTTGAGTTTTCGTTTTCGGGCAAATCGTACAAACTGAACTTTGAGGTGCGGTGGGAAAACCCAGGAGAAGCTTGCAAAGAGCTATAGTGATAGCTTGGTTGTCGCTATTGGAGGGAAGGGTCGAGGATTTTCCCCATAAAGAGGATGCTTCCGGTCTTGTTGTCGCGGATCAACAAGAGGAAGGGCCGCGTGGCTGAGAGAGTCGGCGGCACGGATGTCGGACCAACGGAAACACCGGTTGCTGCGGCAGCTTCCGTACCCGTTTCATTGACTTCCAGGAACGCTTTGTGAACCACCTTTTGGATCATCAGCTTTTCGGCGTCTGTGATTCCGCTAAAGTCGGCTACAGCCGAGAAAGCATCGGTCATACCCATAGCCTCCAAGGTAGCGCCCATGTCAAACGATTGTGTGATTTTTACTTTGGGCAAGATCACCACGCTGCGACCTTTGTTTTGCTTACCGATCCAGGAAGTCAGCTGTGGTTCAGAAAGACCTGCTTCCAGCAAGTTGATGTCCTTGTGTAGAACCACAACCAAAGACAGCTCCTCCCCTTTGTAAGGCAAAGAAAAGATGGTGGTGCTGTCGTCGATTTTTGCGAAAGGAACAGACATTTCCTTGCGCATCAGATCCACTTTGACGGTCTTTTCACTCGAAACCTCAAAGTCGCCTTGGTAGGTGCGCTTGGGGTCAAACTGGTCTTTCCAGTTCCCAAGAAAGTAGATGGCATTGGCCAGGACAAGGCGAGTGTCGGGGCGAAGGGAGTCTTTGGGGAACAAGTCTTTGATCCGGTCGTTGGTTTGCTGTTCGACCCACTTGTTAATGGTTTGTCGCGCGGCTTCGACATCGCTACCGTAATCGACCTCTTCCAGCCCTGCTCCGTAGTGTTGGTTCAGCAAGTCTGTAAAGCTCTTCAGCAAGGGATAACCTTTTTGCACAAACAGACGGTTTGCCAGTTGCATCGAAAACTGACCGCCCAAGCTTCGGTTGTAGAGGTTCCCACGCAACCATTCGATCGCAGCGTGATTTCGGTCATCATCAAATGGAAGCTTCAGCGTGTCCTTCATTTGTGTAGCAGTTTGATTTGCTGCGCCTGCGTAAGTCATCGAGAGCGCGACAGAGATGCTATACGGCGAGAAGAACAGATTCTTGCCTGGGTTTTCCTGACTCAATTGCTTGTACAAGTTGATCGCAAACTCGGTCTGGCCCTTCACCATAGCGTCCCGATCTGCTTCTGCCACGTTGGGAAGATCTACCGGTTTGGCGTTTGTGTTGCTGTTGGAGTTTTGGTTGTTGTCGTTGGATGGGCCACAAGCTGCCATCATAGAGAGTCCCACACACAACACCAGCCATCCACCCCACAGGCTCCAACGTTTCATCCTTGTTTGTTGCCTCATCACAACCTCCTGTATCTCCAAAAACCTAGCCCACAAAGGAAAAACACAACGTACGTTCTTTCTTTTTGTGGAGCAAGTTCCAGACCAGCTTTGTGATGTTGGGCCTTCGCATGGAAACATCCGAAACAACGCCCCCAAACATGGGTCGTCACACATGTCCAAACCAACAAGAATGTATCAAATATTTGAGGGGACGTCGGGGGATTTGACTAGTTTTGGAAGCGGCTTTGCAGGAGGACGTTGTTGTATTTGGGGAGAATCATCTGGTCGAGGTGGTAGTTGTTGTCGGCATCGATCATACGGCGATAGAGACCTTGGAAGTCTTGGATATCAGAGACAGCGCTGTTGAAGTTGCGTTGAATGTCTTGGTTGAAGGAGCGATCGATGCCAGCCCCGGCCAGAGCGTTGACGACTTTGAGCGCATGGTTGGCCGCGGGATGACCGGTGTCGGTGTCGGACGCCAGCCCCACGAGGGTTTTCATCATTTCAGCTTGCTCGCGTTTGCGTGTCGCTTCGTTATGGAAAGCTTGCTCGTACCCACCTTGCATGCCTCCCAGCAGATACCCCAGATGATGACCTGCGCGAGCGAGGCTCTCTTGGTTCTCCGGAGTCACGGCAGCACCGCGCTGTTCAATCACAGGACCTGCAAGCTGGCTGATGGCGCTGGCCAGGTTCTGACGAATCTCTCGGTTGACGCCGATCTCTGTTCCACGGACGGTATCCGAACGATCCAACATCGCATGCATCATCGGGGAGAACGACTTCTGACCCATCGGATCCATCGAGGTGTTGTCAAAGTGGTCAACAATGCGCTTCGGGTCGCTCGCTAACACTTCGGACATAGCTTGTCGCATAGGATCAATTTGCATGGAGTTATAAATGCCTACGCCAGCGTTGCTCATTCGGTACCAGGCAGGATGCTGGCGGTGGCTGTTGGCGTATTGTCCAGCCAGGTCAAGCCATTTGGCCTTAAGCTCCGCTGTTTCCGGAGTGTTGGGAAGGTCAAGCAATCGCTTCACAAAAGGAGTCTTGCTACCTTCTCGTGTGTACTTCGCGACGTCTTTGAAAGCGTAGTCATTCCAATCCGTAACGTCTTGGGAGAGCCACTGGTCAAGCTGGCGCCCCATACGATCCACTTGTTTTTGTTGATCGGCATTCAACGCTGGAGAGGCCGAAGGGTCGGACTTTGGAGCGGCCGTCGCATCGGTCCGTTGTGCCAACCGAATGGGCTCGGATGATGCGGAGGTTGTAGAGACATTGGGTGTTGTGGGTCGAGAGACCGCCGCAGTGGGTGTTTCTAGAGCTTTGGGCGTCTCCAGCGAACGCGTAAGACCCGCACGTGGTTTGGCTGTGGGTGCCGCGCTTACATTGTTGCGGGTAGACGCCAGCTGAAACTGATTGGAGCTGGTGGAAGGTGCTTTCGGAGTTGACACGTTCCGCGCTGGCGTCGAACTTCCCGAGGATGAGACACGGTTGGATGTTCGGGTGGTTCCGCCGGAAGAGCCGGTTCTGATACGCGGGGTTGTCATGAGTCACTCTCCTATTCATCTTCGAAAAAAGTAGCCTAGCGAATCGCTTTGGATTGGTGTTTGCTTGGGGTGCACGAGTGGCGTTGCCCTCCCCGATTCAGGAAATGGGGTGAGTTGTGTTGGGAGAGCTTCTTGCCAAAGGCTTCCCTATCCGCCGCTGTGTCCTTGTGTTGTCTTTTTCGGTTCCCCTTCGAGGAAGTTGCTTCTTTTTTTGTGAGAGGCCTCACACATTTCCACCTATCTCATCAAAACCAAGAGGGATTTTGTAACAATTGTCTTCGCAAGAGGTAAGAGAAGAGAACACCGAGATCCTCTCTTCCTCTCGACCAAAGGACGACGCTGATGAAAAGCTATCTATCTTGCTCCGCCCTGTGCCTTGCGCTCTTTGTGATTCCTATGCAGGCGAGCTCTGCGCCGGGATCTCTGTCTGAGCGTCGAGAACAAAAACGAGCCTACCAACGCTTTGCCAAGAAGCATCGACAATTTTTGCGTCAGTCCATCACAGCGACAGTTCCGAGGCGACAGGTCCGTCAGATTCACAAGATGATGATTCAATTTGACTTGCTATCAGCTACCATTTTTCAGGTCATTCGAGGCCCCAACACAGGCTATACACTTTGCACCCTTCAGAAACTCGCAGAGGCCAAAGAGCACATCGCAGATAGCATTCGCCGTGCACCTTTTCCTTACATTGAAGGGCTGAAGTGGACGCCACAGGCCAAGAAACAATACATGGACAAGATTGATATTAAGTTTGTCACTCCCCTTAAGAGGGAAGCTATCAAGATGTATGGGAATGTACTGCAACAGGCCAGAATCGCCCGCTCTTTCCATCGCTGCGCCCGTCGAGCCAAGCAACGAAAGCGCACGTTGCAAGCCAAATATCGCTAGACGAACCAAGCAGTGATACAGCGGATGTTCATCAGTTGTGGAAGGCAACAAACAAGCTGGTCCTTGCTGGGTGATGTTAGAACTCAAAGTTGATATGACAAGATATGACAGACAGAGCAGTTAAGATGTCGCCCACATTGTCTATTGCAACAACCCAAGGAGTCTCCCATGAACATCAAAATGACCAGCATCCCAGTGAAAGATCCAATCGCCGCCCATCGTTTCTACACGGAAGTTCTCGGCTTCACTGAGGTTATGTTTGTACCTGAAGCCCAGTTCGCGATAGTCGCATCTCCAGAACAACCCAACGGAACAGCTTTGTTGCTCGAACCCACAGGGGAAGAATTCTACGCGTCCTTCCAATCCAAGGTCTACGAGAAAGGTCTACCTGTCCTTGTCCTTGGAAGTCAAAACGCCCAACAGGATTACGAAACCTTGAAAGAAAAGGGCGTCGTCTTCACACAAGAACCCACCGATACGGATTATGGAACCATCGCCGTGTTTGATGACACCTGCGGAAACTACATCCAAATCCACCAAGACAAAGCTTGATCCAACAGACCCTCCGCAAAAGGGTGTCCCCGTTGGTTTCTTACCCTCCCCCGTATGCGGACCCAGCCTGCCTCTCACACCTTCATCGATCACTTCGATGGCTTCACATGTTCCTTCACATACTTCTGTGACGCCTTGATCAACTTTCCGTACTTTTTGACCACAGCGGCGGGGTATTGGATAGGGCCCGGCGAGTGCCATGGAAGCATCAAAGGATGTGGTTTGGCTTTGCGGGAGACCTTTACCAAGTTGAGGAGCGTTTTGCGTGGCCAGTTCGACTGGGTCTTGTTGATCAACCATGCAGGTAACCAACCTTTGGGGTCTGTGTGAACCTCCACATACAACCGAGTGCGTGGCCCACGCTTGTCGCCTTTCTTGTGTTTGAGCGCCGTAAACTTGTAGTACGTCCCTCGGGCAAACGCGCGGACGCAGCACTTGTTCTTCGGAAACTTCTTGTGTTTTACCGATTTAATCAGCGCCGTAAACGTCCGGTCGCGGAGGTTGGGAACCGCTCGTGTGTGAAACACAAAGTCTCGGTCCCAGGCCGGCCAGGGAAGATCAAACCGGATCCAGTACACCCGCTCCAAAGGACTCGGGGTAGAGATGGGCTTGCTCCCTCGAAAACCATCAATCCACTTCTTCCGGGTCTTCACCTTCGGAGAGATAAAGATCCGAATCAGCTTGGCGATGTGAATGTTCGCTGTCATCTCACCGCGGAACGCAAACAGGTTGCTTCCCTTCAGCTTCATACGATGGACCAACACACCATCCTTGTTCGACACTTTCTTCCAGGTTCCTTTGAAACCTCCGCCAGCTATCGCGCTTTTGGGGCTGGGAACAACGAACATCATCAAAGCTAGCATCAAAGACAGAACCAACGTAGATTTCGTGCTGCACATACACTTCTCCCATCATCAAGACAATGAACCAATGGACACCTACCATGCCTGGATCTCGACCATTGAGCAAGTAACCCCTGTAAAACGGGTGCTCTACCCGCCTTGACTTACAACCCACAACACAGCGAGGAGCGTCTTGGGTAGGAAAACCCTGTCACTGCCTCTTCCCACGGCATAAAAGATGCGAGAACATTCTCTTCATGCCCCCTCATTTCCGTTGGGATTCAGAACACATAACAAGGTGCGACAATTTACCCAATGGTGATTTTTGTCCAGGCTTGTATACCCAGACCTGCCATGCGAAACCGTGAACCGCCACCAAGGACCTGGGTCAAACAAGTCAATGATACAACAACATCAGCGCAGAACAACCTCCTTCTTCCTCGGGCTTCTCTTGTTAACAACGTTGCTGTTGGTGCGTCCTTCATCAAGCGAGGGAGGTGCTTGTTGTATGTCGGCAGCCGTCTCGGGAGTGGGTCGCCTCAAAAATTGGGAGAAGCTTGCGTTTGGGCTGCGAACCTCGGTGTTAGGGGGCATTGGACATTGGGACACCCACGGTGACTGGCAAGCATACCGGCCCAATTACAACGATGTAGAGTGGCGCTCTGAGCTTTGGGGACTTGTTGGCTTGCATCGCAAAGTGTCTCTGTTTTTTCGAGTCCCTTGGAGCATGAACTACAGACGCGCTGGCGACCTTGTGGATGTAGGCGGCTTTGTCTCCGATGTCCAGTTGGGTGGACGCTTTGAGATCCTTTCGATTGGAGAGTTGATCCATGTACCTGCGATCGCGTTGAATTTGAGCGTCTCAGCGCCAGCAGGACGCAGCACCGAACAAACCACCCATGTTCTCGCCGCTGATGTAACAGGTCGTGGAGCCTGGGTGCTCAACGCAGGGCTGACCTTCGAGAAGACGTTCTACCCCGGCTTCCTTCGCTGGGACACGGGCGTACAGATCCCCCTTCCCCAGTACCGTGAAGACCTTAAACAACACCAACGTTTCGGCTTGTCCTGGATCAACACGTTCTCAGGAGGCGTTGAAATTGGAAGCGTCTTGGTTTTGGCAGCTTCTTTCCGCGTCTTGTGGGAAGACAACCTACGCTTTGATGAACAAGTCCAAGAGAACTCCTACCGCCTGGACCTGGGTCTGGGACTCTCGGCAGCCTGGGCGTTTACTCCCCATTGGACCATCGTCGGTAGCCTGGACACCGGGCTGTTCGCCAGCCAATTGGGACACAACCAACCGGGACGCCTGACCTGCACGCTGAACCTACGTTACGGATACTTCTAAGAACAACCACTCTTCACCCACTCAACCCGAGAAGATGTCATGATACGCTTTGTATTCTTTGGCTTTGCTGGTCTGCTCCTAACCGGTTGCGCCTCCACCGCTCACAACAAACTTCCCACTCCCACATCTCCCTTATCGCGAAACTTGGTGAGCCTGACAGGCAAACCGTTTCCGCTGCATCAAAGTATCCAACGCCACAAAGCTACCGTTTTGGCGTGGTGGGCGACCACATGCCCTTGCGTGAAACGTTACCAGGCTCGCATTGAGCAGCTTCGCGCTCGTTATGCTCCCCAAGATGTTCAAGTACTGGCTGTGGCAAGCAATGCCGACGACTCTCCCACCCGGCTTTGGCAACACGCCATGCAGCGGCGTCTTCGGGTTCCTCTGGTTGTGGATCAAAACGGCAAGCTCGCCCGGTACCTTGGGGTCACAACAACCCCAACCATCGTACTCCTCGATCGTCAGGGAAAAGTCCGGTTCTTTGGCTGGCTCGACAATGAGCGCAAACCGGGTGTCTCTGGCCGAGTTGCTTATGCGGAAAGTGCGCTGCAAGCGTTGCTTCAGGATCGACCGATCGCAAACCCACGCGCTCCCTATTATGGATGCACCATCACCCGTGGCTTCTCCTCCAACATCTCCTACCGCTTTGTCTCCCCAAAGCTTATGGGGCAAAAACCCACCCGGATGTTTCCGGAAGCCTCTGCCAAAAGAAAAACAAGCCAACCGTGCAAATGTCGCAAGAAAGGAAACCTTGGAGGATCATGAAAGAAGGTTATCGCTGGAGGGGCAGGAAAAAGAGTTCAAGGCGAGAATCTGAGAAAGCAACGCTATGTTAGCGACCTGCATGCCTGGTACGTACCCAACTATTCTTCTTACTATCCCACTCCCATTTGTAGAGGACCTTTCCACTGGGACTCTGGGTAAAGACAAAGCCATTGTAGCCAGCTCGACGTGACGCCACCCCTACCGCGTTGGCTTCGTTGGAAGTGCTTCGCAGCGAGAAGATCAACGCCGCAACCGCAAACAAAAGCAGCGCAACACTACAGATTAATTTTGCAATTCCATTCATTCGTTCCATGTTCGGCTCTCCTGTTCGGTATGAAATGGTACAGCCTGCTCGAATCCAGGCTCGTGTGAACTTACACACTCCGATCGTTCGGAAGCAAATCACAGCCCCAAGTCTCAGAGACTTTCTCCTCCCAACCGCGACCACTCCCAGACAGAAGTAAAAAAAACTATCATTTTACAATCGAACACTTAGATGGACGCCTTGTATTTTCTGCAGAAAAAGAAGCAACTTCTCCAACAACTTGCCGATAGTGCACGTGAATAATGGGAAAGCTTTAGCCTGCCGAGGAAAAAGGAGGCAGGCACAGAATAGAGCGAAGAAGGCTGGAGGAGTCTGATTTGCTCGTCTTGTACCAAGGCAAGTTTTGTTTGTTTGTTTTGTGGTAAGATGTCTTTTTTTGTTTGTCTGGGAGCCTGTGTTTTGTACAACGTAACAAGCTCCACCCCAGTCCTTGTTTGGGACAAGCCACTCCCCTGAGTGAGGACTTTGTTTCGTTCGTTTTTTTTTCAACCTTATGTGTCAGGAGAATGACCATGCCAAGCAATGTTTCCGGTCCCGGAAGAAACGCCCCTGTCTTTGACCCCAGCCTTTTGCAAGGAACTGAAATTGCAAGCGGTGGCGACAAAGTCGCAGAAACCACCTCGACCCGCATCGAGTTGAGCACCGAGATCGCTCCTGGGTTTCACGTACCCGATCTTAAGATCGCTCCCCGCACCATCGAAGACTTTGACGCACGTCCCCAGATCATTGACGTTCCCGCCGATCGTTTGGCTGAAGTCAAGACTGGCGAAGACTTCAAAGCTCTGTTGACCGAGTTGAAAGAAACCCACGGCGACTACCTCCTCCCGGATCGTCAAGAGTTCGCTGAGAAGATCGGCGAAGACAGCCACTTCGCTTACAACAACGTCACCGGACGTCGCATCGGCTCCTTCTACGACGAAGCCATGGGCCTCGTTGCCAAGACTGGCCTGACTGGCGAAGACGCAGTCGCTGCTCGTCGCGAAGTCAACCTCTCGCACGCTGACGCGTTCCGCGGTCGCGCTATCAAGTTCGACAAAGCTGACACTGGCGGTTACTGGTCCTACGGTCACGACTCGGCTTTCGTCCACGTGTACGAAAAAATGCTCGACGCCATGCCCGCTGATGACCCCCGTCGTGAGACCATCCAAAACCAGATCGACTTCATCTTCACCAAGAAGTATGTGCCCAACGGCAAGATGGACGAGAACAACGCAGAAAAGACCATGGGTCTTGTGGCCATCGACAAAGACAGCCGCAACGTTGTCTCGATGAAAGCTGACACTGTTAGCAACGTCACCCCCAGCTACGAAACCATTCAGGTTGACCCCAACATCGACAACGAAAACGCTGGCAAGCAAGTCGTTTGGGATAGCGCTCAAGACAAGTACCTCTTCCAAGGAACCACCACTGAAGTTCCGGCTGAGCTGCAAGAAAGCTTCATCCGTACCGATGTACAAGAACTGACTTTCCGTCGCGCTGGCGAAGAAGAAGAACTGCGAAACGATTTCCGGTTTGACTGGAACGGCAACCGCATGATCGACTCCGAGAAGATCAACACCGGCTGGTGGGGTCACTGCGACATCAAGGCTGTGATGGAAACCATCCACACCGACATGAGCGGCTCCGCTGGTGTGAAAGAATACCGCGCAGACACCGGTAAGACCACCGACTACAGCCGCAAGGACCTGTTGGAAGCCATGTCCAGCACCCTGAACTTCGGCGGCCAGTACGTTGAGTTTGGCACCGGCAAGACCGTCCACATGGGCGAAACTCAGTTCGGTGGTGCTCGTAACGACGACCGCCCCGACAACATCCACCTCAGCGTGGGTGGCCAGTACCGAAGCTTCAACGTTCGCTTCGAGAGCATGACCAAGCCCAACTCCGACGAGACCGTCGACGCAGAGAAGAGCTTCTCCGAGTATACCTTGAGCGACGACGGCAAGAGCTTTGAAGTCAACGAAGAGCTCAGCCAGAAGATCCAAGGCGACACCCACATCATCAGCGGTAACGACCGCACCATCAAGGCCAAGAACGAGTACTACACCGTCAACGAAAACGGCCAGTGGGTGGAAAACAAAGACAGCATCACCATCTCCCCCGACACCGACGAGAAGGTTCTCTTGGGTACCGACATCCGTAGCATCGGCGACCGCAGCCTGACCCGCTACTACTTCAACCCCAAGACCAAAGAACTCTCCTCCATGGACGTCACCTTCAAGAAGAACGACGAAGGTAAGTTTGTGGCAGAAGAAGGCGCGACCCACCCCATGGGCACCGCACACAACATGCTGCTCGGCAAAGAAATGCAGTCCGGTGACGACGTGGAAGGCAAGACCCGCCTGACCGATAGCGCGATGCGCTCCGGTAACTCCATCGCGACCGACAGCGACAAAGGCCAAGAAGTTTGGAACGGCGCGATGTACAACATCCGCGAAGAAGTGGCCTGGCGCAGCGAAGATGGACGCTTCGAGCGCATCGACGTTCACGTTGACGCTGTCTTCGGAACCAACAAGAGCGGAAGCAAGGTTAACGAGTTGGACGAAGAAGGTAACGTCATCCGCACCTTCGAAGACAACGCTCCCGTTGACTTCTTCTGGCGCGACGTTCCCCGCGTGGCTCCCCTCATCCGTGAAAACGGCAAGTGGTACATCAACAAGGCGATGATGGATCGCGGCATCGTGGACCTCGACAACCTTGAGACCTCCTTGTCCGCCATCAGCGACCTGAACGACCTCCTCTACCTCGGCCTCGACAGCAAGGACAACAAGAAGGTCTTCACCATCGTTCACGACGGCAAGCGCTACGTCTACGACAACGAAGACACCTGGAAAGCTGACGTTGAGAAGCTCGAAGCTGCGGCCAACCCCACTCCCCCCGCCAACGCTGACACCATCACCACCGACAACTAAGATCCCCCTTCTGTTTCCCCGTCTTTCTCCACAAGCACTCCCCCATTCATTTTGATATGACTGTCATTTTGAGCCTATCAGTGTGATAGCAGCACCCTGATTCTCTACCATTTTGAGTCTATCAAAATGAAATACGCCTCTGAATTCTCGATTAACATCGTTGTAAGTCAACAACATACCTCTTTGCACCTCACTGGCATATCGATTGCTTAGGAGGCGGGCATACCCATTCGAATCCAAGCGCGTTGGCTCTCAAGAGCCTTCACCTTATGGAGACGGAATGGGCAACGTCTACCCAACAACGCAAAGAGGAGAATGTCATGTCGAAGCTAGACTTGTTGACACCGGAGAACAGCGCGCTCATTTTCATCGACCACCAGCCCCAAATGACCTTCGGTGTACAGAGCATCGACCGTCAAAGCCTGTTCAACAACGTGCTGGGTCTCGCAAAATCAAGCCGCGTGTATAACATCCCCACAGTTCTCACAGCAGTGGAATCCAAGAGTTTCAGCGGACACATCTGGCCGGAGCTGCTGGACGTCTTTCCCAAGCACGACGTCATTGAACGAACATCCATGAACTCCTGGGAAGACGAGAACTTCCGCAAAGCCATTGAAGCAACAGGTCGCAAAAAGCTTGTGTTTTGTGCGCTTTGGACTGAGGTCTGCCTTGCATTTCCTGTCGTGGAGGCCGTCCGTGACGGTTATGAAGTCTACTTTGTAACAGACGCCTCGGGTGGAACCAGCAAAGAAGCTCACGACATGGCGGTGCAACGGATGATTCAAGCCGGCGCAATTCCCATGACCTGGGTGCAGACCGCTCTGGAATGGCAGCGTGACTGGTCACGCAAGGAAACCTACGACGGCATCATCAACGTGATGCGTGAACACGCTGGCGCGTATGGCCAAGGCATCGAGTACGCATACACCATGGTTCACAACGCCCCCCCCAACAGGAAGAACGTCGAAGGATAAACATCCACCGTTTTCATCACGCGTGGGCAGGCCAAGTCTGTCCACGCTTTTGTTGATGCAGGGAGCAGAACCATGCACGCAGACACACTTCTCTTCAACGGGCGAATCCACACGATGGATCATGCGCAGCCCACAGTCGAAGCCGTTGCCATCCGAAACGGACGTTTCTTGTACGTTGGCAACGAGCAAGAAGCCATGAGCTATGTGGGACCCCAAACCCGCAAGATCGACTTGCAGAAAAAGACCGTCATTCCCGGCCTGAACGACTCACACACGCACCTGATTCGTGGAGGGTTGAGCTACAACATGGAGCTCCGATGGGAGGGTGTAAGCTCCCTCGGCGACGCACTTGAGATGCTACGCATTCAGGCAGAGAACACTCCAGCTCCACAGTGGGTCCGGGTGATTGGAGGCTGGTCCGAGTTTCAATTCAAAGAGCGCCGAATGCCCACCCTCGCGGAGATCAATCAGGCCGCTCCTCACACTCCGGTCATCATCCTTCATTTGTATGGACGCGCCTTGCTCAACCAGGCTGCGCTCCGGGCTTTGGGCTACGACAAAAACCCTCCCACCTACGACCGCGGCGTCGTGGAGCGAGACAGCCAGGGCAACCCAACGGGCATGTTGATTGCCGATCCCAGCGCGTTGGTTCTCTACGCTACAATCTCGCAAGCCCCCAAACTACCGCTAGAAGACCAAAAGAACTCCACACGTCACTTTATGCGTGAGCTCAATCGCCTCGGAATCACCAGCGTGATCGACGCTGGAGGTGGGGGCCAGAACTACCCAGAAGACTACCAGATCATTCAAGAGCTGGCGGACGAGGGGAAGCTCACCGTCCGGATCGCCTACAACCTCTTCGCGCAGGTGGCAGGCAAAGAATACGACGACTACGCTCGTTGGGTTGACATGACCCGGCCTGGACACGGCGACGACATGCTCCGTCTGATTGGAGCGGGAGAAAACCTGGTCTGGTCCGCAGCCGACTTTGAGAACTTCCTCAAGCCTCGGCCCGACCTCAGCGACGAGATGGCTCCCAACCTCGAAAAGATCATCCGTCTCCTGGCGGAACGTCGTTGGCCGTTCCGCATCCACGCCACATACGACGAGTCGATCCAACAATTCTTGAACGTCTTTGAGTCGGTCAACAAAGATGTCCCCCTCCACGGCATGCCCTGGATCATCGACCACGCAGAGACCATCTCCGAAGCCAGCATGGAGCGTATCCGAGCCCTGGGCGGTGGCGTCGCGATTCAGCACCGTATGGCGTTCCAGGGAGAGTACTTTGTCGACCGCTATGGCAAGGAAGCAGCCCAACACACACCGCCCATCCGCAAGATGTTGCAAATGGGACTTCCTGTTGGCGCGGGCACCGATGCAACTCGTGTCGCCAGCTACAACCCGTGGGTTTGCTTGTACTGGCTCACCACAGGCAGAACCCTCGGAGGACTCTCACTCTACGGTGATGACAACCTCTTGAGCCGGGACGAAGCCCTTCGTTTGTGGACGGTCGACAGTTCCTGGTTTTCCTCTGAGAGCGGCCGCAAAGGTGCGATCCAAAACGGTCAACACGCCGACCTTGTGGTCCTGTCTGCGGATTACTTCTCGATCCCCGATGAAGACATCAAGAACCTGGAAGCTGAAATGACCCTCGTGGGTGGCAACGTTGTCTATGGCAAAGGCTCCTTCTCGGATCTTGACCCAGGCATACCACCTGTCAGCCCTGGCTGGTCGCCAGTGGGTCGCTACGGAGGACATCAAAGATTTAACGCCGCGATCACGCACTCCAACAGGGTGGAGCAAGCGCTCTCATGTTGCGGTCACAGTCACAGCCACGGTCATAGCCACGGTCACCATGGGCATCACCACGGCCACAACCACCAAGCACCCACAGGTTTCGACCTTTGGGGACTTGGAGCAGGCTGCGCTTGCTGGGCGTTCTAAAGAACACATGACAACGAAAGACGACTCTGCAGCTGACATCGTAAAGGTTGCAGAGTTGTTTCTTCTCTTCTCACACGAAGGAGAATCTCATGGGTCTCGCAGCGTTGTTGTTTGCGATCGGCTCCATCGGAGGTTTTTTGGTGGGCATGGTCGGGATCGGCGGAGGGTTGATCTACATTGCCGTGCTTCATAGCGTCTTCGCTTCGTTCTCGTTAGAAGGCTTTGAGGCCACCCGTTACATTTTGGCGAACGCTCTGCTGGTTCAAGCGTTTGCTGGCATAGTAGCCTCCTACCAAGAGCACCGAAGCGGCTTGTTGCATTGGCGCGAGGCGTTGTTGGTAGGCATACCGACAGCGGCTCTGTCCATGCCTTTGAGCTATGTCGTCAAGACCTCCAATTGGTACAAGCGCGAATATTTTTTGGCTCTGTTTCTGGTCTTTTTGGTGTACAGCATCCTCCGAATCCTCCGAACCAACAAGGCTTCCGGAGGAGACAAGAAACAAGCAACAGAGGACTGGGAGTGGGAGCAGCGTCCACAGTCGGCCTACATCACAACCGGCGTACTGACAGGTGTGATCGCCGCCTTCGCAGGTTTGGGTGGAGGCATCTTTATCATTCCCTGGTTGAGCACACGCCACAAACTACCAGTCAAGCAGGCCATCGCCATTGCCATTCCCGCCGTAGTCCTCGGCGCGCTGGGCAACACCATCGTGTATTTGCTGGGTCAGGCACAAAGCACCGTGTCAAACCTGCAAACGGGCTACGTGGTGTGGAGCATCAGCTTACCGATGATAGCGGGCGTTCTAGTGTTTACGCAGCTAGGAGTTCGTGCAGCCACCAAGGTCTCAACCACCTTGATGCGCAAGATCTTCGCGCTCCTACTGACGGTGATGGCGCTGAAGTTGCTCATCTTCGACATTCTCATGGCAAAATAACAGGAGACCATTGCGATGGAGCCAACACCGACAAGCCCTCAAGCCGTTCACGTCGCTATCACTCGCAAGGTAAAGGCCGGCTGTGAACAAGACTTTGAAACGCACATCCACAAGTTTTTTAAGAAAGCCAAAAGGATCCCTGGTACCCAAGGAGCCTTCCTGCTTCGACCTTTGGACGAAGGCCACCCTCGGGAGTACGGCATCCTTCGTTCGTTTGACAATGACGAAGCTCGTCAGGCCTTTTATGCGTCCGATGTGTTTCGTCGCTGGGAGGAAGAGTGCGCCCCCTACATGGAAGGGGAAGCAACACGTCGCAGGCTGCACGGCCTTGAGGCGTTCTTTCCCACCAACAACGATGCAAGCGCCAAGCCTCCTGCAACCTGGAAGATGGCTATCCTCACCTGGATCGCGGTCAACCCAGCTGTCTTTCTAGCCTCCCAGGGAGTATCCCGAACTCTGGGCAAACTTCCTATACTTGTGGACCTCCTCCTAGTGAATGCACTGGTCGTGACAATCTTAACCTGGCTGTTCATGCCAGCACTGACTCGCCTCGCCGACAGCTGGCTTACCCCTCATTAATACCCCCTTGTGCTTCTCTTCCATTTTGGTTAGGTTGCTCGCCTTGCGATCCATCCTCTTGCGATTCTGATTGGATTTGATAGAATCTTCCCGTTCTACTCAACCACCCGATCGATCGCGAAGTCTACAATCTTGAAGATAGAAGAGTGGAGTCCGTCATGGCGACTGAGCATTTTAACCCCGAGATTTATCGTTCATTCTTCGGCGTGGAAGAAGAACAAGACATCCAATTTGCGGAAGAGATGCTCGATGCTGTAGGGGCAATCGACCGAGCTTTGGTTCCCCGTGCAGGGCAACACCCCTACATGGAACAAATTAAGCAAGGAGCGGAAGGACTCTCCGATCTTCTTGGTTACCTGGAAGAACCCATGCCTGGCACAGCGAAGGGTGACGTCCTTGATGCCTTCGCTTACATCTTCCTCAACATGGAAGAAGTCCCACAGAACGCTCTCGACGCCGTTCGCGAACTTCTCAAAGACTCCACATTTGGACCACTTGCAGCCCGCACCCTGGCCATTGGTCAAGATCAAGCGTTCCTCACGGATATGATGCAAGGGTTTGCCTCCGATGACCCAGGAGAAGTCGCATCCACTGCGATGTTGATGGGTTACGGTCGCTTCCGCCCTGCTCTCCCAGCGCTGCTTGGGTTGCTCTCCCCCATGAGGTTTGTTGAGTCCCGCGCTATCATCTGGGCGCTGGGAGAGCTCGCAGCCGAAGAAGCCATCCCCCACCTGACCCAATGTTTGGCGGAAGGGTTCCGCATTGACGACGCGCTGATCGCCCTCGGCAAAATCGGAAACGTCGGCACTGTTGGCCTCTTGGTCCCCTACATCATGCAAGGCGAAACCGAAAGCCGAGCGATGGCGCTACGTGCCCTCAGCATGGTCCTTGAGAACTACAACGACAGCGAAGACGCGATGGAGGAACTCAGCGAGCACCTCCATGAAATGCTCAACCACATCGCTCTCGAAGACAAGAACCGCACCTCTCGCTTCTACGCCCTCCTCTGCCTCGGACGACTTGGCGAAAAGATGGATCAAGCACAAATCCGTCAGGCCCTCGACATGTCCATCGCCGACGAACAAATGAGCTCGTTCCAACGCTTCTTCGTCAAAGGCAAGAAGTAAGGGACAAGGAACCCAAAAACCGCCTCCCAACACCCCCCCCATCGTCACCAAGTCACATCCACTCTCAAACCTGGACTATTTCTTTGTGCCAAGCAGCGCTTGAATGCGTTGGTGCAGGCGATAAGGATTGGTTGGGCTGAGCAAGAGGCGCTTTAGCGCTTGGGTTGCTTTCTTCTTTTCGCTGGCGTTTCCTTGCTTCAGGATCAACGACGCATAGCGGAACTTGGCCCACAAAGGAACCCAATTTGGCGTTCGTTGGGAGGGTTTGCATTGGCTAGCCTTCTTAAAGAGCTTCTTGGCCTGGGCAAGACGTTTTTGCTTCAGGTTCAACAAGGCCCAGCTGTACAGCGCGTGACCGTGTGACGGAAACGCTTGCAGCAACCGTCGAAACAAGACGCTGGCCTGCACGGAGTTCCCTGCTCGGCGCAGCTGGTTGGCCTGTTGAAGAATCGCGCGCCATCGAAAGCCATGAATCATGACACCGTCGGGATTGAACTGCACCCGCTTGATCCGACGTTTGTGCTTCCAAATGAACTTGCGGGTTTTGCCGGGTTGGACAGGAATCCAGAGGTCGTGTGACTTGCGGTAATCCCACACCCGCACATGAGCCACACCTTCAATGGTTCCGCGATTCTCCAATGTGAGCTGGAGTTGGTACTGACGACGTTTGATCCGCTTGCGGTACGACTGGTTCATCTCAATGTAGGGAAGCCCGCCCCCGTGGATCCAGTCGCGAAAGAAACCATCAAGAGAGCGGCCTGCTGCCTTCTCCAACGATTTCTTAAGGTCCTTGATCTCAGGGTATTTGCCTCGGTACGACTGGAAGAAATACCGCAACCCCTTGTCTACAACCTCCCGAGAGAGCCGGCGCTCCAACGCAACAAACACGAGCGCGCCTTTGGTGTATGCTGTGCGCTGTGCCATCTGCGCCAAACCACCAGGCTCTAGCAAACGACCGCTGCCTGCTCCGTCCAGGAAGTAAGCGATGTGACGCTGGATCGACGCCGTCTCGGCCTTCTTGCCATACAACCCTCCCAGCGCACGAATGGAAGCGTAGTTGGCGAGACCTTCGTTCAACCAGATGGAGCCTTTCCCCACGCCTGTCACAGCGTTGCCCCACCAGGTGTGTGCCATCTCATGAAGCAGCACCTGCCTCTTGGAAAACAGTCGGTCAATCGAGCGCTTCAGCGAGCCACCGAAGAAGTCTTCCCTGCGATCGAGCAGAAGGGTAAATGGATACCCCCGCGCGCCCGAACCACCAAACGAGATCAAACGCCAGACGACAGGCTTGATGCGTCGTCGGCGTCCTTTCTGGACATAGGCTTTGGAGCCGCGCGGATCGCCCCACAACTTGGTGTAGAACCGCTGGACTTTGGTAGTCATACGGACCAACGCGTTGATCGCACGGCGGCTGTCGTACCGATGAAGAAAGAACTCCACATGACGGTCAGGGTAGCGATACCGGTAGATCTTAAAACGGGCCGATACGAAGAAGATGGCGGCTTCCTTGATCGGAGAAGAGCCAAACAAGAACCTCTTGCGCCCTTTCTTAACCTTCCAAGACTTCAGCAAAGGACCGGCCGCCACAGGACGCTCTTTCGCAGGGACCTCCAACTCCAGTTGGTAATTCCAACGATGACCGCGAAGGAGTTGACCTGAGAGAGGATCAGCAAAGGGTCGTAGGCTTGGATACCAGCCGTACAGAAAGTAACTTTCTCCCGGCTTGATCTGACAGAAGATGCCACGAAACAAGTAGTTCTTGCTGCTATCAAAGACGATGGTGTAGCGCAACCGTACGTTGGCTTTTCTCTGGAGGATGTGGCCCACGTTGATCACCACCGTTTCCAGTTGACGTTCATGCTTAACCTTGGTCCAACCCTTGTTCCCTTTCAGCGCAACATCTTTCAGCTGGATCAATTGAGGGAGGTACATCCGCAAGCGCTTGGGGATGCGAGGACCTTCCAAGGAAAACAAAGCCGTGACATCCAACCGATGCTTCGCAGGCCACAGCGCAACTTCAAACTTGGCTTTTTGAATCCAAACGCTGGTTTGTTTGGCATACAAGTCTTTACGTTGAGACTGTGCGTACACAAGACTGGTCATTCCCAAGGAGAGAAGAACCCATACACTTACCTGGGTGAGCCAACGCTGCATACGTTGCAACGGCTTTTGGTTTGTACCCATCACTGCGAAGCTCCTTGTCAGGGTCAAGAGAAGAGGAAAGAGCAAAAATGGTGGTTTGGAACATTTGCTTTGGTTCGTACCGTGCCACCCATCCACCAACAATCCAAACGAGAAAGATCTTTCGGAGAGATTGTTCCACGGCAACGCAACTCACCATGCCCTGCTCGTTCCCAAATCACAAGTCGTGAGAAAAAGAGGAAACAACAGCAGGCGACTTGTGTTTCAAAAGACAGGGGTGATAGGGAGATGCAACAACGAATTGCGGTTTCGTGTAAAATGAGACACAATGCCTCAAGAAGACACAAGGGAAACACGCTCTATCACGACGAGTCCCTCAAGTTCAAGTACATCCTTGGGCTTCAGAGACGTCCATTCTGACGATGAACAACGCCCCTTCCCTTTGCAAAGGAGCCCTGTTGTTTTGGCAAGTGCTGCGGTGACGCCCCCACTGTTGGAGATCCACCTGTTTGGGCCACTACAAGTGAAGTGGCAAGGGGAGAGTTTGCACTTTCCCTCGGACCGTGTTCGCGCTCTCTTTGCCTACCTCGTGTTGGAGTTCCAGCGCGCCCACCACCGCGAAACTCTCGCTGGTGTGCTGTGGAGTGAGATGGACGAACAAAAAGCCCGCACCAACCTGCGCATTTCGTTGTCCCGGTTGCGCAAGAGCCTCGCCCCTTACGTCGATGAGGAGACCGACGAGCCAGGTTTCCTTGAGATCACACGTCGCATTGTCCAAATTCACCCCGAGCCTGCCTACTGTTTTGTTGACGTCCTTCGGTTTGATGAGCTGGTCACAGAGTGGGAGCGTGCTCCGGAAACCCCAGAAGCTCCGCAGCTTTTGGAAAAAGCTGTCACTCTCTACAAAAACGACCTTCTCACTGGGTTGTTCATCAGTGACAGCCCACCGTTTGAAGAATGGCTTACCCTCCAACGGGAGCAGCGTCACCAACAAATGATGGATGCGCTTCAATCGTTGACCAGCCAGTACATGGACGAAGAGCGCTGGGACGACGCCCAAAAGTTCGCCAAACAACAGCTAGCCTTGGAGCCATGGCGCGAAGAAGCTCACCGTCAGTTGATCGAGATCCTGGCAGGCAAAGGCGACCGGAGCGGCGCGCTACAGCAATACCAGATCTGCACAGAGGTGATGGAAGAAGAGTTTGGCGTGGAGCCTTCCCTGGAAACCAACCTTCTGATCCAGACCTTGCGGTACAGCGAAGAAGTGCCCCTTCCCTCTTCCCTGTTGCAGCCGCCCTCGACCCCTGAGATAGAGCTGCCCCAAGAACCTCCTGCTGTGGCTCCGCCCCACAACATACCAGCGTCCCGTTTGCCCTTCTTCGGCCGCGAGAAAGAGTTGGACAAGCTACAAGCCCGCCTCCTCGACGCGACCACACGGATGGTAACGCTGACAGGTATGGGCGGTGTGGGCAAATCCACGTTGGCCAAAGAAGCGGCTCGTCGTACGCTGCACCACTTCCCCGACGGCG
This sequence comes from Deltaproteobacteria bacterium, assembly GCA_006226375.1. Classification (GTDB taxonomy): domain Bacteria; phylum Myxococcota_C; class UBA6777; order UBA6777; family UBA6777; genus M3003. The sequence continues at coordinate 18,025 of SBHC01000066.1, read as the reverse complement.
TTTGGTTTGTTCCATTGGCAGACCTTCCCAGCAAACTTCACGACCCCACCAACCAGGTATTGCTCACCATCGGGCGAACGTTGGGTCTTGAGTTTGGTCAGCAAACGTCTCCCTTTGAGCGCTTAATTGCATACCTCAGAGAGACCCAGCTGCTGCTGATCCTCGACAACTTTGAGCACATCAACGAAGCCGCAGACATCCTGGTTCCTCTGTTGGAGCAAGCACCCCATGTAACGTTGCTGATCACGTCACGGGAGCGGCTGTATTTTCAGAGCGAGTTCGTTCTTCCTCTGCACGGTCTCCCTGTGCCTGAACCCAACGCCCCCAACGCCGATGAGTACAGCAGCGTTCGGCTGTTTTTGGAGCGATTCCTCCGGCACAGGGGAGGTTCGTTGGACTACACCCTGGAAGAGATTGTGGAGATCTGCAAGCGCTTGAACGGCGTGCCTCTGGCCTTGGAGCTCGCGGCAAGTTGGGGAGCGCAGTACTTTCCGTCAGAGATTGCCTCCGCTCTGGATGAGAACTCGACTCTGCTCTCCACCCGGATGAGGGACCTTCCCGCCCGTCACCGCAGTATCGCCGCTGTGTTTGAAGGTTCATGGGAGTTGCTCTCTCCTGCCCTCCAGCAAACCTTGATGAACCTCTCGGTGTTTCAGGGCGACTTCAGCGCCGACGCCGCCAAGCAAATCATCGACGCGCCCCGCAACAATCTCGACACGCTGGTGAGTTGTTCCTTGGTCCAACAGCCGACCTCCGGGCGTTACCGTTTGCACTCTTTGCTGCACGAATACGCGCAAGAAAAGGCCCATTACAACCTCGACGAGGCCCGACGTGCCAAGGTCTACTCTCGCTACGTTCGGTACTATCTCGGACCGCTGAGCCAGAACAAAGCCTTGATGACCAGCGAGGATTCACTCGCCACGCTGGACGCCTTGCAAAAGGAATACACAGAGATCCTGGCAGCCTGGCGATGGGCAGTCTTTCTCGGAGAGTGGTCGCTGCTGGAAGAGTCTGTAAGCGGCCTGGCGCTGCTCTTCCGCATGCTGTCTTTGTTCCACGAGGGAGAGGCGACCTTCAGCCACAGCGAGGAGCAGCTTCAGGCATCACTCCAAGGTTCGCCCGACCAATGGCCAACGGATCAACACAAGGCCCTGGCCAGCATCCAGGCGCAACGTGTCTACTTTTTGCAGTCGCTCTCCTACATGGATGAAGCCATCAAGAAGGCCGACCAAACCTTGGAGACCCTCCGCCCCTCTTGGGTAGAGTTGGAGTTGGAATGTCGGTTGTACCAAGCCGATGCGATGCAACGCCAAGGCGACTTTGACACCGCGAAGTCAACCTACGAACACGTCGCAACGTTGGCAAACCAGCACAACTACCCGAGGTTAGAAGGTCTGGCCCTCAGCAACATCGGCTCGATCCTCGACGAGCAAGGGTACTTTTCCAAGGCAGAGTCTTGCCTGGAACAAGCCCTGAAGCTCCTTCGCTCCCAGGAAAACCTCCTCGATCTGATGAGCCTCTACAACAACCTGGGCAGCGTGGCGTGGCGCGAGGGCAAACATGAACAAGCCCGCCATCACTACGAGACGGCCCTGGAGTTGGGAGAGAAGCTTCGGTTCCGCGCTGGCAAAAAGATGATCCTGGCGAACCTCGGGATATTGCTGGAGGAGCAAGGCAGCTACCAGCAAGCGATGGACTACTACCAGCAGTCCCTGGAAATCGGCGAACAACTGGGAGACCGCCGCGGCAACAGCATCACGCTTGGCAACATGGGAACGTTGTGCTTGCGATACGGAGACAACCGGAACGCCGAGTTGCACTTTGCCCAGTCCTTAAAAATTGCACGAGAGATCGGGGATCGTCAGGGAGAAACGTGGGTGCTTGCCAACCAAGCGTGGCTCTACCTCCGCCAGAGCAAACCTCAACAGGCTCTCCAAGCTGGACAGACATCGCGGACCATCGCAGAAGCGATCAACGATCGAAACAACCAGGCCAACGCAAACTACTATATGGGTCAAGCATTCTCTCAACTCGGCTCTCACACAGAAGCCACCAAGCACTTGACCCTGGCCAAAGAGCTGCGCAGCGAGATGCAGCAACAAGGCCATGTGTTGGAAGTCATGGCTTCTCTGGCGCAGATCTCTTCCCAGCAAGGTTCGCGAGAGCTTGCCCTCGTGACAGCCCGAGAGATCGCCGAAGAAATCACCCCAGAGCACTTCGCCAGCATGGATGATCCTGTGGCGACCTGTCGGATCGTGTACAACATCCTCGAAGACTTGGCCCCTTCCCTGGCCGAAGAAGTCCTCACCCTTGCCCGCAACTTCCTTGCACATGCCCTCCAGCTCATCCAAGATCCCGCGATGAGGGAGTCGTTGTTGTATGCGATCCCCTCTCACCAATGGCTGAATTCCGTAATGAGCGTCGAGACCTAGACCACCACCCCTCTCTTCGCAGCCTCCCTCATTCTCATCAAAAACCAAGCAGACAACCTTCACAAGCCAGGTTGCGAATTTTCTCCGTTCGGCTTTTGTTCCCTAAAACGGTGGTCGCCCTGGTATAGTGCCAGGGTGGATGGCTGCGCGTTGTTCGGACGAAAAACAAACAGCCACCCAAGCGATGTCTTCATACTCTCGCAAATCCCTGGTTGCAATCTGGAAATTGAGCGAGTATGATACCTCGTCGTTTGAAACCGCCACCCCCACTGAAGCACCATTCAGAAGGAGCTATTCATGCAGAAGACAAAGCAAATCGCTTCACGTCTTTGTTCTCCGAAAGGAGCCAAAGGGTGGCGTGTGCGTGTCGGGTTGGCGGTAGGATGTCTGTTGTTGGTTGTCGCTGGGGTTGGGTTACGCCCCCAATTCGCAGGCGCCATGGGTGAGACAGCCAAGTTTCGTTGGGCACGGCTTGTCTTTTCCCAATCCACAGACACCCGCCCAACTGCCATCCGACGCTTGCTTTGGATGACGACCAAGCGCACAAGCCTTCGACCGGAGCTGAAAGTCGCTACGGTGAAGGTCAGCAGCCCCAAATTGTTCCAATACCCGCTCGTCATTCTCAGCGGAGAGACAAGCTTCCCGGCCTGGCCCAACGACGACATTCGTCGGATGCGCAGCTATCTTTCAGCCGGTGGAACCTTGTTTATCGATATGACGGGAGGAGATCCCGGCGGACCCTTTGACAAGTCCGTCCGTCGCCTCGCCAAGCGACTGTTTCCCCAAACAGCTCTGCAAAAATTGCCTCGCAAGCACACTCTGTATCGTTCGTTTTATTTGGTCCAGCGGTTTGGAGGACGTCGCCTGTTGAATCCCTACATTGAGGGAGTGACGCGGGATGATCGCACCCCCATCATCTACTCGATGAACGATCACAGCGGCGCCTGGGAGCGCGATAGCTTTGGACACTGGGTGTATCCCGTAGTGCCTGGAGGAGAAAACCAGCGAGAGCACGCTTTTCGCTTTGGAATCAACTTGATTATGTACGCCCTCTGCGTGAACTACAAGCAGGACGGCGTTCACATACCCTTTATAATGAAGCGACGTCAGTAGCGTCGCGTCGACACGCTTTGTGCCGCGGATGAGGCTCGCCTCGCCGTACTTCGTTGAATGGAGCATTTCTGATGAAGGTTATTCACCGCTTGTTGCATGTTCGTCTTATCTTGTTTGTTATGGCTTTGCTGGCTTTCAGTAGCATTGGTTGCAACTGCCAGGACAGCACCATCCAAAACAGACCCATGGCCATTGAATTCATCTACCCCACCACAGGTGAGATCAACGAAGGTCGCGTCCGTGTACGAGTGGAAGACTTCAACGGCATTGAGAAAGTAGACTTCTTCATCGGTGATACCAAAATTGGCACCAAGAACGCGGGCGAAAAAACCGAGTACGTTGCCAACCAAACGTTTGACCTCAACGCACAGCCCGACACCTTCACCATCCGCGTGGTGGGAACCGACCTGACGGGTGAAACGGAAGAAAAGAAGCTCACCGTTCGAAAGCTCCAAGATCTTCCCAAGATTCGATTTGTCTCACCGACCAAGTTGGCAGAGACCGACTCCAAGGTGTTTGTGGGTAAGAAGTTTACGGTGGAAGCCGAAGCCCAGCACATCCAAGGCATCAAGGAAATTGCGCTGCTTTTGGAGATCACCCAAGGCCAACCTGAAACCCTACAACAGTGCACCACAGACACCACCCCAGACACCTGGGTCAAGTGCAAGATTGACGCAGACCTCTCAGCTGACAAGTACGTGACGGGCGACATTGTCTTGCAAGCGACCACCACCGCGACCACCAACCAAAAGCCGGAGCGCCCGGCCATCATGCAGGTCACCCTGGACAAGACGGGACCCCAAATTGCTTTCTTGAGCCCGGCTGCAGGCAACTTGCGCGGCAAGCAAACCATCCGCGTTAAGGTTCGTGACCAACACGTGGGTGTTGACCCTGCAAAGATCTTTATCTTCGTGAACAACCAAAAGCTGGTCCCCACCAAAGACGCGACCAACGCAGAAGAGTGGTGGGTAGAGTTCGACTTCTCGGCTGTGGGCGCTGCCAACGTTGAGATCAAGGCAACCGCCGAAGACCGCCTCGGCAACCTCTCGGAAGAAAAGCTCGCTGCGACAGCCGGCTGCCGCACCGACAACGATTGTTTGAACCAGCCAGGAACTCGTTGCTGTCTGGTCAACTCGCCGCAGAACAAAGACGGAAAGTCCATCGGTCAGTGTTTCCCCGTGAAGACCAAGGAAGGCGACCTGTGTGACCCCTGCACCAACCCCTGTGGTCGTGGCTCCGACGGCAAGCTGATGGGTTGTCTGCCCGGCGCTTGCAACCGCCCGCCTTACCAGTGTCGTCGCGCATGCAACCTCGGAAACCCGACACAGCGACCGGACAAATGTCAGCCCCAACGTGGCAACCTCCCCGCCGAATACTGCGCGGAGTCGGACATCACCAAGATCAACCCACAGCTGGGTTCCTGCGCGTTGGGTGACAACTGTGACCCGTTCGCCCAGAATGTCTGCAACGCTGGCGCCCAACCTCCTTACAACAACTGCTGCCCCGCCGGCTTCGGTTGTTTCCCTGCTGACGACGACGCCAACATCTGCATCCCTGAAGGAAGCAAGAGCATCAACGACACCAACTGCGAGTGGAAGAACTGTCAGGGTGGTAACAACTGCAAGAAGGGCTTGCTCTGTACAGTCTCCGTGGACCAGCAAGGTCGCCCACAAGGCCCCTCGTCTTGTAGCAAGATGTGTCGCTGCGATGCCACGTGCCGTGCGCTGGGTGCCGACCTCCTCGGTCGTGACTGCCCCTCTGGTTCGATCTGTGTTCCGGTTGTACTGACCAACGGCCGCGTTCCTCTCCCCGTTGGAGCATGCGTCCGACGCTAACGTCCCTCCCAACTCCCCCACAGCAGCGTTCTCTCCCAGTTTCACTCACGCAATCGAAACCCCCAGGCATTGACCAAACCAAGCCCATGAAATATTGGCCTGACTCTCGGTGTTACTGCCTTGCGTGAGGACGGGTTCATTGCCACGTTGACGAGGGATGGTACGCCTCCACCCTGTTGTCAAGCGAAGCATCTTGCGGTAGGTAATACACTCCCATTCATCCTGTAGCAGGCTGACGTCCTCCAGGGCAAGACACGTTTACAGCTATCGTTTTGCCCCACAAACCTGTAAAGCTCGAACCTTTTGTGAGGGATTGACCCGACCTTGATTCAATTGTTTACATCCAACCCGGAGCAGTTTAACGAATGGCGCTGGATCTGGAGCGGTCCTTGGTCCATCACCAGCCTCATCACGCTGGCGGTGTTGCTGGGTCTCGCGCTCTTTTTCAGTTGGCGCACTTCCATTCGTCTGCCTTCGTTCCGTCAAAAGTTTACCTTGTTTGCGATGCGATTGACCGGAGCAGGCTTGCTCTGGCTGTTGCTGGCTGGACCTGCCGTTGAGCTCCGTCACGTCCAAAAGATACAAAACTACCTGCCTGTACTCATTGACACGTCGGCCAGTATGCGGATTCGCACAGGGACCCAAGAGCCCACGCGCATGGACCAGGTCAAGGACTTCTTCCAGCGTCACAAGAAGCTGATGGCTGGCCTGCGCGGTGAGCACAAGGTTCGACTGTTTACGTTTGACCGAAAAGTCCGGGAGTTCGACGGTAACTTCAAAGGCCTGGAAGCCAACGGGGATCAAACCAACCTGCTTCGTGTGGGTCAGTTTGTACAGGAGCGTTACACCGACAAGCCGCTAGCGGGTGTGGTCCTGGTGACCGATGGTATCGATACGCTCGCCCGCAGCCAAGCGTCGCAAGGCAGCATCTCCAAGCGTGTATCGACCAAACAAGAGCGACGCGTCAACACACAGCGCCAACGCGACTTAATCACCGTGTTTAAGCAGTTGCAGGTGCCGGTCCATATCATCGCACCGCCCAAGCAAACGGAAGCCAAAGACATTGCTGTTTCCGACATCTACGGTGATGCCTTTGCCTTCCTGCACAACAAAGCCACCATTGAGGTTCGGATCCGCGCGTCGGGCTTCGCAGGTCGTCAGATCCCTGTGAGCCTGTTTCGTGAAGGACAACTGCTGCAAACCAAGCTCCTTCAAGTTCGCAACAAGCGCGCCAACACCCTGCTCTCGTTTCAGTTTCGCCCCAACAAGGCCGGGCAATTTATCTATTCGGTGCGAGTCCCACCTCAAGTGGGTGAAGTTCTTGTAGAGAACAACCGCAAATCGTTTGTGTTGAAGATTATCCGGGACCGCATCCGTGTCCTGCAGCTGACCGGTCGGCCCTCGTGGGATGTCCGCTTTATGCGACGGCTGCTCAAGAAGAACGCAAGCGTTGACCTGATCTCGTTCTTCATCCTCCGGACCCACCACAACGTTCAGCCTGTGCCACAAAACGAGATGGCGCTGATCCCGTTCCCTGCGCGTCAATTGTTCACCAAACGCTTGAACTCGTTTGACCTTGTGATCTTTCAGAACTTCAACTACGGCCCCTACCTGCACCCTTCGTATCTCAACAACATTGAAGCGTTTGTCCGGAAAGGCGGCGCGTTTATGATCCTCGGCGGGGAGCTGTCGTTCGGGAAAGGTGGTTACTTGGGGACCGCTGTGGAGCGCTTGCTACCCGTCAAGTTGAACCTGGGCCAGATCGACACACGTCCGTTCCGTCCCTCATTGACAGACGCCGGAAAGCACCACCCGATCACACAACTTTTGGCTGACCCCAAAGGCAACCTTGATCTGTGGAAGAGCTTCCCCAAGCTTAACGGTACCAATGTCGTCGGCGACGCGCGGCCTCGTGGAACAGTGCTGCTGCAGCACCCGTCCTTGAAAACAGAAGGCGGCAATCCTTTGCCAGTTCTCACCGTGGGGCAGTATGGCAAAGGTCGTGTTCTGGGACTCACCGTAGACGACAGTTGGCGATGGAACTTCAAGCAGGTGGGTCAAGGTGGCACCCAAGCCCCCTACTACCGTTTCTGGAACAATGCCATTCGTTGGTTGATCCGAGACCCCGAGTTGGAGCGTGTGCGCATCTCGTCCTTCCGCAGTTCCTACCGCTGGGGTGAGAAGGCACAGTTCCGCATCCGTCTGTTCAACCAGGACTACCGGCCCCAACGCAAAGGCAGCGTCTCCATCCAAATTCTCAAGGTGCCTGAAGGCAAGGTGCTCTACAAAGGGAAGCATACCATCGATCCCGATGGCACCGTCCACTACTCCTGGCAGCCCAAAGCCCCTGGCACCTACCGCATCAAAGTGGCCTCCAAAACCAACCCTGTGCAAACCATCCAGGGAGCCACGTTGTTTGAAGTTCGCGGCCTGCATGACGAGTACTTGCAGATCCAACCCAACGAGTCCTTCTTCAAGCAGACCCAGAAAGAGACAAAGTCCAAGGTCACTCGCCTGAACGAAACCATCAGCTCGTTGCCCTTCCGACCGCCCACGATCCTCCGCATCAACCGCAGTCAAACGGTTCCACTTTGGGACAACCTCTACGTGCTGTTTTTCCTCGTCGGACTGTTTGGTTTGGAATGGTTCCTGCGACGCCGTTGGGGTCTTCCCTAGACTTCCAGCCCTATTTTTTGGGTCGACGGCGAGTGAGGCGTTCGTAACCGACAGGAAACCAGCGCTGGATTCGGTCCATCAAGCGTGCGTCGCCACCCACCAAGATCCGGCGCTTCTTCTTCTGCATTCCGTTGACAATGATTTCCGCTGCACGCCGGGCAGTGGTGCGAGCCATCTTGTTCTCAAAGTTGTTGACCAGCTTTTCGCGCTCAAAGGTCCGCCCCGGACGATGGTAATGACGGGCGTTCCGCGTGATGGACGTTTTGATCCCGCCAGGATGCACACAAGACACCGTGATGTGGGAGTCATGCAGTTCTTGGCGCAGCGACTCTGTGAATCCACGCACTGCAAACTTGGACGCGTTGTACGACGATTGGCTAGGAACGCTGATAATCCCGAAGATACTGGAGATGTTAACAATGTAGGCTTCGTCCGAGCGGCGAAGGTAGGGCAAGAAGGTCTTCGTTCCGTACACCACGCCCCAGAAGTTAATGCCCATCAACCACTCAAAGTCTTCGTAAGAGATATGCTCGACGGTGTCCACGACTGTAACGCCAGCGTTGTTAATGATGATATCGACGCCACCGTAATGTTCCGCCACAGCTTCAGCCCATGCTTCAACTTCGGCCCGCTGTGAGACATCGACGCGCTGTGTGTGCGCTGTTCCGCCAGCTTCCTCGACGAGGCGACGAGTCTCTGCCAAACCCTCTTCGTTGACGTCAGAGAGCGCAAGTTTGCAACCCTGCTCGTGAAGAACCATCGCCAGTTCGCGACCAATCCCTGAAGCGGCTCCAGTCACCGCGGCCACTCGATTGTTCCATACACCCATGTACATGTCCTTTCTGTGGGTTAGCCCTTGTGTTCAAGCAACAAAGGTAACTCTCAACATCGGGTTAGTAAGCCAGCTTGATCGTCGCAAACAAGTGGGGGTTTGCGTAGTAATCTCGTTTAATGGCTCGTAGGGTCTCCACACGAAGCCGGTGTGGTTGTCTCTCCACGGCCACTTCACCTTCGTCGGGAAAGTGAAGAAACGCTTCCTTGTCCATCATCATGATTCGTATCTTGAACTGATGCATTCGGTCGTCGCGTTCAAAGGTCATGCAGAACAAGAACTCTCGCTCTATGACGTCGTAGCCCAACTCTTTGCGAAGTGTACCTGCAGCAAATTGTGTTGCGATTTGGTTGAGCACAGAGTTGAGCACAAACCAGGCGTCATCCTTTGCAAAGGGAAGCACAGGCGACTCTTTGGTCGTTTTCTGCATCACAGAAGACACCAACGACTGCATGGACGGCAGCGGCAGCACCTCCTCCAGCGGTCGCTCAAAGAAGGTCCGCAGACGAAGCGCGGCCACCGGCTCGTTAGGACCCGCCTCTGGGAAGTTCTCGATGGCGTTGAAGCCCAACACGACGCTGCGTTTGAACGACTTGCTCTTCCAGGCCTTCCGGGCCTGCCAACGCCCCCACATCCAGCCCACAAGCAAACCAGCCATACCACCAAAAAACTCAGGGAGCATTCCCAAGAGGCTCTGCCAAACACTTGCCACAAAGACCATCGCACATTCTCCACGTTACAACCAGCAAGAGCAACCAAGAACAAGGACGAAAAGAAAGAGCCTTTAGGAGGAAGCAGAATAGTGACAGACACCTTGGATCAAGACCTCAGAGACATGAGAGATCCCATAATGATAGAAGATGTAGTCGATGTCAGGAGCGTCAAAGACTACGAGATCGGCCTGGTACCCAGGAGCCAGAGAACCCAATCGATCGTCACGCCCCAGCGAACAGGCTCCTCCACGGGTTAAGGCGTGGAGAACCTCCAAAGGAGTCAGCCTCATTTGTGTAGCGGCGATCGAACCAATCAAGGCCAGGTTTTCACTGCAGGTTGTACCTGGGTTGAGGTCCGTCGCGATGGCGAGCGTAACACCCGCGTCGAGCAAGGCACGAGCTGGAGCGTATTTGCCTTGTTGCAAGCAAAAGGTCGAACCCGGAATCATACAGGCCACCACGCCAGCATCGGCCAAGGCCTGGATGCCTTCTTCGTCGATGTCTTCGAGGTGGTCTGCGCTGGCTGCTCCCAACGAAGCGGCCAACTGCGCCCCACCCATCGGTGACAATTGATCCGCATGAACGCGGGGTTTGAGGCCGAAACGTTTGCCCGTTTCCAGCACGCGTCGAGCTTCTTCCAAGGAGAAGGCTCCCTCCTCAACAAAGACGTCACAGGCTTCAGCCAGGCCGCGCTCCGCGACAAGGGGAATCATCTCCTCACAGATTAGGTCTAGATAGGTTTCACGTTGGGCTTTGTGTTCTGTGGGGACGGTATGAGCCCCAAGGAAGGTCGTGGCGACGGTATGGGGAGAGGAGTCTCCCAAGGCTTTGGCTGCCTCCAACATCTTCACTTCAGCGTCTGTGCTCAGCCCATACCCGCTCTTGATTTCAACGGCTGTGACTCCAAACGAAAGCAGCCGATGCAACCTCTTCCGCCCGTCCTCAACAAGCTGCTCCAGGCTTGCTTTGCGCACCTCTCGAACGGTCGACATAATTCCACCGCCCGCTTTGGCGATGTCTAAGTAGGTCTTGCCTTCGAGCCGTTGACGAAACTCATGCTGTCGGCTTCCAGCCCAGATCAAGTGGGTGTGAGAATCGACCCAACCCGGCGTGACGATAGCCCCGTTCAGGGAACGACACGTTTCTTCAGGTGTTGGGGCAGGAGCTTCCCTTGCTGGCCCGACCCAGGCGATGTTCCCTTCTTCGATCACCAACGTCGCATCTTCGATGACAGACTCATGGTTGGGATGCACCGGATACAACCGGCCAATGTCTTCCAAACGAGTGCGCTGCACCATGCCCAATGTCCTTTCCCTTCCGTCCAACACAAGATTGTTGTACCGCAACCTCTTCGTCAGCGAAGTGTATACTATAAGAGTGACTTGAATAGAAACCCCAACCCCCTTCCAACCATCGTTCTTCCCAGAAAAAGAACGAAGACCTCCGACAAAAGAGGCTGAGGGGTGGTGGCACCAACCTTCGGTGGTGAACGGGTTTCACTCTTATTCTCCGACAATACCACTTGCCAAACTATCAATGGTTTTGCATACTTTATCATAGCAACACAACCGTTGAAGGGAAGTGACGGCTTTACTATCGTTCGGAAGAATGTCTTGTGATAGGGGTGTAAGGATGAAACAAATGAGAATGTCCTTGGTTTCGCGAATCCTCGCGATACTCGTGGCCATAGTCGCCTTAGTCGGCTGGACACCACGGGCAGAAGCCTTCTGTGAGCGCTCCAACGTCTTTTTGCTTCTCGACGTATCGGGAAGTATGCGGGGGACCAAACACACGACGGTTCGCAACGCGATCCGCACCCTGACCAACAACTTCAAGAGCAAGTTGCGGTTTGGCCTATCCACCTTTGGTGCCAACTACATTTTTCGTGTTGGCGTTTCAGACTCGGCCTGGTCGACCATCTACAACTCGGTCAACAACTACGCCTCCAACGAAGGCTACACGCGTATGGCCACAGGGATTCGAAACGCAGGCCAGTACCTGTGGGGCCTAAAGCGAAACGAGCCCTCCGCCACCAAGAACCGCCCTTACTATCTCGTTCTTATCACCGACGGTTACCCCAACGGAGAATCCCTCAACGCTGTCACAGAAGCCAACACGTTGTGGAAAAGTTACGGCATCAAAACCTATGTCATTGGTGTCCAGTTCAACGCCTCCCTGTTGAACAGCATTGCAAGCGCAGGACAAACCGGGAGCGCGTACAACGCAACCAACCAATCGTCCCTGAACAGCGCGTTTAACTCCATCGCCAACACCGCCTCCACAGAAGTCTGTGACAACCTCGACAACGACTGCGACGGCGTTGTGGACGAAGGTCTCAGCCGAGGCTGCAACACCGCCTGTGGCGCAGGAACCCAACGATGCTCCCGAGGAAGCTGGGGGACCTGCACAGCCAACAACCTTCCGCCCGAAAAGTGCAACGGACGGGACGACAATTGCAACGGACAGGTCGATGAAAACTGGGCTGGTACCAAAGGCAAGTCCTGTACCGTGGGCAAAGGGATTTGCCAACGTACAGGTACCTACGTCTGCAACTCCAGTGGCTCAGGTGTGACTTGCTCAGCCAATCCTGGCTCTTCCCGCTCGGAAACCTGCAACGGCCTCGACGACGACTGCGACGGCAGCGTCGATGAGAACTGGTCCAACAAAGGCTCTGCCTGCACCGTGGGTACGGGTGGGTGCCAAAAGACCGGAAAGTGGGTTTGCAAGTCCAACGGCTCCGGCGTGGAGTGCTCTGAAAAAGCTCGCTCTCCCCAACCCGAAACCTGCAACGGTCAAGACGACGATTGCGACGGTAGCGTCGATGAGAACCTAACCCAAGCTTGCAAAACCATCTGTGAATCCGGCACCGAAACTTGTAGCGCCGGACGTTGGATCAATTGTACTGCGCGCAAGCCGACCGCAGAGACCTGCAACGGCAAAGACGACGACTGTGACGGAAGCATCGATGAGAACTGGTCCAACAAGGGCTCTGCCTGCACAGTGGGCGTCGGCGGGTGTAGCAACACCGGAACCTGGGTTTGTACCTCCAACGGCTCCGGCGTTGAATGCTCGGTGAAACCCAAGCCCAAGCAAACCGAAACCTGCAACGGTGTCGATGACGACTGCGACGGTCAAACCGACGAAGACTGGCCCGACAAGGGCAAGGCCTGTGAGAACGGCGTAGGCGCTTGCAAACGACAAGGTCAACAAGTGTGCAAGCCGGACGGCTCCGGTCTCCGCTGCTCTGCTCCTGGAGGTTCCCCCTCCCCCGAGACCTGTGACGGCGTCGACAACGACTGCAACGGCAAGATCGACGACGGCCTCGTCCAGGCCTGTAGCACCACTTGTGGCAACGGCACCGAGACCTGCCAAGCGGGACAATGGGTCAACTGCTCAGCTCCCCAACCCCAGGTCGAAAGCTGCAACAACCAGGATGACGACTGCGATGGTCAGGTTGACAACGGCCTCACCCGTGCTTGCCAAACGGTTTGTGGCAAAGGCACCGAGACATGTGTCAGCGGTCGTTGGGTGAACTGCTCAGCGCAGCAACCCGAAGCCGAACAATGTGACGGCAAAGACAACGATTGCAACGGTCAGATCGATGAGATCCCAGACAAGGCCTGCCTTGGCGACTGCGGTCAAGGAACCGCAACGTGCAAGAACGGCAAGTGGAGCGGCTGCTCCGGACCCGCCCCCGAAAAAGAAATCTGCAACGGCAAAGACGACGACTGCGACGGCAAAGTCGACAACCAGATTACCCGCTCCTGCCGCAGCGACTGTGGTGGCGGAACAGAGGTCTGTCGCAGCGGTCAGTGGACGCTATGCAACGCTCCACAACCCACACCAGAGGTCTGCAACGGCAAGGACGACAACTGTGATGGAAAAGCCGACAACGGCGCAACCTGCCCCTCGGGTCTGGTCTGTGTGCAAGGAAGCTGCCGTCAGAAGTGTCGTGGCGCAGAATGTCCCGGCGGGCTGAAGTGTGTGGACGACATTTGCTGGGGGAACCCCTGCCAGACCGTGAAATGCTCGGATGGCAAACAATGTGTCGCTGGGCGCTGTGTTGACCCCTGTGAATTGATCAAATGCCCCAACAACTATGTTTGTGAAGGCGGCGTCTGCCTCAAAGATGACTGCTACGTCAAAGGCTGCCCCCAAGGCAAGCGTTGCGTTGGTGGTTACTGCCAAAACGATCCTTGCGATGGTGTAAACTGCGGCGCGGATCAGTTCTGTCGTGAAGGCCAGTGCTTCGGCTCCTGCGCCAAAGTCACTTGCAACGACAAAGAACAATGTGTGGATGGCAAGTGTCAGCCCGATCCCAAGAAGTCAGGCCCCTGTGATGGCGTGTCCTGCTCTGACGGAGCGACCTGTGAAAACGGCAAGTGCATCCCAGACCCCTGCTATGACGTCACCTGCACCAAAGGAAAGTCCTGCCAGGACGGTCGCTGTGACCACGATCCCTGCCACAACATCAAGTGCCCCGCCGGTTCCACCTGCGAAGGTGGCCAGTGCATCAATCCGGGCAATGGAAACGGTGAGAATCCTGGCAACGGAAACGGTGAAAACCCCGGCAACGGAAACAGTGAAAACCCAGGCAACGGAAACGGTGAAAACCCCGGTAACGGCAACACCGACGGCGGAACGGGCAACACACCTGACGGCTCCAACGGCACCGACAGCCCTGGTAACAATCCTGGCTCTGAAGGCTCGAACGCTGGCACCGACGGAAGCACCAACAACCCCGGCGGCCCAGGAAACGCAGACCGCTCCTCGGGTAACCCGAACAACAACCCGAACGATCCGCCAGGACGCTACGCTCCAGGATGTGGTTGCTCCTCTTCCCCGGCTCAGCCCCTCTCCCTCTTCTTTGTTCTGCTGCTTCTCTGCGCAGGCTTCTGGGTTCGCCGCAGAGTCTAACGACCAGGCCTAACTCAACAGCGCCTCCCCTCTGCCCTACGAAGCTTTCCCTTCCACAAGTTCTTTGTGACTGCCAGGAGGACACTCGTATTGTTCTCCAAGCAGATACCGCAAAATCAAGTCACACAACTCATCCAACAGCTCTTCCATCGCGAACGACTCGTCCGAGTACAGCAAACCTGTGTGCGCCACGCTCTCCACTGCTGAAACCAACACAAACGACGCCATCTTTAAGTTCTTGGGTAAGATCGGCTCGGGTCGAGACTCAAGATAGGCCTCCACCATCAAACACACGGTGGCATTGAGCTTTTGGATGTAATCGATCCCCAAATGCATGACCTGTTCCATGAGCGCCCGGTGGAGCTTTGGATTGTGAGTGTGAGCCTCTATCATCGCGTGTACATAGGCCCGAACAGCTTCAGGCAAAGGCGCGTCTCTCATCTCCACCATAGTCTCTTGCAACAACGCCAGCATCTCGACATGGTGCTGCTCAAACAACGCCGTAAACAGGGCTTCTTTGTTCGGAAAGTACTGATACAGCGAGCCAATGCTTACCCCCGCGCGCTTCGCCACACGATTGGTGCTTGTCTTGTCGTATCCTTCCTCCTGCAAAATGTGAGCGGTCGCTTCTAAGATCGCGCTCACTGTTTCCTTGGATCGCTTCTGCCTCGGCTTCTTGCGCGGCTTTAACTTGATTTCGCTCTCCATACCCAACCTCTATCAAATGCGAGTTGAAAACATGAGTAATAACTCATATTATACAAAACATGAGCGATCACTCAAGTTGAAAGAACAAAAAGAAAGAACGAAGCAAGCGAAGTGTATGTTTCTACACAAGACAGAGTAGAAGAGGAGACAAGGATATGGCAGCAACACAATCCATTCATACCAGCACGAGAGGTGTGGAAGCTCCTCTGATGAGAGGTCATTGGCTGTGGGGAAACCTCAAAGATGTACGAGAAGACGTTCTGGGTTTTTTTCTGAAGGCGATGGCCCAAGACGAAGCCATGTTGAAGGCCTCATTCCTTTCGATCAACGTACACCTCCTGTTCGACCCTGACGCCATCCACCATGTGTTTGTGAAGAACGCACCCAACTATTACAAAGGCACTCGCGGCTATGAGAAGCTGAGGCACCTGTTGGGCAACGGCTTGGTCACCAGCGAAGGTGACTTTTGGCGACGGCAGCGACGTATCGCCCAGCCCGCCTTTCACAAAAAGCGGCTGGAAGGCTTTGCCACAACAATGGCCCAAGCCGCTGAAGATATGAGCTTGCAGTGGGAAGAGAGCGCAAAAAAAGGCGAAGAGCTGGATCTGGCCCAAGAGATGATGCGGCTGACCCTGCGGATTGCAGGAGAGACCCTCTTCAGCACCGACATCAGCAAAGCGTCCGACGACTTTGGGAAGTACCTCTCGATTGGATTGGAGCACTTCAACCACATCGCATCCCACCCGGTCCCCAAGGTTGAGTACTTGCCCCTTCCCAGCAACCTGCGCTTCTGGCACGCCCTGCGCAAGATGAAGAAGATGACGTGGTCGCTGATCCAGGAACGTCGGAAAAGAGGTGAAGACCGTGGCGACCTTCTCTCCATGTTCATGCTCGCCCGAGACGAAGAAACCGGGGAACAAATGAGCGACCAGCAGCTTCTCGACGAAGCCTTTACCATGCTGGGAGCTGGTCATGAGACCACAGCCAACGCCCTCGCCTGGACCCTGTACTTAATGACCCAAAACCCCGACGCGCTGGAGAAAGTCGCCCAAGAGGCAGACCGTGTGTTTGGTGACCGCTTGCCCACGATGGACGACTTCAAAGAGTTGACTTACACCAAGCGGGTCATCCAGGAGTCGATGCGTCTTTTCCCACCCGTGTGGGCGATCGCCAAAACAGCGCGAGAAGATGACGTCATCAACGGCTACCACGTCAGCGCGGGAACACACGTGTATGTATGCAACTACGCGAATCACCGAAACCCCCGTTATTGGGACAACCCAGAAGAGTTTCGCCCCGAGCGCTTCACCCCCGAAGCCCTTGAAGAGCAAAAGAAACGGGGCCGGACCAACTTCATGTACATGCCGTTCAGCCAGGGACAACGAAAATGCATTGGTGATCACTTTGCCATGTTGGAAGCTGTCCTGATCTTTTCGATGCTGGCCCGCAAATTCCAGTTTCAACTCAAGCCAGGCGCTGTGGTGAAGCCAGAAACGACAGTGACTCTTCGCCCCAAAGATGGAATCCCAGCGACACTCCGACTCCGCTAACCCACCTCATCATCCCTACCATCTGCTCTTTCCACAACAACCTACATACTCTCAACACCCTGAATCACCCGCTCTTTCACATTTTCTTCGACGAATATTGAAGAAAGCCCAAGGACGCTCCCACATACTCCACAACTCAAGTTGCTTTTTGAAAGCACCCACACCGCGCAGCCAATCCCGTGCTGAAAATGAGTAGAGCACCAACAAAAAGTTTGGCTCCGTTGCGTGTGTCAGAAACAAATGCGTTGGCTACGGAGAACAGTATGCGACTGCATCATCCTGGAATCTGGATTGTTGGACTTCTTCTCTCGATGAGCTTCTTAAACTGTTCAGGGCCTCCTCCCAATCCATGTGACTCGGTGACCTGCAAGACCGATGAGACCTGCCAAGCAGGCACATGCATTCCACGTTGTCCCACAGGTCAGGTGTTGTGTGATTCACAATGTGTAGACCCCCAACTTGACGCCCGTCACTGCGGAAGTTGCGGGAAAGCCTGCGCCAGCGGAGAAGTCTGCGACCAGGGACGTTGCAAGGCCAGCTGCTCCACCGGTCTGACCTCATGCAGTGACAGCTGCGTGGACACCAACAGCAGCCGGGCTCACTGTGGCGCGTGCAGCCAGGTCTGTAACGCCGGACAAGTCTGTAGCTCCGGAAAGTGCGCCCTCTCTTGTCAAACCGGATTAACCGACTGTTCCGGCAATTGCGCCAACACCCAAACCGACCGCTCCAACTGTGGAACCTGTGGAAACGCTTGTGACGCGGGCTTTGTCTGCAACGCTGGCAAGTGTGTGCTGTCTTGCCAACAAGGTCTCAACGATTGCTCCGGTAACTGCGTGGATACACAATCCGACCGCCGACATTGCGGAGCCTGCGGCACCACCTGCGGCGACGGCACTGTCTGCAACGCTGGAAAGTGTGTCACCAACTGTGGTCCCGGCCTCACCGACTGCAACGGAAGCTGCGTCACCCTGCAATCCAGCCGAACCAACTGCGGCGCTTGTGGAAACACCTGTCAGCCTGGATTTGTCTGTTCCCACGGTGCCTGCGAAGTCTCCTGCCAGGTCAATCAGACCGACTGCAGCGGACAGTGTGTCAATCTCCTCTCCGACCGCCATCACTGCGGTGCCTGCGGCAACGTCTGCGCCTCGGGCTTTGTCTGCTCCAACGGTGTGTGTGCAGTCTCCTGCCAACAAGGTCAGATTCCTTGCAACGGCCATTGCGTCAACACCCAAACCGACCTCGCTCACTG
>SBHC01000041.1 GCA_006226375.1 Deltaproteobacteria bacterium | reverse complement strand
AAGGAATAGAGAAAGGAATAGAGAAAGGAATAGAGAAAGGAATAGAGAAAGGAATAGAGAAAGGCCGAATGACAGTGGCTCGAAAGATGTTGGAGCAGGGGATGGATGTTGAGATGGTTGCTTCTCTGACCGGTCTTTCTGAAGGGGTTGTTCAGGCAATCAATGCTGGAGGAGACTGAGTCTCAGGTGGAAGGGCTTCTACGGCTGCGGAGTTGTACTTTGTTCCTGACGGCGGCAAAAGTAGCCAGGGAAGTCACAGACGTAAACGGTCGGGCAGTCGCCGTGGGAGCGGCAGGGCAGGGCGCATACTTTTCCATCTGTGTTGCAAGCTTTACCATCTGAGCAATCGCTGTCTTGGGTGCAAGCAGTAACACACTCTTGGTTGGTGGTGTCGCAGGTTTCTTTGGCTGCCGTATTGCAGTCGTCGTCTTTGGTGCAGGCTGTTGGTGCATTGGGTTCGCAGCGTTGGGTGCTGGGGTTGCATCGGTCACCTTCTGCACATTCACCGTCTACATTGCATTGTTGAATGGCGCTTGGGATGCAGGCTTTTTTGGTGTCGTGACAGAGCTCGTTGGTGCGACATTCGCTGTTTTCGTTACAGGCCGCGGGTTTGTTCTCGTCGCGGGGCTTGGAACAGGTTTTGGCGTCTGTGTCGCAATCGGCGTCAGGTGGACAGTCGTTGCTGGAGGCACACAATATGTCTTTGGCCGCACGGCAGATGGTTTTTTCACACCACTCTCCGTTTTGACAGTCACTGTCAGACTCACACACACCCGCGCAGGTGTTGTTGGAGCAAGCCCGTCCTGGAGCGCAGTCGGCGTCGGATTGACAGGCGTTGCTTGCTTTGCAACTTCCTTGAACGCAGGTGGTGCCGCGTGGACAGTCAGCGTTGCTTTCACATCCAGAACTGGTCAGCGCCGAACACACACCGTTGGAGCAGGCTGTGTTGGGCGTGACGCAGTCAGCGTTGTTCTTGCATTCGATCGGGGGAGGGACAGGTCGCGCCGCGCATCCCACGGCCCAACTTCCTACAAGCAACAGCAACCCCAACCCAAGAAACATTCTCATACGTTTTACTTCCTTTATCAATCGAGTCGTTCCGTTGTCGAATCGACATTTGCGTCCCTTATACCTTTCCCTAGACGACAAAACAAGTCTATCCTTGGGACAAAACATATCTTGCTTCAGGTCTGACGTGCGAATTGCTTAATTCGCTACTATTAAATAGGATAGCGATGCAACAGTTGTAATGCGAGATGTAGGGAAAGAATGTATGTATCAGAAACCTATCGTCTGTAAGAGAACAAGCCGCCTTCCATTTCGTTGGTTGGGATTGTGTATCTGTCTGGTCTCCTTGGTCGCAAGCCTGAGCGGGTGTGGGGGGGAGTCTTCCTGGAACCTGGCGCCTGTGTCTGGGGATAGCTGCGATGTGTTCAAACAACTTCGCGACAATGAAGTGTACCAAAAGGCTTCGGCCTATGATGATCCCGCAAAGAAAGAGGACCAGGCGAACAACCCCAAGCTACGTTCTCCCTACGCCAACTTGTTCTCCTCTGAGCAAGAGCTGGGGTGTTTGGTTCTTTACCGAACCGACAGCCAAGACAAATTGATCACCTACCAGTTAACTCCTGTTGCGCTCACCGATCGCGGGAACATGCGGACGCTTGACCCCGATACCAAAAAATACGATCGCGCCGTGCGTTGGAAGCTTTCGCCCAACGACCTCAAGGGTGTTGCCCTGACCATGGCGGTTTATGTGGTGCCGCCGGGAAGCCTTGAAGGCAAGGAGCACGAGCAGTTCTGCAAAGACTTCTTGGAAAAACGGCCCGATTGTTTCCCCGCCGATCAGAGCAAGCCTTCTTCATGTTGGTTCTGGATTGAGATGAGTCCTCAGGTACCTGAAGATTCCCCGTTCGCTTTGGGTGGAACCCAAGGGACCTGCAAGATTTGTTCACGTGAAGTTTGTGGCAACAACAAAGATGATGACTGCGATGGACTTACTGATGAAGGTTGCGGTGAGAGCGATTGTCACCATCTCAATGCAACCCGACCTTGTTACACAGGCCCTGAGAACACAAGGAACATTGGTCTTTGCAAAGCCGGTGTCCAAACCTGTCGAGCAGCGAAAGATGCAACCCAAGGGAACGCTCTGCAATGGAGCGCTTGTGAATCAGAAATCAAGCCCAAGGAAGAAGTCTGCAATGGCATCGACGATAACTGTAACGGTCAAACCGATGAAGGTATCGCAAATTGTTGCGTGGTTGGACAACTTCGCCCTTGCTACACGGGAAGTACTGAAAACGCTGGAAAAGGTATTTGCGTGCGAGGTGTAGAAGAGTGTCTCCTCGACACCGACACCAAAGGCGGGAAGTTTGGATCCTGCCAGGGTGATGTGAAGCCGGCCATTGAGTCTTGCAACGGGAAAGATGACGACTGCAACGGTCAGATCGACGATGGCCTACCGGTTAAGGACTGCAAAACCAAGCAACAAGGGGAATGTGAAGCTGGGAAAGAGCGCTGCCAAGACGGCAAGGTTGAGTGCTTCCCCGTCAAAACACCCCAACAAGAAGATTGCAACGGACTTGATGACGACTGTGATGGACAGGTTGACGAACTGTTCCCTCAGCGTGGCCAACCTTGCAAAGTGGATGGTGCTCAAGGTCCTTGTGCTGAAGGAATTCGCGTCGGATGCAACCTTGGAAAAGTGGTTTGCCAGGCGTTGTACAAGGCAGAAGCCGTTGAGCGCTGTGATGATGGCATCGATAACGACTGCAACGGTAAAGTGGATGAGCAGGACACTGCTGCTTGTGCTTGCAAAGCGGGCGACAAGCGACAGTGCTACACCGGACCTGCCAACACCAAGGGCAAAGGCGAGTGCAAAGACGGTGAACAAGTCTGTGATGCGTCGGGACAATGGGGACCCTGCACTGGAGATGTCACTCCAGCTACCGAAGTCTGCGATGGCAAAGACAACAACTGTGATGGCTCTGTGGATGAAACATTCCCAACCAAAGGTCAGCTCTGCTTCATCGTGACAGGTGGTGCGCAAGGCCCCTGTACATATGGAAAGCTTGATTCTTGTGGTGCGTCACCCACCTTCAAGCCAGAGTGCAAGGCGATCTACAAAGCCGCTGCCTCTGAAATCTGTAACAACGGAATCGACGACGACTGTGATGGCGTCATTGATAATTCTCCACCTTGTGACTGTCGTCAGGCTTCGTCCAACCAGCAACCCTGCTCCAAAATGCCCAAGTCGTTATGGAACACAGGGATCTGCAAACCCGGTACCCAGACCTGTAACTTCAACGGAGTTTGGAGCGGCTGCCTCAACGAAGTACCTCCAGCCCTGGAAGTCTGCGATGGCAAAGACAACGATTGCAATGGCAACATTGATGAGGCCGATCCTCAGCTCAACAACTCTTGTCAGGTCAAAAACAACGACGGCGTCTGCAAGGACGGGGCAAACCAATGCAAGGGAGGCGTGCTCACTTGCATCGCCAAGATCACGGTTCCGCCTCAACTCGACCTCTGCAACGGTAAGGATGACGATTGCAACGGTAAGATCGATGACAGCGACCCTTCTGTAGGCAAAGCTTGCGCGGCTGCTGGAAAGAAAGGGGAATGTGCGAAAGGCACACTGGAATGTACCGCAGGTGCATGGAACTGTAAGGCCACAGGCACATCCCAAAAAGAAGACTGCAACGGGCTAGACGACGATTGCAACGGTCAAATTGATGACAATCTCTCCGCTCCGCCATGCCAAACCAGCCTTAAAGGTGTATGCGCCCAAGCTACCAAGTTATGTGGCGGTGTGAAGGGTTGGCTGGATTGCGAGCCTGGTGACTTCTTCCGAACCAGCACGTTGTACGAGGCCAAAGAAACCTTGTGTGACGGCAAGGACAACGACTGCGACGGAAACATTGACGCCGATGATCAAGGACAGCCTCTTACCCGTCCTTGTTATGCTGACGGGCAAGGCAAAGATGGTCCTGCGAACTCTCGTGGTGTGGGTGCATGCAAAGATGGAGCCCAAACCTGCAGCCAGGGACAATGGGGCAAGTGTGAAAATGCAGTCTTCCCTGCCGCTGTCACTTGTGACGACAAAGACAATGATTGCAACGGCGTCGTGGACAAGAATGAGTTGGCCTGCCTTTGCACCGACGAGAAGGCCAAAGGCGAGGTTGTGATTCGAACCTGGGGAACAGGTGCAGACGGTAGCCTCGTGATCAACAACAAGGTCATCCTCGATCAAGTGGCAGGCAACCAATTGGATCGCACGCCCAAATCCAATCGCGTGGAACCCGACGTGACCTACCACAAGGTCACAGCCATTGGTGAACAAGACGTGACTGTGGAGAACACCAAAGGTCTTGCTGATGGAGATGAGATCATGCTGATCCATACACAAGGCAATGACCAACGAGTCGGCACCTACGAGTTGTTCCGCATTCGCACCGTGGATCAAACCAAGCTGACTCTCTCTGCGAAGATTACCCAAACTTTTGGAGCCAGCGACAACAAGTCTCTTGATGGACAGACCATCCTGGCGGTTCGTGTGCCGCAATACAAACGAATCACTGTGACGTCCAACGGCGAGCTTACCGTTTCAAGTTGGAACGGCTCCAAAGGTGGCATCCTGGTTTTCCGCGCCCAAGAATTGGTGCGGGTTGCCCCCGGCGGAAAGCTCTCTGTGACAGCTATGGGATACCGCGGAGGGGCCAAAGTTGACGGTAACAGCAAGCCCGCACCGGCCGGTGAATCCATCACTGGAGCACCCACAGACAGCGCCGGTCAGAATGGCGGCGGACACGGTGGTGCCAGCAGCGACAAAGCTTACAGCGGTGGCGGAGGCGGCTACGGTGTGAAGGGTGAAAACGGTTTGAACCAGGAGAAGCAACCAGGCGGCTCTGGCGGTCAAACGTACGGGACAGAGACTCTCCACCAGCGCATCTTTATGGGCTCCGGCGGCGGCTCTGGAGGCACCGACAACCGCAAGGCAGGCGAATCATCGCGCAACGAAACCGGAGCTGGTGGAAGCGGTGGTGGTATCTTGATTATCATCGCTCGCACCTTGAACGTGGCTGGCGAAGTTTCGACCAACGGTTCCAACGGCGGTGATGCGATTAGCTTTGGTGGTGCTGTTGGTGGTGGAGGCGGTGGCGCAGGGGGCTCGCTTCATATCCGCGTGTTCAACCTCCAACTGTATGATGGAGCCGTTGTCACCTCAAACGGTGGCAAAGGTGGACGCTCTGCAGCCGAAGGACCCAACAATCCGAAGCAACCGTTTGGCGACTCTGTGGGAGGCCAAGGTGGCAGTGGGCGGCTTGATCTTCGCCTGCGTCAACTCAACGGGAAAGATGCAACAGGGGACGCCAAGTCGTACTCGTTCTGGACCTCTCCCGAACCCTTTGCCAAGCCCATCCCCCAACAGTGTGTGGCTCCTGCTGTTGTGCCAAGTCCTTAATCTCTCTTCCTTGTGACTGTCCACTCTCTCTTCAACTTTACCGAGCATCTTGGACCCATCATGCCCTCCTTGAATCTTCTAGGCTCTCTTGTTGTTACAGGGTTTGAGCCTTTTGGCCCTTATGATTGTAATCCTTCCCAACAACTGGTTGAGTCTCTCTCTGAGGACCCCGAACTTCGTCGTTGGACCGGCCGGGTTCTGCCTGTGTCAGCTCAGTCTTTGCCCCATCATCTGGACGATCTGTTTGCCATGCAGCCCCGAGCAATCGTGGCTCTTGGGCTGGCTGATTGTCCAGCCATCCGGTTGGAGAGGGTGGGAGTCAACGTGGCTGACTTTCGAATTCCTGACAACACAGACCAGCAGCCTCAAGATCTGGCTTTGTTGCCTGATGGTCCTGATGCCTACTTTTCAACATTGCCAATCCGGGACTTGCTAGAGGATCTCTTGGAGGCTGGGATTCCGGCTACTCTGTCGAACACCGCAGGTACATACCTATGCAACATGTTGTTGTATCTGCTTCTTCATCGAGCGAGTCTTATGGAGATCCCTGCTCTCGCTGGCTTTGTTCACCTTCCACAAACTCCGGATATGGTTGCCCAGCGGTTGCTTGAGGGAACCCTGTCACAGCCTTCTCCATCGATGACGCTGGAGACTCAGCGTGCTGCGCTGAAGGTGATTCTCCAACATATCGAAACACATCTTGCGGACGAGGATGTCGCTCATGACTGATTCTATCCCCCATGACCCCTCTGTGGCTCAACGTAAGCTGCTGTTCCGAATCTGGGTTGGGCTTTTGGCCTTGTTGTTTGTGTTGGCTGGGGTCGGGCTTGCGCTGGTTTCATCTCGCAAAGCGCCACCGGTAGATCCCAAAATGATTCTCGTCTTGCAGATCGCCTTGGGTGCGCTCTCTCTTGCTACCGCGGTTGTCATCTTCGGCTTGCTTCCGTACATCGCGAAACGCATCGGATACTTCCTCTTCACCACGTTGCGTTGGGCGTTCTCAGTCTCCATTGGCTTGTACGGCTTGGTTTTGTTTTTGCTTGGTGCTACACGTCTTGCTTTCTTCTCCTTTCTCGGCGGCTCGTTGCTTTTGCTTCTCCTCTTGTATCCCAGCGAAAAAATTCGTCTCCGCTTTGCTCCTTCCTCTTTGCCAGAGTGAACCCTCTTTCTTGTTCCAAAAAACGCTCTTTTTCCTTTCCACTCCTACTTTTCTTGAAAATTTTTTTGACATGGGACGACTTGCATAATGAGCGGAACTGCGCCATGTTAACCCTGTAGTGAATGACCGTTCAACTTTTGAAAGGGAGTCGAATACGTAACGTCTTGCAGGGATTTACGATAATTGGTTATAGTAGTGTTTGTTGTGAGCAGGCCTTTTGTAGTAGGGATCGAGTATGTCGAGTGCACACGTGTTTCAAGCGATGGAACGATGTTTGGTGGGGACTCCGCTTCGTGAAGCGGTTTCGGAGTGGCTGGAAGCCATGGTCCAGCAGGGTCGTTGGCTTCCCTTGGCCCTTCACCGCATTTGCGAACAGGAACATGAACCTCTCGTTGCCCAACTTCACGACGCTGCGCAACGCTTGCAAGGCTCACAAGAAACGCTTTGCTCCCTCAAAAGCCAAGACTTTCTCAACGACTGGCAGACCTACGGTGAGCGCGTCTTTCAAGACTACTCTGGTACAACACTGTTTCTGGAAGACTTCTCAAGCCTGTCCAAAGCCGATCGTCTGACTCTGCTCCAGATGATGGGCGACAGTGACTTGCTCATCAACGGCGAGCTTCTCCTTGTCTTGACTTGGCCTGAGAGTCCTGGTCTGGAAGAGGCTGAATGGCTCCAACAACAACTTGGCTACCTGCTGACCCTTCAACCCTTGTTTCAACGGGGTGCAGACGTTGATCGTCTGGTCTGTCGCCTTTCCCAACAAATCATTCAAAAACATGACTTCAGCGACCTCCAGGGCTTCTCTCTGGAAGCGATCGCTCACATCCATCGGGCTGTGTTGCAGACCACTCGTGACAGCGAAGAGCTCTACATCTTTCTAGAGTCTGCTCTTGAGCGTGCTTCCCAAGGGCAGCTTCCCCTTGATGAGGGATACATTGTTGCTTGGCCTACGGTTCGACTTCTTGAAGACCTCTGGCAGTATCGCAGCCTGGAGTCGCCCTCGACTTACGAAGAGCTCCTTCAATACAACTTCCAAGATCGTTTGTTCTCAGCGTCTTTGGAGCAAGCGGCTTGTCGCAGCGGCTTCTCCCAAGAGTTGATCGGTTTGGAGTGCAAGCTCCTGCAGACAATGATTGAAGAGTTGCCCGAGCATCAGCGGAACTACCAAGGGGTTACGGCTCGCCTTGATCAGCTGCTCTGGATGGGTATGAAGCTCATCAGCAACGCCCGGACACAGGCTGAACTCAGAGATTTCTTTGGCTTTGGCAGCAAAGGTAAAATTCCCAAGGCCACCGCCAAGCTCAAGTTTGACCAGTACGACTTGGACCACTACGGCTTCCGGGCCACGGATCCCCAGCCCTGGAACAACGATCCTTTTGAGTTCCATACTCCGACACCTCTCCCCGCTTCCATCGAAGTTGTTGATGAAGCCCCTCTTGAGAAGAAGGACGTTGCAACTCGCGACATCCTGGAAATTGACGGAGAATTGCCCGAAACTCTGTTTTGGCGTCACCAAGACCTTTTCACGGTCCTCGGTGCTGATGCTTTGACTGCAGAGCAAATCTCCTCGTTGATGCAAGCCGACTTGAAAACAGTGAACCGGGATCTCGGTCAACTTGTTGATATGGGTATGTTGTCGTTGAGAGAAGGCCTCTACCATCTGCCCAGCGATGATTTGTACTACGCACACACACACAGTCCTCTGCGATTTTTGGAAGACAACTTGTTGCGTAGCCTGCACAACACGATGGAGAGTCCCGAAGACAGCTTGTTGGACAACTTGTTCCTCCGGCTTCCTGCTGAAGGTCTACCCATGCTGCGGGAAACCCTCATCCAACCGTTTATTCATCAACAGTTGTTGCCCATCGCGGATCAAACCACGGCGCCTGAACAAGCGTATGAGAAGAATATGTATTCCCTGCTGTTAGTGGGGACACATCGTTTGTCGCCGCAAGTTCACGGTCGTCTGCCGATGAACGAGCGAGTGCAGTATTACTTCCGTGAAGCCAGCTTGCAGCGAGCTGATCAACAACAGCGTCATCAAGCGATCTGTTTGCAGGCGAGCTTGATGATGTCACCGGAGCAAGCACCTCAGGCCTTGTCTCTGGTTCAAGAGCTGCGCAAGGAGTTGCGCCAGCACCTGCCACAAGGGCGCGGGAACAAGCCCAACTTCAACATTACGCTTTGCTTCACCAAAGTTCCCTTGCAGTTTTATCGAGACTTGACAACAGAACCTCTTTCGTAAACATAAGAAGTAGAACTTTTAAACACAGGAGCGTGTGAACCCATGAAGCGGAAATCGTATTTTCCCTTCTTCCTTGCGGTATTGACCATTGGGATGATGCCTTGGATGAGCTGGGCCGGTGGTGTGGTTCAAGAGTTTCGTACCACCGCGGGTGTGAAGGTCGGTCAGAGTTCCAATGCACTGACTGCTTCGACCAAGCCTTACAGCGAATTGGAAAAGCCTCCCCAAACCAAGATACCTTTGGAGAAACCGCGTCCGTTCCAGGTGCGGTATGACGAAACTGCCAAAGTAACGATCCTGTCTTGGGAGCCATTGTTCCACAAAGGCATGAAGGCGGTTAAGTACTATATCTACCGATGGAGCCTTGGTGAGACAAAGGCGACCCTTCTCGACAAAGTGGACGGTGACGTCTTCAGCTACATCGACGCCAACTACGACCCCAGCAAGACCTATTTTTACAACCTTGTTGGAATGTACCGCGTTGACGACGACATTGTCTCTCGTCCCTATCCTGTGCAGCAGTTGCTCTCGATCAATGCCGGCGGTTCTGGTGTTTCCTTCAACACGGAAAACAACGGCGTTGCGATGCCAACGAACATGGGAGCGACCTCCACGCCAGGACCTGCGACAGCTGAGACTCCCAATCCTCCTCAGGTGGGTATGGGCTGCAGCCTTAACTCCCATGGAGCACAAGCCCCGCTCGGTGGTTTGCTTCTCCTCCTTCTTCTGTTCCTTCTTCCCTTCTCTCGACGCCGCTCACATCTCTCCTAAGGGATGTTCTTGTCCCCTCGTGCGGTTTACTCTCAACTTCTTTCTCGAATTGACTCTCCCATGAAATCATCCTCTTGTTCGCTTCGGCACTTCCCCCGTTTCCTGTGGCTGGGATTGTTTGTTGGATCCTGGCTTCTTGTTGGATGCGGAGGAGGCACGTCGCAAGTTACATTCTTGGTTCAAAGTGTCGCGCCTGGTCAAGACGGTTCTTTTGTGAATCGTTGTTGCAGCTTTACGGTAAAGCCGAAGGTCATCTTTCTTGTGCTTGGCGATGTGAATATGACAC
Source organism: Deltaproteobacteria bacterium (assembly GCA_006226375.1). Lineage (GTDB taxonomy): Bacteria > Myxococcota_C > UBA6777 > UBA6777 > UBA6777 > M3003. The sequence continues at coordinate 180,281 of SBHC01000041.1, read as the reverse complement.
AGACCGCTCCTGACAACGATCCGACTGCGTTTGCCTCGTTGGCACCGTTGTTGAAACCAGAAGACCCTGACCCCCAACCCGAAGAAATCGGGAATGACGGTAAGTTTCCTGGCTTGTGGGCGATCAACATTACGAAGGGGGCAGCCATCCACAACTTTCCCGTCGGTACGGTGCCTGCAGGAGCTTGGAAACAGGTGCAGCTGCGAATGTCTCCGGCTGGAGGGCGGGTTCGTGGGACATCGTCGGCCCCTGAAATTTCAGGTCAAACTCTTCTGTTTGAGGGGACCGCTACCAAAGACAAGCTGGTTTGTAACTTTCGTATGAACGTTTCTTTTGAGTTGGGCGTGGGGCGGAAAATCGACTTTGAGATGCTACCCAATCTTGTGTATCGTCATACGATTGAGATCGACTACTCAACTTGGTTTGATGACGTACAGTTCCAAAACATCTGCCCTACAGATCCTACACAGGTGCTTGATATCACCAACGCCAGCCAGCCACAGATCATTGAGAATCTGAAGAACGCTATGCCAGCTTCGGTCTCGATTAAGCTTGGCGCCGGCACCGCCGAATAACGTTCCTCATTGCTTTCTCCCCCTTGTACCGTGCTTTTCACCATGAATTCCCAGCCAGAATGACATAGATTTTTTAACGAGCTATGACATTCGTTGCATACCTGGGATGTCCCATGGAGGAAGACTACTCCAGTCCAAGGCATCCAACCTTCTCCAAATGCCGATGTTTCGGTGACATTGAACACACTTCTTATCGATTTGGCAGGTGGCACAAAGATTGCTTGAGAAGAGGGGGAGGCAGAAGACGTTGTCACAAGAAGATAGGCAACATTGGCCATCCACCCAGCAAGCAAAGGAGCATCCCATGAGCCAAATCGCTTTACTTATGATTGGAATTGTCCTCTACTTGCTGGCAAACTACATCTTCCAAGAAGACCTGGAAGAGAAGACCCCTGAGCGTCCTGCCACTAAATTTCCTAGCTTCTCTATGAAGCATCTCTCCATGAAGCCCCCATCGTGGCACAAAGACCACGACTCCAAACGCTAATCATGAAACAGGCACTCTATCCATCAAGATGATACCTGGATAAGCCTCTCTCCAATCGTTCCACGATAGATGGATTACATCATTGCAGGACAACCACTTATGGTGTGCAAGCCCCAACGCTTGAGCGATGGGATACCTATTTTCTCTTGATGGGAAACGTGGCCGATCGCAGAGGTCTTGCAAGAGGGCGGCAGTGTCCCGGTCACAAAAACCCTCTTCCACGAGGGTCTGTGAAGAAAACCCTAGATCTAGCTTCCTTGGGAGAGAGCCTTCAGAAGGAAGAAAGGTCTCCTCATCAATGGGGTAGCCAGCTTCCCGCATCTCCTCAAGGGCTTGCCTCTCCTGGAGCATCATTTCTCGCTCGTTGGGGGTTTCCCAGGAGCATGATGCCTCTGTCACTTCGTTGTTTCCTGAAAAGAAGCGAAGCCATGTCCCGTGATCTTCGGCGTGGGTATAATGAAGCAGGCGACCTGTGTTTGCTTCCACAAGCTCTGCCATCGGACCTGATGTTGGCCCTTCCACCAAAAACGTGACCCATTCTCCTACCAAAGGCAGGACCACTCCAGCGCACCCTAACGTATGAATCAAACGCACCGCTTCGAGGGGGTCATTCGTCCGTAAATGGTAGCTATCACTGAATTCACTCATTCTCATTTGCTTTCGAAAGAAAGAACACAGCGACACAAGGGGTAGCGTTACACAGTGAAAACGAGAGCGCTGGAACGTCAGTGGGCAATCAACTTGCAGCTCAGCTTGATGGTTCGCAGGCGGGCGTCGAAGTCACAGTCCAACATGTGGAAGATCCGGTTGAACAACTCTCGGATGGCGAGAGCTGGTGGCGGGGCATGTGGGCTGCTCATTACTGCGGAAGCTAAGGGGCAGGTGGCTGATTTTAATGTAGATGTCTGTCGCGTTGTCCGTCTTCGACGCCGCGGGCAAGATGTTCGCCAGGCTGCCCACTTCGTTGCAGACCCCGCCGGAGTTCTGGCGGATCGGGCAAGAGTACCAGCCCGCCTTCGTCGCCGTCGTTGCAGACCCAGGTCAACCTGCTGCTGCGCAATCTCTTGAAGATTGGACTTGCAAAGCACGCAGAAACGCACCCTCTCTCCTACACTTGCGGAAAACCTTTCTTCTGTTCGCTCGTATCGCGAGCGCGTCAACAAAGAAAACCTCTTTGCAGAGATGACCGGCAAAACCCGGTCAGGAAGCCTACACAGTGTGTCGTCTGTTTTTGTGATGTCAAAGAACAACTAAACTGTAGCGTGGACGGCCTTTCAGCACAAGGGTGGGTTGTTTTGCACCCTAGCCGCCGATCAATGACATGGAGCGTTCAGGGTATTGGTAGTCGGGTGCGTTGATGTTGTGCCCTGACTCCTTGCGCCAGGTGACTTCACGGATGTAGTCCAGAAGCTGCTCGTCAGAGTCGCCACGACGCATTCGTTCCAACAGGTTGTGTTCGTTTTGCGAAAACAAACAGGTGCGTATCTTACCATCAGCAGTCATGCGAATGCGACTGCACTGTCCACAAAACGCAGCAGTGACCGAGGCGATGATTCCAATTTCGCCTTTTCCGTCGGCGTAGCGGTATGTGTTGGCGGTTTCGCTGCTGTAGCTGCGTCCTACTTCCTCCAAGGGGCCAACCTCTTTGAGCTTCTCCACGATGGTTGCTTGGGAGACGACACGTGTCATATCCCATTGACGATCTTCGTCCAAGGGCATGAACTCAATGAATCGGACAATGTGACCCGTTTCTCGGGAAAATCGGGCAAAGTCAGCGATCTCATCATCGTTGACTCCTTTAATCACAACCACGTTGATCTTAAGTGGGCCAAACCCGGCTTTTTCTGCGGCTTCGATTCCTTTCATGACGCGGTCCAGCGAGTCGTGCCTTGTGATCTCCGCAAATCGGTCGGGCTTGAGGGAGTCCAGGCTGATGGTCAGACGCTTGAGCCCAGCATTCCGCAATCGCTGTGCTTTGGCTGGTAACAGGTAAGCGTTGGTGGTCATGGCCAGGTCCTTAAGGCCTGGAAGCTTGGCAAGCTCTTCCACAAGCTTTTCGATCTCTCGGCGAAGCAAGGGCTCACCACCGGTCAGACGGATTTTCTCGACACCCAATTCTTCGACGAACAGGCGACTCGCTCGAACCAGCTCCTCGTAGGATAACAATCCTGCTCGGTACACATGTCCAAAGCTTTCGACAGGTTTGCAGTAGAAGCAACGGTAGTTGCAGCGGTCTGTGACTGAGATTCGGAGGTCTTTTACCTGTCGACCGAATTGATCCAGCAAGGTGGGACGTTGTGACTCCATGGTGTATCTTTCTTTGCAGGGTTCTTCTTGAAGGGGGTTGTGTTTGAGGTTTGCTTCGCTTTGGCTTAGGAAACAAGCGGAGAAGTACCTTTGATTCCCTATCTTTTAGATAGACTACAAGGGTCTGTCAACTCGTCAGGGAAATTCCATCGGTGTTTTGGGCGCAGGGGGTGGGGCTGTGAGCTTTGAAGCTCGCTTTGCTTGGCGTGAAACCTAGCGTCGTGATGGCCGAAGCATCCGCATCTTTCTTCTCCGTCTTCTGGGACTCAAGCGTTTGAGCCTTCGTTCGATTCGTCGAAGTTTTCGCATCCACTTCCATCGTTGGCGACCTCGACGTGTGGGAGCAAAGCGGACGTAGAAGAGATACACGCCTTGCATCAAAGGAACAGAAAGAGGTCGATACGATCTTGCCAGTGTCCACTGAGTCTCTGCTTTTTCGACTTGCTTGTCCTGCGTGTAGGCTTGCGCCAACAAGTGGTGGGTTTCGGCTTTGGAGCGGTCTTTCTTGAGCAGAGTCAGGAGGCAAGGAATGGCCTGTTTGCCCTGGTTAAATGACAGCCAGATCTTGGATGCACGGAGACAGGGCTTGTCGGAGAGATGTCCCCATTTCATCGCTTGGATGTAACTTTGAAGGGCTTTGTATCGTTCACCTTGACCTTCCCAAAAGAGCCCCATCATCCAATGTATCCGAGGGTTGGTGGCCGGGAGCAACTTCTGGGCTTGGAGCAAGGCCGCCTCTATCTCCTTGAGCGGGGCGCCGTTACGTTGAAGCGCTTGGGCCAGTTCCAAGTGCACATGCCCCCAGTGAGGGAGCAGCTTCGCAGCTTGGCGAAGCAGCCGAAGCGCCTCGACGTACTTGCCTTGCTCCAGGGCCTTCTGACCCGCATAAAAGACTTGAGGGCCTGTTTGAGCAGGCGCTGCAAAAGCGTGTGAGGTGAAAAGAATTCCCAGGCACAAAGCGAAAGCGCACCACCAACGTGGTGTAGGGGTAATGTTGGATGCCATCAGTTTTTCGTTCTCAAGCAGTACGACGGGTCAAAGGGGATCTCCGTTGGTGATCACAACCAAACAAAGTCGAGGCCAACCAACGCTTGGAACATGATAACAGGCGAGAGAGAAGGGGTAAAAAAGTTGCCCGGAACAAACAAGTCTATCTGAGCGACAGGCTTAAGCCACTTGGTGATGTTGAAGGAGCCTGTCAGGTTCAACTCAAAGCCGTAAAAGTTACCGGGTGTCTCGCCATTCTTCGCTGGGAAGACAGAATCTTGAACGGACCAGAAGGCTGTCGCTGTAAGCTTTGCCTCTGCATAGTCTTCTTTGTAATAGTGCACCTTGAGACCTGGGGCGATGTAGCCCTGACCGGAGATGCCGCTGACGCCAATGCCTCGTCGGGATGAGTAGGAGTTGATACCACCGTTGAAGAACACGTCGGTGTAGCGAACCTGAGGAGCGATTCCCATAAACGCGTGAAGCACTGTTTTGCGCTCTTGAAGAGTGTCTCCCATGGCAAACAGGAAAAACAGGGACGTGGAAAGTGGGGGCGTCCAATGGTACGTCAGCTGCAACTCTCCAAGGAAGCTGATGCCCATGAACGTGTTGTTCTCCAGGATGTCTGTGCTGGTGTCTTCCTGTTGCGGGCGAAGTCCCGATGTTCCCGTACTGCCTGTGTTGTTCTCAAACGAACGAAAATCGCTGACTCCTTGAGGAAGTCCGATGGTCATCGATGAAAGATAGACAATCGCGGAGCCTTCTATCGTGAGCTTGTTGCGCCACTTCCACTTGCCCTCTAACCCAAGCCAAACGTGATGGCCTGTGGAGCTTGGAAGCTTGTTGCAAACGTTGTCGAGGTACGCGAGGACATTGTCCTCAGCGGTTTGTTGGGTTTCTTCTGGGTAAGCGTTTCGAAGGGTTCGGAGGTCGTCGCTGCTGGGGGTTGTGTTGCACGAGAAGCTGGTTTGTTCTCCCGTTTTGGAGAGGATGAAGTCATTGAGGCTACGGGGGAGAAAGTCTTTCCACAGCGGGAGCAGGTTCTTTCCTGCCAAGTTGTTGCCGTCGTACATGTAGGTCGCAAAGAAGCTCACCTGTTGTTCCTGCCGAAAGACATACGAACCCTTCAAGTGCAAGACCGGGCTCATCTTTCCTTCGGCTGTGAACGTGGCGTTGGGGAGGAAGAAGTCAAACTCCAACCTGTAGGGGAGTCTCTTCTCTTTGACTCGTTTGAACCAATTCACATCAAGGTGCATGCCCAAGACAAAGCCATCAAGGACAAACGCTCGACCGATGACCCGGTTCATCAGACCGAGATCCAACTTCAACCATTGTTGGGCTGACGTGGAAAGGGTCATGTACAATTCACGGAGAAACAGGCTCTCGTTGAGAATGAATGAGGGGTTGTTGCATTCTGCTTCGGGCAAGCCTTGCTTGCGTGCTTGTTCTTTGCAAAGCTCAACTTGTTCTTGAAAGCTTTGTTGTTCGCTCTCTGTGAGGTTTAATCGAAACTCATTGAGTAGGACCGCGAAGCCTTCTGTGGTGCCTCGCTTAAGGTGCCCGAGGTACAACTCACCCATGTCAAGGTCGAAGTTGAACTCTACATGATCGTTGATACGTAAAATACCTAACAGTCCGAGGAGAAAGCTTGCACCTACACGATCTTCGTTAAAGTCTGGTGGTGATGTGAATTGATTGAGGCTACTTTTGCGATACTGAAAGCGGACGCCGCCCTGAGCTGCCCATTGGAACAGCACTTCTCCGTGTGCTGAGGGATAGGCTCCTGACCCCATCCATCCCAAGCCAACAACAAGAAAACACCAGAGTACGCGCTTCATACAAACCCTTCATAAAAACCAACATCCAACACCATGGACTATGTCAAACACGCCTTCGTCTTGCAAGGTTGTTCTGGGTCCCCTTTTTTTGGGAATGCCGAGCCTTGCAGGAAGCGCAGTTGCTTGTTTGAGGGGTGGAGCCAAGATTCACGGAGGAGGCACAAAAGGGACGAGAGCGGAAGGCTGAAAATGCCACCGGAAGGAACGTTTAGCCGGCCGAACCGAACTGGAAGTCGAGCCCCACAATGGCTCGAAAGAAGACGGAAGTTCCCTTGATCGGATAGAAGTCGCCAAAGGCAAAGATGTCAAACTGTGTGACTAGCTTCATCCATCGAAGCAAGACGATTTCGGTGTTGAGGTTGAATTCCGCACCGTAGAAGGTTCCTGTGCCTTGGTTGCCCCCCGAAAGTTGCGGGTAAAACGACCAAAACGCCGTGGTTGTTAGCTTAATCGTCGCAAGGTCCCGGTCGTTGCGGTTGTGGGTGTAGGAGAACACCATACCTGGAGCCATGTACCCTCGAAGGCTGTCACTGTTGAGGTCTGCAAAACGCTGAGAAGAGTAAGCGTTCACACCACCGTTGAAGAAAACGTTGGTGTAGCGGAGCTGCGAGAGAATTCCGAAGAAGCTTGTGACCTGGTTGATGTTTTGTGCTTGGTTGCTTTGGCCTGTCCAAACCAGGAAGAATGCCGATGTTGTGAACCCTTTGAACCATCGGTAACCTGCTGCAAGTTCGCCTGCAAAGCCCAGCCCTGTGACATTTTCATCGCTCAATTCGACACTGAAGGGGTTGCTGTTGTCGGAACCTGTGGAGGCTTGCTGTGCCTTCAGGGCCTGCCCCGTTTGTTGTGCGCGAAAGCCGTCAAATTGCTGAGAGGGCCGAGTGTTTCGAGTCGGTGTGACAGGTTGGTAGCGCAATGAACCTTTTGGCAAACCGACTTGGCTTTGTGAGTAATAGAGGATGGCAGCCCCAGCCAGGAAGAATTTTTCGTTAAACGTCCATTTGCCTTCCACGCCAAACCACAAGTGGTGCCCGGATGATTGCGGAATTTGGTTGCAAACCTCTCGGTACAAGATGTCGAGGTTGGCGTCCGACACTGTGTCTTGGGCAAGTTTTGAGAACGAACGTTGGATGGCGGTCTTTTGTTCTGCAGTAAAGGTGCCACCCTCTTGTCCACACTCTGGGTTGATTACATCTCCCGCACGTGAACGGGCGATCTCGCTGATGCGGAACATGTAAATGTCTTGGATGACAGGGAGCAGAATGCGGCCAGCCAGGTTGTTGCCGTCGTAGAGATAGGAGGCAAACAGACTGAGTTTGCGATCTTCGCCTTTGGTATACGAGAACTTGAGGTTGGCGACAGGGCTCTTCTTCCCATTCTCTGTGAAAGAACTGTCCGGTAGGAACACCTCCATTTCCAGTTGGAACGGGAGCTTGTTTTGGGTTCGTCGGTTCCAATTGAGGTCGAACTTCACACCCAACACATAGTTATCGAGAATAAAGGCCCGTCCCAGACTGGCTGTGTACATTCCCGCTGTCATTTGGGCAAAGTTCTGCTTGTCCAACCATACTCTTGTCGCAAGTTGGCGGATGAAGAAACTTTCCAGCAGCATGCGGTTGAGCGGATTGTAAGCGTTGTTGCAGTCGGTTCGTACTTGGGCTTCGGGGAAACCACGGGCTGTTCCGCTTGCGATACAGGTGGCGATCGCAGCTTCTTGAGCCTGCGCACTTTGGGTCAGGTCAATGGCTCCGACGGTGGCTCTCAATGTGGAGCCTTGGGCGAGGTTCTGTGAAAGCTCAAGACCTCCAATGTCAAAGGTAAAGGCGATGTTGACGTGACGTCCGAGTCCAATGAGCATCTCAGTACCGGCGAGCAAGCTGCCTCCAAGGGTGTGAGGTCGCTCAGACTCTCGTCCATCGAAGACATAGTTGAATCGCAAGCCTGAATACACGCTCCAGGACATCAAGCCCCAAAGCTTGGGCTTTTTCTTTTTCTTTTCTTCGTCTTCGTCCTCGTCCTCTTCTTCGTCCTCTTCTTTTTTCTTGCGCCGCTCGGGAGGGGCCACTGTTCGGTTGATCTTTTTGGGAGTTGTTGTGGTTCTTGACTTGTTGGTTTTGCGTTTGCGTCTACTTTTGCGCTGTGCCCATGATGCGCCTGGGCCAAACATCCAGGCCAAGAGCAGGAGCAGCAGCCACATCCATATACGTAGCTGCCGTATGTGCCATGTTTGTGGCATCCGGCTGGTCATCCTGCGAACCTCCCTACATCGTTTCAACGGCGAACCCGAGTTGTTGTTGGACCCCCACACATGAGGAGTTGCGTAAGGGTTGCTTCTCTGTAAGCATTGGAGTTGCTTCAAACTCATCGTGTTGTGGAAGAGGCGATACTCTTTTGGGAGCATACGAGGGTTTGGAAAAGGTGTCAATTCTTGTCTGGACCGACAAGATCGGGTATAGAGCGCCGTTATGTTGTTCCACCGCGGTTTGCCCAAAGGAGTGTTTGGATGTCGCAATTTCCCTTTCAAGTCACACACGAGGATTCAGAAACTCAGGCCCGAACAGGCTTGTTGGAAACACCTCACGGCGCGATTGAGACACCCATCTTTATGCCTGTGGGAACTGCCGGCACTGTGAAGGGGATTAAGCCCCGTGAATTGGAAGAGATGGAAGCCCAGATTATTTTGGGCAACACCTACCATCTGTTTCTTCGGCCAGGACATGAGCTGGTGCAGGAGGCCGGAGGGCTTCACCGCTTTGTCGGTTGGAATCGACCGATGCTCACGGACAGTGGCGGGTTTCAGGTGTTTTCCCACGGAGAACGATGCAAAATTAGCGAAGCCGGCGTCGAGTTTCGTTCTCACCTCGATGGCTCCAAAAAGTGGCTTGGGCCGGAAGAGTCGATGCAGGTCCAGAATGCTTTGGGGGCAGACATCATCATGGCGTTTGACGAATGCGCTGCCTTGCCTGCTCCACGTGAAAAAATCCGAAATGCTATGGACCGAACTACCCGCTGGCTGGAACGATGTATCAAAGCTCACAAGCGTGATGACCAGGCTTTGTTTGGGATTGTGCAAGGTGGTATTGAAGTCGATCTCCGAGAGGAACACCTGGAACAGCTGGTACAATTTGATCTCCCCGGTTATGCTTTGGGCGGCCTCTCTGTTGGGGAAGCTCCTGAGGACATGTACCGTGTTGTTCATGCGATTGCCCCCAAAATGCCCACCCACAAACCGAGATACTTGATGGGGGTCGGGCGACCCATTGACTTGGTGCACTGTGTGGCCGGTGGAATCGACATGTTTGACTGTGTGATGCCAAGTCGCAACGCACGAAACGCTTTCTTGTTTACTCGTGAAGCGCCCATCAAAATTCGCAACGCTCAGTACAAGAACGATTGGTTACCTATCGATCCAACTTGCACCTGTTACACCTGCCAAAACTTTAGCCGTGCCTACCTGCGCCATTTGTTTGTGAGCAAGGAGATGTTGGGCGCGATCCTCGCCTCCCACCATAACCTACATTTCTATCTCAATTTGATGAAGGAAGTGCGAGAAGCTATCCGAAGCGGCTCGTTTGGTACATGGTACAAAGAGTACGTCGCCCACTACGAGGCTCACAATAGCTAAGCGGTTGGCTGCTCTTTGTCTTCCGGGGTTTGACGAGGTGCTTCTCTCGGTTAGTCGAGCTCCCACGTTGTGGGGCCATAGAGGAGATCGTCGTCAAGTTCCCAAGCTCCTTTGCGGGTCGGTTTGTGTAGAGCTTGCTGAAGTTTCTGCAAGAACACATACCTGGGGACTTCAAAACCGCCCAGACTGTCGAGGTGTTCGGTGTACACTTGGCAGTCAATGAGACGGATATCCCAGCGGTACATTTGATGAATCAACGCGCTAAACGATATCTTCGATGCGTTGGGAGCGTGCGCAAACATCGACTCACCACAGAAGAGCCCACCCAGACAAATGCCATAGGCTCCTCCCACGAGTTGGTCTCCCTCCCAGGCTTCAACAGAATGAGCCAGACCCAGGCGGTGCATCTCCTCATACGCTCGTAGCATATCTTGGGTGATCCATGTTCCGTTCTGCCCTGGGCGAGGAGTCTGTGCGCAGGCTTTCATCACTCGCGAAAACGCTTGATCTAGCGTGATCGTGTAGGGTCTTTTTCGGATGGCCTTGCGCAACGAACGATTGATGCGCAACGTAGAGGACATCAAGATCATCCGCGGTTCCGGAGAAAACCACAGAATAGGAGACCCTTCTGTGTACCAGGGAAAGATCCCTGAGCGATAAGCCAACTCCAGTCGGGCTGGACTTAAGTCTCCCCCCACAGCAAGAAGCCCGTCAGGCTCAGCTTCATAAGGAGAAGGAAAGATAATGCGGCGATCCAATCGATATATCGTCATAAAGAGTTGACAATGGTATGGTGAGGTTCAATCCAAAGCTTCCCCGTTGTTATACCACAGTTGAAACGCAGTGAGGTGCAAAAATGGCAGCTCTGAACAAAGGCTCTGGCAAACGAATTGTATGGACGGTTCTTCTGGTTGTGTTGTATGCGTCGGCGTTTGCAACAGCAGCCTACCTCAACGGATACCGGACAGAGTACGCTATCGGTCTGATCTCCACAGTTCTCGCTCTCAATATGTTGTACAGCCTGCTCTACTTTGTGAATGAATTCCGATACGACCGAATGTTGAGTGGGCGGGCTTCGCTTGTCGAATCTGCCAAAATCCAGGCCCGGCGGAAGTATCTGACCTGGTTTTGGGTGGTGCTCGTTAACGTCTCCCAATTGTTCGTGTTTACGTTTCTATTCCAATACCTGTACACTCTTAAAGGGGACGACTACTTTCATTACAACGCTTCAACCTTAACCTATTGGGACTGGCTGCTTTACACCTTTGATTGTGTCTTCCGCAGCTTCATGGATATCCCGGAGATCTTCGGTTGGAGCCTGCGCAAAATTACGCCGATTGCTCTAGGCAGTCAGACCGCTGTCGCGGTGGTTCGGCTCTTGATCTACACCTTGTTGGTGGCTGCATTGCTTCGTCAATGGCGACGTTGGCTGCTGTTGAGAGAGAACATTGCTGCGATGAATGTGGCGCCGCAGATGGCTGGTCGCCGGTTGGTTCGAATGGGAGACGATGTCCTCGAATTCCTGGATGACGCGATGTTGAAGTCCCGGATCTTTGAGCCTGAACCCAACGAGATCGATCGACTCCAGCGTGACGAGCACAGCGAGCCATTGCTCCAGATGTTGCTCCGCAATCTTTCTGTGGGGAACACGTGTGAGCGAGAGAACGCGGCCATCTTGCTGGGGCTCTTGGCTCTGGAAGATCAATCCAGCCATCCCTATGTCATGGAGTTGGTGGAGGCGCTGGAGGCTGAAAAGTCTCCCGCCGTCCGCACCGAAATTGTACGGACCCTTGGAAAACTGGCAGAAGAACGAGCGTTTCGAGCGATTCGCGGAGCGATGACCGATCCCGAAGCTGCGGTTCGGGTGCAGGCTGCTCGTGCTCTTGGAAAGGTTCAAGATGAGCGAAGCATCCAGACCTTAACCCAAGCTATCAACGACGAAAGCGTGGATGTTCGCGTTGCTGCAGTTCGAGCTTTGGGAAGAATTGGCCATCGAAGCGCCCGAAATGTTTTGTACCAGGCTCTGCAAGACGCCAACAGCGATGTCAGCGTGGAAGCCGTGTTTTCCTTGGCGCACTTGTTTGAACCCACCATTGGTGTTCAGCTGCTGCATCTGCTTGAAAGTGATGAACCCAAAGTAAGACGGAAAGCTGCGGAGTGCATCAAGAAGGTTCGCCCTGAAGGAGTGGAGGACACGCTTTGCTCTCTCTTGCACGACGACGAAGCCTTCGTTCGTCTCGCAGCGACCGAGGTTCTTGGGCAGCTCCGACCGGATATGGCTTGCGAGAACATTCTGCGGAACCAAGACACAGATCCTGTCGTGATGCGTGCGCAAGTTGCGATCCTGCGGGAGCACAACGAAGAGCGGTATCTCTCTTACTTTGCCGATGCTGTGAAACATTCCGACGCTTTTGTGCGTGAGCGAGCGATCGGAGCGATTGGGGAGTATCACTCTGATGCTGCGGTCGCAACCTTGTTAGAGGTCCTTAAGAAGGGTGACCTTGATGACGCCATGCATGCTATCCGTGCCTTGGGTATGACACAAAATCCCAAAGCCTATGAGCCCTTGTTGGAGTTGGTTCGCCTGCCCAAAACCCCCGAACATCTACGTCGTCAGGCTGGTCGTTCTTTGCGTAACCTGGACCCTGCTCGCGCAGGACAGGACCTTGGTCAGCTGAAGGTGACCAATTCCTAGCCAACGTTCTGCCTTGCTTCTGTTCTAGCCATTTCTACAAGCCTCAAATCAAAGTTGTTCAAAAGGGTGAGGTAAGGCTCAAGCCTCTCACGTACTATCTTAATCACAGCATCCTTGCGATGTCTACCTTCACCCAAAAGGCGAAAAACGAACGGTATCTTCTCGAAGTTTTAGACTTTTTGAGAAAAACTGCGTTGCAGGTGGTTCCACAATCGATTAACCTGGTAGTTGGTAAGTTTGTTTGAAAATATAGTGTTTGTTGTTCGAGGGTAGGCATGTGAATTCTTCAATGGTTCGCTGGTTGTTGTATGTGGGAGTGCTGCTGCTCCTTGGAAGTGCTGGAGTGGCCTGTTCGATGGACGTTCAGACACCGCCTTCGGAAGAAAAGCCTTCTCTGCAACAGGAATGTCAAAGCGACAAGGATTGTCGCAGGTTTGAAGGGCAAGGTGGAGTTTGTCAGGCTGGGCGGTGTGTGTGTCCCGCGGCTGGAAGGGTGTGTCCTACTGGGTGTTCTTGGGATGCTTCACCTGGATGCTTGTGTGTAAACTCAGACAACGACCCGAACCATTGTGGTGCTTGTAACAACTCTTGTGGAGCACAGGATTGTTGCAAAGGGCGATGTTGTGCTCCTGGAGCTGTGTGTTGTGGTGAATCTTGTTGCCTTGTGGGTCAAACTTGTTGCGAGGGACAGTGTGTAGATTTGCCTTCCAGCACAGAGCATTGTGGTCAATGTGGCGACGCTTGCAAAGCAGGAGAGAAATGCTGCAAGGGCCGATGTCGTGACGTCCTCTCGAACCTCGACCACTGCGGTGCTTGCGGACAGGTATGCCCCACGCAGAGCTGCTGTAACGGTGTATGCTGCGCTCCTGGTCAGACTTGTTGTGAAGGTCAGTGCTTGGATGTTCGTTACGATGCCAAAAACTGTGGGGCTTGTGGTGTTTCCTGCAAAGCCGGTGAGATCTGCTGCAAAGGCCTTTGCGTGGATCCCAACTCCGACGAACATTGTGGCGCGTGTGGCAATCGCTGCAGTCGCTTGCTTCCCAACAAGTCGCAAAGCCAGCCGATCCGAGAGGGCGTTGACCGGACCTTGAAGTTTGTCTTTCAGAATCTTCCCAAAGCGGAAGAGTCCGACGACCTAACCCTTACTGTCGAAGTGTTTGGTGACTTTGAAGAACAACACAAATACGCCGACGTCTTTGTTGGAGGCGTCCCCAAAGAACGAATCCAAGGAGGAGTTCCTCGTTGCAACTGGGCCAAGGCTTTGACGCACTCCAAAGTCTATAACCTCCGCGCTAACGAAGTGTTGGGTGGCCTACTCAAGGTTGATGTTGTTTTGTCTGAGGGAGTCAAGCTGAACCTCTGTGAATCCTTTCAGTCAAGAGTGGTGGTGACGTTGTCGTACGGCAGACAAACCTGCTGTAACAAAGCGTGTATCCAGCCCAAGACGGACCCCAATCATTGCGGGGCATGTGGAAAGGTATGCCCTGATAAAGCCGATTGTTGCAACGGGTTGTGTTGCTCGAACATTGAGAGTTGTTGCCAGGGAGCCTGTTGTTCAACCATCCCAAAACTGGGTGGATGGGTGCATCAAATTGTGGCTCATCCTACCCAAAACGACCAAGCATTTGTCGCGACATCGCAGGGCGCGTCGGCTGTTGTATTAAGCGGAAGAACGATCGTTCGCACGGTGAACACTGGCGCTGGAAAGAACACATTGGGCGTGGCGGCGCACCCGAACGGAAAATGGATCGCGACAGCTTCGGATAACGGGGAGGTCGGACTGTGGGACTACACCACCTCCAAACAAATCCGATTGTTTCATACCTTTCAGAAGGCAGCCTTGTCTGTCGCGATTAGCCCTGATGGCTCAGTGGTTGCCGCAGGTACAGAAGGAGGAAAGCTGTTCCTGTGGGATACACAAACGGGTAAAAATCTGTGGGAATACTCTTTGGGAGGCACACAAATGACTTCCATCGTGTTTACCCCAGACTCCAAGAATCTGTTTGTGGTGGCCGCCGACCGATTTGTCTTGCTTCTCGATCTCAAAGGAACAGTCGTTAAGCTTGTAAACATGGACCGGTATTCGTCCTCCAATGTTCTGTCCATTGCGCTGCAACCCAATGGAACATGGCTGGTTGTTGGAGTGGGGGCACGTGAACTTCATATCCTCGACCTGACCAATTTCCAGCCCGTTAAAGTTCTCAGCCATCCTGGCGAGCCGACGGTTCTGTCGTTTGACTCCACTGGGACTTACCTTGCCGTAGCAACCAACGATCAAACGGTTCGTCTCTGGGATGTTAAGAAGGGCGTGCTGGTCCAGACCTACTTTGACCATCAGTCGCAGCCCACAGCTGTATTGTATCACCCCAAAACAAAACATATTGTGTCCGGCACATCGACCGACAAAAAGCTTCGTGTCTGGCGTGCCCCATAAGCTGCTGTCGTAAGGTAAGCGAGGTAACGTTCATCGCGTACAGCCTTAGACTTTGGCGTTGACAAAGCCGACTGTTGTTGCAAATCAACCAAGAGAATGAAGGGGGACATCTTATAGGTTGGGGATTCTAACGACACTTCTGGGTGACCCAGTCACCGTCTTCCCGGCATCCCAGGATACCTCTGCTGCAGCTCTTGAGAAGGTAGCCTTGCCAGCCACAGTCAGGGACGAACCAACCGACGAAGCCTTTGGTCGAAACCTTTTTGCAGTCGCCTGAACAGCTTCCTTTGGTTGGGTATTCTTTGTCGTTTTTGCCGTTGCAGTTGTAGTCGTATGTGCGGTTGCTACGACGGTTGGAAAAGTAGCGGGTTTGACCTGGGAACACATCTTTGTTGCCATCGTCGCAGTCACCGGGTTTTTCAACGTAACCAGCCGGTGCGGTGCAGCCTTGTTTGGTGTCGTTGCTGTCGCCAAACTTGTCGCCGTCTTTGTCGCGGTAGAAGGTTTTCAGGACCCCTTCATCCACAGTACCGTTGCAGTTGTTGTCTTTGCCATCGCAACTTTCCGGTAGGGGTTGGTAGATGGAAACACAAGCCAGGCTTCCGCTTTGGCAGCGCTCTTCGCCTTGCACGCAGAGGCCCTTGTTGGTGCTGACCGAACAGGCTTTGCCTCCTTCAGGATTGCCTTCATCGACTTGTCCGTCGCAGTCGTTGTCTTTTCCATCGCAAACCTCGGCTGTGGGGCCAACACCTCCAACGCAATTGCCCCATTTCCCTTGGGTGCAGGTTTGTTTGCCCAGCTTGCAACTACCTTGTTGGGTTCCACACCAACGGCTATCATTCTCGGTGCACTGGCAGTTTTCATCGATCCGGCCGTTGCAGTTTTCGTCCGTTTTGCCGTCACAGACCTCTTTTTCTTCTTTCACTTCTCCGGTGCAGGTCTTTTCCCATTTGCCTTTGTCACAGCGTTGGATGCCTTTCTTACAGGCCCCTACGTTGGCGGTACCAGGAGCGCCTGTGTAGCACTCTCGTTGTAGGTTGTCGACTTGTCCGTCGCAGTCATTGTCTTTGTTGTCACATATTTCTGTCCGGAGCGTGTTGACCTGCTGGCAGACAAGCTTGCCGGATTTGCAAAACTCTTTTCCTTCTTCGCATTCGCCAAACTTCCCTTGCACTTTGCAGCTTTTGCCTGCATCCTGTACGTTATCGTCGATGCTTCCGTTGCAGTCATCGTCCACGCCGTTGCATGTCTCTTCTTTCTTCGGGAGCTTTTGGCCTTTGCAATCTGCCCAGACCCCTTTCTCGCATGTCGCAGTTCCTTTTTGACAGGGAGAGTTGGGGTACAACGTCGTAGGTAAACCATCATAACATTCTTGGGTTAGAGGTTCTTGGGTTCCGCTGATGTTGTCGATTTGTCCGTCGCAGTCGTCGTCAATGCCGTTGCATTCTTCCTTGCGTTTGATGCCTTTGAGGCAAGGGTCTTGATCCGTCAGTACCCGGTCTGTGCTGTTTTCCGGCGGTGTTGTTTCATCTGTGTCTGGGTCCGTCTCTTCTGGCTGGATGGTTGTGTCTGGTGTTACTTCAACGCCGCCATCTGCAAGTCTGTCAGTGCTTTGTTCTCCCTTGGAACTCTCTTGGGCGGGGGATTCCTGCACCGTTTTTTCCAGGCCAAAGTTGTTTTCTGACGTGGGAGGTTCCGATGTGGACGCTTGGCCTGTTCCTGCACAAACGTTTTGGATACAGCGCTGGTTGGAGGCACAGTCCTTGTTGCTGTTACAGATCTTGAGGACTGTTGGGAGGGACTCTCCGCATCCTTGCCAGAGTAGGAACCCCATCCATCCTGCAAGCAAACCCAGGAGGGTCAACCTCCGAAACATCCGCATAGTCTTATGATCCTATCTTTCCAACGACAACACCCTGCAACACAAACGATACATCTCGTTGCTTTCCCCTCATGTAAGGAAAACATGTTTCAGCCTAAAAGCCTCCATTGAATTTGTCAACGTCGCACAGCAGTTAAGTGAGCTTGCTTGTTGAGCAGAACCTTGTTCTTTGTCTCGATCTTCCCCTAGAATCATGTTACCTTAAGTATGGGGAATGAAAGCTTCCAATATGAACACAGGATGTCGGAAAAGAATGATGTGGCTTCGATGGGGAGTCGTGCTCCTTTGTTGGGTTGGGTGGGGTTGCAGTGCCCCAACAACAAACACGAATAACAACAATCAGAACACCAACAGCAATCAAAACAACAACACACAACAGGTGGAGGCCACTCCTGGGGTCCGTTTGTTGTTTGATACAGAGGGGAAGTGGAGCAAAGCAGATAGGTTTTTCCAGTTTCCCTGGCCTTCGGAGCTTCGCTTAACTTCGGAAGGGCGTCCTGACTTAACAGGGTTTCCCAACCCCAAAGAGAATGTATTGGTGAGCAACTTGCTCCAAACGGCGGGAGATCGGCCTGGGTTTTCTGTGTCTCCGGTTGGCTATTTTCAATTTGATGGAGCGTTGCAACAACGTTCGCTCAAGGACGGAATCAAAGCGGCCCTCGACTCTCCAGCGTTCCTCATCGATGTGGATCCCCAATCCAAGGAGCGTGGAGCACTTTATCCTGTTGTGGCTTCGGTCTTGGATGCAGGAACCTACGTCCCCAAGTATACGCTGGCTGTTACGCCCATTCCTGGCGTCGTTTTGCGGGCCAATCGCCTGTATGCTTTTGTTGTGATGCGAACCTTCAACGATGCTTCTGGTAAGCCTTTGGGTGCTCCCAGAGCGCTCAACCAATTAAAGGCAGGACAAGCTCCTGAAGGTGCAAAAGGTCAGGAACTTCTCTCTTTGTACGCGCCTCTTTGGGAAACCCTGAGGCAAAGCAACGTTGATGTCGCTGACGTTGCTGCTGCAACGGTGTTTCGGACGGGCGATGTGGTTGCCGAGCTGGAAGCCTTAGCGAACAAGCTGGCTGTACGTCATGATTTGTCGATCGAGAATCTCAAGTTAGATCCAGAGGGAGATCACCCCGAGTTTTGTGAGCTAGTGGGGACCATTGAGCAGCCACAGTTTCAGCGAGGAACTCCTCCTTTCCCTGATCAGGGGTTGTTTGAACTGGATGAGCAAGGGCTTCCGAAGGTCCAACGGACCAAGACGGTTCCTGTGGTTCTTTCCATCCCGAAAAAGACCATGCCGAAAGAAGGTTATCCCTTGTTGTTGTACATTCATGGTTCGGGTGGGCTGAGCAAACAAATCATCGACCGGGGGCGAGTGACTGTCCCCAAAGGAGAGCGAACGCCAGGCGACGGACCTTCTCGGATGCTCGCCATGTACGGGATTGCAGGTGCTGGCAGTGCGATGCCAATCAACCCGGAGCGTGTTCCTGGCGCACAAAGTCGGGCCTATCTCAACGTGGGGAATCTATCAGCGTATCGTGACACCTTTCGACAGGGTACGTTGGAGATGGTCTTTCTGATGAGTGCGTTGCTGAAGCTGCGAATCAAGCCGGAAGTGTTGGGCTCTTGCAAAGGTCCAACGTTGCCCAGTGGAGAGGCGGAGTTCCGATTCTCTGAAAAGCACGTCGCGACCATGGGACAGTCGATGGGGTCACAGTACGTTGCCATGCTTGGAGCCATAGACAAGCGACTTAAGGCGGTGATCCCTTCGGGTGCTGGCGGGCATTGGAGCTACTTTATCGTAAACAGCGGGAACGACCTTCTCAACCCCAAGCTGCTGCAAACGCTGTTGGATAGCGAAGAAGCTCTTAACTTCACTCATCCTATTCTGCACATGCTTCACATGTCATGGGATGTCGCTGACCCCTTAACGTGTGGCGCTCGTGTCGCTCGTGATCCTTTGCCTGGTCACACTTCTCGTCATGTGTATCTTCCCATGGGACAGAGTGATACTTTTTTTCCCGAAGCGATCCTCGATATCATCGCAGCCGGTTATGGGGTTCAACAAGCAGGGGCCGAGGTTTGGCCAGAGACACAAACTCTTCTCACTTGGTTGGGGATGAATGGTTTGGCCAGCTATCCTGTTTCAATGAACCGTCAATCCTTGGGTAACACACCCCAAACTTACACAGGAGTGACTGTCCAATACGCGGCTGACTCGATCACAAAAGACGGTCATTACGTGTCGTTCCAACTTGATGACGCACGCTTTCAGTATTCATGTTTTCTGGATACGTTGTTTCGCACAGGGGTTCCCGTTGTGCCCAAGGGTGGAAAACCTGGAGAACCTTGCCCCGAAAAATAGGGCTCTGCAGGGATCAACGGATACGGTTGGCCAGGCCAAGTTTGTGGAGAAGGGCGACGGATGCACGCCAGGCTTTGTGTTCTTGGCTGAAGTGCCCTCCATGGCTTTCAAGAAGTTCCATCAACTCCCACTCTTCTCTTTTTATCCGAATATAGACAATACGTTCTTGTTCTTGGGGTGTTGGCTTCATCGCTTGTGGCTCTCGTTTTTCTGGCGGTGCTTCTGGAGGGGGTTGTGGTGTCTTTGGAAAGGGGGAGACATCGATAATGTCGGATAGGTCAGGCAGGTTCCCTTTGGGATGCAGAGCGGGTTGAGTTCGTGTTGCATCTTGGGAGGCTTCGGCTGGAACGTCCAAAGGCGTGGGCGAACGTTCGATGGATGGTGGAGTTGGTTGGGGCTGTGTTTCTCCGGTTTCTTCGGGGACAAAGGAGTCTTTTTCTGGGAGAGAAGCGTCTTGCCATTCGTTGTCCTCTTCGTTGAGGTCGTCGAAGTTGGCATCGTTCGTCTCTTCTGTTGTAGAGAGCGACTCTTCGATGACCTGGGTGTCCTTGTCCTGGTTCCACTCGATGGTTTCTACAATAAGTTCGACCGTCTTGTATCGCTTTTGGGAGGCTTTGTCGTACCTGTAACGAACGGCGATGAGACGTTCCCCATATTGCTTGGTCAGGCGAACTGTTCCGGGTTGGCCGGGCTTTAAGGTGAGTTTGACTTGCATGCTACAATCCTGGATAAATGTACCTAAACAATTGTCTAGTCCTTGTTGTAGCGGATGAAGGTCGAAAGAGCAACCCAAGGATGTTTGGGAGAAGGCTTGAGAGGAAAAACACATCCACAGATTCCTCAGACAAGGATACAGCATGCTTAAATGAAGAAGGTTTCTCCGTAGATTGCGCAGAGGTGGGACAGGGATACCTTACGTTGGGTGGAGTTCGATACATTGGGCAACAGTATCGTAGGATGTTTACGTGTTCATGCAAGGCTGCCAATTATTCGCTGTCTTCGACCTTTTCGACGATAACGGCGGTTCCGTAAGCGAGAAGCTCGGCAGCGCCGCCCATAAGCATGCTGGTGGTCATGCGGATACCGATCACGGCGTTGGCTCCTTCGTTGATGGCTTGTTCGGCCATTCGGTCAAGGGCTTGTTCGCGGCTTTCGCCCATCAGCTTGGTGTACTCGCGGATTTCGCCACCGACCATATTCCGAAACACGGCCATGATATCTCGTCCAATATGGCGGGCACGGATGGTGTTTCCGCGGACGAGGCCGAGGGTTTCTTTGATGCGGTAGCCCGGCAAGTTTTCGGTGGTGGTGGTCAGGATTTCGTGTCGAAATCCGGTGACTGCGCCGCTAGAAGAGCGAATCATTGCGTCGTTGGTCATAAGTCTATCTCCCTGTAAGGATCGTGGGCTTGTCCTTGCAAACGTGTCTTCAGGATGAAGGCGAAGAGGCCGAGGCCTCCGGTGCCAGCAAGTCCTGCAGCCACTTTGACGAGGAGCGGAACTTTGGGATCGAGGAAGAAAGTATAGGTTGCAAAGCCAAAGAACACCAGCGCGCCAAGCCAGAGAAGAACGAAGCTACCCCAGTTCCATGCTTTGACTCCCTTGGATTCACGGAAAGGTTCGATCTTTGCGTCTTGTAGGATCCGCTCTCGAACGCGGTCGGTGGAGCGTTTGATGACCTGGAAGTCTTGCAATTCTTCACGGCACTCGTCGCAGGTTTGGAGGTGCTCGTCGAGCAGACGTTGTTCGGTGTCAGTCAAGAAGCCGTCGACGGCTTTCATGACCAGGATCTCGTATGTTTCGTGATTCGAGTTTGTCATGGTTGTACCTCGTCGTGGCCCGATGCAAACGAGAACGTTGGGTCGCGTTGGAGTTGCTTGCGCAGAATCTTGCGTGCCCGGTAAAGACGGCTCATTACAGTACCTGTCGGACAATCCAGTACGGCGGCGATTTCTTCGTAGCTGAGGTCTTGAAAGTGACGCAGCTCTATGATCTCCCGTAGCTCGTCCTGAAGTGTTTCTATCGCTCGCATCAACGCCTGATCTTGTTGTTGCTCCATGACCTGCGATTCAGCCGAACGAGGGGCTTTGGAAAACGCCGATGCTTGGGTGGATACAGGCGCCGCTTCTTCAGAGAGAAACCGGCCTCGCTGTCGGAGCAGATCCAGGCAATGGTTCTTCAGAATTCGGTAGTACCAGGGGTAAAACGGCTTGGACTTGTCGTATCGTTCTCTGTGGGTCCAGGCGCGTGCTGCAGCTTCCTGACAGGCTTCGCTTGCTTCATCAGGGTTCTTCAGTATGCGATAGGCTGCGACGTAACCCCGTTGCATGGCGTCGTGCAAGAGCTGGTGAAAGATGTGATGACTCATGTCGGTTCCAACGTCTCAGGAGGATCTCGTGGGTCTGGGTAGCGCTTTGTCCGCTTGTTGGCTGGGAAACTTATCCCAGTTGGAAGAGGACTGCGAGGAGCACGGCCACTGTAGCAAAAAACACCCAAGAACCCCAGTGGGCGAGGTTCAAGTCCCATCCCCAGCCAAACACTTTGGGAGTGAGCATGGGTCCTTCCGGATTCCACCATCGCGCCTTCACTTTGTCCATCGTGGGGCGACGGAAGTCGTAGGGCATTCCCAACGCTTCTCCTTGGGGTTGAAGGTTGGTGTTGGTTTCGGTTTGGTTCGTGGTTTGGGTCGTCATTGTTTTGTTCCTTGGGTTGGGAGTGAGCGTTGTCTCTCTTGCTTTCACTCTCCTTTACTGAGCACTCCCAGCTTTATTCTTTCTTTTTTTGAAATTCTTTTGGGTTGAGGGGAAAAGAAAAGGTGTGTGGGGGGCATGTGTTTGAATTGTTTGAATGTTTGTTGTGGTGTGCTTTTTTGTCGAACGGGACAAGGTTGACAACGAGGATGCGCGACCCAATTGTTCAGAGTGAACCAAACAACAAACCATTCTCTATGCTTATCTTGTCGAGCCGTTCGGCAAGTGGAGGGTACAGATATGTCTTCCTCAAGGAACATTTTGCAGACCAAAGAGCAGTACAAGCTTTCAACAGAGGACATCCGCTCTACGCTGAAGGTTGGGTTAGGTTGGGATATGTCTTACACAGGGGAAGATCTGGATCTGGATGCTTCCTGTGTGGCCGTCTGGAACGATGGATCACACGAGACGGTGTACTACCATCGTTTGCAGAATGCCAACCGTAGCATCTGGCACTCTGGCGACAACCTGACTGGCGCTGGCGACGGAGATGACGAAGAGATCTTTGTGGAGCTGCATCGCGTTCCCCGTGACGTGAAGCAGCTTGTGTTTTCCGTTAACATTTTTGGAGCGGACGAGCGGGTGCAGAGCTTTGCTGAGGTGTCGAACGCTTACATCCGAATGGTGGATGGGCAAGGGCAAGAGCTGGTCCGGTTTCCGCTTCAGCGAAACTTGGGAAAGCAAACCTTTGTTACCTTTGCGATGCTCGAACGTGATGGCAGCGGGTGGAGCATGAAAGCCTTGGGGCAAGGTCATGGTCAGGTGCAGTCGTTGGCTGAAGCCAGCCTGTTTAAGCATGTCGGACGCTTGGAAGGGCTTGAGACCTTGCGAACCTTTTTGTTCATCTTTTCCTGGGTCATGGGGACTGGGGTTTCCATCGCGATCTTTGGGGATACACCGGGTTCTGATGCTGGATTTTACTTTGGATTGTTTTGTGGTTTCTGTGTCGCAATGTTGGTCAGCGCAATGTACAGCATGACGGTGGTGAATGGATGGACGCGAAAGGTGGAGAATTTGCACCAGGAGCAAGGAAGGTGGATCGCTGAAACGGTGATCCAGCGACTGCCCAACGGAAGGTAGCGTGAAGCAAAAAGCACTGTTTCTGCTCCCTGTGTTCTACAACCCTTGAGGCTTTGTTCTTCTTCTGTATAGTGGCTCCGTCTTGTTTGTAGCCCTCGTTCTGCGTAAAAGATGGGCATGTGGGTTGAAGAAGAGGAGCTTGTTGATGTCGTCACCGTTTGCGTCTGTCGTGTTTGCCGGAGGTGGGTCTCGCTGTGTTTGGCAGATCGGCTTTTGGGAGGTCGTGGCCCCTGTCATTGGTTTGGAGCCGGAGCGGATTGCCGCAGTCTCAGCGGGCTCTGCAATGGCCAGCATTCTGGTGTCGGGGCAAAGGGAAGAAGCTCTTCATCACTTCTCTTCTCGGATGGAAGCCAACGAAAAGAACTTCTATCCTGGGAACCTTTTGCGCCCCGGTGTTCCGGCTTTTCCGCAGGCAGCGATCTACCGCGAAGCGATGCTGGCTACCTTTGATGACGAGGGCTTTCGCAAGTTACAAGAAGGACCTCCCATCTATATCTTGCTGGCGCGTCCGCCGCGATGGGTTGGGGCACGAAGCGGCGCGTTGTTGGGCATGTTGACCTACAAGTTGGAAAAGAAGCTACGTCATCCCTTGCATCCAGAGTGGGGGCTAAAGGTTGGCTTTGTGCCTGAGGTGGTCTCCAGCCACGACTGCAACACACCCGAAGAATTTGTGGATTTGGTCCTGCAATCTTCGTGCACGCCTCCGTTTACACCGTTGTATCGAAGGGGAGGGCGTTCTGTGTTGGACGGTGGTTTGGTGGACAACGTTCCTGTTGTCGCGCTGCCCAAAGAGAGCCTGGAGCAGAAGACCTTGGTGTTGTTGAGCCGTCCGTATCCTGAAGGGAAATTGTTGGGACATCCGAACCGTGTGTATGTCCAACCTTCTCGACCGGCCACTGTTTCCACTTGGGACTACACCTCTCCAGAAGGTTTAATGGAGACCTACAACATCGGTCGAGAGGATGGAGAACAATTCCTCCAACGTTGGGATGGTTAGAGGCTTTTAGATTGCTGGAAGGGATAGTTTGGGGAGAGGGGGCTCATGGATCCCACTTTCTCGTGAGGGCGTTGGCTGCCAGCGTGGGGCCGTGCTGGTCTTGCGATGGTGGGCGTGATACACCCGAGATGACGTCGCAGCGCAAGCGGCTCGAAGCCAGTCTACAGGGCGAGCGGTTTGTGAGTGAGCCTTTGCGTACGAGCCCAACGGAAGGCCATTGCATGGTTCTTGTTCAGGGAAAGGTTGTTGTTGCAGCCGAACCATCGCTGCTATGGGGGCTGCTGCGAGAAGCCAGCATCCCGTTTGTGCAACGACATTGAAGAGGTGAGGGTGCCAGGGTCGATGCAGCCAGAGTGGGCCCATCAATTCAAGTCCGAGAGCAGCGGTCGAGCCAACGGTGACGACAAACAGAAAGCGAGCTTCCAAGGAAACCAAACGCTGTCGTGACACACAAAATGCAACCAGAAGAGTCATGAAGAGCGCAGACAAGAGATGTTGTAACAACCCCAAGCCCATGGTCGTTGTGGAGTTTGGTGGGGTGTTTCCCAAAGCAAGGAGTATCCAGCCGTTGGACGTTGGGGAAGCCAACGCATGAGTGGGCGAGAGGGTTTTGGAGAGGGTGGGGTCTGAAAAGGATTGAGGCAAGAGTACCCAAAAGAGAAAGTGCCCCAAGCACAAGACCAAGGTTCCCACAACAACGCTGGTGAAATTCCGTTTCCACATGACAGCAACTCCTTCAACAACATCAAGAACAAACAAGAGCAGCGGTTGTTACCTGAACAAAGTAACAGGTTTGTGTGTCATGTTGTGTCATACGTTGAAAAAAACTGGTGTGTCAAGCGCTTGGAGAGGCGAGTGAATTAAAGTTATATGCTAATTAATACATCATGGGAGACGTTGCAACACAGCAACATACCGTTGATCATTTGCATGATCAGGGCGTTGCTCCTTTGATGAGGTGAGACACAGGGTCTTGTTTGTAAAGATATTTGTTGCATCGCTGTCGGCTGGCGTGTGGATTGAAAGAGGGGAGGCTGACAGGTCATGAACTAAAAAAACTGAACATTTGTGCAAAAGGAGGACGTCGTCATGTCCAAATCCATTCTGTATGTTGTCTTGTGTGTGGTCGGTGCTGTGGCTCCCATGTGCTTCTTTGTCCCTTGGTTTGGGGAGCATGGGGTTGTTCTGGGACCTTTCATTAAGGCGTTGTTTGCGAATGGACCTGCTGGAGGTTTCACGGTCGATTTGCTGATTTCCTCTTTTGTGTTCTGGATCTGGATGTGGGATGACAGCCGAAAGCAGGGCGTTCGCTGGATAGGACTCCCGATCGTTGCCAACCTCAGCGTAGGTTTGTCGTTGGGTTTGCCGTTGTATCTTTGGATGCGGGAGAGGCAAGCCTCGAAAGGTGCCTGAAAAACATATTGTGTGGATGCAAACTGTGATAGAACTCTCTCCTCAGAGTACCAAGGGATAAGACCGAATCAAGTATATTGAAGAGAGAGTGAGAGGAAGGAACGCGTCCATGGATTACCGTCAACGGATTTACGATCGATATGCCACTGTTTTTAAGGATCGGTCTGATGCCTTTGACAAAGATGCGGTGCGACGTTGGGGTCGGGCCTATCTTTCGTATCTTAACGGCTGGCTTCCTTCCGACAAACAAAGCGCCATCGCAGATCTCGCGTGTGGCCATGGGAACTTGCTGTTCTTCTTTCAGGAACAGGGCTACACCAACTTGTCGGGCGTGGACATCAGCCCCGACCAGGTGCAGATCGCTCGAAACATTGCTCCCAGCGTAGAAGAGGGTGACCTGCTCGCGTTCTTGCGCAGTCATCCCAACACCTTCGATCTCCTCACTGGCCTCGATATCATCGAACACTTCACCAAAGACGAAGCCATCACCTTTCTCGACGAATGCTACAAGGCGCTCAAGCCCGGTGGTCGGCTTATTCTTCAAACACCAAACGCGACGAATCCTCTCAATGGCATCATTCGCTACGGTGACTTCACCCACGAAGTTTGCTTCCAAGAGGATGTGTTGGCTCGGTTGATGACTCTGAGTGGTTTTCAGAAACCTGAATCTCGTGAAATGGGTCCTGTGAAGAGTGGATACAGCTTGAAGTCTTCGGTCCGGTATATGCTGTGGCGGGGGCTGCGAATGGGGTACCGACTGGCAAATATGATTGAAACAGGCACGATGGGTCCTGAAGTTTGGACCCGTGTGTTCTTGATCTCCGCGGTGAAAGCATAACTTGTGGTGGGTGTGTTGTGTTACGGTTGGCTTGAGGTGGGACAAGGAAGAACAGGCTAGAAAGAGAGTCCATTCAACTCTACAGGCGGGGTGGTGGCGAGAAGTTGCTTCACTTTGTCTAAGTCCCGAATCAAGAGAATGTTGTCGTTGATGCTTTTCTCACCAAAAGCTTGGTGGTTGAGGTCGGTGAGGCTTCGAGTCATGGGGTCATATTCGTAGGTACGGAAGCCCAAGGATAGCATATGCTTAAGGAGTTCGTCCTCGTCGTAACCGTACTGGTTTCCTGCGCCACCCAGCTCCATAATGACCGAGTGCAGCGACTCCTTTTGGAGTGTTTTTAAAGCACCATGAATGACTGGAGTCTCAAAACCTTCCACATCAACCTTGAGCAACGACGGTGACTCTTTTTGAAGCACGTCATCCATCGTGCGGACGTTGACGCGGGTAACGTTGGCGGCCTCTTCTGTGGGGCGCAGTACGTGGTTGGTGCAGTTTTCGTCTACCACAAAGGCAAGCTCGCCCTCTTCGTCGCTCAACCCAAGATTCATGGCGGTGACGCGCTCTGCCAAGTTGTTCAAGTGAAGGTTCGCCATAAGCCTTTCATAGGTTTGAGGGACAGGCTCAAAAGCATACCCACGTGCTTTGCGGACTGCACAAGCCAAGAGTGTGTAAGAGCCTACATTGGCGCCCACGTCCACAAACAGAGCGTCAGGATTCATGGTGTGGAGAACGTAAGCCATGTGGGAGTATTCGTGGAGGCCGTTGTAGATGTTACCTGTAAGCCCTGTTTCTCCCGGCTGGAGCAGGAACTTCGCTCCAGCGATCCAAGGATAGGCCACCTCTCCAGAGATAAGACGGCTTCCAAGCTGCCATCTCAAGTAACGCAACAGAGCCTGACTCTTTTGCTTTTGATTGAGAGGGTGGTTCATCATGAAGCGTAAGGTGTGTAACAAGGACATTGACGGACACTCCAGACAAAAGGTCTTTCTTTCAGGCTCTTTTTTTCTCCAGATAGCATTGTTCTCGTGAAGCGAACTTACGAACTCGTAGCTACCCGAATTGTTGAAAGAGCAAGTTATCCAGCGAAGCGCTCGTGCAAGGCTGCAACAATTCGTTCGGCCGCTTTTCCGTCCCACAGTGGCGGGATTTGAGGCTCAGGCAGGGTTCCGTCTTTGACCTTGTTGTAAGCGTCGAGGATGGCCTGGGTCTGTGTGCCGACGAGCTGGTTGCTACCAATCTCACAGGTGCTGGGGCGTTCGGTGTTCTCACGGATGGTAATGCAGGGAACCTTGAGCTGTGTGGTCTCTTCCTGGATCCCGCCAGAGTCGGTCAATACGACCTTGGCTTCGGACATCAGGTGCATAAAGTTGAGGTAGTCGAGAGGATCGAGCAGTCGGAGGTTGTGCATGGCTTTGATTCTCTCGCCAAACTGGTTGCTCTCCATGTTCTTGCGCGTGCGCGGGTGCATCGGGAAGAGCAAGGGAATGTCCTGCTGGATCTCTTCCAACGCCGTGAGAATGCGGGCGAAGGTTTCGGGGTGGTCTACGTTGGAAGGACGGTGCAAGGTCAAGAGCCCGTAGCTTCGGGGGGCGACTCCTACATCTTCCAATGTTGTCAGGTTGGCCAGCTTGGGCTTTTGCCTAAGCAAGGTATCGATCATCACGTTGCCCGTGAACACAACCTTCTCGTCGGCGACACCTTCTTTCTTAAGGTTGTCGAGGCCGGATTGTTCGGTCACAAAGAGCATGCTGCTGATGGCGTCAACCACCACACGGTTGATCTCTTCGGGCATCTCGCGGTCATGGGAGCGCAGGCCTGCTTCCACATGAACCACGGGAACGTGGAGTTTGGTCGCAACAAGGCTACAGGCCACGGTGCTGTTGACGTCGCCCACGACAAGCACCACGTCCGGCTTGTGTTCCAACACAACGGGTTCAAACGCGGTCATGATGGCGGCGGTCTGGCTGGCATGACTTCCTGAGCCAACTCCCAAGTGAATGTCTGGGGTGGGGATGCCCAACACATCAAAGAAGGACTCGCTCATCTTTTTGTCATAGTGTTGGCCTGTATGAACCAAGAGCGGTTCAATGTCAGGGTAGGCCTTGTATGCTTCCATGAGCGGCGCAATCTTCACGAAGTTTGGGCGGGCGCCCACGATGTTAATCACTTTCATAACAGGACCTTCCCTCACCAACGACCAGCGTTTGGGCTAGCGACCGGCGAGTTGTTCGAGTAAGGACAAGTAACGTTCGGCGAGTTTGACGCGATGAAAATGTTCTTGGATGTAGCTGCGACCGTTTTGCCCAAACTGACGTCGCAAATCTGCATCATCGGTCATACGGAGCAGAGCGTTGGTCAGGTCTTGGGCGTTTTCGGGTTCGATGCAGATTCCAGCTTCTGCTTTTTGGATCAGGTCGGCGCTGTTGCCTTCCACGCCCAGAATGATGGGACGTTCCATCGCTGCTGCCTCAAAGATCTTGGACGGCAAGACTGTCTTGAAGAGGTCTGTTTTCTTGAGGTGGACCAGGGTAATGTCAGTGATGGATAGCACATCCGGCATCTGGGTTTTGGGCAGGCGACCTGTAAAAATCACATTGTTAAGTTGGCGAGCTTTGGCTTCTTGTTCCAACTCTTCCCGGATCGCGCCGTCACCCACAAGCAGCAACGCGATATCATCGCGGCCCTGCGCCTTGAGCATCTCACCACATTCTAGAGCGACTTGAAGGCCGCAAGCCATCCCGATGGTTCCAACATAGCTACAGACAATCGGTTGGGTGATTCCTAGCTCTTTCTTGAACGCCAGGTTGGGAGGCTGAGGTTTGTACTGGTCGGGGTCCACGCCATTGGTGATGACGTCGATCTTCTCGCGAGGAACGCCCTTTTGGAGGAGTTCATCTCTGTAGCCGTCACCCACAGCAACAATGTGGGTGGCGGACTTGTACATCCAGTCTTCCATCTTGTACAGGCTGTTGAGAATCGCCTTGTTTTGCATCGCGCCCACAGCCACGATGGAGTCGGGCCACATATCGCGAATCTCCAACACAAACGGGACTCGCCTCCAGGCTTTGGCCAACACTCCGGCCCATCCACAGAAAAACTGTGGTGAGGTGGCGACGATGATGTCGGGCTTGCGAACGCCCATTGAAGCGGTCACTGCGCTGGTTGCGTAGGACACATAGTTCGCGATGCGCTTCACGGTTCCCTTGTTCGCTGCGATGTAGGTCCAAACCCGGATGACCTTGATGCCATCGACCGTTTCCGTCTGGTAGAGCTTGTTTTGGTAGCCATCGTAGACCACCCCAGCCGGTTGGTTGGGAGCACAGGTGATGACAGTGACATCATGCCCCATCTCAACCCAACGCTTGCAGTTCTCGTACGTTCGGGTCGCTGGCGCGTTGCCTTCGGGCGGAAAATAGTGGGAGAAAAACAGAATTCGCACGGCGTTACTCAACAACAAATCGGATGGACAGATGGGAACCTAGGGCACGATAACAGAGCACTTCGTTGGGTTCGGCGCAGCCAAAGCGAGGGCAGTACCAGCTCTCCTCAGAGCCTTGCGACAACAGTTCACCAGGACCCTCAAATGTGACAGTGACATCGCCGACGGGTGTTTGAAGGAACGCTTCCCTCGATGTCTGCGAGCGTATCGAACAGTCCGGATGAAGGTGGAGGCGTGAGAGCACGCGAACAGGCTTGGGCGACGTGATGGTATCAACTATCTCCAGCCGGCCGGTGTGTTCCCAGCGGAAACGTCGCTCGTGTCGGGTTGGTTTGTCAGGCAACCGAAGGTAGCCATCGTGCCAGGCCTGGAGGGCAAAGCCGTTGTCTTCTTCGGTCCAAAGCACGTCGTGAGGATGGCCTCGTCGAGCGACACGGAAGGCGCCCCAAAATTCGCTTTGATCTTCGCCGTCAATTTCGACGGTGTTGTGAGCACGAGTCGACCGGCAGTAGTCACGAAAGGTGCTGGCAACGTAGTCAAACACGCCGCTGTCTACGAAGATACGTTGCCCTCGAAGGGATAGCTCGAAGGAAAACAGGTCGCCATGGGCGTGCCCTGGAATGTAGTCAGGTCCTGGCAAGCCAACATCACAGACGACGTAGGAACCGTCGGTCGTTCGGGCTCCGTAGTAGCCGGCGTCGGGGAGACTCCACGACAGCTCTTCGGATAGCTTCTCTGAGGGAGGAGAGTGCTCCGAGTCAAGCAGCTTGTCAGGCTCGTGGTAGATGCCAAACGCGGCGTCATTGAACAACGCTATTTGACCGTCGGGGTGGGTCAAATGTTGAAGAGCATCTTGCATCGATGGGTAGAAGGTTCGGGCCAAACGGGCGATGCCTGGGTCGCCAAAGTTGGTCAGTAACTTCACCAGATAGAGGATCCGAAGGTGGTACATCGGAGATAGCTCAAAGTGCAGGCCATCCGGAAGGATCTGCTCCGATAGCTCTTGCTGAAGCAGAGCAAAACCGATGTCGCGCCATTGACGGGCTTGTGTGCCTTGAAAGCCTGAGCCCAACAGCGCCAGCGTCGCGGCGTTCTCAAGCAGGTGGTTGCCCATCAGGTGGTATTCAAGGTGATGCTGGAGCCAGTGGGCTTGTCGCGCGATGCTTTGCCACAACATCTCGCGATGTTCGGGGTGTTCGTCACAGAAGCGTTGGTGAGTGACAAAGAAGTAGCCCACCCAGTTGAGCAAACGCAGACAGATGGGGTAGGGCTCCCACCCTGTGTGCTCGGGATGACTCTGGGAGAAGGCGATCCAATCTTCGACCACAAGAACCGCTTCTTCCGGGGGGAGGAGCCAAAGCCACTCAAAGTAATGGAGGTTGTACTGCCAAAGCTTGGGCGCATCTTCAACGGGCCAGCGAGGAGGCCATTCGATATGACGCGATTCATTGATGAACGTAAACAAGCCTTGCTGGATCGCTTCGGCGGTGTTGCTGTTGGCGGGGGGCGCAAGCCAGGTCACTTCCGAAGACCAGCGACACCCTGGAAACGACTCTTGAGGCTGGCGTTGTTGTTGAAAGTACCAACGACGCAGCGGCTTGATCCGGTTCCACACCTGTCCTGCTACCTGACCAGGGCGCAGGTGTGAGAGGGTGTGCCAGTATTGTTGAAGGGTGTCCATCTTGCTCATGGTCTCTTAGGCTTCGGCTGTCTCGGTCTCTTCGTTGCTTCCTGTGCCTTGGGTCGCAACATCTGCTGCGGTCATGGCGATGGCTTCCACGGCTGGGTCTTCGCCAGGTGCTTCTGCGCTCGTCTTTTGGGTTGTTGGAGTCATATCTTGGGAGATGGCAATGACGCGTCCTTCTTTGGCGGCTTCCACCGCTGCAAAGCTGGCTCGGGTCACATTGACCAACTCTGGGAAAGAGATGGGTGAGGTGCCGCCTTTCTTGATGGCGTCGACGAACGCTTCCAGCTCGGCCTGGTGCCCTTTGTCTTGGCGTAGCGTACGGAGCTTCTTGAACGAAGAGAAACCGTATCCGTCGGTCTGTCGGAAGTTTTCCATCCGGACCACTCGTTGGTCGAAGAAGACTTCGAGGTTCTCTTTGGGGAAGCTCTTGGTGCCGTTGGCAAAGTAGTGGACGGTTCCGATGGAGCCGTCTTCCATCTTTAACAGGATCGACATCTTATCTTCTTGGACCGCCACATTTTCGCCCACCATCATCGCGGACACCGAAACAATCGGGCTGTCGGCGAGGTAGGTGAGGAGGTCGATGAAGTGGCAGCCTTCACCAATGATACGACCACCACCCAACGCAGGATCTTGGACCCAATGATCCGCAGGGATGTGCCCGGCGTTGACCGTCATTTGCATACACAAGGGGCCGCTGCGACCTCGCAGGGCTTGCTTGATGTGCTGGATGTGTGGGCTGAACCGACGGTTAAAGCCAACCATCAAGAGGCGGTCGGGCGTCTCTTGTACCTGTGCAATGACCCGAGACAGCTCCTCTTCGTTGAGGGCGAGTGGCTTCTCTACAAAGACATGTTTGCCTGCGGCCAATGCTTCACACACCTGGTTGGCGTGGAGGTGGTGGCCTGTGACCCAAAACACGGCCTGGACGCGAGGGTCTTCGAGGAGATCTTTGTGGTTCGTCAGCGTGCGGTAGGCGCTGGCTTTCTGGGAAGCATGACGGGCAGCAAACGGTTTGCGATCCACGACCGCGTCGATGGTCGCTGAGGTCTTTGCCAACGCCGGAATGAGCGTGCTCATCGCAAAGTTGCCAGCCCCAACCACGCCAACGCGAAGATCGCCATGAGACGGTGACGCCTTTGGGTTGAGCACCATTTGTTGGCTGCGAACAGGCTCCTGGTGGTCGTAGGTGAGCATCACGCCGAGAGCGCTTCCGTCGCTGCGGATGGTGTCGTAAGCTCCGGTCGCCTGGGCGATAGGATAACGGTGTGTGATCAGCGACGAGACATCGATGCGACCCCGCTGCATGGCTTCGAGAATGGCCTCAAAGTTGCGCTGCTCGGTCCATCGAACAAAGCCGTAGGGGTAGTCTTGTCCGCCGCGTTCATAGCTGGAGTCATAACGGCCCGGCCCGTAGGAGCAAGACACCTGGAAGGTCAGCTCTTTCTCGTAGAAGTCGCTGCGTCGTAGGTTGAGCCCTACAACGCCCACAAGAATGATGCGACCGCGTTGACGACAGGCTTGCGCGGCCTGATGTACGATCTCGTCAGTCTGCGCAGAGGCGGTGATCAGAGCGCCGTCAACGCCTCGACCTTGGGTCCATGCTTGGGCTCGTGCGATGGGATCTTCGCCTTGTCCTACGTTGCAGGTTTCTGCGCCGTAACTTGCGGCGAGTTTGAGCCGCTCTTCGTTGAGGTCGACAGCCAACACGTCACAGCCATTGGCGGTGAGAAGTTGGATGGTGAGGATCCCAAGAAGTCCCACGCCAAACACCAGGAACTTCTCGCCAAAGGTTGGCTGAATCAACCGAACGCCTTGCAGCGCGATGCTACCGACTGTGGTAAACGCTGCGTGTTCGCTGCTAACATCGTCGGGGATCTTTGCGCAAAGGTTGCGAGGGACAGCGATTAACTCTGCGTGGTGACCGTTGCTTGCGACCCGGTCTCCGGGTTTGAGGTCGTGAACTCCAGCGCCCACTTCCAGCACGACCCCTGCGTTGGAGTAGCCCAACGGAAGGGGCTGATCCAGCTTGCGAACGACAGCGTCCACCGTACTCAACACGCCGTCGGTGCGAACCTTCTCCAGCACCTGCTTGACCTTGTCGGGCTGTGAGCGTGCTTTTTGCAGCATGTTGGCTTTGCCAAACTCCACAAGCATTCGCTCGGTTCCGGCTGAAATGAGGGACGCCTGGGTTTGTACCAGGACGCTGCCCCGAGACAGTTGAGGCGCAGGAAGTTCAGCAATTTCAAGCAAGCCAGTGCGAAGGTGCTGGAGTATTTGTTTCATCGTGAGCGAGGTCTTTCGTTGGTCGCACGTCGACAGGTGCGGTTGAAGGGATACAAGCGATACGTTCGCGGTCTCAGCGATTCCACCAGTCGATCTGGGAGAAGAGGGGGCGGAATGTGGGCTTCATCGCGAGCAGGTTGGCCTCTCGGAAGGTTTCAAGTTCGTAGTGCCAGGCGTCGTAAAACTCCACGCCTTTGGGTGTTACCTTTCCGAGCACATAACCATGTGGCTCTAGCAAATGAAACACTTGACGGAGGAAGTGTTCGGACAGAATCCAGCGTGCGTTGTATTCAAACTGAAGGATGTCGATGGCGCCTTTCGCAAGCATACCGCGAGCCCCAGACATGACTTCGTAGTCGTGGCCCTCTGTATCTATTTTGAGAAAGTGGATGTGCTCGATTGCATTGCGCTGGCAAAAGTCGTCGAGGGTCTCCGTTTGGACCGTTGTTTCGTGAGACTCTTCCTTGGTCAGGCTTGGATCGTGAGGGTGCAGGCTGTTGACCCCGATGTTGTCACCGATCGCATAGAAAGTATGAGTGCCTGTTGAAGAGGAGAGCGCGAGGTTGTGAGGGCTGACTCGGTCTCCAATGTTCCACCGAGAGAGGTTGTCTTGCAGCGTTTGAAAAGTCGCAGGGAAGGGCTCAAACGCGTGGACCTGTACGGAGGGAGCTGGGCTTGGAGCCTGAGCAAGGAACGCCTGGGACCACTCACCGATGTTGGCGCCCACATCAAACACGCAGAGTCCTTGGGTCTGTGCATGGTGCTCCCAGAGTTCGCTTTGTATTTGAAGCTCCCCGTTGCTGCTGGGGTCGTTGAGTACATCCAGGCGGGCCTGGTTGCTGAGGAACCGACCCAAACGGACCAGGTTCTTGCGTCCGATGACAGTCCAAAGGGTTTGTACCAAAAGGGATTTTCCGAGCTTCCGAAGCATCGCGTGTCCTTTCCATTCCGCAGGGTAGCTGAAGGCTTGCCCGTTATACACAAAAAGCCATGGGATGTCACACTTCAATTGACTTGATTTGTCTGGTCAAATCGAATACGTTGCAGCGCAATTTGCAGACAGGGTCGGCCCTTGTGCCCGCTTGGAAGCGCGTGTTTGGATTCCAAGTCTCTGTGATGTTTTGGTTTGAGTTGCGTACCACACGTACCCATCCGAGTCACAACATCAACACCATGAAACCCAACAACGACAGGATGATGAAGCCACTTCATCCACTCCCAAACGCCATCCTTGGGCAGGAGACTTCATGCGAGCCTTGATCGACGCCTCGACTGCGAACATGGGTGGAGCCCGGACTCATTTGCGGCACCTGGTTCGGTACCTCCCCGAAGCCGTGGAGCCCCACGACACCATCATCTTGTTGGTTCCCAAGGGCCTCACCAAGGATTTGCAAGCGTGGCTTGCTCCCCACAACGAACAGTCGTTTCGCTTTCAAGAACAAATTCAGATCCATGAGTTATCGTCAGGCAGCTTGTTCCAGCAGCTGGACAATCGGGTTCGCGTTATCCCGCAATTGGCTCGAACGTACCAAGCTGATGTCCTTTTCTCGACAACGGGTTACGGCTCTTGGAATCGGCCTTGCCCGGAAGTCCTTCATTTGCCGAACGCTGGCTACTTTTGTCCCATCTACGAGCGACGAGCGCGCAAGATTCGCTCCAACAACGCCAAGCTCTACTTTCGTCGAGCGCTGAGCCTGCTCTCTATTAAGAACACGGACTTCTTGTTGTTCTTGTCCGAGAGCTTGGAGCGCGATGTCGAGAGATACCTGTCCCTGGAGGATAAGCGTTCGGCGGTCCTTCATTACGGAGTGGACCAGGAACTGTTTGGTGGAAAAGTTCCCCTCACTCCTCCAGCAATGGCTGGTGATATCCAACGATGGAAGGAAGAGGGCTATCGCATCCTTTTGCATGTTTCAACGTATGCGTTGCAGAAGAATGTGGAGACGTTTTTGGAGTCCATCCCGCGGTTGTTGCAGAAAGGTCACAAGCTCAAATGGGTGACCACGTTGTCTCGCGACAAAACCAGTGAGAAGGCCGCGTTTGACCAGT
This sequence comes from Deltaproteobacteria bacterium, assembly GCA_006226375.1. Lineage (GTDB taxonomy): Bacteria > Myxococcota_C > UBA6777 > UBA6777 > UBA6777 > M3003. The sequence goes on along the minus strand of SBHC01000041.1, from coordinate 144,554 downwards.
TTATGCAACGTGTGCAGGAGCTTGGGCTTTCGGATGTGTATGTGAGCACGGGGTATTTGCAGCACAGCGAGCTGGCCTGGTTGTACCAGAATTCAGACGCGTTTGTGTTTCCTTCCCACACGGAGTCGTTCGGTCAACCTTTGGTCGAAGCGATGGCGGCGTGCTTGCCTGTGGTGGCTTCCGATCGTCCGGTTCATCATGAGCTAGGTGGTGAAATTTTTAACTACTTCAAAACGTTTGATGCACATGATTGTGCACGTGCAGTGGAAGAAGTTCTCGAAACGCAGAGTCCAAGTCGAGAGTGGTTGGAGCGTTCTCAGCAGCGAGCGGCTTTGTTTTCCTGGCCGTCGTATGTTCGTCGAGTCGTGGAGTTGCTGCGGGACGTGGCTCAACATTCGGCTTCTTCTCAACGTGTGATGTAGAGAGGGTGTGATATGATGGGTGCCTCAACCGTATACCCTCTGACCCAATATGAAGGTGTGGCTTCTCTCTCGACGCGACACCACCTCCGGGCTTGTGTGGCAGCTGTTCTCAAGTTGCATCGCAATGTGGAGTCCTCAACATAGGCGAGGTTCGTTATGTTTTACATCGTTGTGTTTCTTGGCGGCCTGTTGCTCACGTTGCTGTGGGTGTATCCTGTGCGCCGTCTGGCTTTTGCCCTGGGGGGAGTTGCCAATCCTGGCGGCCGCTCCATCCACAAGGAACCAACTCCCATGTTAGGGGGCATCGCGATCTATATGGCGTGCCTCATGATCGGCGTCTCGCTGCTGTTGTGGAAAGGCATGCCTTGGCTTCGCATCGATCCTCTCAAGCTGCTCGGTCTGTTCTTGGGTGCAACCTTTCTTCTGTTTGTGGGGATTCTTGATGATATCGTCGCTCTTCGCGTCCGGTGGAAGCTGCTCGGCCAGCTGATTTCGGCTTGCATCCCTGCGATTTTTGGTTTCAACATTCATGCTGTTCAGATCCCCATGGTCGGTTCCATTCACTTGGGAGCGCTGGGGTGGTTGTTGTTTGTGGTGTGGGTGCTGGCGATCACCAACGCGGTGAACCTCTCTGATGGTATGGACGGCCTCGCCTCTGTGGTGTGTTTCTTTGCCGCGATTGGAAACGCGATTATCGCTCTGACCATCGGTAACTTCTTTATTGCTTTCTTCTCCTTCATGTTGGCCGGCTGTATGCTCGGTTTCTTGTTCCATAACTTCCCTCCGGCCAAGATCTTTCTCGGCGACACGGGGAGTATGTTGTTGGGCTTTTTGCTGGCCGTGACGGTCATTGAAAGCAACACCCAAAAGCGCTCCACCACTCTGTTGGTGCTCGCGCCGCTGCTGCTGCTGTGTTTCTCATTGCTCGACGTGTTGCTCTCCGTGGTCAGGCGGTTTTTGAGAGGGAAGCCGATCTTCTCATCTGATTTGGGTCACATTCACCATCGTTTGATGTCCCGCTTCCGGAACCCTCGTCGGGTGCTTCTGGTTGTTGGTATGTTCTCTTTCTTCATGATGGTGGTCTCGTTGGTGACACACTTTCATTCGGTCATCCATCCTGTTGTGTTGGCCGCTGTGTTGTTTTGTGCAGGCCTTGTGACGGTGTTCTTTGTTCGCCTCTTGGGATATTTTCGGATCGACCGAATTCGCTATGTCCTTGAGACACGGGAAGATGTGAAGTTCTTTACCTCCTTGCTGGGCTACCTACGCTATTCATTGCCCAAGCGGAACTCGTTTGAAGCGTTGGTGCAAGAGTTGGATTGGGTGTGTCAGGCTCTTCGACCTCACAAGGTTGTTGTGATGGACCACTCCTTTAATGTGGTTTATAGTTACACAGGTGAGAAGCGGGAAGGATTGGATGACAGCACCTACCATGAAGAGATGTCTGACTCCTTTCTTTCCGTAAAATGGTCCAATTCTACCCAGAACGAGGACCCTACTACCTGTGATGTTCGCCTGATGTTCCGTGAGTTATTTGGCTTGTTTTCCCAGCATTGGAAGCGATTGAGCCTGTTCTTTGATGAGCAGTCTTCCTCCTCACTGGAAGAAGTCCCCACGGTGTCAAGCACGGAAGCTACCTTGGCTGTGACATTGGGAGGTGCTTCTCGTTCATCGGGTTCTTCCTCTCTCGACTCCTAAGCCTACCCACACGCATCGGGTTTGCATCGTGGGCGAATAAAGTACGCAACGGATGAAAACAGCAGTACGTCGTTACAATCCTGCCTTGGACAAAAAGCGAACACAAAGCCAAACCAGGATGGTAAGCCAATTTACCGTGATGGTTCCCCTTGTCCTTGTGATCATTTCCCTGATTGTTGGGGGCAGTGCCGTAACGGTCTTGTGGGAGAACCCTTCTTACGACTGGCTCAACTTTGTTTGTCTTTCGGTCTTTTGCGTTGCATGTTGTCTGGCTTCGGCGAGTATGGTCTTGCGGAATTTTTCCACGGTGTGGACTCCAATCCCTTGGATGCTACTCAAGGTTGGGGTCTTTTTTGGATTTGGTCCGCTGTACTACTTTTTTGCCAGCGACGAAGAGTTGGCAGTGCTCGACCGGATTTGGTCTGTGGGTCCCATGGAACTTTGGCAGACCAACGTTGTAACCTTTGTTGGTGTGCTTGCCCTGCTCGTGTCGTTCTTGTTCTTTACTTCGTTGATGAAGTCTATCCGGGAAAAGGAAGGACAGGACCAGTCGGAAACGGTCTTTATGGCTCGAAGGTTGGCGATCTTGTTCCTTGTGATGATCCTCCCGTTGCGCTACCTCCTGATTCTTCCACACTCTTTCGGTCTGTTCAAATTTGTCCTCCCGGGCATCATTATGAGTCTTTCTGTTCTCATTTACATCGTTTTGATTCTGGTCGCGTATCTGTCAGTGCACCGTGGTGGAAAGTGGCGGTTGCTGTTCTGGGGGCTCTTCTTTACGGAGCTTGTCGTTGGTTTTCTCTCTTTCAGTAAAACGGCTTTGCTCTATGTTCCTATGACGTCCGCGATTGGCTTCTTCTTGGCTCGTCGAAACATTGTGTCGTTGATGCGTTGGTCGGTGTTTCTTATCGTGCTTTACATTGGAACCAAGCCGCTGATCACTCACAGTCGCGCGGTCTTACGTGAGAACAACGCCAACCGTGAGGCATCGTTTGGTCAGCGTGTCCAGATTGTACAACGCGCCAACACTGACCTTGACACCGGAGCTGACGGTGTACGTCAGACCAACTTAGGGTGGTGGAGTCGTCTGAACTTTGCGCCATTTCAGGCGTACGCTGTTCACCAGTACAACGAGGGGAACTCCCACTCTACGCTGCACATGATACCTTATGTTTTTGTGCCTCGAATCATCTGGAGAGACAAACCGAATATCACCGACGTGGGGGCAGATTTTACCGAAGAGTTGTTTGGTTACCGAACGAGCTCTACTGGGTTGGGGACGTTTGGTGAGTCCTACTGGAACGGTGGCTTCGGGATGTTGATTTTGGTCTGCTTCTACATCGGTTTGCTCTACTCTCTTATCGCACATTTTTCGATGCGGTTTGTCTTGCGAAAACAATGGATCTTTCTACCGTTGGTCATGATGAGCATTCGAATGGGGGTTGATATCGATGGTTGGGTCGTCCCCGTCTTTTTTGGTGGTGTTGCCATTTACATCGCCTATTATGTCATGTTTTATTCGATGCATGTGGTGTTCCGAAAGTATCTCTACAAGAACGGAAAGCCTCTGTAGCCTAGCGGTTCCATCTCGACACAGCCCCACAACCCTCTGCTGCCGCTCGCTGTGAAGTCTTTCTGTTTCTTACGCGATGTCTTTGATTGCTCTCGGTTGTCTTTCCTGTTGGAGTGGGTATGAAACAACGTTTGTTCTTCGCTGCAGAATCATTCAATGCCAAAGATAGCGGAATTGGCAGGGTGGCTCGACTGTGCGCGCGGGTGATGTCTGAATTTGTGGAGCGGGGCACCTTGGATGTCAGCTATCTCGCCCTTAACGACAAGCAGCCCTGTACCGATTTTGGATCTCGCTCTACTGTTGCCAATGGCTCCCGGCTGAAGTTTGTACTGGAGGCCAACAAGGCTTTGTTGCAGCACAGTCATTTCTTGTACGACTTCTTAGGTATGGCACGAGCACACAACAAAAGTCCCTGGCCTCGCCGTCCGTTTATGGTGTGGATTCACGGCATTGAGGTATGGCCTGGTGCGGCAGCGAACCGGCTGGAGATTGCTCGTCAAGCCAGCTTTTTTGTGGTGAACACCTCCTTCTCCCGACAGCGGGCTGCACAGAACCACCCGATGTACGGTGACGCACGTGTATGCTGGCTGGCTACCGAAACGGATGAACGGGTACCCATGCGAAGCGTTGTCCCCTCGCGTCCCACTCTCACTATCTTAGGTCGGATGGAGCCTGGTGGATACAAAGGTCACCGCGAATTGATCGAGTGTTGGCCTGAGGTGGTCGCCCAAGTCCCAGATGCCCGGCTTGTGGTGGCTGGTGGTGGACCCGGACGAGACGAGTATCGAAAGTTGGGAGCTGCTTCTCCCGTGGCATCGCACATCGAGTTTCCAGGCTTTGTTCCTGAAGAAGAGCTTGCAGCGTTGTGGAATGAGTCCAGTTTGTTTGCGATGCCCAGTCGGGGTGAAGGGTTTGGTCTGGTTTACATCGAAGCCATGCGACAAGGCATCCCCGTTTTGGGCTCCGTGCACGATGCCGCCCAAGAAGTAAACGTTGACGGGGTGACCGGGTTCAACGTAAACCTGGATCAACCCGGTGAACTGGCTGGCCGCGTTGTGGAGCTGTTGTCCAACGAAGCCCTTCTGCTGGAAATGGGCCAGAACGGTCAACAACGCTGGCTGAATCACTTCACCTATTCTGCATTCCGCGACCGATTTGCCCCGTTACTCAAAGAGTTTCTGCAGCGTTTTTAATAAGCAGGTGCGATATGTCCATCAAGTTGGGTATCTTTGTGACTCATCCCGTTCAGTACCATGTTCCGATCTGGCGACAACTGGCGGCCTTTCCTGAACTCAAAGTCAAAGTCCACTTTTTCAGTGACCACAGCGTCCGGGGTGGAATGGACCCAGGCTTTGGCGTGCCTGTTACATGGGATACTCCTCTGTTGGAGGGGTACGAGCATGAGTTTGTCTCTCAAACAGCAGACATCAATGACCGAAGCACCTTTGTGTTGGATGACCCTGTGAAGCTGCTTCGAGAAGGGCAGTTCGACTGGGTTTTGGTGGCTGGCTACACTCACCCCTTTGAGAAGCAAATCCTTCGGGCCGCTCGCAAACTTGGGATAAAAATTATCATGCGCGGTGAGTTCACCGACCTCAAAAAACCCGACTACCCTCAATGGAAACGGGTTGCCCGGTATGTTTATTTGCGATGGTTGTACCGCAAAGTGAACGTGTTTGCCTGCATTGGCTACCAGGCTCGAAAACATCTTCAGACACACGGTGTCGCCTCCTCCAATATCTTCTTCTCGCCGTACTCTGTGAACAATGCAATGTTTGAGGAGCAGAAGGGCAAGTTTTCTCGTGAAGATACTCGCAAGGAGCTAGGGCTGTCTGACGATACGTTCGTCTTTTTGTACTCAGGGAAGCTGATACCTCGTAAGCAGGTCAAGGTGTTGGTGGAAGCCTTTGCTCACCTCAAACATCCTGAGAAGGCCGCGTTCTTGGTTCTGGGAGATGGTGAAGAGAGAGAGGAGATTGTGGAGAGAGGTCGAGAGCTTTTGGGCGATCGCTTCCTCTACCAAGGCTTTGTGAATCAGTCTCTGTTGGGCCAATACTTCCTTGCTTCGGATGCGTTTGTGCTTCCATCAGATTACGAAGCTTGGGGTCTTGTCGTGAATGAGGCGATGCAGTTTGGGTTGCCCTTGGTCCTGAGCGATATGATTGGTTCCCACAAAGATCTTTTGGTCTCTGACGAAACAGGCTACTTGTTTGAAACAGGCAATGTCAAAAGCCTCGCGCAAAGTATGGATCGTATGATGGAGTCTCCCCAACACGCCAAAGAGATGGGGAAGAACGCGCTTCACTTGGTGAAAAGTTACTCCTCGGAAGCGAGCGCGCAAGGGATTCGTGAGGCGATCTTAACCTGCTCTCGATCGCAGTGATAGGTTGAAAAGGGGTGTGAGGCGTTCTCACCCTTGTCACTATCGCAATGCCAGCTTCTCGAACACTGGGACACGTCGAATGCGCCCTGTTTATGGGGACTTCTTCGCGTCTATCTTCTTGGGTTGCTTGGCCTGAACCCCTACGTACAATCTCAACCGTGCAAACGATTGTGGCTTTTCTTTGGGTTCTGCTGATGAGGCTCCCCAAATAACGAAGGGCTCTTCGCTCTTCTGTTTCCAGCGCTTTAACGCCTCCGCCTCTGAGAGCAAACCAAAGCGTAGGGCGGCAGCTGGAGGAGCATAGAAGCGAACGTTCCACCCCTGCTTCACCGAAGTATGAGCCATCAACTGCACACGTTGGTAAAACACCTGTTCGTCCTCTGAGAAGTTGTGTCCCAACAACTTCGTTACGCTCTGGGGTAAGCCGGCGTTACGCAGGAATTGATGGTATGTTTCTCCGTGGAATGCTTTCTTGGCTCGGACCGATGTTTGTTGGAGAGATGTCTGGGTGATCCGGTGGGCAACGTAGGTGAGCAGAGTCTTAGGGAGCAGCATGGTCTTTGCGTGATGCTTGTCGAGCTCTGTGAGGAGTTTGTATATGGCTGACTTTTTACTTGCATGACTCATCATCACACGACCGTAGAGCGCAACATTACTGAGCAGAACAAGACCCAGTACACCACCCAAGACAATTCGCGTCGTTGAAGAAGGTTTGTGTTGCAGCCATTGGTGAATGGTTTGCATCGCAAAGGCAAACAAGAATCCAGTGATAGGAACGAGGGAGAGGTAGTAGCGACTGTACACAACGCCACTGCGTGAGAACAGGACCATAAGAATGAGGAAGGTGCCAACGGCTGCTACGAGGTAGGCCCACGCTTTGGAACGCCACATCCCCCAAAAGCCAAGCAGGGCAGCGCACATGACAGGGATGGTAAGTACGCTGAAAAAACTCCACATCGCACCCAGAAGACCCATCGGCGTTCCTGCCCGTGAGGCATTTCCAACAATCGATTTGAGGAAACGGACGGGGTCTATCCACAGGTAGGGACATCCAAACAAAAACCCAACGGCCAAACCAAGGCCAAACAGTACGACCCAGGAAGGGCGTCGCCAAGTGCTTTGCCGGAGCACCAGCAGTCCCACAAAAGGAAGACCCAAGACAATTGTTATCTTGGAGGCAACGGCCAGCCCCATCCACACCCCTGACCATGCAAATCGCGAGTTGGACTCTGTAGAGAGTGCGGCAATGGAGAGACAGAAGAAGCCCAGCGAGAGACTGTCGCCAGTTCCCATGTGAGTGTATTGCCAAAGCAAAGGGACTGTGGCTGTAAAGGCTACACCAACCCAGGCAAGCCAGCGTTGCTCCAAGACCTTGCGAAAAGGCAGGTAAAGCGAAGCCAACCCCACAGAAGAAACCAAAATACCTACGGAGCGAAGCACTGTGAGTTCCGACCATGGAGCACGGTAAGCTTGGGACAGGTACGTGACAAACGAAGAGGGCGATATGGATGGGAACGATTGGGCTGCATACAAGGCCCCTACGCCAGGCAAGCTGAAGAGTTGCAAGGTGCTGCCCGGCCATGCCAGACTTGTGGAAGGTGCACCTAACCAACGATCCAGGACGGAATAGGTCATCTCCAATTCGTCGGAGTTGTAGGCATAGCCGTATCCAAAGATCAGCCCCGGTATCCGACTTAACAAAAGCAGGCCTACCAAAATTAAGATGTCTCGTCGCGTCTCTGTTAACAATGTTCCCACAAAAGCGCTCCTTTCGATTGGTTTCTACCTTTCAGGTTTCTTATTCCCGGCTGTTCATTTTGTTGGTTGTATCTGAGATACCAATTCTGACCTGACTTGTCACATGCAAAGATGTCTGATGCAAAGGGTGGGAGAAGAAAGCTTGCTTCTCCGTTTGTAGAGAGGGTGGAATCTGTTTTGGGTGGACTTTCTATTTGGGTTGGCGGAGCAACTCTACCAACGCCTGGGCAAAGCGTTGTCCTACCTTGGTATAGCCTCGCTGCGTAAAGTGCAAACCATCTTGGAGCGGTAAGCCTTCTGTTCGGATCATTCGAACAAAGGGAAGCTTCACCAAAGCTTGTTGCTTTTGCACAGTGAGCCAACCTGGGAATCGTTTCCGATCGCTCGGAGGTGTTCCGATTTGTGCAAACACAAGGGGAAGGTGAGGGCGTTGCAGGTCATGACGAATGGCTTGTACCCAGGAGACAAATCGTCGCTTCCATGTGGCCGGAGACGGCCGGCGCTGTGGGTAGACCTCGGGCGGCAGCGCATCCGATTCTCCTTGAAAGAAAAGAATCCCTGCAAGCTTTCCTGTCACTGAGGCAGCCCGAAGTCTCTTAAGGCAAGAGCCGTACAGCGTTTGATCACTCTTGGACGGACGCCACTGGTACAGGCTTGATCCATTCTTGGCGCAAGGAATCAGTCCGACTTTCGTCCTTGGATGTTGCGACAACCATGCTGCGGCAAAGGGTAGTCCTGGGCCAAAGCCGGCGCCTGGGTCCCTTGATACTTCATCAACTTGTCCGTTGGGGCTATCCAACGGAGGCCGCGCGAGTTGCCAGCGGTAGTTGTTGGCAAAGAGGAGGATGTGCTTCGAGGTTGGATAGTTTTGAGGCACTGGAGCAAAACCCACCATATTTGACTGACCAACAAGGGCAAACAGCAATACATTGGGTGGTGCTGTGATTGCGATGGGCTGGGAAGGTTGGGGCTTGGGTGGAGGAAACAAACGAGTCATCCAGTGGTGCTGGTACTGCCCCCACATGCCGATGACAACGCCAAACAGGAACAAGCCGAGAGCAAGAAGCTTTTTCCAGGATGGAGTCGCAGGGTTTTCGGAGGTGATGGGCATCAATCACTCAGCCTTGGCCTTTCGTAGCCTCTTGCGGAGCTTCAAGATTGGGCTCTCCACCCACTTGAATCCAACGTACGCAAGAACCAGGGAGCCGACGAAAACAAGAACCAACTTAAGGAAGAAGACTCCCACAACTTTCCACATCTGGGGATACGACTCTCGACCCACGCGAAAGAAGTCCCACCGCTCCAAAAACCAAATCACCGCAAAGTGGGAGAGGAAGAGGCCGTACGAAAGGTCACCCCAACGCTCGTCCCATTCTTGTCTGGGCTTCTTCGAGAGATACGCAAACACCGGAAAGCCCACAAGGATGCCAAAGAAGATCGAGTGACTGCCCTGGGCCAAGGAGAGCCGCTTTGTTGCTAACAAGGCAACCAGAAGCACAACGCAGAACACAAACACACCGTGGAGTGGACGCTTGAGGGACTTGTCGCCTTTCTGCTGGTCGTACAGCATGGAGCCCATCAGAAACATGAACAAGGCACCTGTGAGTAGTCGAAAGCTATGTGTGTTGGTGGCGAGCACTTGAAACGATGCGAGCGAAAAGATCCCCAAACTTATCACCAATGAGACGGCTCGCAGCCGCAGCAAAAGTATGAGGGGAATCAACGCATAGAATTGCAGCTCTGCTCCCAACGACCAGGCCGGAGGTATGTAGGCCTTGCCCCACTCGGGAACGTACATAAAGAAGTTAAGCGGAACAATGGTGAGGTTCGCGACTATATCTTGCACAGATGTCGTGGCAAAGTTTGTTGGACGATAGGATATCCCAGAGGCCCAACCCAGCCAAATCACTCCAAGAATAAACAGATACTGAGGGTAAATTCGCAGCAGCCTGTCTATGTAGAAGGTGGGGATCGCCTTAAGCGTGCTGTAGTGGCGATACACAAGGCCCGTCATGACGTACCCCGATATCATGTAAAACACCACGACTGCAGAGACCCCAACATTCAAGTAGGGGAATGGAAAGGTATGGGAAAACAGCACCGCCGCAGCCAGCGCAAAACGAAGCGTTCCAAACATGAAACAAGGACTCCATCCAATGGTTCTCTTTCTTCCGAACGCTAGTGATACCAATTCTACCCAGGCTTGTCACATTCAAACTTTGGTTGCGGGGGTGAAAAACCTCAGGTTTGTGTTTCGGGTGCGGTGGAACGCTGACCTCGGAGCCAGCGCCAAAGCTTGGTCGGCCATTGGTGGTCCATGCAAGGTCGCTCTACAAACACGTAGAAAAGACCGGAGAAAAACAGCACCAAAGGAACCAAAAGAAGCGCCTGAATTACGAAGTACAGCAGGTAGTGTTGGGTGGGAAAGAGCTTCGTCGTGAATCGGCCAAAGAGCGAAATCAGGACGTAGTGCCATAGATAAATGGAGTAGCACATTCCTCCAATGGTTCGGATGTAAAGGTTACCAAACAATCGACTCCAGACTGTCGAGCGAAACACCCAGTAAAACAAACCCACTGTAAGGAAGGGGAGCGCGATCGTCAGAGTCACTTCATGATAGGTCGCAGCCCACATGCCTACGAGATGGAGAGTCACCCAAAGATTGGCCCAGCCCGTTTTGCGTTCTTGCAAGCCCTCCAAGAAAAGTTCCGCAAGCAAAAAGCCTCCCAGGAAATATTGCATGTAGCCCAGAACATGAAGTGGATGTTGCGGAAGCATCGGGACGACCGCGATCGCATTCAGCACCATCACAAGCAACAACAACAAACGGCGAGGGATTGTTGGAAGTCGAAACACCATCACAAGAAGGGGGACGAGTATGTAAAACTGGACTTCCACCTCCAGGCTCCAAGACACCGCATTCACCGGACTCATCGTTTGGTATACGATGTTGTGAATGTACAGCAAGCTGGCTCCCAGGTTGTCGAGTTGCCCCTTGCTATGGGCCAAGCCCTTGTTGATGCCTTGCATCGCAAAGATAAGCAGCATCGAGAGAATGTAGGGAGGCTCCAGGCGCGTCAGTCGCCTCATGTAATAGCGGCCCAAAGGCACCGACTTGCCTTCATGCAAATAGTGCTTGGCAAACGGCAGCGCGAGAATGAAGCCGCTGATCACAAAGAACACATTGACTCCCATACCACCATGTTTCCATGCGTGAATCCAGGCTTGGGTCAGCGTGTTGTCATGGAAAGTAACAGGAGCCTTGGCAAGGAGATAACCGTTTAAATGGAACAGTAACACGCCGAAGATGGCAAGGAAACGAAAGCCGTCCACTTCCGGGATGTAATTGCCAGAGCTGGTGATGCGGGCAAGGCGGTGTCGAAAGAACTGTCGCAGCATGCTATTTCCTATCGTAGAGATGGACTGTCTTTGTGGTTTTTGTTCCAAAGAGGTTCACGGGTAGGAATTCTGTTTGCCTCTCTAAGTTGCACACCACCATGCTCGTATAACAGAACATCACTACAGTCGCCAACCTGAGGCTCCCACACCAAGACTTTTCATTGAACCCCAGCTTTTCTTTGTCGTATGCTGTTGGGAACCACTTGCTCCTTTGTTCATCGGGTGGACAAACCACTTGGTAAACAATCCAACACCGCTCTAGCCTTGTATCAATAGGAGAATGCAATGGAGGTGCTTCGCCAACAATGGGAAGCTGAACAACGACGGCTCAAACAGTTGATTCGCCAGGAGTCAGACTTTGCACCCATCCAGTACATCGCAGGTGTGGATATCAGCTTTGTAAAAGAAAGCAACACGGAAGCGTGTGTCTGTCTGGCGATTCTGGATTATCACAACCTGGATCATGTGGTGTATCATCAATGCAAAAAGGTGGCTTTGACGCAGCCTTACATTCCTGGCTTCCTGGCCTTTCGAGAAATCGACCACATTCTTGAAGTGTTGCAAGAGCTCGAACAAGCCCATCCCGAGTGGATGCCCCAAATGATCATGGTGGACGGCAACGGTATCCTACATCCTCGCGGGCTTGGCTTGGCCAGTCATTTGGGAGCGGTGACGGATCTTCCTACCATCGGCGTCGCCAAGAACTTTCTCTGGATCGAAGACCTCGCCGACTTCAACCGAGACATCATTCGGGAGCGTGCTCAAGCGGAACTCCATACTGTTGGCTCCTCCTTCTTATTAAAGGGAAGGTCGGGTGTGGTTCACGGGGCCTGCCTTCGCTCTACAGAAGATTCTGTCAATCCTATTTATGTTTCGGTGGGGCATCGGGTGTCTCTCGATGATGCGTTGGTGATCTGCACGCACACTGCACAGTTTCGTATCCCTGAGCCTGTCCGACAAGCCGACAAGATCTCCCGAACGTTCCTCCGCGAAGAAGCTTCCCAAGGTTAATCCTTTCAAGCCATTCACTTCTTTTTCCTTCGTCCCCAACAAAATTTGAGTGGCTCTCAAAAAATTGAGGGCATGGTGCACTCAAAATCTTAAGGGCTTGGGAAGGTGCTATGGATGAAGCTTAGTAAAATTGATATGTTGTGGCGTTGTGGAGATGTGGCACGGGCCTTGTAGAGGGAAGGAGCGTTCCTGATACGAAAGAATGTTTTGGGTTTGAACACTCGTAGGAGACTGTGATGAAACGCTTGTTGTCGACAAAGATTGGGATGATGTTGGGTTCACTCGGTATGCTGGCTTTGTTCAGTGGTTTTACTCCCGGCGGCTGTGGTGGTCCTGGAAAGATGCCAACACCAACTCCCCCGGTAACCAACTGCAACTCAGACGCTGACTGTGGCGCCGCTTATTATTGTGACATCACCCAACGCAAGTCCCGCCCTGGTGTTGCTGAGCCCATGCCAGCTCCCGCTGTCGACGCAGGCCACGGAGATGATGATGCCGAAGAAGGTGCTGACTTCGGTTCTGTGAGCCAACCCTGTATGGCTGAGGAAGAAGTGACTCCTCCTACAACACAACATCGTCGTAAAAAGCGTCGTTTCCGAGGAGTTTGCCGGATCCGTCGCAATGTGAAGCGAAGCTGCCAAAGCAATCGTGACTGCAAGTCCAACGAATACTGCAAAATTGGTCCCCAACCGATGGTGTACTGCAGCGGAAGCTCTACCTCTCGCGATGGTGATGACGAAGGTGTTGGTTGCGGAATGCCTGCTCCTTCTGGTGTTTGTACCGCTCGTCCGAACAAGCCGAGCGCATGCAAGAGCAACCGTGACTGCAAATCCAACGAGTTCTGCAAGATTGGTCCCCAACCGATGGTGTACTGCAAAGGAGAGCCCACACAAGATGGCGATGACAAAAGCGTGGGTTGCGCTATGCCCGAGCCGACGGGAGTTTGCACCGCTCGTCCCAATCCACCCAGCCAGTGCAAAACCAACTCGGATTGTCGTCAGGGTCAAGTCTGTCAAATCACAAAAACCTCGGTGCGCTGCGATGCTATGACGCCCGGTTGCGGCTACCCTGAAAAGTCCCAAGGTACCTGTGTGGACGCTCCCAGGCCGCCGAAAGAAGCTTGTCGCTCCACCCGTGACTGCAAGAAAGGTTACGTCTGCAACATGAAGACGAACCCCAGCCCAGACGCTCCAACGGGCAAGGCTGTTCCTGGCTCCACAGGTGACGACGATGGTGAAGGCGATGACGAAGGCCGTCCTGAGGCAACTCAGCCCCCACCCAAGGGCGTTTGCGAACCTGGCAACCAAACCGAGCCGGCTCCTGCTCCCGAACCCATGCCTCACCCCGCTCCCTAACTCCTTGGTTCCTTCTACTACTCTCCTTCCTCTCTCTCCACTTCCTCTCTTATGACTCCCCAACCTTCAAGTTCCACTCTTCTCGTTTTCTCGTCCTTTATGTTTTTGTTGAAATCCTGGTAAGCCTTCCCTACATTGAGGCGTCGTTGCTGGAACATTGGATGCTCTTTCTCCAAACAAAGGTGCGGTGCTTTTCGTACGTTGGGGAGAGATTCTCCGCGGTAACTGAATGGTAGGGAGCTGGAATTGTCGTGATGATGGGGTTGAAACAAGCGATCGATGCGCTACGTCGTGGTGAAGTGGTCGCTTTGCCCACAGAGACAGTGTATGGATTGGGAGGCGTTGCAACCAAAGACGCTGCTGTGGAGAGGATCTTTGCAGCCAAAGGGCGCCCACGTGACAACCCTCTGATCTGTCACTTTTTTGATGCAGAGCATATCCTGCCTTTTGTGAAGGACGTTCCACCGTACTGGGACGCTCTGCTCCAGGCTTTCTCGCCAGGACCTGTGAGTTATCGCCTTCCTCTTCCTCAAGAATCTACGTTGCGTCCAGCCGTCGCCGGACAATCCACGGTGGTATGCCGGATTCCCAACCAGCCACTTTGCTTGGAAGTGATTCGACAGCTACAACAGCCGATCGCTGCCCCGTCAGCCAACACTTCAGGCAGAGTCAGCCCAACAACGGCAGAGATGGTGGAGGTTGACCTGGGCCATCGCATCGCTGGTGTGCTGGATGGTGGGCCTTGTCTGTATGGTCTTGAGTCAACCATTCTCGATTGCTGTGAGTCTTCGCGGATTACCATTCTTCGACCTGGTGCGGTGGGTCCTGACGAGATCGTTGCGGCCCTCAAACAGGCAGGCTTCTCGAACGTCTCTGTTTCTTATGCTGAAGGGACCCAGCAAGCTGTTGTGCCTGGAAGCAAATACCGTCACTACGCTCCCGAGCAGACCTTGTTGCGGGTGCCATCGGTGCACGACGTCCCTGACGACGTCTCTTGTGCAGTGCTTGTGTCCCAAGAATCATGGGCCGCGAGAGCATGGCCTGACTCTGTTGTTCCGGTGATTCTCGGCTCACGATCGGACCTTCCGGCCGTCGCACGGGAGCTTTACCAGCACATCAAGTCTCTCGACGAGCATCATGTGGATGCAGCCTACTATGTCGAAGAAGAATGGGGGGATTCCAGCCTGGGACGAGCCATCGCGAATCGATTAAACCGGGCGTCCGAATTGTAGGGAAGTGAACAAAAGAGGTTCTGAGGAGAATGGGGATGTTGGTGTGGTGTTGTTCTAGGAATGGGAGGAGCGCTGTGCTGCGGCTGGCTCCCATGAGGAGTCGATTTCCAACTCGGCAGGCGAGATCGCGCTAAGCCGTGCGAGGATGCGTTCCTGGTTCAGGAAGGTTTCGTTGTGCTCAAACCTTGTAGTGCAGGACAGGTGAATCTGAGACGCTGTTCCCAACAACAAGAAGTAGTAGGGAATACTCAGGTTCTCGGTGTGTACGCCTACATTGACCGGAGTCTCGTTGATGGTCGCGTCGAACTTTCCAGCCGGCAGGTTGCTGATCAGGACGTCGATGCGGCCACGAAAGATATCAATCACCTTGGAGAACATCTTGTCCGGCATCAACGACAGCGCGAGCGACTGGTTGGAGAAGTTCCCCCAGATCTGAATGGGGTGAACCACTTGTTTGGTGACCTGCTTGTAGATCTCAAAGAAGTTGCCACGCTTGACCTGAAGGGTGATGACACCGTACTGGTTCTTGGCTTCCAAGAAGGTGAAGGCAACGGTCAAACCGACCGTCAAACGCTCTGCTTCCGGGTGGCGCTGGAACAATTCTTCCAGAAGCAATGAGGTCGACACCAAGTTAAAGGACCCCTTCAGCTTGTTCTTAATGTGCTTGATGGGGTTGATGGACCAGGTGTGAAAACGCTGGTTCAGCTCTGCTTCTGGCTTAACCAAAGGCCGAAGGTGCGAGCGGTACGTCATGTTCTTGAGCGTGGTGGGAAGCGACAACAGCTCGGGAATTACGGGCATGGGGTGCTTCTGACCGTCAAACGCAAGGACGTGCGGGTTGGGGTCAAACAAGGGGCGGATCTCGCGCCACATACGCAGCCCATCTGCCTGGGCATGGCTCCATGTGACCTTTATCAGGCCCGGCTTTTCCATCTCAAAGTAGATACCCTGACGCTTCTGGAGAAGCTCATCCACCGTGATGTTGGGATCGTACGAGAACGTCAGTTGGTTGTTCTCCACAATGGCAACTTCGTGGTACAGCGACTTGCTTGGATCGCTCTCTTTCAGGACAGTTTCCAGGCGCTCCTTCAGGCGATTCTTGATCACTGTGTCTTCCTCTTCCGGAAACATCAGCGTCAACTGCATGTTGGAGTCTTCCCAATCTTCCAGGGTATATTGCGCCATATAGCGGTCTTCAAAGCCGGTGCGGCGGCTCTTTTGGTACGTTTGGAATAAGCGCGCCAGTCCAGCAACTCCGAGTGAGGTGGCAGCAGCTACAATCAAAGAGAGGGTGAAACTCATTGCTTTTCTCTCTGCGTACAAAAGGTTTCGGTTTCACACACAAAGCACAACGTATGCTTTGATTCTTTTTTGATTTGAAGCAAATCTGAGACCAGGTGGTTGATGGGGCGGATTCTCTAAATCTTCTAGCCGTTTGTGCTCGACTTGGTTTGGCTGCTCCTGTCCTGCTTCTTTCCTGCTGTATGGTCGGAGATTCTGTTTAAAATGTTGACTTGTAAGGGATAAGTCTCCTTGTTGTAGGTTAGTTAAGGTGCTACCCTGGGTTCCCACCGAGAACCTAAACTCCCATCGCAAAGAAGAGGATTGTCTTGTCTGGTAAGGGTTTGGTGATAGATTCTGTTGGAAAGGGAAGGGGAGGTGCAGAGGGCTTCTTTGGGAGAGAGTTAAGAGGTCAGGTGAGACCATATTTGTTGGCTCATAAGGAGCCGACCTCCTACATAACATCCAATGGAACCTACTCCCATCACACCTATCGTCAACCGCTGCTGCATGGTTCTTCTCCCTTGTTGGGCTACCGTTTTCTCTGTCTGTTGGAGGCGCCATACCACAACCGATGATGAAACGCATCTCTCCCAAGAGATTGTTCTTGTAAGGATTCTCTTGCAGACAGTGCGGAATAAATCCGGCCGATCCAGGCTTTTCTACAGCAACCTACACAACACTCTTGTTAAGACGAAATCGGAGGATGTCATGTTGCGATACCGGATGCTAGGGAAGAGCGGTCTTCGTGTGTCGGAGATCTGTCTGGGCACGATGAGCTTTGGAACACAGTGGGGTTTTGGTGCCGATGAAGCGACCAGTCATCAAGTGCTGGACGCTTACAAAGCGCAAGGTGGGAACTTCCTTGACACTGCCAACAAATACCACGGCGGTGAAACCGAAGAGATTGTCGGTCGTTGGTTGGTGAACGATCGACACCGTATGGTTGTTGCAACCAAGTACACTCTGGCGATGGACCATAGTGATCCCAACACGGCAGGCAACCATCGAAAGAACATGGTCCGTTCGGTGGAAGACAGCCTTAAGCGACTGCAAACCGACTACATTGATCTGCTCTGGGTTCATGCTTGGGATGACAACACTCCATTTGAAGAGACCATGCGAGGTTTGGACGACTTGGTTCGTTCTGGAAAGGTCTTGTACGTGGGCGTGAGTGACACACCAGCCTGGGTTGTCTCTGCGTCCAACACGTTGGCGGATCTGCGTGGTTGGTCTCCCTTTGTTGGGCTGCAAATTGAATACAGTCTCTTGGAGCGTACGCCAGAGCGAGACCTGCTGCCTATGGCCGAACACTTCGGTCTGTCCATCCTGGGCTGGGCTCCGCTCGGTGGCGGCGTGCTCACAGGGAAATACACCCGCGGCGAACAAGTCGAAGACTCTCTAAGAGCCCAAGGGAACCAACGACGCACCCATGAAAGAGGACTCGCTATCGCCCGAACTGTCGACGCTGTGGCGGACGAACTGGGCGTGACCTCTGCGCAGGTCGCTGTCGCCTGGGTGCAGGCGCAGGGGTACCGGTATCTGCCGATTGTAGGAGCACGCAAGGTTTCCCAAATTGAGGACACGATGAAGGCTTCCCAAGTTACGTTGTCGGAGGAGCACCTCGCTCGTTTGGGTGAGGTGAGTCAGATCGAGCTGGGCTTCCCGCACGCTTTCCTGGCCTCTGACAATGTCCGCGATATGGTGCACTCCGAAGCTCGCGTCCACGTCGACGACCGACCCAAGCCTTACTGAGTTTCTGCACCGTTCGCTTCCTACCTCAAGACCCCTGAGCCGCGCGTTTTCATCCATCCTACAACAGCATAACGAGTCCGCTGTGTTGGAAGCACTTCGTGCTCCAGCTTTGCGCTCAGAAACATCGAGAACGTTCCCATCTCCGGCCAGACGTCGACCGTTTGGTTGTTGTCCAAGTACAGCCGCAGCGCGCCGCCTTCCTCCTGCTCCCAGTTCTCATTCAAATACAGCGTAAAGGAGATGGTACGTCGCGCGTCGCCTCGGAATTGGTCAAGGTGTCGTTCGTAGAATGCTCCTGGTGGGTACACTGCGTAGTGGCATTCAAAGTCAACCAGACTGAGGAAGCATGTTTGGTTGAGGTGCTGGCGAATGGCATCCAATCGTTCGTGGAGTTGGCTTTGTGTTGGGGTCAGCTGCTCCGGGTCAAACCAGGCGATCTGGGTTTGCCGAACGGTCGTGTTGTGGTGCTGTTCGTTGCCCTGGCCGATGGTGGCTGCGTGCAAGCGACCTGTGGCTTCAAACTCTTGGATCTCTTGGGCGAGCTGTTGGGCCAAGCCTGTTGGGATGTAGCTCTGGCTCTGCACCCACTCTTGCTCCATGAGGTGATCGATCAGGTGGTCGAGTGTTTCCATGTGTGCTCTCAGTCTCTAGCGTCGTTGAGAAAGGGGAGGCTTATTTGGATTGTGGGGAGGTTGGGTCGTCCGAAGAGGAGTCCTTTAGCCAGCCGTCAACGCCGTCGAGCAGCGCGTCGACTTTGTTGTCTGCCTGGTCTTTGACTTCTGGCGTGATGTGCATGGCAACGGTGGTGAGGGCCGCAGCGATCACCGTTGCGTCGTCGGTGTATCCCACCATCGGGAGAAGATCGGGCACCGCATCAGTGGGCAGGACGAGGTACGCCAGCGCCCCATACATCGCGGCTTTGGCCCAGGTTGGAACATTCGGCGACTGGGATGCAAAGTAGAGACGAAAAGCCTGACGTAGCAACCCTGCGCCGATATCCTTGGCGTAGCGCTTGATCTTGTTGCGAAAGCCGGTTTCGTTGTACTCGTCGGCGTGTTGGCTGGGGTCGTCAATGTCTTTCATGGTGCTCATGTTGGGCCTCGTTTGGCAAGACTTTGACCTTCTTACACCACGGTCAACTCTCGCTGTCAATGAGAGGGATGTCTACAGAAGGGGCTCCGAACAATGACACGAACCCAAAAGTGTGACCTGGATCAACTTTTTTGAGGTGTAAGTAGATCGAGGAAACATACGTTGCGTTAGCAGGAATGTTGGATCCTACAAATGCAAAGACTGGGCCGGGACAAGGCGGAGCGGCTCTGACTCTTGCGAGAACTGCGTCAATGGAAGACGCGCAGAGGGAGTATGCGATGAGGAAACGTAGCGTGGGGTTGGTGGTCTTGGCTTGCTGCATGGGGTTGATGGCGTGTCGACCGGCGGTTGATTTCTCCCGTCACACCAAGGAAACCTTCAAACAGGTTGTGAGTGTTCCTGACGAGGCTGTCATTTACATGCAGAACCTTGCGCTGATGCGGGACAAGGTGACGATTCCCAAAGACAAGCACGTAGAGCTTGTGTTGCCGCCGCGGATTATCTCTGAGTCGCTTCAACTTCGTAGCGGCCAGCAAATTATCCAGACCTTCAACGTCAAGCGAGGCAAGTACACCCGCGTTCGGATTCGCAACATTCAGCAATACGTGGAGCCCAACAAGCCCTTGATTGTGGAGTATTTGACGTGGGGGCTATACTGGAGCGCCCGGTATCGTGTGGACATCCTTCCGAAGAATCAGCTCCGCCTGCAGTTGGGGGCGCAGATCCAAAACAACTGGTACAACCTGTCAGGTATGAAGGTGACGTTGGTGGCCGGATGGGTTGGAGGTGCTCTGCAGCGCTCGGCTTCGTCGATCCAGCCTGGAGTCCGTAGGTCCAACCAGCTCGCTTCTACGGTGGGTTTGCACTCTCGTGAAGTTCCTGACGAAGCAATGCAGCCCAGTCCGATGTTGGCGTCTGCGAGCCCTTCTCTGCCAGCCTCTGTCGTTCGCCCGCGTTACCCGCAACGTCGTCGACGCAGCACAAAAGTGGCTCGTTCTTACCAGCGTTCTCGACCGTTTCGTCTGCGCAAACGTCAATTTCAAGCTTTCTCTGCTGACGTCTTGCGACGCTACAAAATTCGCAAGGTAGACATGACGGGAAGCCGCCGTCGCTCCAACTTTCAACGTCAGTTCTTGCGGTATTACCGTAAGGCCATGAACATGAACCGGGTGTCTGGGTATGCCTTGTATCACGGGCTTGGTGTTCACATGAGGCAAAACGAAAAGACTCTGCGATGGGTCGCCAGTGTTCGGGTCCCAACCAAGACAACGTACGTTTGGCCAGCGGATCAAGGAGACGGCGTCTTCATTAAGTACAACATTAAGAACAACTCCAAGATCTTGTTTCCTGTGGGCTCCGCCTGGATGTATCGAGAGAATGTCTTTGTTGGGCAGGATGTTTGCTTGTGGACTCCGATGGGGGCGCAAACGGCGCTGCTCACCTCCAACGACGGTCGAATTGCTGTGAACAAGCGCGTGGTGTTTCGCAACAACAGCACGACTCGAATTCTTTTGACCATCCAAAACTTTGCGAAGAAATCGATCGAAGTGGAGGTCTTTGATACCAACCCAGCCTGGAACAAAACAGGTTCGCTTTCGTTCAACTTTCGACCGCTCACGGTTCATCACAACAGCCCGTACCATCGATGGAAGCTGTCGGTGCCTGCGTCCTCTCGGCGACAAATTGTGATGGATTACCAGCCTCGTCCCAACCTTCCAAGGATCCAGAGCAACACTGCGCCTACCCAGCCTCGAAAAGGTGGTGTTCAAGCCGTGACTCCGCACCACTCTCGTAGCCTTCCTGCTCGTATGAAACCTGTGAGGAAGAGGCTGAATCGACGTCGACGGTAGGTGTTGGATGCAAAGAGAGGGAAAGAGAGAGGGAAGAAGGTTTTAGTTCACGAGGCCTGTGACAAGCCAACGTCCTTTGATCTTATTAAGCCGCATCATCGTTGGAATTTGGGTCTTGCCTACCGTGAGCGTGACCAAGACGAAGTCCACTTCGTACTGGTTGATGGCGTCGATGAGCTTGTTGGATTTGGGGTCTTCGCAGTTGGTGGTCGCAGGCGAAAGGGTATCCAATGCAGAGCGAACAAACGCTGACTTGGTGTAACCCGACTTGACAACTGTGGGGCGACCGATCGTGACCTCTTTGGGGACTTTCTTTTCTCGAAGGAAGTCTTCCAGATCTTGGAACTTGGCAAAGATGGCGCATTTGTTATCGTTGACAAAGGGTACGCCTGTGATGCCAAAGAGCGCTTGGAAATCATAGAGAACGACAGATTCCCAAAACTTTTGGACCAACTTTTCTTTGGCCGACATCTTCACCACCGTGATGCGAACTGTCGGGCGGCTGGCTGGGCGACTTGCAGGAACTTTGGCCTGGGCCTTTGCTTTGGCTTTGGGAGCCGGGCGTTGGGCTGGCTTTTTGGCTTGGGGAGCTTGGGCCTTGGGCGCCTTCACGGCTTGGCTCCGGGGCTTGGGTTTGTCCTGGGCAAACGAGGGAGCGGCTGAGGTCCAGAGCCAGGCACCCAGAAGCAACGACACTGCAAGCATTCTATTCCACATCATGTTTCCTCCACATCAGGACGCACCTGTTCCAACGGTTTGATTCTCTGTCGTTTCGGTCCCCGATTATCACGAAATAGAGGGTGGAGTCCAGGCTTTCCTATGGCTTGTTGACCAAGACTGTGAATAAAACAAAGGCTTGTGGGTGTTCTCTTGGGCGAACATGAAGCAGGCTTGCCTACTCACCTCGTTCCTTGCGAAGGTGGATTTTGCTTCTTGCAGGTGCAGACTTCTGCGTTGGGAAAGGGACAGAATGTGACGATTAAGGTAACCTCCATCGGACATGCCACTACACTGATAGAGTTGGGTGACTTTCGCCTCCTGACGGATCCTGTGTTCAGCCCCAAGATCGGTGTCTCTTTGGGGGGCTGGGTGATTGGTACACCGCGCTTGCAGCCGCCTGCTTTGCACATCGAGGAACTGCCTCCGATCGATGCCGTGTTGTTGTCCCATGCTCACTTTGACCACGCGGATAAGCCTTCGTTGAAGCGTCTTTCCCGTGAGGCTGTGGCTGTGGTGCACCGTGGAAACCGTGACTTGATCAAGCGGTTTGCGCAACGTCATGTTCTACAATGGGGGGATACGATCTGGTTAGAGCGTGAGGGAAAGCCGTTCGTAAAGGTAACAGGGACGGCGGCGAAGCACTGGGGGGCTCGGACTTTGTTCGACCAGTGGCGAGGGTGGGGTGGATTTCTTTTGGAGGTTCCGTCGGTGCCTTCGCCCACTATGCCAGGACAGCCGTTTTCCATCCTCTTTTCTGGGGACACTGCGCAGACGGATGCGTTCCACCGCTTGCGTCAACAACGCGAGGGACGAGGCGTCGATCTCGCTATCATGCCCATCGGAGCTTACGACCCCTGGATTATGAACCATTGCAATCCAGAGCAAGCCTGGGACATGGCGATGAACGACCTGGGAGCGCACTGGTTGATGCCTATCCACTACGGTGTCTTTGCCTTGTCCAATGAACCGTTGGATGAGCCGATGGCGCGTTTGTGGGCGGCTGCTCAGGCTGCTGGGCAAGAGTCTCGTGTGGTGGGCAGTCCCATTGGAGAGCCTTTTGTGGTATCTCTTCCTGTGAACACATAGCAGGTTGTTGAATCTGTTTGACTTGCTCAAGGAGCTTCTCTTTTTTCTTGACTTCACCGAGACGTTGCGAATGATCAAGGTGTTCTTCCCCGTCCAAATCTCAAGCAAGCCCGCGTTTCGACGGTTGGCTCATGAGGCCTCACCTGTGCGCTTCTGCTATGGGTTCGAGTGGTGAATGTTGGTTTGATGTTGGAGTGTCTGAATCGTGCAGTTGGCTCATGAAACATGCCCCCATTGTGGCTTGGATGTCACACCCGAAGCGATGCAGGGGCTCGTCTTTTGTCCGCGCTGCCACTTCCCCCTCATCTTGATCAACGACCGGTTCCGGCTCAAACGACGACTCGCGACCGGTGGGTTTGGGATTGTGTATTGGGCGGATGACCTGATGACCGACGATGACGCAGTGGTCAAGGTCATTAAGCCAGAGTTCTTTGAGAAGCCAAGCGCCAGCATTCGGTTTAACCGAGAGATCCGGTGGACGGAGATCTTGTCTGCTGAAAGCCCCCACATTGTTCGCTACTTAAACCATGGCAGTATGGATGGGTTGGGGCACTTCTACGCGATGGAGTATCTTCGGGGTATCACCCTGGAACACCGTGTGTTGGAGCCGCGCGACCTACCTTTTGTCGAGAGTTTTGCGATCTTCCGGCAGCTTTGTGACGCTGTTAGCGTCGCTCATCGTCACAACGTGGTGCATCGCGACCTCAAGCCTGACAACGTCTTTCTCGTGCGTGAAGCAGGCACAGACATCTTTGTGAAGGTCCTTGATTTTGGCATCGCCAAGCCCCTCGAAAACACGGTTCACCAGAGCTTAACCCAAGGGATCTTGGGGACACCGTCTTATCTTTCTCCTGAACAATGCCGCAACCAGGACGTGGATCATCGCTCCGATATTTATTCTTTGGGTGTTATTTTGTACGAGCTGCTCACCCGAGAGCAGCTCTTCCCTGCCGACAAAGAACGAATGATGGAGGTGGTCCAGCAGCATCTGTTTAAGCCTCCACCCTTAATGCGAGAGCGCCGGCCGGATCTCGGCTTACCGGAAGAGCTGGAGGGTGTTGTGGGCAAAGCCCTGGAGAAAGATGCGAACCATCGTTACCAGAGCGTGGAAGAGTTTGCCGTCGCGTTGGAGCCTTTTGCGTCCCTTCCTGGGGTTGCCACTCATCCAAACACTCCGCTGCCCAAAGGCTTGATGTTCCAGGCCAGCACCAATACGTCGGAGGATGCGTATCTCGCGACAGAAGATGTGGTGTTTGAGTCGATCTCTGGAGGTTCTTCGCGTGAGGCGTCGTCATCGCCTTCTGTGTCAAGAATGAGACCTCGTACCGGCTCTCTTCGCAAGGAAGACCGGTACGATACGGAAGAGGACGGGCGCACACGGGGTCAGCGTTCGGCGCGACACACCTCTGGCTTCAACATGGAGCCGCCCCCTAAAGATTCGTCGTCATGGCTATGGATGGTGGCTGGTGTTCTGGCTGGGCTTGCTGGGCTTCTGGTGTGGCGGGCGTTTCAACTTCCGACACATCCTGTTCCCCCACCTTCTTCCAACAACCAGGCAGGGAACACTCGTCAACCACCTGGTAGGGCAAGGGCTCTTCCTCCGCGAAACGAACCTCTCGCTGTGAATTCTTCTACAGATGGAGGAGCGCTTCCCGAATCGCTTGCGCCTGAACTGGAAGAGAACGGCGCCTCCGCGGCGCGTCCGAGGCCTGCTCGGAAGCCAGCCCGTCGTGCACGGAAGCGAAGGCTATCGCGACGACGTTTTGTTCGGCGGAAACCCAAACGTCGACGACGGCGTCCTCCCACGCGACGGCGTGTTGTCGTTCCTCCCAAGCTTCGAATCTGTGGGGCTGTGAAACCCAACACATACTGGGTAAGAGGTATTAACTCTCATGCCAACCCTGTGAATGTGAAGATTTTGGGATGCTCGGGCTGTCGTGTTGTTCGGCGCGGCGCTGGTGTATGTGTTCAGGTGCCTCAGCACTTGAAAACAATAACCGTTCGTGTGAAGGTGGAGGGGTTTGTTACCTGCCACCATCGCTTGGGGCGCAAGCGACAGGTTGTTCGTTGGAAGCTGCGAGTGTTCGACCTCAACGACGTGGTGGAGAAAGACTACCCCTGTTACAAAACCGTGCGTTAGAACATGAAAAGTGTTGTTTCTACCAACTCCTGCTGGCTGTGGGGCGTTGTTCTGATTGGGTTCTTTGGGTTTGGAATGGTTGGTGGATCCCGTGTTGCGGAGGCTGCCACGTCCAACTGCAAAACTCTCTACAAACAAAGAAAATTTATCAAAGCGTCCCGATGTTTTTTTGCGTTGGCCAAGCCTTTTCTCTCCCAGCCTTCTTTGGGGGCGAACAAAGGTCGGGTAGGGTTTCATGTTCTTAACGCGGCCATCTCGTTGCGCAAGGCTGCGAATGCTTCGCCTCTTCCGGCATTTCAGTCCTACCTTTGGGAGCAAGTGATTGGATACCTCAGGCTTTATCTGAGTCGCAAACTGTATGAGTCAGACTCTCAAAAACGCGTGGCTGTTGTTCTGAAAAACGAGATGTTTCGGAAGATCGGTTACGCTCGTTTGACCATCACAACACCCAACAAGCAGGTTCAGATCCTGGTGCTTGGGTATCGATTTGAGGGAAAGGGAAAGGGGCTGTGGAGTCAGGATGTTCGTCCTGGTCGTTATTCCATTGTTGCGACTGCTCCTGGACAAACGCCTGTCACTCGAACCCTCACCATCACACCTCGTGAACCTTTGGTGTTGGCCTTCCTTGAGCGCGATTTGGGGATTCTGCCTGTTGAGCGTCGACAAGCTCCTGCGCCGCCTCCGCCAGTTACTGTGTCGTATACAGCATCGTATGTTCTTCTGGGGCTAGGAGGGGTTTTGGCTATAGGCAGCGCGATATGCTTTGGAGTCGCTCTGGATTCCCGAACTTCAGCAGAGAAGCTCTTGCGCGAAGAGTTGGACAAACCTAGCACTGAGCGATTGTTTGGAAACACTCGCAAGGTCAAGGAGCTGGAAACCACTGCCAACTCTCTCACCATCGGGGGTTGGGTCTTTGCTGGGGCTGCGTTCGCTGCTGTGGTGGTCGGAGGCTCTCTTTTCTTGCGGCCTGCCCCTGCTCCGCCACGTACTCGAACCCAGGTTGCTCCCGCTGTCCGTTCCCAGGCTTCCATGGTTTTGGGACGTTTTCAGTAAGCCTTTTTTACGGAAACTGTGAACGCTTCCTAGGGAAGGCAGATGTAGCTGTTTCCCGCAGTGTTGAGTTCACAGATCCAGTTGTCAAAGCATGCGCGGTTGTCGGTGCATCCTGTCCAGTAACAGAGGCTTTGTCCTTGGAATACACCGTTCTTTACGTTGTTGCATTGGGGAGTACCTTTGTAGTTGACGCACAACGGGTTGTTGGCGCAATAGCTTGTACAATCGTTGCTTGTGTTGCAGGCAAGGAGGCAAACCCTTGTGCTGGAAGCCTTCGGTCCGGGGAATCGTCCACAAGCCAGGCCATCTCGACACGCAGTGGTGCAAGTTTGCCCCAGACCGGGAAGGTTGGACGAGTCATTGGGAGGCTCAACCGTCGTTTCGATTGGAGTTTCTGGAGTGACGTCTGCCGCTTTTTCTGGCGAAGACTCTGCAGCTTTTTCAGGTGAGTCTTCCTTGACTCCAGCGTCGTTGTTGGATGGTCTCTCGTTGCCGATGTTAATGCCGCTTCCGCAGACTTTGGCTGGCAAACAGCGGAGGTTTGGGCAGTCCAGATCGTTGTTGCAACCCATGCCTGTCAAGTCAAAGAAGTAGGTGCAGCCTGGCGCAAAGGCCGCGAAGCCCACACACAGCAAGACTGCGAGAGCAAAGAGGCGAGCCTTTGGAAGGCTTGCAAGAGCAACACGTGACAACATCTGTACAGAGTCCTACCCACAAAGAGAGACGAAAAACTTGCTTCCCTATCCTAAGTGGCTTGGAAGGCTTAGTAAAGTGGTAGGTGGTTGGTTTGGTACGAAAACATCTGCTTCAGTTGTTGCGTTCGCTGCATCGCAAGTTGGTTGATGATGGCATGAAGCTTGGGCTGTTCCAGAAGCTGTTGTTGGAACAACATTCGATCCAGTCGGAGAAGCCAGCATTTTTTCAAGGTTCGGACCGTCGCTGTTGTGGGTTGACCAAACAACAAAGAGATCTCGCCAAACACATCGCCTGGGCCGACCGTTGCGATCTGCTGCGGCTGCCCAGAGCGAGAGGTCTCTACAGAGGCTCGTCCGCTGAGCAGTATGTAGAGGGCCTCACCCGACATGTTTTCCTGGATCAACTCGCTGTTGGGCTCGGCCTCCAAAAACGCAAAACGTTGCATCAACCGGTACCGCTCTGAGCCTGAGAACTGTGCGAACAGGTTGGAGGTTTCAATCAACTTTTGGAGCAGTCGTTCTCGGAAAAAGCGCAAAAGCAGCTGCAAGACGTTGGGATAGTGCTGGACGAGGCGACCGATCATTTCACGGGAGATCTCCAGCACGGTGCTTTCGGTCGTGGCTTCAACGGTTGCGGTTCGTGGCTCATCCGAAATCAGCGCAATCTCGCCAAAGAACGCTCCTTCTCCCAACCGGGCTAGCTCACGTCGGGGAGGGCCTTCATGGAACACAGCAATCTCGCCTTCGATCAGGACGAACAAAGACGTATCGAGATACCCTTGCTGGATAATGACTTCCCCAGGCTCCAATTCAAAGTAACTGGCTTCGGCCAACAACATCTGTAGCACAGGAACAGGGAGGGAAGAGAACAGCGGAATGGGAGCGATCTGTTGTAGAAGTTGCTCGGAGGATGGGCCGTCCCCGACATAAGAGTCATCAATGGGGATCTGGTAGATTCGCCCGGTGTTTGTGGGGCTATGGATCTGCTCGATCGGCTTGGCTTCTGCAACAAGAGTCCCAAGTTGGAGAGAGTCCAGCGGACCCGAGGCTTGGAGCATGGAGATCTGGACGTCAGCCTGTGTTTGTTCCACCCAGGCGGCTGAGTTGCCAGCGGAAGGGGGCAGAAACTTGGGCTGCAGCATGGGAGGTGGTTCCAATGCCTCTGTGGCGTGGTTGGGGTCGGTTTGTTCTCCTGGATCGTCTTCAACGTCTGGATCAGGCACCCCTGCTGTCTCTGGAACAGTGTGTCCCGCTTGAACGCCGTGCTCCACCTTTCGGAAGGGGTCAAGCACTGCGAGAGGGTTCTCCATCAATGTGGTCTTCTCTTCCAGTTGTGACACGCTCGTTTGCTCCGCCTGGAGGGCAGAGCTTGCTTTGGGTTGAAAGGGGTCTGTGGCTGGGACCGGTGTCATCGGCTGGAAAGGATTGGAGCCTTCACTCGGCGTCATTGGCTGGAAGGGGTCGGAGGCTGGCGGTGGTGTTGCGACCGGCTTGCTCTTCAAAGGAGCCGTGGCTGGCGATGATTGGACCGCAGGGTTGGTTTCCAAGGTCGGCGTCTGAGTTGCAGGCTGTGAAGGAAGCGCAAAGTCTGCAGGAGAAGCCGAGGACGGTGGCGTATTCTTGACTGTACGACTCTCCAGATCTTGGGAGCCTATGGAGATGAGGTCTTCCACGCTCAGCTCTTCGATCACTTCAGAGACTGCGTCTTCAAGGGCAGCCATCGGATCCAACTCCAGGAGGTCCTCTTCGTCGAGGATGTTCACCTCGTCTTCGATGACAAGGGAATCCTCCGTAGGAGCTTCTTCGTCGACTTCTTCCTCAACGCTGATCTCTTCCACGTCCTCGTCGTCTTCGATCTCAATTTCATCGAGGATCTCAATGTCTTCTTCGAGTTCAATGTCGTCGAGGATGTTGACGTCCTCGACAGGTACGAGGTCTTGGTGGGTTTCTTCCGATGACTTGGAGGCCATTGGTTCTTCAGAGTCTGAAGTGACG
Organism: Deltaproteobacteria bacterium; assembly: GCA_006226375.1. Classification (GTDB taxonomy): domain Bacteria; phylum Myxococcota_C; class UBA6777; order UBA6777; family UBA6777; genus M3003. The sequence goes on along the minus strand of SBHC01000041.1, from coordinate 116,056 downwards.
AGGGGGGCTGTCTCGTTTTGGAAGGCATCCATCAAGAAGGCGAGAGCGGCGTCTTCGTTCTCGTCTTGGTTGGCTGGTTTGGATACATCTGGCTCGCTCTGTTGAAGAACGTCGGCTTTGACTGCGTCGAGGTTGTTGATGTCGTCAAAGCTTAATGAGAGGGAGGCTGGAGGCGCTTTGGCTTCTTGTTTTGCTGTGTGTTGTTCTTGTGCAGCTTCAGGTGCCTCTGCTTCGGCAGCCTTCTCCTCCGTTTCAGAGCGTTTGATGGAAGACAGCCCTACGATCAGGAGGTCTTCGTGTTGTTCCGACTGGCGGGCTTGGCTGAACGCCGACAACATCTCCTGGGTTTGGTGATGATGGGGGTCCTGATCCAAGATCATTTTGCACATGGCGATGGCTTTGAGCACAAAACCATCTTCAGCATAGAGTTCTGCCGCCCGATAATACGACAAGATCGACTTTCGTCTCTTGTTTAAGCGACGATAGGTCTCTCCCAGCTTGTGGTGCCAACGTGGATTGTTGGGTTCACTGCTTGCCTGCGTGTGCAGCTCATGAAGCTTGTTCTCAAGCTCACGCTCTTTGCCGCCGCCAAAAATACGCTGTCGCCAGCCTTGTGTTTTCTTTCCCATGAGATTCGGTCTCCGCTCCGCTCTAATGGGATAGGATGCTCGTTGGTTTCTCTTTCATGAAACGGGATTCTGAAAGAAAATGCAAGCCTGGGTTTGCGGTTTGTTAACCTTTGGGGTGTGCAACGTACCACCAGGTTACTTGGTTTTGGTTCCGGCTTTGGGGCCCCACACTTTGCACCAACCTTCTGCGGTCACAAGGGTCATGGCGAGCATCGTGCACCGGCCCCATGCTGTCGAGCCAGAGACCGTTTGGTAAAAGCTACAGTTGGCGCAGTTTCTTCCCTTCTTGAAGAGTTCTTCTTTCTTGGGGTCGATCTGGTCAGTTTTTACGTAGTAGGCGAGGGCTTTTCCAGCTCCTTTGTTGGGGTCCGCAACTGTCATTCCTTTGGGGGGAGGTGGACCATCCCACTTGAACGGAAGGGCTGATTTCTTCCCATCGGTGGTTTTTTTACAGGCTGGGAGCGCGGCGGTCACTGCGGCGGTCGCGACGAGGCCTGCTCCCCAGGTTAGGAGTGAACGACGGGTCACGTTTGTATCGTCTTGTTTGGACATTCGGGTTTCTCCCTTGCATCGTGTCAGTGAAAGAGGTCTTGCGTCTCAGATGTGGTGTGGGAAGGAGTGCAAGTTGGCTGCAAACGTGTCAACTGCTTTGGTACGTGCGTTGGCACAACGCAATCCTTCACTTTTCCTGAACGCACTTCAAGGGGTTGTTATGCCGCGAAGTGAAGCGGTGTGAGTTCCTGAACGTACACATGGACGCAGAGGGTCCTTCAGCCGAAGCAACAGTTGGTTGCGGGACGTTCCCGAAGTGGCTGGCGAAAATGCAACGTCCATGTTCATCCGATCCCCAGGTTTCAGCGTACGTACGCAGGTTTTCGGGTCGGAGCATCCTGGTATCTGCAACGACCAGCCTGTTGGGCTTTGTAGCCATACACTTGCAACAACAACATCATGGGAGTTGGTGTTGACAAAGGTTAGGGTTCGCGACGTGGTTTGTCCCGTTGTGCTGGTCCACTCCATGGGTTGTCCGGAGCGTTGCCCGACAAGGGATAGGTTGGGTGGGTAGCTTTGGTTTTGCCACTCCATGGTGCGGTCTTTTCCGCCTTGGGGTATGCCTTCCAAGCCGAGCCAGTGCCAGGTCGTTCCGTTGTCGGTGGAGAGTCGGAACTTGAACGGGTAGCTACCATCAACCGCACAATCTACCCCAATCGCCGGCATGTTGGGGGCTCGAAACTCTCGGACATTCCACTGGAACCGCATGTTGTTCCCGGCCCACTCTCGAAAGGTCATGGGGTGAGCCTTCCAGGTTCCTTGTGGGGAGCCGGAAAAGAAAGGCGACCAAACCTCGGCCCTTACAAACCCCCGCAAACTGTCACGGTCTTTCATGTTGTCGGTGACACCGGGAACATAGACTTCGATGGCGGGAATGGGTGCTGACGCATAGGCTTGGTATTGGCTTGGAGTTGCTCGGAAGGGGTTCCCCAAGGATGGGTAGTATCGCCAGTTCATATAGCTCCATGAACCGTCAGGCAAGCGGTGAGCCTTGGACCAAAGATAGACGCCGGCTTGAGCCCATGTGGGTTGGGGTGGCTTTTGAATAACAGCTTTGTAGTTGGCGCCGTTGCGACTGGCCCACAGTGTCTTGTCCTGACCTTTGGCCTCGACCCAAAACACAAGCTCTTTGTCACCGGACCATAGCTTGGTTGGGATGGTGGCTTCCCACTTCGCGTTGTTGCCGTACGAACCCACATGACTTTCCACAAGACGCATCGGAATCGTTTGCGCGTTGGAGAACCCTTTCGAGGTCCAATGCAAGTTGACATCCACGCCGGGAGTCATCGGGTAGGTTTGCACCGACACTTCTACAGGCTGTCCAGCAAACACAGTGTCTCCTGGGACCTTGCGAGTCAGTCCGTTTTGACTTACCTGGACCTGACCCAACCAGTCGAGTTTTTTTGGTGTTGTGACCTGGATTTCGTAGTTTTGTTTTCCTCGGTTGAGCCATTCGTCTTGTTGGAGCCACTGCACGCGGAAGGCTGCCTGTAGCTTCGTTCCTGTGATGTGCTTCCCAAGGTCAAAGACATAGCCCTGGCGACCTTCCCAAGAGAATGTGTTTCCTTGGGTGTCGGTGTGGGACTTCCATTCATCTTTGGTCCATCGAACTGTCGCGGTTGGAGCCTGTCCTGAAGTTACTTTGGGTGAGAGGGCAACCCACAAGACTCGTTCGTTGGCTTGTGGGAACGCTGGCGTGACAAACACATCCCAGGAACGCTCCTGCTGGACATGAAGCATTAACCGTGCTTCGCGGCTTGTTAGAGTTCCTGCTGCTTGCAATGTTGCACCAACCTGCAAGGAGGTCTGTTGGATCTGCCAGTTGTTGGGAACCTGAGACTTCGTTGGCGTCGTACCGTTCGGCTCTTGAGGACCTGAACAGCCTCCGCTGAAGGCGATCATCAAGCCTATCCACAACCATCCTACCCAAAGATGTCGCGCTCGCATGGTATTCCTCGTTGTCAGGAAGCATTTTTCTCAAAGAAGCCCGGCAGGTATAGAGCGATTGTAGGAGTATGTCAATGACGTCCATCCTATGTTCCTAGAGGTTACTCTCCTTCTGTATGGAACAAGGAGTCTTCATAGAACTCTTGTGTAGAGGAAGGCCTTTCAAGAAAAGCCAGAACGGAACTTTCTACCTGTTCCAATGTTGAGCGAATCGCTTCAAACTCTTGCAAGGGTGGGGAGAGGCTGTAGTGGTTCCAGGAGGCTTCTTGAAGTGCTTGCATCCTTGATTCATCCTGGCTACAGGCGTCCCAGTTCTTCTGCAAGTGTTGGACATGTTCCAGCAAGGTTGAGGCCCAGTGATGCAGCTGTGTGTCCTGGTTTTGAGGAAAGGTGCCTGAATGACGTTGCTCGGACAGCGTATGATGAAAACCCAGAAGGAACCGGAGGGTTCTCGATGAATGCTCTGCTGCCTCGGATTGTTGTTCGATTCGTTCGGTTTCTGTTTCTGTTTCTTGCGTTTTCTTCCAGCGCAAACGACGCTTTCGTGTAGGCTTGCTTGACTTGTCGACTTGCCACCAAGGGGTGAGCCAGTTGCAAACTTGTGTCGTACGTTCTTCAAGCCATGCGATGGAGGTCTCGTGCGTCTTGTCCCAAGCAAAGAGTCCCATCTCCATGACGAGTCGGTCTTTTTGATCGCTGTACGAATCTTTCTCTTCTGTATCCTGTTGTGCAAGCCAGTGATGGATCATGGAAGCAACGACAGGGTTGGAAGAACTTCCCAGTTGAAGGAGCATGTGGACGAACTCGGCAGGGTCAAAGCTGAAGAACTGTGGGTCTTCTTGGTAACGTTCGGCCAAATCTAGGAGCGAGTGAGTCAGGGTCTTTACCAACTCTTGGTGTTGAGGAGAGGCTGTTGGGTCTTGGACTCGTTCTCGTAGAGCCGAACAAAGGGAGAGGAGTGACTCTCCAATAGTCTCAAATATCCAACCGCAGCCTTCCCATCGGTCGTCATGGTCTTCGAGTTGGAACATTTCCAGGAGAAGAGGGGCAGCTTCGACATACTGTGCACGTCCCAGCGCCTCGACTGCTCGGGTCGCTGCAGGACAGTACTCGTCTTTGGCGTACTCCAACCACTGCAACACATCGGGCATGGCTTCCATCACATTCCATGTTCCAAGAGCCTTCATCGTGTAGGCGAGGGTTCCCTCTTCACCGTGGTATTCGTCGGGCTTGCAGGCTCGGAACGTTCGAAGCAACTCCTCTCGGGCTGATGGAGTGTCGGACTCTGTGAGCTTGTCCACAAGATATTCATGCAATCCTCCGTCCGGCCAGATGTTGGGGAGGTTGGGCTCGCGCAACAGTTGGCCTGTTATCCGAATCCTGGCTTCCAAGGGAAACGATTCCAGCGAGTCCACCACGGAGTCAACAAACTGAAAATGATCGGTCTCCAAAGTCTCTGACCAAAACTCCAACGGGACCGGTGCGCCGACATCTTGCAACAAGGAGCCTATCTCCCAGGAGAGCCGTCGGTTCGTCTCACCTTTGAGCCTGTCTTGCAAGGCAACGGTTGCAGCAGCAGTCCCTTCTTGTTGGTGAAGGATCTCTTTCGCTACTCGTAATACCCAGATATACGGGCTGTTTTGGATGGCGCTGTGGGCCAAATGAGTGCCGAATGATGTATCGAGTCGGCCAGCCATTCTCAGGATGAAACATTGAAGGTCTTCTTTGTAAGAGTTATTGACAATCTCCAGCTTGTTCGCTTTGTCAAACGTATCCAACAGGATGGGGCGAAGGGGTTCGACGCCTAGCGGTTCCATTTTTTTGAGGAGAGACTCTGCGTTCCAAGGACTATCCTCCAGTTGCTTGGCCAGTCGAGGTAGGATGGAAGTGGAACCCAAGGAACAGAGAGTGGGAGACCAGATGTCATCAAAGTCGGAGTGAGCCAGGGGCCATTCTTCCAATACTTTTTGTTCGAGTTCTTGTGCCCAGGCAAACTCCATAAAGTGGGGGGGTTCTCCTTGTAACCATCGAACCAAGGCGTGAACGGTTGCAACCCAATCCGGTGAGTCCAACAAGTTAACATAGGGAAGAAGCTGAGCGGATAGGTCTCTTTGGTCCTTGTCACGGTTGTTTTTGGGTAACAAGTTGAGCAAGTCGCGTAAGCGCGGTTCTTCCTCGTACAGTCGAATCATGCTCTTGAGGGCCATGTCACGTACTGTCTGCGTGGGATACATTTGCAACCCCAACAGCATGGGAACATGTTCCAACCTTGCAAGAGTTAGGAGAGCGTCACGAGTGTCCTTTTTTACCTCCATCCTCTTGAGCAATCGAGAGGCTTGCTGGGCAAACAGCAGCACGGGAAACGCTTGCGTGAATTGATTCTCCTTTATGAGATAGATTCGTTGAAGGGTGTCTTCGTCATCCTCTACAATGTTGGGATACCAATAGGGCAAGAGCTCATCAACAAGGTCTAGCTTCTTGAGAGCGTCAACGGTTTCCTGCTCCAAAATGTCATGCGCCATGTGAGACAAAAGCGCGCAGATGTCGGGGGTTGCAGGCTCATGCTCCCATCGGGCCAATCCTTGAATCAACAGTCTATAAGCATCAATGTCTCGCAATGTCGGTTTGCAGAACGAAAGTTTTTGGAGAGATACTTTCAATGTTTTGTGAAGGGCCGGGGCTGCTTCTCTTGCGTCCATCTCCAAGAGACGTTCGAGTACGTAGTGTCGGGCGCATTCTTTCGGCTCGTGTAACTCCTTAATAAGAAAGTCGAGGGGGTATGTCATTTGTATCGAGTGACCTATGTGTCTTGTCGTGGATAGCTTGTTGAATAGGGGTACGATAGAAGCTATCAATGTCATAGCTATACGTCAAGGTTGGTGCTCCACAGATGTCGCAGGTTGCACAGACGAGGATATCGCTTGTCTTTTCCAAGCGTGTGTTGCAAGGGGAGTCTGTCAAGGTTATCAAACGAAGCCCCGAGTTCTTGCAACTCAAAGATGAAATTCTCGACACCATTGAGATCCACCGTTGCAATCGGCTCGTTCCTATCAAGTGTTTCCTCGGCTTTCACGTCGTCGGTTGCTGACCTTGTCTGGGGTGAGTATCGCTTTGTTTCTGATGGCTTGGTACCTTTTCTCCGTGACCGGCCTTGTCTCGGCTGTGGTCTTACCGTCTCCGTAGAAGGTGCGACAGCGAGGCATCCGAATCTTACGAGAAGGCTACACCGGTGTGCGCGTTTGGAGCCACCTTGGAGTTGTTTTTTTTTTTTTTTCGGGGTCTTGGCTCTCTTGCGCTGGCTTTATGATGCGACTTCTTATCCGCCGGTTTGTGCATTGGCACCAATAGCAGACAACGAACTATCCATCAAAGAGGGAGTCTTCCCAGTGCTCTTGGATATGGGCTTCGTAATCGTAGAGCAAGGTGTCATGAAGTCGAAGCATAGCAACCGACGCTTCTCGAAGCTGTTCTTCGACCTCCTGCGGCCAAGAGGATGACAGCCAGTGTTGGTAGCAGTCGAGAGTTTCGCGGACAGGCTCAATCACAGCATCAAGCCATGCGTTCTTTGTCTCTTCATCAAGCACACTGACGTACTCGCGTAGCAGAGAAGCCAATCCAACAAGCTCCGGTACATACTCCTGATCCCGAGTGAACGACATGCGTCGGTGAAAGGCCAGCGTCTTTTGCCAGGGCTGCACCACAACGTCTCGGATGGCTTCAGGGTCCTGGCTCATACGTAACCATGCGATGCAGGCAGAAAAGTGCACGCTGGGATGTATGTCATCACGATGTGTGTAACTTGCAACAAGGCTGGCTGCTCTTGCATCTTCTATGCTACCCAACGCTCGGAGCAATTCTTTGATGTACCAGAACGGTGTCCTCTCAACGTAGTACAGATTGCCTTGTCTGTCGCGCGTTGTGCCTGTAACGCGGGCTTGTTGTAGGATGTCCATGAGTTCGGGAACGGCTTCTTGTGCTGCAGGTCCTAGCTTTCCCAGTGAGCGAACCACATACTTGCAATTGCCTATATCATGGCGGTTTCGGCGCAATGTGGTTAACAAAACGTCAAGAACTTCAGGGGTGGCGATTCCAATTCTTCCAAGAGCCCAGGCCGCATGTTCGTTGAACTGTCGTTGCAGGGTTTCGACCAGGTGCTGGACGGTTTCTGTCGCGTAATCACCCATGCTGCCGAGGGCGCGGGCAGCATCCTCCCCCAGAAGGCGGTCGTTGAGCAGAGGAAGCAATTTGGGAATGGCCGGGTGTGCTGCTTCACCGATCTGGCTTATGGCCTTGAGGATTCTACTGTGGAAGGACAGGCACTGTGTCTCGTCCGTTTGCGGGGTCTCCAAGAGTTGAAGCAACGCAGGTACGACTGTTTCGGCAGGCCCACCCAGGCTTCCCAGCGTTTTTATCAGATAGCCTTGGGTCTCTCGGGGGGCATCTTCAAGCATGGCAAGCAACGTTGGACTTAGCTCTTGGGCGTCAGGTCCGTAGGCCGCAATGGCCTTCAGCGTGCTGAATAGATTGTAGTCTTGTTCGGTCTGCAGGAGATCTTCAAAGACAGGGAACAGCGTTTCAAGTTGATCTTTGAAGGAGCCCAAGGCTTGGAGAAAGGGGCTTCGGTTTTCGAGCGAGCCTCCACGTAGCAGTTGAAGCAAAACTGGAAGGACTACGTTGGATAGTTCCACGTTGAAGGTTGAGGTGCTGAGAGCGAGAGCGGTGGTGGCGCGAAGTTTAAGATCTTCGTGATGGAGGTATTCCATCAGCGTCTCTAAGGCTTGGGGCACATGACGCAGATGGTTCAACGTCTGCATCCCGTGCTGCACCACTGCAAAGTCAGTTTCTACTTTGAGTTGGTTCACCACCTTGGGGACGATGTGATGCGATAGCTTTTTGTCGAGAAAGCCCAAAGCCCAAACCACGCGTTGTCGGGTTGTGGTGTTGCTGTGATGAAGTTTCTCGAACAAAGGGGGAAGTGCGGCCTCGCCAAACGTACGAAACACACCAAGCGGGGCGGAAGACGTTACTTCCGAGCCGTCCTCGCACCATCGATCCACGAGGGGAGGGACAATTCTATCCGCAAACTCAGGGTAGTCATAGAAGTCGTTGTAGTCCCATGACGGCATTGTGTCGAGTTGCCCAAGCAATTCGAGGAGCTTGGGTGGAGGCTGTTTGTCCATAAGGGTCTCATTGATGGCAAAGAAGCTAACTTTACCTGACTATGAGTTCAGAGACAAGCTTGGATGAGGCTGTTTTGGCTTGGATAGCTGGTGCTGGGGTTCGCCATCGCGCACCAGAAGCTAAGAGGGAGGTCGTTGAAGTTTTGGATGCTATGGTCGGCAAGCTCGCGACACAGGCCAGGGTTGAGGTTCGTCTCCAACACAGCCATGCTTTGCATTCCAGCGGCGCGTGCGGCCTTTAATCCTGCTTCGCTGTCTTCAAAGACCAGACATTCATGAGGTTCGGCTCCCAACATTTCTGCGGCCAACAGGTAGCCTTGGGGATCGGGCTTGCTGCGTGTTACGTTCTCGGCGCAAATGCGGTGCTTCTTGGGGAAGAAGCGAGCCATTCCCAGCGAGGTTAACATGGGGTCCACGCTCTTGTGATGACTGCTCGTCACCAAGGCAATGGAAAACCATCGATGGGCTTCTTCGACAGCCGCTGGTGCCCCTGGAATGGCAGGAGCCTGTGTCACCAGGCTGTCCCATGTATCGACAAACTCTTGGGTGTAGTTCGGTGTCGGAGGAAGCTGGGGGTAGGCCTTGAGGATTTGTGCGGTGATCGCTTCCCATGCCACACCGCGGGTCCAGGAGGTGGGAATCTCAAGGTCGGGAAATCCGTGACGCTCCAATACCATAGAGATCGACTGGCCAGTCTGACTCTCTGAGTCTACCAGCGTTCCGTCACAGTCAAACAAAATGGCCTTGATCATACAAACTCCTTAGGTTCATCTGCTCACAACGTTTGCAGTATACCAGTCAGTGCAGTGAGAAGCGAACAATTCGATCATCGCCAAAATCACGATTCCAGCAGCGTTTGTCAACTTGTGATTTGTCGCACAGGCATCTTGTGACCGTCCTAACGCTATGTTCGCAGGGCTCTTATACCGCTGTCTGTGTGACAACTCCATCACATCATCGCAACATGTCTGAAAAGACAAGAAAGAACAAGAGGGTAGAGGAGTGTGTTGAGGAGGTCTGGACAACGAGTTTGAAAAAGAGCGATGGCGCATTCGACTGAAAGGATAGAAGCTTTCGCTGATGTACTTTCTCTCAACGCTTCCTTGTGGAGGACCTTATGGCTCGATTGCCACATCGTTGCAAGCTGGTATCCATTCGTCATCTTATGATTGCCCTGTTGTCGAGCGGCTTTTTGATTGCGATTGGTCCGGTGTGGCTGTCGTTGGCGGAGTTCCGGCATGGGCAACGCGATGTTGAATACCTCCTGACCGAACAACTTGAGCTGCTTCGTCAACAGGTTGTGAAAGCTATCGGACTGGCCCAGGCTGCAACCCAAGAAGCTGAGGACCGAGCGATCGAGCGCTTGCTGTTAGGCACTCAGCTGCTGCTTCAAAGTGGTACACACACTCCGCGAGTGCGCCGTCACTTGCGAAAGATGGGTCTTGCATGGATGATCCGGCTTAATGCAGCCTGTGATTCGGTTCAAAACGTGGGAGCACGCTTGTCCTCCAAGGTTCCCTCAGTGCTGGTCAAGGCCGCCCGGTCCTTCTGCAAGCGTGGTTTGCAAAACCATTCGTTTCGCCGGGAGCGACGTCGCTGCAAGAAGCTCCTGTGGCGGTGGGACTGTGTGTTTCAGAAGACTCCACAAGGTAGCCTCGCCGTTTGTGCCGACGGGAAGAAAACGCTCCAGAAGGTCCAAACGTTGGGGATCGGTCGCGTGCTTAACACTCTGCACCATGGGGCTCTTCGCTACGGCGCTGTTCAATCACCGCAAGGAACCTTGGCTTCGTCAGGGAACATTGCTTCGTTGCCTAGCCTCTCCTCCGATCCCTTTCTGGCGAAAGCTTACGCAGAAAAAGTGACCCGAAGGAGGGTGGTCTCGTTCCGGGGCCGCTCGGTGTACGAGTTGGTGTCTCCGATTCATCTGAACGAACGACACACCGGACTGCTTCGTTTGGGGCTTGACCTTTCTGCCTTGCGAAACGCGCGACAGCGGCGTTCGATGAGCCTTTGGATCTCGTTTTTAGCGTCGTGCTTTGTTCTTCTTTTTGTTGGGCTGACATGGCGACTGTACCGTCGCTATGACCGGATGTACTCGGCCTATCTGGAAACCCAACGCAAGGCAGAGTTTGGCCGACGGCAAGAAGCGCTGGGCCGGATGGCTGCGGTGATGGCTCATGAAATTCGCAACCCTCTCAACGCTATCGCGATGATTGTCCAGCGACTGGGGCGTGAGTATGAGCCCGTGACCAAGGTCGCCTCGTACCAAAAAATGACCGGCCTTCTCTTGAGCGAAACACGTCGGCTGGATGGCATTGTTCATCAAGTGTTGGACCTCTCTCGACCCAAAACCTTGGAGCTTACCTACACGACATTGGAAGAGCTTCTGGAGCCTCTCGTGGAGCAGATTCGTCCGGACGCCAACGCCCGGGGCATTGCGCTAGAAACATCTATTCCTACGGGTGCTTCGGTCAAACTTGCCACCGATGCTACAAGGCAGGCGCTGCTGAATTTGGTTCGGAACGCATTTGATGCCGTGGAGCTTGGAGAGGACTGGCGAGTCCAACTCACAGCTTCTTGCCAGGGGGAGAACATCCGTATCGTTGTGCGCGACTTTGGACCCGGTCTGAAGCATGAGGATCCTGACAAAGCGTTTGAACTCTTCTACACCACCAAGCAGCACGGAACGGGTCTGGGCCTTGCCATCTGTCAGGATCTCATTCAGCGGCAGGGAGGCTCTCTTACGTTGCGCAATGCGGAGGACGGTCCTGGGGCAGAGGCCGTTTTGTTGTGGACGCCCTAACCTTGTTGGAGGACTCAGGCACGGCGAGTTCTTCGGAGCATGAGGCCAAAGAGGAAGACGAGAAGCAAGCTGAGCGAGCCCGTGAAGTCTTGGGAAGAACAGGCGCAACCTGCTGCTTTTCGCCGACCGGGTGAGGTGCCGGAGTCTTGTCCTTGCCCCCCTTGTTTCTCCGCAGAGTCAGAGTCTCCTGGCTGTGACACAGAGCTGTCTGTTCCTGTCGTTTGTTCCTGAGGGTTGGATGCTTCGTTCGATGATGACTGCTCCTGTGTGCCTTCGGGTGATGAGCCATCAGGGCCGCTACCAGGCTCTTGCGGTGGGCCGTCGTTGGAAGGAATGGGCTTGCATTGTCCTGATTGGCAAACTTCACCGTCAGGGCATGCAATCACAGAACATCGGTCGACGCATTGGGTTCGGACGCAGACCTTGCCAGACTCGCAAGCGGGCTCACAAGGAAGGTCATAACAGATGCCATTTTTGCATTGTTGGCCCTGGAAGCATTCACCGTTGCGGCATTTGGAGCGGCACTGACCGTCCACACAGACGGCGCTTCCTGGGCAGGTTGCGCCGTTGTCGATTTGGCCGTCGCAGTTGTTGTCTCGGCCGTCACAGGTTTCGGGCTTGGGCTGGGGAGCAGAGCAATCGCTCCAATTTCCTTTCGTACAAACTTGCTCCCCTTCACCGCAGTCTGTACTGCACGAGCGACGGAGGTTTTCGTCGATCTGTCCGTTGCAGTCGTTGTCTTTGTTGTCGCAGACTTCGGCTGAGGGCTTGCGTGCTTCGGTAGGAGGAAGGTTGAGCGTTGCTGTGTTGTTCTTCTCGTCACATTCGTTGCGGGTACTCTGACCTTTTCCGTCATCGTCGATGGCAACAACAAGGCTGTAACTTGCAGCGGATTGGAAGGTGAGGGTGGTCTCCAGGTAGGCCGCTTCTCCAGGTTCAATGGTGCTTGGGGTGGCAGTGGTCTTGAGCAGCGTACGCTTGCCAGCGTTGTCCTGGTACCATGACACCGGAACGTTCGAGGGAATCCGTTTGGTGCCTTGGTTTACGACCCAGACACCTGCTGTTAGGGTCAGGGTGCAGGGCTTCCATCTCCCTTTGAGACCCTTGGGTAGAAGGTCCGCTGCGTCAAACACGCCTTTGCCTTGGGCATTTTGGCGGAAGTTGTTGAGGCCGGCTGTCTTCCAGTTGTCGAGGGGCTTGGCCGGTACCTGACCAAAGGTCGATCCCGGCGGGCAAAAGCGGTCACCGGTGCAGATGTTGGTGACATTGTAAGCGTGCTGGTTCCACACGTTTCGGGTGTTGACCCAGTTGTCAAGCTTGTCGCGAAACACCCGAAGGTGTGCCATTGAGCCGTTGTTGGAGCAGAAGATAAGCTCGGCTCTGTCGTCGTTGTTCACGTCCACTACGATAGGATACTCAATGGTTGTTGCGGATGTGTTGGCTTGGGAGAAGAGGACTTTGCCTGTTGCGCCTTCAAACACACGCATAAAGCGTTCATCGTTGTAGACGGCTTCGGCCTTGTTGTCGCCTTCAAAGTCAAACACAGAGGAGCCTGTGCGACCCGAAGAGAAGTCTTGGGTCTTGTACTGCCACAACAGCGTAAGTTTGTTGGTGGTGAAGTCCGGCGAGTAGATCACATAGTAGTTGCTTCCTGCTGCGGCAATGTCGGGCTTCTTGTCGCCGTTGAAGTCAGCGATGGTTGGGGGGCCAGAGCCTCCGCCAGGAATCGCTACGCTCATCAGCACCTTTCCCGTCTGGCCGTTTTGCACTCGTAACGTTCCAGACGAGACAACGGCAACTTCGGGCTTTCCATCTGCGTTGAAGTCGGCGATGGCGACGTACCCGTCCTTGGCTCCGTTGTTCCAGAGCACGGAGCAGTCGTGTTGGTAGGCTGCTTTCCCTGTGACGACTTCTTGCTTGCCGTCTCCATTGAGGTCGGCAATCGCAGAGAGGGGGCGGCGTTGGTCGTCGGAGCCATTGCCTTGTCCTCCCTGACACAACACAAGGCCATCGGAGCCTCGGATGATGGCATCACCTACGATGACTTCGGGGTTTCCATCGCCGTTGAGGTCGGCAATCGCTGCTCCGCCCCAACTTATGGGGAGGGGGGCGATCTTGCCTTGCTTGTCTTTTGCGACCCACTTGAGCGTGCCGGTGTTGCTGAAGGCGTAGATCCCGGAGTTGACCACGCTCTTGCCTGCGTACCTGGGAGCGACGATGTCGGGCTTCCCGTCGTTGTCGATGTCGCCAACCGCGAGAGAACCCAGCGCATTCACGGCGTGTGATGTGATAGTAAACAGCTCTTTTCCCGTGTCTCCCCGGAGGGCACGGATGAATCCTTCTTCGGCGTAGGACCCTCCGCTGACGTACGACATAAACAACACGGTGGGCATGTCTTTCACGTCGATGGCGCCGTTGTTGTTGGTGTCTTGCATGGCCATCACAACAGGCTGCATCATCACGTTGGCATGTTGAGGTTTTACGGTGCTCTTGGTCCACTCCCAGAGAGGAACGGGAGAGAAGGCTCCAGGAGGAGGACGATAGGTGCATGATGCAATGGAAGGAGTCACCGGAAGGCATGAGCTTGTTGTGCTCTCGCAGAAGCTGCCTTGTCCACAGTCAGCGGTGCTTTGGCAGGTCTTGCCTGGCGTTGTGCATGTGCCGAGGTAACAGACCTCTGAAGCCTGGCAACAAGAGCTACCACACCGTCGCTCCCAAGGGCAGACCTGACCCTGAGCGGGTGTCACAAACCAAAACAGTCCAAGCACAAGAAAGCAGCTTGCTACCAACGAGCGTGCTGTCATTCGTACTCTTTGCGCAGCAAGAGTATTGCTGTGGTTCTGTGGGTTCATAAGGTGCTCCCTTGCCTGAAGGTATGATGGTAGAGTTCTATTCTCCAAGTATTCCCTCTGTATGTCGGCAAGAATGTATGAAATGTTGCGGCTCGTCAATCCTTTGGCTCTGGCTGGGTTGCCTCGTTTCAAAGCCTGCTGAATGCAGTCGTTTCGGAGTTGACGGTGCAGCGGGAGAAACCAATGCCAGGAGCTTCGAGGAGAGGTTCTTGTTTCTCTGAGAACAAACAGAGCATTGTTGTATCCAAGAGCTTCGACTATGATACGGTCTCCCAAACGTGTAAGGTTCTTGTCTCAAGGAACCTTGCAGGAACGTAAAAGGAAGTATTCATGTCTCTTCGCAAGTCGTTTGTGTTCCTTATGTTGGCGAGTCTTCTGCATTTGTCTGTGTTGAGCTTTGCGTTCGCAGATGGTGTTTCTGTGGAGCAATCTTCGCAACAAAGCTCTGAGGAGTCTTCCCAACAGAGTTCCCAGCAGTCGGTGGAGGCTAGCTCCGAACATTCATCCGAGAGCAGCTCCGATCATTCTTCGCAGCAAGGTGGAGCGGTTTCTCTTGTGGTTGCGCTGGTGATTGTTGGCGTCGCTCTTGTGGCTGGTGGGATTGTTTTGACGGTTGTGCTAGCCAAACGAACCCAACGAGAAAGCCTTATCAATCAGGGCTACCGAGGGGATGGGGCGCTCTTGCGGTTGCTGGCAAAGCAGAGCGGATTGACCCTTGAGCAAACCGCAAGCGTTGTGCGAAAGGCGAACCGTGAGGCAGGTCGAGTCAAGAATCGTGCAGCTGTCTTGGAGCGAAAATTAACCACAGGGCTTGTCGCAGCCAAGTTTCATTTGCCAGCCAGAGACGTCGAGCGAATCCACCACAGCCTTCATCAATCCAAGACCCTGTCCCGTTGCGACAAGAGCCGCTTGCTTCTAACCCGGCTGTGCAAGTTGGCGAAGACAAGACGTTCCTTGAACCAACGTGCGATGGCTCAAAACTGCTCTTCCATCGCGCAGAAATTTCGGTCTTTGCGGTTGTGTCGAACATCTTCGCGTGCCGCCAAAAAGGAAAAGCCTCTCTAATCTGGAACTGACTTGCCTTGCTGTTACACACAAAACGACCGCTCCTCTTCTTGGGTTGCTGGCTTTGTGTTGTCCTCTCTCCCAGTCTCTCCCAAGCATCCATCCAGAAGCTTCGTCAAACCTTACGTTCTCTGAAGTTCGAGTTGAGGGACAAGCCAAATTCATGGCGAGAAGACGAAGCGAGAGCCATTGTCCGGTTGCTACAGAGGTTGCCATCTGCCTACAAGGCTTTGGGGCCGATTCAAATTCGTATCGAGCGAAGAGTCCCGAAGTGTGGGGCGCGAAAGCGACCGGTCAGCTTGCACTCTCGGCGTTCTAGGCCTGGCCTGACAAGCATTCGCTTAAGGCCCATGACGTACTTTCGCTGCTCCATCAACGTTGCGAGCTATTCGAAGCTACCTGCAAGCTATCAGCAGGCTTATTTGTTGGGGTTGCAGCAAAACTTACTCCACGAGCTAACGCATCTCTTGGATGAGAGGCATCGCTTGTCTGAGTCTGCAGCCTGGAAGCGGTTGAGTGGATGGGGTTTGACCTTTGAACGAATGACCTTCAGCCGTGCGGAAAATGTCAATCCCAAAGGCTTTGCCCGAAAGTCTGGGATGAAAAGCCCTGCCGAAGACTTCGTGACTTTTGCAGAAGCCTACTTCTTTCCTTTGAAGCACAAGCGAGCTGCCCATAGCATCAAATGTCGCATGCCGTTTAAGTTTGCTTTCTTTGCCAAACTCTTCAGAAGGTACCCTGTTCCGTTGCAGTCGGTGAGGTGTCCTTCGTTTCAGTCTTGGGTGAATCCATCGAAGGTTCACAGCCTTGAGCTTTTGTACGTTTCACCATCGGCCCACCACTTCTCCTCCATCTCGGGGCACATGTTGCTGCGAATCAAAATGAAAACATCCCTGAAGCATTTGGAGGACCCTAACGATCTGGTGATTGGGTTTGTCGCCAACACCAACAAGAAAAGGGGTGTTCGTTTGGCGTTGGGTGGTCTTACTGGTCAGTTCTTGTCGGTGTTTGAAATTCGTCGCCTGGGGGCTGTGATATCGTTGTACACACACAAGGAAAACAGGGACGTGTGGAGGTTTAAGATTCGGCTGACTCGCGGTGAGATTCGGGCTGTGCTTCGGTGGTTTTATCGCATCAAACAGAGCTATCAATTCCATTATTACTTTCTGTCCAAAAATTGTGCTTCTGTTCTTGTAGAGCAGCTGCGCAATGCCCTGAGTGTATTCCGTGGTCGGTTCGTCGAAGAGAGTTCGTTTGGAAAGATTGCGTCCAACTTTGTTGTCTCTCCCCATATTTTGATCTCCAAACTTGTCACGCAGAAGCATATTGAGGAGGTAAGTCCAAGCTTTTATTCGATCGTCAGACGATCCCAAATTGCCACTCGCTACGCGCAACAGGCTTATGCCAGAATGAAGGCTGTTGCCCGGCGACATGCGTTGGTAAAGCTTCCTGGTTGGAAGGCATTGAACCACGCCAACGATGCGATCCGACTGCGAGCTTACAAAAGGTTTCGGAGCCTTCTTCGACAGGCGAAGTATCGTCCTTTGTATCCATCAGTTTATCGTCTGGCAGCGTTTCTATCGGACGTTGAGTTGCATCGCTTCTTCGAGTCAAAGGCAAAGTATAGCTCTGCTCTTCAGGAATTGAGAGAGCTTGTATTTCAGTCAAGCTATCGAACGACAAACAAGAAGAGGGTTCGGAGAAAGACAATCTCTCTTTCCATGGAACACCAATCAATGGAACTGGCGTATCGAACGAAAGGTTCGACGTACTTGGGACTTTCGCCCATTACAGTGTCGTCGGGCGTTGTTTTACCTGGCTGGGGAGAGCCTACTGCAGGCTTGCTGATCCATGCGGCTTTTTACGAGCAGCATCTGGGGGACCCTTCTCGTTTCCGGCTCACTGCAGGGACTGCCATCACAATCCTTTCCAACTCTCTTCTCCTCAACTTGAACAAAATCAATGTCACGCAATGGAACAACAAGTTCTTTCAACTCAAGCTATTCAAGTCGAAGAGGAGCATCTCAGGAGAGCGAGTTCGGTCGGTCTTTCGTGGGCTTGAGGGTGTTGGTTTGGGGCTTTCTTTGGTTCATCTTTCAGGGAGTCGTTGGTTTGATGAGACCGTTCGCGCAAAGTGGGGAGGAGCCAAAGCTCTGGCTAACCTTGTGTCCTCCGATGGACACCGAAGCTACTTGTACTTCGGCCTGGGCCTGGATGTTCTAACAGAGTGGAACCTCACAGATATGAGCCTCTCTCGAACAATGTTGGGTCTGCCCGTGACTTTGGTGGGTCGCATCGTTTTTGATGAACACTACCGAACCCTCTTGAAGGGCAGTGTTACCTACACTCCTGCTTTCAATACACTTGGTTTCTTTGAACAGCAAATCCAAGGGCGACTACGCTTCTCTCAGTTGCTCGGAGCTATCGAAGGTTCAGAGATACGTTTGCAGGTGAGGCTTGTGTATGACGTGACAACAGGAGGGCGTAACCCTTGGTTTGGTGAAGGAAGGACGGAGTTGTTTCAAGCGACCTTGGGGTTCCATGTTCGAAGATAACTAACCGCTGTGGACAGCTTCCTCGTCCCTTACCAAAAAGCGGGCCTTTCGGGGAGTTCTTCGTCGCATTGGGAGCAATTTCGGTGATTGTCGGTGACATCTTCGAGAGAAGAACATGACAGGCAACGCACCCAGATTCGATTGAGGCGTCCTGGCTTCCATACGCTGGTCCACACGCTGGCGACGAACGATTCACCAAACAACTCGCGCATCGCTACTGCGTGGTGTTTCGAGAGAGCACGTTTCATCGAGTCTTCGTCTTCCCAGGCCGTCACCGTAAAGCCTCGCAACCCAATGAATCCTGTGACAATCGAGAGAAATCCCGGTTCTTCCAGAAAGTCTTGAACGTTTTGCCTCGCGTGGTCGCGGATACGTTGGCGCTCTTCTGCATCTTTGCCAGCTATCCAGGTTAAGGCGATCACTCCTGGTGGGTTGGGGTTGTCGGATGCCACTCGCATCGCGTATCCGTACTTGGCTTGGCCGCTTTCACTTTCGATAGGCTCGGCAAGGGCCAGAGCGACGAAGTCATCGGGAGTTATCATGAGGAGCCTCCGTTCCTAGCGACCCAGTGCTTCGATCACCAACTGTGCGGCAGCCGCTCCTGAGAATTGTTGTTGTCCTGTGACGAGGAGACCGTCACGGACAGCAAAATCACGGAACATTTGGTCCACGACAAAGTTGGTTCTTTCCAACTTGCGGGCTTCGCTCTCGATCCAGAAGGGTTGGATTCGCTGTCCTACAAAGGTATCGGCGTATTGTTCTTCTGCGTCGGCAAAGCCTGTCCAGGTTTTTCCTTGAACGAGCAATTCGCCATCGGACTTTCGGGTTTCCAACAACAGACATGTGGCATGGCAAACAAGCGCTGTTACCTTGCCGGCTTCGTAGAAGCGAGCGACAAGGTTTTGCAGTCCTTGGTGCCCTCGAAAGGTGAACATCGGGGACTGTCCACCTGCGAGGAAAATCGCGTCGTAATGCGCTGGGTTTACGTCAGCGATGCTCTTGGTGTCTTCGAGCAAAGCCCGGTGCTTGGAAGACTTCTTGAAGCCCAAGCTAAGGATGTCTTCGGCTGAGTATCCGCTCTCGTCCTCGGGATCGCTGAAGCCATCAGCCTGTAGTGAGCCACCTTCAGGGCTACGGATCTCGACTTCATAGCCTGCTTCCACAAACGCCCAGTACGGGTGAGTTAGCTCTGACCACCAAAAGCCTACAGGCCAACCTGTGACTGTCGAGGTTGAGGGGTTGGCTGCCACAAGCAACACACGCTTGGGTTGGGACGGGTTGGCTACATTGATGTTACCGCTCATTCTCTCTCTCCTGTCATACATAAGCGTTGATTCGCGTTGACACAGGAAAGGTAAAAGCCTGAGTGGGTTGCATCAATAGGAAAGTATGAAAGGTATAGTTGCACAGTATGCAACTATGTTGATAGAAGGCAAGCGTTTGGTTCAGGTCTTGCGCTTTCGTCCTTGCCCTGTTGTGGGGTCGGTCGGGTCGAGTCGACGCCGGGCGTTGCTATGTTTGAGCCCATCCATGGATGTGGCAACTTCGTACCAGCTGTTCCGTAGCCACTGGTGGGCTGTATCGCCGTCAAATCGGGGGTGCCAGAGCATGCTCAGCGTGTAAGCCTGGAGAGGGAGGGGAGGCGAAAGCACCTTGACGTTGAACTCAGAGGATAGCTGCCATACAAGTCGTTCTGGAGCTGTAAGAATAAGGTTGGATTGGGCTACCCGACGCATGGCCACCGTAAAGTAAGGGATGGCACGTGCGACGCGTCGGGATTGGCCTTGCTTGGCGAGGAGGTCATCAACATAGCCTCCAGGTCGGCCCCTTGGGGCGATCTGGATGTGAGACAACATGAGGTATTGTTCAAGGGTAAGGGTGTCTTGAATGTCTGGGTGCTCCGAACGAACCACGCAAACAAAGGTGTCTGTGATCAGGGCGCGAACTTTCATTTCCGGGGGGAGCTTGCCGTAAATGCCGATGGCAAGGTCGGCTTCACCGCTCCGAAGCTGCTCCACATCGTCCACTGAGTTGGGTTGAAAGCGTAGGTTCAACAGCGGCGCTTGGTCGTTAAGGTAAGCGTCCAATTGTTCTCCAAGGATAAGATGCACATAGTCGCTTGCGAGAATGTTGTAGGTGGTGTCCAACCGGTCTGGAGAGAACTCTTCAGGGCTGGCATACACCTGACTGGCGAGAGCGATGGTGTCGCGAACTTTGGCTCGCATTGCTTCGGCTCGCGGTGTTAGCACCATCGTGCGACCGGCACGAACCAACAACGGGTCATCGAAGCGCTGTCGAAGCCGGGCAAGAGCATGACTGACAGCCGGCGTTGAAAGCCCCAAACGACGGGCTGCTCCGGTGACGCTGCTTTCTTGCAGCAGAGCATCCAACGTGACAAGCAGATTCAAGTCGGTTGTTTCCATTTTGAGTCTTCTCCCTATGCTGCTGGTTGGGCCGTGGCTTTTTAGGGTCATTGAAATGGAAGGGGAAGTTTACCCTTCGTTGCGAAACACCTCAACCAGGAAGTCAAGGAAGGCGCGAACTCGTCCTGAGACGAAGCGACGCCTCGGATACATCGCTACAATCGACCACTTGAGCGCGATACTGTCTTCCAACAGAGAGACCAGCGTTCCTTCCTGCAGCGCTTCTTCTGCGATGAACATGGGGAGCATGGCAATGCCCTGATCCTGGAGAGCGAGGTCGTGCAACATCAACGGGCTGTTTACCTCAAACCGTCCGGTGACTGCGATGCTTTCCTCCTTCCCATCCACCTTAAACTTCCACTTGTTCCGTTCGCGAAAATTGGTGTCGATCAGGCAGGCATGCTCCCGCAAATCTTCGGGCTTTTCTGGGGTTCCGTATGTTTTCAGATAGTGCGGCGAAGCGACCATGACCAACGGTGCAGGAGCCAACTTCCGGATCACAAGAGAGGAGTCTTTGGGCTGGGTGACACGGATCGCGATGTCAAACCCTTCCTCCACCAGATCCACCATGCGGTGTGTGAGCGAGAACTCCATGGAAATGTCTGGGTACCGCGCAGCAAACGTTGTTGTTAGTTCGTACTGGTATCGTTCCATTAACCCTGGTGGTGCCGTGATTCGGAGGCGTCCACGAGGCGAGATATGTTCACTGTGAAGAGAGGCTTCCAGGTCTGTAAGTTCGTCGAGCAATGCAAGGCAGCGACGGTAGTACAATTCACCAGCATCTGTCAGGCTTAAGGAGCGGGTCGAGCGACGAAGAAGCTCCACATCCAAATACTCCTCCAACATCCCAACATATTTGCTGACGACGGCTTTGGAGCGTCCCCATCGACGGGCAGCACCGCTAAAGCTGCCTGCCTCAACGACACGGACAAAAGCTTCCATGTTGGTTAATCGGTCCATCTTGTTCTTACCCTTCGCTCTTTGCTGTTCACGAACTGTAGACAGTGATTCTACAAAAAACGGTATTGTACGCAAAGCGTAGATGAATATTCTTTGGGTGTAAGCAAGAGTTAGAAAACAATAACGTACCCATTTCAACGTTGGTAAGGAGGTTCTTATGAGTGAAGTTGCATGGACCCAAGGTGTGCATCATGTCGGATTAACCGTTCCAAACATTGAAGACACCCGTGCTTTTTTTATGGACGTGTTGGGCTTTCAGAAAGTCGGTGAGAAGCCAGAATATCCGGCTGTGTTTGTCTCGGATGGAGCGGTCATGATTACGCTGTGGCAAGTGAGCAATCCTGCGACAGCGTCAGGGTTTGATCGAAAGAACTGTGTGGGCTTGCACCACATGGCGCTGCGTGTCCCAAGTCAGGCTGCGTTACAGGAGTTGCATAGCATCTTGGAGCAGCACCCAGGTGTGGATGTAGAGTTTGCTCCAGAATCTCTGGGTGGCGGCGAGGTGCAACACATGATGTGCAACATACCTGGCGGTGTTCGAGTGGAGTTTATCGCGTTACCAGAATGAAACGAACCATCCAAGCAGCACAACGTTGCAGTGGATGTCGATGGAAAGAAAGGTGGTCAGTCATGAACCAGGACTATCGCATGGATATTGCGTTTACTCCGGCAGTGAAACAGGCTCAGGAAGAGCGGGGCTCAAGGACCAACTACCAACGAATGGCCGAAAAGCGTGATTGGTCCGACGTTATCTCCGACGAGCTGGCCGACTTCATCGCGGCGCGCGACACCTTTTACTTGGGAACCGCCTCTGCAGACGGACAACCTTACATTCAGCATCGCGGGGGTCCCAAGGGATTCCTCAAGGTGTTGGATGAGCGTCGACTGGCGTTTGCTGACTACAAGGGCAATCGTCAGTACATCTCTCTGGGTAACTTGAGCGAAAACAACAAGGCCTTCCTCTTTTTGATGGATTACCCCAATCGCCAGCGCATCAAAATCTGGGGGCGGGCTGCGTTTGTGGAAGGGGATGACGAACTTTTGGAGCGAGTCCGCGATCCTGATTATCCCGGTGTTCCCGAACGTGTCTTGGTGTTTACCGTGGAT
Organism: Deltaproteobacteria bacterium; assembly: GCA_006226375.1. GTDB lineage: Bacteria > Myxococcota_C > UBA6777 > UBA6777 > UBA6777 > M3003. Next base: position 93,983 of record SBHC01000041.1, on the reverse strand, counting down.
GCGTGGGATGTGAACTGTCGTCAACATATCACCCCACGTTACACCGTCGAAGAATTCCGCGACGTTGTAGAGACAATGTAAGAAGAAGCCTTTCGTTGGAAAGATGGCGAAGCTCATGTTCGCAGCGACGTCCCTTTGGGCTGGTCTGGGCAAGTCGTGGACACTGTTATACAAGGTGAACATTGAGTGTTAGCGTATGTGAACACTTGTGTTAGCGTACGTGAACACTCTGGCTTCTGTTGCCTCGTTGCAGGTTGTTAAGTTTCTCTCCTGTAAGACTATTTTTTCGTTTTGCTTCGCCTGGCCAAGCGCTTGCAGAACCCACTCCACAATGCAAACAGAACAGGAATAGCAATGAACGGGAGAGCCTCAATCTCTTCCACAGTTGCATAAGAATGTGGAGTTACTATGTCAGAGTCAAAGAGAATAAGGACAGCGAACCAGGAGTCTGTTTTACTTTCTGAGCGAGTTCAACAAGCCGCAGAGCGTATTACCACACACCTTGCTCCAGTAGAGAGAAGAGCAACGCCTCGTCCTGGCTTTCTTGATCGCATCGCTCGGCGAATCTTTTTCAGGGTTCTCTCGAAGCTGGAACATGGCCGCCTTGTCATCGAAGAGGTTGATGGAACGAGTCGAGCCTTTGGCCCCGAAGATGCACCGTTGCAAGCGCGGATGGTGGTCGCTGATACTACGCTGTACCGCGATATTTTGACGGGGGGAGAGCTCAATTTGGGGTTGGGCTATGTCAACCAAAAGTGGGAATCTGAATCCGTGTATCGGGTTGTTCTCATTTTGTTGTTGAACGTGTCGTTGTTTCGCTCTCCGGTTCGGTTTTCGACTCGCTGGCTACCTTATGGCCGTAAGTTGAGGGCAAAGTTGGATCGGTCACTGGAAAATACCATTGAACACAACAAAACGATGGTGGGCATTACCTACGATGTAGGCAATGACTTTCAGCGCTGGATGATTGGTCGCGACATGCAATATTCATCCGCGATATGGGCTCATCCAGAGCAGACCTATGATGAAGCCCAGCGCAACAAAATGGAGAAGGTCGTCGGGAAGCTGCGAGTTGAGCCTCACCATCGAGTGCTTGAGGTGGGCTGTGGTTGGGGGCAACTCTCTCATCTCATCTATGAAAGCTCAGGAGCCTCTGTCAAAGGGATAGCGCTTTCCCGCGAACAGATTGAGTACGCGAGGGAGAATTACCCTGGGTGTGAGTTTGTGTACCAGGACTATCGGGAGCTTGATCCCAACGAAACATTCGATCGAATCGTGACGGTTGGTATGGTCACTCATGTCGGTCGTAACTATCTGAACACCTATCTCAAAACGCTTGCAAGTCATCTTCGTCCAGGAGGCCGTCTGGTGCTTCATACCATGATGTACAACGACGGCGTCTTCTTCGTTGATGGCCGGACCAAGTTTCCAACGTTTCCTGCCCTTGTGATGCCCAACTCCGACGCTGTGAGCCACGGGGACCTCGCCCGAGCAGCGATGGCAACTGGCGAACTTCGCGTCGTTCACTCTGAGACCTTTGGCGTCCATTACGCTCGCACAGGGCAGCATTGGCTCGCGAACTTGGTCCAACACAAGGAGCAAGTGATTCAGCGATATTCCGAGCGTCATTACCGTGCCTATTACTACGCATGGTCCATGGGTTCAGCAGCGATGGAAACAGGAACCACGTTGGTCCAAATGGTCTTTGAAAAACAACCGTACGGCTCGCCATTTACTCATTCCATGCTTTAGGGGGAATCCATGAACACCTTGAATACGATTCTTAAGTTTGTCCACGGTTACAATGCACAAGTCCGCTTTGCGAGCATCGGTTGGTTCTTGATGATGCCTTTGCTCGGCGCACTTACTGCGACCCCATCGCCCGAACTCTCTCTTGTGTTGGGTTTGCTGTTTCTTGGATGGTCCGGTCACCACTACATTATGCTGATGAATGATATTGTAGACCTGCCTGTTGACAAAGGTTCACCGTTTCGACAGAAGTCACCGCTGGTCCAAGGCAAGGTGACAACCACGCAGCTTTGGTGGGTGGTGGCTGCACAGATCCCTCTCTCCTTGGCTGTATGTTATTGCTTGGAGCTTGGCTGGGCAAGCTATTCGTTTCTAGGTGTCTTCTGGCTCGCAGGCGCCATTCATAGCTTCTATAGCAAGTACAACTCCTTTCCTTTCTTCACGGATGTTTGCATTTCCCTTTGCTACACTTCTACCGTTTTGTTGGGGGCGACAGCGACAGGGCAGCCTCTGTCTACCTTTACGCTCTTGGTCTTTGCGTCGATGTTTCTTTGGGGCTTGCTCTTTAACGGAGTGTTTAGCTCTCTCAAAGAGTTGCCCAACGACATCCGTACCGCAGGCCCCACCTGCTCGCTTCCCGCATGGCTCGGTGCGAAGTTGCACTCCGATGGTTCGTTTGACTTGCCAGGGTCTTTGTATGTGTATGCTTACACGCTCCAGTTGGTTGGAAGCGGTATCTTCCTTTACGTCTCTACCAGCTTGTTTCAGTACGTGATGTTTTCCCTGCACTTGCTTTTTTCTCTGGTGCAGATCTGGCGCGTGATGAGTCTTCGAAGTGAAGAAGCCCTCGCGGCCTCCAACAACATGGCAGGCCTCTTCTTGTTTCTCTCGCTGTTGGCAAACGCTGTTGTTGTCGCGGATCGCGTTGAGGCTAGCTATGTCTTGCTCTTGTGCCTCTTGATTCTCGTTCCTGTCGGCTTGGGGGCGATTCTTTATCATGTCCAGGGCTTCACTCTTTCCTATGCACAACCCTCCGCACTTCAGGAAAAATGCTCATGAGTGGCTCCAACTCTATCCTACTTTCCTTCGGCTCATCCGGGCTTTGTGCTGCCTATCAGATTGGGATAGCTTCCTACTTGCAGGAAACTTGTACTCTGAAGGAGTGTTTCTTCTCGGGAGTCTCTGGAGGAGGACAAGCGGCCGTGGCCCTTGCCCTTGGGCTGGACTGTCAAAGGTTGTTTGAAGATATTCATCAGCCTTTGATTCGTGAACTCTCCAAAGGGAATGGCTTCTTTCTTGGGAAACGAAGCTATGAACTTGCCAGCAAACGTGTTCTTGCGTTTTTGGATGAAGAGCCGAAGCGGTTTGAAAAGGCACGAGAACGATTGTATCTATCTGTCACGCAAGTCCCATCGTTCCGGCAGAAGGTTCTTTCCAACTGGTCGAGCAACTCCGACATTGTTAATGGACTTGTCGCAACATCCTTTGTTCCCATTTTATCAGGCTCTTTGTGGGTAAAGACACCAGAGGGTCGATACATTGATGGTGCCCTCTCCCGAACCAAGAGTCGACCTCTTCAAGAGATTCCCCGGTTTTCGTTTGCTCTGCAGCGTTGGCGTACGTTCCCAAGGTCTTGGGTGTTTCGGACCAATGAAGAGCGAACGCGCCAACTTTTCTTGCTGGGGCGAGAAGACGCTCGGTTGCATCGAGAAGAGTGGGGATCCGTGTTGCCTCAACATTGATGGGTGCTATGGGAGGTTTTTGGAAACCAGGCACTCATAGTCTCCCAGCGTCGCAACAGAAGCTGCTCCCATGGAGAAGGTGCGGTTGAATAAACCCGCAGGGTAGTAATTCCCATCCTTGTCAACGGCGAGAGTTTGAATCGCATCGTTTTCTGGGCCACCGGCACCTCTCGCCCAAAGCCATTCACCGTTTGTCGTCAGCTTGGCCACAAAGAGGTCGAGGGCTCCGTTGGAACTGATAGAGTGAGTGCCGAAGGATGCTGTCCCGCTGAAGCCACCCGCTATGTATACGTTGCCTCGTCCATCAACTCCGAGGCCTCCCAATGTCTCTTCGGCTGGACTTCCTGCGCGCCTGGCCCAAAGCCAATTTCCTTTGGGATCCATCTTGGCAACAAAGACGTCTTCTCGTTGAGGTGTGAGCGTTGTTTGGGTGCCGTTGATGGTAAAGTGGATTGGCCCATCAAGAAAAATTCCAGCGATATACACATTGCCTTGCCCATCCACAGCCACTCTTCGTGCGTAGCTTGTGGAGCCTGGCGGCGTGGTTGGGCCCCATACCTTTCCCAACGTGGAGAGCTTGTTACGGTGCATCTGAGCGACAAAAGCAAACGGGGTTTCTCCGCCTTGGAGCCCCATCAGTGAGCCTGTGGCCTGCCCAACAAAGTAGAGGTTTCCGTTGCTACCCACTGCGATGTCTTCGGCTTTGTCATGGCCCTGTTTGCCTTCAGGGTGGACCTTGTAAGCGACCTCGGTGGTATAAGACAACGTGAGCAGATCGAAGCCGTTTGGATTTTGTCCATTGACCAGAGTCGACCACCACCCCACGCTGTAGGCTGTCCCTTGCTCATCCACGGTTAAGGCTGTTGCGTGGTCACTGTAGCGTCCGCCGTTGGAGACGACTTTTTTCCAGTTCCCAAGGATATCCAGCTCCGCCAAGAAAAAGTCATAGTCTCCTTTGTTGGGCGATGCTTCGGCTGCAACCTGGATTGCCGTTTGGTCAAAGCATTGAAATGTTGGAGATTTGAATCCTCCTGAAAGAAAGACCCGGCCTTTGGCTTGATGGACACCGATGCCGTGCCCTTCATCTATATCACTTCCCCCAGCCTGTCTGACCCAAAGCCACTTCCCCTGCAGATCGATCCGACCGACATAGACATCGTGTGGCCCCAGGTACCTTCCTTTGGCCAAGAACTTTTGGGCAGGATGGGTGGGAAAGGTGACGCGTCCACCAAAGCCGCCAGTGACAAAGACTCCGTCGGAAGTGTAGGTGATATGTCTTGGGATGCACTGGTGGTTGGGCCCTGACTCCGATTTGCTTTGTACAACCCAAGTCTCTCGGCACGTTTGGTTGATGCAGATCTTTCGGTCCGAGCCATCACAAGGTTTTCCTTCTTGGCAACCACATGTGCCGTTGAGGCAGCGAATGCCTTCTCCACACGACCGGGCGCAGGCTCCACAATGTGTAGGGTTTGTTTGTGTGTTGACACACTCTTGGCCACACAGTGTCTGGCCTTCTGGGCATTGGATGGTTGCTTCGCATTGCCCTCGATCGCATCTCTGGTGAGTCCCGCAGTCTTCAGCGCTTGTGCACTCTGCCTGCACACAACCTGCAGCAACACACTTTTGGTTGGCTGTGCAGTCCCCATTGCTTTGGCATGGTGTACGCATCGCACGTGTGCAATGTGCAAAGAGCAAACAGCACAAAACACAGCAAACAGCAGTAGTGGCTTTCCAGTTCAAGCTTGTTCCCTCTACCATGAGTTCTGACCCGGCGTCGTGCCGTCCCAGCGCTCTCTCTTGTTTCCTCCCCATATGCATTCGGTCAGTGACAGGTGTTCCTCGTGAAGTGACCTCGCTCATCCGGTGGACAAACGTTGGAGGAAGAGCCATCGTTTCTGAACAAAAACGGAAGGATGTTGTAGAGAAGCAATAGAAACATATAAATACAAAGTCTGCTTCCTCGTCAATGGTTTTAAGAGAAACGGAGTCGTTTGTGTTGTCAACAGGCTGAAGATCTTGTAGAGTATGGGTCGTTCCATGTTTTGCAATCAGGGACTTGGGCCAGAAAGTGATGACAGTTCACTCTCCTCTTGGGCCTGGGTTTTTCGTTCCTCGTCCTTGAGAAGGGCAACTCTTGTCTGTGTCTCACACCATGAATGAAACTTTGGAGAAGAGCCAGCTTTGGCACCAATCTCCTCGTGTCACTGTTGAGGATTTCTCCTTGGTGGTCTCCGAAGGACCACACCAGGGGCTGAGCGTTGACCTGGACAAAGACTTGTTTTACTTGGGCCGTTCAGAGGTGTGTGATGTTGCGTTGCCTCACGACCGACGGGTGAGCGGTATGCACTGCGAGCTTCGGCTCAGCAAAGAGGGAGTCCGTGTTCGTGACCTTGGCAGTCGCAACGGATGCATTGTGGCGGGGCATCGCATTCTTGATGGCTACTTGAGCGATGGCTCCTCTCTGCAAATCGGCGACACGGTTTGTATCCTTCGTTCGAACAAAAAGAAGGCAGAGATCCCAGTTCCTTGTGTGGATGCGAGCGGTCGCTTGGTGGGGCAGAGTCCGCAAATGCGTAGGATCTTCGCGCTGCTGTCTCGTCTGGCAGAGAAGGATCTTCCTCTCTTGCTCACCGGAGAGACAGGAACTGGGAAGTCCTCTCTTGCCCAGGTCTTGCATGAACAAAGCTCTCGGCGCAACGGACCTTTTGTCACCGTCAATTGTGGGGCTTTGTCGGCCTCGCTCATTGAGTCGGAATTGTTTGGGTATGAAAAAGGTGCCTTCACTGGGGCTGAACAACAACACCCAGGCTACTTTGAACAAGCCAACGGTGGAACCTTGTTCCTCGACGAGATCGGTGAGATCCCCCTTGAACTACAACCCAAGCTGCTTGACGTTGTGGAGCGAAAGCGCGTCCGTCGATTGGGGGGCAAGCAAGAGTTTCCCGTAGACTGTCGTCTTGTTACAGCAACCCATCGGCAGTTGATTGGGAAAGACGCGAGCGTACGCTTTCGAAGCGACTTGTTCTATCGATTGGCGGTGGTGCAGCTTGAAGTTCCACCGCTTCGCGAACGATTGGAAGATCTCTCACTGCTCGTCGCCTTCCTCTTGCCTCTGATCGCTCCTGAGAAGCAAATTGAAATGACCCCTGGCGCTTTACGCAAGTTGCAGGGATATCTTTGGCCTGGGAATGTCCGAGAGCTTCGCAATGTGTTGGAGCGAAGCTTGCTGTGGCTGGATGGCTCAACCTTGGACGCTGACTCCTTTGTCTTCTCGCATGACTTCTCCACCAAACCTGATGTTGACTTGCCTTTGGAGAACCATTCGAACGCAGCGACTTCACCCAAGTCACCACTGTCGCCAGCCCTAGACACCATCAAGGTGCGGTTGGCGGAAGCGGAGCGGAAGATTCTCGTGGAGACTCTGGAAGCTTTGCAATGGAATGTTTCTAAGGCCGCACAAACCTTGGAGGTTTCTAGAACCTGGCTCTATGGGCGGATGAAGTCTTACAACATCCAACGACCCGATGGGACCTGATTCGGCAAGGCTCAAGAACAATGCATGAGAGCAAAACAAAAGATCCACTCCTGGGTCTCCCCATTGGGAATTTGTTGATCCAAGAGAAGATTGGAGCCGGGGGTTTTGGGGTTGTTTACCGAGCAGTACACCAAAAGCTTGGGACCCACTTTGCGGTGAAGACTCTTCATGGCGCTCTGCTTGACGATGAGTATGCTCTCCAACGCTTCCTGCGCGAGGCGAAAGCGGTGGCGCGATTGTCTCATCCAAACATTGTGCAGGTGTTTGATTACGGAGAGCTTGAGACTGGGGCTCCTTACGCAGTCATGGAGTTCTTGGAAGGGGAGTCTCTGAGCAAGCGGCTGAAACGTCAAGCCTCTTTCACCGCCGAACCTTTGTTGTCATGGGTCAAACAGCTCACCTCTGCTCTTCAATTCCTGCACAGCAAGAATATGACGCACCGTGATATTAAGCCTGCAAATATCTTCCTCATGGAGAAGCTTGAAGAGAAAGATGTTGTGGTGAAGTTGCTTGACTTTGGTATTGTTAGTTATGCGCAAGGTCCTGACCTTACAAGCACAGGCGCTACGATGGGTTCACCGTTGTATATGTCTCCAGAGCAGGCTGCAGGGCGGTCCAAAGATGCAGATGCTCGCTCGGATCTCTATTCCTTGGGCGTGGTTCTTTTTGAGCTGCTTGTGGGGGAGCCACCTTTTTCTGGGGAGTTTACGGATATTCTTGTCAAGCACATCGGTCACAGCCCTCCAACGTTATTGGAGCTGCGACCGGAGCGAGCGTGGGCTCCTGCTCTTGAACAGTTTCTTCGAAAAGCTATGGCGAAGCTACCTGAGCAACGGTTTCAATCCGCGAGTGAGCTTCTCGTTGATTGGGAAGCTGCAATGGAGGAGCAACTCGCTATGCAAGAAGAGGAGCAGGTCTTTCCTGTCTCCTCTCCGTCGGTATATACAGGCCTTAGCCGCACAGATTGGGGCTCGGTTGAAGCACCTTATGGGCAAACTGCAAGCGCATTGGATCCGAGAAGCTCCTTGCCCTCTGCGCAAGAGAGTCAACCCACGCCCAGTTCTTTTGAGAGTGACAAGGAAGCATCTCAAAGCCGTCGACATTTTTCGTTGGAGCGACGTTGGATCTGGCTTCTTTTGGGAGCTTTCATCTTCGGTGGGGTCCTTTGGGGGTTGTTTTGGATCGACCCATCCAGCAGATCTAAGTCATCCTTCTCTCAGAAACAAACAGTACGTCGTCAGAAGCTATCCAAACGAGCTTTACAAGCAAAGCAGAACCAGAAGAGCCAGACTCCGCTCCAGAAGGTTGTAAAGGCTGCATCCCCTTTCTCCAAACCCAAGTTGGAGCAGAGAAAGCCAAAGCAGACTTTCTTGAAACATATGCCTCCCAAAAGAAAGCGGCTTTCTACCATGTCCATGAGAAAAAAACGGAAGGTTCAACGACGGAGCAAGCCAGGAGTCCGGAGAAAGCCAGCACAACGAAGAAGCCCTTTTGGTATTGACTTCAACCTTCCTTAAGGATCGAAAGAAGCTATCTTTTTATGCAATGTGATGGAGCCAATATGTTGAGAGTTAGGGTCGCACGGCAAAGATCTTGGAGTTCAAGGCTGTGGATGTGTTGCTGGGCTTGTTTCATTGCAATCGTTTGTTTTGGCAGCCCTGCGATGGCCCAGGACTTTACGGACACAAAAAAAGAAATCTTACGTTTGTACACAAAAGGCAAGCAGCTTGTGGTGCTCAAGAAGTATGCGGATGCTTTGCCTTACTTAAACACTGCCTCTCTCATGCTGGAGCAGATGTTCAAAGCGACCAAAGATGCGAAGCTACGAGCCGAATTGGGGCAGCGACGGGCTAGCATGTCCTACATTCTTGGCAAAACCTACGAACTCAATCGGCAGGTAGAGAAAGCATACCAATGCTACCAACGGGCCATGACTTCCAAGCCTTCTGGTAAATTGAAGTCGTTGTTGCAACGCCAAATGAAGGTCTTATTCCCCCAAGTTCAGGTGACGTTGACGATTCAGTCAATTCCTGCGAAAGCCTTCGTTGTTGTTCGTGACTCCAACCAGAGAGTGCACAGAGGAAGGACGCCGTTCAAGCTCAAACTGCCTCCTGGAGCTACGCATCTTCAAGTTCAAGCCGCCACCTATGTAAGTCAAAAACACAGCCTTACACTCAAAGCAAAAGCGCTCATTGAGAAGAGCTATCTTCTCCAAAGAGTGCCGTCTCGTCTTGTGTTACGAACATTGCCGAACAACGCCATATACGTTCTGACCCAGAGAAAGAAAAAGGTGCTCCAAGGTGTAGCTCCTGATCAGAGGACGCTTCCTCCAGGTGAGTACACATTAACGGTGAGTTCTCCTGGGTACCACACCAAGAGTTTGAAGCTTGTTCTTCCGTCAGGTTCAACCAAACGTACAGTTGTGTTGGTGCGAAAACCTGCTCCTCAACGTCGTGTCCTTGTTCGCGTCACAAAAAGAATTCCGCCTCCAGCGCGAGGAGCTGCTCGTGCTGTTGGATGGGCAGCTTTGGGTCTTGCTGTTGTCAGTCTTGCTGGTGGCTCTGTCCTTATGTTTTTGGGCGAAGATGCGATGTCTCAGTTTAATACATTGTCAGGGAACTATAATAACAGCGCCGATGCGGACGATATCTTTGCGCACTACACCCGCTCTGGACCCCTCCGTGGAGCAGGTATTGCAGCCCTCTCTCTGGGAGGCGCTTCTGCTGTTGTAGCGGTGAGTATGTTTCTTTGGGACGGTGGCCCAAGCCAATCCGTTCAGGTTCTCAAAACCCTTCCTCCGACCAAACAAATATCCCCCAAGTCATCGATGAAGCTCCGGTTTGCAACGGATTAGATGCTTCGAAAAGGTTGGGTGGTGGCTGCCGTTGACGTCTTGCTCTATGTTCTACCGTTGTGGCATTCGTTTGGCTTGGCGAATGTCCCGAAGTTGTGGTATCTACACCACGGTCAAAGTTAAAGGACAAGGGAGGGGAAGTGGACGTTTACTTGGTTCGACACACAACGCCAAACATCGCAAAAGGGACATGCTACGGCCAACTGGACGTGGATGTCACAGCCTCATTTGATGAGGAGCTAGCGCGGTTGCGTGAACATCTTCCTCTTGACGAAGAATGGGTTTGCTATGCCAGCCCGCTGCAGCGTTGCGCGAAGCTGGCTCGTGCGCTGCGCGGAGAGGGTGAGATACATTTTGATGACCGGCTGAAAGAGTTGGCCTTTGGTGAGTGGGAAGGATTACTTTGGTCCGAGATCGACTCGGATGTCCGGGCCGAATGGATGAAAGACTTTACGGAAAACCAAGCGCCTGGAGGAGAGTCCTACCGCGAACTGTACCAACGATGCGAAGCGTTTTGGTCAGACCTTCTCAGCCAGCCCAACGAGCATGTTGTTGTGGTGGCACATGGAGGTTCCATTCGCTCCCTCGTGATGCGAGTGTTGGACATTCCATTACCCAACCTGTACCACTTTGATCTGGGGTTTGGAAGCGTGTCCAAGATCCAGGTTCACAAGGGTCGTGAGAAGGTTATGTTTCTCAACCGTTGCTAAGGAATGCTCCTATGTTCAGAAGGAATCTCACTATGGTGTTTGGGTCTCGTACGTTTGTTGGGTGGTTGGCTGTCCTGGTTTTGTTGGTGGGTTGTCGCAAGAACCCACCTGACTCATCCAAGGGGAAAGCGTCTCCTCCAACCCGAACGTCCAAGGCTGCGAAGAAAGCGCTTGAAAAAGGCGCGGTCAAAGACGGTCGTGGGAAATGGGTGAAAACGAAACAACCAGCAACGCGTGTTGTCGTCGCTGGAACGCCTTTGTATTCCGAAGTTTTGATCGACCTGGGGGCTCAGGATAAGCTTGTTGCTGTGACGCAATCGCCCAACAATCCGCCTTCGCTGCGAAAGTTGGAGACCATCGGACGACCTTGGCCCCTGAACATCGAAAAGGTCCTCGCGGCCAAGCCTGACCTCGTTCTTGGTACAGTCGAACCCTACCGTCCTAAGCTAGAAAGGCTAGGGAATGTTCCTGTGTATACAGGTGGCAGCGCTGCTGGTGGAATCTCCTCGCTTCAGCAAATCTACAACTTGATAGAAAATGTGGATCGTTTGGTTCACCACAGTACAACGCGATCGGCCCTTCTTATCCGGAACATTCGGGCGAAAGTGAAAGCGTTGCAGCAGAGTATTCCAACGTCCAAGCCGGTAAACACAGCGATTGTTTATATGCCCAAGCCCCAAGATGCGCGGCTGTACATTGTGAACAAAAACTCACCGGCCCATGAGTTACTTACGTTGGCGGGAGGGACCAATGTGCTGGCACAGCAGAAGGGGTTCAGTACAACGGTGGAGATGCTGATCCAGAAGAACCCTGAGGTGATTGTTACGGACCCCAAGCATGTCACATCTGTGCTGCAACACCATGCGCTCAAGTCTCTCCGGGCTATCAAGAACAAACGGGTGGTCGGCATTCCTGCAGCGAGCTATACGTCATCCCGCTTTGTTCAGGCGTTGAAGGCGCTCATTCGGGCTCTGCATCCCAAGGCGAAGACACAGTGAGGTTGTACGCTGCTCGCAAGCTGTGTTGGCCTTCCTTCTCATCTTTGGGTGACGCTTTGTTCGGTTGTCTTATTCGCGTTGATATTGTGTCCATTTGCGGTTGTCTGTTCTAAAGGGTTATCTGTTCCTCTCTCTCCTTGCACAACAATTGCGGGATGGAAGTGGGGGCTTTAAAGCTGAGCGGGAAACTATGACGAAACTATGACAAACATTCTTGGCAGAGGGCGTTATTCTGAACAGCCTGATTGCATTGACCAAGGAGGTGTCATGAACCCGAGAGAAGAGACCCACAGACCCAGCGAAATGATAGTTGCTACTCCCGAGAAGTGCCCAGTGTCTCGGCAGTCGAAGGGCGAAGAGAGGCTCAATGTCCTCACTCACGGTGCTGGGGTTGTCTTGAGTGTGGTGGGGTTGCTGATCCTTGTCCTAACGTCGTTGCCTCTGAAGAACACAAGCTTAATTGTGAGTTGTTGTGTGTTTGGCGCGGCTTTGTTGCTTACCTACACCGCCTCCACACTTTACCATAGCTGGGACTCGACGGAGACAAAGCGAGTCTGGCGTATTGTCGATCATCTCAGCATCTACGTGTTGATTGCTGGAACGTACACCCCCTTTGCCTTGCTTGGGCTGAAAGGTTCACGAGGATGGACTTTGTTTGGCTTTGTTTGGGGTGTTGCTTTGGTGGGGATTGTGGTCAAGTTTGTGTTTGGCCAACGCTTCCAAAAGCTAGAGACGCTTCTCTACCTTGCGATGGGGTGGTCGGCCATTGTTGTGATTGGACCTTTGAAGGCAAACTTGCCAGCGACGGGCTTTGCCTTTCTTGTTGCAGGTGGTCTGACGTACAGCGTGGGGGTGATCTTTTATGTGTGGAAACGGATGCCCTACAACCATGCGGTCTGGCATCTCTTTGTTCTTGGAGGCAGCGTGTGCCACTTTATGGCTGTGGGGTACTCGTTCTTTCCTCCCGGCGCATGGGCCTGGTTCTAATGGCTGATGGTTGATGGTTGATGGCTGTGTTCTATGGTATGCTGCTTTCGTTTCCATCCTCGCGAAAAGAACCTATAACCCATCGGGCACTGTTTCCCTCAGTCAGGACCGCAACGAGAGCCATGCTAAAGCGTTACGACATCCTCTTTCTCGACATGAACAATACTTTTATGTTTGAGGCCGATCGATTCTCTCCTGAGCAGCCTTACCATCAGGTGTATCAGGCCAACGGAGGGACCTCTCTGTCGCCTGAAGAAGTGCATCGGACCATCACCGAATGTTACGACATCATAATGGAGGCGTATGTCGATCCAGCGCGGAGCGAAGACTTTCCTCAAGTGGGTGGAACGTTGTTGGACATGGGCGTTGCGGAGGAAGAGATCAAGCCTCTGGAAGCAACCTTTGCTCACTTCGAGCATGGCCAGGTTTCTGAGGAGTATGTTCAATGTTTGCAGCAACTCAGTCAGCATTACCCCTTGGGTTTGATCTGCAATCTATGGGCCCCCAAACATTACTGGCAAGAGTATTTGGAAAACGCGGGTGTCACGCCTTTGTTTGACGTGATGGTCTTTTCCTCAGATTACAATTTTATGAAGCCATCCCCTAAGATTTTCGAGGTCGGGTTGCGGCATTTTCAGGTTGAGCCCTCGAAGGTTGTTCACATCGGGGATAGCTACCATCATGATGTTATGGGAGCCCACAACGTCGGTATGGATAGCATCTGGATTCGACACGAACAAACGCTCCCCAAGGGTCCTCCTCCCACCTACACCGTCCCCAACTTGCTCAGCCTCTTGGGACATCTTTAAGTCTCTCTTCCTCCTATAGATAGGAGCTTTGGAACGATCGTTTCATACGTGACGTGATAGTTAGTAGGTCCAGAGCCACAGCCCGAAAACGAAAGCAGCTCCCATCAGTTTTAAGAGCATGTTAAACGTCCCGTCCCATATCTTCAGACCCCACATGTTGGTGTAGGGATGATACTGGATGGAGAAGTGCTGGCCGTTCTTGATGGACCAATCAGGAAAATGAAACTTTTCTCCTGGGTAAGCCTTGGCACCTACAAGTTCAGACAGCGAGAGGAGATACTCGTTGGTTCTATCCAGCCCCATGCTTTGTCGATATCCCGAAAGAGGGATGCGTTTGCCCGACTTGGAGATCGCAGTGGCTCGGTATTTCCAGACTGTGCTTTGGTACCCACTCGTGCCTCGTGTGACCTTTTGGGATTCAATGATTAAAGCGAGCAAATCGGAAAGTTTGGCAGCGACAGAGACCCGTCGCAAGCCCAGAAAGCTTCTGTGATGCAGCAATGACATACGATTCAGATCAACGATGTAGTAGTTATCGGTAAACCAACGAATCAAGGCAAAGGCGAGACCCAGAAGAAAAGCGACCGCAATTCCCGAAGGGCGTCGAGGGATATGGGAGATCATACCCAGGAGAAACAACGCCCCTGCTCCAAAGCTCCACAAGGACAAATGCAGCCACAACTTCTCGGTGCCAAGGTCCAGATCGACTTTGTACTGCTCATTCCCTAATGGCTCAATGTCGGGTTGTTTGGTGAGAGCATCGTGCAATGCCCCCAATATCGTAGAGTCAGGTTTCGAAGATGGCTTGGTTGAGGAGTCGGATGAACTCATGGTTGCTTCCTACCTGGCGTGTGTGATGGTTTCCCCACAAGATACGGGATATTCTTTTACTCGCAAGGGGGAAGAGGAGAGGGCGGTGTTGCAAAGGAAGGCATGGTACAGTGGAGAAAGGTACTTAGAACTGCCATCCGTGCTTTTTACGGAGTCGCTCCATTCGTTTTTGCATGCGTTTGAATTGACGACAGGGCTTGTCGCACTTCTTTGCAAACGCTGGATTGCCTCGAGTTGGGCGATAAATGGTCTTCTTGACGGTTTTCTTTTTGGGCTTGCGTCCTCGTTGACGTCGTGAACGGCCTCCACGCCGTCGTGAACGTCCCCCCCGCCGTCGTCGGTATCGTCGGTATGCTTGTTGGTATTTTTTCCAGGTGTCGCGAAGTTCCTTGACGCTCTGTTTTACTTTGAGTTCAAGGGTGCGGGTGTTGACGCGAGCCTTTCTCTTTCCTTTGTGCGCCTTGGCTTTTTGAAGCTGCTCAACCAGAGTGGCGTTGCGCTTGAGCGCATTCATCATACCATTCCAGTAGTTCTTCACTTGTTGGGCGCCAGACACTTTGTCCGGGCGAAGCTTAATGGCTGCATCTGCAGGATGGGAGGTGCTGAGCCAGGCAAAACCGATACAGAAGCTCAGTAGCATTGCGCGTGAAAAGAACCATTCTTTCATAAAGATCTCCTTGTCTTGCTTTGTTGAGAGTCAGGTCTCTCTTTCTTTGTCGTTGGTGCGAACTTTTTTGCACATCGTGAACATTTATTTTTGTAGTTCTGACGGACTTTTTGGTACCAGCGCTTGTCAAACAGTCGAAGGAGCTTTTGCAGCCCATTCCAAAGCGGCGGGGCCGTTTGATCGAGGTGGCGACGCATCCAGAAGCCAAAAGCCACATGGACCATAAAGTGGCCATGTTTCATTGCGTAGGCTGGTCGTTTTTTCTGGTATCGTTGTTGAAGGTGATCCCGCGTTTGCCCCTTTTTTTCAGCGTTCATGTACAAGGCAATCTCGTGTTTCAAGTTCATCTTGTTGTGCAGGATGAGATAGCTCTCTGTCATCAGTCGGACCAGTCGTTGGAACATCGCGTTGTAGAGAAAGCGATAGCTTTGGTTGCCAAACCACAGGTTGTTGGATGGGATGATATTGTTGACGGCCCACCGGATGAATCGAGGGTTGTACATAGGGAATCGGGCGTGAGGATTGTACTGCTCCTCACGAAGCACCATTTGGATGCCTGATATTCTTTCCAACGCCGTCACAGAATAGCTTGAGAACTTTTTCAGAAACTTGGTTCGGAGTGAACCTTGTAGGCCATACCTTTGAGCGAGTAAGCGAGCAAAGACCTTGTTCAACCTCCCGTACGAGATCAGCCCCTGCCAACCTTGTTTGTACATGCCATAGACGTGCCCCCACAGTGTTATCTTGTTGCTTCGGGTCGGCTTGTGAAACAGAAGCGACCGGTATCGCAGATGGGCAAAGAAAGAGCGGACCAAAAACCGTCTTTCGTGAGGGGAAAGTGTCAGCCGAACTTGTTGAAGTCTTGAGCGTTTCAGCGATTGGAGGCTTTGCTGTACCAAGGAGAGCATCTCATCGACCTTAACCCCTGACAGCACGCGTCGATGCACGAACTTGAACAACGGAGACATGGAGGAGTAGCAGTTGCCTGCAACACATTGTTTGCAGTTATAACATTGGTGCTTTGTGTCAGCGTTGTTGTTGTACTCGTCTCCCCAAAAAGGATTCTTCAACGTGTCACAGCCTGGCTTTTTTTGGCACAAGGCCAACAAGGCAAAGCCTCTTGTCTTCCTCCCTGCACCCGTCGTTAGCTTTTTGTATTCCACGAGGTTGCGTTGGACATGACGCAGCAAGTTCATCGCTTCCAAGCTATGACCGCATCGAATCATATACTGCGTGATTCTGGATGCTATCGCTTTCCGAGCCTTTGGGCCTTTTCGCAACGCAAGAACGAGCTTTCTTCCTTCGCGGATCAACGAGCGAAGCTTTCCACGTTGGAAAGAAAAATACATGGTGCTGCGGAGGTGGTCACGAACATAAGTGTGCAGGTGCAGCACGCTGGTGAGTAACGCTCCCGTTGTGTCGATGTGTTGGGGATATCGATGGAGCTTGTAGCACGTTGAAAAGGTGAGGGGCTCTGCTGCTTGGGACTTGGTTGGGGCCAAGGCAATGATGCCAACTACGAACAATAGCCAGAAGCGTTTCATCTCTTCTCCTTTGACTTGTTGAGACGTCTACCCTGTCCATCGAATCGTTTGGCTCTTTTGCACATTTTTTCGATGCTCTTGTGTGCATTTCTTTGTTTCTGCTCGACTCTCTTAAAAGACCAATGTCATTCAGTTTGTTAGAGCAATATGAGGTGTGTATGTACAAGATTATGTCATGGTTTTTGCTGTTTTTTGGTGTTGTGAGCGTGAGCGCATGCAGCTCCTCATCCAGCAACAACAACAATGTTCCGACAGAGTCGAGCTATCTTGTCGTGGAGGACCAACGTTCTACAGGGTCTACCCTTTTGATTAAGCATCTTAAAGTGGAGCAGAAAGGCTGGCTGTTTCTCTCGGCTCCCTCCCCCAAAACACCCAACGACATCTATGGTTCGTTTCCCTTGGAGCCTGGGCAGAAAAGCGACTGGACTGTCACTCTGGCGCAGCCCATCCCGAAGACATCGGTGGTGCAGATTGTTGCGCTGGTGGATGACGGAGACGGCAAGCTTGATGTGTCGAAAGACCGGGTGATGGTCAACGACAAAGGTCAGTCTCTGAAGGTCTCTGTTCGGGTCACCATCGGAGGACCTGATGGGAATCGTGTGGTGATCGAAGATCAGGTTCTTGTGGAAGGGAACACCAAACAAATCACCATCAAAGAATTCTCTCTCGTCCAGTCTGGGCAGCTCTTTGTTGCGAAAGATGCCAACGGAAAGCCTGGGACGATCTTGGCTCGAAGCAACCGCAGCGCGGGATCTACCACCAACATGACGTTGACACTTTCAGAAGCGTTAACTGAAAACCAAACGTTGCACGCGACCTTGTACGAAGGGGGCGAGTGGAGCCCAACCAAGCCGATTCTGAACGACAAAGATGGAAAACCCATCCAATTTACATTTCAAGTGACTCTTCAGTCTGCAACACAAGGCGCTGAGCTGGTGATGGAGAACCAAGAACTCACAGAAAAGTTTGACACCATCTCTGTCAAAGCCGCAGCTTTGCCTCCAACTTACTTAAAAAATGGGATGTTGGTGTTTCACATCTTCGACAACGGGAAGCTGGGAGACAAAGTTGCTGAAGTAAAGCTATTCCCAAAGAGAAACGTGGAGGACCTTCGTGTTTCCATCGATCGGTTGATCGTGGGCGTCCAACACTTTCAGGTCAAAATGGTGGACGAAAACAACGAGTCGTTTACAGACTCGGAAGGCAAAGTCATTCAGACGATCTTTGAGGTCCGTGGTGATACGTCTCTCGCACAGCTGGTCGTGAACAGTCAGGTTCTACCCGATACGCTCAACAGCGTCGAAGTGGAACAGATCATGATTCCAGACCGATACGAAAAAGGAGCGTGGCTCGCGATTTACGAGGATGACCAAGGGAACCCAGGCAAGTTGGTGCAGAAAAAACAATTTAAGAAAGGTGAGTACAAATCAGAGCCCATCACCTTCCTTTCCAAGGTGACACAACAGCAAACG
This sequence comes from Deltaproteobacteria bacterium, assembly GCA_006226375.1. GTDB lineage: Bacteria > Myxococcota_C > UBA6777 > UBA6777 > UBA6777 > M3003. The sequence goes on along the minus strand of SBHC01000041.1, from coordinate 76,085 downwards.
TTCCATGCTTTGCTCCGTGAAGGCCGGAAAGGTTCAGGGAGCTGGGACGCAAACAGCGCAGTCATTTCCTACGCTGATGGAAAACCTATCTCGATGACGTTCCAAGTCAATCATCCTGACTTGCACCCTCGGTTGGAAATTGAAGATCAGACCCTCAACGACTACAAAACGTTGACTGTGAAATCCACGTTTGTACCCGGCTACACCTTCGGTGCATGGTTGGGCATTTACTCGGACAACGCAGGAAAGCCTGGTGACTTGCTCGCGAAACGTTCATTGACGAGGGGATCCAAGAGCAACATCACGCTAACGTTGTCGCCTGTCCAACAAGGTGAGAAAACACTGCACGCGGTTCTTTACGAAGGGACCAAGTGGGATCCTGACAACGCCCCTGTGATGAAGGACGCGGAAGGCGACGAGGTGCGTCTCACGTTTCAGATTGGCGCGAAGTCGCTGAACTATCTTGTGACCAAACCCTACGTGACGAACTTTCCGAGGGTGGTGAAGATTGAAAAAGCGTTCTCCTACGAGAAAATGGCTTGGGTGGTGTTGGCGCGTGACGACAACGGAAAGCCAGGGACTATCATCGCCAAACGACGCATCGCAAAGCGCTTTTCCGGTCGCGTGGTGCTGCACTCGATCTACAACCACTTTGAGAAAGAAGAGAAGCTTGGACCTTATTTGCAGGGCAAAGGATTTCGCGAGTACATCCGAGGAGAAGAGAACGTCCATGTGTTGATGTATGCGGATGACCCCCAAGACAACAAGTTCACCTACAAACCGGGCGGCACAGAAGACCAGCCCCTGCTGGATGCAAACGGAAAGCCCGTCACTGCTCGGATGAAGATCACCGTCAAGGCGAGCGTTGACAACAGCCAAGTCGATAGCCCCACATACTTCAGCCCTTGCCCTCTGAGTCAATACATTAACAATCCTACGAAGCTACCAACCGATTGTCGTTGCCACCGGAACATCGTGTCCTTGGACTTCCCTCGCTGCAGCCCTGTGATCGCGAGCTTTTTGGAGCTTTCGTACGGGAAAGGTCCCCGGTTCTCTACCCTTAACTTACTAGGAGGCGGTCCCTACGCGGGGTTTGGGGAGAAAGCCTCCAATGAAATCATCACAGTTGTTTCTTGGAAGGATCACAAAACCAAGCGACCTGAAAATGGGATCACTGTTAATGTTGGTGCTGTGATGGCCATTCATGCCGATACAGGGGACCGACGCCTGATTGGCGGACGTTACAACGACTTGAAGAAAGGCGCGTACGATATCGGAGAAGGGCCGGTGCTTTCGTATCCTTTCCGAATCCTGAAAGGTTCAGATGGCTTCTATTACATTGCAAGCTATGCGTACACGAAGCCAGAGAACGGCCTGACTCCTACCGTTGATATTATTCAGATGGACCCAAAGACAGGCAATCGCAAGTATGTGTGGCGAAGCAATCATCTCGGTTACAATCTCGACAAGAAGCCAAATCCCTACGGTCATTGTCCCCGCGGAAGAGACGAAAAGTATGGATACCGTTCGGTGCAGGTCAGCCGTCGCTCGTTTGCGATGGATCCAGATGGGAACTTCTACCTCAGCTATGCAGACAATGGCGGTAGCAGCGTCGGAGCAGGGATTGGGATCATCAAGGTGTCGTCCGATGGAAAACAATGTTCTTTTGTGACAAGAACGAACACAGGCGCAAAGAATCACCTGTACAAAGGCAAGAACATTGGCTCTGGTCCGGAGCCTCAGGCAGGGCCTTACAAAGGGATGATGTATCGGAATGGCTTTCTGTATGCAACGATCAGCCTCAGCTACGAGCTCTACAAAATCGATGTGAAAACAGGTGACCGTGAGATCATCCACAAGCGAGGAGTCTCGGGGAACGCGTTTGGTGGAACCGGTGACCATATCAAATGGGACTCACACCGCGACATCATGTGGATGCAAGGTTTTGCCTTCGCGACCATGCTTTTTGAGCTGGACACCCGCAAAGCCACCCCTCTTTTTTGTCGGCAAAACAACCGAAACTACAAAGGTGTTAACTGCTTGTGGTATTTTGCCTGGCCCACCTGGGGGCACCCGACGGGGAAAGGGTTCTGGTTCCACCCCAACGACAAAGACTTCGTGTTTATGGCGACGTCGGGGGCGATCATCAAGGTCCACCTTCCCAGCGGTACCGACGCTGCTCACTCCTATTGAATCAACTTCAACTCTGGACGGACGTTCCCAAAGACTGTAAAGTCCTACGTCGAGACTTTTTTTGTTCTTTCATGTGTTGAATTTTACAGGGGATGAAAGAGTCGGATGCACCCTCTTCGATGGGCTCACGGCCTCTTGTTTTCTTTTCTTTTTGTCAGTTCCTGTCTTGTGCTTCATTGCAGCCCACCGCCTTGCCAGCGTGACTCCGAATGTGGAGCCTCACGAACGTGCCAGGCCAATGTCTGTCGTGTGGATCGTTGCACCTCCATTCAGCTGCAGGAAAAGTTACTTTGGGAGCTTGAGAGAGTTCCTGGAAAAGCGTATGTCTTGCAGGTGACTGTTACTCTTCAAGACAGCAACCTCACCTGGTAGTTTCCCCCCAACGCAAAGCCGAAAACAGAGGGTTGGCAGCTTCAATCCTCGCAGCTTGTCGCGAACAATGCGTTCAGCCAAGTTGTCTTTGTTTTGTTCTCCAAGGAGAAGTGGGGGCAGCCATTTCAACTCCAAGTGACCGGCGATGTGTACAAAAAGGGAGAGTTGGATGGGCAGGGCAATGAGGTCAAGTGTGCGTTCTCCCTAAACAGTGCCTCCCTCGAACGTCCTTGTCCTTCCGGTCAGGTTGACTGCGCTGGATTGTGTGAAGAGGTCCTGCAAAACAACAACCACTGTGGAGCTTGCAACAATGTTTGCGAAGGCTCTTCGACTTGTTGCAACGGGCAATGTGTCACATTAAGTGACAACCCATCCCATTGTGGACGCTGTGGTATCTCTTGCGGAAGCAACCAAGTATGTTGCAGCGGTCAGTGTGTCTCCTTGCAGAACAACCCGAGCCATTGTGGGGCTTGCTTTAAGGCCTGCCAGGAAGGTACGACCTGTTGTGGAGTGAGCTGTGTGGATACAAAGGTCTCCAGCGCTCACTGCGGTCAATGTGGATTGGTCTGTCGTGGTAACTGCAAAGCCGGACAGTGTCTGCTTTGCAAAAAATCCAGCGATTGTCGGGTGGGGCAAGCGTGTCGCAAGGGCAATTGCATCACCTGTCCAGGTGACCCTGATTGTGACCAGCTATTTTTCCTTGCCCATGCGATGGAAGGGGTTCATTTCTCCCTTGACTCGGCAGGAAACATGTACGTTGCGGGGGTCTTTGGGAACTCTCTTCGGGTAGCCTCAACGGTCCTTACTTCACAAGGAAAAGGCGATGTCTTCTTTGGAAAGTTAGATCCACAAGGGAACTGGCTTTGGGCGCATGGCATCGGAGGTCCTGGGCAAGAGGCGTTCCCACAAATTCATGCAGACACGAAGGGAAACGTCTATCTCTCTACACATTATGGGCGAGATTCGAATGGCAAGCCCCTTCAAGTGTTGTACAACACCCGAAACCCCAAAACGTTGCAGGTTCCGAACGGTCGCGCAGGTGCGATGTTGTTTTCAAGCTTCGACAAAGACGGAGCCTTTCGATGGGCCTTTCCTATCTTTGGAGGTACATACCATTGGGGAACACACAGCACCGTGTTGCCTTCAGGAGATAGCTGGGTCTCTCTAACGGCCCAAGAAACGGAGAGTGTAAAGGGAGTTTTTTGTGGGATTGACAACATGCACAATGGGGTTGATCCTCTCGACAATGACGGGCAGATGGCTCTTGTCTCTGTGAATGCAGAGGGAAAGTGCAAGTGGGGTCGAGTCGCAGGGTCGTCAGAACACGATAGCTCTCAAGCCGTTGTTGTGGATGCGAAGAAGAATATTTACTGGGGAGGGGTGTCTGTTGGAAGCGCTTCGTTTGGCTCCTTCTCTACGCAAGCGTATGGAAAAGAGGACATCGTTGTATCCAAGTTAAGTCCTGAAGGTAAGTTCCTCTGGGCTTATTCTTTTGGAGGTCCAGGCAATGACTTCCTGCAAGGGTTGCAAGTCGATGCCAATGAGAACGTATACATCCATGGACTCTTCCAAGAGTCTGTTGTGATGGGAACCACGACTCTTAAGTCCGAAGGGAAGAGTGATGGCTTTGTCACACTACTCAACCAAAAAGGGGTCCCTGTTTGGTCTTTGCATTGCCGCAGCTCCGAAGATTCAGGTATCTACAACAGTGTGATTGGACCCAAAGGTTTCCTCTATGTGACAGGCAGCTTTAAAGGTACGGTTCAATGTGGGACTCTTTCGTTTTCCTCATCTTCCAACAGCGTACAGGATGGCTTTGTTCTTAAGATTCATCCGGATACAGGAGAGATTCTTTGGTCTGCCACATTTAAGGGGGATGGGTATGAGTTTCTCGCCCAAGTACGATTGGGAGCCAACGGAGTCCTTTATGTGCTTGCTGGATCCAACAGCACAACATTCTTTGCGGACGACAAGGCCATCGCAAACCAAGATCCTGCCGGTTCTCTTTTTATGTGGCTGTTAAAGCCTTAGTGTTTTGGGGTCAGAAACAAGATCCGATAGGGGTACAGTTCCTTGCCTTGTAGGGTTCGTTGTGTCGCAGCAAACACGGGGAAAAGGCTGCGGATGGGCATATCGTCTTGTACACTGACAAAAAGAACGTCGCTTCCCAAAAGGTGCCTTGGCAGGAGCAGCGAGAGACGGTCTTTGTTCTTTTGCTTTGCTTGCTGCTTTTGGAGCTTCTCTGCTCTTTGCTTGTCCCGGTGTGTCTTGCGTTGGGCTAAGTACGTTGTCAACGCTTTGTAGTTATACTTCCCTTGTTCTTTGGGGATGATGTGCTTGGAGCGATGGCTTCTTCTTACAAGAGCGCTTCGTCGAAAAACACTAAAGCAAGTATACAAGGATGGTACATCTCCACGGATCAAAAAGTGGAGTCTTTGCTTTCTTTGGAAGAACGTGAGATGGGGAGACCTACGAGGATAGAGTCCAAGCTTGGGGAGAGGGACTGAGGGAATTAACGCGTGAGTAATTTCTTGTCAACGAAGATGCTGTTGACGAAGGTGCTGGCTCGAATTTTGTACCCTTTGGACTGCAAGAACTTAATCAGCTTGGTGTTGGATTTCTTCTTGCCAGTGATGAGAGTCTCTACGCAAATGACATTGGGGCGACAGCGTTCAAAATCCAGCGTCTTGAGAATGGCGAGATCCAAACCCTCCACATCAAGAGAGATGAGATTGGGGCAGGACTTGAAGTGCTTCTTGATCACATCGTTGATGTTAAGCAAGCGCATCTTGATCACACGTTTGAGGGCTTTGGGATCCTTTTGTTGGAGAAGCTTAACCTGCGATTGGGAGAATGTATTGAGCTGTCCATTTCCCCTCCGCATGATGTAGTAGTCTGCTGATTTTTGATTGCTGACGCCAATCCCTGCGTTGATTACCGTATCGTGAGGACGGAACAGCTTCAGTCTTTTGGCAAACGCTGGGTTGGGTTCGACAAGTACACCGCGCTTGCCCATACGGTAAAACAAGTAGGTGTTGTTGCTTTTGACGGGATCCCAGGCGCCGATGTCCAGGTACGTGGGGAGAGGCAGGCCCAGGTGTCCAAACACACCAAACAAGAGGAGGTCCTCACCTTGCTGTGAGTACGAAAGCTTGGCGCCTCCGTATTGGCACGGAGCGCAGGGTTCGGGTTGACGAACCGTGTAGTACAGCGTTTCCTCCAGACCAACACCAAAAGCCAGTCCGAAGAGCAGCCCAAGAAAGAGGAGTGTTCGACGTTGCAACAGTTTGTCTCCTATCAGAAAACGAGAGTGTGGAAGATGGATGGAGAGAAGGTTTGTTCTGTAGCCAATGACTCGTGAAGGTAACAGCGTGAATGCAAGCTGTCAAGCGCTTCAAAGGTCCGGTTTTTGGGCATCTTCTTATGCCAGGTCGGTGACCTCTGTCGGGCAAATGAGCCCATGTCGCTTCTTGTTCCTTGGGTCTCTCCTGCGCTATCTTTCTCCACCCCATCAGGAACTGCGCCCAAGTCGGGTTTGCTGTTGTTGGCTCTCTCCTCTTTGCAAGGAATGGAAGCAGGAATGAAAATCGAGTCTGCTGATAAAACCACAACTCCTTTTTGGAAGAAGGGTTTGCTTCTTGGAGCTGTGTTGTTGTTCACAAGCTTGTTGTTCGCTCAAACGCTCCAGTTTGCGTTCGTGTGGGATGATAATGTCACGCATCTTCAAGGAAATCGGACGTTGATGCGCGGACAAGTCGGCAAGCTCTGGACTGCACCTTACGAAGGTCTTTATGTCCCTGTTGCATACACCACATGGTGGGCACTGGCTAGCGTCGCAAAGCAGCAAAACCGTCGGGGCATCTGGCTTTCTCCAAGGGTCTTTCATGCAGCGAATCTCGTGGTCCATCTGTTGAACACGTCGTTGGTCTTTTTGATCCTTCTTTTGCTCTTTCGGGGCTCTGTGGGAGCGATGTTGGGGGCGCTGTTGTTTGCGGTCCATCCTGTGCAGGTAGAAACTGTTGCCTGGGTCTCTGAGTGGAGAGGTTTGCTCTGCGGGCTGGGAGTGCTTGTTTCTTTGTACAGCTACATCCGCTATCACATGGCTTTGGATACTGTCTCCTCGGCTTCCAAAACGGCGCGATGGGGCTGGTGGGTTGGTGTTCTTCTCGGATTTGGTTTTGCCTTGCTCTCCAAGCCGGCCGCTGTGGTCCTCCCGGTTATGCTGGCCTTGCTGCACCCCTTGTTGCCTCAGGCGTCGTGGAGACGTTCTCTGACGGTTTTGATCGTCGGAGGGCTCCTCAGTCTTCCGATTGTTCTTCTGACCAAACAGCTGCAGCCTGACATTGTATTGCAGCAGTGGGTGCCTTTGTTTCAGCGGCCTTGGATTGTGCTGGATACCGTTGCGTTTTACATACAAAAGGTGCTTGTCCCTTTTCCTCTGTGTGCTTCGTACGGTCGCACTCCCACGCTCGTTCTCTCCCAAACGATAGGCGCAACGCTGGGGCATCTTGTTCCTCTGGGGCTGTTGGCTGGTTTGCTCGTTTTGGGTCGAAAACATCGAGTTCTTTGGGTGGGGGTTGCGATCTTCTTGGTTGGATTTGCTCCGGTCTCTGGTGTGGTTGGTTTTGTGTTCCAGAAGTTTTCGACGGTGGCGGATCGTTATCTCTATCTCTCTATGTTCGGGCTTGCGCTTGTGCTGGGGTATTGGGGAGCGCAAAAGCCAAGAGCCTGGAGCCTGGGGCTTGTTGCGTTGGTGGTGCTCGGTTGGTCGTTTCTCACAAGCACGCAGGTCGCTGCATGGAAAAACGAGGAGGCTGTTTGGTCTCATACGATTCGCTACTTCCCCCACCAGTCTCAACCTTATACCAACCGGGGAAATCTGTATTTGCAGCAAGGAAAATTGCGCAAAGCGCTGCACGACTTCTCGAAGAGCATTCATTACGCGCCTCAAATCGTCTCCAACTACACCAACCGAGCCAATGTGTTATCCAACCTTCAACAATTCGCTCAGGCTCTTCAAGATTACTCTACGGCGCTTCGGCTCACACAACGCAAGCTTGAGCGACTCAAGGGTGCTTCTGGAACGAAGGCACAGATGAAGCGAAAAATGCTACAGTCTGACGCTGCGTTTGTACTCTATAACCGAGGGGTTGCTCAGTTTATGATGAAGCAATACGATGCCGCACTTCGGGATCTCAAGTTTGCCCAACGCTATGGGCGTCGAGTTCCACCTCAACTTTTGCGGGACATCCACCGGGAACGTTCCTCGTCCTCTCACAAACCAAAACGTCCAAAGCAAAGGAAATGAGACGGAAGGGGAAGTCCTCTTCTCCAACCACGGGTTCCACTTCCCTCAAGACGTTTGGCACAATCTAGAAACGGACGATGTAATTGTCACTGGTGTTGATGCGTTGAAACTTGGTGTAGCCTACGCTTTTGAGGAGGTCTACAATCTTTTTCATGTTGCGCTTCTGCTTTGTTGTGGTGTTCCAGATCTCAAGAAGAAGGGCAGGCTTCGACGTTTGCATGGTTTTCTTGGCACCTTGCAAGACGGGAAGTTCAAATCCCTCCACATCCACCTTGATGAGAGACACATTTTTGAGCTCAAGTGAGTCAAGGGTGCGCAATTCCACACGGTTGCCTCCACTTCCTATCTGCGTGCCCCCTTCATTCTGAAGTGAAGGTATGTTCATCGCGATAATGCCATGTGTGTTGCCTAACGCCGCAAAGTGGGCCACCACGTTTTTGATGTGATTGAGGTTAAGGTTGGCCAGTAGTTCTTGGTAGACCTTGGTTTGAGGCTCAAACGCATGCACCCGGCCTTTTGGGCCAACAAGGCGTGCCATTGTAATGGTGTGTGTTCCAATATGGGCTCCGATATCAGCCACTGTGCTCCCTTTGCGTATGTATGTCTTGAAGTATGTGTGCAACTCGGGTTCCCAAATATGTCCGTGCTTCAGCCGAGTTTTGATGTAGTCTTTTCCATGCTTCTCAATGCAAAACTTCCCAAGTTTGGGGACCGTGACTATCGTTCGTGTTCGGTCCAGCGGGCTGCAAGGAGGAAAGACTTTCCATCGTTTTTGGTAGAAGTGTTTGTATTTGTCCTGAAACATGCGGAGACATTGCTTCTGACAATTTTGCCTTACATTGTGGCTAACGCGCTGAAGCCTTTGGAGCCGCTGGTTGTGGGTTTGTTTGAGAGCAAGCAGTTTGTCCTGGTGCACATCTTCGGCTTGGAACCATTGGTAGCTTACATAGCCCAGGCCAAGTAACAGCAGAAGTTGTGAGATCAATAGCATATAAAGTTGTTGTGTTGTTGGCGCTTTGGTCACGAAATGCGCTCCTTTTTGGATATGTTCTTGAGTTCTGCTTTGCTCTATATACCGAGGAACTTATGGGAGGAAAGAGACTAAGTAAACTTAGCGGTAGCGTCAAGAGAAACGAGAGCGGGGGTGTGGCAGAGTCACAACTGGAGTCACTCTGAGGCTCCAACCATTGCTCTCTCATGTGGTTGTTGGTGCTGCTCTGCTCAAGTGAGGGGCAATCGGATGGGAGCGCCAACATCAAGGTCTTGGAGGTGGTCGACAGATAGGTAGTGTCGGAGGGCAGTCCGGCTTGCACAGACCTTCTTTGCAGATCTCACCTGCCTTGCAAGGGTTTTTGCAGGCTCCACAGTGAAACCGGTTGGTCATGAGGTTGGCGCACACGCGACCACACTCGGACTCTCCAACGCCGCAGGCTGCATAACAATCGCCGATGTAGCAGCGTTGGCCTGCCTTGCAGAGATCGGGATACTCATCACAGGGATCGGCTGGAAGAGTGTTGCTGCTGCAGGAAAGAACCAACAACATCGTAACCAACAAACCGCTGATGAACAAAAAAGAGCGCATAGCATCCTCATACGCTGGGAAAGGGGTGCAGGGCAGGACCTCCGAATGCTTTCACTGGATTCACTTTGAAGGAAAGGAGGACATTCATCAAGAGTCCTCTCGTGTTGGACCTGTTTGTCGTTTGGATGGTCTCTACTTTTCAGCTTGTGAGGGGGGAGCGCAGAGGGAGAAGAGCAGGGGAGGTCACGGCAACGTGCGTTATTTGTTCCAGCGATTCACGAAGAAGTCGGGGTTTTGACCACTTGTGATGGTCACGCTCGTGACAAACAAACGCTTGGTCTTGAGGTTTACAAACCGGAACTTGTGGCTTCCTGGCTTGAGGGACACCCGCTTGGGTGTGATACCAACGTATCTACCGTTGATCCAGATCTTCGCTTTGGTGTCTGCGAACAGCTTGATGATCCCCCGAGCTTTGGGGTTGGGCTTGACGCAGTCCACAGAGATCCGTTTGGTGGGGCTGAGCGGGAAGAAGACCTTGGCTTTGTACCTTTTTCTGTACTTGAGAGGCCGCACTTCCAGCTTGTAGGTTCTCATCGGGTTTAAGGTGATGTCCATGGGGGTTCGTCCACGGCGGCGTCGGTTGATGTAGATCCAGGCTTTGCCTTCTCCTGCACGACAAACCACGGTGAGCTTGGCCTTGGTTCGCTTCAACTTAATATCGATAGGAGCGCCCTTGCCTTGCTTGACAATCAGACGCTTTTCCCAAGGCTTGCGACCCTGTTTCATCACCTGAACCTGGTGAGGTCCGACAGAGGCTGAGTACTCTGCTGGTGTTTTGGCTCGTTGCAAACGTCCGTCAATGAAGACCACTGCACCTTTCGGGTTGGTGGTCAGTTTGAAGGTCCCGAGGTTGGGTTCAAACGTGAGGAATGGTGTTTGCATCTCATCCCCAGGTTCAATCTTAACAGGCTGTGTGATGGGGATAAACCCTTCCTGCTTGATCGTAAGCCGGATGCTCACTTTCTTGGGGAACAACAGTTCATAGCGACGCGCTGAGTTGCGCTTGATCCTCTTCGCAGGGAAGGGTTCTTTGTCAATAAAGAACTGCACATCCTTGGTGGGCTTCTTGAACATCACATGCAGTTTGCCAGGATCAAACTGAGGTTGGGGGGGAGGTCCAGAAGGCTTCAGGAAGAGAAATCCACCGACGCCGAGGGCAACCACCACAACCGCGACAAAGACCCACAGCAGCGTCTTGCTTTTTCCGCCGGGTTCGTCCTCGGTCATGCTGAGGTCGATGATGGTGTCGCTCTCTTCTTCTCCGTCGTCGTAGAGGTCTTCCAGCGCGACAGTGGGAGGTTGTCCCATCTCAGCAGCCTGGGGTGGCGCTGCGTAAGGTGACGCGGGCATTGGAGGAGGCTGCGCTCCGCTTTGTTGGAACGGAGAACCTGCGCCGTTGGCTCCTTGCCCTGCCAAGTGAGCGGCGAGCAATTTGCCGCTCGGATCCATCATGGTGGAGTCGCCGATATCCTCATCGTCATGCCCGCCTCCATAAGGGCTGCCTCCTGCACTAAATTGAGGAACAGGCGGGGGCGTTGGGGCGTGAGGGCTAAGTCCTGCACCTGCCGCTACAGGCTGGGGCGCAAAGTTTCCTGTGGGCTGCGGATGTGACACCGATTGTGACACATGGCCTGTGGGCTGCGAGTATTGTCCTGAGCTTGCATACGCCCCTGAGTTGTTTGTGTTTTGGGGCATCTGAGGGAAGTTGCCTGTGTAGGACAAACTTTGCTGAGCCTGGGCCAAGTTTTGTGGACTTGGTGGCGGCTGAGGAGACGGAAATCCTTGCTGCGGAGAGGGGGTCTCGGCAGCCTGTGGATTGTTCCGAAGCTCATGGAAGAAGGGCTCGTAGGCCGAACTTCGTTGCTTTTCTTTGTCGATGTCGGCTTGGAACACTTGGCGCATGGATGCAGCCAGATCTTGCCGGGTGTAGATGGGGGGGTTGGAGTACAAGAAGCGCTGGAGGTCTTCGTGCATCTCGCTGGCCCACGTGTACCGCTGGTTGAGGTCGCGAGAAAGAGCCTTCATCGTGATCTCATCGAGGGCGGGAGGGATCGCGGGGTTTTTGCTGCTGGGAGGTTCCAGCTTCATGTTCCGGATCATTTCCAGGGTGTGGAAATCACTCTCTCCCACAAACAGCCGCTGTGCTGTGAGCAGCTCGTAGAACACAATACCAAGAGCGAAGATGTCGGAGCGTTGATCCAGGGGAAGACCTTGGATCTGTTCGGGTGACATGTAAGCAAACTTGCCCTTCAGAATGCCTGCTTGTGTCCGGCTCATCTTGTTCTGGGCTTTGGCTACCCCAAAGTCGATGATTTTGACATCACCTTCGTACGAGAGAAGGATGTTCTGGGGAGAGACATCGCGGTGTACGATGTGCAGGGGCTGGCCCTCATCATCTTTTTTGCGGTGGGCGTAGTCGAGTCCTTCACAGACGCGGGCCATCACATAGGCCACCATCTTGGGGTCGAGCTTGTTGCCGCCTTTGCGTCGTGAGCGGTCAAAGATAGTCCGGAGATCGCGACCATGGATGTATTCCATGGCGATGAAGTAACTACCTTCGTCCTGGCCCAGGTCAAAGATCTGTACAATGTTGGCGTGGCTCAGCTTGACCGCGATCTTGGCCTCGTCTGAGAACATCATGATGAATTCTTCATCTTCGGCAATGTTGGGAAGGATGCGCTTGAGCGCAACAACCTTCTCAAAGCCATCGATCCCGAAGGTTTTGGCCTTAAATACCTCGGCCATACCGCCTACGGCGATGCGATCCATCAAGTAATATTTGCCGAATGGTATCGGTTTTTTCAAGATGATATGTCCTTCCAGTTCCCGAAAATCGGGACAAACTTCACCCAGGTAGTCCCACCAAACTACCCAAACTGTCAACGCTTGTCAACTTGGCAATAGGGAAGAGAATGCTCCGTTTTCGGCCGGTTCGCGGTGGGGCGATGTTTGCCTGAAGACTTGGGAGCTTGGAAGAGGGAACAGGGTTGCGTGTCGTTGGGTTCTTCACTACAATCCCTGCCCGGTTCGCCATGGCTACAACCCTATTGATGTTGCAGGCGCTATGCTTAATCAACGTACGGATGAAGAGCTTCTTCAGCACATTTCTTGTGTGGTCTTTGATGTGGAGACCACTGGACTGGGTGGAAACGCCCGTATTCTCGAAATTGCAGCGGTTCGGCTAGAGGCCTGGCAGCCTGTGGCAGAGCTGCAAACTTTGGTGAAGCCTGGGGTGCCCATCTCGTCTTCTGCATCGCAGGTCCACCAAATCACAGAGGAGATGGTGGTCGACGCCCCAACCTTTGCTGATGTCGCTCCTGCGTTTGCGCACCTGCTCCAGGACGCCGTTCTTGTTGGGCACAACATCTTCTCGTTTGATTTGCGGTTCATTAAGAAGGAGCTGCGCGGGATTTTTGGGACTGGGCCCAACAACTGGGCTGTCGATACCCTCCCTCTCGCTCGAAAGCTGATGGAGGGAACCTCCCATACTCTGGAAGGGCTGTCGGAAACGCTAGGCATTCCTTTGGTTGCGCATCATGCGATGAGCGATGTGTACGCGACAGCAGAGTTATGGATGCACTTGGTTCGGGTGCTCATGCGCCGCGGCGGGAAGCAACTCTTTGATGTTTCTCGCTTTAAAGCACTCAAACAGCTCGATGGCGCTGGCCTTCCTCGCTTTGAGGAGGCTCCTACGTTTCAAGCGTTACCGCGGGCGTAGATGTAGTAATGTATTGTTTTTGCTAGAATCGACCCAGGCGATGGGTCGTGACAACTTGCAGGAGGTTTGTATGTGGCAAGGATTGCGAATTTTGAGCCTGGTGCTGGTTTTGTTTGCGGGAGGAGCGGTTGGTTCGTCTGTGGCTGAAGCCCAAAGCAACAGAGCGCTCAATTATGTGGAGCGAAATCTCATTCACATCCGGTTGCACTTCTCAGGTGCCTCCCTGTCGCAAGGAGGAGTCCAATACCCCATCAATATGTTTGGTTCAGGTTTGGATGGTCTCTTTGATGGCTCGTCGGAAGCGTTGGAGCTGGCGAGCACCTACCGTTCTCTTCGGGTGAGTGGCTTTGTCTTGTGGGTGTTGGGGCTTGCTACTCTTGGGGCCGAGTTGGTGATGCTGACCTTTGAGCAAGGTCGCAATGTTCTGATCAACCCCAGCACAGGGATCTCACCAGTCTTTTGGGGAATGACTATCGGTGGTGGCGTGATCGGCGTCGTCGGTGGGTTACTGATCAACTTCTCCAATGTGTTCTTGTCGCGTGCTGTCGCCGCATTCAATCGCGATCTCTTCTCTCGTGTGCGTTCCAGGCGTTGGCGCATGAGCTTCAACATACTGCCTGAGGGAGGGGCGATGGTCGGAGTTCGCTGCCGGTTTTAGGACAGGGACTGGACTTCTTCCAGGGAAAGTTCTGTCACGGCGGCAACTTGCTCTGGCTGCATTCCTGTTGCCAGAAGCTTCTGCGCAATGTCCAAAGCTTTCCGCTTCTTGCCTTCTTCCAAGCCAATCTCTCGACCTTCTTCCAAGCCAAGGCTTCGCAAAACCTCTTCGCGAGTATCTTTGAGTTCTTGAAGGTCTTTCAAGGTGTCTGAATCCAGTTGGCCAAGTTGCTGTGAGTGAGCCATTTGTCTAAACCTGTTGTCGAATTGGTTGAGTAGGGTTGCGTAGGGTTCCATACGCTCCTCAAATATCTGAAGCACAGCCTTTTGTCGTTGTCTACCTGTACCCAATAAATAAAAACAGTGTCGTTTGCTTAGATAAGTCAGGGTGTTCCGGGAGGATGGAGGAGAGGCAGAGTCGGTGGAGGGGCTGTTGTTAACGTATTGAGGAAGTTCGGTTAAGGGACGAGGATGACCTTGCCGATGTTTTTGCGGTCTTGGATGTAGTGGTGGGCGTCGGCGGCTTCTTCAAAGCTGAAGGACCGGTCGATGCGTGGCTTGAGATGACCTTCTTGGGCCATCTCCATCAAGTGCGTCAACCAGCCTTCGATGCGATCGCTTTCGTCCCACATCTGGCCCAGGTTTACGCCAAACACGCCCTTGTTCTCGTTCATGAGGTTGAGGGGGTTGAAGCGAAACCATGGCATGCCAAAGATTCCAACAAGAAGGGCCCAGATGCTTCGTTTCTTGCCCGTTGCACCAATCGAGAAACCGAACATGCCAAGGCGTCCTGTGGGGGAGAGACATTCGTAGCTCTTTTTGAAGGAGGAGCCACCTACAGCATCAAGAGCGAGTTCAACTCCTTTGCCATCAGTGAGTTCCAAGGTGCGCTTCACAAAGTCTTCGGTGCGGTAATCGATGAGGTGCTCCACGCCGATGCTACGGAGGAACTCGTGCTTTCCTTTGGAAGCCGTTCCCACCACATTGGCTCCAAGAGCCTGAGCGATTTGGATCGCAGAGATGCCAACGCCACCGCCTGCCGAATGAACCAAGACAGTCTCGCCTTCCTTGAGACTGCCCATCACGACCATCAATTGGTAGGCCGTCAGATATGTGACTGCAAAGCCGCCGGCTTCTTCCACAGAGAGAGCTTCGGGCCGCTCCACAGCCTGGTTGGTGGGTACACAAACGACATCGGAGTAACCACCAAATCGGGTGAGGCCAAGGACCTCTTTGCCCATGTAAGATTCGTCAACACCATCTCCGATGGCATCAACGGTTCCAGAAAACTCGTAACCACAAACTCCGGGGTAACCGGGAAAATCGGGGTATGTTCCCATCCTCGCCATGATGTCGGCGAAGTTAATCCCTGTGGCTTTGACACGCACACGAACTTCGCCAGCTTGAGGTTCAGGATCTGGGGCCTCTCTGATCTCCAATACTTCAGGGGCTCCAGGTTTGGGAATCCATATTTGCCGCATCTTGCACTCCTCTCTGCATGTTTTCTTCTCATGAACCGCACAAAAGGCCTTTTTGATTGAGGGGGAAGTATAGAGAAGAATGAAACGAATGCCTAGAGGATACACAAGATGGGTGGGTGGAGGAGCAAGGGAGGAGTGAGGGAGGTCGGCTTTGTGGAAGAGAGCGAGCAAAGAAGGAGGGAGGGGGAAAGGGGCCGAAGCCCCAGAGGGAAAAGTTGGTGGGATTGTTGGGAGGAGTTCGGAGGGAGGCCAGCAGGGGTTACTTCTTGACGCCAACCTTGGTGGGCTTCTTCACCGTGATGTAGCGCTTCATCTTTTGGAAGGTTTTCAGACCGATGCCCTTGACCTTCACAATGTCGATGGGCTTGGCAAACTTGTGCTTCTTGCGATACCGCACGATGCGGAGGGCGGTTTTCGGGCCAACACGTGGCAGCAAACGGAGCTGCTCCGGTGAGGCCGTGTTGATGTTGATGAGGCCTTGAATCTGGGGCTTCTTGGCCTCCGCCGTTCCGGCCATCATCGGACTTGCCACGAGGGGCAAACCGAACAAGCAGAGTGCAACGAAGAGGCGGATGGTGACAGCTTTGAATTGTTTCATAACAATTCTCCTTTCTTATGGGCCCTTCGCAGATCTATTTCTTTGTTTGTCGCGAAGAGCAGGGTTGTGGGGCATATCGCCCCGTGAGGTCGTCCTTATGACGACAGCTTGGTTCTGTAAGATGCAGAGTTTGCTCTAGACTTCGGAGTCGTTGTTGTCGGGCATATCGCGGATATGAAGCTTGTTGTTGACGGGCAACGCGTTGAGGTACACCGACAGAGAGTCGTCGCGGTTGATGAAAGCTGTGCCGAGGCGGAGCCAGTAGCTTCGGGTGCTGCCTTCGCGGTTGATGATGGTGTACACAGCTTTGCGTTTGGGAGCCCTACGTTCTTGGGCTTCGTAATCCTCGACGTCGGCTGGGGCATGGTAGGATTCACGTTCTTTCATAATTTGTATCTCCAACAAAGTGGTTGTGAATTTGTTTGGCCTTTCAAGCGGACGCCCCCCCTAGTGCATCCTCAATACCAAGGACGTTGCTGTGGTGTGTTTGCTTTCTATTTCAAAGGCCTACCTCCTTTTGCGCTGTGGCTGTGTCTGAGTCGGTGAATGAGGTGTGTCCAAAATCTGGCCACAGGAGTTGGACACCCTGTATTGGATTTGGACAGTGGGGGATGGCTCTGTGGTATATTGCTGGCTTGGCCTGTGACAATAGGAAGGGATTTGGGAATGCTAAGTCGCCTTGGTATCAAGCTTTCTGCCTGGTTTCAACGGATCGTTCCTCATACAATGGTGTTGGCGATCCTGTTGACTGTGCTCACTGCTGTGCTTTGTCTTGCACTCACTCCAATACAGTCGAGTGAGTTGTTAATGGTATGGGGAGGAAAAGGGACCCACCCGTTGATGCGCAAGAGTGAGAAAGGCATCCAACCTTGGGTCGTGCAAAAGGTTGAGACAAAGAAATCGAACGAACATCTGCTGTCTCTATGGTCCAAAACATCTCCTTCGTGGGTGGCGAAGGCTCTTCGCAAACACCCCAAGGTGACATCCGTCTCTCTGCTTAAGGGAAAGCGAGCGGTGTTGGTGCGTGGCCCCACCCGCAAACAGCTGGTAGAGGATCTTCCGATTACCCACGTACCCGCACGGATCAAGGGTATCTGGCACTTCCTGTCGTTTGCGATGCAAATGTGCCTGATCTTGTTGGCTGGGTTTGGTGTAGCGGTGAGCGCCCCGGTTCAACGGATGATTCGAGCGGCTGCTGCGTGGCCCCAAGATGCAGGGAGTGCGGCTGCGTTGGTGGCTTTTGTCGCCATGGTAAGTGGTTGGTTGAATTGGGGGCTGGGGCTTATTGTTGGGGCTTACTTCGCAAGGGAGGTCGCGCGTCAGGGAGAATTGCGCGGTGTCTCGATGCATTACCCGTTGTTAGGGGCTGCGGGTTACACTGCGCTGCTGATCTGGCATTGTGGACTCAGTGGCTCTGCCCCTCTTAAGGTTGCTGAAGCGGGCCACCTGACTCGCGAATTGGGTCTGTCCATGGCTCCGATTCCGCTCTCTGCGACCATCTTCAGTCCGATGAATCTCGCGATCTCTCTGAGTTTGTTGTTTGCCATTCCTCTGCTTTTGCGGGCGATGACTCCTTCCAGCCCGCGGGATATGCTTTCTTACAGCGCGTTTGGCTCTCTGGAGGAAGACACCCCTGTGCGTGACGTAGGAGGCACTTGGCTGGAGCGTTGGTGGGGTGTGAACCTGTGCCTCTCTTTGTTGATGTTTGCTGTGCTTTTCTTTCATTTCACCAAGCACGGACTCAATCTCTCTATTAATCTGGTGATCTTGCTGTTTCTTGCTGTGGGATTGCTGCTGTATCCAGGGATTCGTTCGTATGTTTCCAGTGTCTCGGATGGGGCTCGAAGTTGCGTCAGCATTATCATTCAGTTTCCCTTGTATGCTGGGATCTTTGCGATGCTCTACGAGTCCGGAATGGTGGAGATGATTGCGTCATGGGTCCAACAAATTAAGTCCCCATCGTTGTATTTGATTGCCAACTTCTTTACTGCAGGTTTGGTGAACGTGTTTATCCCGTCAGGTGGGGGGCAATGGGGTGTGCAAGGAACCATCGTTCTCTCGACAGCCCAACATTTGCCCATCTCTCCAGGTACAGCAGTCATGACGGTCGCTTATGGTGACCAATGGACCAACATGTTGCAGCCATTCTGGGCTCTGGCCTTGCTTGAAATCACCGGGCTGAAGGCGCGCGATATCCTTGGCTATACCCTCTTATTAATGTTTGCCTCAGGGCTGTTTTTTGTGTTGGCGTTGGGGTTGTTTGGAACGTTGGGAGCTTCATAGGTGGCGCTGCTGGAAAGTCTTAGCGGATGCCCAGTTCGGTTTGGACTTCTTCAAGTGTGCACTCCCATCGCTGCTCGTAGGGGTACATCAAGAGATCAAACGGCGCTTTCTTCCAGCCTGCGAGGAGACCTTCTTTGTAGGCTCTCATCACCGGTCGGAAGCCTTGTTTGGCAAAGAGTGCAGCTACGGGCATGCCAAACAGGTCGATGAATGCGAAGGGATCGGGGCGGCATCCTCCAAGCAAGAAGCCAACCAGGCGTACCTCGTTGAACACCGACTCCGGCGTGTACCCTGTGATGAGGTGTTGGATGTCATGGATCTTAAACAGGCGTGCGTAGGGCCAGGGGTCGATGTCCAACCAGTCGTCGTAGCTTTCCATAAACGCTTGTGTGGACGTGGGTAGGTTGTAGTTGGTGGCCCAGTCGTGCCACTCGCGGCCTAACGTTCCTTCTGGAAGAGAGCCCAGGTAGCTCCAGTCTGGCCGTTCACGGGTGAGTCGCTTGAGAAGAGCACGTTGGTCTGAGGGTAACGTCGCTGCTTGCAATGTCGCAAGATGACGCAAGCCAGGGATCCGGGCGAAGTGATGGATCATCGAGAGGCTGGCGTCGACGTCGAATGGATCCCGAAACACACGTCGTACCATCTCCAGAATGGGCATTGGCTTGGCCGTCAGTGTTTGTTCCATTGTACATGCCTTTTCATTGTGGAAGCCTTGGGTCGGCGAGTCGTTCGTTTCTGTCCTGAAGTGCTTTTGTGATACAATATTGTGGTCCCTTTCTGCAACCTATGTGTTTGCTCTGTTTTTTTGAGAAGAATTTTCAAATCCATGATTCTTGCGCCCGATTCTTGGGTCGTCAGATACACTTGTTTTGAACTACAGGCGATACGCCAAGAGGAAGTCGGGTCCCATGAGTCACAGCCAAGAACCTTTGGGCCAATCTTACAAGAACGAATCCAAACAGTATCCGGCTCCTCCACGTACCTTTCGGATCTTGTCGATGGATGGTGGCCCCAGCGGCCTACGGTACTTGTATAGCCTGTTGGAAGTGACCCGAGCAGAGCCCTCTTTTTTGTTGGACGTGGACTTGTTTGCTGGGAACTCTGCAAGCTCCTTTCTTGCCCTGTATCTTGCTTCGCGTACGGATGACGAGCTGGCGGACGGTCCGAGAGCCATTGAGAAAGCGATTCAAATCCAACATCAGTTCCTGGCAGCGTTGATGCCCCAGGGTTTGCGCAACAAAGTGAAGCAGGGCTTCAACTTTCTGACCGGTCGAAAGCCTCTTTTGCGCTCTGATAACTTTGTTTCGTTTTTGCGCCAGCCTGAGGTCTTTGGTGACCGCAAGTTTGAGGACCTCCAACGTTTTGCTTTGATTGTCACCTTTCGCCTGTTCAATCTGCCGGAAGATTCTGACAATCCACGCCCACGCCGCTGGGGTCCACACATTTATCACAACCTGTTGCCTGACCCATCGGATCCTGCATACAGCTCTCTCCATGATTTGGGTTATTTTGGTAGCCCCAGCCCCGAGTTCCGAACACTTCCCATCGCCGAAATCTCCGCCCGAAGTGGTGCGATGCCTTTGTTCTTCCCCGTACATTCGGGGTTTGTTGACGGTGCTATCTTTGCGAACAACCCAGAGGTCGTTAGCATTGCCCAAACCTTGAAAGCGCGGGAGTGGCTGAACATCCGTTACAACCGTGATGAAGAGGGGAATTTCTCGCCCAAAGGCTGGATTCGAGGGACAGAGGATCTGCTCTTGCTCTCTATGGGAGGAGGGGATGCTGCGTTTGGAGGTCTTCGAAACGACAAAGCGCTGTTGGAGTCCTACCGTGCGGTAGGTCCGACACAAACTGTGGAGGACCATTCGGAGAACAACCCTCACTTGCTCTCTTGGGGATGGCGGAAGTGGCTTTTTGATATCAAGTCGCCTTTCCTCTTGTTGTCGTTGATTCTCAACGCCGACGCGCATGGAAACAATCATCAGGCCAGCAACTTTCTCTTGCCTGCTACATCGTTTCGTCTGAACGCCATCAGCGACCAGGGGATCATTCGAGATCTACTCCATGCCTCTCTTGGATTGGGCAAGAAAAATTTGTTGAAGGAAGCCGAAGAAGACAGCATCGCGTGGAGAAAAGCGAGTCCTACGTTGGTGGAGTTTTTTGCACACGTCTACACCGATTTTGGACGTGTTCCCACGTTTCCCCCTGGAGAGCCTTTTTCATCCGACGAGTTGGATGCTCTCCCTCCCCACCTGCTCGTGGTGGACCGTGTTGTCTATGAAGCCCTTCGCACGCTGCATGTGCCCCCAGAGCAAGCGATCAAACTCACGTTGGAGTACAAAGAGAGCCGTGCCACTGTGTCCAACGTTGCGCAGCGGATTATGGATGTTAACCGATATCCTGGCGTTCCTGTCCTGGAGCGGATCCAGGATACATTTGCTCACACCGAGGCAGATACAGGAGAGATGCTTTCGTTCCTTATGGCGCTGATCAAAAACATGTTTGAGCTGGCGCAACCGCATCAATCCAACACAACTTACTTGGAGGTGCTGATCTGGGTTTGCTTTGTTTGGCAAACACCCGATGACCAGCGTGAAATGCAGCGAGATCTGCTGACTCTCATCTCTGACCCCTTCTACGCTATGCCTCTCCTCGAATTCTTACAGGAAAAAGAAGCCAGCGTGCCTCATTTCTGAGGACACTCGTTCCTGTCCGTCTTGCTCCCTTTCCATCGTGCTCTCCCTAAGGTTCGTTTCTTTGGCTCTATTGCAGCCTGTCTCGTTCTTCCTCCCAATGCTTCTGGAATGAGAATCGAAGACCCTGTGTTTTTCTAGAAACACATCGCAAAGCAACGCTGGAGGGGTATGCCACGTTGTTTGCAAGGAACCGGAGAGAACCATGAAGAAGTTATCGGTGTTGTGCGCCTTTTGCATCCTTGCGTTCGTGGGATGGGCTCACCTTTCTCATGCCCACAAACCCTCGTACAGCGAGGATGGAACGTTCAGCCAGCGAGACAAACCTTATCCTGTCTCGGATGTGGACCTCTCCATCGTGGTCTATCACAAAGCCGAGTGTAAGTCGTTGCAGCTCTGGATGTCGTTTGAAGTGGACCAACCTCGTGAACTCTTTGTGCAGCTTGGAGTCCCCAAGATCGTTCGGTTGTTGGAATATCGTCCTTTTCTAGCGATCCTCATGCCTGGCTTGCCCAAACCAAAGGTGAAGTTGCCGTTCGAGTTGCCCGAAGGCTATGGGGCCAAGGTCTTTGATGTCACGGATGTGAAGAGACCGTCCAAGTTTCACGAGCCTTTCACCAACACCACTTCCATTTTGTTGTTGGAGCAGCGTGTCCCTCTCCCCAAAGCTGGAAAAGGTTACATTGTTGCGTGGCATCCGAAGCAAACGGGGAAGTATTGGGTGGCCGTTGGGGAACGGGAAGAGTTCGGTCCCGAGGATTTTAAGCTGTTCAGTGATGTTTGGTTCGACAAAACTCAGGCGTTTCATGAGGTCGGCGAATACGAAACCAACAACCCTCCCTCCGAAAGCGTTTGTGAGGTGCAACAGCCCCAACCCAAGACCACGCAAAACACGGAGCAACAAACACCTCCTGCCCAGGTCGAGCCGGAGAAACAGCCAGCGGGCATGGGTTGCCAAGTTGGAGGGGGGCCTCCTTCACCGCCGGGATTTGCTCTCGTTGTCTTGATCCTGATAGGTGGGCTTCTGCGTCGGAGATAAGTCCAACCGCTAAAAAAGCTATGGGGCTGGTTGTGTGCGGAGGTACTTGCGGTTCTGACAACCGGCTTTGAAGCCCAGCTGGCAGGCCAACGTGTAGTAACGGAAGGCCATGGCTTGGCTCTTCGCGACACCGTAACCCATGTGGTAAATCACGGCGAGGTTGTTGCAACCTTCTCCCACGCGGAGTTGGCAGGCTTTGTTGTAGAACACTCGGGCTTTAAGGTAGTTGCTTGGGTTGTCTTTGTCCCGGCTGTGGTGGTTGCCCATGTGGTAGCAAGCCAGTCCAATATGGCGGGAACAAGCTTTTTCCATTAACTCCAAGACACGCTTCGGGTCTTTCTTGAGTCCTTTGCCATCCTTGTGGAGTCGAGCGAGGTTAAAGCAACCTTTCCCATCACCCAGCCGACAGGCTTTGACAAAGGCGAAGACCGCGTGAGGGATGCTCTTTTTCGAGCCTCGCCCGTCTTCGAGAAACATCCCCTTGTCGTTGCAGCTGCTTCCTTCTCCCAAGGTGCACCCCTCAGAGAAAAGCTGGAATGCTTTTTTGAGATCTTGTGCAAGGCCCAAACCTTTGGCGTACAGATGGCCCAAGTTGTAACAGCCTGCGCCAGTTTGGTGCTTGCAAGCCTGTTGGTAGTAGGAATGTGCCTTCTTGTAATCCTGTGGCAATCCTCGACCGCTTTGGTGCATTACGCCCAGGTTATGACAAGCTCCTCCGACACCAAACTTGCAGGCTTTCTTGTAGTAGACGACGGCCTTCTCCACGTTGGGGACGCCTTTTTTTCCCATGTGGTGCTCTGCTGCAAGCTGGTAACAAACCGAGCCGTCCCCTTTGTCACATTGTTGTTCTTGGGTTAGGGCCGGTTTGCGGCGACGCGGTTCAGGCAGCGCCAAGGGTCCTCGATAGACAGGATGGACAGGGTTTTGAGCCTTGATGTTGGCTGTTTGGGAAGGACGTGCCTGCGCAGGACGTCGTGTCGTTGGTTGGTTGGAGCTTGAGGTGTCGTTGTCGCAGCCGAGCCATACGACACTCGCGAGCAGAAGAAACATCCAACTGGGTGAAGGATTCCAACGTGGCATAGAGAAACAACTCCTGTTGGGGTTGGAAGATTGTGGGATTGGAAAGGGTGCAACAAAGACGATGGGGCAGGAAGGACTGGTTCTTTGTTACTTGCAGCCACCGGCAGTTGCTTGGTTGCAAGTACGACCGGTGGTCCAGGTGGGGCCGACAATCGTGCCGTCGTTCTTTTGAGTCGAGAGGTCTTTAACTGCGGTTCCCCCGCCATCATCGAGGTTCCAGAGGCCCACTGTGTTGGCGTCGGCTTGGAATGTACAAGGAGGCGTGAAACGCTGCTGGCCTGTTTGGGTGTAGCGAGCGTTGTTGGAGAACCGCACCGACGCTACCTGCCCACGAAGGGAGGGGTCGCCTTGCGATGCTTGTCCCGTTTCGGAGCCAAAGACAAGGGGGAGAGGATCCTGGCTGTTGTAGGCAATGTTGAAGCGACCAGGATCCTGGTCGTAGATCACTTGCCCGTCTTTGTAGAAGCGAAGCTTGTTGGTCGATTTGTCGAAGACCATCGCAATGTGTGTCCATTGCGCTGCAAGGCAATCGCCAAACAAGATCTGTTGCCCTGTTCCGCCGTTCCACCAAACCAGCGCACACTGCGGAGCTGTTTTGGACGAATCCACCTGGATCTTAATGTGGAATCCGTAGTTGGTGTTGGTTCTGTGGTTGTTGAGCAACAACGCGATCTTTCGGGTTCCCAGCTTGTCAAAAGTAAACCACATCTCGATGGTGAAGCTTGCGCCAGCGCCAACGTCGTAGGCCATGTTGTGGGGGATCTCAACGCGGTCGTAGTTGCCGGCAAATCGGAGCGCGCGGCCGTCTTGTTCATCGACGGAGCCGTCACAGTCGTCATCTTTCTGGTTGTTGCAAACCTCTTGAACAGGCTTGACCTCTCCAACACAAGTGCCGGAGTAGCTTCCGTTGACGCACTGCTCTTTGCCTTTCTTGCAGGTTCCCACACCGGCTGTGGTTGTCGGGGTTCCTGTGTAGCAGTCGCGCTCTGTGCCTTCATCGACGGAGCCGTCGCAGTTGTCGTCTTTGCCGTTGCAGGTTTCTGTGCCGGGTTGCCCTGGAGTGGCGTTGCAAGTTACGCCGTCTTGTGTGGTGTTGCAGACCCACTTGCCCTTGGCGACGCACTCTCCTTTGCCGAGGGTGCAGTCTTTGCCGAGGTCTTTCTGAACGAAAGGTTCATCGATGTTGCCGTCGCAGTTGTTGTCTTTGCCATCGCAGATCTCGGTGCCTGGGGTGCCAGCCTGCGCGTCGCAAACTACAGCATCGCCCGCCTGGTTGCAGATCTTCTTGCCAGTTGCTTCGCATTCCCCTTTGCCGACTTTGCAGGTGTCGCCGAGGCCTTGGAAGGTCTCGTCGACTTTGCCGTCGCAGTTGTCGTCTTTGCCGTTGCAAGTCTCAGCTTTGGCCTTGATCTCTCCTTGGCAAGCTCCCCACTTCCCGCTGTTGTCGCAGGTTTGGGTTCCCTTTTTGCATTCGCCTTCATCGGTACCACAGGCTTGTGTGTCTTTGGGAGTGCATTGGCAGCCGTCGTCAGGAGTTCCGTCGCAGTTGTCGTCCTTCCCATCACAGGCTTCCTTGGTGACAGGTTGGACCTCGCCTTTGCACGCGCCCCATTTTCCTAGGGTGCAAGTTTGCACGCCAGGGGAACAGGTTCCTGTACAGTTGTAGTTCCCGTTGCTGAGGGCCTTGCATCCGGTTTTCCCAGTGTAGCAGCTGCGGGTTTTGCCGTTGATGCAGTCGCAGCCTTCGTCGGGTGTGCCGTTGCAGTCGTCGTCTACGCCGTTGCACTCTTCTTTCTTGGGTTTCACTTCCCCTGTACATGCGCTGTAGGCTGTTCCGTTGGTGTTGCAGGTCCGAACACCATCTTTGCAGATGCCTTTGCCGCGGGTTTTGGCGTCGCCTGTGTAGCACGCAGCTTTGTCGCCGGGTTCACAGAGCGTGCATGTGTTCGTGGAGTTACGACACTTTTGGTTGGTGGCGCATTTGGTCTTGGCTCCCCACACAGGACAACCTTTGCTGTCACGCACGCACTTTTGAAAGTTATCGTCGTCGAAGCAGCGGGTTTTGTTCAGCTGGCAGGGTGCAGGTGGGCACTTGTAGGGGATGCACTGACCGGTGCTACAGATCTGACCTGCGGGGCAGTCGGTGGTTTGGGTGTCTTCCACCAGGCAACCTTCGCTGTCACGAACGCAGGCTTTGTACTTCCCTGGCACGGTCTCGTCGTCTGTAGTGCAGGTCTTGTTGCCTTCTTTGCATTCGTCTTTGCAATTGGAGACGCACTTCTTGTCCTCGCAACGTTCTCCGGTCTGGCAAGACTTCGCGTTTTCGCAAGGCCCCCAGGTCGAGTTGTTCTTGCACGTTTGTATGCCAGGCTCACAGAATCCGCCTGCGTTGGGAAGGCACTCTTGTGTGTCGTTGGGCTTGCATGGAACGCATTTGTTGTCGAGGGTGCAAACCGGCCGATCGCTGCTGGTGCAATCTGAGTCTTTGAGACACGACACACAGCCCTGAGAGCCTGCGCAAATGAGGCCTTGTGAGCAATCCTGGTTGGTCCCACAAACGCACTTGTTGTCCTGGTTGCACTTCTTGGTGGGGCTGGAGTCTGTCTGGCAGTGCGTGTCCACGAGACAAGAAACACATTGACCACTTTTTCCATCTTTGCTGAGGCAACGTTCCGGACAGTTCTCACATCCTGTGATGATCTGGACATTGCCCGAGCAGCCTGTGGATAACCAGGAGAGAAGGACAACCACACCTAGCCAGGGGAGTACACGTCGGTACAGTACGGACCAGCGGGAAGAACTCGGTGAAGCGGTGTTGGACTGTAGGTGCAAAGCAATCATGGTTTCTTCCACCAAAACGTGGGGGCAGCAAGGCAAGGACAAGTCGCTCATCGTTCGATAGTTCGCTGCTGCCCGTGGTTAAGGGTCGGTATGTTTTCTACAGAGGTTCCACAAGCCGAAGTGCTTAGAAGCGAGACAGCATCATGGTGGCGTAGAGAAAGCCCAACTCGAATTGTTTGAGTGAGAACGACTCATTCGGCGCGTGGATGCGGTCTTCATCCAAGCCGAATCCAACCAACAGGGGCTCTGCGCCAGAGACGCGGGCAAGGCTGGACACCACAGGAATGGAGCCACCTTCCCAGGAAAACACGGTGGGTTGGCCCGACAGGTTTTGGAGGACATCATCCGCCTTCTGAATCAACTCGGACTCCGAGCTTAACATCAGCGCGGGTCCACCGACACCTTTGCCGGAAATCGTGAGGTTCAAGCCTTCTGGCGCGTGAGCCTTCAGGTGCGCCTCTATACGATCCAGACTCTTTTGCGGGTCCTGCTGTCCCACAAGGCGAGAGGAAATCTTCACAAAAGCGGAGTCTGGGATGATGGTTTTGGAGCCCGGACCACCGTAGCCAGAGTGGAATCCGTTGACTTCAACCGTCGGGCGGAATCCTTTGCGCTCAACAGGGGTGAAGTCTGACTCTCCGCCGACAGGCGCGACGCCAATTTGGGAGGCGTACTCGTCGTTGTTAAAGGGAGCGGCGTTGGCCAGCTTTCGGTCGGCTTCGGCGATCTCGCCTACACCCTCGTAAAAGTCTTTGACCGCAATTTTACCGTTCTCATCGTGGAGCGTGGCGACCAAGCGAGCCAGCTCGGTTGCGGGGTTTTTCACCATTCCGCCGTGGCTTCCGGAGTGGAGGTCATGGCTGATGCCGTCGAGTGTGGCTTGCAAGTACACAATGCCGCGAAGTCCCATCGTAATGGTGGAGACGCCGGCTGCTACGGCGCCTGTGTCGCAAACCATCAGGACATCGCCCACGAGCTTGCCGCTTTGGTGTAGCTCGTCGATCGCTGCGGTGATTCCATAGCTTCCGGTTTCTTCTTCGCCTTCCAAGAACAAACGAACGGTGCAGTTCAACGCGTCGTGCTGGATCAAGGTTTCCAGGGCCTTGATCACGTACATGGTTTGGCCTTTGTTGTCCTGGGCTCCGCGGGCATAGAGACGCTCTCCTCGGACTTCAGGATCAAAGGGCTTGCTGTCCCAAAGGTCCAGAGGATCGACGGGTTGGACATCGTAGTGGCCGTAGTACAACACCGTAGGGTGATCCGGCTTGCCTTTGTACTCTGCGTAAACAAGAGGCTTGCCCGTAGTGGAGAGGAGTTCTGCGGTCATGCCTATGCCAGTGAGGTGGTTGACCAACCAGCCGGCGCAGTCTTGGCAATCCTTGTCGTAGGCTGGATCTGCGCTGATGCTTGGGAACCGCAAGAACTCTTTCCATTCGTGGAAAAAACGTTCACGGTTCTCTTCATAGGCTTTTTGACAGGCTTCTTTCTCCCACATACGTACAACCTCTTTCCGTCTTGCTTGACAACCATAACGAAGGGTTCCAACCTTGTAGCAGAACCCCCCTACTTGTGTGACCATGGTATCTCATGGCTTCGTTGGAATTTGCAACGTTTTTAGCACACCCATTGAGGGGAGTCTATGCTCTTATCATGTTGATGTCGCGTCGATTTGCAACATCTCCTGTTGCCCATTTTTTTACGAAAGGAAGAGCCCTATGAAAAGTTGGATTCTTGCGTTGGCGTTCGCTGCTGGCGCTCTCATGATGGTGCCTCAAGAAGCTTCTGCAACCAAAGTGTACTACGTGAAGTACAAAAGCCGCGCTGATGTAACAGCCTACCGTGTGAAGTACGCGAGTCGGGCGAATTGCAAAGTGTACATGGTGAAGTATGCAAGCCGAGCGAAAGGAAAGAAAAGCGGCAAGTGGTTCGAGGTGAAGTATGCAAGCCGGGCCGATGTCAAGATCAAGTGGGTGAAGTATGCAAGCCGGGCCAAGCTCAAAGTCTACTTTGTGCAGTACGCAAGCCGGGCCAGCAAACATTGCCCGTACTTGTAGAGAAGAAGATCAGGCCGGTGGGTAGGCTCCCAACGCAGAGTAGCCAGCGTCGACAAACAAGACTTGACCGGTGACTTTGTCGGAGAGGTCGGAGCAGAGGAAGGCGCACATCTTGGCCACGTCGTGGGTGGTGATGGGAGCGTGGAGGGGGGAAATCCTCGGGTATTGCTCCAGCATCGTACTGAAGCTGGGGAGCGCCATCGCAGACAAGGTCGCCACAGGACCTGCCGATACCGCGTTGACCCGAACTCCATGGTGCCCAACGTCCACAGCAAGCTCACGGACTGTCGCTTCCAGCGCGGCTTTCGCAATGCCCATCATCCGGTAACCTGGGACCACACGCTGACCACCCAGATAGGTGAGCGTGGTGATGGAGCTTCCTGCAACCAGGAAGGGCAGGGCAAAGCGAGTCACACGAAGCAGCGAGTGGGCGCTGATCAACGCAGCCTGACTGAACTCTTCGGGTGTGACCTCATAAATGGGCTTTCCAAACGTCTCGGGGGGAGCGTAGCCCACCCCGTGAATTAAGGAGTGCAACGGGCCGCCGATGGCCTGAAACATTTGTTGTATCTCGGCGTCGTTGGTGACGTCGCAGCGATGGGCTCCAGCGATGAGTCCTGGAACTTCATGGAGGAGCTGCATCACACGGCTACGGAACCGTTGCTGGTACGAGATATGAACTTCTGCGCCACAGTGTGCGAGACCTTGGGCTGTCGCCCAGGCGATGCTCTCTGCGCTTGCAACACCCAAGACAAGGATTCGCTTGCCTGCCAACGATATCATTCTGTGTGTTCCTCCTGAATGTGTTCCTCTGAAAAGCGTTCTTCTAACTCTTCCAACAACTCGCCAATCTCGTCTGGATCGAGGCCTTCCCACAAAAAACGCTTCATGTCCACCTTGAAGTCGGGAGCCTTCACCTTGACTCCTTCATCACGCAACAACTCCACCTGAAGCGGATCTTTGTCTCCTGGCGAGGCGACGCGAATGACGCCTGTGCTGCTCACCACACGCTGCCAGGGAACGTCTCTGTACGCTGGGTTGTGCTGGAGGTTGCGCAGGTTTCGGAGCGCGTAGCCCACGGCCCTTGCTGCTTGTGGAGCCCACAGCATTTGCGCGACGCGGCCGTAGCTTGTCACCTTCCCTGGGGGTATCTTTCGGACAACTGCATAGACTTGCTCGTAGAAGGATACCATCCCCGACTCCTGAGTTACCGAGGCATGGGGAACACGCGCATCGCGAGGTCTTGGACCACAAGCAGGGTCTCCTTCGTGCTCTGGAGAATGCCGTCAAAGTAGAGAACGTCCTTGTCTTGTCGGACAAAGCGGACACGAGCCTGAAGTGGTTCTTCCAGGGTCGGTTCTACCTTGATGTGGAGTGACTGAATGGCAAACGGAAGCACATAATCGCTGCGTTGGCGAAGAGCCCAAAGCCCAGCCCCTTGAAGCAGCAGCTCCATTCCAACAGCCCGTGGACGTTGGGCGCCAGGGAGTCCCTGACCGAGCGCTGTCGTGTCGTTGGGAAGCTGCACCAGGATCTCGTTCTCGTTGAGCCAGCCTTGGGACAGCACCTGCCAGGTTGGGCCGTGGAAGAAGGTCTCGTACACCGAAGACAGATCCATCGCCGACTTGGAAGACGGTTTCAGAGAGAAGGTTGGAAGCTCCTTCTCGGAAGAGGCGTTGTCCGAAAGCACAAACGTCGCTGTCGCATGATGAATGTGTTCAGTT
Organism: Deltaproteobacteria bacterium; assembly: GCA_006226375.1. Classification (GTDB taxonomy): domain Bacteria; phylum Myxococcota_C; class UBA6777; order UBA6777; family UBA6777; genus M3003. Next base: position 46,462 of record SBHC01000041.1, on the reverse strand, counting down.
AAGCCGCGACGTTGGCGCTGGGAAGCAATCCCTGCCTGAATCACATCCGGTTGGACACGGTGAGCGGTGCTCTCCATCAAGATCGGTCGGTTGGGGAACAGCTTGACTGCCTTCCCAAAGGAGATGTCACGCAACAACGAGCAGGGCTGTTGGAAGGTTAACTCCTCAGCGCAGCGCTGCATCCAGGCAAGGGACACAACGCCCGGTTGTATCTCGGTGTCACCCATCCGGTGGTCTTGGAGATACACATCGCGACCGGTGTACAGCTCCTTGGCGTATTCAACCTCTCGTCCAGGTACGCGGAATTGTACGCGACCCAGCGGGTTGTTGGCGTCTTCTGGGGTGGGAAGGCGGCCTGAGTAGACCCACTCTCCCTGTCCTCCAGCCAGCCACAAACCTGCTGTATGTTGCGATGTTGTATCGGCCGGAAGCATATCCACGCCGCGTTCTTTCATGAACGTGGCCAGGGAGGCTGCCATCCCGGTGTCATCCCAGGCTGTGTAGTCGATGATGAGCGACTCCGAAAACAGCGGGCTGCCCAGCATCCATCGAGCCATGGCTTCGTTGGCTGCTGCGTAATCGACCTGTCCTTCGTTTCCGAAGCGGGCCGACACAGAGCCAAACGCCATCCAGGTTTGGACGGGTTGGTCTGCCAGAGCAGCTTGTAGGTGAGCCAGCCCTTGCAGCTTGACGCTCATCACCTGCTGCAGTTCGTCAGGTGTTTTGTTCGCGAGGTCACGGCTCTGGTCAATGCCTGCACCATGAATCACGGCGTCCACCTGACCCCACTTTTGCAGGGCCTTCTCGACTGCGGCGCGAACAGAGCTTGTGTCGTTCATGTCGGTGGGAACGTACAACCACTCCACGCCCAAACGCTCATAGGTTTTGAGCTGTTGGTGCAGCCGAACTTGTTTCTCGGCGCGCTGGAACGCAGCCTGAAGCTCTTTGGGAGAGATGTCGTGGGCCATACGATCCCGTAGCATCCGACGCGTTTTGGCCTTGTCTTCCACAGGCAGCAGATCGGATGTTTCGGGCAACTCCGTTCTTCCCAAGATCAAGGCACGAAACGATAGGTGTCGAGCCAGAGCTTCGGTGATTCGCGCCGTAATCCCAGCTCCACCGCCTGTGATTACCAGGACAGGTGGGTTCTCTTGGGCAGCAAATCGATGCTTGGGCACCTTCGCAAGAGGGTTGATGTCTTCAGCAGGTTCTTCTTGAAGAAGCGCTGTGTGACGTTGTCCCTGGTGGTAAAACACTTCCAACGTCTCGGAGGTGTCTTGCCATTCTTGCTCCAGCCATGACTCCGGTAGGTCTTCGGAGGAGAGATCAACCACACGACAAGGAACATTCCATTCGCGGGCGAGTCCTTTCACAAAGCCTGAGGTCGCTCCCCCTGCAAGGAGCGGATACGACGAGGCTTCCGAAGCGTCCTGCTCGTTTCCAGCGTTCGCATCCAGCGAAGCTACGCCCATCTCTGTGCATGACAACCAGCGGAGGTTCTCATGGTGTGGATGCAGCGCTTGTGCAACGTGCAATCGCAGGGTCGAAAGCTCAATGGCAGCGCTTGTTGGCTCATCGTGCGACGGCGCGCCAAGGGCCATCAGGTCCACAACCAAGAAGGAGCCTGGTCGCTCTTGTTTGGAAGCTTTCTTGGCCCAACTTGCCAGCTTTTTGCACTGCTTCTGGCTGTTTTTAGAGAGGTCAAAGACCTGGAGCTTCAGCCCTTTGTCGTCAAGCCATGACGTCAAGTTGGGAGGCAAGGCTGTGGTGCCATGCTGCAACAAGACAGCTTGCTGAGGCTCTGCTGCGCCAGTCTGATTGGAAGCAGGGAACGGAACCAGCCGGACCTTTCGAAGATAGAGCGGCCGTTGGACAGAGCGCTCAACCTCCTGCAGGCTTGGGGCTGGTACCATGGCTACCCCGATGGTTCAGTGTCGCTGCTGGTGGCGGCTGCACCGGCTCCAGCGTCGCGTCCTTCCCGGGGTACGTTTTGTTTGACGTACTGAATCAACGACCGCAACGTTGGGTAGTCCGTGATCTTGAAGGAGTCATCGCGGGGCAACTTCATGGAGTCGCGCAACTCTGCCATGACTTCCACCTGACGGATGCTATCGATACCCAGGTCCGCTTCGAGGTGCTCGTCCAGGTCCAACTCTTCTACATCGTACCCAGTACGCTCTGCGACCAACGCCAGGATGGTTTGCTCCAGGTTGTCAGAAGCAGGTGCGGCGGCTGCAGGTTGTGCCGCTTGAACAGGTTGTGCTGGCGCTGCAACGGGTGCCGCAACAGGAGCGGCTACAACAGGCTGGGTTGGAGCTGCAGTCGCTCCCCATCCTGGAGGTGTTGTTGGAGCTGCTGGGGCTGCTTGTGTTTGTGGTGCTGCCCAGGTCGGAGCTTGGGGCTGAGCGGGCGCTGCAAACACAGGTTGAGCCGGCTGCTGCGGAGCGACCGGAATCTGGGGCTGTGCAACCATCGGATACCCTTGCTGCGGCGCTTGCATCCAAGGTGTGGGCATCGCGTGGACCGGCATCGTCGGTGCCATCGGCATCATCGGGTAGCTGGGCATTCTTGTCTGGTAAGCCGTGACAAGCTGCTGCATGATCCAAGGACCTTGCGACGCTACAAATTGCCAGAACCCTGGGTCAAACAACATCGCCTGGGGCGGCATCGCCTGCATCGGCATTCCCGGCATCATACCTGCGTAGGGGTTTTGTGGCATCCAGCCTTGCATCGGCATTTGAGGGGCGTATCCAGGCCAGCTTTGTGCTGGATATGTCGGAACCTGCGGGTGGACAGGTGCCTGCATCTGTGGTGCCTGGGCCGCTGTTTGTGCATACACAGGTGCTGCGGGCTGGACAGGTTGAGCCGGAGTCGCCTGAGGTGCAGCCGCTTGGGAGAAGGGGAACGCTGTTTGCTGCGGTGCAGCAGCAGGCTTCGCCGCGACTGCCGGTGCAACTTTGGGAGCGGTGACAGCGGTCGCCACAACAGCCTGAGCGGAGCCGTTTCCGTTGGAGACGGGCGAGGTTGTGGTCACGGGTCGTTCCGTACCGTACGGCAAGAGGCCATCGGCAGTCAGCGCAGAGAGCATTCTTCCGAGGCTGTTGATCTCACCAAACTTCGGGTGCGACGAGAAGTAAGACTGGTGCTCTTTGTCGCTCAAGACGTCGCGAACAAAGCTGGAGAGGGCTCGCTTGGGACCCGCTTCCACAAAGGTGCGGAATCCGTTCTCGTAGGCCCACTCGGTCATGGCTTGCCACTCTACGGGCTCTGCGAGGTGAACGCTCAGGGTGTCCCGGATCCAGGTGGAGGAGTCTCCATCCGTGGGGTAGGGCTCTGCGGTTACGTTCGAGAGGATGGTCAGCTTGGGAGCCTTGATGTCGATCTTCTTGAGTTCTTCGAGAAGATAGGGGCTGGCTGGCGACACGATCGAAGAGTGGAACGCGTGCGACACAGGCAACTGGATGGTGTCGTAGCCCTTCTCTTGGAGCAACTCTGCGGCCTTCATCGTTGCGTCTGTTGCGCCTGCGATGATGGTTTGGGTGTTGCAGTTCTTGTTGGCGACGATCACGTAGCCGCGGTCTTCCATTTGGTCGAGCAGCTCTTGGACGGTCTTGGCATCTGCGCCCACACCAATCATCACACCCACGTCGTCCATCTCATCCGCGACGGCGGCGATGGCTTCTCCACGAGCCGAGACGATACGGAGAGCATCGGCAAAGGAGAACACGCCAGCGGCAATGGCTGCACCGTATTCACCGAGGGAATGGCCCATCACCAACTCGACAGGCATCAACGGCGAGAGCAGACGCCACATGGCGTAGTCTGCGGCCAACACGGCAGGTTGCAGGACTTCGGTCTGCAACAGCGCGAAGAACGCGTCACTCTCGTCGACTTCTGGGGGCGGAGAAAGATACTCGGAGAGCGGCTTCGGCAGAAGATTGGCCATCACCTCGTCGGCTTCGTCGAGGGTTTCCTGGACAATGGGGAAGCGCTCTTTGAGTTCGCTCAACATGTGGATGTACTGGGAACCCTGGCCGGGGAACATGAATGCGATACGGCCCGGATCGACGGCGCCTTCGCGGAATGAGATTCCCTTGGCTTCCAACTTCTGAAGTGACTTGCCTTCTTCCAGCGTCTTGGCCAGCATCTCCAGCAATTTGCGCTGCTCTTTGGTGTTCTCAGCGTAGAACGCAGCGCGGCAGTGGTTCTGAGAGAGGGTCGGCGCGGCGCGGAGGCTTTCCAGCCACAGCGAGCTGCCTGTGGCGTCGATCATGTCGATCACCCGGCGTGCTTCTTGGGCGAGACCTTTGCGATCGGCAGCGCCCAGCGCCACAATCTTCATACCGAGGGGGAGAGGAGCGGGTTGCAACGTCGAAGTTGAGGTCGACGAAGTCACACCGGTTACTGAGTTGGATGACATGGGGAATTCCTCCAGAACCACGTGGTAGTTGATGCCCCCAAAGCCGAAAGCGCTCACGCCGCAACGACGTGGTGTTCCCGGTGTATCCCACGGCTCTGGTTCCGTTTGGACCCGAAACGGTGTGGCGGGAAACTCACAGTGAGGGTTGGGGGTTTGAAAGTTGATTTGGGGGGGCAGCGTTTTGTGATGCAGCGCGAGGGTTGCTTTGATTAATGCTGCGGCTCCTGCGGCTCCTTTGAGATGGCCCAGGTTGGACTTGATAGAGCCAATCGAAACCGGTCGGCTCTTGTCGCGGTGCTGCCAGAACGGTCGGAGAGCGGCTATCTCCGTCGGGTCGCCAATCGGCGTTGAGGTGCCATGACACTCGATTAAATCGACGGTCACAGGGTCGACTTCTGCGTCGGCGTAAGCCTGTTGGATCGAACGTTGCTGACCTTCAGGGTTGGGAGCTGCAATGGAGCGACCCGGTCCGTCGGTGCTGCTTCCAATCCCGCGAATCACGGCGTAGACCATGTCGCCTTCTTGGACAGCATCTGTCAGGCGTTTGAGCACAAACATCGCAGCGCCTTCGCCCATGATAAAGCCGTTGGCTGATGCGTCGAAGGGAGCGGAGTGTGTCGGAGAGAGGACGCCCATCTTGCTGAAGCCGATGAACGACGAGGCGTCCATGATTCTGTCGACACCACCACAAAGAGCCGCATCAAAGCGGCGCTCGCGGAGGCCAATGATGGCTTGTTCAACAGCGGCGAGAGAGGTGGCACAGGCAGCGTCTACCGTGAAGTTGGGACCGAGCAGGTTAAAATAATGAGAAATTCGGCTGGCGATCAGGTTGCCCAACAAGCCTGGAAGTGAGTCCGGCGTCATGTTGGGCTGCGAACTCCAGGGCAGTTGAAGCGCGATGGCCTCTTCCAGGGCCTGACGTTCGGCCTGGTTGTGTCGCTGGTACACAGGGCTTTGGCGAAGCTGTTGGACGGTCTTCTCGTGCTGGGTGCGAATCCATTGTTCGCCGCGTTTCCAGCTACCGCCCAAGAGGTTGCCGACAAACACCGCCCAGTTTCGGGGCTGACGGTCGGCAGCGTTGATGCTTTGCAAGGTTTGACGAGCGGTCAGCAAGGCCAACTGTTGGGTGGGGTCCAGATGCTCTCGCAAAATCGGAGGCATGCTGAAGTCGCGGGATTTAAATCCGATGTCATCGGGAAGAAAGGAGCCCAACTTGGAGTTGGTTCGGTACGGTGCTTTGGGGTCGGGATCGTAATACAGCGAAGCGTCCCATCGAGATGGAGGTACCTCCACAATGGCCGACTGCTTCCCCACAATCAGGTTCCAACTGGACGCAACGTCCAAGGCTCCTGGCAACATCGCACCCATGCCAACTATGGCAATGTCCGTCTCCCGCATGAGTTCTCCGCTCCTTGGTCATAGGGAAAAAGGTTCATGCTGTTCGTACCTTTCTCCCTTGAATGGCTTGCACGGTTGCGGGGTGGTATGCCATCGATGACACGGTTTGGCAAGGACTTAATCCTAGAACATGTTTCGCTTTGTCGAGGTGCGTGGGGCATTGATTTCTTTGGAGTGACGCAGTTTTTTCGGTTTCTTCTGCAGTATGTTACAGTCTACCGCAACCCACAGATGCCTGAGTTGGGAAGGAGTGAAACAGATGGACTTTACCAAAAAAGACGCCTTGGATTACCACGCAAAGGGGCGTCCTGGAAAGATTGAAGTGGTGGCGACGAAGCCGTCAGCCACCCAGTTGGACCTATCTCTTGCTTACACCCCAGGAGTCGCCGAACCTTGTCGAGAGATCGCCGACAACCCTGAGGCTGTTTACGACTATACAGTGAAGGGCAACCTTGTCGCGGTTGTCACCGACGGAAGCGCCGTTTTGGGGCTGGGCAACATCGGCCCTCTCGCAGGCAAGCCTGTGATGGAAGGCAAAGGGATTCTGTTCAAACGCTTCGCAGACATTGATGTCTTTGACGTGGAACTGGACTCCCAGGACCCTGAGGTTGTCATTCAGACTGTCAAGCTGCTGGAGCCAACCTTTGGGGGGATCAGCCTCGAAGATATCAAAGCTCCCGAGTGCTTCTACATTGAAGAGCAGCTGGTGGAGCAGATGGATATCCCAGTGTTCCACGACGACCAACACGGCACCGCGATCATTGCTGGAGCCGCGTTTCTCAACGGCGTGGAGATTGTCGAGAAGAACATTGCCGACGTGAAGGTGGTGTTTTCTGGAGCCGGTGCGGCGGCGATTGCTTGCGCCCGAATTCTTGTAGAGTTGGGAGCCACCCAAGACAACATCATCATGTGTGACAGCCACGGCGTGATCTACAAAGGTCGCTCCGAAGGGATGAATCCTTACAAAGAACAATTCGCTGTCGATACGAACAAGCGCACCCTGGCCGAGGCGATGGATGGTGCGGATGCTTTCCTTGGTTTGTCTGTGGCAGGCCTGGTGACCCAGGATATGGTGAAGTCCATGGCTTCGGATCCTTTGATCTTTGCGATGGCCAACCCTGAACCGGAGATCTTACCGGAGGATGTTACGGCAGTCCGTAGCGATGCTATCCTTGCGACAGGACGCTCGGACTACCCGAACCAAGTCAGCAACGTGTTGGGTTTTCCGTTTATCTTTCGAGGAGCTTTGGACGTTCGCGCCGCCAAGATCAACGAAGCGATGAAGGTCGCGGCAACCCGCGCTCTTGCTGATCTGGCGAAAGAAGAAGTCCCCGATGATGTTCTTGTGGCGTATGGCATGAGAGATATCAGCTTTGGACGTGAGTACATCATCCCCAAGCCGTTTGACTCAAGGGTGTTGTACCGGGTCGCTCCGGCCGTTGCGAAGGCGGCCATGGAGAGCGGTGTGGCTCGCAAGCCCATCGACGATTTCCTCGCCTACCAAGAACTCTTGGAGCGTCGCTTGCATCCGACCCGAGAGGTTGTCCAGCGGTTTGTCACCCAGGCACGTCGCGGTGAGAAGATGCGGATCGTCTTCCCAGAAGGGGACCACGAGAAGATCCTCCGCGCAGTGGGAACCATCGTAGAGATGGGCATTGCGCATCCCATCTTGTTGGGTGACCCCGACGGCATCAAGGCCAAGTTGGACCAGCTTGGTGTGAGCCTGCCCGAAAGCAAGTACGAGGTGGTGAGCTCCTGGGACGCAGGCGACATCCCCAGCGAGTACATCAACAAGTATCTGGAGATTCGTGAGCGCAAAGGGGTTACACACGAAGGAGCTGTCCAACAACTCCAACACCGTATCAACTACGCCCTGATGATGGTTAAGCTTGGGGACGCGGATGGCGTCGTCTCTGGGATCAGTCGAACCTACTCCGAGACGATCAAGCCAGCTCTTCAGCTCATGGGTTTGCAAGAAGGCGTTCGGAAAGCTTGTGGAATGTATCTTGTCCTGGACAAGCAAGGCAAAGTGCGGTTCTTTGCCGACACCACAGTCAACATCAACCCAGACGCGAAAGATCTTGCCAGCATCGCGGTCTCTACATCTGATTTGATCAAGCGGCTGGGGATCACGCCTCGTGTGGCGATGTTGTCGTTCTCCAACTTTGGGACAGCTCGTAACCCAGAGTCGAACAAGGTTCAGGAGGCCACGGCCTTGGCCAAAGAGATGCGCCCCGACTTGATGATTGATGGTGAGATGCGCGTTGACGTCGCGGTCGAACCGGGCCGGTATATGGAGGATTTCCCCTTCAATGAGCTTAAGGAAGAGGCCAACGTGTTTATCTTTCCGTCGCTTAACGCAGGAAACATCAGCTACCAGATGATGCAGTATCTGGGCGGCATGGAGGTCGTGGGTCCCATCCTGATTGGGATCAACGAACCTGTGAATGTGTTGCCCCGCAACTGTGACATCGCTACGGTCGTCAGCATGTCTGCGATCACCGCGGTGATGGCCAAGCGGCAGCGTGAGTCTTCCTTATGACGGCCGAACGTCCGCGAATCACCGTAGAATATTGCACAGGTTGTCGATGGATGCTGCGTGCCGCTTGGGTCGCCCAAGAGCTGCTCTCTACCTTTGGAGAGCAGCTTGGTGAAGTGGCTTTGGTTCCAGGGCAGGGCGGCGTCTTTGACATTCGGTTAAACGGCGAGCTTCTTTGGTCGCGACAAGAGGAAGGCCGCTTCCCAGAAGCCAAAGAAATCAAACGTCGTGTTCGGGACATGATCGACCCCAGCAGGGATTTGGGGCATATCGATCGAAAAAGTGAATAAAACTCATACCCCAGCGTCTACTCTTCTGAAGAGAACAGCTCACCTTGTTCATGTTCTCTCTTTTCTCACTTCTCTTCGTATCTAGTTCACCTGAAATAAGCCGACAACGTCCACGTTGATCTGGTTTTGAGGTCAGGACAATGTTTCGACTCGTTGGTATTCTCAGCCTTATCCTCGGCGCTCTAGGGGCAAGTCCCTCACAGAGCTTTGCCGTTTCGTGTGGGACGTTTAAGGTTCCATCCCTTTCTTCCAAGTGCAAGTGTGCTCTCAAGGTCAAGAAGGGAACGTTGCAGCGTCGCTTTAAGAAAAAGTATGGCTTCAGCCTGCAACGGGCTTGTCGAGGCGTCGCCATGCTGGCCAAGCGAAGCTGTCGTCGCAAAGGCATCGTCAAGCGATTTAAGTGGAAGCGAGGTCGCTACTCCGTTCGCCATGTGTTTGGCTACAAAACGGGATACTGCCAGGTCAAATACGCCTGTCACATCCGTCGCAAGCGTCTCTCTGCCAAGCGTCTCTCCAAGAGATTGTTTCGAGCCAAAGGCGTCGTTACGTTGACCCAATCTCGGCGGGCGGGTCTGCAACAAGCCCGACAAAAAGCGATCCAAACCGGTCGTCGTGACTGCGGCAAAAAGTATGGAAAGGTTGTACGCTTTAAGCTTGGTCGTCAACTCTGTCGAAAACGACGTCGCTCTCTGCGATGCAAGTTCTCGTGGGATTGTTGGTACAAAAAACGCTTCAAGGTGTATTGGTGCAAGTAGAGCGCGTTGCTTTGGCGCCAGTTCCTTGTGTTCCATCAAAAGTAACATTGCCAATCTTAAGAGTGGATGGATTCTGAGGGGTCAGTGTCTTCCACACTACGAAGCTGGATTTCTGGGAAAGGGTCGTTGTAGCCTAGCCAGGCTTCCTCTCCTTCAGCCAACTCCTCATCGGTTAAGAGGCAAGCGTCCAAGGCTTCGGTTATGGCGTCCGAATCCATATGAATTCCAATGAAGACCAGCTCTTGCCGACGGTCGCCGTACCTTGGGTGCCACTCTTCGAGAATCTCCGCGCGCTCAGCCTCGCTTTCGACGGGCCAAAGCTCTTGGGGCTGTGATGCCAACCAAAGGCCTGAAACGGTGTAGGAGCAAGACCCACCTGCCTGAGCCCATTCGTAGATCAGCGCGGGCCTGGAGGCGAGCCAAAAGAATCCTTTGGCGCGGACCACCTTCGACCAAAGCCGATCGTCAGCCATCGTTTGGCGAAAACGTTCTGGATGGAACGGATGATCGGCACGGTAGACGAAGCTGGAGATGCCGTACTCTTCGGTCTCTGGAATGTGCTCGCCGTTCAACTCTTTGAGCCAGGCTGGTGACTGGCTCACCTTGTCAAAGTCAAACAAGCCTGTCTCGAAGATGGCGTTGAGAGGAACTTTTCCGTGCTCACATCGGACGAACGTTGCTTCCGGATTCAGGTGATGCAAGATGGCTTCCAACCGGCTGGCGTCTTCCTCTGTGACCAAGTCAATTTTGTTGAGCACCAGGATGTTCGCAAACTCCACCTGATCGACGAGCAAGTCTGCGATGTTTCGGTCGTCGTCTTCCCCCAAAGCCATCTGACGTTCCCGAAGCTCTTCAGCCTTTTTGTATTCGTGGACAAAGCTCTTGGCGTCGACGACGGTGACCATCGTATCCAGGCGAGCCAGGGACGAGAGTTCTTCTCCTTCACCCGTTTCAAACACAAAGGTCATGGCAACGGGCAGAGGCTCGGAGATCCCCGTAGACTCAATAAGCAGGTAGTCAAACTGCCCTGCATGGGCCAAGCGTGCCACCTCTTCCAACAAGTCCTCTCGTAGCGTGCAACAAATGCAACCGTTGCTCATCTCCACAAACTTTGCATCCACCCGAGATACCTTGGTTTGCTCCTTCTTGAGCTTCTGGGCATCGATGTTCACTTCGCTCATATCGTTGACGATCACTGCCACACGACGACCCTCTGCGTTGTTCAACACATGGTTCAATAACGTCGTTTTGCCCGCACCCAAAAACCCCGAGAGGACAGTCACAGGTAGCCGTTGATCGGCTTCGTCTCTCCACTTCATCTCGTCGCTCCTTCTTTTGTTTTGATAACTCATTCTCAATATTCATGATTCTGATAATCTGTTATTGATGTTGAGTCAAGGTTTCTCGTTTCTTTTTTTAGTTTTGATATGTCTACTTAATGTTTTGAATGTATTGTGAAATAAGTTATTTGAAAATGGAGTATCATTTATCTTGACTTGATACTTTGTTTTCATTAATGTGGTCGCACGATTCCAGTGTGCCTTGCGATAGACCTGGGATTGTTTGGTTGGATCGACTTGTCACGAAGATATGCAAAGGAGTATGAAATGAAGAAGTTTGCGTTGGGTGTTCTTGTTTCTGTTTCGATGTTGGCGATGGCTTGTGGTGGTTCGGGCGATACTTGCCCTACAGGTGAAGTGAAAGTGGGCACTGTTTGCAAAAAGTCCTGCACCCAAGATTCCGATTGTGGAGCCAACATGGAGTGCCACAAAGACGAAGGCGCACCTCACTGTGATGCCAAGGACGCTGAATAAGTCATTGCGTTCAAGGCGATGACGACTCTCTCCCACTAACACTCTCTTCTTGCTCTCCTTGTGCCGTTTTCCTTGAGCTTCTTCCTTCTTCCTATCTGATGTTTTCAACAAAAATGAATGGACCCGGTCCTGACGAGCGGGTCAGGAGTATAGACATCCCATGAAACGTGACAACACTGGAACCCAGAGATATCTGATGGATGCGGGCATTGGGCCTGGGATGCATGTGCTTGAACTCGGTTGTGGTGGGGGAGAAGTGACAGAGGTTCTGGCGGATCTTGTTGGGCCTTCTGGGACCGTTGTTGCTTTGGAACGCAACGAAAAAATGTTGGCGATGGCAGAGCAGCGCATGGAGAAGCTGGGTAGCAAACACGCACAGTTTGTTTTCGCAGATGCAACGGGAGACCTGTCCGCATTGGAGAGCTTCCCCGACGGGTCGTTCCATGCCCTGGTGGGACGACGGGTCTTAATGTATTTGTCAGATCCTGTGGATGTTTTGCGTCGTTTGTCGCGATGGCTACGCAATGATGGCGTGGTCGTGTTTGAAGAGGCTGACTCCACAATGGTTCCAGCACGCACAACGCCGATGGTTGCACACGATCAAGCCGCTGGGTGGTTAAGGAGCATGTTGGTGGCAGAGGGGGCGAATCCGGCGATGGGTTTTGCCTTGCCGGCCACGTTCGCGGAAGCGGGCCTGCAATTTAAGGGCATTCGTGCCAACGCGGTCATTGAGGGGCAACCTGGACAATTTCCGCTCTCTGCCCTCGTGAAGATGATGGGGCCTCGGATTCTCTCTTCTGGCACTGCGACACAAGCCGAAGTGGACGCTCTTGTTGGGCAGATGGAGGAAGAAGCCCTCGATCCGACAAAGGTATACGTTTGGACGATGAGTTTCTGCGCTTGGGCGACCAAACCTTAGCCGAATGTCCGGCTTTCTAGGGGCAGCGAGGATCGGAGTTCTGGATGCTTTCGATGACGCTGGGTGAGAGGGGCAGGGGGTCGCAGCCGTGGTCTTCGCCGCAGATCAAGTCCCATTTGGAGTCGGCCTTGGCATGGCACTCAAAGCAATTCCCGCCAAATCCATTCTTTACATCTTCTTTCCCACGTGTCTCAATGGTCGTGCCTGACTTGTCTACTTTGAGAAAGAAGAACTCCCAATCGTTGGTTTTGGTGTTCCATCCTTTTTTGCGTTTCACCATCGCTTCTTGGGGTACCAACTGAATGACGGTTCCAACCGGAAATGTCCCACCTTCTGCTGAGCGAGCGACCTTCAGCGCTTCTTCTTCAAATCCCAGCTTGTTGGTGATGCGATAGCGGTTCACCTTCGTCCACTTAAGAATGCAGCCAAAGTCCTCGGCTTTCATCTGCAAATCCAGGTCAGAGGGGGCTGCTTCTACCGCCGACGATCCTTCCGTTGTGGCTTCCGTTGTTCCCCCATCGTTGGTCGACGTTGGTTCTGTGGCAACTTCCTGGACGTTCTCTTCGGTGCCTGTGTTGGAACTGCAACTCAAAATCGTTCCTGCGACAGCGCAGCAAAGCGCCAGGACAAGCCATACGCCAAGTCGTTGAGGGTGAAGAGGTCCTGTGGTATTGTGGCCAGCATCATGAGATGGGTGTGTCATCGGTTTTCCTTTGTTGGTTTGCTTTGGAACCATACCCGAGACTACTCTACCAAACCTCTGTCTGGAAGTCACAATCGAAACGAGAGCCCGGCGTCGGAACAGTGTGTTGCGCGCTGAACTCTCTGTCTTTTTATCATTCCGAACGCTCCAACCAAAGGAACAAAAGCCATGAGTGTGAAATTGGGTCGTAACGATCCTTGTCACTGTGGAAGTGGAAAAAAATACAAGAAGTGCCACATGAGGGAAGATCAGGAAAAAGCGAAGTCTCTTCCTCCCGGTGTCACCGCAGAGTCTTTGGAAGGCTCGGTGCCTTTGCCTTCGCCTGAGGCGGTTGCCATCGACTCCGAGGAACTCAACGCCGCGGCCGACAAACTGCAAGGCGTTGAAGCTATGGCCAACAAGATCTCTGAGGTGGGCAACCCTGAAGCCTTTCAAGAACTTCAAAAGAAAATGGCCGCTCTCCAGGCTCTTATGCAGGTTCAATCCTCCGACAAAGAAGACTAAACCTCCTCTCCCCTCTGCCTCCCATCCAACCTTTCCCGCAGAAACATTTGACACCTCAATCCAAAACGATTATGTTGGCTTTGTTTGATATTTAGCCTTGGCTAAATGTCGTCGTTCTTGTGTCGAAAATGTTGCGTGAACTTGCAATCATAAAGTGCTGAGTGGAGAAGGAGTTGAAGGTCATGTTGAGGACATCGTTTCGAGGGCAGCTATGGGTCATTCTTGGAATGGCGTGTGCGCTGAGTTTTGTAGGCTGCAAGCGAGGATCCCAGGGGAGCAAGTCGGGGAAACTCTATGTTGTGACTACGACGGGGATGCTGGCGGATGCTGCAAAGCGGGTCGGCGGTGACAAGGTTCATGTGGAGGGTTTGATGGGCCCCAGTGTGGATCCACACCTCTACAAAGCCACCGCTGCAGACACACGCAAGCTCGCCGAAGCTGGTCTGGTGTTGTACAACGGCCTTCATCTGGAAGGAAAAATGCAGGAGATCTTGACCAAGATGGGGCGAAGCAAACCTGTTGTTGCAGCCACAGACAAGATCGACCGGAAGCTTCTTCGCAAACCAGCTGGCTACAAAGGCGCATACGACCCGCATGTTTGGTTCGATGTGTCGCTTTGGGAGCAGGTGGTTCGGAGGGTAGGAGAGGCTCTTGTGAAAGTTGACCCCAAGAACAAGGCTACCTACGAAGCCAACGCCAAAGCTTACGTCAAAGAGCTGGTGGACCTGCACAAATGGGTCAAGAAAGAGCTGGCGATGATCCCTGAAGGACGGCGCGTGTTGGTCACCTCCCACGACGCTTTTGGCTACTTTGGTCAAGCGTACGGTTTGAAAGTGGTGGGGCTGCAAGGCATCAGCACGGTATCAGAGGCGGGCCTCAAAGACATCGAGCGTGTCATCAACTTGATTGTAACCAAGAAGCTGCCAGCCATTTTCGCTGAGACTTCTGTTTCAGACAACGCAGTCAAGGCTGTGATGGAACGATGCGCTCGTCGGAAACACAACGTTGCGATGGGGGGCAAGCTGTACTCCGATGCAATGGGCCCAGAAGGAACACCTGAGGGGACTTACGTTGGTATGGTAAGGTTCAACGTCAACACGGTGAAGAAAGCGTTGAGCGTTTCATCATCTTCGGCACAAAAATAAACTGAAAACTCAACTTCCCATGGTGCCTCTCTAGGCATCTCTTGTTTGGTGGGAAAGTCGATCCATTGGAAGGGTAAGGACGTGGAAGCTCAAATCGAAACCGTCAACAAAGCACAAGAAACGGTGGACTCTTCGGAGAACGTCTCCATCGCGGTGGAAGCGCACGACCTGACCGTGTCATACCAGACTCGTCCAGTGCTATGGAATGTCGACTTTACCCTGCCTACCGGTCACTTGGTTGCTATTGTGGGTCCTAATGGGGCAGGCAAGACGACTCTGATTAAGGCGATTATGGGTTTGCTTCCTTTGTCGAGCGGGTGGGTCAAGCTCTTTGACCAGCCTTACCAGGATGTTCGTACTCGTGTGGGTTATGTGCCGCAGCGCGAGTCGGTGGACTGGGACTTCCCCACCACGGTTCTGGATGTTGTGGTGATGGGGCGGTACGGGCGGCTGGGGTGGTTCAAGCGTCCGAAACGCTCGGATCTCGACATCGCCCGACGGTGCCTGGCCAAGGTAGGAATGGAAGCTTTTATCAACAGGCAGATCAGCCAGCTTTCAGGGGGGCAACAACAGCGTGTGTTCCTGGCTCGGGCGCTGGCCCAAGAGGCTGACATCTACCTGATGGACGAGCCGTTTGTGGGTGTAGACGCAGTGACGGAGAAGGCCATTGTTGAGCTGCTTCGAGAACTTCGCAGCCAGAACAAGACGGTGCTCGTGGTGCATCACGACTTGCAAACGGTTCCAGAGTATTTTGACTGGACGCTGCTGCTCAACATGAGGATGGTGGCTTGTGGTCCGCTGGAAGAGTCGTTTACAGAAGAAAACCTCAAGAAAACATACGGTGGACAACTTCCCATCCTCAGCCAGGCTGTGGAAGTTGTTACTCGGGAAAGGCGCTAACCGTGTGGGACTTGTGGGCTGAAATTGCCAAATACTTTAGCGACACCGGAACCACCCGACGTGTCGTGATGTTGGGCTGTGTGCTGCTGGGAATCTCCAGCGGGGTGCTGGGTGCTTTTGCGTTCTTACGACGCCAAAGTCTCCTCGGAGACGCGATGGCTCACGCGGCGTTACCTGGTGTATGCGTTGCGTTTCTTTTGACCGGCGAGAAGAACACATGGTTCTTCCTGGCAGGTGCGATGGCGTCGGGTCTTTTGGGCGCCCAACTGATTACCTGGATCACTCGCTACAGCCGAATCAAAAGCGACACGGCCATTGGACTTGTGCTGTCCGTCTTCTTTGGTGTGGGTGTTCTTTTGCTCTCTGTCATTCAACAGAGCGGGGCGGGCAACCAATCGGGCCTTGATACCTTTTTGTTTGGCAAGGCTGCTTTTCTGTTGCAGCGTGACATCTACACTCTGGCCGTTCTTTGTGGACTCCTGGTTCTTTTGGTCACCTTGTTCTTTAAGGAGTTCAAGGTTCTCTCCTTTGATCCAGGCTTTGGAGCGAGTTTGGGCCTACCCATCCGCTTCTTGGACCAGTTCCTGACGTCGCTGATTGTGGTCTCGGTGATGATTGGTTTGCAGGTTGTGGGCGTCATCTTGATGGCCGCGCTCCTCATCATTCCGGCTGCGGCGGCCCGACAGTGGACCAACCGGCTGGGCAAAATGTGCTGGATCTCTGCTGGAGTGGGTGCCTTCTCTGGCATGCTGGGTGCGTTTGTTTCGGCCTTGCTCCCCAAGATGCCAACGGGGCCTGTGATGGTTCTTGCTGCCTCGTTTTTGTTTGTCCTTAGCTTGCTGTTTGCACCGACACGCGGGCTTCTTCCCGCATGGCGCAAACGAGTCCGTGGGCGGCGAAAGATCTTGGAAGAGAACCTCCTCAAGACCTTCTACAAAATTGGCGAGAACGAACCAGAAGACCAGCCCCGTGTGTCCATCCAATCTTTGTTGAAGTTTACCTCGATGACGGGGGCACAAGTTCGTCAAGAATGTCATAGCTTGGTAAAGAAAGGTTGGCTGGAAGTTATCGGGGGCGATCACTGGAAGCTATCTCTTGTTGGTTGGGAGCGAGCTTGTCAGGTGGTTCGAAACCATCGCTTGTGGGAGCTTTATCTGACACAGCGAGCGTCCATTGCTGTGGACCATGTGCACCGTGACGCCGATGAAATGGAACACTTCCTCTCGCCTGAATTGGTGGCGCAGTTGGAGGCCTTGCTTGATCAGCCAGAGACAGACCCACATGGGAAGCCCATTCCTACAGGGAACACCAATCCCAACATGAAAGCGATAACACCATGAACGGCGCAACCTTGTCGATAGCTTCTAGCTTCCTGGGGCTTCAAAGTTACGAGTGGTGGGTCATTGCCATTGGTGCTTTGGTTTGTATCTCATCGGGGATCTTGGGATGCTTCCTGATTCTTCGCAAAATGGCGCTGATGGGTGACGCGATCAGTCACTCGGTGTTGCCTGGTATTGCGGTGGCTGCATGGCTGACGGGCAGCTTGAGTTCGTTTCCCGCGATTTTGGGGGCAACCGTGGTGGGCTTGCTCACTCCAATGTTGATCGATGTCCTTCGCTCAACAGGGCGAATCCATGAAGACGCTTCCCTGGGCCTTGTGTTCACCATTCTCTTCTCTGCCGGGGTGGTGATGATTGCTAACATGGGTAACATCCACCTGGATCTCGACTGTGTCTTGTTTGGCGAGATCGCGACCACGCCGTTTGACCGATGGATTGTGAGCGGTGTGGACCTGGGACCCCGTGCGTTTTGGTCGTTGGGCGCGGTCTTGCTGTTGGATATCGGTTTTGTTGTGCTGTTCTACAAGGAGTTGAAGGTTTCAACCTTTGACCCGATTCTTGCGGCATCCATGGGGCTTCGACCTCGCGTGCTTCATTACATGTTGTTGGGCATGGTGGCTCTGACGACCATCGCTGCGTTTGAATCGGTTGGTGCGATCCTTGTTGTGGCGATGCTGATTGCTCCGGGTGCTGCGGCGTATTTGCTCACCGACCGGCTGGCCATTATGCTCCTTCTCTCTGCTCTGATTGGTGTCCTTTGTGCGGGTCTTGGTTATGGAATGGCCCTGGCGATGGGGGGAAAGGTCTCTGTCGCAGGGACCATGTCAACCACAGCAGGGCTTTTGTTTGCCGGAGCGTTTCTCTTTTCGCCACGATACGGTCTGGTGAGTCAGGCTTGGAAGCGAGTCCAACTTTCCCGACGTTTGCGTCGAGAACACATCCTCTCCACGCTGTACCGATGGGAGGAAGATGGTGGTGAGTGGATGGAGCAGTCCAAGATGTGTGAGTTGCTTCAGCTTTCGTTACGTGCTCTTCGTCGAAGTGGGCAGACCTTGATGCAAAAGGGCTGGCTGTTGTGGGAAGATGGCCGAATGCACTTGACGAAAACAGGGCGCAAGAGAGGCCAAGAGCTGGTCCGCGCACACCGTCTGTGGGAAGCCTACCTGGAAGACAAACTCAACTACCCACCTGACCATGTTCACCGTGACGCCGATGAAATGGAACACTTCCTCTCACCCGAATTGCAACGTCAGCTGGAGCTTTCCTTGGACAGCCCCGCAACGGACCCTCACGGAAAGCCCATTCCTGGAGGCGTCAAAGGAACGCGGTAGCTTTCTGGATAGCTTGCTTAATAATGGGTACGTCGTTCCAGGTTGAAAGCTTTACGGAGCTTGTTTTCGCTCGGCCCTTCGCGGTGAACGCGTGAGTTCGAGTGGGGGTTGAACTTGCCATGATTGTCGAGTTCATCGCCGTCGTGATCGTAGCTTAATCCAACAGTCGTGTGTTCTGCGTTGGGATTGGGCGTGCCAGATGCTCCGGTGCTCTTCTCGTGTGTGACACCTCTCTCTGTTGTGCCTTGTGCATCATCGAGGGAGTGAATCAATTCATGGAACAATCCTACAACAGGTGGACGAGTTCTCCAGGCTTCCCGGCCAGGGCTTTGAACATTGGAGCTATCGTAGCCAATCTCGCTGGACGTTCCCGCGCCAAGTGTGCCGTCTGTGTTGCGGTAGCCGTGGCTATTGAACGTTGATTTGAGGTTGCCTCGGCCTTCGTTTTGCTCGATGGTTACGGTGTGTCCGCCGCTGTTGTTGTCGATGGCTGCCAACACCTCTCGGCCAGCCGGGATGGAGCGAAGAGCGTCGAGGTCCGACTCCACTCGCATCTGGAAGTCAGGATGAGCCGCGACGATGGGGTCGTGCTTGCGACGTTGCCGACGGTTCGGGCCTGCGGTGATGTGTGAACCCAGCTCCTGCTCGCTGTGGTCAGAAAGGTCAACGTTCACCTTGTGGTCATTGGCTTGTAGGCTGACACGGTCGTTGGCTTGACTGTACACGGTGTCTTGGCCTTGGCCGCCGTTGATTCGGTCCTTGCCGTGGCCGCCAGCGAGGACATCGTTGCCGCGTCCACCCTGCAGGTGGTCTTGACCTCGGCCACCGATGAGTTGGTCAATGCCGTTGTCTCCCCGGAGGTTGTCGTTGCCTCGTCCACCGTCCAGGTAATCACGACCATCGCCGCCGCGAAGGGTGTCGTTGCCGTCGAGACCGTACAGCACATCACGCCCGTCACCGCCGTGAAGGGTGTCATCTCCGAGGCCACCTTCGAGGTAATCGTTCCCGCGTTGGCCGTGAAGGGTGTCCTTGCCGTCGCGTCCGTAAAGCTTGTCATCTCCGGCGCCACCGTTGAGAACATCGTGACCGGCGCCGCCGTCGAGAACATCGTTTCCCTGACCGCCTTGGAGTTTGTCGTTTCCTTGGCCGCCCTCGATTTGTAAGTCAAAGTACAGATGGTCACCGACTTTGATCTGGTCGTTGCCGTCTCCACCGCGGAGGGTCAAGCCGTTGATCGCATCCTGTACGGTGAAGGAGTGGTTTTCGCCGTTGACTGCCACATTGATCGTACCGTTGTTTGCGCGGGAGACGTGGATGGAGTCGTTGCCGTCACCTGCATCAATGACGGTGCGTTTGCCCACCCGAGTGACTGTGGCCTCTGGGCTGGTTTGGGGAAGTGGTTGGGAGCGAGCGACTGTGTGAGGTCTCATCGTGTTCGTGACTGAGGAGCGATTCTCGCCCAGTGTTCGTCGAACGCCGGACTTGGCTTGCGTAGGCTTCCCTCCCAGATGCGTGGAAGAGGATGCTACTACGTATTGATGGACCTGGGTTTGTTGTTGGATGGCTGCTTTTTGGGCAGAGTGGCTCGCTTCTTCGGAAGAAGGCCCGGGGTTAGGGGCGGATAGGTTGGTCCCAGGGCTGTGAAGGTTGTGGAGTCGTTGTGTGTGTGCTGAATTGTGTTTGACGGTACCGACTCCCATCGTAGGCTCCTTCTTTGTGCGTCTGGGGTGACGAACAACAGCCTACCCATCGTGTGGACCTTTTTCCACTTGTGACTCTTTGTACAAACGAGATGTGCGATCCTTTACAAGGATGGAGTGAGCTATCTCACAGTGACCTTGGACTCATCCCGTTGCAGAAGGTGCTCCTTGAGCGTTGTTAGCCATTGGGGGAAATGGCCGAAGTCCTGGACATACAGGAGTTTGTCGAAGGAATGTTGGCCCACCAGTTGGAGCGCATTGTGGAGGAGAGATTGGGAGGTTTGGGGCTGCTCCAGATCAAAGACAAAGGCTTGGGAGAGAAGCTTGAGGTACGCCTGGATCTTATCCATTGGGACAATCTCGAACGGTTGAGACAGCTGCTCACTGGGTGAAAGCTGACAGAAGCAGGCCAATTCCAGTGAGGCAGAAGGCCACTCCATCAGAGTTGTTCCATAGGTCGGGCTTTGGAAGAACGCTGCGCTTGGGGAGCGGAGGCGCGACAACGCAGGTAGAGGGACAGGTTGAAGGCGGCCTTGCTCCGCTCTCACTGCGAAGGCATCGTCAGAGAGTTGTTGCCATCCCTCTTGCTCTCCAAGTGCATAGGCCAGCGTCGACTTCCCTGCGCCAGAGTCACCAAAAAACACGAACACTCGTTGGGTTTCGAGATGGCAGACCGCGCTTGCATGGAAGACCTGGTAGCCCCAAGCGTTGTAAACCAGAGGAAGCCAGTTGTGCAGCATGACAAAACGAAAACGAGCAGGGGAGACGGTGGGGGCGCGGAGGAGCTGCAGTTGATGGTGATGAACCGAAAAACCCAGAGCCCCAATCTCATCACAAACCATCCAGAAGCTCTCGTTGTTGTCTTGGTAGACGTGAACTTTGGGACCTTGAGGTGTGAGCTCCCATGACTCTTGCAAGGTTGTGTGGCTGTGATGAAAGAGGTGAGGTTCCAGAAGACCAAGGGTTGCAAACTTCATGTTCTGGAAAAAACGCTGGGTTTCCCAGGGAGCCCTTTGGGAAGAGAAACTCAACCTGTGCCCTGTTTGCGGGATGTGACAGGATCTCCATCAAGGTTCGATCCTACTTTTCCTCCTCCTTGAACCAGATCGCGAATCGCGCCAAGACGTTCAAGAGAAGGTCGGACCCAGGGGCGTTTGGATGGTGACTCGGGCACATCTGTGCCTTCGTCCTTTGGTGACTTTTGTTGCATTGTGCATCTCCTTGCAAAGTGAGCAACGGACTCGGATGGTTTGCTCCATTTCAATGCTTTCCCCACACCTAAAGAAACACTTCTCTGCAGCAGAGTCAACCGAAAAGCAGAAGCATGTGCATGAAAAAAAACGTGCTTCAAAGGCCTGCGTTGCTCCGCTCTTGGAGCCAGGATTCGAGGCCCAAGGTCGCCCAGACAGGTGAAAAGTGCTGATGTCGTTCTAGAAAGTAGTCGTCGATGAAGCGGACAAGCGGATCCAGCTGTATCAGCTGAAGGGACCGCATCATCGGGAGCTCTCGCATGTGCTCCCAAACCGACGCGCCATGCCCACGAAGCACTTGATGCATCATCTGCGTAAAATCGACCTTTTGTTTGTGCAGAGGAACATTGGGAAGTTTTTGAGCCACAAGTTGACGGAGGGGCGATTTGGACCAACCCCCTTCCATCAGATAGCGAGGGTGCATTCGTAGGGCGAGCCCAAAGAGATCTTGATCAAAGTAGGGATACAGCAACGTAAAGCCAAACTGTTGTCCCCATGCCATCGCTTGATCCAATTCTTCAAACAACATCGGAGATTGAGGGATCTTCGCGAGCACCGTAGAGTATGCCTTGTCTCTTTCGTACGGCTGGGCGTGGGCTGGAGGACACTCTCGTCGATACAGCAACGCCTCCTGTATTTCGTTGGTTTGGGGGTGAAGCCAATCGGGAAAATGCAACCCCTTGCGAGCGCGCCACCACGTTCGAGGTTCTTGCAGCGGGCTACCAGGAAAGAGCCTCTTGAATGCCGACTTTAAGGTGGGGCGAAGTGCTTGGGACCACAACAAAAAGCGCGCCATGTGAAGGGTCCCAAAAGGGGAGCTTCGTTGCCACATCCGAACGTACTTCCACAGCTGAAACCACTGGAAGGAGCTCAGCAAGTCTTGGCCGTGGGCTGGATCCACGATGAAGATGTCGTCTCCACCTGTTCCCATCATCAAGTTGCTCAGCTTGCGCTCTTGGCCCATCTTGAGCAGGCCACCAAACATGGACTGCCACACACTCAACACAGGATTGGGGCTGGTCGACGACTGCGCCAGGGAGGCCGCGACATAGTTGGCGTTGTCCAACCCCTCTTCCATGGTGTAGAGCACCTGCGGCATTCCCAGCGCCTGCGCGACAGCTTGCTGCGACACTCCTTCATCACAGAGTTTTCCAGAGAACCGAAGCGACAACGCCCAAAGCGGTTGGGTCAGGGTATCAGACTGGGTGGCTAACGTGGCGATGCTGACAGAGTCAAAGCCGCCGCTCAAGGCCACGCTGTCGCCCCCCACATCAAGGCAGCGTTGGACCGATTGTTCCAGTAAGTTGGGAAGCTGCGCTCTCTCTTCTGCTGTGGCCCAGGAGAACCCAGGCGGGACCGGGTCCCAATACCGATTCATCGAGAGTCCGCTGGAAGCAAGCGTCAACTGGTGAGCGGGGGGAAGGCGCAAGACGTCCTGGTAGTAGGTTTCCTGCCACTGGTGGAAGTTGCAGCTATGCAAGAGACCCTCAGCGATTCGAATCCGGTTCCGCTGGTTACTGATCTCTGGCAGCCGTACCAGGGTATCGATGCATGATGAAACCCAAAACGTGTTGTCCTTCCAAACATAGAAGCAGGTGCGTAAGCCTGTTGCATCGCGACCCAGAAGAAGTTGGCTGCGAGAGGCATCCCATAGCGCGAGGACAAAGCCACCTCGCAATCCGTTGAAGACCTTTTCCCCTTGTTGTTGGTAATGATGCCAGGCCGACTCAGCCCACGTTAAATCATGGCGAGGTGTGTCAAACAGATAACCGTCCACAAGACAACGTGAGCCGTTGGGAGAGGTGTACAAGGAAAGTCGTTCCCCTGACTCACCATGACAAAATGTTGGTGACGCTTCCTGCTTGGGAGACCAACGCAGATACCAGGTCTTGGTAGGGATACCCTGTTTCTCTGACTTCATTGTTGCTTCGGGGCTTGCGCTGGATGAGGTGGTGTTGGGTGAAGACATGAACGGTCTATTGTGCTCTGTGTTGGAGCAAGCTTTGCTGCAAGCAGTGGGAGAGAAAGTCATGCATCTCTTGTTCGATCGTGGACTCTTCCTGTTGGTATTCTTGCAGAAGGTGCTGCAAGATCTCCTGGGCGGTGTGGGACTTCTCCATCAGCTCGATGATGCGTGCGCTTGTTTCGTTCAGTTGGTAGATCTCTCCGGTCTCCAAAAGCAGCAAGAGGGCGTTGTCTTCAAACTTTTGCCACTCCACATGAGGTCCAAAGGTGTAACGGTCTTGGGGCTGGATGGTGGTCTTTTCCATGAAATAACTCGGGTCTTGGAGTTGCTATGAATGGAACTGGGTTAAGGTTTGGATGCTTTGGAGAACGTTAAGAGCACAGAAAAGGACTCTTCCATCGGACCTCCAGTCACCCACAAATCATGGCAGCGCAACGAGGCATGAAAGTGTAGCTTCTCTTCATCCCGACGAACTCCGATGCAAAGGACGCTGTCAATGTGGCGTCGGTGAAGCATGCTCTGTCCTGCGATAGCTTCCATCATGCAGGTGCACATCCAAGGCACTCGGGCTTTGACGCGGCGGATGTTCCTCGATATTTGCAGCGCAACTTCCCGTTGCGTGGGCGAAAGAGTGGAGGCCTCGGCTCTCCCTTGTTCTCCCAACTGCGAGCGATACCAGCCAAACGGAAGCATGCGCACGACGGCGGATGCCAGCGATACACTCACACCGCTTTCGAGCAAAAGCCATCGCTCATCCCAGGAAAGCTGAAGAAATCGATGGATGGATTTTCGGATCCCCACGGTCATGCTCGACAATCGTCCCTCTTGAACACACCAGATCTCTCCAGTCGTTTGCAGTTGTTCCCTCTTCACATCCTAAGAACGCGACGCAGTTGACGAAGCACAAAGAACACACGTTGCTTTGGGCTGTCAATGCAGTGCAGCAAGTATAAGAAACGACCTGTACTTTGAAAAAGTGAAGGGCTTGTTTCTGCGTTCCTAAAACTGCTTCGCAACATCGCAATGAGTGGGTACTCGATCCTCATGTTGTTTCCGTTGTTATCGCGAGGGAGCGCCCCTGGGTAGAGCTGAGCGAGCATCCACTGACTTGTCCTTAAGGCGTGGAGCAAGCCAAACTGCCGGGCCCGCTTTTGAAGTGCAGCATCATCCTCTTGGAGTCGTAAAAGTAGCTCTCTCAGCTCAAAGAAACCTGCCAGTCGGACAAAGCCCGGAAGAAATGCGTGCTTGCATAGATGGAAGATATGGAGGAGTGTCTGATCAAGAAGAGAGCCCATCCGCCCACCATTGGGCGTTGGTAGAGAGTTGGTGTAGAGAGTGTCAAACGATACCTGAATCTGGCTGGGGTGACCTGGGCTGCTATGCAAGTCAACGTGGCTTCTGTGGGTTGGATGGACAAACAACTGGGCGTAGCTCTTGTCCTGAAAGGCCAGGTTGTAGCCGAGCCGAACAAGACACTGGCCCGCCCGCTCAAACTCCGAAGGAGCGACCAGAAAATCAAGGTCTGTCATAAATCGATGGTGAGGTTTGGGATAGAGCAAACGAGAATAGGCAGCACCCTTGTAAAGGAGGTAAGGGATGTTTTGTTCTTGCAAGCATGCTTCGATGTTTGCTTGTTCTCGTTGGCGTAACAAACAGTCCATGCGATGAAGTTTGTCTTGTTCTTTGATGGAGGCCCAGGCATCGGAGGAGAACATGTCTTGAAGCTTGTCCCACATGGGCTCTGTCGAAGGAATGGGGTTTTCCATCCGCCAAAGGAGCAGCGACGAGAGATGCTCCTCCAGTATGCACGACAGCAACCGCTCGGCGTCTGGAGAGTCTTCGGAAGAGTCTACCTCACTAGGTGCGCAGGGAGAGAGTCGACAGAGGTTCGCCAGGAATGTCTCTTCAGTTGAGAACAGACCGTTTTTCCATTCACTCAACAATGGAAACATCTACTTTCAACGTAAGGGGAGTCGGAATGAACAATTGGACAAGAATGAATCATTAACACCAGGTTCTGAGGTACACAAGAACGACCGCAATAGCAACGAAGAAAGAGAGAAAGATCTTCCCAGGTGGAACTCTTCAGGCATTTGTCCATTACAATCCAAAGACTTGTGTCGAAATGTTTGTTGCCTTCAAGGCAGCGTTTTGGTTGAGCAACAATGTAGAGGTGGCTGAATGTTCGCAGCCTCCCAACTGTTCCTTTGCGACGGTTGCATCTCGGCTGGTCTCCAAGGAGCGCCATTGACGGTTTGAGTGGATGTCTCCACTTGTTCCGACCCATTGAGTAAGGGAAGTATCTGCTTGTGGTTGGGCGCGATAGATCCTCGCGATGTGCAGGTTTTGATCCTGGGGCAAACATTTGTGATGACGCCGGGCACCTACGCGGCCCGAAACATGTACCCGGCTACCCATGCAAGATATTGGCAAAGGGTAAGTACCCACATCCGCTGGCACTCCACTGCTTGCTGTTCCTATGAATTACACCGAAAATGGAGAGGAGTCAGTACGGTGTTCGGCTGTAGGACTGATGTCTTGGGATGTTCAGAGAGACAAACCCAACGTGGCGGCCGATTAGCAAGAGGTGTTGCGCAATCTGGGTAATGTGACTTCAGCGAATTCCATTTCTTTGTGGCAGGAGTGAAGCTGGGGACTCTTCGCTTCACGATTCCCACCGAACAGTCATTTGAAACTGCGGTGAAGTGAACGTGTGGGTGTAAGACGGATGCTATCGGATACTACGGTGCTTTTGGTACATCAAGCGGGCCTTCTTCTGTTGTCCCAACTTCTCATACATCTTTGCCATACTTAAGAACACCTCCTTGACCTTGGGAGAGCTTCGAGGAACTCGTTGGAGATAGTGCCGAAACAAAACGATGGAACGTGACCATTGTTTGATTGCGCGGCGATGGGTCGCTGCGGAGTACAAAGCAAGTCGAACTCGCTTGGCTCGGCGGGCTGCTGCCAGTTGAACAACGGTCCTGCGATAACGGGTTCTGCGCCTTCGCTTGTTCCGTCGGGGTGTTGGCTTGGGGCGCTTCTTTTGGAGTTGCTTGGCTGGCTTTCGGAGCCAACCTCCCTTGTTTTGGATTCCAAACACATAGTTCTCGTACCAGCGTGCAGCTTTGTCGTGTTGAGCGAGCTGCCCATAAAGCTTGGCAAGGTTGAAGCAGGCATTGGTCGCTAGCTTGTGATTTGGGTATTTGTGTATCAATCGAAGCCATACTCGAATGGTACGATCCAGCTTGTTTGCACGTTTGTAATAGAACCCAGCGAGGGCCAGAGAATGGACGGCTTTGGGGCTTGCCTTCAACCCTTGGGTTTTTACCCATTTTCCGTGGGGGCCATACGCTTGCTCATAGTTCTCTAGCCGCTGGGCTCTCTTGAAGTTGGTTACAGGCTCTCCTTGTTGGCCCGACATCGCATAGAGGTACACTGAACGTATCAACATCCTATAGAGTTCCAGCTTGAACCTCTTGTGTGCCGTTAGCTTTGGGTTGTCCAAGTAATGCCGTGCGACAAGTGTCATCGCTCCCATGAGTCGAAGATCTTCTAGCATATAGAGAATCATGAAGACACCGCGGCGCGATAGCTCATGGGAAGGGTGTTGTTGAGCCAATGCTTGAAACATGTTGAGCGCCTTGCCGTAGTGCTTCCTTGCGTAGAGTAGTGTTCCTCGTTTGAAATGCAGCTGGATAACCCAGTTCTGCTGCGTCTTGGCAGAGGTGGACTTGAGCAATGCGTTGTAGGTTTGCAGTAGCTTGTTTGTTAGCGAGTTTGGACGAATCTTAATTCGTCGCCATGTGACAGTCCAAGAGCCTCCCTGTATTCGCAAGGTTGTTGTGTGTTTCTTTCCCCCTTGGCGGGCTACGTTACGAAGAGAGAGGTGTGCTTGGCTTGAGCCCTGGAGTAAGGCTTCGTAACATAGCATGGTAGCAAACCATGCTTGTTTTCGGTATCTTTTGTTTTTGTTCTTGGCTACACGTTGGTACTGCTTTGCTGCCAACAAAAACCATCTTCGCGTGGAGCCGATCACTCGACTTGCTTTGCCCTGTGAAAGGCGAGCTTTTGCGTACAACAACTCTCCCCATAGAAAACTCTGACGATAGGTTGCCGTGTTGGGGAATTTCTTCTTCAGGAAGAGGTGGAGCGCTGCCTTATGTTTGATCTTCGCGATGCTCTTCTTGTCTTGGGGGCTGAGAGACAGAGGGGAAGCTTGGGAGCGTAAACGTTTCTGGGTTGGTCTTGTTGATGCAGCCTGGGGTGGCTTTGTGGGGAGCAAAATAGCCCCAAACCAACATGCGAAACAAACGACAAAACGTAGGCCTGGGTTCAAACCAAACAAATGTATCATTCCGACTTCCTAACATGGGTCCATTTGTGGAGAAGGTGAAGGCTGTTGCATGAGGGTGGTATACCCATCCACGAACAACAGCAGTGTTCTCTTTACAAACGTATCGGATGGAAGTCTTAAACTCAACAGCATCGTTGGGTTCGGGTGGGGTTACAGATCGTTGGTTCCTTGGTTTGCATGAGGAGTCCGCAGATTACGCAGATAAGACAGACAAGGATACCGCGTGTTGGATTGAGTTACAGAATCCACATGTTGCACAGAAGTACGCAGACGAACCTATCGCGTGTTGGATGGAGTCTTGTGGGGACAAGAACAGTATCATCGCTTGCAATATCTGAGTGCCCACGGATGTGGGTACTTCTCCCTTGTCTATATCCCTCATGGCTGGCCGGGTACATGTTTCGGGCGTCGGTGCCCGGCGTTATCACAAATGCGAAGGCCATTTTACCCATAGGATTGAATCGCACGCGTTGGGTACGTTTGTTGGTGCTCTAGCTTGCGCTCGAAACGTGGGTGGTTGTCTGCTTCACTTGTTTGATGGATGCAGCAGACATCGTTCCTGCGCCCAGCGCAACGACGCTACCGATGACGATCCAAAGTGTTGGGACGTCAAGCTCGTACGCTCCCCAAGCTAAGCCAGCGGTTAGGATAAGAGAGCCTATCATGTAAAGAATTTGCTTGGAGTTCATGAGTTTTTCCTTTCGAGGTGGGAGCAGTCTTTTTGTTGGTTCTGGTACCTGGTTCTTAGAGGTGGCTCAAGAGTCCAAGTGCACCCACGACGATGAGATAACCTCCGACGATATAGCTCAGCAGTCGAGGCTTCACAAAGATCGCAATACCTGCAAAGAGCGAGCAGAGAGCGATAAGAAGTTGCGAGTTGATCGATACAGAGACGGAGGCTGCCATTGGAATAAGATCGGTGCACATGGGAAAACTCCTGTGTCGCAAAGGTGAGGGTAGAGTTCCGGTTCAACACGGAACGAAAGGTCTTGTTGTTTCGTTCAACAAGTGACTCGCTTGTGTACCTAGCAGAAACTGTACCAGTCGATGAGACACAAACACCCCATAGCTTTCTTTCTTGATAGCTAACGTCGCATTTGGAAATAGATATAGGCTGCGCTGCGGAAGAGGTCTTCGTTGTTTCTCTTCTTTTCTCCCACTTGTAGCTCCAAACGCCAGTGGCGAGACAGCTGGGCCTGGAACAACAACATCCACAAGTTCTCGGTGTCTTCGGGAAAAGGTCTGGATTGAATTTCCAGGTATAGCTTCTGTGTAATGTACTTACCTATCGTGACTTCCAGATCTTCCACCCGGCTCCCCGCGTCGATTTTGAACACATCGATGGGAATTGCTTGCGTGATGTAGGTTTGGGCAATCGAAGAGGCAATGCTGCTTGCGGCGCTGAAGGCTTGTTGACCGAGTACATTTTGACCTTCCGAGAGGCCTTGTGTTGTGGCTCCGGTGAGAAGCATGGATAGGATGTTAGCCTTGTCCATGGACATTGACGTCCCGCTTGCTGTTTGAGCGCCCAGGCTGACCTTCGGGTTTTGCAGTGTTCCTCGAATCTTGACCAAGATGTCGACACGTTTGATGCTTCCTTGCATTCCTCCACCCGAGCGCTGTCTGACTCGGTGACGAGCCGTGACGTTGAGCTTGGCGTTCAGTTGGTCCAACTCATCCAGGCGCAGAGATTGTCCCATGAATTGAATCCGACTGTTTTCGGTTGTCGTGAAGCTCTTGGTGTACAGGGTTAATCCACCTCGAACAACGCGCAATCCTCCCACCAGTCGGAGTCGTCTGTCTTTCCACACCACACGCAGGCCATCTTTGTATAGCGAGCGGACCGAGAGGTCGAGTTCTCTCCCTTTGACTCGTGCATTGTGAGGAATCTTTACAATGATATTCGCCCGCAGGTCGTCTTGAAACAACGGTGGCTTTGGCTTCTTGCGCTTGCGCTTGCGCTTGCGCTTTGAGGAGGTGTCGCTCTTGTTTGATTTGGATGCCCCTTGCTTCGTTGAGGTCTTCTGGAGTCGTTTCTTGAGCGAGGAAGGCAACCCGCTGGCTAGCTTCTGGTTCTGCTTTTTTGTGATGCTATTCCACCGGTTGTTTCGGAGGCTTTGTCTCACGTTGGAGGGGTAGAGCTTTCGCTCCGATGTCTCCCCCAATATCACAAGGTCTGGGTGTTGTTTGTACTCTTTGTAACCATCGCCATAGGTTGTACTGGGTAGGTGGTAGAGGAGCTGATCGATGACAAGCTCGCCATCAATGGTAGGAGCGCTGCCTTCTTTCTTTCTTGCGGTCATCTTGGTGTGTAGCACGAGCTTGTGCTTTCTCGTGTCCATCGGTCGAAAGTCTTCCGCTGTGAACTTTGCAGAGTACGATGGGTGGTTCCTAAAGCTCAGTAGGCCACCTGCTCGGGAGAGTTTGCCTTGAAGGAGCAGCGGTTTCCCCGATTCTCCTTGCAACCGTCCTCGCAGCAAGTAGTTTTCTTCTCCCAAAGACACTTTGATGTAGCTATAGGTGCAGCCGTCAATGTGCTTGTCATACACTTTGGTTTTCTTGTTTTGGTTCTTGGTATGAAGGAGAGAGCGGCAACGTTTGTAAGCTTCGGGGTCTTTCTCTTTCAAGGTTTGACTTGTTGCGTTCGACACCAAAGCGAGGCCGTGCTTGGGTACGGCAATGCGCTGGATGCGGAGCCGTGCAAACCCCTTGGCTTGCTCGATGTTCTCCAGCGTACCTTTGAGGTTCAGCGACATGACCAAACCCGCGTTGAGTTCGGTGCCTGGAAGAAAGGGCTCAAGGAAGCGCAGGGGGAGCGCGTATTGGTTCTGGGAAATTGCTACCTTCAGCTTGGGGTTGGGGCTACCATCGGGCCAGTGTGTGCATCTCTTTTGTGACACAAGCTGCTTGGCTTCTGCGGGTAGCATGGACAAAGGGATGGGCAGTTGCGCTTCGCCCGTTAACATGTCGGGCGGTTCTTTTCCTGGTGGCCGCTTCTTCCAGAGCCCAAGGTTCATCAGCAGGCGGCCTTGTTTCAGGGACTTCATCTTGAGTTGAAAGAGCTTGACATCCAAAGCGGCCAGGTCTTTGTCCTTGTCTTGCTTTCGTAGCTTGCGATAGGCTGACCGAGAGATTCCAACGTACAAGTTTTCGATCGAGAGATGGTTGTGACTTTTCTTCGCCAGAGAAGCTACATCCTCCTTTGTGTTAGGGTCTGCATCTTCGGCTTTTGCATCGGAAGATTCTTTGTGTTTGCCGGAGTTTTTTACCAGCTCCAAGCACGATGGATCCCCTTTGATATGCAGGTGGGATCGTATTTTCCCGTAGATGCGGTCTTTGTACCCCAGTTTCTCGGCCAAGGCTTGGATCTCAAAGCCAGGTATATCGACCTCGGCATCAATGTCTGCGCGATGCCATTGAGGGTTGAACTTCAGATTGTTCCGGTCCAAGCGGAGGTTTAAGTTTCGGATCGAGCCTGTGGTTTGGAGGAGTGGTTGTTCCAGAACATGGGCTGCTACTTTCCACTGGAGGATTCCTTTGTGCAGGCCCACTTCCACATCCAGCTTGGCCTTGTCGATCTCTACCTTCCGGCTGTAGACATTGGTGCCTAACGAATACTTAAAGTCGTCCAGTCGAACCTGAGCGTCGATGTCAGGTTCGTTGAGGAGTCCGCAGAAGGCGATCTCCGCCGATAGGTTCCCATAGAGACGACGCACGCTTCCGATACGAACCCATCGCTTGAGTTGCTTAAACCGAAGCTTGGAAAGCGAAAGAGCGAGGCGAACATCGTCGTACAATTCGAACGAAGGGACAAAGGTTTTTGGGTTCAACGAGACGTTCAGAAAGAAGACGCTTTCTTGTTTGGTGTCTTGTGGTTTTTGCTTTTGCAACGAGGAACAATGGGATGCATTTTTTGCGTAGTTTCCCAACGCCAAAACCTGCTTGTTCTCAACCATGAGTTGGCTGCTGACTGTGAGTCTTCCGGGGCGTTTGGCGTTCGACGACGGCTTGTATTCCGCCTGCAGCTTCAAGCCCACTCCTCGGATTCGCAAGTCTGCAACTTTGGCGAGCACCTTTGTGATATCTCCCTTCTTTTGGAAGGTGGGCTCCCCATTTGTGCTTTTGCGTACCACAAGCTTGCAAACAAACCCAGTGTTTGTCCAAGGACAAAAGGAGCCTTTCTCTATGTTGATATGTGCCTTGAGCTTGGGTCGAGTTGGCTTTCCTGTGACCAGGATGTCTCCCGTAAACTGTCCTCGGATGGAAGCGACTTGCTTGTGGACTTTGGGCTGGATCGCTCGTAGCAACCGTCCCAGATCTTGGCGAACAAACGATGCTCTAAGCTTCATCGCTTTGTCCTTGAGGCGAGCGCTGAACTTGTATCCGCTTCCTTGACGATAGGTCCTCAAGATCAAAGGAAGATCGCCCGCTATTCTTGCTACCGTCTTTCCTTTGAGTTGAAAGTAGGTGCTTTGGCTTTTGGCGTTGGACCCCTGACGCGAAAGCTGCAAGCGTCCCTTGCGGTAGTGGAGGAACACGTTTGCAGCGAGCCGTCGGTACTTTCCAAACCGACCTCTCCGAAGCTTGAGAGCGACATCAAGTTTGGGTTGGCTGAGGTTGTTGTGAAGCTTAACTGAGCCCTTCAAATGACCGTCCATTTTCAGGGAGGGAAATAGCTTACGAAATTTCCGAAGGTGCAGGCCTGGGATGTTGAGAGACAATGCCATCTTTTGCTGCAGAGGTAGCTTAAAGAGCGGTGCATTTTTCTTTGCTGCCTTCCCCAAGAGAAGTTGGAAGGGGACTGTTGCGCGCATCACCACAAGCTTTTGTCGACGATGGGTGGTCTGCACATGAGCGTGCAAGAGCACTTTCTTTCGTGACTTTGCGTTCCAATTCCATTGCAACCGGATGCGGCTGGAGAGGGGCTGAATCCTATCAAGACGAAGCGCGCGAAGCCCCAGGCCGAGATTCAATTTGGGATGATGGAAGGTTCCACGTGTTGCGATCGAAGCGGAGAGTCTTCCTCGTAGAGGGGGCTTCACCTTGGGAAAGAATGCTCGTTGGAGCGGCGAGAGGTTGAGCTGTTTGATCTTGACCTGAAGCTGATGTTTTCCTCGCTTCCAGTTCACGAAGCCATTCACTTGCAGTTGTTCGTTTCGGTGAGCCAACACAAACCGGCGAATTCGTATCGAAGACTTGAGGCTCCCTCGAACATAGGCCGTTTTTCGAAGCCGAAACAAGCCTGACCCAAAGTTTAAGTCCAGCCGGGAAAGTCGAACATAGAACCGTTGGGTCTGGGTGGATAGCTTGGCTCCAGCAAATAGCTTTACGAGTCGAAGTCGCTGCTCCGCGACACGAAGGCGTCGGACCCGAGCGTAGGTATGAAAGCGGAGTGGTGAAAGGGACTTGAGCTTTGCATGCACGGCAAGGTGTCGAAACTTGATGGGCTTGGGCGCTTGTTGGCGAGACGCCTTGCTTGTTTTCTTTTTCGTTCCGCTCGCTTTGGGGAAATATGCGCCTCTGCTGATGTACAGACGGACTCGACCTTTTGGCTTTTGGAGAGAACCTTTTCCGTTCACGAGAAGTCGAACATAGCCTCGGAGCGATTCACGAAAGAGCTTTCCCACTCGGTACAGGCTTGGTACGGTTGCATCCAGTTTGGCCTGGTACGTCTTCTGTTTGAGGTGGAACCAGCCTCCTCCTTTGGCGCGGAGGAACGGAGAGCGAAGGGAAAAAGACTTAAGACGAATGAGTCCCTTCTTCGCTTGGGCCTGAAACACTGCCCTCTTGATCTTGTATCGCTCTTGAATATGACCTGGCAACAAGGTCAACGTCGCTTGTCCTTCTGTGTTCTCTGAGAAGCCTTTTCCCTTGGCTTTGAGCGTCAAACCAAGCTTGCTGTGAAGCTTCTTTTGGCCTGTCAAACGATACAGGTTCACACGGGCAAGTTGGATGTCTGCTTTGTAGGTTTCTCGTTGGAGATGACTTTCTCCAGCTAGACTTAAGCTTGCTTCTCCAAGTTGGGCCTTGAGCTTGGCCTTGATTTCTCGCTTTGTCCCTTTGGCCCGGAGAGACAATCGTATGGGCTTCTTCAATTGTGTGTTGGGTGCAAACGTTTTGAGGTCCTTGGGGGGAACGATAAGACGCTCCAACTGCACAGCAAACTTGGACAGTTTTCGGAGGCTCAAGCGTCCTTTCATCCGAAGAATTGTACCTTCACCAGCCTTCAGTCGAAGCTTTCTTAAGTGAAGTGTTTGATCCTTCATTTGGAAGTGAATCTTAATGGCGTGCGCACGAAGGTCTGGATGTTTGGCCTGGAACTGGAGCGTGCTTACCTGAGCATCCATCGAGAGGTTGGCGAGTTCAAGCCAGTAGGAGCCTCTCAACTTAAGGTTCTTTACCTTGCGAGGTTTCTCGCTAGGATGGTTCTGATAGGTAAGTGAGGGGGCATCCAAGGCGACCGAGCGAACTTGTATTTTCAACTGTGGCAAAGGACCCGATGGCTTCGAGGGAGCAGGGTCTTTCTTGGGTGAGATTGGAATGTGCTTGAGGATATTGAGTTGACCGTGTTTGTCGCGAGTGACTCTTCCGCGCAAGCCTTTCAACGTCACCTTCTTTACCAGCAAGACGTTGTCGAAATACGACGTCAAATCATAGCGTAGCGCAAGCTTTTTCCAACCGACCATCAAGCGACCTTTGCGGTCACGCCACTCGACATCTTGGATGCTCAGGCTATTCCAAAGGTTACCGTCGAGTTTGCCTACCTTAAGCGAGCCTTGGAGGTATCCTCGGGCCATGGAAACCCCGAACGAACGAAGGCTATCTCGCACAGGGTCTATCTGCCAGGCCAGCAACAACAGAAATGGCGAGAGGACAAGAAACAACAACGCAGAGCAAACAGATTTCCAGGTCCACGACCATATCTTCTGCTTCCAAGAGCGTTTCTTCGATTTTGAGTTTGGGTCTTTGTGCTGTTCTGTTGCCATCGAGTGTATGAGCCTGTTCCACTGTTGTTACTTCTCTTTGCAGGGAGAGGACCGGGGGATTGCGTCGTCGTTGTCCCAAATGGGCAAGGCCCCTCTCCATCACATCCAACTTTGTTGAATGCATCTCTTACTCAAGCAACATCTGCACCAAGGAGATAGACGATCGCGATTGTTCCCTTCACAGAAGGGAGCCTGTCGGAATAGAAAGGACAAGCGCTGCCTGTCCGAGTCGGCCATCTGGAGTTGGTGAGACATCACTGTCTCGCTTTGGCCCAGGCTTTTTTGGACAAGCAACGCTTAAGGGAGAGGCTTAGGAAGGGTTTGGTTCTTAGAAGAGAGAGAAGGAAGGGGAAGGGTTATTGGTCCTTGGCTTCAAGGACTTCACGTTGGACCGCTTCAGGAACACGGTCGTAACGCTTAAACTCCATGGCAAATTCAGCTTTGCCCTGGCTCACTGAGCGAAGTTCGCGGGCGTAACCAAACATCTCCGCAAGAGGGACGTCTGCTTCCAGAGTGGCTTTGCCTTGGAATGAACCGCAATGAACCAAGTTCCCGCGTCGTCGGCTGAGCGTGCCAGAGATGGCGCCCAGAAACTCTTCAGGAGTTTCAACAGACACCTTCATTCGAGGCTCCAGAAGAACCGGAGCCGCATCCATGTACACGTTGCGGAATGCTTCCACAGCGGCAATCTGGAACGCCAGGTCTGACGAGTCGACGGAGTGGTAACGACCGTCGTTGACACAAACGGTAACGCCAACCACAGGGTATCCGCCCAGCGAGCCTTTCTGCATCGCTCGTTGGAATCCCTTGTCACACGACGGGATGAACTCCTTGGGGATGGAGCCACCGGAGGTCTCGTTGCGGAACTCATAGCTCTCGCCATCCTCGGAGGGCTCTATGTAGCCAACCACCCCAGCGTATTGACCAATGCCTCCTCGACATTTGCGAAGCAGGTGGTCAAAGGGGGCACGACGAGTGATGGTCTCTCGGTAGGCAACCTGGGGTTCGCTGACTTCAACCTCGACTTCGTATTCGCGACGAATGCGTTCGATGTACACGTCGAGATGCAGCTCGCCCATTCCACCCAACAGGGTCTCACCCGTTTCCTCGTCTGTGGACACTCGGAAGGTTGGGTCTTCCTGCGAAAACCTCTGGAGCGCGTTGCTAAATTGGGTGCGGCGTTCCGGGTTTTCTACGGCGACAGCGAGGGTCATGACAGGTTCGGGAACATACATGGAGGTCATGCTGTAGTTGTGTTCCTTTCCATCAGTGAAGGTCTGACCCGTTGCACAGGGAGCACCAAACAAAGAGACAATGTCCCCTGCTTGGGCTGACGTGACCACCTCGATTTGGTTGGCGTGCATTCGTGCCATTCGTCCCACTTTGTGGGTGGTTTTGTGGGTTGTGTTGTACACCGTATCGCCTTTGTTTAAGCTACCTTGGTACAGACGGCAGTACGTCCATTGACCGTACCGACTGGCTTCCAGTTTGAACGCCAACATCACAAGAGGGTCGTCAGGTTCTGAGGAAAGAACCACCTCCGCTTCGTCGTTGTTCTGATCCAGCGCCACGTTGGTCACATGGTGGGGAGCCGGAAGAAGGTTACAGACGGCGTCAAGCAAAGGTTGAATGCCCTTGTTCTTGTAAGCAGAGCCTACACACACTGGCGTCATACGATGATGACGTGTCGCCTGTGCCAGAGCAGCAATCAACACCTCTTTGGGGATCTCTTGCTCGCTCAGATACAGCTCAGCCACGGTGTCGTCGACGTCTGCCAGCGCTTCGACCAGGATCTGGTGTTGACGGGCCGCAACGTCGAGGACGTCGTCGGGGATTGGGATCCTGGTGACATCTTCGCCGTCTTCTCCTTCAAAGAGATAGGCGCACATCTCTACCAGGTCGATCACGCCTTGGTGGTGGCGTTCCAAGCCCAATGGGAGTTGAATCATGACTGCGTTGTGACCCAGTTCGTCACGCATCTGTTGGCAAACGCGGAGGGGATCGGCACCCACCCGGTCGCACTTGTTCACAAACGCAACAGAAGGGACGCCGTACCGTCGCATCTGACGGTCGATGGTCAACGTCTGGGACTGCACGCCACCGACAGCGCACAGAACGATGATGGCACCGTCAAGGACACGTAAGGCTCGCTCCACTTCAATGGTGAAGTCGACGTGACCTGGGGTGTCGATGACGTTGATGTCGCAGTCGCGCCATTGCACAAAGGTGGCCGCCGATTGGATCGTGATGCCTTTCTCTCGTTCGAGGGGCATAAAGTCCATGGTGGCTCCGACGCCGTCTTTGCCTCGGACCTCGTGCATGGTGGTGAGACGTCCGGTGTACCGAAGGATTCGTTCGGTTAAGGTGGTCTTGCCAGAGTCAATGTGAGCGACAATGCCAACGTTACGGATGGACTCTTGGGATCTGCGTTTCATGTGATTCTCCACATTCATAGGCGCATCACAACGACTCCCCAAACAGGGTACAAGCATGCGATCTCCCCAACAAGAGTGTGCAGAGTGCGCTTCTCTGTTCAGGAATTCTCACGATGGAGTCGTTGGATGCAACGGTATTGATCGTTGATGGATGATGATGGAATGTGGAAGTGAAACCGTCGAAGCCAGCGTGTCCTGGAGGGAAGGCTGGTCCAAAAGGGGAGGGAGAGTCAGGACCTTGCGAGGAAAAGCAACGCCATGAACACAAACCACAAGATGCTGGGTGCATCTGTCCTACAGCGACGGAATCAACTTCCGGCCTGAACCATGGGTGGATCTTGTGTCATAACGACTCTCCTCTTGGAGAAGCAAGGCGTGGAGTGGTTTGCCTTGCAAAGGGTGTGTGATGAAAGCCAGCGCATACCCGTGTGTTTCTTCTGGGCGTGCATTCTGGGGTTGCATAGGGGCGGGATCTTCACTGATACAAGTGTTTGCCCAAGACCGCTGGGAGATCCCGAAGTACGTTGGGCTACAACGTGTGAGCCCTGTCACAAGTTCGGTTTTTCTTGGAACTGTTGAAAATAATTTGAAAAATGAGAAGGCTGCCAACGACTGAGAGAGTGCATTGTGAAAACAAAGTAAGTGGAACGATCCCGTAAGAATTGTGCTGTGGTGTGTAGGGTTTTGGCAGGCTTTGTTTGTCTTCGATTCTTTTTTCGAAAGTCTTTTGTGCTGTGTTGAATTTTTTCTTTGGTGTGTGCGTCCAAGTGACTGATTGATTCGTGACGGAATCACAGTGTCTTTTTGGTGCAGCGACAGGGGAAATACAAAACGGTCCTAAGTGCATAGAGCCCATCAGAAAAACCATCAGCGACTTGACACCACGGTAGGGAATCTATATGTACGAACGCGTTGATCGTGGCATGTACAGCGCGAAGGTGAACTCATGGGGCTTCTCTTTCAAAAACTCCTTGGGACACTGGACTTGTATGCAGCTTCTGTCTTCGTATTTGTGTGAACATTCACTGGTCTTGCATAGGCCTCGTTCTTTTGGAACAAACAGGGGATTCTAATGACGTCAGCAATCACCTTCTCAAAGCTCGAATCGGAAGTTCGCTCTTACTCTCGGGCTTTTCCTACCATCTTGGAAACCGCGCGAGGCACAGAGCTTTGGGATTCCCAGGGACGTCGATACCTTGACTTCCTTGCAGGAGCTGGCTCCCTCAATTACGGTCACAACAATCCCATCATCAAGCAAGCGCTGCTCGACTACATTATGAGCGACGCCATCACCCACAGCCTTGACCTCCAGACCGTTGCCAAAGAGCGCTTCCTCCGGGTGTTCAACGAATTGCTTCTTGAGCCCCGTGGACTGGACTATGTCCTTCAGTTCACTGGACCCACTGGCACCAACTCGGTCGAAGCGGCCTTTAAGATCGCTCGCAAGGTCACCGGTCGTACGACCATCGTGAACTTCACCAACGGCTTCCATGGCGTCTCGATGGGTGCTCTCGCGCTCACTTGCAACTCCTACCATCGAGCTGGCGCAGGCATCCCCTTGATGGGCTCCTTCACGGTCCCCTACGATGGTTACTTCGGTCCTCACGTGGACACGATGGACTACTTTGAGAAGATGATTGAAGATCCCTCCAGCGGTCTTGACCACCCCGCAGCTGTCGTTGTTGAAACGGTACAAGGCGAAGGTGGACTGAACGCTGCGAGCATGGAGTGGCTGCAGCGACTCCGCGCGATCACTGAGAAACACGGCATCGTGTTGATCATCGACGACATCCAATCCGGTTGCGGTCGCACCGGAACCTTCTTCAGCTTTGAGCCCGCCGACATCAAGCCCGACATTGTGACCTTGTCCAAGTCGATCTCTGGCTTTGGCTTGCCCTTCGCTCTTGTCCTGATCAAGCGCGATCTCGACAAGTGGAAGCCCGGCGAACACAACGGCACCTTCCGTGGTAACAACCACGCCTTTGTCACGGCGGCTACCGCTCTCGAAACCTACTGGAGCAACGACGACTTCGCTGCCTCGGTACGAGCCAAAGGTGAGCACCTCGGCAAGCGTCTCC
This sequence comes from Deltaproteobacteria bacterium, assembly GCA_006226375.1. Classification (GTDB taxonomy): domain Bacteria; phylum Myxococcota_C; class UBA6777; order UBA6777; family UBA6777; genus M3003. Next base: position 7,632 of record SBHC01000041.1, on the reverse strand, counting down.
AAGAGATGGTCGATCGGTTTGATTCCCACATCGTGGAAGTTCGCGGACGCGGCATGATGCGCGGTATCCGTCTCGTCGATCCCGATCGTGCGGCGAACGTGTCCAAGCGCGCCTTTGAGATGGGTCTGATCATTGAGCGATCGGGTCCCCACGATGAAGTTATCAAGTGCTTGATGCCTCTCACCATTCCCGATGCTCACCTGGACGAAGGTCTGGACATCCTCTCCAACGCTTTGGCTGCAGAGTTCGCTGAAGGCGCAGCCTAAGTCGCCAACCTCAAGATGGATCTTTTTTTCCATCTTCTTTGATTTCTCTCTGAATTTTAAAGGATTGGGTTTCGTCTACCCGTTTACGCGTTGGAAGCCGGGGTTTCCGGCTCCACGTTGTAGCAGACGGGAGTTGTGTCCCAATACCCTGCTGCTGGTGTGTATTCTCCAACTGCTCCTGGTCGGAGCACAGCGATGTTCGGTGCGTTGGAACGCGTCGTGTGCCTGCTGAAAGAAGGGCTATTCCCATGAATATGATGAAGAACAAGCAAAAGCGCCTGGCCGGTGATTTTGTGAAGCGCCCCAAAGACACCTACGAGTTTTTGTCCAATCGTACGCTCGTGTGCAGTAGTCACGACAACGCGATCCGCTGGACCGAAGGTGAGCGGTTGGACCATCTCTACGAGCAACGCTGTGACAATCTGGCTCCGGAGCACCTCGCGGTTAGCACGGAGAAAGAGGACATCACCTTCCTGGAAATGGACGCACGAGCCAACCGCTTGGCCCGTTACCTGATCCAAAAGGGCGTGAAGTCTGGCGACAAAGTTGGCGTGTTGTTCAACAAGTCGGCCAACGCTTACATCGCGATGTTGGCCATTCACAAAGCTCACGCTGCGTATGTGCCTCTGGACGCAGGCTTCCCCCAGGACCGAATCGCCTTTATCGTGGGCGACTCCGGTGCCAGCATGGTGCTGTCGTTGTCCCAGTACAAAGAGCATCTCTCTGGTTTGGAAGAGCCGGTTCTGTGTCTCGATGAAGCTCAGGCCGAGATCGACAAGCTCGACGGCAGCCGCCTGACCCTGAAAGAGAAGGGCGAGCCCACCGACCAGCTGGCTTACATCATCTACACCTCTGGTTCGACTGGAAACCCCAAAGGCGTTGCCATCGACCACCCCAGCATCTGCAACTTTGTCCGTGTGGCTGCTGAAGTCTATGGGATCATCCCTGAAGATCGGATGTACCAGGGTATGACCTTGGCCTTCGACTTCTCTGTCGAAGAGATCTGGGTTCCTCTCCTGGCAGGAGCGACTCTTGTCCCCGGTCAATCCGAAGGAAACCTCGTCGGACAAGATCTGGCTGACTTCATCAAAGAGCGTGACATTACCGCGATCTGCTGTGTTCCGACTCTGTTGGCCACCATCGATGAAGAGCTGCCTAACCTGCGCTTCTTGTTGGTCTCGGGTGAAGCCTGTCCCCAAGACATCGTTCGCCGCTGGCACAGCCCCGAGCGTATCTTGATCAACGCGTATGGTCCGACGGAAGCGACCGTCACCTGCACCATCACAGAGTTGTATCCTGACAAGCCTGTGACCATCGGTGGACCTCTCCCCACCTACTCGATCGTGATCCTTCCGGAAGATCGCAACGAAGCGCTCCCCAAAGGAGAAATCGGTGAGATCTGTGTGACTGGGATCGGTCTGGCTCGTGGGTATCTGAACCTCCCTGAGCGCACCGATCGTGCCTTTATCCCTGACTTCCTTGCGTTGGAAGACAACCCCTCGCACCGCATCTATCGAACCGGCGACCTGGGTCGGATCAACGACGACAACGAGATCGAATACCTCGGTCGTATCGACACCCAGGTGAAAGTTCGTGGTTACCGAATCGAATTGACCGAGATTGAGTCGGTCATCATGCAGGTTCCTGAGATTGCTCAGGCCGTGGTCAACACCCACAAACCCGAACCTGGCGTTGTGGAACTGGCTGCCTACTACACGCTGCGTGACGAGTCGAATCCTCCGTCGAAGGAGTCGATGATTAAGACTCTCCGAGCGCACCTGCCGGCGTACATGGTTCCGTCCTACATGATTCAGTTGGACGAGATCCCCATGCTCCCCAGCCACAAGGCTGACCGCAAGAAGCTGCCGGAGCCCTCGGGTCCCCGCTTCTCTATGCCAAGCGAAAATCATGTCGAGGCCGAAGGAGAAGTTGAAGCGACAGTCGCCGCTGCGATGGCTGAGATCCTCTCCATGGACAAGGTCTCTGTGGAAGACAACTTCTTCCAAGACCTTGGCGCTCACTCGCTGTTGATGGCCAAGTTTGCTGCGCTCCTTCGCGAACGTATGGAAGACATCGATCTCTCCATGCGAGACATCTACATGAACCCCACGGTTCGTGAACTGTCGGCTCATTTGGTCAAGACCAAGGGCAACGCTGCCAAGGTCGAGCGCCCCGCAAAGGACGAGTACCACAAGGCCACCACCTTTGAGTACTATCTCTGTGGCACGCTGCAGTTCCTCTACTATGTGCTGTTCTATGTTCCCTTGTTGGCGCTGGGCATCGAGCTACTGGACTTCGTGATTATGGCGTCGAGCGTCTCCAACATGGTCCTTCGAATGGTGGGCGTTGGCGGCGCCTTCCTGGGCTTCTTCTTCTTCTACCCGATCGTGCTCAAGAAGCTTCTGATTGGCACGTGGAAGCCCCAGAAGATCAAGATCTGGAGCCTGGATTACTTCCGCTTCTGGGTTGTGAAGAACGCCATGGGCACCAGCCCAATGATGCTGTTCGCTGGCACTCCCATTTACAACATGTACCTTCGTCTGTTGGGTGCCAACATCGGCCGCAACGTGGTCAACTTCTCACGCTTCATGCCCGTACCGACCGACCTGATCACCATCGGTGACAACACGGTCCTCCAAAAGCAGTCGGTCATTGTTGGCTACAAAGCCGAGAACGGATACATCCACATCGGACCCATCACCATCGGCAGCAACTGCTACATCGGTGAGGCCTCCGTCCTCGACATCTACGCAGAAATGGGGGATGACACTCAATTGGGTCACTCCTCTTCGTTGCAGTCGTACCAAAAGGTGCCCGCTGGAAAGAACTTCCATGGTTCACCTGCGATTGAGACCACCACCAACTACAAGCGCGTTGAGCCGGAAAACCTCACGTACTTGCGCAAGTTCATCTTCTGCTTGGTCCAGGTGATGTTGCCTGTGTTGCTCTTCGCTGTGGTGATGGTCGCTGCGCGGCTCCTGTTCCCCTACTTCTTTGGCGCGAAAATGAGCCTGACCCAGTGGTCGACGGAGTTGGGCGGGATTCGCTCCTTGTTCTCCTTTGACGTGCTGTTTTTCATGACCGCAGCGTTTGTTGCCGCGATCTTCTCCGGCTTCGCTGCCATCTTGATTTTGCCCCGGATCTTCAACTTCTTCTTGAAGCCGGAAAAATCCTACGTGCTTTATGGTGTTCACTACATCCTGGCACGTTGGGTTCAGGGCCTGACCAACAGCGCATTCTACAAGATTCTCTTGGGTGACAGCTCCTACAAGCCCTACTTCTTCCGCTGGTTGGGATGGAAGCTGGGTGAGTTCAAGCAGACTGGCTCCAACTTTGGTCTGCAAGAGCGTCACGACAACCCGTTCTTGTGTGAGATTGGTGTGGGCACCATGGTGTCGGACGGTCTCTCCATGATCAACCTGGATTACTCCAGCTCTTCCTTCAAGCTTCGCAAGACGAAAGTCGGTGAGAACTGCTTCATCGGAAACGACATTCACTACCCCGGTGACTCGATCATGGGTGACAACTGTTTGTTCGCTTCCAAGGTTATGATCCCCATTGATGGGCCGGTTCGTGAGAACGTGGGTATTCTTGGTTCGCCTCCGTTTGAAATTCCTCGCGCCACCTCGCTGGAGCTGGAAGTCAGCCCGGAGGAGTTGGAAGAACTGCGCGTCAAGCAACTTCCTGCCAAGAACCGTCACAACATTCAGACCATGGGCTTGTTCTTGTTCGTGGGCTGGTTGGCGATGATTGTTGTCTTCGCTTTGGGTTACTTCTCACTCCTGGCTTACGCTAACCATGGATTGCTGGCGTTTGCTGCAGCTGCTGTGGCTTCTTTTGTGTTCTTCATCGGCTACGCTGTGTTTGTTGAACGCGTCATGTTGGGCTTCAAGCGTATGCAGCCCAAGTCCTGCACCATCTACGATCCCTACTTCTGGAAGATCGAGCGGTACTGGAAACATTGTGAGAACGGAATGATCTCCCTGTTCCGCGGAACTCCCTTCAAGCCGATGATCTCTCGTATGTTGGGGATGAAAGTGGGCAAGCGTGTCTTCGACGACGGCATGCAAGCGTCCGAACGAACCATGGTGGAAATCGGTGACTATGCCATCATCAACTCCGGAACCTTCCTCCAGTGTCACTCGTTGGAAGACGGCTTCTTCAAGTCCGATACCATCAAGATTGGCAAAGAGTGTACTGTGGGCGTCAAAGCTTATGTCCACTACGGAACTGAGATGAAAGATGGTTCGATCCTTGAGGCTGACGCCTTCTTGATGAAGGGAGAAGTGATGGGTGAGAACTCTGTTTGGGAAGGCAACCCCGCTCACGCGGTGTAAGGAGTTTTTGGGATGGCAAGAGTCCGGTTGGAAGAGGTCACGGCCGACAACTGGGAAGAAGTGGTCGAGTTGGAGTTGGAAGAAGGTCAGGAAGAGTTTTTGGCAAGCAACGCCTACTCTCTCGCTGAGTCCAAGTTCAACCCTTATGCGGTGCCCCGCGCCGTTTATGCAGGTGACACCCTGGTTGGGTTTCTGATGTACGAGTCCGAAACCGACGACGGTGATCCGCACGACTACAACATCTATCGCTTCATGATCGATAGAAGGTACCAGGGCAAAGGCTACGGCCGCGCAGCGCTCAAGCGCTGTCTCCAAGAGATCCAGGAGAACGACGACGACCTGGAGTTGATCAGCATTTGCTATGTTCCCCACAATCCTCGGGCCAAAGCCTTCTACGCAAGCCTTGGTTTCAAGGAAGTCGGAATCGATGACGACGGCGAGATGGTCGCTGAAATCGAATACTGATTCTTACCTTCCCTTCTGCCTCTACTCTCAACCAACAACCTAAGAACTCCCTACGCTGTCACTTCCTGTTGAAGGGAGCGGAACAGCTGCATTCCGACATCTTTGGGAGGATAGCCAGCCCAACGAACCAACGCTGGAGAAGGTTCTTCGGCAAGCTCCTGTTGTAGCTGTGCGTAGGACTCTTGTTGGTAAGCCTTGTACTGCTGACGCTCTGGCTCGCTCAGTTGGGGTTGGATCCAGGCGTCGATGGCGAAGGACAACGCGGCGTGTGCGCTTTCTTCGTGGGCGATCCGCTCCATCACGGCACGTACGGCTGGATCTTCGGCCGTTTCTGACTGCCAGAAGGCCATCAAGGAGCCGTACGCCTCGCGGATGCAGCCTTCTTTGGCGTTCTCAAAGGCGATCTCTGCAAGGGGACGCAGTGCAAACGGTTCGACCTGCACAGGTTGGGTTGTGGCTCCGTAGCGATCGGCCAGTTGGGTCATCAACTGGGCATGCTCCACCTCTTCTTGAATCGCCTGACGGGAGAGAGCAAGCAAGGCTTCTGGAGCGTTGTAAGCTTCCAACTCTTGTGTCAGGTAGCGGAAGGCTGTCACGGCCGCTTCTTCGAGGTAAGCCAACTCCGCAAAGAACGCTCCTGTTTCCGCGAGGTCGTTGTTGGGAGGTGGGTTCTCGCTGGGGTCCTTTTCCTGCATTCCTGCAGGGCGACGGCCAGCTACCGCGCAAGAGCGTTTGACGGTGTAGTCACAAACCAGGCCGCGCTGTTGGTTGCGGTCGTACTCTTCTTTGCAGCCTGTGACCGCCAGGTTGTAGTATGTAGAATATTCACCGTTGCCGCCGTTCCTACAAGCCTTTTCAAGGTCGGCTTTGCACAGCTGCACACACTGACTAAAGGATAAGGGCCGTGGGTCTACAGGTGCAAGCAATCGGAGATAGCGTCCTTCGGCTTGCTTGTTCCATTCCGATGTTCCCGGTCCACATTGCTCTACAGGGCATGCATCCAGCCGGTTCTCTTGTGGAATGTTGCGGAAATCCAGGTTGGGATTGATGTCTGGACGGTTCGTGTCGGGTACGACCTCTCCACCGCCGTCGACTTGCGCTTGGGATTCATAATCGGCGGGTAGAATTGTGATGGACTGACCACACCCTACAGCCAGGCTGGACGCCGCAACAATCGGCCATGTCTTGCGTACAACCTTGCGTAACATCTCTCGAAACTTTTCCGGATCGGACAACAACTCTCGTTTCATATTTGTCTCCTAATTGGCTCTGGGCGGTACACCGTATCTTTTATCGTAGGGCAAGCCGTGGTTCTTCCACGTTCAATCTTTGTGTGTGGGTCTCACTGTCGGTATAACTAGAGTTCTTCTGCTTTAGGAATGACCGAAACCGTCGTTGAAAGGGTGCAGAACGAAAAGACCCAACGGTTGTGACGGACGAACTCAGGGACGAGGAACGGATGCCGATGTCGAACAAGAAGAACGAATGGGCCATTGTGGGTGGTGGTATTCTCGGAATGACCCTGGCGCTGCGTTTTGCAGAGCAAGGCAAAAAAGTGACCTTGTACGAAGGAGCCGACGAGGTCGGCGGCCTCGCCAGTGTTTGGTCGTTGGGCGACTTAACCTGGGATCGTCACTACCATGTGATCTTGATGTCGGACCTGAAGCTTCGGGGCGTCCTTGATGAGCTGGGTCTCTCCGATGAGTTGGAGTGGGTCGAAACCAAGACCGGGTTCTACACAGACGGGCGGATGTACTCCATGTCCAACTCGCTGGAGTTCCTGTCGTTCCCGCCGCTGCGGATGATCGACAAGTTCCGCTTGGGAGGGACCATCTTTTATGCGTCCAAGCTCACCGACTGGGAGGCCTTGGAGAAGATATACGTGGCGGACTGGCTGCGTCGCCTATCGGGCAACCGGACGTTTGAAAAGATCTGGCTGCCGTTGCTCCGCGCCAAACTGGGTGAAAGCTACAAGCAGACCTCAGCGTCGTTCATCTGGGCGACGATCCAACGAATGTATGCAGCCCGACGCAGCGGCCTTAAGAAAGAAATGTTTGGCTATGTACGTGGTGGTTACGCTCGAATCTTTGATCGGTTTGTGGAGGTGCTGGAAGAGAAGGGTGTGACCATCAAGTTGGGTCATCGCGCTGAGAAGGTTAAGAAAGAAGACGGTGTGTTCCATGTGTCTTTTGAGAACGGACACGAAGACACCTTTGAGCGGGTCGTCCTTACTACAGCGGCTCCGATTGCAACAAAGCTTTGCGACGATCTGACCCACGAAGAACGGACCAAGCTTAACAACATCGAATACCTCGGTATCGTTTGCCCTTCCGTGTTGCTGAAGAAGCCGCTCTCCCCGTACTACGTGACCAACATTACCGAAAGCTGGGTTCCGTTTACGGCGGTGATTGAGATGTCCGCTTTGGTCGACAAGTTCGCGGAGCTGGGCGGTAACTCGTTGGTGTATCTGCCCAAGTATGTGACCGCTGACGATCCCACGGCCCGCTGGTCGGACGAGAAAGTGAAAGACGTCTTTCTCGACTCCTTGATGCGGATGCATCCGC
>SBHC01000057.1 GCA_006226375.1 Deltaproteobacteria bacterium | reverse complement strand
TACGCCAGCCCGGTCGACACTACACAGCCCCGCCTTTGCTGCTCAGGCTTGCTTCCTTGACCGCGCTGTACACCTGACCCTCTCGGCTGGCCAATAAAGTTGAAACGCGCTCTGATCCTCAAAAACGTCTCTTACCCAACCATCGATCTGGCAAAGCTATGAGATAGCTCACATCTTACACTTTTAGCCATCACGATCCCAAGCCCCCCGGCCTTACGACACCCCCATCAAAACACTGATACAAAAGAACAATTCAAAACGTCTCTTGTTGTGACGTTCTTGTGACGATGCCCACGTAGAGTGAAGTCAAGAGCAGCGAGGAAGGATGTAAAAGACATCAACCCAACGCTCCCAAACCGCCACACTACATTTTCAGCGGTGCCTACCCAACGGCATTCTCAACAAGGAGCCAAGAAGCAACGCACCGCTTATCGTCACAACCGACAGGAGACCGTGATGAAACGATTCAAGACAGTACTACTCAGCCTCACAATGGGCGTGTTCCTCAGTGCTTGTGGCCTTGCTCCCGAAGATATGGATGCAGCAAAGTCCTTGAACAAAGACCAACGAAGCCTGACCTATCGAGTGAAAACCAACATTAGCCTGGGCGACACTCAGCTGGGCGTCAACTCTGGAACCCAATACGTGCTCAATGTGGACTCATTCCAGAACAGAATGCTGACGGCATTCGGCAAAACCAAAGGATACCAGTATGTGTTGATTCGCAACCGAATGCTGGTGGCAGAACGTGCAGGTGGTTACGCCAAGCGCGAATGGAAGAACCAAAACAACATTCTGGATGGTTACCACCAAACCAACATGACCACCTCAACCTATGCGAACGTGGGAAGCGTTGCGAAGTTTCCGGCAGCGGTGGCCTTGCTGGCAGCGATCCACAACAAGGGTTACTCCATCAGCTTCTTGGACCAAAAGATCTGGACGTACTTGCCAGCTCCATGGCGCAGCGCGATGCACTCCAGCATCAAGTGGATTACATTCCGTGACCTTATCTCGCACCACTCGGGCATCACCGACAACGGACCCAAAGATGTGGTCGAGCACCTGAAGGCTGGTGTGTCCAAAGTTATCTCCACCGGCGACGGCATCATCGTCAACTGTCCCGCAGCGATGAGTCAGCTAGGTTCGCTGCAACATTCCGGATACTGCTACGGTGTTCGTGAGTACGCCAACGCGAACTTTCGACTGCTCGGATACCTTATCGCGTCCTTTTACGACACAAACTTGCGAAACTCTTTGTCCAACTACAGCGCAACGGATGTGAGAATCCAAAACAAGTTGGGAGAACGCTTTGAGCAGCTCATGGGGCAACTGGTGTTCTCCAAGGTCACTCCGTCGATTACTCCTTCGTGTGACCCGGCCAATGAGTTTCCCTTCTACCGCAAGTCGTATGCTTTGATGTACACCGACCGATGGGATATGAAGCCTGGCCACACCAACTCCACCAAGGACGATCTGCAAGCTCTTGGATTGTCCCGACACTGCCGAGGTCAAGGTGGTTGGTACTACAGCGCTCGTGCCATGGCTCTCTTGCTCGGAACCTTGGGAAGCACCAACAACATCATCCCCACGAACTGGTACCGGGATATGATGGACCCCACACACAACCAAGCTTCTTCCGATGAGCGCTTTGGTTGGGCCGGAGCTTCCAACGTCAAAAACACAGAGTACGAGAACAAGTTCGGTTGGTTGTACATCCCCAACCACAACGGTAGCCACCCCTCCACCGCATCCGATGGTCGCAAAACGTATGCACGGGCCATCATCATGAAGCTTCCCATGGGTTACCACGCTGTCGCTATCGTCAACTCCGACGGGATGAGCACCAGCGAAATGCTCCAGAAACTCCGCGACGCCTTCATCCAATCCGTCTCCCTCCAATAAAACACTCCACCCGAACTCTCCTCATCCCCCTCGCAACAGCTTCTTCTCCACCCACTCTCTGAACGCTCCCCCACTCAAGGAACCTTGGACTTTCGACGACAACGAACCTCGTACTCGTTCTTAAGTCCAGGAAGACCTCTCCATCCTCTTGGATACTTCTGAAACATTTGGAATAGCTTCCGATTCCATTGCTTCTTGGGTAGCTTTTGCAACAACGAAGCAAACGGATAGATAGACACCCAGCGCGTTGGTAAAAGGAAAGAAAGCACTTGTAGCTCAAGGCTCCAAGCTATCGACTCTTCATGAAGTAACGCTGTGACCTGCTCTTTGCAGGGCTCGGAAGGTGGAAACCGGTGGGTGGATTGGAGATGATGCAAGAGATGCAGAAACTTTGCAGCTTGTTGTTCGGGCGAAGAAGAGCGCTGGAGATACATCACTCTGTTCGTATCCACCGCTTGCTCCAAGCCTTTCCCATAGCAAAGCAAAGGTTGGCGCAGCGACGAAAGATGGGTCCACTTTGTTTCCAACGGAACCGTTTTCAACAAGCGCACGATCCGTTGTGTTCGATCAGGATCAACCGTGTATCCCCTCGGACATTGAGGCTTGGCTTTGCAGGCAACGCCCCCCAACAACCACAAGACAAGCCACCCAAACCAACCAACCTGAAAGCACCAGCCGACCTTCGCTTGAAGCATTCGAAAGTTCCAACATAACAAGCCAGACACAACAAAGGCATACAACACCCATGGAGAGTCCCAATGGACACCTACACTTCGTTGTATTCGCAAACATTGGAACTTGCAAGTCTGTGGAGACAAAGACCTTAACATAGAGAAGAGCGAGTTAACTCCTCACCAAGAACCATGCGACACGCCCAAAAGAGCATTGGAGAGAGAACGTTCCAGAGACAAGGCAAGACGAAACAGTTGTACACTCGAGATAGGTTATTCGGCTCGAAGTCGCACCGGTACATACTTGTGGTAGGGGGTTTTGGTAAGGGGGTCACAGTGTTCGGAGGAGGTCAGAACATTGATCCGAGGACCATTTTGAGAGGTCTCTTGGGATGTCGGTGAATCTGCATAATCAAAGCCATATCCATGAGGCAAGGACACAAAGCCACGCTGCATCCCATCGTCCAATGCAGCGACCACAGAGATGGCCCCACGCTGGGACTCACAAATCACCGCCCCACCATCCACAACACCGTACGATGCAGCGTCTTCGGGGTGGATCCGCAGCGTTCCTTCCTGGTCTTTCTTCCGCCACTCGGGGACACGGTAAATTTGATTGGCGTTGTACGAACGACGCTCTCCTGCAGCAAGAACCAACGGAAACTCTTCGGATGTAGGCTCTTCAAACGAAGAAAGCTCACGGATTTGTTGGAGAAGCTCAGGAATCGCAAGTTGAGCCTTGCGGTCTTCCGTTCGCATCAGCGACCACATTTCCTCGTAGGTGTGTGTGCTGAGAGGAACAGCGGTATCGGCTTCAAGAATCCGAGAAAACAAGGCCTCTCCCAAAGCGTACCCCGAACCAGAGAGCCCTGTACGTTGGACTTGTTTGCTGTACTTTCGGACGTAAAAGTGGATGGCACCCCAAAGCACAGCCGCCGCTTCTTTTCCTTCGGGCAACGCTCTTCCCAAAGTTCGATACAACACCACCGGCAGATACTTTGCCCACTCCGGATGAAGCTTGAGTGCAGCAGCGAACGCCGTGGGAAACAACCGAAGCTTGGGCCACTTGCGGTCAAGCTTTGCGATACGTTCCAACACGGGAAACCGTTCGGGCAAAGCGCCCATCGCTGTGACAAGACGGGAGTAGATCTCGGGCTCCGGTAGGGTATTCCCTTCCTTCTCCAACACAGGCTTTCTTAAGTGATAGTAGTTGGTAGGAAACTCCAGGTTGAAGAAGGTAGACTCAAGCTTTTCAAACTGCGTTGCCGCTGGAAGAACATAATGTGCAAAGCGAGCCGTGTCCGTCATTGCAACATCGACAACGACAAGCAACTCAAGCTTCTTCAACGCTTTTGCATAGGCCTGGGTATCCGCCGCAGAGACAGCAGGATTGACGCTATCAATGATCAAACCCCGCACTCGCTTGGGGTGTTCGGTGTCGATCTCCTGCGGCAGAATGTTCGGGGGAAACAACTTGCTGATCTCGTGCATCCCTGTCACCTGGGTGACTTTGGCCTTGTCCTCTTTGGAGTGACCGATCAGAGGCACAAGAGCCGTGTGGAGGTTGTTTCCGCCCTCCTTGGCAAAGTTCCCTGACAACAAAAAGAGTAGCTTCTCCAAATAGGAGTTTAAGGTGCTATGCAAGCTTTGTTGGATCCCTAGATCTGCTCGGACACAAGCAGATGATGCTTGGGAAAGCCCTTTCGCAACAGTACGTACCTGCTCCAGAGAAACCCCGGAACGCTGAGCGTATGCCTCGACGGGGACATCGCGAAGGACAGCAGCGACCTCCTCAAAGCCATGGGTACGACCGTCCAGAAATGAAGAATCGACCCAACCTTCCTGCACCATGGTTCCCAGGATGGCGCTCAACAAATAGGCGTCTGTTCCCGGCTTCACAGGCAAATGATGGTCGGCAAGAGCGGCGGTTTGGGTCTCTCTTGGATCAATCACAACCAACGTGCGCTTTGGATCTTTGGCGATCTCCTTGAGAACCTTACGAGCCCGTGGGACACCGTGTGCTTGCCAAGGGTTGGTCCCCAACACGATCACATAGTCGGCTTCGTGCATGCCTTCCGTCACATGACAGTTTTGCTTCCCAAACAGCTTGCCATTGACCCAGAAGTCGCCGGTCTTTTCCTGCGCAAGGGCCGTATACAAATAGCTTGTTTGACAAGCGGCACGAAGCGCGGAGCTATACACCCCACCCAAATGATTGCCCTGGCCACCACCCCCGTAATACGCCAGACTGTGACCGCCGTGTGTATCCCGCAACGCAACAAGCTTCGCTGCAATCTCCTGAATGGCAGTGTCCCAATCGATCGGCTCAAACGTACCGTCGTCGTTTCGACGCAGGGGCTCCGACAAACGCATGGGATGATTCTGGTAGAAATTGAGACGAGCGGCCTTCTGGCACAAATACCCTTTGGAGGAAGGATGTGCTTCGTCACCTCTCACACGTTTCAGCTCACGCCCTTCCACCTGCACTTCCAGTCCACAATTGAGACTGCAAAGGATACAGGCTGTAGGCTTCCATTCACTCTGTGCTGCTGCAACCATCGACATCTACCCTCCAACAGTATCGTTTCTACGGAGTTCTTTTGAGCCCAGCCGAAACGATACCCCAAAACCAGCAAGGTAGACAACAACGACAACAGAACATTATCCGAGCGTGAGAGTCTGTTGGATCCCAATATCTTCAAGAAAGCTGAGGTCGTGGGTTGCGATCACAAGCCCACCGGGCCACAACGCAAGCTGCTCCAACAGTCCGTCTGCGCCAGAAAAGTCGAGACTCCCGGTCGGCTCATCAAGCAGAAGGCACTCCACTTCAGGGGCTTGCTGGTAGAGACACAACAACGCAGCGCGCAAACGCTCCCCAGGACTCAACGTTCGCATGGGTCGTTGGGCCAGAGAGAGTGGGAATTTGTGGCTGACGAGCAAAGCCGCAACATCCTCCAACGAAAGACCATGCCGCCACATCAGCCAGGTAGAGAGGCTATCGTCCAGCATCCAATTCGCTGCACGCTGAGCAATCCAACCCACCTTGGCATGTTGCACCTGAATGCACCCGCTCTGCGGCTCGTATTCCCCCGACATCATCCGCAACAGCGTTGTTTTGCCAGAGCCATTGGGTCCGACAATCGCAAGACGCTCACGTCGAACATCCAGCGAAAGACCTTCAAACAACACACGCTCGCCTGCAGAGCAAGAGACATCGTGCAGAGACACAATGGGCGCCTGGGAAGGAGGAGCAAGCGTTGGGACCTCCAGCTCAAGAGTAAGCTGAACATCCATCGCACGGCGGGTTGCCTTCGCCCACTCGCGAACTTGTATTTGCCGATGTTTCCGGACCTTCGCCGCCCTGCCCTGGCTCTCCTGCGCATAGCTTCTCTTGGAGTTAAGCCACGATCGCGACGGAGAACGTCCGGTTTCATGAATTCGCCCCAGGTTCTTTTTGCGCGCCCTGCGTCGGCAGACACGGGCGTTGTGCCATTCGCGCTCTTCCAAGGTTTGAAGACTTTGAAGGTAACGCTTCTCTTGCTTCTCGTTCCAAAGCTGACACTCGTTCAGGACATCATCAAGATGTCCTTCCACATAGCGTCCACCGGCTTCAGAGACAACCATGAAATGTTCAAAACGCCGCAAACACTCGGTATCATGAGAGACAACCATCAGGCCACCTTCCCACTCGTCGAGAAGCTGGAACAACCACGCCCGACCTGCTGCATCCAGGGCTTCTGTGGGTTCGTCGAGCAAAAGTAGGTCCGGGCGTCGAAGCTTTGCATCCAGGAGCGCCACCTTTTGCTGTTGTCCACAGCTCCAACCGTCGGCAGCCACCAAGTGATGATAAGGAGCAAGGCCCATCGCCTCTCCTTCAAGATTCACAAGATACAGGTCTTCCTCTTTGGCCCAGCGCTCCAAGAATCCATGGATTTGTTCGGACGTTGTACGCTGACGAACCAACCAGGAAGAGCCACTCTGGGTGAGTTGACCATGCTCCGGGGGAGTATGGCCTGCAAGGACCTCCAACAAGGTAGACTTGCCGACCCCGTTGCGGCCAATCAAAGCCACTTTTTCCGCTCCCATGCTGAGGCTAAGACCCTGAAAGAGAGAGCGTGACCCTCCAGCAGAGACTGTGACATTGGAAGCTCGCAACAACGTTGAGTAGGCAACATTCATGCTTGCACCTCCTCTACGTCGTTGCGGATCTGCCGAAGAGTTCGTGGAGAACCTTCCAGAGAGAACCACATCCCGTCTTCGTGGCTTTCACTCTCCACCACCCGACAATGACCGTACACTTTGGACATGGCAGCGGCACAAACATAAGGCACAAAGACTTGCAGCTGATGTTCCCCGCCGCACACAAGCTCGACGAGGGTCTCTTTGAGCTGCTCCAGGTCTTCCGAGCGGTGGGCACTCAATGTCACGATGGGATGTTCGGGGGCGATGCCATCAAACAAACCTTCTGGAAGTTCGTGCACACGATCCACCTTGTTAAAGATGTACACTCTGGGAATAAGATGAGCCCCAAGTTGCTCCAAGACGGCTTCGGATGTTTCACGATGCAGCCTCCAATCGGGGTCTGAAACATCGATCACAAGGGCCAAAAGAGAAGCCTCTTTCACCTCTGCCAAGGTTGAAGCAAAGCTAGCAAACAGCTGCTGTGGAAGCTGCCGGATAAAACCCACGGTGTCGCTGAGGAGAATGTCCACACCATAACGCGTCAGGCTACGGGTGGTGGTATCCAACGTCTCAAACGGCCGATTGCGTACGGCCCCATCGGCTGAAGTGAGAGCGTTCATTAGCGAGGACTTCCCAGCGTTGGTGTACCCAACCAGGGCGATGCGTCGTGCATCGACCCTGTGCTTTCGCTGATGAGACGACTGTTGCTCGATTTTGCCCAGCTTCTTTCGCAGGTCTGCAAGCCGGGAGTCCAATCGTCGGGCAAGGAGTTCCGAGGCTGTTTCGCCCGGTCCTCGGTTGCCCATCACTCCCCCAGCCTGTTGGTCCATGTTGATGCCCAACCCACGGATGCGCGGTCGGAGATATTCCAGGTGGGCAATCTCGACCTGAATCCGTGCGGCTTTCGTCTTCGCATGCCGGAGAAAGACATTCAGGATCACAGCTTCACGGTCACAGACAGCAAACCCGGTGAGGTCCTCCAGGTTTCGCATTTGTGACGGACTCAACGCTGCGTCCAACACCAAAAGGTCTGCGCCAGCTTCACGCGCATGCTTCGCCAGTTCTTGCGACTTTCCTTGTCCCAGGTAGGTGCGAGGATGGATGGCTGCGAGATAAATAACTTCATGTCCAACGATGTGATCGTCTTGGGCTTCCACAAGCCCCATGATTTCACGAAGTTTGCCCTCTGTAGACGTCTCTTCGGGGTGAATAACAGAGACGACATAGCATCGGTTGCCATCGGTTTCGCGTGTCTTGGGAGAAGATTCACGAGTTTGCCAATGGTCGACAAGAGCTTCCCATTGGCCATCGTCAGCGAGAGGCACCTCATGGTGCTCCGCGATAGGATCGGAGTGGAATTTCATGGTTCAATCCCTATGTGATGATACACGTATTTACGTCACACCGTCGCAAGATGCAGCGGTATGAAAAGGTGCAACAACGCCCAAACGAAAGCGATTGGATTGGACGACAGCACCAACAAGCTGGTCTGTTCAAGGGATTACCAGGTTTGAAATACGTACCAACACATGAACATGGGATTGTCCTGTTTGTCAGAGAGGTGGGGAACGAGCCGGAGTGGCTCACCCTCTCCCTACGAACAAGGGCTCTGAAAGTTCACAATGAGGGAGAAAAGAAATGGAAAGCAAGGAGGGAGAAAAGGCAAGGGAGAGACCAACGATTAGCGGAAGCCAACGCACTCGTACTCTCGTCCGTAACCTTGCGAGCTGACGTAGTCCGTGGTCCAGTTGGTCCCGCTGGTGTTGGTAACGTGAGCTTCAGGACAAGAGTTGCTGTTGACTTCACCAATCACTCGCCCCGTTCGGTAACCCAACGCAAAACAGAGAGCTTGCGCCATATTGACGCTCACGCCGTTGTTGCTGGTCATAGGAGCATTGCAAATACCTGTGCGGTTGGAGCTACTACAACAACCTCGGTTGGTATTCGCGAAGCTATCCCCTGCTGCGTTACCTGGATCAACCTGAGCGCGCAGGGTGCCTGTACTACCAAACCGGAGCGTTTGGGTGCTGGAATTAAAGTTACAGAAGAAGCTATTGGTGGCGCAACCGTTTCCGTTGCAACCAATAAAGTGGAGCGTACTGTTGGTGTACTTGCGCAAGTCAAGGCCGCGGCCAGTCCCACCCCAGATCTGAACTGTGATCACCGACTGACAAGTCTCACGCCCCGCGCTCGGTGTGGAACAAGTTCCATTGGAACAAGTTTGTGTGCTAGAGCAAACCCGCCCACACGTTCCACAATTGTTTTTGTCTGTTTGCAGGTTTTTGCAGGAGCCGCTACAGCACGATTGCCCCGATGGACAGCTCTGTCCACAAGCCCCACAGTTGCTGTTGTCGGTCTGAAGGTTTTTGCACTGACCCGAGCAACAGGACTGACCGGTCGCACAAATCCGACCGCAAGAGCCACAGTTGGTCCTGTCGTTGCTGACGGTGACACATTTTCCACTACAGCACGACTGGCCTGTGCCACACTTTTGGCCGCACGCTCCACAGTTGCTGGCGTCTGTCAGGAGGTTGGTACAAGAGCTGTTACAACGAGTTTGGCCGTTGCCACACACTGTCACACAGCTTCCGTTCGAACAATACTGCTGGCCTCCACATTGACGGCCACACTGACCACAGTTGCCAGGGTCATTTTGCGTGCTCACACATTGGTTGGAGCAATTCACAAGACCGGTAGCGCACGACAGCTGGCAAGCTCCGTTGTTGCAGATCTGGCCCACGCCGCACTTCTTGCCGCAGGCTCCGCAGTGATTGAGGTCGGCCTTGAGGTTGTAACAGGCACCCGAACAGTTCGTTTGGCCTGTGGGACAAACAATCTTGCAGGCACCGTTGTCACAGATCTGACCGGCGCCACACACTTTTCCACAGCTGCCACAGTTGCTGTTGTCAGTCTTGGTGTTCACACAAACACCGGAACAATTGGTAAGTCCAGACTGACAAGTGAGGCTGCACGAGCCGTTCACGCAGACTTCACCCGACTTGCAAGCTTTGCCGCAGCCACCACAATTGGCGTTGTCTGTCTTTACGTTTACACAAGCGTTCCCACACTTGGTGAATCCGCTGCTGCATACAATCGTGCAGATTCCGTTGACGCAGAAGTTACCGGCCGAACAGCCTTTTCCACAGCCTCCACAGTGAGAGGGGTTGGTTTTGGTGTCAACGCAGGTGCTGGAGCAGTTGGTCAAACCGGTCTGGCAGGTCAACTGGCATTTGCCGTTGGAGCAGATTTCTCCAGCCTTACAAGCCGTACCGCAACCACCACAGTTGGCGTTGTCTGCCTTGGTATCCACACATTTGTTGGAGCAATTGGTCAAGCCGGTTTGGCAAGTCAACTGGCAAGAGCCGTTTTGACAAGCTTGACCCAAGCCACATGCTCTTCCGCAAGCTCCACAGTTGGCGTTGTCTGTCTTCAAGTTCACGCAAGAGCCTGAGCATACGGAGAGCCCGCTCTGACAAGACACTTGACAAGCACCGCTCACACACACTTGGCCCGTCGGGCATGACGTTCCACATTTCCCACAGTTGGCTCGATCGGTCTGTGTGTTCACACACAAGTTACCGCACTTGGTCAAGCCGGTTTGACAAGACAACTGACAGGCTCCGCTGTTACAAACCTGCCCGCTTCCACAGGACTTGTTGCAAGCTCCACAATGAAGTCGGTCGGTGAGGGTGTTCACGCAGGTTCCACCGCAATTTTGCAGACCGTTCTGGCAAGAGAGTTGGCAGGTTCCATTCGAACACACTTGCCCAGCGCTACACGCTTTTCCGCACGTGCCGCAGTTTTGGTTGTCCGTCTTAAGATCCACGCACTTGTTGGTGCACTGCGAAAGACCGGACTGGCACGAGAGCTGGCATTGACCGTTGGAGCAAAGCTGTCCTGAACTGCAGGCGTTTCCACAGCTACCACAGTTGGCGTTGTCGGTCTTTACGTTCACGCAAGTGCTGGAACATTCGGAGAGGCCCGATTGACACGAGAGCTGGCATTTTCCTTGGGAACAAACTTGCCCAGAGGGGCAGGCGTTTCCGCACGAACCACAGTTGGCGTTGTCGGTTTGCAAGTTGATGCATTTTCCAGTGCAAGAGGTCAGCCCTGCTTGGCACGACAGTTGGCAGGTTCCACCCGAGCAGACTTGTCCCGCCTGACACGTTGTACCGCAAGCTCCACAGTTGGCTCGATCGGTTTGGGTGTCCACGCAAGAGCCGCTGCAGTTTGTCTGCCCTGTTTGACAAGAAAGCTGACACTGACCGTTGGAGCAGACCTGACCTGCCTGACAAGCCGTACCACACGTTCCACAGTTGGCTCGGTCCGATTGGACATCAACGCAAGAGCCGCTGCAATTCGTCTGACCCGCAGGACAGCTCACTTCGCACTTGCCGCTCGCACAAACAAAGCCAGCCTTGCAAGCTTCGCCACACTTGCCACAGTGGGCTCGGTCCGATTGAAGGTCAACACAAGCTCCAGAACAGTCCGTCTGTCCTTTGGGGCAGTTGGCTTCACATTTTCCGCTCGCACAGACTTGTCCTGCCGCGCAAGAGTTGGAACATTGACCACAATGGGCTCGGTCATTTTGAGGATTCACGCATTGCTTTTCACACACAATCTGGCCCGCCAAGCATGAGATAATGCACTGCCCACTTTTGCAGACTTGACCGTCTTGGCAAGCTGTCTCGCAAGCGCCGCAGTTTTCGCGGTCGGACTGGAGGTTGTAGCAAGCGCCCTTGCAAGCCGTTTGACCGGTGGGACAGGAGAGAGAGCACGAACCATTCCCACACACTTCGCCGGCCTTGCACTGTGTTCCACAAGCGCCACAGTTTTCGCGGTCGTTGGTTGTGTTGACACAGATTCCATTGCAGTCGGTTTGCCCTTTGGGACATGTGGCTTGAACGCACTTGCCCTGGTCACAATAATGTTGACGGGGACAGCTCTTGATCTCTGTGCCGAACTCAAAGCATCCGCGAGCGTTCTTGACGCACACTTTGTACTGCCCGGGAATGACATCAGCCTGCGTTGTGCACTCAAAGGCGTCTTCCTTGCACTGGGTGTCAGGGCAGTCAGGCACACATTTGTTCTCTTCGCACTTCTCAAAGTCTTTGCAGGTCGCCCAGCCTTCGCATGTACCCCAAACACCACCTTTGCATTCTTGTGTACCTTTCACACAAGCCTTGCTGTCTGTCGGTAGGCACCCTTGGGATGAACCAGGAGCACACTGCATGCATTGATTCCCAACACAAGCTGGCAGAGCAGAATCCGTACAATCCTCGTTCTTGAGACACTCAACGCAACCACCTGCGCCGTTGCATTTT
Organism: Deltaproteobacteria bacterium; assembly: GCA_006226375.1. Lineage (GTDB taxonomy): Bacteria > Myxococcota_C > UBA6777 > UBA6777 > UBA6777 > M3003. Next base: position 48,177 of record SBHC01000057.1, on the reverse strand, counting down.
TTGCCCGACGAACAATCCTGGTCTGTACCGCAGATACATTTGTTGTCTTGGGTGCATTTCTTTGTAGGACTTGTCTCCGACTGACAATGCACATCTTTAAGACATGGAACACACTTCCCTTGGGAGCTTCCATTGTCCAACAAGCAACGTTCAGGACAATTTTCACAGCCTGGAATAGAAACTGCGACTTCACCGCCACACCCAACACCCAACAACAAAGCGAAAGCAAGGACAACCCCCAGCAGTCGCAACCCCAAACGTGTCATTCTCATACTGACCCCTTTTCCAGTTCGTTTCATCAAAAGGCTTTCTCCCCAGCGAGTGCTCTTTAAGAGCAGTAGCCCTTTGTCGTGGAACAAGCAATGCAAAGATATTTCACTTCAAAGCTTATCACACACACACGAAGCCCCCAAAGAGACTCCATTGTTTTTCTATTCTTTTAATAGACTTCATGCACCTCTTTGCAATCTCAACTCGATCGAAAAAAAACCTCGACGCCTTGTCACAAACCCTGGACTTGTCCACCAAGCTCCATTACAAAAACATAGAACATGTTTCACTCAAGAGCCCATCGAAGTGGAGGGAACGGCATTGTTGGACACATGGTTTGGTTTTGTGCAGTCAGGTCCAGGTGTGATAGTGGGCGCGGTGATGGCCAGCGGCGGACTGGGTTGGTTGTATTGGTGGCTCCGTGCTCGCTCACGCCGAAGCGGCGAAGCTCCGATACGGACGGGTTGGCTGCCTTATCTAGGTTGTGCCATCGGATTTGGGAAACACGCAGGTAACTATCTCAAAGAGTGCCAGAGTCGATACGGCGACACCTTTACGCTTCATATCGCGGGACAGCGCATGACGTTCCTGTTGGACCCACGCGATTATCACACCGTCCTGCACGACTACAAGCACGTGCTGAGCTTCCACGATCTGGCGGTTGAGATCTCAGCCCGAGCGTTTCAACATCCTCGCTTCGACGAACTCGTCGGGGAGTATGACGATTATGCGACGGTCACCAAAGATTGCTTGAAAGGAACAGAGTTGGTCCAACTGACCCACTCGATGCAGTCCAACCTCGATGACTTCCTCACACAGTACGGCCAAGGCACATGGGAAGAGTTGTCGTTGTACGACTTTGTCTACCAGGCGATGTTTGTAGCCGGTGGACACACAGTGTTTGGAAAAGGTTTCTACACCCCAGAAGCCATGGAAGCGTTTCGCAACCTGGACGAGAAGTTCCCTCTTCTCCTGGCGGGTATTCCTCACAGGCTCACTGGCACCCACAAAGCCCTCTCCTCTTTGGTTGAGCATTGTGCCACATTGTATCCAGAAGCCTCACGGCTCACGCTGGAGCGACATGCGTTGATGGATCAATCCATGGACAGCGCCACCAAAGGAGCCTTTCAAACCGCGATCCTCTGGGCCGCACAAGCCAACACAATACCTGCAACATTTTGGAGCCTTGCGTATCTGCTGCAGGACAAGGAAGCGCTTCCTGTGATACGAGCCGAGATCGAGCGTTGTCTTCTAGACGAACCCAACGGCGAAGAAGGTGCGCACACCTTGGACCGTGCAGCGCTCAAGAAGATGGTCCGTCTGGAGAGCGCGATCTCGGAGGCACTCCGGCTGTGCACAGGCTCAATGACGGTGCGACACGTGCAGGAAGATGTTGAAATACCACTCAAACGTGGAGACACCTTGTACTTGCGCAAGGGAACCCAGGTGGCTCTTTACCCTTACCTGACGCACTTTGACCCCGAGATTTACGAGGACCCGACATCGTACCAGTATGACCGCTTCTATTCGGAAGGAAAGCCTCCGGTGTTCCGGAAATATGGAGAGAAGCTCAAGTATGCCTTGATGCCTTTTGGAGGAGGGGTGAGCATCTGTCCGGGTCGTCACTTTGCCCGCAACGAGATCAAGCTCTTTGTGGTTCTGATGTTGCTCCACTTTGACATGGAGCTATTGGAGTCGGATTGGCCCGCGTTGGATCAATCCCGCGCTGGCTTGGGCATCCTTCCTCCTGTTCACGACATTCCAGTTCGTTTGCGACGCCGCGAACGCTCGACGTAAGCCTGCTTCGTTGATGACGGCTTACTTTCCAGCTTTCTTCGCTTGTTTCATCAACTTCTTCATGCTCTTTTTGCTCTTGTCATCGCCCTTCTTGGCAGCTTTCTTTGCCGAACAATGCTTGCATTTGCAATTTTTGGGACAAGCCTTGTGACTCTTCTTGGCCTTGCATGTTTTGCATTTGCAGCCGGCACCGCACTTGTGCTTCTTTTTGGCAGCCACCTTCGACAGACTGGCACCGTAGCCGCCCTTTTTCACGGCAGCGATAAGCGAAGCAGTGTTTGTCTGGGTGTTGTCGTACTTCACTCGAGCGCGCTGGGGCTTCAAGGTAACCTTCACGGCCTTCACACCCTTCACGGACTTGAGCAAACCGGTGATCATATTCACACAACCACCACAGGACATGCCGCTCAGCTTGAGAACAGCGGTTTTGATGGTGCTGTTTGCTGCTTTGGTCTCTTTCTTGGCGATCGCAATGCCAGGCACCGCAAACATCGCCAACAAGCTCAACATCCCTATCGTTTTACGAACATGCATCATGATTCTCCTTTTTGGGTTGAAACGGAATGAATGGAGGAACGCCAAGGTTCCAATCATCCTGAAATGCAGGGTAGGTCATGTCTCCTGATTCTGCAAGCGATGCTCTGCTGCGCAGCACAAGCACATCACATACCCCGCCTTGGAACGAATCGCTTTGTAGGAGAAGTCTTCTTTGACAAACTGGACCTCAGATTGCATTCTTTCCAAGAAAGGTCGTCTGTATCTGGAGAGACGGTCTCCGTTGCCAGGCTTTCGACTTCAGCCCCAGGGCAACAACAAGACCACCCCACTCCAACATTCCCTTGAGGAACAGTAACATGTCTATGGTTCGAGGATTTCATATCGTTACGAGCTTGCTGCTCATAGTGAGTTGGGGTTGTGCCAACACCAGCACATCCATCAAGAAGGGCTCGCTCGCCCAAGCCACGTTGTCCTTGCAGAAGGTCTCTTGAAACAACTGCGGGGCCCGGGTGGCCCGCGTACTCAAGACAGAAAATGGCGTGACCCAAGCCAGCTTTGAGAAAAACAAGGCGGAGCTCAACATTAAGTACAACCCCAAGCTGATCACAGTGGACCAAATGATCCAGCGCGTCTCACAGCTTGGATTTGTCGCGTTGAAAGGACCAGGGAAAGGAGCCTACTTACCTCCAGTCAAGTTTCTCCCCAGCATGGATGTGAAGTGGGTGTCGAAAAAAGGAGAGGCAGTGAACATGAAGCAGCATTTGGTTGCAGGCAAAGTCACCGTGTTTGACTTCTCTGCCAAGTGGTGCGGTCCCTGCAAAGATGTGGATCGGGCTCTGTTCACCTGGTTGAAGTCGCACAACAACGTCGCCCTTCGCAAGATCAATGTGGTGGACTGGAGCACTCCCGTTGCAAAGCAGTTCCTCTCTACCATTGGTCAGCTTCCCTACCTTGTTATCTATGGGAAGAAGGGAAAAACCCGAGTCGAGATTGTTGGAAACAAGCTGGATGAGATTCGTGAAACCCTCAAACGACTGGGCCAAGCCCAATAACATGAACGTTTGGAAAGCGCACCAGAACGGAGTACCCACTTGCTTGCTTTGATTCGTCGCTCAGTCTTGTTGCTAACAATGGGAGCCCTTCTTTGGCTTAGCCAGGGTCCTCGTTTGGCAGAGGCCTGAGCGGCCTGAACCAATCCAAACCTCCCGGTGGGAGGTAACGTTAATATGCAGCAGCTGTCCCAACGAGGGCAGTGGATGTTTGGTTTCCAGTGGAACGCAGGGCCGCTGTACGTGGCCCACCGCGTTCTTCCCAACCAACTTGAGATCGATCCAGACACCGGGCGAGCGCGACCGATCCAGGCCATGCGACACCAACTTTGGCTCTGGACGATGGACCTCAATCTTTTTACCCAACTGGGCATCCTCCCGTGGCTGAATGTGCGGTTCCAACTCCCTGTGCGCTACGTCCAGGTCACAGCACGGTACCAGGACCAACAAGGCAACCCACTTCCCAACTACACCTCCATTCATCACCGAGACGAGATCCTTGTGGGTTTGGGCGATCCAGATTTGCAGGTCGGCTTCCGGCCAATCAGCCCCACCATCGGGCGCCCCTGGATTCTGGAGTTTGGAGGCGGAGTGTCCTTCCCTGTAGGACGAACAGAGCCCGACCCTTATGTTGCCGGCGAAGAAGGCCGCGACCACCAACACGTTATGTTTGGGACAGGAACCTTCGACCCTGTGGGCTACTTTCTCTTGGGTTACATTCGTCCCAAGTTTCAGATTTACTCCAACGCAACCATCCGAGCGGCGTTGTACCCCAACTCCTTTGCGTTCCAGGAAGGCATCCGCTTTCAAGGAAGCCTCGCTGCAGAGAGTGGGTTTGGTCTGAAAACCTTGAGCTTTCTGCTGCAAACCACCGTGATCGTCAAACGACCGGGATATTGGTCGGGCGTGCAAGACCAAGAAGTCGCGAGCGGACGAACCGACTTGCTCTTTACCGTCGGGATGTTTTGGCGACCAACCCCTCAATGGCAAGTGTCTCTTCGCGCCAGCGTGCCCGTGAATGTCTACCTTGACGGAGAATCCGACGAAGACGAGCTAACCCACCCCATCATCCTTGGCCTTGGACTCACCTATCGCTTCCGCCTCTACAAGTAACAAAGGTTACCGGAACACGTGGCTGAATTTGTCGTCTGTACCGCGCAGGGCCAAAGCAATCCCGTTTGACTTGCCTGTCTTTGCAGTATCCACCAGCGCCAACATTTCAACCTCGGAGTGTTCCTCGAAGAACTCGCTTAACATCTCCTTGTCAATCTGGAAGGACGGCGTGGAGTTAAGAGGAATGTTGGAACGCCTCGGGGAGAGCTTCACCACCTCATACACAACAGGAAGGTTCGCGACTTCGAGCTCGTCAATCGTGAACACAACCAACCGGCCATACCTGGACAAGCTCAACGCGTTGGATGAGAGGAAGTACACCGCAAGAAAGGAAGAAAAGGAGATAGCTCCGAGAGTCGCTGCGTTCCAATTATCAGTCTCTTCGGGGTGAATCAAGAGGTAGATGCACATCACGGCAGTGACACAAGCCTCCACAAACAAGAGGAACATCCACAACGATGAAAAGAGCGCGAGAAATGAATTTAAGAGACTGATGTTTCTTGGAACCTCAGAGTCTAAGAACTGCGCTGCGTATTCGGCATCAAAGTAATCCACATACGACCAGCCGTCATGAAGATCGAGGACTGTTGCTGTGGAAGTTTGAGATGTTGGAGGGGTGGGTGCAGCGGTCAAAGCAAACCTCATTTGTAAAAAGGACAGATCCATTTGTCATGGGATTGGAACATAGACATAAGATTCCATTAATGGTTGGAAGCATCCAAATTGTCAACGAATCGAACAAGGACGTGGTCGTTGAGATTTCATGTATCGGAGTTGGAGGTTGGCTGCAGCAACAACGTTTGAAGCAGCTTCTGAATGTGACGAAGGGCTTCCAAGGAGCGACGCAGAACTTCTAGCAGCTGTCGCATCGTCTCGATCTCATCCTTCGCGCTGTAGCTATCGCCAATGTGAATGGGAGTGTTGAGGACCAAGGACAATTCATCAAGCCAGTTGGGTTCCTCATCCTCCGTGTTGGGGATGGCTGGTTCAGGGAGAAGGTTCTCTAAGAACGTCCGATGTTTGTGTAGAAAGTCTCGCAGGATCTCCATTCCCATTTGGTAAGAGTCAAACAGCTCCTGATCGTCTTCTCCCTCAAAGGTAATCAGAGAACGCTCGGCCACATCGTTGTTGAGCTTTTGTTGGACAGGGAGCAAGTATTGTTCAGCGAATCGGCTCTCGCGCATCGCTTCGGCCGCTTCCGCAAGCTCAGGGAGGAGAGCGTTTTCACTGTGGAAGCCACAATCCAAACACTCGCAGTCGTCCAACTCAGTGGACTTAAGATGGGTAGAGTCACACACCAAGCAATGATCCAAAAGCATCATGGACTGCAATCGGCGCTTGCGCAGAAAGCTCCACGCGACGGCCAGGATGATACCCGAAAGCAGCAAGAACAACGGAGCCTGGTTTAAGGTGTTGAACAGGGCAGCGCTGACCCTTCGCTTGAACGTGGGGTTCCAACGTAAGCTATAGGATGGATAGAGATAGGTCCATACAAACCCCATCACAAACATCAACAAAGGAAGTCCTATCACCAACAACGCAAGGGAGGCTTCCTTCCGCAACATTCGACCGACGGTCTTGCCAATCTCTCTCCAGCTATGTTGGGCTTCGTCTTGCGCACGAGACTCCACTTGAAAGTCAGCGAGCAACCCAATCCCCAGAAGGCCAATGCCAAACCCTGCGATGTGAGCGGTCCAGGCCACGTTGGTGTCTGGCGAAAGATACCAGAGTAGCAAGTTGAGACCGATGGAATAAAGCAAGATCAAGTAGGCGGGCAACCGCAGCACCCAGGCGCGAATAAGCACCCAAAACACCGTATGGATTCGAGTGTGTGGAAACTTAAGAAAATAGGCCCCCATCACAGCAAACACAGCGCCAGACGCGCCCACCAAAGGAATCCGGTCACGAGGAATGCTAAAGAAGGAAGCCTGAACTGGGGGTGAAGGAAAAAACGTCACCACCGCGGCATAGCTCAAACAAGACAACACCAACGCCACAAGATAGAAAACAACAAAGCGTGCTGGCCCTAACCGATTCTCAATGCTTGGAGCAAAAGCGTAAAGGACAATCATGTTGCCCGCGAGGTGAAAGATTCCCCCATGAAAGAAGCCATAGCTGATGAGGTTAAATAACGTCTCCCAACCTTCTAAGGTTCCAACATTCACCGACCAAATTTGAGCAGGGACAGCCCCCCAGTCTTTGACAAGCCCTGGCATCCAAAGCGTCAGCGCGAAGTGAATGATCACATTCACCGCAACAATACTCCGCGTCAGATAAGGAGTACGACGAAGCGGATTTTCCGAGCGAAACGGCAAGATCATAAAGACGAACCCCGAAACTCATAAAGAAACCAAAGATACAATTACTTCTTGGATGTAGAGAAGCTGTGACGTTGCCAATCCAGAATCCCATGTTGCATGTGTACGATATGCTTAAATTTCATCTGCTTCATTTGTTCCAAAGCCCGGCGACTTCGCGCACCACTTCGACAGTACAAGACGACAGGTTTGTCTTTTGGCAACGAAGCCACCTGCTTTTGAAAGTGACTCCCCAGCACATTGATGTTCTTGGCGTTGGGCAAGTGTCCTGCGTTGAACTCCTGCGGCGTACGAACATCCAGAACGACCGCTTTGGGGTTCGCCTTGAGATAAGCCTTCACAGCAGGGGCGCTCACATCAAAGAAGCCTTCCTTCGCCATCCGATCCACGTTCTTTTTTGATGGAGCAGAAGCGGGAGGAGGAAGCTTCTTCTTGCATCCCACAACCCCGAAGACCAAAGCCAACACAACCATCCAAACCCAACGCGTTTTCATCATTCACCTCGCAATGCAAAGACAAACCAACAACAATTCAGAAACGTGGAGACCGCAAGACATCCCAAGGTCGCAAACCCACGCACGAGAAATAAAGAACCAGACGGCACCGTTCAAGACGCCAAGTCAGCACAAGCACAAAGAAAGACTTACGCAGCCTTCGCGCTAGCTTGACCTTTTCTCTCACGCCAGAACAGAAAAAGCGTAACATAACTGGCGAGAAGAGCCACAACAAAACCTGCAAGAGCCATCGTATCGGCTGTTTGTGCAGAGACTTGCCAGGGAGTGTACTTGTGAAAAAGGTACACAATGAAGGAGTTAGGAAGGCCCACTTCGCCCAGGCGATGTTTGATTTGCCAGTGAATGTCGGTGCACCAACAATACCCAAGCATGCCCACCGCCCACCCCATGATCAACCAGGAGATAGCGGTGAGATGAATCACCACCACTTGCACCCAGCGAGTTCGACGCCACATCCAGAAGGTCAGGTTAACGACAATCACTGCGATATGGGTCCACTCCAACAGAACATCTGCAATGCGCCATCCTGTCACAGGACACTCCTCTTTCAACAAAGATTCACTTGGAACTGTACCACAACCCAACCCGACCTGTTCTTCCACACCCAAAGTCAGACATGCTAAAAAGAGAGTCGCTATCATTCCTTGGGATAGCATTCCAACAGGAGCAACAACATGGGATACCACGACCCTCCCCCAGGAACGGCTTGGAGCACAGAGCCACTGACAGAACCTCGCGAAGGGTTTGAGATCTGTTACGAGTGTGACGGTAGCAAGGCCTGCCTGTGGTGCGACGGAGACGGAAAGCTGGGAGACGATCGGTGCCGGGATTGCAACGGGGGTGGATGGTGTTCCGTCTGTGGAGGGCTGGGCGAATGGCCCCTTGATCCCAACATGCCTTACACGGCTCCTCGCATACCGCTCATCAACCTCAAGTACGTTGCGGAACAACGAAAGAAGAAAAACCAAGACTCATCCGAGTAACCCGGACAAAAGCAACCCCCTGCATTGACAAAGGGTTTAAAGTTCACCCACAATACCCAAGGAGCTTCCCCTCTTGGGAAGACCATCCATTGTTTCTGCCGCACCAGGATGACACATGTCTTTTCTTCATCTCAAATCAACCTCCCTCCAAGATTGGGAACGATTCCTTAAGAGAACATTGTCACCTCATGAGTTGTCCCAGGTGTTGTGGCGTTGTTGGGAGCGTGCGGTCCAACATGAAGTAAATCCACAAGGACCGGCGCAAGAGCCTGTCGTCACAGCTCCAACCCTGGCGCACAAACGCGAGCCCCTGAAGCCTCTTCTTGAAGCCAAGCCCGACCTCCTCAACAACATCGCTGACACGCTCTCCAAGCAAAACTTCAAGCTGTTGTTCACCGACGCTGAAGGTATTGTCGTTCAAGGATGGGGAGGCGGCTCCTTCGCAGAACACGCCAACCTGTTGCGGTTGATACCTGGCTCAAGCTGGCATGAGAACATCCGCGGCACCAACGCTATCGGCACAGCCATCACAGAGAAGCTTCCGATTGCGATCGAAGGCCGAGCCCACTTTGTGCAGCCCTACCACGAGCTGGTTTGTTACGCGAGCCCTGTGTTTGACCCACACGGCGAGCTGGTCGGCGTGCTGGACGCGACATCCTATATCTCACAAGCCAACCCAGCGACACTTGATACAGTCATTCAGGCTGCCCACTCCATTGAAGATTATCTCAGGCAACAAGAGCTGCTTGCGCGAGGCATTCACCTTCACAACACCCTGGAACGCCTGGTCGGGCGTTACCCCGAACCTGCCTTCTTTGTGGAGTCTTCCGGGATGTTAAGGTTTGCCAATCGTCAGGCGCGCTTGGCCTTCCCTTCCCTCTCAGCAGCCATTCCGTCCTCCAATCCCGCTTTGTTCCTGACGCGCTCCCCCCTCCAAGATGTGTTGGGCTGCACCTGGTCAGAGTTGATGGACCCGAACAACCAACAGCTGCACCTTGAACATGGTCTTGGCGTGCACTTTCGAGTCGAGGTTGAACCTCTCGGCTCGCCACCGTATCTGGCTGCGATCGTCTTCTTGGAGCGGCAAAACGCGCGCAACAGGAAACCGGCTCCTCAAGCCAAACCAACGGCAACCACCTTTGCTCAAATGCATGGTAACGACCCAGCCTTTGTGTCTACCCTGCAAAAAGCCTCACGTCTGGCCCGCTCCAACCTGCCCTTGCTCTTGCTCTCCGAAACAGGGACAGGCAAGGAGCTTCTCGCGCGCTCCATCCATCAGGCAAGCCCCCGCAGCCAGGGGCCGTTCGTCGCTCTAAATTGCGCTGCGCTTTCGCCCCAGCTTCTGGAGAGCGAGTTGTTTGGCTACGCACCAGGAGCGTTTACAGGGGCTCACTCAGAAGGCAAACAAGGTCTTCTGACCAGCGCCGAACAAGGCACCCTCTTCCTGGACGAGATCGCAGACACACCCGCTAGCTTCCAGGCGCTGTTGCTCCGTTTTCTGGAGGATGGAAGCTACTACCGAGTCGGAGACACACAGCTTCGCCACGCGAACGTCCGTTTGGTATGCGCTACCAGCCAAGAGTTGGAAGAGCAAGTGCAACAAGGAAGCTTCCGACAAGATTTGTTTTACCGAATACGGGGCGCGGTGCTGACTCTTCCTCCACTTCGACAGCGCAGCGACCTGAAGCTTCTCGTTCAGGAGCTGCTCCAAGAGCTTGCCCAGGAACTCTCTTGCAAGCCGCCTCTTCCCTCACAAGCCGCTCTCGCTCTCCTTTCCAACTACACTTGGCCTGGTAACATTCGAGAGCTTCGACACGCCCTACATTACGCAATCGTCCTGGCAGCCCCACACACAACATTGGAGCCAGAGCATCTGCCCGACTTTCTACAAGAGACGAGCCCCGCGCTACCTATACAAACGCAGGCTTCGGTTTGTGTAGAAGCTCCATCTGCGTCGCCGTCATCGATTAAGGACTCCAAAGTCACAGCCGTAAAGCGGGCGTTGGAGAGGGCTCAGGGGAATGTCTCTGAGGCAGCTCGTATGTTGGGGGTTGCCCGAAGCACCATCTATCGAATGTTGCGTCGTCAAAAAGATTAAGAATGTCGCGACAGAAAACAAAGAAGGTGGAGCAAAATGCAACAGGTGTCGCGCCACAGTTGTTGCGTTGCGCCACGCTCCCAATGCAACAGTCTGCAACAAAACAAGACACAAGGCCCGGCACATCCGGGCAAGATGACATTGCGCACAACGCGGCATAGCTCTTGAAGAAAGGGACAGAGAAAGGCAGGACATCGAAGCGCTTCCGTGCGGCGAGCGACGGTTCGGGGTCACTGCCAACTCATGAACCCTTGGGGACGCCATGTTGCACCCCAATTCACAGGAGGTCTCTATGACTTACGCAGCACCCAACAGCACAGGCGCGATCGTCAATTTTGCTTCTCGTTACGAAAACTTCATTGGTGGAGAGTGGGTCAAGCCCGCCAAAGGCCAATACTTTGAGAACATCACGCCTGTCACGGGGAAGGCCTTCTGTGAAGTGGCTCGCTCCACAGCGGAAGACATTGAAGCTGCACTTGCCGCCGCCCACGGCGCAAAGGTTCGTTGGGGCCAGACCTCCGTGGGAGAACGAGCTTCCATCTTGATGCGCATTGCAGACCGCCTGGAGGAAAACCTGGAAAAGCTCGCCGTGGCCGAGACATGGGACAACGGAAAAGCTGTGCGCGAGACTCTCGCAGCCGATCTCCCCCTAACCATCGACCATTTCCGTTACTTCGCCGGAGTGATTCGCGCGCAAGAAGGAACCGCGGGAGAGCTTGATGTCAACACCATGTCCTACCAACTGCACGAGCCCCTCGGTGTCGTAGGTCAGATCATCCCTTGGAACTTCCCGCTGTTGATGGCCGCCTGGAAGCTTGCACCAGCTCTCGCTGCAGGAAACTGTGTAGTTCTGAAGCCCGCTGAGCAGACCCCCTCCAGCATCATGCTGATGATGGAGTTAATCGCTGACATTGTCCCCCCAGGCGTGCTCAATGTAGTCAACGGCTTTGGACTGGAAGCTGGCAAGCCGCTTGCTGAAAGCTCCAAGATCGCGAAGATTGCCTTCACAGGTGAGACCACCACAGGCCGACTGATTATGCAGTATGCGTCCCACAACATCATTCCGGTCACCCTGGAGTTGGGCGGGAAGTCACCCAACGTCTTCTTTGAAGATGTCTGGTCCAAAGACGATGCGTTCCGCGACAAATGCCTGGAAGGGTTCACGATGTTCGCCCTAAACCAGGGAGAAGTCTGCACCTGTCCTTCCCGCGCGCTGATTCAAAAGAGCATCTACAACGAGTTTCTCCAAGCGGCCGTGGCCCGTACGGAAAAAGTCGTGGTGGGCAATCCCCTCGATCCCAACACAATGATGGGCGCCCAGGCCAGCCATGACCAGCTTGAGAAGATCCTGTCCTACATCGATATCGGGAAGCAGGAAGGAGCAGTGGTTCGCACCGGTGGAGAGCGGTTTGAAATGTCGGGCGATCTGGCCGGTGGCTACTACGTCAAGCCCACCGTCTTTGAAGGCAACAACCAAATGCGTGTCTTCCAAGAAGAGATCTTTGGTCCGGTGGTCTCCGTGACCTCGTTTGACGACTTTGACGACGCCATGACCATCGCCAACGATACCCTCTATGGTCTGGGTGCAGGAGTGTGGTCGCGCGAACAAAACATCGCGTACAAAGCGGGCCGGACGATCGAAGCGGGTCGTGTGTGGGTGAACTGCTACCACCTCTATCCCGCTCACGCAGCGTTCGGTGGCTACAAGCAATCGGGAATTGGGCGAGAAACCCACAAGATGATGCTTCGTCACTACCAGCAGACCAAAAACCTCCTCGTCAGCTACGACCCCAACGCGATGGGCTTTTTCTAGGCCATGCAACAGGACACAGTGACAGCAACACCCGAAGCCATCACCTTGATTCGTTCACTGAAAGAAGAGCACGGGGACTTGATGTTCCACCAATCGGGTGGCTGCTGCGATGGCAGCGCACCCATGTGCTACCCACTCGGCGAATTTCTAACGGGACCCATGGACGTTTTGCTCGGAGAGATAGAAGGTTGCCCCTTCTACATCGGCAAACGACAGTGGGAGCGATGGCAACACACCCGCCTGATCTTGGATGTTACTCCAGGCCGAGGTGCTGGCTTTAGCATCGAAGCACCCAGGGGTGTCCGCTTTTTAATCCGCTCCGAAGTCTGCCATCAAGATACTCGATGAAACCAAGCCAACCGCAGAAAACCGGGGCTACGTTTTCATGTTTGCTCGGGTATCCTGCGATTTGAGCTGGGTAAGAAGAATCACATCATCCTCCTGAGCGCGGCCTTCTCCATCCTCCATCTCACCAACCACCCAATCCAAGATATCTGTGCGTGAGAGAAAACCTACCACCACGTTGTTGAGGTCCACCACAGGCAACGCTCCAACCTGACAATCTTTCATGACCTGAATGGCCTTCAGCAGAGAAGTCTCTGGGTGAACCACATGCGGGTCCACCTTCATCACCTCTTCAACTTGGTGAGCGCGAAGCGCTGCGGTGCTCTGTTCCAACGAAAGCTCCAGAAAAGGAGAATCCATGACCGAGCGAATGTCACGGTCGCTGATGATTCCCATGAGCTGGAAGTCGTCGTTCACGACAGGAAGATGGGTAATGTTGTTCAGCAACATCATGTTAAGGGCTTGATCCAACGTATGGTGCGGTTGTGTAGCAAACACCTCAACAGACATGCAGTCTCGTACAGAACGTTCCCTGTTCATTTGACACTCCTCCTACCTACCACCTGCAACACCCCACAAGTGCCCGCTCCCACTGCCCAACAGACAGCAGCGAAGCCCCAACCTTACTGCCCAGTATACTCTTCCCAGCACCTCCCAACATGACACATGTCAAATCTGTGCCCAAAGAGATCCTTCCACCCACCCTGTACCAAGCTATCGAACAACAAAACAACAAGCACATACAAACAACCTGCGCTCAAGAGATCGTTTCATAAAAAATCTACAAACAAGAACAAAAGAGAAAACATCAAAAGGTTACAAGAAAGAAAGCAATACAAGAAAATGTCTCACCCCTATTGAGTTCCCAGAAGAATTGACCTTTTCTTTGCTCTTGTGCGCTGTTATTAATAGGGGCGCCTTTCCACACCAGCAGCGCCCAAGGACAACAAACCCATGGACATTGATGTTTGCATTCGCCCCATTGGCACGATGCGATGTGACTTTACCGAACGATACGAGACGCCTCGTCAGCCGGCCTTTGCAGGTGAAGATGTAGGAGTGATTGAGCTATCACCAGGAATGAATTTTGAGCAGGCCGTCGTGGGCTTGGAAGGGTTCTCTCACCTTTGGGTGCTGTATGGATTCCACAAGAATAAGCCCGCAGAGAGACCCGTGGTGATGGTTCGCCCACCTCGCTACACCTCTGAAAAGGTTGGAGTGTTCGCGACGCGTTCTCCCCATCGCCCCAACCCCATTGGAATGAGCTGTGTCCGTTTGGTGAAGATTGAAGGCCGCCGCATACATATTCAGGGCTTCGACCTGCTGGATGGAACCCCAGTGTTAGATATCAAACCTTACCTGCCGATGTACGACGCACACCCTGAGGCCATAACAGGCTGGCTTCAGCCAGGCTCCTATTTCAAAGTCTGTCTTTCTGAGACTGCCAAAACTCAACAAACCCAGTTGACCCAGGAGCTTGGAGTGCGACTGGACCGATACGCCAGCGTTCAATTGCAGGAAGCACCCTTGGATGAGACTCGCAAACGCATTGAAGTATTGGCAGACACTCAGGGGGTTCTATCGTACCAAGAATGGCGCATCCACTACCGTGTCGATCTGCAAGCGCAACAGGTGCTTGTGACCCGCTTTGAACGAGAAAGTAAGACCGACAGAAACGAAGAGAGCGAAGGGAGTCGGAATGAAAAAATGCTCAAGTTTGACGACGAATGAAGGGTCTCCCTTAAGGTCGCGCTCCCCGAAGGGCCGCCATTTTGGAGTCGTAAAGAATCGATAACTTTTCGTACCGACGGGCGTCTTTTTTGTCACCTCGTTTTTCAGCGTCTTCCTTCAGGCGATCGTATAGCATTTTGAGGTTTCCAACCACGTTGAGATTGGCGTCATCGAGCGCTTCAGCCTTACGCATCCAGGCCACGGCCTTAAGATACTCTCTCCGATACAATGCGTGGAGCATGCTAACTTGTAGGAAAGGTAGAACTCGCTTCCAACGGTTGGTTTGGGGAAGCGCTGCAGCCTTTTGGTAGGCCGCTTTGCTCTTTTGGAACCAAGTGGAATTTGGCACGAACTTCGGGGGGTACTTGTCACCAGAGTTTGAGGCAAGCTTGCGTCGATAACGAAGATAGCTTTGTTGAATCAGACGTTGAAACACCCGCCCCTTCAAGAAGTAGGCCTCCCATTGCAGGGGCTGTTCCCCTTTTCGATACAGCAGAGGAACCTTGGAGTTGGCTGTCGAGAAGGCAAGGGCATTCTCAAGAGCCTCAAGCACAGAGCCCATCTTTCCTGCACGAAACGGCTTTATGCCGTACTTTCTGAAACGCACTCTCGCAACCAAGAACCACACCACACCATCGGAAGGGAATTGATGCAAATGAAGCTTGGCTTGATGAAGAAACATCTCTAACTTTTGCTGTTTGTAGAATTCAAACAACTTCCCACGACGAAGTCGTTGTGCCTTCGATAACGGCCTAGTTGTGGAGGAAGGAGTAGGCTTGCCTTTGCCCGCTCTCTGCGTTGTGGGCGTCTCACCCAAAGCTGGAGCATGCCAACTCACCCAAAAGCCAAAGAGACAGAACCCAAAAAACAGCAGTCGTTGGTGCATCGTAACTCCTTAGAATGGAGACATGACTCTCTCAGAAGAAATACAAAATCATAGCAAGGACCAAAGGAAAGACACTGCCTGAAGAGCAAAGTTCCCTGGGCAAGCACAGCCGAACTATTGGACGGCTTCCCGCACAATAATGGTTTTTCCAGCCGAGAAAGGACCTGCAACAACTTGCTTGGTTCCATTGGGCCAGATCACGGTGAGAGACTCGGCTTGCTTGGCTTTACCGAGTCCAAACGTCGCGACAAAGGAACTTTGGGAGAGGTAGTTAATTCCTGCAGTGATTTGCCGCATCTGAACAGGCAAACCTTTCACCTTAAGTCGAATACGAGCCCCAACACCAAACCGGTTGGTCCGAACACCGCGTAGCTTTACCTTCAACCAGTTGTTGGTGTGGGGGAAGATATGACGGAAGATCTTGGGGCCGGTCTGAAAATCATTCAGGATCAGATCCATTCGACCTGTGCCCGAGAGGTCAGCGGCGACAGCGCTGCGACTGTTCCCAGCATAGGTAACAGCCGAGCGGCGCGGGAACAGAAAGAACTTGCTTCCATCTCGCAGGAACAGTTGGTTGGGTTGGTTGTGGGCGTACGACTGGGGAGCCCAGCCGTTTACGATGTAAAAGTCCTCATCTCCGTCGTTCTCCAGATCAAAGAAGACACCGCTCCAAGACCACCCTCTCCGACCGGGTTCAAACGACTCCGGTTCACGGCTGCGGTATAGATCTTTGTAACGCTTGTCGCTCACATAGAACCGGTTGCCAGAGAGGTAAAAGACGGAACGAAGAATATGCTCGTCAATCTTAACCAAGTCTTTGCTCCGTGGAAGGACAAAGCCGATATCTTTGGAGAACATATCGATGACAGACACATAAAAGTCCCAGCGCCCATCATGGTTGAAGTCGGTCGGGCTTGCGTTCATCGCGTTGGTCCGATCGTTAACACCCCAGGCTTTTGCCCGCTCAACGAAGCGACCGTTCCCTTGGTTGAGGTACAGCTCATCGTAGCCAAAGTCGTTGCCAATGAAGAGATCCATGTGGCCGTCTTGGTTGGCGTCAAAGGCAAACAAAGCCATCGCCCAGCCGGTGCTACCCAAGCCAGACTGCGCTGTGACATTCTGAAACCGACCGTTGCCCAGGTTCTTGTACAAGACGTTGGGGCGGCCGTTCCGACCATCAATAGAGGGCAACTGTCTCTCGTAGTATTTCTGAGGACCAAAGTAACCAATGTACAAGTCGAGATGACCGTCGTTGTCATAGTCAAAGAAGGTTGCTGTGTTGGCACCGATCGTCGTCTGGATGCCCGACTCTTTGGTTTGGTCGACAAATGTACCGTTGGGTTGCTGCACAAAAAGACGCGATGGCTTCATACTGTGCAACACAAAAAGGTCCAACCGGCCATCGTTGTTGATGTCTGCGAAGAGAGCTTGATGGGATTCGTAGTGGTTGTCGACGATTCCCACAGACTTAGAGACGTCCTTGAACTTGTAGTTACCAAGGTTGCGGTACAAACGGTTGCAGCCTTCCCCTGTGAAGAAGAGGTCAATGCGGCCATCGTTATCGTAGTCGACGGTGGAAACGCTCGCACCGTTCCACAGCAACAGTCCTGGATATACAGTGTCTTGGGCGGAAGAATTAATCAGACGACGAGCCGAAGGTCGACGATCGACCAACGAAAAGCTCTCTCGTGGCACATAGCTGATGCTTGGCTTCTGGAGCAAGGCATACCGACCCTGGTACAAGTGGGCTTTCCAGGCGTTGCAGGGCTTCGTCCGGATCCCTGCCGTGGGTGAAAGCTTCGCAAACATCGGAGCCTTGTACTGCTGCATCAGCTTCTTTTTCTTCGCACGAAGCTTCGCTCCCCACTTGTAATGAGGAGGCGTGTTTTGCATCAATCGCATCTGCATCGACATTTCTGTCAATTGCTTTAAGGTCTTGGCTGAAAGAGTCTTCGCTTTGGGAAAGAGTTGCTTCGCCAAGTGAAGATAGAACCAGATAAACTCAGAGACGCGCTCTGCCAACACCTCGGCCGCAAACGGATCAATGGGCTTGGCCATAGGAGTGGACTTCCACACATATTGCAGAATGGACCAGTGGAGAGTCACATCGCGCACAGCATCCAGATCAGGCCCCAACAACCGCATATTAAAGAACCTGGGGCCTTTCCGAGTTTTCATACCCAGGCGCAGTTGGACGTCACCGTTGACATGGGTGTGGTGGGCAAAGAATTTCTCCAGCCGGTGTGTGACCCATTGCAACGTGATGTAAGGAACTTTCGGGATCCGCTTAAGGTTCTCAGGAGCATAAAAGTCTTGACGTCGTAGCGGCGAAACCATCAAAGAGCCGAGCTTGTCTGTGTTCCCTATCGCAACAGTACCAAGTCCAACGCGAAAGATCTCAAACATCAGATCCAAAGCAGCACGCTCCACACGAATCGGAGAGATCCGATTCAACAGCACAAGCATCTGGTCCCGCGTGGCCTTCGTCTTGTACACCGACTTGTTCCAGGAACGAAGCGCGCGAATTTTCTGACGCATGTTCTGTCGAGTCAGTTGGAGAGCGAGTTTGTGGCCCAAAGCACGGTCACGAATAGGATGCTGGACCCGGAACTTGCCTTGTGTTTTCTCCAGCCCTTTGTTTCGCAAGGCCTTGAGCGCCTTTTGGTAGGCTCCACGAATGTCCGAGAAGCGAATGACATGATGCTGTTGCTCCAAAGCTGTCTGGTTTGCAAACTGCAGCAACAGCAAGTTGAGCACCGTGGAGACCCTCGCCAGTCGCTTCATCCCACTCAAACGAAGAGGCTTGATATCCACAAACCCCCGGGAAAACAAACCACGCCCAATCATGCTCTCCACTGAGAGAGTCAGCAGAATCCGCCAGTTCTCCGTAATCCGGTGGTAATGCTTGAGCTTTGCCGCAGTTGGGTTTTGGGGGCGGCGCTTCTGCTCCAAGATACGCAGGTACGTTTGCAGGGAAGAAGGCAAGGCCGCGTTGATATCTTGCTCGGACAGGACCTTCTTGGGAGACAACGAACTTGCGTATCGCCAAACGCGGTAAAGCAAGACCTTGCTCGCCTCAATCTTTAAGAAAGAAGCGGCTTCACTGAGAGGTCGCCTCGCGTAGAAGTGCTCCATCATCCGAACCGTGGTCCAGCATGTCGCATCGCGTTTGGATTCGTGGATCACAATGTAACGGAGCGCACGCTTGGCTGTAGCGTACAAGTAAGGTACTGACGGACGGGATGTTGTCGCAGCCTTCCGAGTGTTCCCCTTTGGATTGGGTGTAGTCGATACCGGACGAATGTTAGAGGGCGCAGGGCGTGTGGATGGTCGGCTTGCAGGACGTGAAGCAGGCCGAAACCCCATCATCACTCCAACGCTCAGCACCATACAACATACGACGCCAGCCCGTACGAATCGCTGCATACTCTTGCCTCTGTTATGGCTCAGACTTTTCCTGAGGGTACCATCACCAACGTAAAACCACAAATCACATCCACTACAAAGTCCTTCACCACAAAAACATGCCATACAGACAGGACTGGGAGTGGGGCTGTTCGGTCTCAGTTGAAGTGCAAGAGAGAGACAAGTTTGAACGAGTCAACCTAAAACAGAAAAAGGCCGCCCAAGGACGACCTCTTTCTCGTATCGGCTTGGAGTATGACTTGCTTGAGCAGGTCACACATCCACCACCCTTTTAGCTCAGCCCCAACCGCGAAGGTTACCGCCTGCTTTGACTTTGGTTTTCTTCTTCATCGTATCGTTTCCTTTCTTTGTTGTTTGGAACAACTTGGGATGAAGCACTTTCGATTCTCATCCGGCGACGTTGTTTATCAACGGTTGCCCTCCTCTTAAGCACGTACCATTCCAGATGCCCTCTCCACGCATAAAACCTTTTCATTTTGGCATGATGAAATCAGCGACAACAAAATGGTCCGCTTAAGGATTCTACATTTGGAGAACAAAGCGTAAACGATGAGAGACAACAAGTGTCAACAATCATTGTCGCCAAAGGGAGTGGGTTTATCGTTTACGTCGGATACGTCCAGTACTTCCACGACGACCTGCAGAGCCACGACGTTGCCGGCCAATGGAGGCGCTTCGAGCACGAGCACGTCGGTAGGGATTACCCGTTCGAGCAGGACCTTCTCCTTCGACAGAGACCGCGGAACTACGCCGACGGTCGGGGAAGCCTTCGACCTGGGAGAAGGCCTGGGGTCTGGCAAACCCTTCCACCGAGGAGCCACGACGACGCTGGAAGCCAGGTTCTGGAACATCGGGTTCTCCGATGGCTCCAGCCGTTCCTGGGCCAAGAGGCGTTGCAGGCACAGCAATCGAAGCAGAACGCAACGCGGCAGGAGCTCCGGGAACCGAAGCACGACCAGGAGTTCCACCCGGAGTGTCAGGTCTTGCAATACTACCGCTACCACTTCGGCCACGACCTCTCGCCTCGACGGCAGCTTCTGGACGCGCCAGACTCGCGCTGCTTCGACGTGGAGCATCATCCCCACCGCCAGGAGTGACTTGCGGTGCAAGTTCGGCAAAATTAATATTGCGGGCACCTCGTGCTGCTTGGTTGGCGGCGTCGGCCTTCCTACCCACATTGCGAATGTGGACAGCAATGCCAACCCCTGTTGCAATCCCTCCCACAACAGCAGCGGTGCCAACTCCGATGAGAACATTCAAGGCAGTTTGATCGACACTGAGACCCCCTTGGATATCCCGCATGCGGATGGGATTGTTGAGCACCATTCCATAGCTATTGAACTCGTCGGTCAGTCCGTTAATTTCGGCGTACACAGGATCTGGCGTCAGCCACCGTCCTGATTTGGGGTCAAGAGAGCGAAGTCCATAATAGTTGGTTCGCGTCGCACTATCCCACTCGCTGCCTTGGTAGCCATAGCTGAAGAGGCTTGTGTCTCCGGTTTGCTCGCGGATCGAACCATACGGGTAGTAATGTGTTCGTTGCACCACATTGCCTGTTGCATTCGTGATCGCTCGAACGCTTCCGAGGTGGTCAACGTGGTAGTAGTGGGTCACTTCCGTGTCGGCGCCAAGCAGCATACGCTGTGTGGCTGACTCCAACATATCTTGGGTGAGGTCCAGGTCCACAGGTCGAGTCTTAACAGAGGCAACCTGCAACACTTTGTTTCGGTTTGCGTGGTACAACCAAGCATCCGCCGCGGTGATAGCACCGTCAGGTTGGGGCTGCAGTTGCTGAGCGCCAGTGGCCGGTGCCAGGTCATCAAAAAAGGTCTCGGTTCCTTTGACTGTCCAAGTCCCGGCAAACCGATCTTCACCGACCTTAACATAAGTGACAACCGCGCCTTCACGGATCTCGTACTGCTTGTTGATGTAGAAGGTATGCAGGCCGTTCTCCTCACGAACAACTCGGCGACGAGAGTGATCGTACCAATACCGCCCAACAACAGTTCCACCTTTGGAGGTTTGCGTTCGCCGTCCGAGAAAGTCCCAATCGTGCTTCCAGTCGCCCTGCTGAATGGTCTGACCTGAAGCATCATAAGCAAGCTTAAGCGTCCCAATCTGTGTAGCGGCATGCACCCGTTTGGGGTCATAGCTATAGCTACCAATATGAGCGATGCTTTTGTCCCCCAAGCTAGAGATTTTCTCTGTCAGGTTGTGCAAGTCATCTTGCTTCACCGTAATCACTTCGGCGCTGTTCGCCACGTCAGCTTTCGTGAGACGGTAGATGCTATCGTAGGAGTAGGTATGTGCGAACGAACTGGAGCCATGCTTCTGATTCCAGGTGTTGATGTTGCCGCGAGAATCCAGCGTATAATCCAGCGTCATCACTTTTCCAGCGCCAACGTCGATTTGTTGGAGGCGCTCAACGTTGGAGTACTTGTAGGACGTTTGGATACAGTTGGCAGCTTTCCAAGAGGAAATGGCACCCGAAGCCTCGTAGGTCACCCCATCAATCTTGCCAGCGACAGCTGTTATGCGGGCTCCAAGATCATACGTGTACGCTTGCTTCGTACCGTTCGGAAACGTATAGGAAAGTTGAGAGTTCGTGTTGTTGTAGATGCTCGCAAAGTCAAAGGTAACTCCCATCAAAGTACGACGGGCCAACGCGACATTACCGCGAGTGTTGTACGAGTAATGAATCGCTCCACCAGGGAAGGTGGTTTTCACACGTCGTCCGCTTGTAAACGTAGCGGTAGGAAGGCCAGGATCAACCTTGTCATAGCTGTGTGCAATCTTGGTGTCTGGCTTGCCATCTTCTTCAATCGAGAGGAGTCGACGTAGGCCGTCATACATCCATCAACCCATCGCCGTTGATGTCAATAAGGCGAAGACGATCTTTGCTAAATCCAAGCCCGATGTTGTCACCGCCAGTGACACGCTGCCACGAGCCTTTTCCATCGTTCACCCAGTAGCTCGTTGCAGAGCCATCGCTACGGAGGATGTCGATTTTCTTGTCGCCGTTGTAATCAAAGAAGCGAACGTTGGGATCGTTGTTGGTGATGGGATAGCTCTGCAACGTCTGCACATTGCTTTCCCACTTGGTGTTCCCTTTGTTGAGATAGATCTTGTTGGTAACGGCGTCGACAAGATCGGTGTAGCCGTCACCATCAAAGTCCAGCAGCTGGACCGAAGGACTGGAGAGCTTGGCAGAGGTCTCCGTGGGATTGGAGGTTACCAGTGACGAAGGAAAGTCATGCTTGTCTTGCTGAAGAGTGGATGTCAACGTTAATTGGTTGAGGTGAAACACATGCTTGGGGTTCGCCGTGTTCACCACGTCGGGTAGACCATCACCGTTGATGTCGATGAAGTCGGCTTCACGGTTGGCAAAGTTCAAGCCCAAGGAAGTCGGCATCGTGACCATGCGGCTGTTTGAGGATCCGAACCGAATAGCTCATAAGCCCCATGTTCAAGTTGGCCTGGACGTTTTCGCCGACTCCACCAATCGAGCCTGGCCCTTGGGGCAAGACAAGCACGTTCGGAGAAACTCCGGATGCTCCTTGGGCAAAGACCGCTCCTGCCCATCCCCAACAGCAAACACACACCAAGATCCAAATACTTTTTGTTCGTCGCACGATCCGAATCTCCTCCTGGCAGAAGCAGGAACCTACCTCCGCAACCTGAACAGCAAACATTCGGACAGTAGGTGCAAGGGGAGAGTTCGATTCTTCAAATTTTGTGAAAAAAGATGGGGGCTCCGTCTATAACGCTGCGCGAATCCGGGCCAAGCGCTTCTTGTTACGGACATTGGGGTGTCGTTGGTGGAGTTGCTGCAGGAGCGGAAGGGCTTTGTCTCGGTCGTCCTTGGTCTGTCGAACAAGCCACATGGCTTCCCATAGCTCCGCATCCGAAGCAAGCTCCAGGTTCTCCGATGCGAGGGCATTGCGAAGAAGCTCGATGGCTTTGTCATCTTGCCCCTGCTCGGCCATAAGCTGAGCTTGCAAGGCTTTGGACCGGACTATCAACAGCGTGTCGTTCAGCTCTTGGGCACAGGCCAGCGCTTCGTCGTTTGCTTCTTGAGCGGCCTTCGCCTCCTCTTCACTCCAAAGCAACTCCGCCAACCAAAGTAGGCAAAGGCACAGCTCTCGTTTGCTTTTGCACGAGCGAAGGTTGTCTGCCGCATCTTGAAGAATGGCCAACGCCTCTTCTGGAGGACCTGTATAACATTTCAGCTTGCCCAGAATGGAGAGAGCGCGAGCCTCTTCTGCAACCTGCTGACTTTTCTTGTTTTGCTCCAAAGCACGCTGGATTTGCTCCTCGGCTTCCACAAACCGCCCCAGATCAATCAGCAGATGACCCAGGTTGAGCCGAACCATCTCCGCCCTTCCCTTCAAGCCGATGGCTTCAAACTCCTGGATCGACTTCTGGATGTACTTGAGCGCCAGTTGGTAACGACCCTGCATCCAATGAATGGTCCCAATGTTGGAGAATGTGGTCATCCCGTACTGTTTGAGACCCAGCTCGGCAAAACGTTGCGCAGCCTCCATCTGGTATTCCAGTGCTTCGTCCACACGCCCCATAATCCTCAGAACACTGCCGATGTTGTTGGAGTACCGGGCAATGTCAATGCGAGAGTCGAGTCGCTGTGCGTTATCAAGACCCTCTCGGATATGCTCGTACGCTCTCTGTAATTGCCCAAGCCCAGTGTAGCAAAACCCCATCACTCCAAACTTTTCGGTTAAGCCAAAAAGGTAACCCGTATCACGATCAAACGCTTGCCCCTCTTCAGCCCAGGCAATGGATTTGTCGTAGTCGCTTCTTAGGTAGTAGAGGAAGCCCAGCTTGCTGTAGATAGCTGAGCGACCAAACACATCGGCCGTTCCTTTGTATTTCTCCAGCGCTTCTTCAAGCTTTGCGATGGCCTGACCATGCTCACCCAAGTTGAGATGAACAAGACCTCGAACAAAGGGCAAAAAGGCAGGAAGAATCTTGGTGCTACTCTCCAGTTCACCTTGCTCCTCGATGGTCTCCAACAAGCTGAGCGCCGGCTGACCAAACTCAACGAGCAAATAAGTCCGATACAACTCGAAGACAAGAGCGGTTTCCTTGCTTGTTGGGGAATCATCCGACTCCAGCATTTGAATCGCCTGGCGCAAGAGTTCGTTCCCCTCCGAGAACAACCCTACAATTCGCATCAAATGTGTCAGGCTATCGACAGATGCGAGCAACAAAGACACATCACAAGCTTGAACCGATAGCACCCATGCTTTTCGGATGTTATCAATCTCTTGCTTCATCAACCGCATCGCGTCAGCGGGAGAGTTCCCCACCAGCTCTTTGACCTGCGTCTGCAAAAGGGACAAGAAGAACTGTCTGTAGCTCACCAACAAGTCTTCATTGGGCTGCGCATCAGATTGGAGAAACTGACTGAGCAACGTATGAATGCTATACCGACTATCTTCCGAGCGGTACAACAACGCGTGGTCCGTCAAGTGGGACAAGACACGGAGGGAAGTGCCCAAAACTTTCCGTGCAGCCTGCGCGGAGAAGCCTCCCTGAAACACAGTGGCCTGGTGCAAGACGTCCCGCTGTTTGTCCTCCAACATGGACAACGAATGAGCAAAGATGTTGCGAATGCTACGTTGCCTCTCCGGCAGATCGCCCCACTCACCCTGAAGAAAATCCAAATCTTGTTGAACCTCTTCGACGATATCCTGGCACGACAAGGAGCGTGTCCAAGACGCAGCCAACTCAATTGCCAGGGGCAGACCCTCCACATGTTGGCAGATCTCCTCAATGATGGAGGAGTCGCGCTCAGGGTCAACTTCCCCCCCAACCTGCTTGGCTCGGTGCAAGAAGAGTTGGGAAGCGCTCTCCAGTGACAACCCTCGAACCTGGTATCGATACTCGGATGACAAATTGAGTGGTATCCGCGATGTCACCAGCATTTTGAGATGAGGAGACTGCTCCAGCAAGCGGCCCAAGAATATATTGGCCTGCAACAAATGCTCAAAGTTGTCCCAAACCAGGAGAACATGCCGAGCGCGCAGGAAGTCATGGAGCCGTTCCTCCAATTCATCCGACATCTGCATCGCAAGGCCCAGATTTTGCGCCAACGCCGAGGGCAAACGATCCGTTTGTGCCAGTGATGAAAGCGACACCCAATAGATACCGTCACGAAAAGGATGAGGCTTTCCAGCGACACGCTGGGCCAGCTCAATCGCCAAGCGTGTTTTGCCCGTTCCACCGGTACCAAGCAACGAGAACAAACGATGCTCGCCGTGAAGGATTTGTTCTGTTAGCTCTTCGAGTTCGACGTTGCGTCCCACAAACGACGTAACACCTGCAGGAAAATGATGAAGTCCACCTTTGTCGAGAGGACGCTCGCCTCCCACCTCTTCGTAATGGATCTGTTCGTACAACTCTACCGTTTCATCCGCAGGATCGGCCTGAAACTCCGACAACAAAACTTCCACACACGTATGGTATTGAGCAAGAGCTGCGCTTCGCTGACCGCTCAACGCGAGCACGTGCATCTTTTCGCGGTGGGCCTCCTCGCTCCAAGGCTCCAACTCAAGCCATTTGCCCAGGCATCCTTCGGCCTGTTCGTAGTCACCTCGTTGCTTGAAAGCCTCGGCAAGTCTCGCGAGAAGCTTCTGGTATGCCTGATGAAGAGCCTCACGTTTTAATCGAAGCCACTCACCAAAAGCTGGCTCATCTCCGAAGTCGAACGCAGCCAACAGTTCGCCCCGGTAACTCGCGGTAAGCTCGGAGAGCGCTTGAAGCGCAGAAGCATCTTTCGCGAGGTCTGTCTGCTCGTACTGTGCGATGGCTTCTTCCAGCATGAGAGCATCCACCTTGATGCAATCCTCATTAACCTGCACTTCCTGGCGAGTAATTTGGAGAACGTTGTCTGCGAGTCCCGCTTCCACTTTCTCCAAAGTTTGTTTCAAGCGGTGCAAAGACTGGCGTAGATTCTTCTTGGAGGCCGCGGGCTCCCAGTTGGACCACAACAGAGAAGCCAACGAGTCACGTCGGTGGGCTTGCCCAGATGCAAGACACAGATACACAAAAAGAGCCAGAATCTTCTCCGTCGCAAACGCAGGGATAGGCGTTCCCCGCCATTCGATTTCACACGGGCCCAGCACTTTGAGTTGGAGAGTCTCCACGCTTGCGCTCCTTTCGCGAACAGCCGCATTCTTCAGGTTGGAACGTTGAAAGAAAGCAACCGTATTGTCAAGCTTGGCCTTCTCTCCACACACCTAGTCACTGAGATTCACTCCCAACAACGCGTACCCCAAAAACATAGGGTCGCCCGAAGACACCGTACCAGGAAGCACCGAGCGCGTGCGAAACGTAAAGGTATATGTGCCTGGAGAGAATAACTTTGTTGCCAGATCCACAAGGATATAAGAGTCGATGTCCAGATGGGGCGCAGTGGAGCTATCCCAAATGTCTTTGTTCTCTTCTTGATGAAGAAGATACCATTTTTGTCCACGTCCGGTCTGAACATCAAGAAAGTCATGGTGGGATTTGGAAGCGACGTTTGCAGAATCTCCACCCATCCCCAACAACGTGAAGCGAGTCACTCCTTCGGAACGAAGAGTCACAGGACCCATATCAAACATGGAGCTGGAAGGCGATACATTGGCGTTGTTAAGATCCGCAAAGCCATAAGACAGTAGAACCTTTCCTGTAGCTTTCTCAGGAATCCGATACACCACCACAAGCGACCAGGCCCCAAACCGCTCCTTGCAAAACGTAGGCTCCTTAGTGCAGTCCCCTTTCTTAACCAGAAGGTTGCCAACGATCACTTCCCCTTGTGTCGCCGTCGCAGAGGCCAGTTGGCTTGTAACATCCTTCAGGCAAAAGAAGGCGTCCCGATCTTCCAGCGCTCCAACCCGAGAACAGTGCTCGGCTTTGATGGAGATAGGCTGTTTTTCACCGGGCCACTGCATGGAAACATCCGTATCAGGACTCTCCCCAGTGCTTCCTCCCCAAAACAAGAGCACCTGTTGAATCTGAGCCTTTTCGGGCAAAGAGAGCTTGGCCGAAGACTGAGGCAACAGCGTATCAAACGCACCACCCGACGAGGACGAGACCAACACAGAGTTCCCAATCGCCCTGTAGCCGCTGACCCCTGAAAAGCGTTGAAGCAAGTACGGGCGACGAAACGTCTCACAGACGAAGTCATCAATTCTTCCGTTGCAGTTGTTGTCTTTGCCATCGCACGTTTCGGGAGTTTCTTGGCAAGGCAGCGCACATTGGCCTTGCGCGCAACGTTGACCTTGCGAACACGCTGTTCCACACGCTCCACAGTGCGAGTCGTTGGCTTGTAAATCCACACAGGCTCCGTTGCATTCGTCCTTACCGAAAGGGCACAAGCAAGAACCTTGCGAACAAAACTGCCCGCTGGCACAGGCTTTGTCACAGCCGCCACAATGCTTGGGATCGGTCTGTGGGTTCACGCAAACATTGGAGCACTGCAGCGACGCATTTCCTGAACAAGAGAGCGCCTGACAACGCCCGTTCGTACAGGTCTGGCCTTGAGTGCAATCCGTATCTTGCTTGCATCCTTCCACACAGTTGTCATCGACCTTGCCGTTGCAGTCGTTGTCGATGTTGTCATTGCAAAAGTCCCGGCTGGTTGGAACAGGGGCTTCACACGCTCCCCAAACCCCTTGGTTGGAACATTTCTGTTGGGCAGGACCGCAATCTTTAGAGCCGACAGTCGGAGCAGAACAAGCCCTGGATGTGCCCGGTGTGCAAGACGTTCCACTGGAAGGCTGCTCACAGACAAATCGCTTTGCATTGCAAACATAGGAGGAAGGACAGTCCTCCTGGGCGCTGCAAGGAAGAGGACCATACGAGGAACAGCCACCAAGCCCCAGAAGGAGCCACCAAACAAGAGCAACAAACAACCCAGACAAGCTTGCTCTTCGTGTTTGGACAGGCTGATTCGCTTGGTTTGGGGTGAAACAAAACATCTGCATTTTCCCAACAAACATACAAAGTTCATGGTGAGAGAAGCTGACAACAGCTTCACCCGACACGTCCTTCGCAAGGTAGCATATTTGTCAGAAGGGAAACAGGCACACCCATGTTTGGCGTAGTGTAAGGTTGTTTATCGCGGCTCTGTACAGAGTTTATCTGTGGCTTATGTTCGTGGAGTCTGTACAAGGGGTGTCCAAATCCTGGACACTCGATGCGACACGGCAAAGCCCAACCCCATTCGTCTGTGAGGTTTCGATGAAGTGGTACACGGAATACATCATCTTGTACGAAGACAAGCCGATGCCTGAGGTGGAATGTTTCTGCCCAACGCTCTGGAAGCAGGAGCACATCGAGTTTGGCAAAGACAACGATTACTACTATGTCAACATCAACGACCGATGGACCAACCTGGAGTTGTTGTGTTTTGATGGCCCCACAAGAACTCAAGTCAAACATGCGCTGTCCATTTATACCTATCGAGAAAAGCATCGACCGTACGACGTGAATCTTTGGAGAGTGAATGAGCTGCAGCGTTTTGTGAATTTCAAGAACGATAATTTCACATTTGATGGTTTGCGCGTGTCCCAGATCGAAGCCTTGGCTGTCACATCCCTCAGCGTTTTGACCTCAGAGTTATCCGTGTATGAAGAATACATGAACACGACTCATCAGTTTCTTAAGTACACAGGAGGATACGTGGTGAACACACCGCAAACATCCATCAACAGCCCATTTTCACGCTGGGATGTGTTGGATGCAACGCAGTTTAAGAAGATGTTCTTGGAGGACGAGCAGGAAAAGAACGAAGGGTGAAAGAAGAAAGATTTAGAGGAGGGGAAGAGCCATCATAACAAGGCCAGCAATCGAGGCCGCCCAGAGCGCCGTACGAAGGTAGGGGATACCAGCGGTATAGACAAACATGTAAAGGACACGACAGCCCAAGAATAGCTTCGCTCCGTTGCCGCTTGTCACATTGCCTTTCTTGCTTAGGATAAGAAGAACCATAAGGATGACGAAGATTGGAAGATTTTCAAGGTAGTTAGCGCCAGCACGACGAGCCCGAGCCCCCCACCCTTCACCTGTGGGTGCATCTTCTCGGTTTCCAAACGCCCAAAAGGGCCCCTTAATTGTGGCCGACCACGCCGCTGGAAGTAGGTTGTGAACGAACAAGAGAACAGCAGCATAAAAGAGCAATGTATATTCTGAAGACATCAACGACTCCTTGGAAAAGCTCCTCCATGTTGGCCAATGAAGGAAATGTTCCGTGTGTGGCGGCCCGCATGTTTCGGATGCAAGACCTTTGTTAATCATGAATACCTCTGATGTTTATAGAGGATAAAACATCTCTGGTGCAAGAGAAATCTCCCAAGCCAAATCCAAAGAAAAGACCCCTACACACGGATGCAAAGAACAGGCTTTTCAGGTTTGTCGCTGGCAGCGGCACAAGGATCTCGTTGTGCCTCAGGTATCGTGGGCGAAGTTGCGATGGAGCGATGGAATGGGGTTTGACCCTCCGCACAAGTCAGTGGTTCATGTTCTGCGCCATGCAGAACCCTCCCAAAGTTCGCGAACGATAGTCCACTCAAGCCATCGATGGGGTTGGTACCTTGTGGAGTTGATTCATTCCGCATTTGAACGCGACCAAGAGCCGAACGGCAGGCATCACGGACAGGATAGATGCGAACGCGACGACGAATGTATGAGTACGAATCTGTGGAAGCAATCACTCGGAGTTTTCGAGCATCAGAGGACGACCCCCAATCCTTCATAAAGTGGCAAGCCTGATTTCGGTCACGCCAGGAGTTGCTGGTGAGCAGGGAGCTTCTCTGCAACCAAAGCATCCATCGTATGGTTCAAGAACCGTTGGTTGCTACGAGAAAACTTGCCAAACACGAGCTCCCAATGACCGCACTTCGCGAGATGAACCGCTGTTTTCGTACGGCGCTCTTTGCCTCCTGCTGCATAGCTATAGATTTTGGTGTAGCCTTCTTTGATGCCGTCGCATCCTTTTTGGGTGGAGAGTTTTTCGTACGCAACCCTCGCCATTTTCTCGAACTTGGCGCGCTTTTCCTTTCGAAGCTGGGAGCGACTTTTCTTCTTCATAAACATCTTCCCAAACATCGAACATCCGGTGACGTGTAACACCCCCCAAACCTAGAACGAGCGACATAGTTACAATTTGAATCCATTTTGACATAGAAGTTTCCTCTCTCTTGGGGGAAAGAATTGCTCGGTTCAACCTCATCTCATGATGTGAAACCCATGAGTCCTTGAATTTATAGAAGACAGAGGTCTCATCGGCTGCGTGATGGAATGGTGCAACGGTGGGCGGCTGGATCCCAAGCAGTATCAGGAGGAAGAGAGCCCTCCCTTTCACCTTGCATCCACCCACTTTGTCCCCTTGCTCGACGCGTTGGAACGCATTCATCAGCAAGGGTTTGTTCACCGCAACTTAAAGCCTCAAAACATACTCACCCAGGAACAAGACGGTGAGGTGGCCTGGGAACTTAGCGACTTTGGCTTGCTCAAGGACCTCCAGAACAAAGCCCACACCAACACAGCGTTGTCTTTGGAACATTCCGCTACATCTCACCGGAGCAGTTTGAAGAAAGCAAACATGTCGACCACCGCACCGATCTCTATAGCATGGGTGTCGTGTTGTATGAATGGTTGTTTGGACGCGTTCCTTTTACAGCGAAAATGCCCCGTCTTGCGATCCCAATTATGGAGCAAACGCCATCGTTCCCCCCGACTTTCCCAAAGAATGGCGTAACCTTCTAGAGAAAGCATTGGCCAAGAAGCCAGAAGACCGCCTTCAGAGTTGTGGAGAGTTTCGAGATGCGATGTTCCAAGAAGGAGTAACACCTAGCACACATGCTCCGTACCCAACCCTCATGACTCATCTCCCCCGAGAAACAAGCCCAGCAACCACAACCTCCTCTTCGTTGACAGCGTGGGACTCTCCTCCACACAACACCTTCTCGTTTGCTCACCATGTGCTGTTACCCGCAGTGTTGGTTCTAGCTCTCACCCTAGGTGTTTGGACAACCCTTAAAAAACAACAAACTGTGGTTGATGCAAGCTATGGCAGAGGAGCTATCTTTCTTCCCAAACAACTAGGCTCCAGAGAATTTAGACGTCACGACTACATCCTTGCGATGACCAAGCACGCTATCGAAAAGGCGGAACAATACAACTGGGGACAAACTCGTTATTTTTTGCGCATACGGCGCAAGTTTAGAACAGGCTGCTATTGGTTGGCTCACTGGGTACACCACACCATCAACATCTTTCGCCAAACGTGCGAAGGCGGCGACAAAACAGCGTGCCATTGGCTGAAAGTCGTCCAAAAAAAGAAGCTACCTCAAGACTACTTTGCCAAGAAAGCGATTCCGATCTACCGAAAAGCCTGTCAGCAAAAAGAAGCAAGAGCATGTCATGCCCTTGGCCTCCTCGCCAATGTTGTTGCTTACCATACGCTGGAGATCCGATTCAACGGCATGAAAGAGTATTCGATTTTTTTGAAGCCCTACGTTCGGCAAAGGGGTCAACATCATCGCAGGTAGCTTAACCTTGTGACACACAATGGGTCCCCAATCGTACTGTACCAGCAATGGCTCCAGCACTTTGTACACATGGCGCATTTGCAAAGCAGGACTGAACGCGGTTCCAAGCCTGGAAGGCGAAAGAGGAGCCAGACGATACAAGATAGAGAGCAGTCGGCATGAAGACTTCGACTTGGATTGAGACAACAACGTTGCAAATCGGCTTCGCGCTTCCTGCAAGCGCCGTGGGTTCCCTCGTAGAAAGCCAAGGACACGTTTGGCCCTTTCAGAGCGCAAGTCAGGAGCGTCTAACAAATCAGAGATATTCGACTCAACCTTCCCTTGGTATGTCAGCTTCCACCCCAAGAAGGAGACTTCGCACCAATCGGCTCGTCCCACCACCATGATTTCCTGGTCGAGAGACACCTCCAACCCTTTGTGAGGTCCTGCGGTGCAAACCAAAGACATATCGCCCACGGAGAAGGAGCGCGAGCGGAAAAGATGGAAGCTCGGATTGCTCTCCTGCATCACGATTGTTGCGGCTGTTGTCTCTTTGTCCCTACCCATCTCAGTCTGCTGGCCTTAGCAGCCACCTCTCCTTGTTCTCGTCTCCAGAAATCAGCTCTGAAACACACTCCCTTAGGAATCGTGCACATACCAACGGTTACTTTACGAAGAAACCAGAGAATACTCGACCGTCCCCCACTCTTCAACTGTGGCGGTTTCGCTCATTTGCATTCCGAAGTGGACGGAGTCAAGGGTTCTTGCTACGATGGAAAGGAACCCATGATGCAACCTTTGTCTCTCTTTCTTTGCACGGACTAACCCCCACCATGACAAGCACAACACCGCCGTTCCTCTCCAAGCTTTCCTCGATGAAGCTATTTGACTCCCGGGAGACAACCTCTCCGGAAGAACTGGAACGGGTGCAAGACTATCTGGCCGAACGCGCTCTTGACAAACTTGAGCCAGGAACACCCCTCATTCACAAAAACACCGTCAACGATCGGATGTTCTTGTTGGTGGAAGGTCGGTTGCAAGTGTTCTTGGACGAGACCGACTCGGAGCCAGTTGCAGAGCTAGGAGCTGGCGAGAGCGTTGGGGAGATCTCACTCATCGACCAGCAACCCACAACGGCTCATGTTGTAGCGGAGACCCCTTGCACCGTCCTGAGCCTCACGCTCCACGACCTCAAACAAATCGTGAGTCTGGCTCCCAGTGTGATGATTAACTTGCTGTATCTTCTGGTACAACGGCAGCGCAAAGGCAACCTTAAGATCTTGGAAGGAGAGGAGAAGCAGAGGGAGTATGAAGCCCAAATCATCCGCGATGGTTTAACGGAGATCTACAACCGCTTGTGGCTGGATCAAACCCTCCCCTCCTTGATGAAAGAAAGCCACGAACGTCGTCTCCCCCTCGTGGTGGGAATGGTGGATGTCGACCACTTCAAGAAGTTCAACGATCAACACGGTCATCAAGCTGGTGATACAGTATTGCAGGCCGTCGCATCGCAGCTGCAACGTACATTGCGAGACAGCGATCGAGTCGCCCGCTACGGCGGAGAAGAGTTTACATTGCTGTTGCCGCTCACACGCCTGAAGCAAGCCCGCCGAGTCGCAGAGCGTTTGCGCCAGAGCATCGCAACGCACACTGTAACTCACGAAGACGAGACATTGCCGCCGGTGACCATCTCCATTGGTCTCACGAAAATGCTCCCCGAAGATACCCCACAAACTCTTTTGGAACGAGCCGATCAGGCCCTGTACCAAGCCAAACAAAATGGGCGCAACCGAGTAGAAACAAAATAAGGGAAATGTTTACGATGGATGGCACCCACAAGTGGTGCACGAAGGACGAGGGGTTGCGCTGCTGACATGCCCCTGACTGTCAAACTCCATCTCGCAACAACGAAGCAACATGGTTTTGAGCATCTGACGACCTCGTTGAACACGGGACTTGGCGCCCGAAAGAGAGAGGTTAAGATGCTCAGCAACGTCAGCTTGCTTCCATCCTTTCAACGCTGTGAGCGCCAAAGGACGTTGGTACCGCTCAGGAAGTTGCTGAAGTAACGGCTCCACACAACCCGCCAACTCCATTAAGCCGGACTGCTCCTTCTCCTCGCAATGCAACGACTCTGGGACCTCTTCCATCGGACGTGACGACCGATAGTGATCCACAATCACATTGCGCGCGATCTGATACAGCCAAGCCTCCCAACGTGAGGAATTCCGCAACGAATCTTTCTGTGCGTACGCCCTGACAAGGACGTCATGAACGATATCTTCGGCCTGCTCAGGTGAAGACACCCTCCGCTGCACAAACCGATGTAGCTTGCGGCGAAACTCCTGCCAGGCAGCTTCGTTGGGCGTGTTGTGGGAACGCATCACTTCGTCTCTCCTACTCTTGTATCATCCTACCACACATCCTTAGGACATCGACGCTCTAGGATTCAGTCGGACAGCAAGAACCGCCTGCCGAGGGGTTGCAACACTCCGCTTGGCTGCTTTGACAACATGCCGCACTGCAACAAGGAGCACAGCAGCAAGGCCCACAACAACACGTGCAACAACACATCTGCTGTGAACCTCCGCTTTCACCACAGCACGAGGACGTTTGTTTCTGGGACGTGGACGAGTTGGAAGGTTGGGATGTCGTCATGTTCAGTCTCCTTTTTTCACGTTATGCAAACCCTCAACACAGGCTTGCTTCAACCTGGCAGACGGAGAACCTCTCAAAAGGACGCAAAAAAGTGAAAAGAATGTTCCAAGAACAGATCAACCCACCACATTCCCTCAAAGGTTTGCCTACAACCAGCCTGTTGCAATGGTTTCCATCCGAGTACAAGATCTGTGGACTCCTGCCCAATATCAACAAACCAACGGCCTACGATCACACCCGAACATCACTCTCGCTCTTTTCATCACTTCCCTCACATGTTACTATTTTCCTAAAAGAAACCTGGCCAGCCTGACGTTCATGCAGGCATTCCTCCACAATCCTGTTCAAAGTTCAGATGAATGAAACCAAACGTTTGCTTTCCGTTGATTGGCATCTTCCTTGTCCTTGGAATTTCCAGCCCGGCGAGGAGCGCGCCAAGCAGCCGTCCAACCTCTCGCGCCTCTGTGGAGACTCGCTCGCAAGAGATCTTCAAGCGCATCCTCCACAAAGCCCGTAAACATAGTTGGAAGAGCCTCCCTCTTGGCTCTCTTGTCGGTCGCATTGGGGAGCAGTTTCTCAACGTGCCCTACAAAGGAGGAACCCTTGAAACCTCCGACGGCGTAGAGCGATGCATCGTCAACCTGGTCGCCCTCGACTGTGTAACATTCTTTGAAAACAGCCTGGCGATCGCAAGAATCATCAAGAAGGGAAAGAGTCGCTGGGCCGACCTCATTAAGGAGGTAACCTACCTGCGCTACCGCAAAGGAAAACGGAACGGTTACACCTCGCGACTGCACTACATGGCAGAGTGGAACCAGGACAACCAGGCGAAGAAAGTTATCCAACCCATAACCCAGAGCCTTGGCGGAGTTTCGTACAACAAGACCATCTCGTTTATGTCGAAGCATGCCAAAGCCTATCGCGCCCTGCGCAACAACCCCAAGCTTGTAACAGCCATCGCCCGTATCGAACGACACATTTCTCAGAAGCCTTTGTTCTCGGTTCCCCTGGCTAAGCTGCAAGGGATAGAAAGCAAACTTCGGACAGGTGACATTGTCCTCCTCGCCAGCGTGACACCAAGCCTGGACTACGGTCACACAGGCTTAATTGTTGTGGACAAGAAAGGGAGAGCCCTTTTCATGCATGCCTCTCCCGCCCAAAAGAAGGTCGTGTTGGACAAGCCACTTCACCAAGCGATTACGGCCTACAAGCGCGTCATAGGCGTTACCGTATTGCGACCGCTTGAACCAACATCCCAACGGTGATAGCTTCCTCCTTTTCCAAGCAGAACCTATCCAATCGCAACCCAACAAAGGGACGAAAAGACGATGTCGTCAAAGCAACGTCAACTCCGCTCAGAACAGCAAGAACAGCTCTCCAGACAGCGGATGTCCTGGTGGATGATTGGGCTTTATGGGGTCCTATTGTTGTGGGGAAGCCAGGGTTGCCTGGACTACTTCCCTCCAGACAAGGAGCACACAGCCCAGCAAGAGCCTACGTTGGATCATTCATCGTCAACGGGACCTGAGCCGACACGCCAAGAACCTCCCCCCGAACGTTTGACGCAGGATAGAATCGAAGCGGCAGACGAACCCCAAGCGGAAGCCGACGCGAGCCCAGAAGCCAGAGAGCCCGTCCGCGAAGAACCCGCCACCGAGCCAGCACCTGATCGATTGGGACATGTGTCAACGTATTGGTGGCAGGACGCTGTGATTTACCAGCTCATGTTGCGCAGTTTCCAAGACAGCGACGGTGACGGCATCGGCGACATCAAGGGCCTGATCAGCCGACTCGACTACCTCAATGATGGAGACCCCAATACCACCGATGACTTGGGAGTCAACGCCATCTGGCTCTTGCCCATCTTCAAGGCCCACAGTGAGCATGGCTACGACACCATCGACTACCAGGCCATCCAGCCCGAATACGGAACGCTTCAAGACTTCAAGAATCTGGTCAAAGAAGCGCATCGTCGGGGGATTCGTGTGGTTTTGGATATGGTCTTCAATCACACCTCGGATCTGCACCCCTGGTTCAAAGACGCAAGCGCATCCCCCACGTCTTCCAAGCGAGATTGGTATGTTTGGCGTGACACCAACCCCAACTGGCAGCAGCCATGGGGCGGAGGAACATCCTGGCACCCTCTGAATGGCTTCTTCTACTACGGTGTGTTTTGGAAGGGAATGCCCGATCTCAACTTCCGCCACCCACCGGTTCGTCAGCAAATGACGGTCATTTCACATTTCTGGTTATCCCAGGGAGTCGATGGATTCCGGTTTGATGCAGCCCGCTACATGGTAGAAGGAAAAACCTCTAACGAGCAGGGAGATCAGCCTGAAACACACGCGTACTGGAGAGAGTACAGAACCAACATAAAGAAAGTCTCCAAGCAAGTGATGTTGGTGGGCGAAGTCTGGACTGACATTGGCAACATCATTCCCTACTGCAAAGGGGACGAGTTCGACCTTGTGTTCCACTTCCCCATCGCGGAAGCCATTTACCAAAGCATCACAAAGCGCCAATCGTACGGTCTTTGGAGAGCGTTGGAAGCGTCGTATGCGATGCCCTTCACCTGCTGGTCGGCGTTTCTCTCCAACCACGATCAGGTCCGCATCATGACAAGGCTGAACAAGAACATGGCAGACATGCGGACAGCAGCCTGGCTCTTTCTCACGCTTCCGGGCACTCCGTTTTTGTACTACGGTGAAGAGATTGGGACGTTGCAAGGAACCGAGAACAAAGGCTACGACACACGCGCCCCGATGGCCTGGACTGCAGCACCCCAGGGAGGATTTACCCAAGGGAAGCCCTGGCACCCGCTGCCCCAACATGACAAAGCCAACGTGGCAGGACAAACCCAAGACCCCAACTCGTTGCTTTCGCTGTACCGCAAGCTCATTCGGGTACGAAACAACCACCGCGCTCTTCGCACAGGAACATTCGCACCCTTGATTCTGGACGGTCAGGGAGTGAGCGCAGTGGTCGCGTTCATTCGCACCCACGAGAAACAACGTCTCGCTGTCGTCGTCAACATGGGACAACAACCGATACAAAAGATGACGCTTAAGTTTTCCATCGACGTGGGCTCGATGCGTACGGTAGCTTCGGAAGGAAAAGTCACCCTGTATCCACCCACACCGAACAACCCCAAGTTCCACTATGTTGACCTTGAGGCAGGAGGTGCGGCCGTCCTTGAACTTCTTCCTGCCAGTCCATGAACGATCCGCCTTTCGGATAGGGTTCAAGAAAACGCTGGGCGTGGCCACCGAGTCTATTGGTAAAGAAGCCCCGTTCCATAGCGCACGTTGTACTGGGGTCCGGGCTTGCAAGTTTGTGATGGATTCGCCGGATTTTTCTGACCGATCACCCAACAAGGCTCGTTCAAACGATCCGCTAGAATCTTTCGCTCCACCGGGGAGAAGCCATAGTCAAGGTTGTCATCTCGAATCATCATTTGCGTTCCGGCCCATGGCGCATACAAGTTAAGGTTGTCGGCGCATCCCTTGTAACAGCCGAATGTTTTGGGAGAGTTCCCCTGACTGTCTTGAGGTAACACCCACTTCTGAAAGTCAGCGGTACGCCAGCCTGGGCACGGCTGCTGTGGGGCAATGTTCGCTCCTTGGGGAGGCAGATAGCAGTTGTTCGGCTCTTGCCCCGAAGTCACAGGCTTGGCCTGCGTTCCAGTCGAAGGATGGGCAAAACCCGCAACGGTATGTCCCACTTCATGGATGGCAGTGTACTCAATAAACGAGTCAGGGTGCGTAAATGGCCAAGGACAATGCTGTGGTGTTTGTTGCGAACACTGCGGATGCACCTTCTTGTTGTCCGGCAAACCCGTTGATGTTTCGGGGAGAGAGTCATCACAAAAGCAAGTGCCTCCGTCCCACAAACATTGACCTGGGTAAGCCTGCAACCATTGTTGACAGACCTGCTGGTTGCCCTGTCGCTTCCGTCGAAGCGTGCGGTCGTCATTTCCTGAACCCACGATCGAAAACCAACCGGTCCAATTCGCGTGAGAACCACCCGCCCACCCCGAATTGTTCGCGAGCACCACCAGTTGATTGCCCTGACAAGCATCGAGTTGAGGTCGCCATTTGGGGTTGTACCAAAGCCCAGACTTTGCAGCCCAGTTCGGCTTGGCTTGCGCCCCCTCGCCTGTTGCGTTAATCCAGGCTTCGTAACAGTAAGACGTCTTGTGAGTCAGGTCGAACCCCATTTGTAGGTTGTCGTTCCTGATGATGGAGAAACGCTGCTTCAAGCTTTTGTACGGTTCTGTTTTCAAGTAACCTTCAACGATTCTCTGGACGAGGAAGTTGTAACGATCTCGCTCCGTTTGCGGGTTAAACCCACATCCAACAAAGACAAGCCGGAGAGAAGATGGGTTTCCTTGATGCACAGCGGTGCAACCTGAACCGGACGACTCCCGAACACATCGCTTCACATTGAGCTTGTTCCCAATGTCGTAGCTCCCAGGAATGGAAAACAACCGATAGCCAGGAGGGCAAGAGTTTCCTCCATCCGTTACAGTTTCAGGTGAGACTTCGGGAGTGGCATCTGGAGAAGCTTCGGGAGTCTCACCTCCGCCGTCGTCAGTCGGTTCTGGGGTGTCTTCTTGTGGACCAACCTCATCGCTGGCCTCCGTTGGCAAAGGCTCATTGCTTTGCTCGGGTTGAGGTGTCACCGGCTCTGCGCGGTCAGCAACAGGCTCGCTTCCGACAGGCTCGATCGTTGATTCAAGAGTGGCTTCTGACGTTGCTTCTTTCGGCATGGATGGCTCCTCCTGGGTAGCTTCTTGTCCAGGCTCATCAACAGGTTGCGAAGGAGCACAGCACAAAAAACTTAAAGAAAAGAGCACAAGAGTGGTAACAAGGATACGCCGCACAGAACATAATCGTGGATGGTACATCAACACTTCCTTTTTTTGTGCACACCTCTACGTGGAACCCAATATAGAAAGCGTGGGGCTGGCTGTCGAGTCATACCCAACGAGAAACAAACCAAGAGGAGCAAGCAACGTTGGCAAACGAAAGCATCCAAGTTCACAGTCTGGCTGAGTTGTTGGAGATTCCAGAAGACACCAAGAGTCTATGGGTCAAGCCTCTCGACTCTTTGGAGATGTGGGCAGCCATCCAACGGTTTTCCCAACTTGAAGAGTTGGTGGTTGCGTACGCAAAAGACATCCCTGACCTTTCAGGGCTCCAAGCACTCCCTCATCTGCACACGTTTCGGCTGTTAAGCAATGATCGCCTGGAGAGAGGGCTCTCATCCTTCCCCTTGTCCTTGCGAGTCCTGGAGTTGCAATCGGTGTACGATGTGCTGCCCGAAGAATATGCATCGCTCCAGCGGCTGCATCATTTGGAGGAGCTAACCCTCCAACTCTGCAACCTGGAGGACGACGGCATCCAAGCGCTGGGTCACCTAACCCATCTGAAGTTCCTTGACCTCTCATCCAACAGCGACTTCACTGGGACTCACCTTGCAGCACTTGGCAACCTGGAGCATTTGGAGACTCTGATTCTGAAGAGCACAGAGATCGATGATACAGCCCTCCAAGGATTGCTTGCGTGCCAACGTCTGAAGCATTTGGACCTAAGCAGTTGCAATCAAATCACGCAAGCTGGCTTGGTCCATCTTCATAAGATGCAACACCTCGAAGACTTGCGCGTTGACTTCTGGAACAATTACCACATTGGAGTTCCGGCCATACTCGCCTTGTTTGACGCTCTCCCTCACGCCCTCACGAGATACGAGCTATCCTACGAGACAACGGATGGCAGCGAACATCTGACCATTGCAGACCAACAAGAGAATGTGAGCTTCACCCTACACATTCACCCAGAGTAGAATGAGGCCCCTCAACAACGAAGCATCAAGAACCTCAGCCGCTGATTCCATCATCAGGGATTGTGGATGGCTGCCATATCATCGAGGCATTCTTTGCCAAAAGGTAGGACATCAGGAGCTGAGCCAATGACACTTCCCAAAGCTCCAGCCATCGACGATTGGTTGTTCGTCCAGTAGTTCACACAGTCTTTGTTGTTGCAGTGCCCCTTGTGGGCTTCGTCTTCGTGATTGGTCGTCATCTTCAGTCCAAGATTGGTCATGCCAATGATGTGGGCAAACTCATGGAGAACGATGCTAGCCTCCACAACCCGACAAAGCTTCTGCGTAGTTCCAGGGATAATACTCGCGCTGCTGCATACATCATCGACAGTCTTCTTGAACACCGTCATTGTTGAGCCGCTGTAAGCAATTCCCAACACACGACCGTTGGATGAGTCTTCATGCCAGTTGCCCCCCACATAGAGGAAGTAAGCGACCGCTTGGGTGCCGCCTGGCATGTTTTGACGGTAGTTAAACTCCAGCTGCTGCAGGTCAGCAATCTTCCAACCTCCCGCCGGGGGTTGATCGGTAATTTCCTGGTCGATCTTGATTTGAATGCCACCGGGCTTTTTGAACAAGCTTTTGCTGCGTAGCTCTTCCAGCTTGGCTTTGAAAGCATCCAAAGCTTCCTGTGATGGTTTATATCCTTTGGCGTAGTCCACCTCAATTAACAACGATTTGTACTTGTCGTCTTTGAAGAACTCCTCTACCCGAGAACCAATGGGAGTGAAATCGACCTTGGTTTTGGAGCCTTCATCCTGGGCTGGAGCTTCATCTTTGGTTGGAGCCTCATCCTTCGGTGGGTTCACTTGTTCGGTTGTTCCTGCATTGTCGACAGGTTCACGCTCTGGCGGTTGGGCTTGCTCGTTCCCTGTTGCATTGTCTGCGACCTGCTCCGAAGAGGATGTCCCTTCTTGTTGTGAACCATCGACAACCGTTTGCTGCTCAGATGACGATTCATCCGGAGAAGAAGGACCACACGCCACACCCCACACGCTGGCTCCAAAAAGCAGCGCACTTAACAAGACAAAAACTCTCACAATTCTCTCCTATCCACCATCAGATCGATAAACACGAACAGAGTAGCAGCGTTGGGAAGAAAGA
Organism: Deltaproteobacteria bacterium; assembly: GCA_006226375.1. GTDB lineage: Bacteria > Myxococcota_C > UBA6777 > UBA6777 > UBA6777 > M3003. The sequence continues at coordinate 7,154 of SBHC01000057.1, read as the reverse complement.
AACTTATGTATCTTCCGCTGCTCAAACAAACACTCGTACAAACCTAGTTTTATTCAAATTGATAGATTAATCAACCACCCATGCCTTTCAGAGAGGTCTCCCTCGCCAGTGGCACCATGTTCCAAGGACCGACTTTGCCTTGACAAATCATACAAGCACCTCCAACTCTAACGGCAATGAGAAATAGCCGTTGAAAAAGAGGTCTGTAAATGGAACCTACACCTTCACTCCAGCCCCACCGGGTACTTTCCTTGGACGGTGGCCCAGGAATGTTTGTAGGAACTCGGGTGCTTCGAGCTTTGGCGCACCAAGCCCCTGAGATGCTGGAACGCACGACATTGTTCGCCGGAACGTCTTCCGGCGCCTTGTGCGCATTGTTTCTGGCTCGACAAATGAGTGAACACAACGATCCAGTCCGAGCAACGGAAGCTTTGGTTCGATTTTTTGACGAAGCGTTTGTTTCAACCTTTCCCACTTTGCTGGATTGGGTTCGAGCCACACTTGGAGTGTACCCCTTGATACCGATGGCTCGGTTCCAACCCATCCTTAAGAAAGCATACGGAGAACACACAAGACTCCAAGACCTCTCCACCAGCGTATGCACCCTCTCCTTTCGGATGAAGCAACCCTTACGTATACAAGTCTGCAACAACTTCCTCAACGACGGCTCCGAGACAACAACACTGACAGACGCAGCCTCTTACAGCTCCGCCTTTCCTATCGCAGTGTCCACATGGGAAGGTCACATTGATGGAGGTTGGTATGCCAACAACCCCTCGCTCGTTGCGTTGAGTTCTCTGGCCCGCAAAGAACACCAAGACTACATCGAAGAGCACGATGCAACGTTCCAGGAGGCTCCTTTTTACTTCCTTCAAAACACCAAGGTGCTATCCCTGGGAGCAGACAACAAGATCTTTGGGAGTCCTTCACTACAGCGCAGGTTGTTCCGCCATGTCGCGACATCTTGGGGGTGGAAAACCTGGCTGCTAAACCGCTCGCATCCCTTTCTTCTCATGGACACATTTTTGGACGCAAACTTTCACGGTACCAACAAGAAGGTCTCCATACTGTTGGGCTCCAACTACCAAAGCCTGGCTTACTACGGCTACACTCCAGGCCTGACAGCAGCGTTCCTTCGGATTCTTCGTCAACCTCCAGAGAAAGTTAGCGAGCAAGCCGAGCGAGATGTGAACCTTTGGGTGCAAGGCAATCCAAGCTCTCGTCCCTTGTTTTCCCAAACCTTTGAAGAATTAACCCAATGGGTCCGTGATGCCTGGGTTCCCTGTGAGGAACAGTAAAATGAAACCTGCCCAGATCCCGCACACCCATGAGTATCCGATTGTAGCGATAGACGCAGCAGGTGCCAGCTCTAGCATTCGACTGCTACAAACCTTGGAGCGCAACACAAGGGACCTGTTAACACCGTCCACAATCTTCGCAGGTTCAGGCCCAGGTGCATTGTTAGCCTTGTATATGGCCAACAAGCCTCCCCAAACGTCGTACCGAACCCACCTGGATGATTGTGTCTCCTTCTTCAACCAGATCGAAACGTTCTACCGTCCTTCCCCTGTCAACATTGCCCGTGGATTCATCGGTTGTAGAAGCGCTTTCACCAATCGCAAGCTCCAATCCTTTCTGGAAGAAGTGTTTGGTGCAGAGACCATGCTTCGTGACCTACCAGGTTCTGTTGTGGTGATGTACTTCAACCTGATCGGTAAAATGGAGCTTGTTCTCGCCAACAACCTACGAGAAGAGTCAGATCTACGTTCCAATGACAATGATAACATCCGTGTGGTGGATGCGGCCTTGAGCTGTGTGGCGACTCCCTTGGTTCGTCCGCTGTGGCGTGGAAAAATGGACGGCTCGCTGAATGCCAGTAACCCAAGCGTTGCAGCGATAACTGCCCTCATCGACGCAAGGACGAAGGGCAACTATGATGTGTTCCAAACGCAGAGCCTGTTGAACCAGACCGTGCTTCTGTCTTTGGGTGTAGATCTCAAAAAGCTGCGCCCCAAAAGCATCAACTATTTCTTTCAAAAGAAAGACTTAAACTGGGGTTGGCTTCCATGGATGTTGTACCCATTCCATCCTTTTTTGTTTCTGGATGCCTTTCTACAAGCAGACACCCAACGCACCGATTACAACAGCCGATCTCTCCTTGGACCCTGCCACTACTTTCGGCTGGCTTACCAAATCGACTCACACGGCTACATCGCCGACATCCTCAAGCAGGCCGTTCTCCCGCCGTGTTTACAAAACAAACGTATCGACGCTGCCATCAACAAGTGGGTCAGTGAACCTAGCAACAGCAACACCCGCTATTCACCAACCTACGAAGACACCGAGACTTGGCTTTCGACAATGTGGTGAGGCAGTGGCAAGGACGTTGTTTCGTAGAAACTTTATGAGTCGGGGGTTGATAGCTTCCGAAAGGCACCAAACAAGTTACTTCGAATTTGGGAGAAGGCCTTGCTGCTATTCACAAACCGTTCGTAGGCCAACATCGGAAAGAACATCAGACGTGAAGACATTCCATACGAAGGCTGTTTTTCCACCAGACTCAGCTCTTGCTTCACAAAGCCAACAGCTCTCATGACCTTGAACACATCTCGTTCCGTGTTCATCCGGTAAAAGGTAGGGTACGGGTCATGGGCTTCAGCTCCTTTGTTGCGCAAGCGGTTCGCGACAAGGTTGTGAAACCAATGAGGCGACATCGAAGACGCCAGAGAAACATAGTGCCACAAATTGGGGGTTCGGAAGAAAAGCGAGCCGCCAGGCTTCAAAACACGGTAAGCCTCTGCCATCGTCAAAGTCGGGTCTTCCACATGTTCCAACACATAATCTGTGACAATCAGATCGTACGAATTCGAAGGCAACGGCCATGCCTTCCCATTGTAAAGATGGAAAGTATCAAGGTGTGGATTCTCTTCCGCCTCAGGGTCAACATCCAACCCATCCAGAGATCCAAACTGTGCTTTGAGAAACTCTGACGTTCGATTGTCTGGTCCACAGCCCAGCTCCAGAACCTGTTCGGCGCTCATCAAAGAGTGCCTTTGGATTAAATCCCAGAACTCCGTGGTTCCGTCCATCCATCCGGGAACATCCCGATAAAATTGATTAAGATACTTCTCCTGCCAAGATGCACTTCTGCGCATAGTCATAGCGAATCACTCCTCATGTACAAATTTTTGAATAGCTGTTCGATACATTCTTCTGTGATGAATTTACTCTTAACCTGTCGCTGCATCACACGATAAAGACGAAGTTTTTTCTGTTTGAGATGTCTCAATCTATCGAAAGAAAAGAAAACGTGAACTTAGTTCGTTATAAAAGATGGACACATTCAGGATGGCATGATGAACTACGCAAAAAGTAGTAAGTGCAGCATCAAACAGGGCCCAGCCTTGAAGGATCAAGTCAACCATTGACGTGGTGGATAGATGGTGTTAACATCGCGCTTTGCAAAAAGAAGTGGGGCAAGAACTCCACCCAAAACACCCACCCAAACGATCGCTGCCAATTTGAGCCACAACCCCCTAACTTCTATTACGAATGTAGAGAGGTTGGACCATTTCAGCGACCTGGTTCTTGTACCCATAGACATGTTGAAGGAGTTTGCAATGCCTGTCCAAGGCCTAGACCGTTTTCGTCAGTTGATCCAGGAACACCAACAGTGTACCGACGGGACCAACCAACTAACACGAGATGAAATTCAGAGTGCATTGGCAGAGCTGAAGCCTGCGGATCAAATCAAAGCTCGTGAGTTGGCCTTGGAAGCCATGTTGAAAACCAACTTGTCCAACGACGCGTTGACTTCATTGCAAAGTTTCTTGGGTGTGAAGCACGGTGTATGTACCACTGCAGAGCCTCCCTCAACGCCAGCAACCAAAGCGTTTGCTGTTCGTTTGATGGAAGCGCAAGGCGTGAACAGCGTAGGTCGCTCCCAAGTATGGAAGTGGGAAGCAGAGCAGTGTCTCAAGACGCTTGGGTACGGAGCCAACGAAACCGAAGTTCGCGAAGCGCTCCGCACCATGCTTGCCACTGCAGAGTTAACACCTGATGCTCTTGCATCCACAAGACTCTTTATTGAGCAAAACCGTATCCTTAGTAAAGAATCGCTCAAGTGGCCCTCTGGAGAACGCCCCACAGACTTTGGGGAATTGACGAACTCGTTGAGCGAAGCCATTGAAAGTGGGCATCGAGTCCAGCCCCTTCCTGTACGAGCGATCGGCGGCACAACCTTGCCCGAGGTCAACCTGGATGCGCCAACCTCTTCAAGCGACTCCTGCACAACGCCGGGCCTGATGCCAGAGTTCCAGCCAGCTGTCCCCATTGGTGGAGCGACGGAACTTCCCGATGTGGCCACTCATATCCCTGCGCTTGATGATCCACAGTACTCCACCACACCTGATGTCACGACCCATCCGACCCATGTGGACACCATGCCGGTTACCACAGACCCAACGCCTGCCGTACCGGTCAATCCCTCTTTTGATACAACATCCATCCCCGAGGACTCGACGGTACCTCGCGTAGACCTGAACTGGACTGGACCTCCCACTCCAGGGTTCGCGGTGGAAGCGGGTGACACTACATTTGAAGCCCGAATCAAAGCCGAGAACCTGCTCCGCAACGAGCAATCCATGGGTCGCCCAGCCTTGCACTCGATCATGAGCATTGGGGTTCAACTTGGAATGGAGCAAGGCCGCCGAGCCGTGATGTCCAGCCCAGAAGTCAAAGGAGCCGGTGCACAACTTGATGCTGCAGAAGCGGCTCTCGCCAACGGACAACCCTCCCAAGCTCGACAATCTCTGGTCAACTTCATCCAGGCGTTGCAATCCCCAAGCATGGCAAGTCCCCTAAGCAGCCTGGTGCAAGCCGACGGAACTGTGAAATGGCCGGAGGGTGACCTTCCAGTGGTGATGGAAGAGCTAGAGGCCCCGATGCGCAAGCTTCTCAAAGATGCTTTCCACTTTGAGCAGCTTGATCCCAACGCAGACATTCCTTGGACCGGACCTCGGAGCCCCATGTTCCTCAACGATATGCCCTATGAAATGCGCCTGTCGGCAGAAAACCTTCGCCAAGAAGCCATTCAAAACGGCAAGGAGCCCTTGGACGTTCTTGTGTCCATGACCCTTGAGTTGGGAATGGAGCAGGGTCGCCGCATGAGCATTTCGCAAGACTTTTCACCGGTCTTGCAAACAGCTCACTCAGCCCTCGTCGCCCTCAACTCCGGCTATGTGGACCAGGCACGCTTTATGCTGCCCATGGCCAAGGAACTCTGGACCGGGTGACCCCCTCGAAGCCCCCCTTCTTCCTCGATTACTTCACTTTCCCCAGTTCCTTCTGCAGCTCCTCCAATGTCTTCTTTTCATTGTTTACAATGCGACCCTGATTCTGCATGTGAGCAGCAACACGGCGGACTTTCTTCTTCAGCTGAGCAAGTTGTTTCTGAAGTTGAGAGAGACGTTTTGAAGCCTGCTTGATGCGAAGCTTGGACCTCTTAATTTTCTTCTCAAGGCTCTGACGCTTTTTCTTCACCTTGAACCGATGCTGCAACTTCTTCTGTTGTTGGAGTTTGGAGAGGCGTGCTTTCTTGTCTTTGGAGGTTTCAGCCTGGATTGAAGCGCTTCCAGCCACAAACCACACAAGAGCCATCACAGGAACGAGAGCAAAAACCAGCTTTTTCATCAAAGATCTCCTTGATTTGCAAATGATTAAAAGATGCGATCAAGTCGCGAGGACGACAAGGATACAAGCAGCTCTTCAGTATTTCAACTCCGAGCGTATGTTTCAACCCCATGAAATACTCTTCCCCTGCCAATGAAATACTGGACTTTCCCTGCTCTTTTCGCTAACAATACAAGGACATCCAACAAGTACAAGATGAAAAGGCTTCATCCCAAGGTCGAGGTGTCCCGATTAGAGCGTCCCACTCAAAGCAGAAAACAGAGAACAAAAAAAAACCAACAATATCAAACACATAAACCTCTCATCCATTTGGTATTTGATCGATCCAATACTTTTTATATAGTTGCGCCCTGCTCTTTGGAAAGCCACCTAACAAATTCAAACAAATCGACCACATAAGATCCATATTTTTTGGCCTCAAAATTGCTTAGCGGATTCAGAATTTGTGTGCGTTTGGACTTGGAGCACCATAAAGCAGAAAGCTGCTGAAGCTCCCCTATGGGCATTGTCCCGCTAGAAAGAGGCATGGGTATGGATCGCTTTTCACAACACCAAAGCGGTTCACTATTGAACCACCCGACTCCCTTCTCCGCTTCCCAGCGGATTTCTCGAATCATTACCTTATGCTTCAGCATGCTGTTTTGGGTGACTGTGAGCTTCACAGCCCTTACCGTATGGAATGGGGTGGGGGAAGCCCAAGCATTGCCAACGTGCAACTCCAGCTACTACAACTACCGAAGGTGTAGTGGAAACTACCGGTATCGTTGTGATCGACGAACGGAAGTCTATTACTACTACACAAGCTGCGGTTGGCTTGGCTGGAGCAGTTGTCGCCAAACAGGATACCGGTACGTCTATTACTGGACCCTGGACAGCACAAGCTCCTCCTACAACTACTGCCAGTACGGCTGCTACGACAGCGGCTCACAAGCCTACTGCCGATGCTCCAACGGCTATGCCAACGGTGAAGAGTGGTGCTCAGGCAACTACCGGTACAAGTGTAACGCCTCAACCTACCGCTATGGAGCCTCGGGCTACGCGGATGGCAGTTCCAATTACTACTACTGTCAATACGGTTGTTACACCTACAGTGGACGTCGAGCGTACTGCCGATGCTCTGGCGGATACAGTTACAACCAAGAGTACTGTTCCGGGCCAAACAAGTACCGCTGTAATTTAACTACGTACCGGTACGGTAGCACCTCAAGCATTGGGTATTGTCCTTGTAACCATGGTGGGGCGACCCGAAACGTGGGAACCTACTGGTGTTACAACAACTATCGCTACTACTGTAACAACGGTACCGTACAACAACAAAACATCTGTTCGTATGGTTGTTACCAAAGTGGAACACAAGCGTACTGTAGATGCCCCGGCGGGTTAACTGGCGGTGGTTACTACTGCTACAACAACTACAAGTATTACTGTACAGGTGGTGACACCACCAGCGATGGTAACTTGAC
>SBHC01000007.1 GCA_006226375.1 Deltaproteobacteria bacterium | reverse complement strand
CACATGGCCATGTGCATGTAGAACGACCAGCGCGTGAGTAGGGGTGCTTCACGATCAACAATGTCGCTGAGTCGTTGAAGCACATCTTTGCAGGTCATCATGATGTTGCCGCTCCCTGGCCCGTTTGCTGAAGATGATCGTCCACTGCGCGGTACAACGCTTGTCTAGCGCGGTGAAGCATAACCCTTGCATGGACGGGAGTGATGTTCAAAGTGTTACACACTTCTTCGGTGTCCAACTTGTATACCTCACGTAACAATATGATTTCCTTGTAGTTGTGAGGTAGAGAATCCATCTTGGTTTGAACAAGCTCCAACATCTGCTTGGCGTTTAATCGTTCTTCCAGGTCGTGTTTCCAGAGATTGGGTGGATTGGACCAGAAGCCTTTGTGATCAAACATCTCTTCCATGGTTTCGTCGTCACGTGGTGTGATCTTGACGAAGCGCGAGTTCTTTCGCAAGTAATCCACGGCTTTGTGATGGACAATCCGAAACAGCCAGCTGCGGATGCTGCACTGTCCCTCAAACCGGTCAATGCTTGCAAAGATGCTAACGATCGCCTCCTGTACCACCTCTTCCGCGTTGTCCTTGCTGCCCACCATGCGCTTGGCGTACCCCAGAAGCATGGAGCCGTACTGACGCAGTACTTCCTGGTAAGCGCTGTTCTCTCCTGCTTTGAGCCGTCGCAGGAGAGCTTGCTCGTCTTTCATCGTAACGATTTTCCTATGGACAAACCTTGACCACGGTCAAAGCAGGTTGGGAAACAGAGGATAGATCCAGTCGATGCACGGGTCGCGGACCGATACCCTCTGACAACACGACCGCCGAAACCCAACTTGCGTTAGTGAGATGCCTGTCCCATCAAGCGCTTCTTGTAAAACTTAAACATCGCAGAGTGAGGGCTGAGTTTGCATGCCTTGTTAATGGCTGCCAGGGCGGCTTTCTTGTTTTTGGCCTGTTCTTCCACTTGCGCCAATAGGTACAGCATCCAGGAGTTGTTGGAGGAGCGTTTAAGGACTTCCTTGATCAACGGCAACGTCTGCTTGGGTGGGTACTTGTAATGGACCATGAAGTCGACTTTGGCGAATTTGGCTCCCATGTTGTTGGGTTGTTGCTTGATCCAGCCGTCAAACAAAGCCATCGCTTTCTTGGGCTTGCCTGCCACTTGCCATCCCTTTGCGGCCCAGTAGCGGTAACCCAAGGCGTAGCGGGTTCCTTTGAAAAATTTCATCGCGCGTTCAAAGTGTTCGGCTCCTTCTTTGCCCCTGCGTTGGACACGAACCAGCCATCGTCCCCAGATTCGGAACGCGCTCCCTGCCATTGGGTTGCCTTTTATCATCATGCCCATCAGCAGCTTCTTGGCCTTCGCTTCTTGGCCTTTGTGCAACAACGCCTGAGCATACGCGAGCTGTTTGCTTGGATCTTTTGGATCCTTGTTGAAGTCTGCTTCAACAGCCTTGAATCCTTTCTTTCCAGCGAGGGCATCGTTGATGGCGCTGAGGTAGAAACGACGTCCTCCGTAGCCTAGCACTCGACCGATCTCTTCGCCTTTGGGGGTCAACACCAGGGTTGTAGGAAGACCCAATACGCCGTAACGCTTGGTCACTTCCCGACCGTCTTGGGTCTCAAAGTCAACGCGGATACCGACGGCTTGTTTCAACAGCTTGCGTCCCGTGGGTGTATCTATCACCTCGTAGGTCAGCTGGTTACAGGGACCGCACCAGTGAGCGTGAACCTGCATCAAGATAGGTTTGGTTCCCTTGGCCAGCTCCAATGCTTTTTTCAGGTTCCCGTCTACCCAGCCTTGGGTCTGGGCGGCTTTCGCTTTGGGCTGGGAGCTGGGTTTTGAGGTCGGCGCGGCGTGCACTGTGGCAAGCATCGTAACACCCGTCACAAACGAAGCTAGAGTGGCCAGGAAGGGACGTCGGAAACGGTGAGTCGTTGACTTCAATGTACTTCTCCTTATTGAGAACCAAAGACTTGAGAGCAAAATAGAGGTGCAAGCTCCATCCCTAAACTCTACTTTATCCTTGCAGTATTCCCAAGCACCTCGTTGGTGACCTCAGGAACTCTGTTGGACCTTTGCTTATTGGGAAGAAAACTCTTGCTCTCGGCTCACACTTTGTCGGTAGCGACGAACGATGGCGAGGGTGAGGCCAAACCAAACAACGGTCAGCCCCAAGATCGTGAGTATCAAGAGCGGCGACTCCTGCAAGACTCGAAACACCTGAACAAGGCTCTCAATCTCAAACACACCTTCCAGGCCCGTCACTGGGAACGTGTGGAAGGCTGCCAACGCCAGGAGCATCACTGACGCCACTCCCTTGGCCAACCGGTAGGTCAACATATCAACCACCGCTTTGCCTTGGGTCTTCTCTTTGTATGACAACGGAATGTAGAGAATCTCCTTGGCCGCTTTGAAGATGGAGTAGGTTGTACCTTTGCTGGTGACTTTGGCTACCACCACCATCAAGAACTTAGGCCAAACCAACAGTCCACCAATCGCCGCGCCGAGCATCAACGGAATGGAGAGCAGGGCGAGAGGGACTCCAACGAATCGCAGAATCGGACCTGTCAGCAACTCAAGGACAATCGAGACCATATTAATCATGGCAAAGACCTGTCCAATGATGGCGGTGCGCTGGTTCGTGCTGGTGTAGGTCAGCTCCAGAGAGCGGCTGTATTGGAAGTCAATCAACGTGACTACGATTTGAACCACTGCCACCAAGAGGAGCAGAAGAACGAGGTAGCGGCTCTTGCGAACCACTTGAAACCCTTCGCGCAAGCTGGCTGTTTTGTGTTCGGAGAGGGTGGCGGTTGTTTCGCCTACGTGAGAGGAAAAGTAATGGGTGATGCCCCAGATCATCGCGAAAAGAGGCAACACAAACCACAACGTGTGAATCGTTTCTACGCGATGAGACAGCGGTCCAACGCCCAGGTGTCCGACCAATCCACCGAGTGATCCCATCATGCAAAAGAGTCCATACGCCCAACGTGCCGTTTTGATAGGAAAGACAACGTTGGCGAAGCTCCAGAAGATCTCCACCATAATTACGATGTAGATGTCTTTCCAAACGTACAGAGCGAACACTGCAGGTTTGGAACCCAACAATGCGGCCGCCAAAAACACAAGCATTAACGATGAGGTGATGACGATACTCCCGCCGAACATTCGCATCAGCGGGAAACGCACGACCCAGCGGTTGTAGTACGAGACGGCAAGGACCACAAAGAAGGCAACCGCAATCCAGGCGTACGGCAAATTGCGACTCCCGTATTCCTGCAGAAACAAGGACTTCGTGGCGGGGCGGGCGATCGCGTAGGTGACCATCAATAAGAATCCGATGGCACAAAGTCCAACGACACGGATCCATTTCTCTGTGGAGTTCTCTTCCGTCACGAGCGATTCCTTAAGGGTAGTCAGCTAGCTGCTCTACCTAATCTTTGTGGAAACGATACAGGCGATTCTTGAAAGGCACCGGCTTGGCGTGCTGAAGAAACGCTACTACAAGTGCTTCCAAAAAGCGATGAGAACGTTCGAGGGATGAGGCAATGGTTTCCTGGGCAAAAGGGTCGTCGTGGTGGGGAACCGAATATTTGTGGCCGGAGACTACGGAAGCTGTCGCGATCTCATACTCATTCGCGAGAACAACCTCAGGTCCCAAGGTCATCGAGTTGACCTGCGCTCCAACAGCAGCCCAGAAGGCATTCTCTGCGCTGGTCTTGGTTCGAGGCCCTCCAACATAGGCAAACACCACCTCTCCTCCGATGGGGACGTTCGCTTCACTGGCCAGCGTTCGGAGCTGCTCGTTGAGTCCTTTGGAAAACAAGCCTTCATCCAACACCAGGTGACCGTGCTCTGGTGATGGCTCCTGGAACATGGAACATGCGCTGCCGTCGGGCAAACGGTTCTCTGGCATGAGCAGGTCGGACACCAAAAGAGGGTCAAACAAGGGCACATCCAGCGTAAGCACTCCCACAGAGCTTGTGACCAAGAGGGCCTCGCAGCCTACTTCTCGGAGGGCGTGGGTGTGGGCGCGGTAAGGGATCTGGTTGGGCAGGTACGTGTGGGGTAAGCCGTGGCGAAACAGCACATAGCCAGGGCGAGTCTCGTGAGGGTATTCGTAAAGACAGACATCTCCCCAAGGTGTTGGCACCTGAACCGGTTGAAGCTCCTTGCCTGCGAGGGTGGGGGATTGGAAAGCACTTCCTACAACAACTGCAACGCTCATGATGGGTTGGGAGCTTTCGTTTTCAAAGGACGGAGGAAGGCTTGGAGACGCTTTAGCCCCCATGCTTCACCTTCCTGGGGAATTCCTACAGGGTAAATCGAGGAGAAGGAGAGCCGGTGCTCCGCAGCGATTGCTTCTTCCCAGGCAAGAACTGCGCTACGGATCCGGCTTGACTTCTTTTGTTCGGGCTCGGCTTCCAAGTAGTCGTCGTAGGGTGGAGACCAAGTGAGTGGTTTGACTTTCTCCACACCCATCAAAACAAGAGCCAATCCTCCCACTTCGGATTCGCGTAGCTGAGGCAAGAGGTTCTCTCTCATCAGTCGAGCGATGCGTTCGCGAGCGCCGTAGTCAATGATGTCGACCAGCAGCACTCCTGCAAACGATTGCTCCTTGAGGCGTTGCTCAAGGCCTTCCGGCAGGCCGTGTTGCTCCAACTCCGCTTCGGACCAGTTCCAGCGCTCCAGGATGTACGTGTGGTTCGTATCCAGTTCCCAGGTAACGCTCCAAGGTTCGGGGATGTTGGATTCGTCTTCTTCTTGGGAAGGAGTTACCCCGTCAGGTACAAGAGCCTGGAGCAAGCGTTGGCTGGGTTCTGATTCTCTGGAGAGGACCAGGATATGTTGTGCTTCAGGCGCAGGCTCAGGTTCAAACATGATTCGGGGGTAGCGCGCACCGTAAATGTCGATCAGACGACGGCCGAAGTCTTGCTCGATTCGCTCCATCACAAGTTGATGAAGCCTACCTACAGCAAAGTCTTTGACCACGCCACCCAGGCGCTTGCCTACCCACTTGGCGACGTCCCAGAAGCTGCCGCTTTGCCGAGCAGGATCGTCTTGGGCAGGTGGTTCGGGTTGTTCTTTGGGTGGAGCTTGAGAGGGCTTCTCGTCTTGGTTTCCAGAGTTCTGCAGGTACAAGTACAGGGCTTCCAGATCCAAGCCAAACTGTTCCATTTGCCGAAGCGTGCGGGCGAGGAGGGCGTCGCTCTCTACCCATTTGCGGATGGACCGAAAGAACACTTCAACGCCAGCGAAGCCTTGGGGAAGGTAAAACTCTCGGGTGGTGCGTACGGGGAGCGTCTCTTCGGAAGGTCGATAGGGTGTGTAGCAGGCCTTCCAGACTTCAAGGAGGAGATCGCCGTAGTGTGGTGGAAGTTTCCGAATGTCTTCCATCTTCTGGATGTGGGGCGGCTCTCGATGCTTGTACAACACTCCGTTGAGTTGTTTCTCGGCGGCTTCCTCTTTGCTGCTCCACGTGGGCTCTTTCTCTGGCCATTGTGGCATCAACGAGGCCCACAGCTTGCTCCAACGTCGGGTCGAACGAAGACCCCAGAATCCAACAAGAATGCCTGCAAACAAGACCAACTCTATGATGAGGACGGTCTTGCCAAACACCAGCGCTGCGTTGGTCAGTTGGAGAAGGATGTACGCAAAGAAGCCCAAGAGTCCCATCAATGCGAGCCATCCCACCTTTTGGCGACGAAGTTGCTCATCGCGGGCCTGGGTTTCACATTGCTCCATGGTTACCTGTAAGGCGTAGGCCGGGGGAGGCTTGCGGCGACTGTGAATCAGGCTCATGTGGTAGCCCAGTCGGAGAGAATAGTGGCTGTACACCCAACCTTGCATCTCACGGAACAAGTGCTCCCACGGACTCTTCTGTTGAACAAACGCGAGCAGCACACGAAGCAGGTTGCCTGGATTGACAATGGACAGCAACGCAAACAGGGAGACGTAGAGAAATCGACCGTTTTCCACAGTGTAGTCGATCTCGCGCTCTATCGCTGCGAGGGTAAAGTGACCCGAAAGTGGCAGGTGGTTGGTGAGGATCTTCATGTCGGCGGCGGTGCGCTCCAAACCACGCGACAGCTCCACCAACGACACCGACAAGGGAGTTTGTTTTCCGTAAATAGCAGCCGCTTCCTGAGACGTTTCTAACGCGATGGTTCCAAAGTGGACGCCATGAAACTCTGGAGGATTGGTCTTCAATTCATGGGCACGCTGTTCGGCCCAGTCTCGCATTCGGCGATCGGCTTCGCTTTCGTAGGCTGGCCACACCACAGGGGGAACTGCAATCAAGTCAAAGAGGTTGCCGGCTGCCTCTTTGTTCTTGGGCCAGAAGACGTAGCCAAGGAAGCCAAGCCCCACCACGGTCAGGGTTGAGAGTGAGACAAACAGAACCAGCGACACTGTGGAGCCCGCCACTAGACCCAGCAGCACAATGGTGGTGCTGCCTATCACCACAAGCATCAAAGGGTGTCGGAAGTTCCAGAGGATCTGCTCCAATACATAAAGAATGGGGGTAATCCGGGCTTCCTGGGCATGCCACCAGCGCATCGTGACAGAGAACACAAGGGCGGCTGCGAGCCCGATCGCGATTGGCCAGATCCATACATCCCACTGTGATTCTTGCGACATCTGTGTTGCAAGCAACCACCCCATCTGGTTCATGCAGGGTTCCTCTTATGATCTGATGATTTGTCTTTGCGAAGAAGGCTGTGGGCCACGTCTTTCCAACGCTCCATGCTCTCTTGTTCCAGGTTCTTCCAGTGGGCCTTCAGGTCATTGGCGTTGGGGATGTGACCCTCATGGACCTGGGCATAATACCACGACATGAGATGTCCGAGGCTCCAGGTTAAGGAGAACGCTCCGGCTGCGCCGATCGGAGCCATGAGCACCGGGATCGGCAAGCGTCGACCGAGGTAACGAACAAGTAACCACAAGAGCGTGCCGCCGCCCAAGCTTCCCAGCAACTCCAGGAAGGTTCGCCAGTCCCACTCTTGTCGGTACAGGGCGGCGAGTTGTTGCAACATGCTCGTGACAATCGCGAGGGTGCCCATGTCGCCCACAGGCGGAGGGAGGGCTCCGGCGGAACCTGCTGCCACAGAGTAGCCCCAGATGATCTTGTCAGCCTCTTTGGAAAAAGCGGCTTGAAAGGCATCGCGCTGGCTGCGAAGGGTGCTGGCAATGGTGTCAGGGAGCTTGTGAAAGAGAGCTTCGATCAGGGCTGGCCCGCCGTAATGGGGGTCGCCCACTTCGTCTTCGGGGTCAGTGATGTCCACCACGACAAAGTCGGCGTGAGGAATGGCCTGCCGAATGGCTTGGCGTTGCTTCTCCAACGTTTGCGTGACGTGGGTCGGGAGGGACTCTGGGATCTCATCGCCTCGAACACCAAAAGGGTAGGGCATCGGGTGGGGGTGAAGTAGCCTATGAAAACAGGTCTGAACAACAAGAAACGGTACAGAAGCCCCTCCGCCCGGAAGCTTTTTGGCCAGATGCTGAAGCCACGGAATGATTCCCAACTCTTCATCGTCCACACGAACGCAAACGAGAAAGGCGTGAGGGCTTGGTACATGCTCAGCCCCAGGTGAATCTGGTGCTTGTGCCTTGCCGTCCAGGAGATCTTGCAGCTCCTGCTGGTCGAGAGCGAGGTTCTGGGCTCCCAAACCTGGCATATCCAAGAAGACCCAGAGGGGGACATCTGTGTTGGGAGGAAAGCGATACTCCTCAAAATGTTCCGTTACAGGGATTCCATCGCCGTCGCCGATCCGGGCATTGGGATCTCCTGTGAGCAGACGTACCACGCTACTTTTTCCAACCTGGGGTTCTCCAACGAGAGCGAGGCAAGGCGTGGGAAGTTGATCGCCAACCTGGTTAAGAACTTCTTGCAACGTTTGTTCGGGATCTTTGGGTTGAAACGTCCGCAACCACCGTCGCCAATCGGCCATTTGTTTTCCTTTTCGGGATCAACGGGCTGTGCTGTGTGCCGCTACCATAGGAAGTGTTAATGGGCACGTCAAGCCTGATGAATGTACCTCTCCTAACAGAGGGTGAAGGTCTGCAACATGTTGGAATGGCTGTTTTCTTGTTTCCCTGCAATCCCCATAGGACTGCTTGTCAATTCCATGGGGATGGTTTACAATGATTTGCCATGTATGATGGGAGGACTTGTATGGCCTCGCTGCCGCCTGTCTTTCCCACACTGCGTATGCGCTTCATCCTTCTCCGATCCTCGGGCTGGAGAGGGTTTCCGCAACGATTAGATTTTAGGGAGCCAATGATGGAACAAAGGCATCAACCTCGCAAAGGATCTTCAGAGTCCGCTCGTCGATTTTGGCGCCGTTTTGGGGTGACATTGTTGTGTATGGGTATGGCCTTCATCCCCTTGATGACAGGCTGCAACGACTATCCTCTGAAACGACTCGTCGTCAAAAACTACACCGAAATTACGAAGACGGAGTCTCTGGCTGCGGTGAAGGCCGTTGACATTCTGTTCGTCATTGACAACTCCGGCTCCATGGAAGAAGAGCAGGCCAAACTCCAGAGAAACTTTGAAGCTTTCATCAACGAGTTGGTCAGCAAAGACATCAACGACTACCAGATCGGCGTGATCACAACCGACATGGCCGACCCCTCACAAGGTGGTCGACTCCAGGGCAAAACGGTAAAAATCATCAACGGCCAAACCATGAGTAAGGCTGTTGTTATCCAGAACTTCAAAGAGAACGTCATCGTCGGTACAACAGGGACTTCCTACGAGAAGGCTCTGGACGCGATGAAGAGGGCGCTGTCTCCTGAGATGATCGGGAAAGGCAAACCCAACGAAGGCTTTCTTCGTGACGGTGCGACCCTCGCCATCATCTTTGTCGGTGACGAAGACGACTGCTCCAACAACGGAAGCATTCGTGAAAACGAAGTCAGCTCGGACGTCTGCCGTATCCCCAGCGACAAAGTTCTGCTCAACGATCAGGGCGATCCCGAGCTGGGCAACGACGGCAAACCCCAACGCGGTCAACTGGAAAACCTGATCCCTGTCAAAAGCTACATCGACTTCCTGAAAGGTCTGAACCGCAAAGTGGTCGTGGGTGGCATCATCGGGAACCCCTTGGTGTACAAGAACGAAAAAGAGAAGGTTCTTATCGATCCTGAGGGGGGTTGCCAAAAGGATATTGAGTGCTTCAACGGAAGCGTCGAACACCGCTGTGTGTATATCGATCCCAAAACCACCAAGTGTGGTGGATGCTCCGTGACAGAGAACGGCACCAAGTTTACGGTGGCTCCTGGTTTCCGCTTGTTTGACATCATCAAAGAGTTCGGCGGCGAGTCCAACTGGTTCCCCATTTGCGGAAACGATGCCGGGTTCAAGACGGCCCTCCTGGACTTTGCGGGCCTGATCATCCAATCGTTTGATCGCATCAATCTGGAACGAAAGCCGGCTGGCGACCAGTCTGTTTTGGTTCAGGTTGTGAATGAAAACAACGAAGTCACCAGCAAAGTGGAGAAGGCTCCTGCTAGTGATACTCCTTGTACCTCGGATAATGATTGTTCAGGGGGAGGGTTGTGTGCAGCTGTTTCACTTACAGGCGCTGCGGACAAAAAGTGCCATGGAAACGGTTGGGTGCTGGAGGCAGCTTTGGGTGATGCACAAGGGGCTGTCCTTCGTTTGAGCGGCGAGGCGTCCAAGTTGATTGAGCCTGGCTACAAGGTGAAGGTTGTGTATGTCGTCAAGAACGAATAAAACGTTATGAGGTCTGTGTGTTTCGTTTGCCCAGGCGGGAAGTGGCCTGGAGCAGCAAAGGGTTCTGAGTTTGCAGCAAGTTCAATACGTCAAACCCCTGACAAACCAACGATACCTGTTCTGTTTCGAGTGGACTTTTTCTCCCGTTGAATGTTGTTGTGAAGTGCGCTGTGCGCGCGTCTGACCACCAGTGAGGTGCTGCCTTGCACAATTCCAATTGTTCGTATGTTTGGATCGGTTTGATGGCCTGGGCCGCTGTGTTGTTGGGCAGTCCTGTGGTGCACAGTGCACCTCTCAAACGAGATCGTATCGACGTGTTCCAGAAGAAGCCAGTCACCAAGAAACGTCGTCATGAGTTGACCCCTGTTTTTTCGGTGGGCCTCAATGACAACTTTGTCCAGTTGATGAATGTGGGTCTGGTGTACACCTACCACATCACTGAAGGGCTGGCGTTTGACTTGCGCTTCTCGTACGCGTTCTCGATGTTGACCGGTTTGGTCGCGGACCTTCGCGCCTCTGGCCAGGAAGCCCTGCTGCAGCCCGGCTCAGGCCAAACCTCAACTGACAAGTTTAATCCAACCCTAAGCCGTCCACAGATGTTTGCCACAGGTCACTTCGTATGGAGTCCTTTTATTGGCAAGTTTGCAGTGGGCAAGAGTGTTGTGGACTTTGATTTCTACATCTTCGCGGGTGGTGGTTACATCAACGCGAGTCGGCCAGGTGGGCAGCTGTCTCACATGGCGGGTGTAAGTTTTGGTGGAGGTTGGCGTTTCCTCTTCACCAAGTGGTTCTCGATGCGAGTCGAAGTTCAAGACATCATCTTTAGCCAAACCTTTGCCAACAACGACGGTGCTCAGGTTGGCGTTTTGACGCATAGTCTCTTTCTGACTGTTGGTTTGAGTTTCTTCTTCCCGGTGAAACCGGTGTATACGTTCGAACGAGAACCTTGATGGCTTAAGTCCAGGGTTTTCGTCCGGTGTGCCGCAGGCAGATCGGTAAGCTTTTCAGGAATTACAACCCCGCTTGGTATGGCGAAGAGGGGACGATATGAGAAACGGTCGTTGGTTGGTTATGGCGTTGGCAACGCTCGGAATGACTTTCGGGACCGGTCTCGGTGCGGCGAAAGTTGCCTGGGCCCAGTTGGATATCTTTGAGAAGCCGAAAGATCGACCCCCTCCGCGACGCCGGGGCTTTACCTTTGGCACCATTCGTGTCGGTGGCCGAGGTGGCCGCAAGCTGGTGGTCCAGGGGAACCGCTTTTACTCCCAAGGGAACTTTGCCGCTGCGAGCTTGAAGTTTGCTCGCGTCGTTCAGCGCATGGGAGCCTCCCGTTGGCGTGCGCAGGCTGAGTACCTCCTCGCGTTGTCGCTGTTCCGCATGGGTTACTACCGCTCTGCCTCTCATTACTTCACCCGAATCATCACCGCAGGCCCGGCGCACCTCCAATACAGGAACTCGCTGGTCTACCTGATTAAGATTAGCCGGGTGTTGCAGGATCTTTCCTTCCTTGGAAAGCTTACGAAGTTTCGGATGAGCGACTTGCCGCGCAAGTACCGCGACGAGCTTCTGTTCTTGCTGGGTCGTTATTACTTCCGAAACAGGAAGCTACCTTTGGGACAGCGACTTCGCTACGCAGAACGCGTCCTTCTCAAGGTCTCGAAGCGAAGCCCTCTGTACTACTCACGAGCCCAATACATCATCGCGGCGATCTACACCCAGGCGGCCAAGCCTCGTTCGGATCGCGCAGGATACTTTCGCAAGCTGGCGGCCGAGCGGTTCCGGCTTTGTGGACGCTCTGCTCTCCGCATCAATGACCTGAAGGTTCGGCAAAATATCATTGAACTCGCGGTGCTAGGTCTGGCACGAATCCACTATGAGGCGAAACATTTTCGGGGAGCCATCCGATACTACAAAGCGATCGCGCGGAACAGCAAGCGCTGGTTGGATTCCTTGTACGAGAGTGCTTGGGCTTATCTCCGACGTAACCGCTACGACAACACCTTGGGTTTGTTGCACACCTTGGATTCTCCCTACTTCCGGAACGAATACTTTCCTGAAGTCGGTATCATGCGTGCGATTAGTTTTTTTGAACGATGTCGCTACAAGGATGTCAAAAAGATTATCAAGGGGTATCTGACCCGGTATCGTCCGCTGCAAAACACGCTGCGTGGATTCCTTCGGCGCTATCCCACGCCACCGAAACTGTACGGGGCGTTGTTGGAGCTGCGAAACCAGGAGTCAGTGCAGGGGTTGGATGGTGACGACAGCAACCAAAGGTTCCAGCAGATTCTCAAACTAACCTTCAAGGATAAGATCCTTCGAGGGATGTTTACTTCCATCAAGTTGTTGGAGCGCGAGATCGGTCTGCTTCGTCAGGCTGGAGCGGTTTGGCGTCAGTCTCGCCTGGCTCGCGAGCTGCAAACGTTGATGAAGCAGCGTCGTCAGCAAATGGTTCTTGCGGCAGGTAACTACGCTCGGCGACGATTCCTCGAAGTTGTGACAGAGTTGCAGTACAACGTTGGTCTTGCTTACAAAATCCGCTACGAGACGATCAGCAAGGAGAAAGTGCTGTTGCGGAAATCGGCACAGCAAAAAGGGAGCTTCCGGATGCGTTCTCGCAACCGACGCAAGCGCAACAAATTTTCGGTCGCGGTGCACGAAGACTTTGTGTACTGGCCTTTCCAAGGTGAGTACTGGGTTGACGAGCTTGGTTACTACCGCTACCGCATCAAAGGGGAGTGTCGCAAACCATGAGAGCTTTCGGCCAGATCATCACCATCGCCTTGCTCACTGCCTTTGTGGGCGGAACGATCGCAGAAGCGGCTTCGTATCGGCGCAATCGACGCCACAAAGGGTTCAAAGCCCGGAAGAAGTCGTACCGCATCAAGAAAGTCGAGAAACGCACAAAAGCACAGGCGGCAACCAAGAAACGCCGCCCCATGCAACTCTCTGTCTTTGAGCGATTCGCCCAAGAGCGGATGCAGCAAAAGACTGCCGAGCAGATTCAAACGCTGAAGCAGATCATCGACAGCACGCCCGTTCCCCAGCGCGCTGACCTGTACTTCCGTCTGGCTGAGCACTACTGGGAAAATAGCAAGTACTACGATTTCATCGGTCACAAGTACGATGACTACCGAGGTCGTCCGGAGTGGCCTGAGAAAGCCCGCTTGCAGCAGCAGTCGTTCCAGACGTCGAAGCTGTACAAGAAGCGAGCTGCCCGCCAATACTTCATGATTATTAAGAAGTATCCAGACTACCGCAACCTTTGCCAAACCTACTACTTCCTCGGCAAAAACTTGTTTGAGATGGGCCAAGAGAAGACCGCGTTGAAGGTCTTCAAGACGATGATCTCTCGGTTTGCGAAGGAGTATCCTGCTTGTCCTTTTATTCCGAATGCTTATCTGGCGTTTGGAGAACACTACTTCAACAACGGCGCTGTCCGTAACGCGCTCCGTTCCTACCAGCAAGTTCTTCACTATCGTACCTCGTCCATCTACGGCTTTGCGCTGTACAAGGTTGCATGGTGTCACTACAACTTGGTGAACTATCCCTTGTCCCTGCGTAAGTTTATTGAGGTTGTGAAGCACGCGAAGAGCCAGGCTGCTCGTTACAGTAGTCAGGGTCGGCGCATCCAACTTATGCGGGAGGCCTTACGCGATCTTGTTCTAGCCTACAGTCAGGTGGGGTCTGCGGCAGAAGCGAAAACCCGGTTCTTCCAGATAGGTGGTGAAGGTTACTATCTGAAGATGCTGAGGAACCTGGGGACCCTTTACCGACAACAAGGTAAATTCCCCAAAGTGGTTACGGTGTATCGTGATTTGATGGGAATCACTCCCAAGTCTCCTCGCGTCTTGTACTACCAGTTGTACATCACCCAAGCGGTGGACCGCCTTAAGTCCAAAGACGAAACCATTCGCCAAACCAACAAGCTTGTGACTATGGTGAAGGCGTTCCGCAAAAGCGGCGCTGGTGGCAAGATTCAAAAAGAAGCCGAAAAAGAAATTCGTGCGCAAATCAAAGAGTTTGCTCAGTTTCGTCACTACGAAGGTCAGAAGACCCGAAGTGGTCGTTACTTCCAAGAGGCGATTGCCTTCTACCGTGCGTATCTTCGAGCGTTCGGTACCCGGAAAGAATCGTACGAAATGCACTTCTGGTTGGGCGAATTGCTGTTCAAGCTTCGTCGTTATGGTGAAGCCGCCAAAGAGTATATCGTTGCGCTCAAGTTGAATCCCAAAGGCAAGTACTCCTTGGATGCCGGTTACAACACGATCCTTGCGTACCACAAGTTGATGAAGATGCGTCGTATGGATGTGTCTGACGTGCGTTTCCGTGGTCGAAAAGGCAAGAACCTGCAAAAGCGACCCTTGCCCAAGCTGGCCAAAGAGTTCTTGGCGGCTGCGACTCTGTTTCTCAAATACTTCCCGAAAGGGGAGCGTGCGATTGACGTGGCCTACAAAGCTGCACAGACCTACTACCGCTACAACCACCTGAAGGAAGCGTTGCCCCGCTTCAACTTCTTGGTTCAGAGGCATCCAAAGCACGAATACGCGATGTATGCTGCGCACTACATCTTGGATACCTACAACATCAAGGAAGAGTGGGCAAACCTGAACAAGTGGTCGTGGAAGTTCTATCGGATGCCTGAGTTGGGCAACCGCAAATTTAAAGGTGAAATTCGCTCCATCATCATCCAGTCGGGCATCAAGATCTGTAGCAAGATTGAGAAAGAGCAGAAGAAGCCTTGTGATGCTGCGAAATGCTTCTCTAAGTTTGCCAACGAATTCCCCGACAACAAACGTCTGGCTGCTCTGGCCCTGTACAATGCGTCGATCAACGAATCGAAGTGCAAACGTCCTGAGCAAGCGCTGGCCATTCGTCGAAAGTTGATTGAGCGGTACCCCCGTTCTCGCTTTGTGAAGCGTTCGGTCCTTGAAATGGCGGACATTTACGCGTCTCGCGCGAACTTCAAGCAGGCCTCTCGCTTCTACTCCATGTTTGCTGAGAAGTATCCTCGTGATACCAAAGCCATCAACGCCCGAGTGCAAAGCGCTCTCTTCATGGAAGTGCTTGGGGAAAACCAGAAAGCCATTCGGTTGTACCGACAGCTGCTTGGGGATCGGAAGTTCAAGAGGAGCCAGCCGAAGAAGTTTGTGGCGTTGTACTTCCGCCTCGCTGATATGTACAAAGCCCAAGGCCAGACCCGGAAATACAGCCGGATGATGGAGACCTTTGATCGCAAGAGATTGGGTCCCTATCCTCAGCGTCTCCATGCTCGCTATGAGCATGCCATTTCGCTGCAACGGCTGGGCTCTCGTCGTAAGGCCATGCAAATTCTCAAGAGAATCCCTCGGGCCTACGATACGTTGCCTTCGACCCAAAAGAAGAAGTACCCCAAAGCTGGGTACGCCGCAGCCCATGTGCGCTTCCTCGACGCGGAGAAGCTGTTTGCGGACTACACCAAGATCCGCCCTGGCAAGAACATGTCGCAAAAGCGTATGACCAAGCTTCTTGCCAAGAAAGAGAAAGCCTTGGTGAAAGCTTACAAGGCGTACGAACGTGTTGTGGCTTATCGCCAGGGAGAGTGGGGTGTTGCTGCCTTGTACCGAGCCGGAGACTTGTTCCTCGACTACTCCAAGTTCTTCTTGAACGCGCCGGTTCCAAATCTGCGACCCAATGTTGTCAAGGCTGTCAAGCGTCTTCTTCTGAGCAAGGGAGTGCCTCGACGAGCCTTGTATGTTTTCATGCGGAAGCCCAAGATCAAGGCTTTGGTCGATCGTCAGGTTGAGCGAGCCAAAGAAGCTTACAAGATGAAGCTGCAGGAAGCCGCAACGCCTCAAGAAGAGAAGGCTGCCAAGTTTTACAAGCGATGCTTGAACACAGGGCACCAACTTCGTGTGTACAACCGTTGGACGACCGCGGCCTTGAACCAGCTTCGTAAATTGAAGCCGTACGAGTACCCGCGTTCGATGGAGATTGGTTGGGCTTTGCGGCGAGCGTTGGCGTCGTCGGACTTCTCGTTTACCAAGCAGACGATGGGTGCTTTGCCTGCGCCGGCGACTCCGCCACCTGCTCCCCCAGCGAACCCGGCAACGCCCGCTGGTAAGGGCAATAAGTCCGGAAATCCGCCAGCAGGTCCGCTTCTCGGTTCCCGATAATCAAAATGTTCCTTGGAGAGGAGTGGGCATTGTGCTCCTCCTCTTTTGCTTTCTGGTTCAGTGAGGATAGATACGAGAATGACGATGTTCCGACGATGGCAATCTTGGATTCTGTGCAGTTGTGGCGCTCTCCTTCTTTGGGGTTGCTCCAAACCCGTAGTGAAGAAGACCCAGCCACGCCCTCGCCCCGTTGTTGAACAACGACAAACCCCAGAAGACATCTACCGAGAGGCTCTCTCGCTTCATGAGTCTGGCAAACGATCGGGCAAAGTGGATTACGTACGCGTGACCCAACTTTACTCACAGGCTTTGAAAGAAAAGCCCAACTTGTTGCAGGCGCGGTACAATCTGGCAGCTCTCTACGAAGAGAGAGGCGAGTATGCTCAGGCTGCAGGTCTTCTCGCGGATATCCTTCGCGTCAAGCCTCGCCATGCTGCAGCCACCTACCGGATGGCGCAAGTGTATTTTCGCTTGCGGAAGTTTTCCAGCGCATTGGAGATGTTGAAGCGATACATCACGCTCAAGCCTGAGATGAAGAAGCATCCCAAGATCCTCATGAACATGGCCGCGATCATGACGGAGAATGGGAACTACGAAAACGCTCTCGCCAAAGCACGTCAGTGTCTGAGCCAGGACAACAAGAACATTGAGGCTTACCGCGCTATTGCTCGCGTGTATCTCAAGCAAAAGCAGTACAAAAGCGTGCACTTTGTGTACGAGCTTGCTGAGAAGCTGAAGAAGAAAGATGCGAAGTTGGAGAACATTCGTGGTCTTGCTTACTTGGGGCAACGCAAGTTTCCTCTGGCCATGTTGGCGTTTGGTGAGGCTGTCAATGTGGATCCCAAGCTCTTTGAAGCGCAGATGAACCTCGGCGCTCTGGCGCTTCAATACCAGGATAAGGTCCGAGCGGTCCGCTCTTTGGGGGCTGCTGCAAAGTTGCGACCCCGGCACCGCAAGGCGTTGTTGGCGTATGCTGTGGCGCTCCGCACAAACAAGCGGATGAAGGCTGCAGAGTCGGTGTACAAAGATCGTCTGCTGAAGATGAAGCAAAACGATCCTGCTGCGCTCTACAACCTTGGCGTTTTGTATGTGAAGTTCATGAGCAAGCCCAAGCTGGGACGCTCGTATCTTCGTCGCTTCCTCGGTGAAATGGGAGATCGTGCTCCTGCCAACCATCCGGCGCATCAGCTGATCAAGCAAGCAGAGCAGTCGATTCTGATGCAAGAGAGAATGAAGCAGCGGATGAAGCAACGTGGCGGCCCGAAGAAGCCCAAAAAATAATTCTTCTCTCGCCTTCTGGCTCAGGCCATGAAGGCATTGTGTTGTTGGATGTCGTATTCTTGGGACGATTTTACCGCCTTTTCTTTGACCAATGGACAAGGCGGCTTTTTTTTTTGAAAAAGATGAGATAATATCATCGGACGGGAACTCAAAGCTCTTTGAGTTGTCTTTGTGTGTGGAGGAACGAACTCCACATTCTTCACGACACAGTGGGATGCATTGGCCGACTTCGGTCGGTTTCTAAGTCTCCCGTCATCACTGAAGGATGATTTCCAACCTCTTGGATCTCCAAAGAGGTGGAGCTCTCCCCAACCTGGAAGAGGTGAAGAGATGCGACGATGGATGTTTGTAGTCACAATGAGCTTGATGGTCGGGGCGTGGATTCCTACGTCCTCCGTTTCTGCTCAGGCGAAGAAAACCAAAGCTGCGAAGAATGCAGTGAAGGTTGGCAATCGCTACTACCGCAAAAAAACTGTCATTAGCTTTGGTAACGACACCATCCAGGGTGATCTGACCCGACCTGACGGTGAGTACATCGAATCGCGTCGTAACATCAAACTGGGTGGTTTGATTCAACTGCGTGAGCACTGGAAGAAGCGCATTCTTCAAGCTGTGAACGATCTGTAATGCCTCACCGATCCCACAGGTAGAGGTTATGAGCATCCATGGATGCTGGCCTTGGTTTGCAACGTAATCCAAAGGCTTCCCATTCGTTGACACGTGCCTTTTGGCACATTGGGTTCTAGTTAGGGCGTCTCGAAGAGAGGTTGTGATGGCAAAGATAAGCACTCCAATTCTTCTGCAAATTACGCGAGAAGGAGTGGAACCGCAGGTCGAAGAATTCAACGAGCATATCATTAAGATTGGTAAGCTCTCTTCTGTGAACTTGCGGCTGGATGACCCAAATGTGAATCGCATCCATGCTGTCATTGAGGTGACAGCAGAAGAGGAAGCCCAAATCATTGACATGGGCTCCTCCAAGGGTACCCGCGTCAACGACAAGCGGGTGCACAAGTCACGCTTGGTGAGTGGCGATGCCATTCAACTCGGTGACACGTTCATTACGATCCACATCGGTGAAGCCGCTGTCGCCCAAGCCAAAAATGGTGGAAGCGCACAGGAAGAGGTCGTCCCTGATGTAGCGGCCATGCCTCCTGTGGAAGAACCTGCTGATGAGGCAGGGACTGTTGTTGGGCCTGCTCCTACGGCTCCTCCTGCAGCCGCAGCAACTCCCGAAGTGCCTGAAGATGACACGGCAGCCGTCACGCCTGAACAAGCTGCCGCTGTCCAATCTGCGCTCGCTGCCGCTGCCCACGTTGAGAATGTGGTCGCACAAGAAACTCCTGCTGTTCCTGAAGAAGACACGGCGCATGTTGACCCGATGGCTGCACAAGCTGTTCAAGCGGCTGTCACTCCGCCTGACAACGAAGGCGGAACGGTGGTCTCCACCATGCCGCAACCTCCTGCAGAGCAACAAGCTGCTCCTCAGGTTGTCGCGCAAGTCGCTCCCGAGCCCCAACCGGCTGTTCAACAGCCTGTGGCTCAGCAGCAACCCCAAGCGCAGTGGAACGCACCACCACCGCAGCAGGCCTACGCATCGACTCCACCTCAAGCCGATCCCAACGCTGGATTTGGTTACGCTCAACAGCAACAACCGATGGTCCAGGCTGCACCGCAGCCAATGATGCAGCAACAGCCGCAAGCTTTTGCGAGCCAGCCTCCACAGCAACCCCAATACACGGGCGGCTTTGCTCCAGCGCAACAACCCATGACTGGCGGGTGGCCAGTACAAGCGCAAGCTGTGCAACCCCACATGCAGCAAGCTCCTCCTTCGCAACCTGCGTTGGGCGCTCCCTCGTCTCCTGCCCTTCAGCAGTCTTCTGCTTCCATGGTGGATCTGTCTGCTGCTGAGTTTGCCGACTCCCAGGAAGCTTTGGAAGTTCGCGTGATCTGGGGAGATACGATTCTCGATCACAACCACTTCTATGAGCCCAAGCGAATTACTGTGGGCGAGTCACGAAAGAACACCTTCTCTTTGAGCAGTGAGGCTCTCCCCGAAGGCATTGACTCCTTCCCCTTGATCGAGACGGAAGGCGATCGCCTCCTGATCAACTTTACAGACCGCATGGGCGGGGAACTCCATCTGAAAGATCAGGTGGTGCCTATTGCTCAAATCAAGCAAAGCGCGAAAGTGCAGCAAACCTCTCTGGGTTACCAGTTTGCTTTGCCCGCTCAATCCCGCGTTCGTTTGTTTGTTGGCGATCTGACCTTTGAGATTAGCTTTGTTCCCGCACCCAAGCGACTTCCTCCTGCAGTCCTCAACCAAATGGACCACCACTTGGCCCGGTCGATGGGGACATCCTTTTTGATTCACGGTGTTCTCATTCTCCTGATGCTGTTTGCTGATGAGAATCCTTCCATGTTGGATGAGGACTTCTTTAAGCAAGGCAACCGCTTTGCTCAGTTGATTGTCCGGCCGGAAGAACCCGAGAAAGAAAAGAAGCGCAAGAAGAAGAGCGGCGGCGCGAAGGCCAAGGGCGACAAAGGAAAGCTTGGGAAGAAGAAAGCGCCCAAAAAGAACCGGAAAGCAGCCCAAAAGAAGAAGAACCCCGACGCGACCTCACCCATCGACTTGAAAAAGATCGAAAAGGCTGTGGACCTTGACATCGCGAAGAAAGGTGTTTTGGGTCTGATTAACAAAGGCGGAAATCGTCTGGGCAGTATCATGGACACCAAAGGCTTTGGTGGCGCAGACGCCAACGCTGTAGGTGGATGGATCGGAAGCAAGGCTGGCGACGCGAGCGGCTCTGCCGGTCTTGGAGCCGGTGGCCTTGGATCTGGCGGTGGCGGCTTCAGCGGGGACTCTGTCGGTCTTGCACGGGTCGGTACTTACGGTCGCGGCGGCGGGAAAGGTGGCCGCGGTTGGGGACGCTCCAAGCTCAAAAACAAGCGCAGACAAACCATCAAAGTCTCGACCGGCCCCCCCGATATCTTCGGTGGCTTGGACAAAGAGATCATCCGACGTATCATCAACCAGCACCGCAGCCGCTTCAAATACTGCTACGAGCGTGAGCTGATCAAAAACCAGAGCCTCCAGGGTAAGATCCATGTGTGGTTCCAAATTGAGCCCAACGGTCGTGTGTACAAGAGTCGGATCAGTCGATCGACCATGAACAACGATCGCGTTGAAGAATGTCTGGCTCGTCGGGTCAAGCTTCTTCGCTTCCCGTCCCCCAAAGGGGGTGGTGTGGTGCACGTCAACTATCCCTTTATCTTCCGTCCCTCCTGACATGAGAGAGCCTGTCTTCTCTTGGCAGGACAACACTTGTCTCTTTTTGTGAACGCTCCTGCGCTCTTCAGCCAGGGGCGTTTTCTTTTTGGCGTAAGGGATGGGTTGTGTTACAGGCCGAACTACGATAGAATGCACACTCCAATCGAAGGGTTGGAGTAAGAACCCATTCTTTGCTTAACTGGAGTTAGATTTTGGCGTTCTTGCCTTTTCAGTTCAACGTACAACCGAAGTGGATAGCACATACGTGGCTTTGGTGTTGTCAGGGACGGAGCTGTTTCGGATGAAGTGGTATTCCAAGCTGTTGCTCGCTCTCGCGTTTCTTGGCCTGTTCGGACTTCTTGCACAGCCTGCCTCCGCACAAGTTCTGGAAGAAGACGAAGAATCCTATATCCAACAAAAGGGGTTCTTCTTTTCTTTGGAATACGGCCCTTACTTTTTTGTCGCTCGTGGGCGTCTCGCCAACGAGAATCCGAGCTTGCCTCAGGCCAACATTGGTGGGTCGTCGGGGGGAATTCAATTGGGTTATCGGATTAACCCATACTTCTCTCTGCAATTTTTGTTTCTCACCACACAGGTTCCTGGGAACGGTCAGGTGGGTGGAGCCAATGGCTCTTACATGTTCAATCTTAGCGCCAGTATCTCGTTTGTGAGGGTCAATCGCGTCTTCTTCTATGCGAAGCTTGGCGGCGGTCTGCAACTCACAACACCAGAGGAAGCCTACAATTCACTCCTCGGCATTGGCGTTCATGGTGGACTTGGTGTTCGATGGCATACGCGCCTCAAGCACTTCTCCATTGGCCTGGAAGCCCTCGCTATCATCCACTTGCCCTTGACGGACAATGGCATTGAAGTGGCCGCTGGGTTCGGTTTGATGCCCACTCTGATGTATATTTTCTAGCCCATTATGCCGGGCAATACAGTGAGTTTCTCAAGCTTGTTCTCGTTGACTCACGTTGTTTGGTTCCAACATCTTCATCCAATGTGCTTTTCTTCCCTCGTTTTCAAACAAAACTCCCCCACAAAGAAGGCTCGATCATGAAACGAAGCTTGGTGTTTGTTTTGCTCTGCTCCTTGGCGCTTGCCTTGACGACCGGATGTGAAAAAGTCAACGAACGTCGCGCTCGGCGTATCGCGAAAAAAGCCGTCAAAATGTACAACGATAGCCAGTACAACTCGGCTCGCAGTATGTTGCGTGAAGCCATCCGTTTGAATCCAAACGATGGACACTCTCGTTACCTGTTGGGCCGTGTGTATGAGGCGCTTCGTAACCCTTCGGCTGCGATCCAAGAGTACGAGCGCTCTGTGTACTTGGACAGCTCCAACTATCGCCCTCATTTCCACATGGGTGACATCTATTACAAGAGCAAGCAGTTCCCCAAAGCTATCATCCACTACGAAAAGGTCGTCGCGCTCAAGCCGAACCACCTGTTCTCTCTCTATCACCTGGGCCTTTCGCTGCACAAAATGCGCAAGTTCCAGCGAGCCGAGACCATGTTTACCAAGGCGATCGCCATCAAGTCTAGCTTTGTGGAAGCTTACAATGGACTCGCAGCAACTTACCTGGATCAGGCAGAGCAAGCTCTTCTTCAGGCAGGTGCTGACCAGGCTGAACCGTACTACCAAAAAGCTGTCACGACCATCCAAAACGCTGTAAGCAAGGGGATTGCTACGCCGCAAAGCTACAACTTGCTGGGCTTGATCTACCAAAAGCAAAAGAAGTTTGAGCAGGCGATTCGCTCCTTCCGCAAAGCGATGAAGAAGCTTTCCTTGGCCGCATACAACCTGGGTGTTACTTACGATGCTTGGTTGGAAGAGCTGTTGAATCAGGCCAAGCAAGAGAAAGATCGCGAAAAGCGGCTGGAGATTATGAAGGAGGCGGACAAGCGTCGTCGTCAGGCAATGGACGCGTTCAAAGACTACCTGCAACTCAGCCGCAGCGATGAAACCATGCGCCTTCAGATTCGGACCAAGATCCACAAGCTTCGCAAAATGGTTTTCGAAGACAACTGGAAGAAGCTTGTGAGCAAACGTCGCTACCGTCGTCGCCGTCGACGTCGTCGCTAACTTCTAGCACCCCTCTCTGTTCCTGCCTGACTCTTCCTTGACCTTTTCTCCTCCAACGCTTGCTGACCTATGGGAATCCACGTCGAAGCTGACGCTTGGGCTTGTTGTAGAGGATTCGTTTCATTGCCTTGAACCGAAGGCAGCCTTCTTTGCTTTTCAGTCGGCAGGCTTTCTCATAGAGTCGATAGGCGAGCTTCACATCTTTGGAGCCTCCTTCTCCCCGAATCACCATCTCTCCAAGCAACAAACAGGCCTGGCCGATGTTGGCCTCACAGGTCTGTGAAAAGAGCTTACGAGCTTGTGAGGCGTCTTTCATGCCTCCCAATCCACGCAAGAACATCCCTCCAGCGTGCAAGCAGCCGTCGTTGAGACCGAGCTTGCAGGCGCGGAGGTGAAGATCGCGAGCTTTCTTAAAGTCTTGTTGGACGCCGATGCCATTTCCATACATCAAGGCGACAAAGTCACAACTGTTGGGGTGTTGAAGCTTGCATCCTCGGAGAAAGGATGTGCGGGCGCGATTGAGATCGCGCTGCAAGATGCCTTGGAAGTGTGCGTAGCCCAGATAAAAACAGTCGGACTCATGGCCTTGTTGGCAGCCTTTGCGAAGGAGGAGGGCGAAGCGAGCCCGGCGTGTTAGCTGTTTGCGCTGCCAACGTTTCTTGGCTTGGGGGCTTTGTGTCTTCTTGGCAGCAAACGCTTTGGTTGCAAGCTGGTAGACTTCCAAGCACCCTTGTCCGCTTCCGAGCTTGCAGGCTTTCCGAAACATCCGGTGCGCCTTTCGCTTGGATGCTTTTAAAGATGACTTTGCAAGGTTGCGAGCCAGGGCAAGGCAGCCGTCACCAAATTTGTACCGACAGGCCTTCTTCATGTAGGTAACGCTATCTTCGCTGGCTGGATTCATTTGTCCCAGTCGCCAACAACTTCGTCCGTACCGTCGAGAGCAAGCGCGTTTGTGTAGTTTCGTCGCTTGCTTCAGATTGGCCTTCTTTCCCTTTTGTCCCAGACGGTGTGCTTCCGCGCTTTGGTACCATCGAAGGGCTCGTGGACGGGCTTCCGCAACAGAGGGAAGGAGTGACCCTCCAAGAAGTGTTGCTCCAATGAGAAGCGAAAGTGGAGTGAAGCGTTTCAAAGGTACGAATCTGTCGGTCAATCGCGTCAAGTGAATCTCCTGTTGTATGAGCCTATTTTTTGCTTGACAAATAACTTCCGTCTGTATATATAAACGAACCTCATAGAGATGAAAACATCTTTATGCCGAAGTGGTGGAATTGGTAGACACGCTAGATTCAGGTTCTAGTGAGGGTT
This sequence comes from Deltaproteobacteria bacterium, assembly GCA_006226375.1. Classification (GTDB taxonomy): domain Bacteria; phylum Myxococcota_C; class UBA6777; order UBA6777; family UBA6777; genus M3003. The sequence continues at coordinate 38,020 of SBHC01000007.1, read as the reverse complement.
TCCTCGTGGAGGTTCGAGTCCTCTCTTCGGCACAAGACAAAGCCGGAAGCAATTTGCTTCTGGCTTTTTTGTTTTAGGAACTGCCTCTCTTGACAAAGGTTTAGGTGAGGGTTTCCTTGCTGGAGGTTTGACTGGGCTGGCACTCCGGGCCTCTCTTCGGCACAGTTAGCCCAGAAGTCATAGCAACTTCTGGGCTTTTTTTGTTTCGTCTCCTGTTTGTGGGGAATTTGTGGGGAACGAAAAAGTCTTACAAGGTTGAAGTGAGGTATATCTGAGGTGGGGTAAAAACGAAGGCGACAAGGCATCGATAGAAAAGAGAAGTTGGCAATGCTATAGAGAGAGGGGTAATATAGTATCCAAAGTCAGTGTCAACAAAAGATGGGCAAGATCATGGACGGGAAGAAACAACAACAAGAAGTGGAGCGCTTGCGACAGCTGGTTGCAGAGCTGGAGCAGCAATGTATGCATGAGCAGTCATCGTTCCAGGAGACATTGCAAAACAAAACAGAAGAATTGGCCAAAGCCAATCAAATGCTTCAGCTTGTTCTGGATACCATCCCGGTTCGTGTGTTCTGGAAAGATCGCGATTGCCGATATCTCGGATGCAACCGTCTGTTTGCGCAAGACGCAGGTCGTAAACATCCCCAAGAGTTGCTTGGTTGCGATGATTACCAGATGGACTGGAAAGACGAAGCTGACTTGTATCGGGCGGACGATCGAGATGTGATGGAGTCTGGCACTGCCAAAGTCAATTACGAAGAGCCACAAACCAGGTCCGATATTGGTACAATCTGGCTCCGAACCAGCAAGATACCGCTACGAGATCAACAAGGCGCTGTGATTGGGGTGCTTGGGACCTATGAAGACATTACAGATCGAAAACTCTCAGAGGAGAAACTCAGCGCCTCCCTTCAAGAGAAGGAGGTTCTGCTCAAGGAGTTGTACCACCGCACCAAGAACAATATGCAGGTCATTCACTCAATGTTGATGCTGCAATCCATGCAAACAGACGATTCAAAGCTCCTGAGTATATTTACAGATCTACAAAATAAAATCCACGCGATGTCAATGGTTCATCAAAAGCTGTACGAATCTAACAACCTCCTGCAAGTTGATCTCAAAGAGTACCTGTATGATCTTGCGACCTACCTGTTTCAAAGTCATAACGTCTCCATGGACCGAATTCATTTAGAGGCAGAGCTTGAAGATCTCCGCGTGTTGATGGATATAGCGATGCCCTGTGGATTGATTCTCAGCGAGCTATTTTCCAATACGTTCAAGCATGCCTTTTCCGAAGAGAGCAAAGGAAAGATAAGGTTAAGCCTGAAGAAAGAAGAAGACCTCATCAAGCTACAGGTGGCAGACAATGGTACAGGTGTGCCACCAGACTTTGACTTCCGAAACGCTGAAGGCCTGGGACTTATGACGATCGTGAGTATTGTCGAGTATCAGCTCAGCGGCACAATCTCCCTTCAAACCGATCAGGGTATGTGTTGGGACATTCAGTTTAAGGATAACCTCTACACCCCTAGAATCTATTCGCACCAGACTGTCTTCTCTGAGCCAAAGGAATATCTTTCAACACGCTGAAAGACAAGCTACCTCCGACGAGAAGTTATCCCAGGAGCGGTCTCAGGAACCCAAGCCTGTCGATGCAGGGGAGATGGCCGAGTCCAAAAATTCGCGTAGTCTGGACAGTGATACATCTGAGAACGCCCAGAAAGTATCGGAATCCTCGGAACAAACGACAAGTACAGACCAGCCTTCCGAGCTCAAGCCGGACGCTTGGGACGCAGGAGCCGTTGGCCCGGAGCGCAGAGAGTTTGCTCCCGAAGGGAATATCGAGAAAGAGCCTTGCATCGCTTGCATTTCAGCACATCAACCTCATAAACCAACCCAGGGTACGTGCCCATCTCCGATGCCCCAAGCGAAGTAGGTGTTTTGGCATCTTATGGATACGAGGATGTTTCCCTGCTTTCAGCCAGTAGAGTTTGTGGATGATTCTGGAAAGTAACAAACATAGCCAAGCCATTGGGTTTATCGCAAGGATCGTTGCACAACCGGATGAAGCACGATGGGATGGAGGGAACAACAATGTTGGGCGGAGAATGGGTATTTTCGTAGGCTGGAAAAGGAAAAGAAGTAGGGAGGGGAAGGAGTTTACTTGGTTCCGTGGCAGGAGAAACAACCGAAGCCTTTTCCAGTGCTGGGATCGAAAGGCTTAAGCCCCAAGAGTTCAATCATTTTGGGCATCAACTTTTGTTTCATGAAGTCAACACCTTTGCCTTGGGAAGGCACATTTTGGGGGCTGAAGGGTCGGATACCATTGGGCATCTTGAATTTCTTCGCGACCATATCTGTTCCGTGGCAAAGGGTGCAGCCGACTTGTCCAAAACGGGTGCTGTCGTATTCTTTGAACAATGCGGCAACCGCAGGAAGTACAGTAGAGGACATGTAAGCACGCTTCTCATCGAAGGTCATGTCAGCCCACTTTTTCGTACCAGTGCTTTCTTCTGGTGTTGCTTCTTGGGTTGTTCCTGCGTCTTCGCCTGTCGTTGCTTCCGTGCTGCCTGTCGTCTCTTCGCCGGTGGTTGCTTCTGTGCTTGTCCCACCATCTGTGGTGCTGTTGTTCGAGTTGTCAGCTGGGGAACAGGCCACGAAAGCGAAGACCAGTGCCAACATGGCGAGAACACCATAACTCCACTTTTTACTTTGTTTTACAAACATGTACGTACACTCCTCAAAAAAAACTATGTGATATAGAGTCATTGGAGGCAGCACTATACTGTTTTGACTAAGGAAGCTGAAGGGGACATTTGTGGCACACTCTGTTGCAATTTTTGCAACAGAGTGTGCCTCTTACAATTTTGTTGGTGGATTGTTGGTAAAGTATTCTACGCAAAAGTCGACAAAGGAACGAACCTTTGGTGACATGTACTGGTGTGTGGGATAGACGACATACACATTGGTTGTGCTAACAACATCTGCGATCAGGATGGAGAGAAGACGTCCTTCTTGGATGTCTTTGTTCACAAACACATTGGGAAGCATGGCAATCCCGAGGCCTTCAATTGCACTATGTCTAAGGAATTCTAGGTTGTTGGAGCGAAGGCGGCTTTTGACTGGTATCAACTCTCCATCAACCCCTCGCCATTGGAGGTATGATTCTTGGAGGCCGTGGAGAAGGCATGTGTGTTTTCGCAGGTCGTCGAGGGTTTTAGGTGTGCCATGTTGTTCCAGGTAAGATGGACTAGCGACTACAACTTCGGTCGTCGTGAAAATGCGCCGTGCTACAAGCGAAGAGTCCGCCAACTTGCTTGCTCGAATAGCGACATCAAACCCTTCGTCGACAAGATGTATCTGACGTGTTGCAGACAGAACATCAAGCTGGACATCTGGAAATTGTGACAAAAACCTGGCAACAAGTTTACCAAAAATAGGAATGGTTCCATCGACGGGAAGAGATACACGAAGGACACCTTTGGGTGTTGTGCTCATTGTTGTAAGCAAAGCTTCTGTTTCTTTGAGCTCGTCCAAAATGTTAACACAGCTTAGGTAGTAAGCTTCTCCTACATCTGTGACATGCAAGGTCCGAGTTGTACGAATCAATAGCTGGACACCAAGATGTTCTTCCAGCTTTGAGATTCTTCGGCTCAGTGTTGATCTGGGGACATGAAGTTGTCTTGAAGCTTCAGCAAAGCTTTTGGATTCTACAATCTTCACAAACGTAAGCATGGCGCTGAGCATGTCCATGGTCGAGAGAGCCTCCTATGGGTCAGAAGCATTCATTGTACATGATTACTTCAAGGGAAAGAAGATTGTGTGCGGAGGTGCCCGTTTTCGCTTCATCTAGGCGGCGTTCTTCTCGACCACATCTTTCTGAAAGAAGACCTGTGAAGTACCTTCAACAGTAGCCAACGTAGAAGACCGCTTCGGTAGTCTTATGGATAGATTGGAGCTTTCCTGGTGAGGTTTGGCTTGTTCGGAGGGTCGCGAGAGTTACTAGGAGGTGCAGGTGCTTAAGAGGCCACTTCTCAAACAACGTCGTTGAACTGTGTCTCTCTCTCTTCTGGAACCATCTTAAGCTGAGGTACGTGTTTTGGATACTGCGACCGAGGAACTGTGTCGAAGAAGTTCAGCCTTGAAGAGCGAAGGCTATCGCGGAGCTTTGGATTTGCGACGGCGAGGTGCCCAACGATTTTTGTGTTGACAGAGCCATTGAAGTCGTCGCCAGCGTCGCGATGAGCTTCTGGGAATCTGGTGCAAACGTTGACGGAGGTGGTCGTACTGTTGGCAGGCTTCGACCCATTGGTTGACTGCGAAGTGCAGCCAGGCTCGAAAAATCGCGTCTTGGGGTTGTCGAAAGCGATGAAAGCCTAGACGTTTGAGTTCCTGTTGTGCTTCTGCGATGCGTCGTTGTCTTCGTAGGGTTTCTGCCAAATAAAGGCGGATGATGGGAGCGTGAGGGTTCAATGCAATGGCTTGCTGGTACCGTTGGGTTGCCCGTCGGTCATCGCGGTTCAGCCGAGCTACGTCTCCTGCGATCTGAAAGGCACGAGGGGTGGTTGAATACTCTTGCAGTATTTGTTGCGCCCAACTCTCGGCCTGTTTTCGTCGCTTTTGGTTGAAGGAGATTGCGATGAGGCTTTCATAGACTAGCAGACGGTTTCCACTCACTTGGAGTGCCTGCCGACAGACTGGGAGGGCTTGCTTTGCCTTGGAAGGTTGGTTCGCCCAATCCGCGCACAGGCCTGCGCTGGCGTTCGCGGCGCCTGGGTATTTCTTGATAGCGTCAAGCCACAACCAGGAGGGCTTGCTCCATTTGACGACGCGATCCAGGTTGACTCCCAGGCAAACAACCACAAAGAGACCGGCGCCAAGTCCCACCAACCACCGCGCTCTCCGGCTGACGGACCAGCCTCGCACAAAGGCTACGCCTAGCCCTATCCACACAAAAATTAAGGGAAGGTACATTCGGTTTTCATCAACGCGAATGATATTGGGAACCAGGCTAGAAGCGGGTGACAAGGTGACAAAGGCAGCCAAGATCAGCAAGCCCATCGATGCAAAACGACGGGCTCCCGTCAGCGCAAATCCAATCAGGAGAAGAAGCCCAAACCCTCCGAACCATGCGAGAGGATCGCCCATCGTTTTGACCAGGGAGAGGTTGTAGTCGATGGCGATGAGGGTGGGATTCACGATCATCGCCACATACAGCCAGATTACTTTGGCCTGTGTGAACAAGTACTGAATGGGTGTCGCCTGTGTCGTGTTGGCGACCTTGTCGGGGAAGAAGACGGTGAGCATGAGGATGCAACCTGTCCACAGCAAAGCCTGAAGGCCAGCCATACGAAGAACGCGTTGCAATGTCCACTTGGGTCGCTCCGGTCGAGGCCAGAAGAGTGTGAGGAGCAAGACAATGGGTAGAGTGATTCCAGTCTCTTTGGACATCAACGAAAGTACAAAGAAACCAACAACGGCCAGGTTCCAAGAGAGAGTGGTTCTCCACGAGAGCTGGCCCTCTCTTTGTTCCTTTTGTTCAAGGTGAAGGAAACACAGCAAAGCGAGCAGGTAAAAGCACGTCGCAAGAATGGACGTTCGTTTCCAAACCAGCAAGATGGACTGGGAATGCAGAGGGTGAAGGACGAACAAGGTTGTTGCAACCAATGCAGCTAACTGTCGTTGTTCAGGCTCCCATGTCTGAGACTGAAACAAGGGGAACATTGCCAAAAACCGGAGCGTCACAAGGTACACCAGCGCACCACATAAGAGGTGCAGCAGCAAATTGACCAGCCTGTAACTCCAAGGACTCAGCCCACTCCATTGGTAGTTGAGGGCAAACGAGAGCATCGTGAGAGGTCTGAAGTGGCCTTCAAATGCGCCTGTGCTTGAGCACTTCCCTTGAAAGAACATCGATGTATGTTCAAAGCTTCGGATGTATTGATTGTCGCGAATGGCGTTGACATCATCGTACACAAATGGATTGGAAAACGACTCGTAATAGACCAGGATGGCGAGCACTGTGAGTAAGATGATCCAGGCGGCTCGAAAAGCCCTCGGTTGTTCCCGTACGTTCATGGGGTGGAGTGTTTTCCTTTCTCTCAAAGTAGAGGAGTGGGGACCGTCTGAGGATGAAAGAAAGTGTTACACAAGTTGGAGGCGAAAGACAAACGGTGAAGGTTGAGACATTCTACTGCTCTGCTTCCTGTTTCAGTGTGCAACCAAGCTCACAATGAAGTTGCTCTGGTGTTGCAATGAGATTCTCCCGCACATCATTGCTCATGGTTTGAGTACACGTGTCCTATGGGGTTAAGGGTTTACCCGCTGCATCAAAGAAGTCGGCTGCGCCAAACTTTTTGCCCTGAACGTATTGTCCCCGTTCTTTCACTTGACCGTTGGTGTGATAGAGAACATAAGGACCATTTCTTCTCCCGCGCTTGTAAGTGATGGTCTTTAACAAGCGGCCCTTTGCATCAAAGAAGCGTGCGACTCCATTGGTTTTCCCATTCGCATACGGCTGAATGGATGCGACCTTTCCGTTCTTATGGAATGTCTGGTAATTCCCGGACTTGATGTTGTTGCGGTAGAGCCACAACTGGTACGTTTCTTTGCTTGCGAACAGCTTAATTCCACAGGTCAGCCCACCAAAACCAATTCCCAAGAACAATGCAAGCAAAACCAGGACTTGCAGTCCTTGGAGAAGTGGGTGGGTTTTCGCTTGGCTTTCGGTGTTGTTTGTCGCTTCCATTCATCACCCCTCGAACAGGTTGTCAGAGATTCTAGAAGGCGGTGAGGCTGTTTCAAGCATCATCTCTCTCCACGTTTCAACGTACATCTATAGCAGAAGGGGAGAGAGATTCAATCGTCAGCCGCAACGAGCGTGGAGGAGGCTCTTGACTCGCTTGGTTCGCGCTCTTCATTGAAAAACAGAGTTCGCGCCTTTTGTGCGCGCTTCTTTCCCATCTCGACGCCTATTGCATCGAGCCCACGTTCGTTTGCGACAGCGAGCATCGTTCCATACCCGCAAAAAGGGTCGACCACCGTACGTGTCTTTGTGTGGGAGAGAATGTACTTGCATGCGAACTCACACGAAGCACGTCCCATGGCGCGACTCCAAGTCATCTCTCCTTGGGTGGAGAAAACATCCGCATAGGATTGTTCTACGCGGTCGCGTACGCCGCGTGAATAGCAAAGCAAGTGGGTGTAACCAGGGCGACCGAACGAGGGGGTATCGATCGGCTTGCGGCAAACAATCTTGTGCCAAAGCATGTGTGCGCCGCTGCGTTCGGCTGCGCGATGACAGAGGTATCCTTTGTCAACCCAGGTGCCGTCCACCTTAATGTCCGTTTGGTAGAAAATCGTCACGCCATCATCTGGAGTTGCCTCCAGGCAAAGCAGCGCTGCTTCTACAAACCACTCTTTCCATTCGTCGAGACTCAAATGGCTGAGCCCTGATATGTCGGGCATGGATGTCACAACCGAACAACCTTCGAGTGGTGCATGTTCTTTGAGCCAAGGTATCGCGTTTTGGCAATAGACGGTGCGAGAGGGGTGCTTGCTCACAGTGGGCTTGAGTTCCTACGAATCGTGTGGAGGTTGTGCAAGGTGATACCGCACTTCCATGGGGCAGAGTCTCCAACAAACCCACGCATTGGGCTGCGACGCAAAGAGGCGTTCGCATGGCGTGGGTCATTCCTCAGCGACTGTAAGGTTCTTTTGTCTCTGTGACAAGCGGTGAACACGTCGTGAGGACATTCTGGATCTTTGGAGGGTTGACATTGTGGGGACGAAGGGTGGGACAGACAGGCAGGTAGCTTCTTCTTTTTCACTCAGCTTCTTTATCGACCTACAGATTTTTCGTGCTTGATCAGTCCATAGGTGGAATGGCATCGATTCAGCCACTTCTTGCGCTCCGCGCGGCTGGTTCCCGGACCGAACGTTTTGCGCATCGCTTGTTTGCATTGTTTCACCGTCATGGCAAGGGTGACGGTCTGCCTTGTTCCCTTCTTCTTGAGCTTTGTGAGTTGGCTAACGGCTTGCTTTCTTTGCAGCATCGCTTTGCGGATCATTGCATTGAGCTGTCGTATCCTTTGGTTGAGTCGTTTCGCCTGGTTCTGTGTGATGCGAAGCAATTTTTGCTGGAGTTTGATCTTGGGCACATACCGTTTGCGAACAATGCCTCGGGTTGCATCCGACTTGGCTCTGGCTTGTTTGTCCAAGGCTTTCTTCGCCTCATCTTTCTTTTTGTCTGCTGATGCAAAGTTGGGCGCTGCGAGAAAGCTGAGACAGAGGGTCAAGAGAACAAAACGCTTCATCGGTTTTTCCTTTCGTGTTGTTGGTTTGTGTTCCCTTGTTGTACAAATCAAATACCAGGTTGCTAGAGATGAGAGGTTTTATATGCGTTCTAGGTGGATAGGTGAAGTTGAGAACGACAATGTCAAAGAAGTGTCTTGTCTCGTAGTCTGGAAAGCTGGAAACCCGTCCAACATTTTGGACAAGGTAGGGGGGATGGGATGGTTCGATTGAAGAAGTCGCCGTTCTTTCTTTGTCCGTGGCCACTTCTTCCCAACATCTTGCTGCGTCGTATCCGATGGCCCTTTTTTTTGTTTAGCGGCAGACCGTGCACATCCGGGGTGTGGTGCAGAATGTTCTTCCAAATCTCGTACGTTTTTTCCATCGACAAGTTTGTCGACCCTGGCGCGTTGTCATGCAGGTTTTCATGCAGGTCTGCTTCTGTTGTATGCATACATTGTAGCAAGCTGTTTCATTCTGCTGGCATTTGCTCACATCGCTTTGATAATGTTGCTGACATTGCGTGATCTTGCTGGACAGACACTGCTTGTGAGCCGCTGTTTGTGCGCTTGGGTCATTGGGGTAGGCGTTACGGCAATGGACAATCACTGCTTGGTAGCATCGAGAGTATCGTTGGTTGGCTTGTGTTTGACAGGTTTGGAACCTGGTTACACACGGTTGGCTGCACGTGTTTGCCTGTTGGTCACAGCGAGCAACGCATGCACTGTCGAATGAGATCATCGTGCACGGAGCAGTCCTGACACAAGATTTTGATTTCTTCAATGTGGGGGGCTTTGGCTTGAGTGTTCCTGCGAATGAAAGAGGCACACAAACCAGCGTGACAAACAATACTGTCATAACTTGGACGGATTTCATTGATCGTACTCCTTACCTAAAGTTTGAGCTACAAAACAACCTGATGTTGCTATGTCTAAATCAGTTGTCGAAACAAGCAGCACAAATGCACATCCATCGCCTTGATTCTCTCGTAATGTCGAACGAAATAGAGACAAATGCCTGTTCGTATATGTGGTTGTTAACGCTCAGTTCTGTCGGCTCTTTATTCACGTCAAAACTATTCATTTGGAGCTATCTTTCTTTTTTGAGTGTGCTCTTTTTGTGAAGCCTTCGACCTACAGAACATAACCTACAACGTAGAGGAGAATCGGTATGAAACGAAGGATTGCACAAACATCCATACTTGCCATTGCTTTTGCCTGGAGCTGCACTTTGAGTGGTTGCTTTTTGTTCTCCAAAAAACCCTCCAGAGCAGCCAAGCGAGCAGAAGCGAGGAAAAAACGTCAGGCACTTGCACAGAAAGCGCTCGATAGCATCGTCAACACCGAGAGTTGTGAGAACATTAAGAAGCGAGCGGATCAGGCACGAGGTGCCAAGGGTAGCATGATGAAGAACTATCCAGAGATTGGCTACCGCGCCGCGAAATGTGGTCACTGGGATTTTGTCTACCATCGCATGGCGATGGCACATCCAATTACAACAGACAAGCTCTATAAAAAACTGACAGCCAAAGGCATCGATGTATACGGAAACTATGGCAAGTGGTTGGCAAGTCAAAAGCAACCCTACAGTATGAAGTATGGCGGACATGCATTGATCAACACAGGTCGATGGCTGACCAAAACCCACAAAGGAAAAACGGATCATTGTTCGGCTATGTTTGCTGCCTCCAAACGAGCCAAAGGCAACTTTGATTTCCGAGGGTACGGCCGCCGCTCGATCTCTCCGTATGCGAGAAAGCAGGTCTTGAACAAGCTTGTACAACGGCAACTGATCTATTACATGCATACTTCGGGTTGTCGTGCACAGTTGGAAGATTACCTCATCAGCCAACTGGAAAGTAACCACTGGAGAGATCGCAATCAGGCCTGCATCATCCTGGGCAACATGCGGCTCAAAAAGGCAGAGCGAAAAGTTCGTTCCCTCTCCTCCACAGACTCTTATTTTTTCATTCGTCGTCGTCTGAATATTTGGCCCGTTCGCAACAACTGCCGGGCTGCCTATGGTCGAATTAATCGTAGTTGAGGGCTTCGAGAGAGGTGATTGCTTTTGGGATTCTGGAACGTTACATGCTTGTGACGTTCTTGAGACGATAGGTTTCTACATTGGTTGTGTAAGGTTCAAGACGAACTTGATTCGGAACTTCAAACAAGGTTTTGAAGGTTCCTTAACAGTACACGAACAATCCGTGGAGAAGATCATGAAAAAGAAAACCAAAATCAAAGCCGGTCCCGTTCAAGTTTCCTATCCTGGTGTTTACATTCAGGAGGTCGCTTCCAAGCCCAAACGATAACTCGTCACTGTGACGTTTGTTTCTAAAACGTAGCAACCCCTGCTTCGAAACTTAATCGAAGCAGGGGTCACTCTATTTAATCCTGGCAGGTTTTGGCTTGTTGCGGGTTTTACTGGCTTAACACTTTGACGGTCCAGCCGCGCTTTCCGATGTAGAAGTGGCGGTATTTGCCATCAACTCCCTGGTAGAACACCTCAGCATGGCGACGCTTGTTCGAGTAGGCTGCAGAAAGAGCCCCCAGTACTTTGCCACCTTTGCGGAAGGAATAGCTATCGACCATCCATCGCTTTTGCGGGGCATGGTAGTAGGAGTAATGGAGATAGCCATCTCTGCCCTGGTAGAAAGCTTCCGTGTTGTTTCTCTGTCGAGCGTAGAGAGCGCTGGCCCTTCGACCGTGGCGACCCACATTGCGTCCCTTCTCCCGAGCGTTTGGGTCTTGAACTCCAAGCTGAGTTGAGTAGACGAGACCCCTCATTACGCCAAGGCTTGGCCATTTTTTCTTTGTGACTGATGTTAGGTTTGAGTCCCACCGCATCTCGTGAGCAATGATGGCAACCTGGAGAGCTGCCTCTTCATTTCGTTTTGTTCCAATCCTTTGTCGAGTACATAAGTAGGCCGTCACTACAGGAGCTTAAGGCTGAGTTACTTGACACACGTTTTGGTGGAGGAGCTGCAGGTTCGTTTGTCTTGGCAGCCCGCGACAAAGCAGTCGAAGTTTTTGGTACACTTGGCTGGACAGCTGGAGGTGGGAAGAGGCAAACAGTATCCGGCGTAACATGCGTTGCTGCTGCAACTGGACAATGTTTTGCAGTCGCTGTCCACTTTGCATTGTTTGGGGCAGGTGGTCGCTGCTGCAACACAAGTTTTGGTGGTTGTGAGGTTGCAAAAACGTTTGGTTCCGCATGCCGTGGTGTGGCATTCGTAGGTTGAGGAGCAAGTGGCAGGGCAAACATTCGAGGGGTGAGGTGGTCGGCAAACTCCCGAACTTGCGGTGGGGCTTTGCAAATAACAAATGCCGTTGCAAGCCTGGCAATCTGTATCTTTTTTGCAGGAGGAAGGACATGATGTTTCGCACGTTCCACTTTTGCAACTGGTCTTGATTCCACAACCTGAGGAGCTGCAATCTGCATCGGATTGGCATGTGCTTGGGCAAAGGTCAGAGGCTTTCTCTACGCATTGACCGTTGTCGTTGCAGTAGCGCTTGGCCCCACAAGCTGCTTTCAGGCAATCAAGGCTTGAGCTGCATTGGGTTGGGCACTCATTTCCAGAAGCGGGGACGGTACAAGTTCCCTCTGTCTTGTCGGGTCGCGAGCGGTAACAAAAGGTGCGCGCCTGACAACCTGGTTTGTCCGAACAATCGATGTCTTGCTTGCAAGATGCTGGACATACTACAGCAGGATCAACGCACTTGGATAGGTTGGAGTGACAGGATAGGCGCTTTCCACAAGCGGAGACCTGACATTCAGCGTCCTTGCTGCATGTTGCTGGACAGCTATTGCTGGAGCGGTCTTGTGTTGCCTCAGGTCCAGACTCTATCGCTGACTTTTCTGTGGCTTGGTTTTGTTCTGTTGTGCCCGCATCATTTCCTTGTGGCGCTTCGTTGGATAACTCTGGCGACACCTCGTTGGGCTGCTCTGATGTAGCTTCGTTGGGCTGCTCTTGTGTCGCTTCGTTGGGTTGCTCTTTTCCGGAGGGTTCTGCAGTGGAACCGTCTGCTCCTGTGCATTGGCACGTTGACCAACTTCCCCCTGTGGCACACGTTTGCGTACCCTTTGCATTGTCAGTGCATGAACAGTTTTGGGTTTGGTTGGTTTGGCACTCGCTTTGTGCTCCACACCCCACAAAGGAGTTCTGGGCACCCAGGGAAAGGAAGAGAAATAGAAAAATGATAGTTATGTTCTTTTTCATAAGAGATATCCCTATGTATGGTTTCACAGAGAGTATCAATACCGCTTTCTTTCTATTTGCTCAACCTCTAAATTTCTTTTGATGATGGGGAGAGATGAGTTGCATCAGAAGGATTGGAATGCAGCCAATAGCTGCTTTTGGGCGGGGTGGCCTTTGGGGTAAGCCAAAAGAAAGAGGCCTTTTTCTTGGGTCGGGGCGCCCAGCTTCTTGAACTGGTCGTGTCCTTGTTTCATGTCCGCTTTCTTCTTTGCTTCGTAGCGATACAGCTCCACCCATTTGCCATTGACATTAACTCCGGTACCCTCGACTGCACCGATCATTTCCGCGATCTTGGGTTTGGGATTGGTGAGCTTCAGCCCTTTGGCTTTGAAGTGATTGAGGAGGGCATCCAGGTTTCGCTCCGCTGCCGCTCGTTTCACAACCTTTTTCTTTACATTTCGTGTGGAAGGAGCAGGCTTTGTCTTCTTCTTGCAGGCGTTCAGTGAACAGACCAACCCAAAACTTAACAATCCTACCCACAGCCATGACATCCGTTTCATGCGTTATCTCCTTGGTTTGTGTATAGTGTTAGGATTCTTTATCACATACTGGATGGCATGTGTAGGGGTTGTTGTGGTCGTGGAACAAACCACTCCACCGAAGCCTCATTGGGTTTCACTGCGTCTGATCGATTTCTTTGGGCGCTGCTGGTCATGTCGCTTCTTTCTGTGTAGGATAAGCTGTCAACAAATCCGTATGTCTTCCCACCACGTAATGTTTGCTTGTATGTGCACAAGAGCTGTCGTAGAGACACAACACTTTCGGGTGTGAGTTGGCTCACGATGTCTGGCCGGTCGCTTCTCAAATGGGACATCTTTTTGTTCAAATGGAGCCTTCGGCCGTTTATGCCAATGACAGAGGAGAAGAACACATGTCTGCCAAAAAGGGGCTCACCCTCGCTACTTTTTTGCTGTGTTTCTTGGTTTCACCTGTAGCGTTTGCCGATTTTACCGTCGACAAACTGAGCTTATCAAGAACGCAGGCCAACGGTGTTCTCACCACAGTTGTTGCGTATTTCAAAGTCTGCTTCACGAAGGGGACCAAAGGTATCACTGTGACCACGCACTACGGTGATACTTCTGGACGAACAAACCTGTCGCAACTCAAAAGTAGGTCCTTCACAACGAACAACAACTGCATCGAGGATGGAGTTAGCTTTGCGTTGGGAAACAATACGCTGAAAGGCAACCGGTTTATCCATGTGAAGTTGGAACAGACGGGCGGCCCTACAATCTGGGACAAACTTGCCATTGCAATCACGGGAACTCCAGAGATTGGATTTGTTCAGGTCCCAGTCATCTCGGGGCTTATCGCAGAAGCTGGTGATACGATTACCGTGTCTTTTCGGCTGAAGAATACAGGCCTGACCCGCTCTGATGCGACCTCCCAGGTCAAAATCCTCTACACTCATATCTCCAACGATGTCCTTGATCCAAGCAAAACAAAGCAGTTCTCTGCAAGTGTTTCAGTGCCAACCATCAAGGCCCAAAGTGAGCATCCAAGTAGTCTTACCACGCCTAGCCTGTCCATGAGCTTTAAGCTACCTACTCCTGCTGAGCGTGTTCCAGGTACGTTGTATGATCGCTTGTATATCGCAGTGATGATTGATCCAGACAAAAAACTGGATGATGCGAGCCGAGGAAATAACTACAAAACATTCTCTATCTACTACCAACTTCCCGATTTGGACCTAAGGAAGCTGGAGGTCAAACCCAACTCTCTGACTGGAGCGCCGCTTCCTAACGGAAACCCCGCTACTACAACGTTGTTGTACACCGTGTACAACAACGGGGCTGTCACTATGAAGGAGGGCACCATCCAATGTGAGATGGAATGGAACGATGCGCATGCAATCCCCCTACGAACGTTCAAAACCACACAGTCTGCTTCGATTAAGAACCTCAAACCCAGCGCGGTGGACCAAGCGGGTATCACAACAGGGATGAAGCTCACCCTACCCACAAACGCCAAGTCCACAACGACAATCACTTGCAAAGTATCGGAGAAAAACAACGCGGAGAGTCCACAGACCAACAACGAAAAGAAGACAACCTTAACTCTGACAGGTTGGTATGACGATTCGATTGAAAAGTTGGTGCCTACCCCATCCCAATCACAAGATGGCAAGACCATCAAAGTTAGCTACGATCTCAAACATCGAGGCACCATATCCTATTACTACGCAGTGAGTATCGAAGCGTACTTGACCTTGAATGGGAAAAAATATTCGATCCCAACCAACGTTGCTCCTGGAGCACCCTTTAACAATACAAAGCCACAAAGTTACAACCTGACCTTGCCAAATTCTTTGCCTCCTGGCCAGGGGACCTTAACTGTTGGCATTGACCCCCAATACGGTCCCAATGATATAGACCGCAGCAACAACGCCAAAACCATTCCTTTTACAATCGTCCCGAATGTATACGATTACTATGTGGAGAAGTTAAAGGTCACGCCCACGTCTGTGGAGCGAGGCAAAAAGGTGTCGTTGTCCTTTACGCTGGGTCATACAGGTAACACTGCGTATTATTATGCTATGTCGTTTGAAGCTTCTTTTACGATTGGAGGAAAGTCCTACCCGATCCCTGTTAATGTTGCGCCAACCGCACCTCACCAAAACAGCCGTACAGAGACGTTTGACTTGACCCTTCCTGCGACATTGCCTCCAGGGCAGGGAACCCTCAAACTCACGATCCCCGCGACCTTTGGACCCAAGGATACGAACCCCAACAACAACTCCACATCCACTTCTTTGACCATTTTGGTCGACGTAGACAAAGATGGTTTCACCAACGACAAAGATTGCGACGACAACGACAAAGCCATCAACCCGCAGGCCAAGGAAGTTTGCGACGGCAAAGACAACAACTGCGATGGGAACATTGATGAAACGTGTCCTTGCGTGGATGGCAAATCTCGCGCTTGCTTTTCGGGTACGACCGGCTGCGTCAAGGATGTCCAAAACCCTGGAACCTACAAATGCATCCAGCCTTGTAAGGCAGGGACGCAACGTTGTACCCGAGGCGTGTGGGGAGCCTGCCAACAAGAGGTCAAACCTTCCCCGGAAAGCTGCAACGGTAAAGACGATGACTGCAACGGTATGGTCGATGATACGATCCAACCTGTTCCTTGTTACAACGGCGGCATTGGCACTGAAAATGTGGGACTCTGCAAAGGCGGCAGCCGAACCTGTCAAAACGGAACGTTGTCGGCCTGCCAAGGAGAAGTGAAACCAAGCACAGATGTTTGTGATGGCTTGGATAATGACTGCGATGGAAAAACCGACGAAGAGTTTCAAACGAAAGGTGATCCTTGCACCGTGGGACAAGGAACATGCAAAAAAACAGGCAAGCTGATCTGCTCCCAAGACAAATCAAAGCTAGAGTGCTCGGTCAAAGCTGGGCCTGCTGGCGTCGAAGCCTGCAATGGAAAAGATGACGATTGCAACGGATTCATCGACGATAACATCCCTGCCAAAGCTTGCTACACGGGTCCTCCTGGAACACGAAACTTGGGGCAGTGCAAAGACGGCAAAGAGATGTGTGTCGCTGGCAAGATACAATGCAAAGGCGAAGTGAAACCCGCCATTGAGAGCTGCAACAACAAAGATGATAACTGCAATGGGCAGATCGATGACAATGTTGCTCCAAAAAGTTGCTACACTGGACCAGCGGGTACCAAAGGGATTGGGCCCTGCTCCGCCGGAACGCAAGCATGCAAAAAGGGAGTGTATGAGCCTTGCAAAGGGCAGGTGACTCCCAAGGTGGAAAGCTGCAACGGTGTGGATGATAACTGCAACGGAAAAGTCGATGAATCTATATCTCGTCCATGCTACACAGGACCGGCTGGTACATCTGATGTGGGGGAGTGCAAGCGAGGGGTACAGCTGTGTGTGGGCGGGCGCTTCAACACAGCTTGTGCAGGCGAAACCAAGCCCACCTCCGAACAGTGTGACAACCAAGACAACGACTGCGATGGACTCGTTGATGAAGACAATGTTTGCAACGTCCCGCCCAAGCCCAGCGAAGAAAGCGCGGAAGAGACTGCAGAGGAACAACCGTCGGAGTCTTCTTCCGAGCCGAACCCAGAAGCAGGATCAGAAGATGCTGGTTCGACTGTCGAGGTGAAGCGTGAGTCTGTCGGAACTGGTCCCGATCAACAAGCTGAACAGGAGCTTGTGCCTCCTGTGGGGGTGGGTTGTCAGGTGACTCCCACGCCGAACTTGCTAAGCTTTTTGTTGCTGTTGGCTCTGATGTTACTTCTTCCAGTGTATCGGTCGATGCGCGCTGCTGGAAAGTGGTAAGGAGAGGGTGGCTTTCCCTGGAGAAGGACGAACCATAGGTGTGAGTTCTAGGGTGAGCTATTGAATTGCAGGATAGTAAGCACCGTAAGCTTTCACATGGTATCCAACGTCAATGCCGAGTCCAAACAGGGAGACCCATGGGAAGGGAGCTTGTGTGTCATTGCTCCAGCAATCAAGAGTGGCGCCTCCCTGACCCAGGCACGCTCCCAAGCACATCAGGTTGTCATCATCTGCCCCTTCCAGATGGTTGGACATTGGAGGGGTCTCTCTTCACAGGTTCCCGACTTTGCTGCGCAGTGAGGTCGGCGGCAGTATTGCGTTTTGGAACAATCCGAATCCACGGTGCAGCTCGTCTCTTCCATCGCTTGTTGTATCTTGGATGGACCACTGTCGATGTTTCTTGCATCCATTCCGCAACCTGAAAGCAAAAGTGCCAAGAACGCTCCACCTATCATCCAACCTTGTACAGTTTTTTGAAATGTCATGTTGTGCCTCATAGTGTTGGTTGTTTCTCTTTGTCTTGTCACAAGGAGGACTGTACAAATACATCGCGCAAGCACCGACGCATCGGACTCTCGGACCCAACCATCCCGACAAAAATAGAGCGACCCAACACGAGAAACGATCCCGACAAACTTTTTGCTCGGTTGGGCAAAGAGCTGTGTCTTGTCTGTCGTGTCGGATTGGAAGCTGAAGGAGGCTGCTAGGCGAAGTGAGGAGAGGTCAGCGGGATTCATCTGGTTTGTGGGCTTCAAGTGCTCGTTGAAAGCGGTTAACGATGGCACCTGCTGGTTCGATGGCGTGGATCTGGCCTACTCCTTTTCCGGCTTGCCAAATTTGCCCGTAGCCAGGCTTTTGCACCACTTTCTTGTGGGTGCGGATGGAGCGCAAGAGGAGCAAGGTTCGCATCAGCTTTTTGGTGCTTCGTTGGCGGAGCAAAAACCCAAAGATGGGATTGACCATAAGCCCACCTTTCTCGATGTCTGGGGTTCGAATCACGGATGAAGTGGTGCCTGCAAGTTTGTTGGTCCAGACAATGTCTTTTTCTTCGGAGCGAACAATGCCTTGCTTGTAATCATCGGGGATTTGGCATTCCTCTGTGGCCAGAAAGCGTGTGCCCATCTGCACCGCAGCATAGCCGAGGTCAAGCATCTTGAGAAATTCGTTCTCGTCGCTCACGCCGCCTGCACAAACGAGAGGAAGCCCGAGGTCGTGAAGTGAGTGATAGAGGTCTTCCGCTGAGAGTTCTCCGGTCTGACCCCCAGCGCGATGGTTCACACAATTAAGCCCATCCACCCCTGCCTTGGCGGCTTTCTCGGCAAACTTTCGATTGGTAACATCATGGTACACAACGATGCCGTTGGCGTGGGCTCGCTCTACCACCCATTTGGGATTGCCAAGGGAGGTGAGAAAAAAGCTCGTCCCTTCTTCGATGGAGATCTCCATCCACTCGTGGAGCCTCTTTTCGTAACGTTTGTTCCCGGCGAGAAGGGTGAAGTTCACACCAAAGGGTTTGTTGGTGAGCTGCTTGATGAGCCGTAACCCTTCTCGAAAGTCGTGCTGGTAGGCGTAGGTCATCGTGACGGGCTGTACAACGCCCAAACCACCAGCCTCTGAGACTGCCGCCACCAACTCAGGGTTGGAGCCTGGGTACATTGGCCCACAGACAACGGGCACATCAACCTTTGTATCTCGCAAGAATTGTTGAATCATCACTCGTCTCCCTTTCCATTCTTCTGCTTTGGAGCATGGTTCTCTGTCAAAGCACGAATCCGCACACTCTGTCAAACGACGCTTTCGTAGAGATAGACCTTCTTCTTACTAAGAATAGCGATTGTTGTTGTCGACAAGGTGCGAGGGCTTGGGAGGAGTTTGTTTTGAGAGGAGGGTTGGTTTGCGGGCAAGTTGGGTTGAATCATGAGTGTGCTGGTTGGTGAGGTCATTCCATCGTTTAGTACTTGCGGATCAAATGACTCCAACTCACGCCGATGCTCAAACCAAAGCGATGGTAACCATCTTTGTCGGGAATGAATGTTGCGGTCAAGGGAATCAATACATTGCCCACATGAGGGGTCCAGCTCACAAAGATGATCGCGTGGGTCCAACTTTTCACTCCAGGTGAGAGACTGAAGCCCATTCCAAACTGGAATGTGTCAAGAATGTCAAGTCCAGCCACGAGGTTCAGAGCAAATGTGAGCGTGCCCTGCTCAAATCCACCAAGCAAGAAGTTTTGGGCAAAAATGACATTCAAGCTTCGACTTGCGGAGACTCGTTCGATAACCTCATATCCCATCAACATCAACGCTGGTGCTGAGAGTCCAACCCGCTCCCAGTCTGTTTGTTGCAATCCTGAGAGGTAAACACCACCCAGGCGCAGCCCATGAGTAATCGATACCTTTGTTCGATACGACTTGAGATCCGCGTGGGCCGAAGGAGCCAAACAAAACATCCAAAGCATTGCAGCCAAGCTCGCCAACCCAAACACTCTCCACCTCTTGTTGCCATTCCTTGAATACCTGCTCATCTCGGCCTCCTTTCCTCTCTCATTCCTCCCAGTGGGAACCAGCCAGGGGAATGACTGTCGCCAATGAATCGCAGCTTTGTTCAAGCTGTTGTCCTCTTCTTGTGCAAGTTGTACACTTGTCCTCCTTGTTGTTGGGAAAACCATTTGCTTTCAGATGTCTGTGGCGTTGCCGGCGTTGGGGGTAGGGTGCTGGGGGGAGGTGAGTGGTGTGGGTTGGGTACAAGGACGTTTGTGACCTGTTCCTTGTAAGAAACAAACGGGGAAAGAAGCGTCACTTCTTTCAGATAGAATGTTCCACGAAGCCCGATGATGGAACGTCAAGGTTGTCGAATGGTTTTGCATCGATGTTTCGGGGAAAAGGTCTTGAATGTAGGTGGAAAGAGGAAGAAACAAGGAGAGATAAGGTGCTGATGGGAGGAGGATGTGTTCTTTCTGCTGTTGGAGGCTTCCTTCTCTGAAGGGGGGAGTGAGCGAAACTAAGGGCTTGAGAAGTCGTTCATCATGTTTGGAAGAAGCGGTTTAAGGGTCAACGAAATTGGCCAATCACTACGCCGTTGGTTGGAGCTTTGGGGAGTTGCACCGTGGCTCCCCAGCGGAACCTTGTTCTTCTTGTGTTTTGCAAGTTCGCAAGGTTCGCGATCGAAACAGCGAGAGTCGCAACGTTCAACCCCAACATGGACGCGTTGACGGCCACGACAAATCCCGAAGACGAGCCAGAGCCCGATGTTGCCAGAATCATGGTATGAGTGGCAACGCCAATGAGGCCGGAAATCAAACCTGTGGTGCCCCATCCTGGTGCGTGCTTGTTCTCTGCCAAGCGAACAGAGTTCCCAATCAATGTGATGAGGGATGGTGCGCTGATTTGAACCGCCATGCCGACGGTGACGCCACAACCCAATCCATCCCAACCTGAACATTGGGCATGTACCTTGGTGGACAAACCCATGACAACCAACCAACTCGATGCGAGCAGTACGAAGATTCGGTTTCTCATGATCCACCTCCTGTGTGAGAGTCATCCCAATCGTCTCACACCGTCCTATTGCATCAGGCGTTCCAATCCAACCAGGATGGTCAAACCTTATGTATATTCGTTGGATGTCTCTTCTTCGTCCGATTCGTTTGCTGTGACTGCTCTCTCTGCACCACTACGCAACAGGGGGTTCTGTTTCTTCAAGGGGACAGAAAGCCCAGGCGGCAACCTGCGAAAAGAGCTTCTCGCAAGCGCTCCTACTCGGTCAGAGCTTGGTTGAGGTGCAGGATAAAGAAGTCTGCGATCTCTCGAATGGATTGCTCTGTTTGTGGCAACGACAGATAGAGTTGCCACACGTGCCACATGCGAGGGTAAATCTTGACTTGCGCATCCACGCCTTGTTCGTTGGCAAGCTCGTGGAGACGGAGCGCATCGTCTCGTAGAATCTCATCTTCCCCAGCATGTATCAGCAAAGGAGGAAGCCCTGCAAAGGAACCATAGACCGGAGATAGGAGAGGGTTACGTGGATCTTTATTCGCTACATACGACTTTCGGAAGTGTTTCATTGCTTTGGGATGCAGCAGCGGATCATTGTTCCTTTCTGGATGGTCATCTGCGACTGCAAGGTCGCCGACAGGCGAGAGGCAAGCTGCTGCCGCAGGCAAAGGGATGCCGTTCTCTCGTAGCTTCATCATCGAGGTGATAACTAAGTTACCACCTGCTGAATCGCCAGCTATGACAATCTGACGAGCAGAATAGTTTTGTTCAAGGAGCCATTGGTACGCAGCGACACAGTCATCCAACGCTGCTGGAAATGGATCGTCCGGTGCTACCCTGTAATCCACCATCAGTATAGGGAGCCCTATATGTTTGGCCAGGTAACCCATAAACTCCAGGTGTGGTGGGGTCACTCCAAAGACAAACCCGCCCCCATGCAAATACAGCAACACCTGCTCTTTGGGGCCTCCTGGCGGTTCAAACCATTCGTAAGGGACTCCATTGGCAGAGAACATCTCTCTCTTGATCGCAGGGTCCAATTGAACACGCGCGTTGCCTTTTTTGATCATCCATCGCGACACCGATAATGGTATATAGGCTTGAAACAATCGGGTGAATGATAACCGTCTGCGTATCTTATCCTCTTCAGAAGTCTGCTTCATTGTACCTCCCACTGCACGCAACCCATGTTCTTGCGGTGCATCAAACAACTTCATTCCTACCATTCTGTAAGGGGCATCTCTCAAGGATTCCCATTGATATTGATGTTTATGGCACTGAGTGTCTTAAGTGTAAAGGCCTTGCGATGTTAGAAGGGGTTGAATGTTGATGGTAATTCTGTTATAAAGACGCAATATCAAAAAGATAGGTACACCTGATGAGAAATGGATGGCTCAGATACGGTGCTGTTTTTATCGAATGTACGTAGTATAGGATGAGAGCCAATCATGAAAAAACAACACACGTCCCACACCTCTCTTTTCTTCGGATGGAAGAGCCTTTTGGGCCTGTTTGTTGTTCTCCTTTTTTGGGGATGCAACGTGGGTCCAGAGTTGGAACCGGCCGATACGCCGACCCAGTCCAACTTTTCTACAGTTCAGAGTGAGCTTCGAGGAAGACAATCCAAAAAAGCTCATTGCCGGAACGCGAAGAAGGAGTCTCTCAAGGAGAAGCTCAAGGCTCTGAAGAAAAAGATTCAGGCCTTTAAGAAAAAGTTAAAAGCAAAAGCCAAGCCTCAAAAAGTAGAAGTCTGTCACTTGGACAAGGACACGGCGACCTACAAAGTTATCAAGATCAGCGAAAAGGCGAAGGACAAGCATCTCCGACACGGTGACAAAGCTCCAGGGGAGTACTGGGCGGACAAAGACGGCGACGGATACGGCGATGCCAACGGTACAACGGACCGTTGTCCCAACCCTGGGTTCGTGTCGAACAAGAGCGATTGTGATGACAGTGATGCCAATCGTTCGCCTGGAAGCAGCGAGTCTTGTTCCGACAACATCGACAACAACTGCAACGGTCAGGTGAATGAAGGATGTCTCTCCACGCAAGTTTTGGGTGGGGATGACCAAGAGGAAGCCTACAGCGCGCTTCGCGATAGCAACGGGAACACCTATGTCGCAGGCTTCTTCAACGGTAACTTGAGAATTGGAACCTATACCGTGGTTGTCAAACGTCGCTCCAACGATGCATACGTTGCGAAGCTGGGACCCAGTGGCTCGGTTCAATGGGTTGCGACTGCAACGGGTGATTACGACGACGTTGCACAGTCTCTTGCCTTTGACCAGAGCGGGAACATTCTGGTCGCTGGTCGGTTTGAAAATGCCATCAGCTTTGGTAGCTCGACGTTGAAGTCATCGGGGTATGGCAAGTTTCTGGCTCGCTTGAGTCCCGGCGGGAAGTGGCTTGGAGCGACCGGTGTCTCCGGTACCAACGTTCATGGAACCTACAGCAACACTCTGGTCGCCTCGGACAGCAAAGGCAACACCTATCTGCTCGGCTCGTTTGGGCAGTCTTCTCAAGGAAGTGTTTCGTTTGTAGACAGCAAAAATCAAACCCACCGCTTCTATTACGACAACAATCAAATTCGTGTCTCTGTAAGTGGCGGAGCTGCGACTGTTGTGACGACCGCTGGCAACGAGTCGTTGTTCCTTGCCAAATGGAACACATCCGGTCAATGGGAGTGGACTCGCTTTGGCTCCGGTTACGGAAGGGTGACCCCCACTGGCATCACCGTGGATGGCTCGGATGTCTATACATCCGCAGAGATCGAGTCATTGGACAGCGGCAAGTACGCCATGGGCAGCTGCAGTTTTGTGGGTTGGGGCGGTAACGCAGCCCTGATCACCAAGTGGGATGGAACAGGAAGCTGTCTGTGGAACAGCGCTGCAGGTGGAACTCGTGTCAATGCGGGCGCTTGGGGTGTTGCTGTGGCCAATGGAGTTGTTCATACAGCCGTGGGTTATACGAACTATGAGTATTTGATCGATACTGTACATTTTGGGTCACATTCCCTTACCACAGCGAGCGGTGGTGCAAGCGCGGGAGCGTTGGTCACATTGGATGCAAAGACTGGAACCTTTACACAGGCCACCGAAGCTTGCACCGACTGTGCACCTCGGAACCTTGGAGTCGATGGCAAAGGGAACCTTTATATGCTCGGTCAGCTGGCTTCGTATTGGGGAGACCTGAAAGCGGGAAGCTTCACTGCAAGCTCTCAGGGTAACTTCGACCTGTTTGTGCTTAAAGCCAACAGCGCAGGGAAAGTCACTCGGGTTGATGCTGGAGGAGGTCTTGGCAATGAGTTTGCTCGTGGACTCCTTGTGGAACCGAATGGAGCAGTGCTTGTTCCCTCCAATCTACAAGAATCTGGCGTATTCAACGGCCAAACCTACACCACTCCAAATTACTCCATCGACATCCTCCTCTGGGCTCTCCAACCCTAAACTCCAAGACCCCTTGTTCCTCTAACATCGCCTTCCCATCGTTAGCTTCTTTACTGTTGTGCTTCTTTCCTGCGAAGAGTTGGGCAGTTCAGGGTCTTTGTTGAAGCTAGGTTGTATAGCTTTTGGATTGTAGGGGCCTGCTTACCTTTGGGTTGATGTTTCAGCGTGCGTTGGAGCAGCTTGCAGAGCAGAGGTTTTATCTGGAAGGACCACCGCTTCTGTCTGGTAAGAAAGTCAGATGTTCCTTCCCAAGTTCGTGGAGATAAGAACATCGGTTTCCGTGCATACTGAGCCAAAGCATAGGCTTGAGTATGTGAAAGGTTTTTGTTTTTTATCAGTCTACGGAGGAGCTCAACATAGGACATACGTTTGCCCAAGCCAAGAAGCAATTGTTCCATGGCTTTGAGATGTTCTATATCAGGCCCTGTTGCTTGGATTAACAAACGAAGGGCGTGGGCTTGTTGGACCCATGCACCCGATCGGGTCAGCAGTCGTTCCATCCGGTACAGATGGTCCCAGTTTTGAGGGAATTGGCGCATCAGGCGACTGAACAATCGCACTGCAACGCGATAGTTTTCTCGTTGCTCGCGTGTGCTTCTCTTCTCCCAAGACCGCCAACGCAACAAACTCGCTTTTCGCCAACTTCGCTTCGAGCATCTCAGGCGATCCTTCTTGATCTGTCGTTCGTATCGTCCTGTAACAGATACAAAGTATAGGTCACTCCGCCATTCTTGTCGCCAACGGCGAGCCATTCGGTGAGACGAACGCCAATCTTGGGAGCGGCTATGACGCCATAACAACCTACGGTTTCTACGAGCCTGTCGATATTTGCTTCTCCAACTCCGTATCCGACGAGTTGGTCGATCCGTTCGATTCGGAGATGCAAGGTGATGCGTTCTTGCCAACTCGTAATCACTCGACATGTCACTGCAAAAGCGCCTGTAGATGTGTGGCCATGAGGTTGTCCAGCGTTCGATCATCGGACGTTTGGACAATCGCAAGCAGGATTCTCCCAATGTCATGTAGTGCATCGCTTGTGCAAAGCCACGGCTTGCAAGTTGTCGAAGCTCTTTTTCTGCAAGCACACAACGTTTCTTTTTGGCGTGGTGTTGGAACAGCCACAGTCGAGCGAATTTCTCGTTGGGTGCGAGCGCAAGGATTCGGTCGTAAAACGTGCGTGCTTTGCTTGTTTCACCGAGTTGGCTGAATTGACGTGCTAGAACATAGAGCTTCTTTACATCTTTCGTGTTTTTCCAGCGTTGCTGTAGGCGACTTAAGAAGGCTGGTAGCGAACCCAACCCACGATGAATCGCGATTCTATTGTGAAGTACTTCCCAATGTATCCAGCTTTGGCGCCGTCCATACCGCTGGACTCGTCGTATTGTAACAAGAGCCTTACGATATTCGCGAAGTTGGATCTGTAGGCGCGTGAGCTCCAACAGCAGCGAAAGTTTGTGACGTCCGCGGCTAGTACGAATCGCTCGGTGGAGTTGTTCTTGTGCAGCATGAGATTGTTTGTATTTGAGAAGCAAGCGAGACAACCAGAGCCGGTCCTCACGGCTCCACCAAAGAGAGCGGACCTTTTGGTAGGTAACGTGATACAAGCCTCTTGCTTGCAACTCTAGTGAGAGTGCAAGCATCTGCTTCAAGGCGCGTCTCTTGTTCTTTGGGTTTCGAATGTATGGAAAAAGTTTGTGAAGACGAGCGAGAGCTATTTGTTTTTGACCCAACTTCAAATCGCATTGTGCTGTGTACCACTGAAGCCGAACGGAGCGTGGGTATCTTTGGAGTGCCTGCAGTAGCAGTGGTCTTGCGGATCGGTATTTTCTTGCTCGAAGGTAAAGGCGAGCTAATACGATAACGTAAGAGATGCGGCGAGGAGATTGTTTTTGTTTCTTGCGGTACAATCGAATCAAGCTTTTGTCTTGGAATCGATGGACCTGGAGTAATTTCCGAAAAGCATAGCGAGAGAGTGGACGATGGGCGAGCATGTGGTGAAGCTTTCGGAGTATCAAAACCTTGCGGTTGCGCCTTTTGACTTGCCAGGGTTCTCCACCCCAAACTTTCCAAGGAAAGCATACAAGTATGGAACACAAAAGGAACCAGGCCAAGTGTACCGACATGTGATTCCTACTTGTTGGAATGTGGATGCTCACGTACAACGCTCCCAGTCGTTCCCATAGTTGCGTGAAGGCAACCTGACACAATCATATTCATAAGTGTGACAAGCCGTTTGTCAATTCGATAAGGCCAATTCATTTCGAGAACAGATAGAGGTTTTTCCTCCCCATTTCTCCTTAAGACTGAGAGCGAGTCATGTTCCGATGCATGGGCTTCCATGGAGTGTCCACCATTCGTAGGCCTGTGAGGTGAGGGAACTTGGGTGCTCGCGTCAACAATTGTGGGGAGGGCACCTGAGCGAGGCTGGAAGCCCACAGCAACAACCCCCATTGCCGAAAAGGATTGTTGGGTGCTGTGACCAGCGCCATGGGATAGCGATGCTTGCCTCCAAAGGTTGCGAGCTTTCGATAGGTTCGATCCTTTTTTCTCACAAAGGTCTTGAGGGTCTTTAGATAGCTCATTGGGGCAGAAGGGATTGGTATCTGCCAAAAGGTCGAAGCCGAAAAGATGGGCTTCCTTCCCCAATACACTTGACCTTGTTGCACCTTGTAAAAGAACGAAGGTTGATACGATGATGTAAAGTGACTGCTGTACAGAGGCACACCTTCAAACCTCTCAATGGAGAGGTGAGCGATACGCAGGAAGGAGCGGGCCTGCCACGGATACGTTCCGTGGAGCGTCAACCAACTGTATAGGAGCGTGGCTGTCAACAACGACTTTTGAGAGACCCAATTTCGCTCACCGCGTTCGTCCTCTCGAAGGATAGGGTCGCCATGGTACGTACAATGCTTTTGCAAGGCAGAGCGTGAAAACAACGGAATGTACACACGTCTACCGTTCGACTGGAGAGGGAACTTGGCACACAGGGCCACTCCAAACACAACCCTTTCGGTCGAGAGTGGAGCAAATGCAAGAGAGAGGGAGAGGGAGTCCAATCCATCAAAGAGGTAAAGAGTGTAGCTACAAACGTTGAAAAGGCCTAATCCGCTTAGGAACAGAACAGTCCCTAGTATCCGGCGTGTGGATAGCTTCCAAGTGTCCAGGAGTTGAAGCCATAGAGAGCCAAAGAATAGAAGAGGGATGCTCCATAAACCGTACAGCACCCATCGAAGGTGCAAGGGCTCTGTCACATGTTGGAAGACATGGCTTTCCCAATAATACAGAGCCGAAATCATGGCATACGCTGTGGCGAAGAACAGAGAGCCAAAGCTAAGACAGAGGGTCCAATACTTAAGTGTACATTGGGAGAGCATGGGCTTTGTCACAGAGTCATGCAAGAGTGGAGGACGCTACACAACGATCTCTACTTATACTTTGTAACACACGGGAATGGTTTCTGCAGGCTTAGGGCATTGTCTCGTTACTCACTCGCAGGCTGCGCGGCACGAGCTTTCATTGCAAGGTATCCTTCTTCTGCCTGTTTTTTCTTCTCGGGAGTGAAGTGTTTTCGCAAGTAATTCGGACCCCGAAGTTGTGGGTCAGAGACAATGCTCGCCGGAACTGAACCATGCTCGCCTGAGATGTCGAGGGCGACTTGCACATACACTCGACACCCCAAGTGATACAGACAGGCTTTTAGCTCCCAAATGGATGCGAATTGGAAAGGGTCAATGAGCCGCTCTGCCCGCAACAAGGGCCCTGTGTCCACTCCAGCATCAATGTAATGAACCGTCACACCTGCAGCCTTTCGAAAGAATTCGATATCGTTCAACGCTGCGACGTTTTCAATAGAGTATAGGCCTCTTGCATAAGGCAATACAGCGGAGTGGCAGTTGAGTACGCGTCCTTGCGTGATGTCGATCCACCAGGGCTTGGCGATCTGACTGACGTAGAGAAAGAAGTAAGGCTTGGTTTCCATACAGGTTTGTTGCAGCCACTCTTGGTTGGCTTCACTGTTGATGTCATCCCCCAAGAACCTCGCTCGTTCGTCGTGAGCGTTGGTGAAGGCAGGGAAGCCATACATCCTCACCATGACCTGTTCCATGTCATTGAAGCGGCCATACAACGAGGCAAGAGTGGCAGCCATCTCGTCAGTCCATTCCTTCTGACCGGCGTACGTTTGGTGAAAGAGCCTACGCTGGTGGAGCACTTCGGAAGACGGTTGTTGTCCTTTGAGCAAGATCCCTCGAAAATTCTCGCGGGTGGAGAAGCGTTCGAGCCAGGTAGAAGCCATATAGCTTCCCAAGAATGTATCGTTCATTACCAGATAGAAGTCTTGTGACATCAAAATGATCCTATGGGCAGAGTAGGGGCTGACTTCTGAGTACGCTACATTCACGGGCTCAGGTCGCCGCGTTGCGACTGGCTAGCTGCTACAGCACGATGGGTTACTTTGGCAACGTTTGTCAACGAACAAGGCCCTCCTGTGTCTCCGTCTGTTGACAAGCTGGTGTGTTTGTTCGTTGACGCTTTTCCCGACATCGCCTCTTTGTACATTCGATAAGTCATTAGCAATTTTTGGCTTTCTCTTCCATTCCAGTGTTCCGGTACACGACCTGCTAGTTACATCAACGACAAAGCAGAGTCCACAACACTCACTATCACTGGATGGAGTCATCGTGAGAACAGTTCATAAGCATTTTGATCGGGGATATGTGACGCCTCAGGAGCTACATCGTTCCTCTCTTCAAAGAGGTCTGGCCTATCTCAGGAGTCAAGTCAACGGCGTTGGTCTTCAGATTGGTTACTCCACGGATCCAGCGATGGCTCACGACTCCATTCTTTCGCACACTGAGGTTTTAAGGGCGGAACTGCCGGAAGGTATCGCCAAGCGAATGTCGATGTTTGGCGAAGATATCCGTGAGGCGCTGACCTCGGGGATGGCTCTGAAGCTTATCTCATGTATGCCAACGATGCTTCGTTGTGAGCTTGTTGATTACGTGTACACGCACCAACATGGGGAGAACGGTCGCTTTCGCTACTACGCTGGCAGTGACAGCATTGCTCCTTGCATCGACACCACAGGTATCTGCTTGGTTGGGTTGTGGCGGGCGAATGCTCTTGACAAAGAGCTCTTGCACAAAGGCGCCATTGAGCAGCTTAAGGCTGCGGCCGCTGAGAGCGTAGAGCCTGAAACAAACATCAGTCACGGTGGGGAGAATGGGGCTTTGGAGGAAGGGGTTCTCAAGATCTATTGGGACGACCATCCTGATGGCCCGATGCGACGACGTGGACGCAAGCATGACGCTGTCGTTGTTTGTGACGGCTTGCACGCTGTTCTCCTTGCGGCAAAGGAAGCCAACCTTAACCTGGAAGAGCTTGAGGTTCCTTTGTTTGAGTATCGTGCAGATCACTCCGTTGCTGAGGGACAAATGAACGCCGCTGCGATTGTATGTCGCAACATCGATTGGCTACGTCATTACATGGAGACCGGGCTGGCCTTGGAAGGTACAACGTATTACGGCTGTCCGTCTTTCTTGCTGAGCCTGCTTGTGGAGCTGTTTCTTGATGGCGGAGAGTGGGCCGCGTCGCTGGAAGAACCTATCCACAACACCTTGCATGCTTGGTGGTCGCGTCTTGGTACTGAGCAGGCCCATCCTCTGGATAGCACAGCCTTAGGCCTTGCGGGTGGGTTGCTTGCGAGCAAAAGACTTGGACTGCGAGGTGTAGACTTCGCATTCTACGAAGGAGTTTTGAGCAAGCTCCAACTTGAGGACGGTAGCTGGCCAGCAGCGCCCTGGTATCGAATGAGAACCCAGCCTATGTTTTTTGGGAACGCAGCAAGCACAACAGTCTTTGCTGTTGCAGCATTGGGAGCAAGCGCGTGAAGATCATCCGAAGTCTCTTGCACCTTGGCGATCAAACGGGCCTCACTTCATCAATCGGTCTTGCATCGTTGTGTGGAGTGTATGCGTTGGCCTATGGGATTCGACCAACATTGTTGCCCATTCTCTCCGCTATCTTTTTGTTTTGGTGCCTCTTTCTGGCTGATCGTATCAAAGATCCCAACCCTGGAGAAGGACAGCCTTCTGCATTTGCGCAGCGGCACCCTCGGCTTTCTCGGGGCCTCTTGCTCTTTGCCGTTTCGGGGTTGCTTTTTACTTGCTGGATGGAGCCCAAGTGGCTTCTGCCTATCCTTGGTGTCCTTGTGTGTGGGATGGCGTACTTTACTCCAGTACCTGGTCTTGGAAAGCCGCTGAAGGACATACCTGGGTTTAAAAGCTTGTACGCTGCAACGGTTATCCTGGCCATTTGTCATCTTTATGTTTGGCCTAGGGTTCCCGAAACAGCGGGACAATGGATGGCGATCGTCGCAGTCTTGTTGCTCGAACAAGTATCGAATGCTGTGTACGACATGAAAGATGTGGACGTGGATCGAGAGCAAGGGATCAAGACCCTCATTCTTCTCTTGGGCAAACAACGCTTCTTGTTGTTGGAAGGCAGCCTTGTTTTTTTCGGTGGCATCGGCGTTTTGCTTTGGTCCACTCCTGCTTCTACCGCGCTTGCCTTCGCGATGTATCTGCACGTTGTTGCGATGATTGTTCTCAGCCGACGAGCGTTTGACAAGTTGATGAGTGTGGGGCTGGATGGGATCTATGCCAGCGCAATGCTTATCGCAATTTGGGTTGCTGCATGAACTTTTTATTGCGCCATCCAGCCCATCTACCGAGGTTTGCGCCACCTCTCTCTGAGTAGCAGTGTGCTCGCCTCTTTCAAGTCTGGAAAGAGGCTTCCACGCCAACGAAGAACTCCATTCAGTGGCTCTGTTTCCAGGCCAAACATTGGGGCTCTGGCGAGCCTTCCTTTTCAGTCCTGAGCATTGGAACAAATGATTTGATCTAGCTCAAGTTTGTGTTTGCCTGATCGTGCCGATTTGAAAGAGACTCTTGCTACAATGTATGTGTTGGAGTGTTTGGAACGTTAATCATGCGGAACAACTGCTCAGGAGGTCGTGATGGCTTGGGTTTTCTCTTCTTGGTTTGCAGGAAGTTGGGTGTTTGTTTGGGCTTGGATTCTTGCGCTTGCGTTGTCGGCCTTGGGCTTTTGGCGCACCGTTTATTTTGTGAGCTTGGGATATGCCCTCTCTATCACATCGATTGCTGTTCTAGCTGGTGTTCAGTTCTCTGGCAGCTTTAACTTTCTTGTGACCCTACACTGTACTCTCTTGGTTCTTTATGGCGTTCGCCTAGGCTCCTATTTGCTTCCACGAGAGCGCAAGGCCTCGTATCGAGAAACGGTACAGGGCGAGTATTCTTCCTCAAGTGATGTTTCTTTTGTGGGGAAGACCGCGATCTGGATCTCTGTCGCCTTGCTGTATGTCTTGATGAGTTCTCCTCTGTTGTATCATTGCATTGCCTTGGAACAGGGCCGCTCTCTTGCGCCTGGTACCGTCCTTATTGGGCTCTCTATCATGTTTGTTGGCTTGGGGTTGGAAACGTTGGCAGACCTGCAGAAATCTGCTTACAAGAAAAAGCATCCAAAGCGATTCTGTGATGTGGGCTTGTATCGTTGGGTTCGGTGTCCCAACTATTTTGGGGAAATGACTTTTTGGACGGGAAACTGGGTTGTCGGTCTGTCTGCGCTGAGCACCCTGGGAACCTGGGTCCTTAGTTTGCTTGGCCTTGTCTCCATTTGGTACATTATGCTGTATTCCACACATCGTTTGGAGCGAACTCAAATCGAACGATATGGGGAGATGGAAGAATTTCAAACCTACTGTGAGAGCACTCCGATCCTGTTTCCTTTTGTTCCTCTCTACTCACTGAAGAGAATGTCTTTTATGTTGAAGTACTGAGAATGTGGTGGGCAAGGTTCGAGATTGCGTGCTATCTTTGTGCCTCGCTTTATGTCTCTCTTGGTAAGAGCTTCGTTTCGCGTTTGCAAGCAGAGTGACAACCCAACCTTGTGGTGAGACCCATGGAAAAAGTAGATCTGCATCGACATCTGGAAGGTGCGATTCGCCCTCAAACTGCGTTGGACTTGGGGAAGCAGACAGGAACCTTCCCCCAAGATATGACCCTGGAGCAATTCGCGGCATCCACTTTGGTATTGTCACCTATGCCATTGATGGATGTGTTGTCCCGCTTTGATGACATGCGTCGTCCGATTGCTAGCTACGACGCAGTGCAGCGTATCAGCCGCGAAACGGTAGAGGATGCGATTGCTGAGGGCCTTACTGCTTTAAACTTTCGGTTTAGCCCCATGACGTTGGCACCTGCTGCTGGAGTCTCTGTGCAAGATGTCTTTCAGGCTGTTCATGCTGGCATTGATGAAGCGTTGGAGAAGGCTCCCGAACTTTGCGTGGAGCGTCTCGCCATTGTGAGTCGCGGGCGAGGAGTAGAGAAAGCCTGGAAGCTTGTTCATGAGCTAGAAGCAGGCGCCGCTGAAGGCATGGATGGTGTGGACTTTGCTTCTGACGAGATTCGTTACTCTACGGGGACGTTTCACGATGTTGCGCAAGCTCTTGATGCCATGGGTTTGCCGCTCACGGTGCATACAGGGGAGGGGGTTGGACCAGAAGCTATCCGAGAGACCTTGGCGTTGCCTGGGTTGCAGCGCATCAGCCACGCCCTAAGCCTTGTGGAAGATGAAGACTTGGTTCAAGAAGTGTTGGAGCGTGATTTGCTCGTGGAAGTAAGCCCTTCTTCCAATCTGTATACGACCCTTGTGGAACATCCCAGCAAACACCCGGCACGAGTGATGATTGAGCGAGGGATACGTGTCGTGATTTGTACGGATGACCCTACCTTGTTTGGCATTGATCTAGCTCATGAGTGGGACATCGCCCAGACTTATCTTGGCATGACCGAAAGCATGCTCCAACGCTCTCAACAATGGGCCAAAGATGCTTTGTTTGCTTCGTTGTAGGGAGTTGTTCTAGCGAACTGCACAACGTTGGAAGGCTGCAAGGTGGTTGTCTTCTGAGGCGTCACGTAGGTTGGTGAACACATTTTGAATGTCCTGTGGCAAGCCCAACTTGAGGAGTCGGTCATAGATGGCTGCGTTGTCGATCTCTGCTTGAACGCCAGCTTTGCACGCCTCCTGCACGGAGGAGTACACCGGAACGTTTGTCGCGTTCCAAGGATTGGCTGGAGGGGTCAGGCCATATTGCTTGTACAGGTTCAACAGCGCATTGGCGTGATTCTCTTCCGCTCCAACAATGTTGGAGAAGGGGCGGACGTTACCAAAGGTTGTGAGCACCTTCTCGTAAACAGCCCTGGCTTTGTACTCATCGAAGAGAGCCTCTTTTAAGGCATCCTGGATGGTGGAAGACGGTTCAGCGTTCTGTGGGCTGCTTTGTGTGGGTTGGGTTCTCTGTTGTTGGTTCTTTTGGGAGCTTTGTGCCTGCGATGACTGGCCCTGCTGTCCTTGTTGCCTTTGTTCCAACTGCACTGGTGTTGATGGTTCATTTAGTGATGTGTCTTCTTGGAGGCTTCCACAGCCCGCGAACAATGAACCTGTTAACAAAGCTGAGGCTGCCAACAAACTCCAATTTCGATAACTCATAGCTTCCTCCTTCTCATACAGTGTGAATGGAAAGGTGAACATGGAGACAGATTCAACCGGTTTCCTCTCTGCCTTCACTATCTAAGGAGTTCGTACCCTTCCCAAACGTTGCAAGGACAAATTGTCGCACCCTGGCAAAGAGGCTGACGATGTGGGGGGGGAGGGCTTGGAAAAGGCATCCTTGAAGTTCATACACAATGACACTTGGTTTGCTCATCACAGATGAAGTATACTTGTTCATCGTTTATGCTTGTTACGGAAAGATCTTCCCATGATTCCATTCTCACGATGAGGTCGTTCTATGCGTTTTTTTCGTTGGCTCCCTTTCACTCTTGCTCTGGTTTGGATGACTTCTTCGTCGGTGTATGCTGCTCGTCCAGCATCTCTCACGACAAACAACTTTGTTGAGCTTTCGGGGCCAAAGGCATCCTTTTCTGTTGTTTACCCTGGTCCCCGCATTAGCGGTATTTGTGGGTTTGAGATTCGCCTCAATCATTTCCTTGGTACCAAGCGTTTGCAAACGTTTGCAAACTCCATTGAGGTGTTGGATACCACGGCTCGCAACGCCAAACGACTTCTTAAGCCTGAGCTTGTTTGGGTGAAGGGGGCGAACGGTCGGAACTCTGTTCAACTTCGTTACAAGCTCAACTCTTGGGGAACGTACATGACCGGCGTGATTCTTAAAGGAAAGAAGAACAAGTCTTTTGAGCAGGTTCTCCAGGCTGTGGCTTACCATACCAAACAGAAAATTCGTGCGATTGCTTTGGCACGAGGTTGCTCTTCTTGGAGCAAAAATCCAACAATGAAGAAGACCGCTGCGCCTGTAAAGTCTGGCTCCACCTCTGCGATGCGTGTGGCCAAGTTGTTCTGGCAGAGCATGATGAAGAAGGATAGAAAGACGCTTCAGGGCATCTTGGGTTTTCCGTTTGCCTGGGATAGCACCTGTAACTTGTATTCTAGCTTCCCCAAGTTCTTTCATCGAGTTCGTACAGGTCCAAGCTCGACGAAACTCAGGTTTGTTCACTTTCGGGAAGCTACATCAAAAAGTCCCGGTCTTTCTCCTCGGTTCCGTCGTTATGTTCAAGGATATGAAGGGTTAGGGGCCTTCTCTTGTGGAAAGAAACATCACGCTGAGATGGCAAGGTTACTCAAGTATCCACAGCGTCTTGTTGTCTTGGTTATCAAAACACCCAGAGAAGACGTTCCAACCGTGACGCGCCTTAGCAAGATAGGTGGCTCGTGGAAGGTCACAGGGTTTGATAACTAGCACACCCCGATATGGTCTTTCCCAAAGGGATGTCAGACATCTTTGGAGTGGAGATGTTACTTTGTCATCGGAACGCTTGCTATCGAGGAGTGTGCTGATGGAGCAACCTCTTTTTTGTTGATACAGTCATTGATTTCTCGGAGAAGGAGCTGATCGGAAAATGGCTTCTGCAAAAAGGAAGAGGCATTGAGTAGGTTTGAATACTTGTGGAGGTTGAGAGCCAAGGTTCCTCCGGACACGACAATGACAGGTGGGCGTTTGCTTTTTTCTACGTGGAGGTTGAGGTAGGAAAGCAAAGACAGGCCACCCCGTGGAACAGGTACATTGTTCTCTCCCCGGATCAGTATGTCACAGATGATGAGCGCGATCTCTTCTTCCTGGAGAACTGCGATCGATTCGTCTGTTGTGTGTGTTGGGATAACGTTGTATCCAGCCTCTTCCAACACTTGTTGCCAGTGAAAGGCAAGCCGCTTTTCATCTTCAAGGATTAAGATCGTTTTCATGGGTTCATTCCTGTCCTAGTAGCGTCGCCAGGGTATTGACCAAGTCGCTTACTTTGATTGGCTTTCGCAACCTAGGTATGGAGTCAAGTCCATCTGGAAGCTTGAAAGTTGTATCGTATCCACTTAAAAAGAAAAACGGTATGGAGCGTTTTTTGAGCTCGCTCACAAGGCCTAAGCTTGTTTCTTCTCCCAGGTGTATGTCAAGGACTGCGACCTCAAAGTCTCTTGCATTCAACGCTTCAAGGGCTAACTCTACAGTGGGGACGGAGGTGATTTTTTGGCATCCTACCTCCATTAAGACTTTCTCCATTCCCATCGCAATCACCATGCTGTCTTCAACGAGCAACAAGGACGATACGGAGAGCAACTGGATCTCGCGGTTGGGGTTGCTTTCTACCTTGATGAACTCCGTTTCTTTGAGCCTGAAAATGTGTTGAGAGGGGAGCCATAGCTCCACTTCCATTCCAGTGGGGAGAAAGTCGACTTTGGAGCGGCCACCGCATTCATAGGGAATGGCACGTTCTATCAAAGACAAACCAAAGCCCTGACGCTTAGGACGTTGCGCATCGTAGACCCCGGACTCCTTCCAGTGCAGAAAGAGCCCGCTGGAGGCAATGGACCATTCGATGTTGAGTTTGCCGTCTGGGAGGGAGAGCGCTCCGTGCTTGGCTGAGTTTGACACGAGCTCGTGGATGACGAGGGCTAAGGTTGGGGAAACGTTCGAGTACAGTCCAATGCGCGGGCCGCTTAATCGTACACTTTGCTCACGGCTCTTGAATGGCTTCAACTCGGCTACAATTAAGTCGTACAAAGAGACCCATCTCATCCCGTTCTGGCTGCTGAGGTCATGGGCCACCACCAGCGCAGAGATTCGGCGCTCAAACGAAAGGAGAAAGTCCTGTAGGTTGGAAGTGTTGCTCTGCGTTTGTTTGCTGATGGACTGGACCAGCGCCAGTATGTTTTTGACCCGGTGGTTTAACTCAGCCACGAGCAGATCGTTTTGCTTCTCTTGTTGGAGCCAAAGCTTCTTGCTGCTGCTGTAATTTCGAAAGCCAAACTCGATGAGCATGAGTCGGATTTCCTGAGCTGCAGTTAGGGTCTCTTGTAACCAACGTTCGCATTTCCCCGAGACGGAAACGATGTATTCCGAAAATGATTTTCGGGGGTGTAGTCTCGGGCCACTGGGTCCATCCTTAATGATCTTTTCCGGCTCACCACCCCAGCGAATGTTGTGCCGGATTTCGTTTCGAAAGAAGCACAATGCGGTTTGCGAGCTCTTGTCGAGGCAAATGGCCAATACGCCTGCGGTGGTTCCGAGGTCGTCATCAACAAAGCTTGCTACACTTCGGAGGGAGTCAACTACAAACGTCTCGTTCTCTATGTGTTCTGTGAGCTTCATCAGGATGTTATAGCTTGGCACATCACCATGGGCGTTGACCAATTGACCCTGAAGAAGAGCAATACCGTCGATCTCTACGATCTTCATGATGTCTTGAGCGACGTGGTCAAAGATCTGGGACAATGACGATTCATTGGATATATCAAGGACCGCGCTGCGGATCGACTGGATCCGTTGCCGCTGCACAATCATTTTTTGTTCCATCTTCTGCTGCGTTTGGGCTGAGAACAGCTGGCTGAACAACTCGCACACAAAAATTTGGCTCGAACTCAGCTTTCGAGGGCGACGATGGTGAAAAGCAAACAAACCCCAAAGTTGACCGTGGACTTGGATCGAGAGGCTCATTGAAGCTCGGACGCCCATATTGGCAAGGTATTCGAGATGTACGGGCGAAACGCCCCGCATTACCGAGCGGGAAAGATCCAAAGGCTCCTCCACGTTGCTTGTAACGGAGACGTGTGAACCTTGGGTGTCAACAATGATTCGATAGGGGACCTTGGTTGCAATGGTTCGGACTTGAGGAGGAATGTCGTAGGAAGGATAACGAAGCCCCAGAAACGGTTCAAGGCTAGGACTCTTGGCCTCCGCTACAACTTCGCCGTCCCCATTTTCCAGAAAGCGATAACCCATGACGCGGTCAAATCCGGTGAGGTTGCGAAGTGTCTTGACCGCCGTTTGCATCATGTCGTCCTGTGAACTGGAAGTTCCAATGACTCCAAGCATTGTACGGACAGTCGTAATCGATTCAGAAAGTTGTGCCTTCGTAGAAGGTTGTGCTGGCTCTATTTCAAGCACTCCAATGTGTTCCACCGAATGGAGGAAGGCTTCACATGGTTGGCTTCCCAAAGAGAATGTGCCCAAGCTCTCACGCTGCTCTGCAATGCTTGGTATCGATAGTGCCCCTCGAATGGCGTGCATAAACTCTCGGTCTGGGAACGCATCCGACAAGGTCTGCCCCAAGCTGACAGAGGCACCCACTATCTCCACAATGTTGTTGGAGAGGTAGTGGATCTGATTGGATTCAATGTCAAATCCAATCAGGGCACCAAAAGACTGTATCTGATTGATAAACTGGATGGGATCTTGGCTGCAGTTTTGAAGCGCGACGGCGAAAGATTTCTCATCCATGGTAAGGGTCAGCTCGGAAGTAGGTGGTGGGACAATACCAGGCACAACATTGTTTGAGGGCTGCACTACTATTTTTAGATTTGTCTAGTACATAGCTTAGACAAGATAGGTTGTTTTTACTGTGCCGTCAAAGGTTTTGTTTGGATTTCGGAGAAGATCCAAGGAATATGGGCCTTTCTTCCTCGTGCCTTGCGAGTGTGTATGTTGGCTTGGAGCGAAGGGGTCGAAGAGCTTCGATCTCAATCGCTGCAGAGAGCCTTTGAGCGACTGAGAAGAGGGTGTGATTCAATCCTATGGGTAACAAGTTTACCTTGTGAAAAAAACTCATGCCTTTTCGGACCTCACCCTTCAACATTCTGACAT
>SBHC01000022.1 GCA_006226375.1 Deltaproteobacteria bacterium | reverse complement strand
TTCAGATGGTCCCCTCTCCACGTGGAGAGGGGAAATGAGCGTAGCGAATAGGGGTGAGGTTCATGAGAGCTACTTACCAACTACCTTCGACCGCACCCCTCAGGAGAGAAGTATTGTCGGTCGCTAAGGAAATGTGTCTACAGGTCTTTCGGAAAGCTCCTCTTCTGTAGCTTCAAGGACGTGGAGCTTTTGGCTTGGAGCCATTTAGGAAAGAGAGGAGATGGAGATCTGGTGATGGATGGTCTGGATTTCCACAGGTTTCAGGAAGAATCGTTCAAAGCCAACGTTAAGAATCTGTTGCTGAAAGTCTTCGTCGATGTTGCCGCTGATCGCAAAATACCTTGCTTGGGGTTGAAGCTCCTTGAGCTGTTGGTACAACGAGAGTCCGTCGAGATCGGGCAAGGACATGTCCAGCAAAAAGACGTCAAAGGACCGTCTCTCCGCGGCTTGGAGTGCCAGGCTCGCGTTTTGTGCCGTGTGGATCTTGTAGCCTTCTCCGTGAAGACCTGTTGCATAATAGCGAAGCAGATCCGGTGAATCTTCTACAAGAAGAAGCTCCAAGTTCGAGGGGGCGGCTTCTTTTGTAGAGTCCTTGTCAGTGGTTGCGGAGTTCTTGTTGTGGGTGGGGGTCTTGGCTCGAACCGACGATGCTGTTGGGGGTGTCGCTTCCGAGGTTCTTTCTTTTTGTTGGTGCAAATACGACGACATCAGATGGAGGAGCTTCTTCGTTTTGATGGGTTTGGACAGATAGTCATTGCAGCCGACTTGGATGCACTTCTCTCGGTCGCCTTTCATCGCACCGGCTGTCAGCGCGATAATCGGGATGTCATACCCCTTGTGTCGCAATCGTTGGGTGGTTTCGTAGCCGTTCATGATGGGCATTTGCATGTCCATCAGGATGAGGTCAAAGGGCTGGCCTTTTTGTTCCGCCTCTTCCACAAGTTGAATGGCTTCTTCTCCATGGCTGGCCAGCGTGACATTGATTCCGCTTTGTTCCAGGACATGTTGGGTCACTTGCTGAATCTCGGGCAAATCATCAACAACCAACACGTACGCTGTGAATTGCGGAATCGCCGTCTTTGGCTCTTTTACATGTTTGTAGTGCTGTTGCTGGTTGGGAGTGAGCCAGTCCGTCTCTAGCCTGGAAGTGGGAAGCCAAAACGAGAAGCTGCTCCCCTCACCTAACTCACTCTCCCACGTAATGGCTCCATCTAGCTTCTCTGCGAGGCGTTTGCTGATGCTGAGACCTAAACCTGTTCCTCCGAAATGAACGGCTTCATCGGCCTGTGTAAACGGTCGGAATAGCTTCTCCTGGAATTTCTCTGACATACCAATGCCAGTGTCTCTCACCAGAAAATGCAAAAGGAGAGGTGCATCGACGGACAGCTCTGGGTGTACCTCGCCCGGCTTGTAAGGCCGGAGTATGCTTTTGATCTCGTCTGGTAACTCTGCCTCGAAGCTTTCATTGTACAGACACTCTACGTGAAACTCGACGCTTCCTTCGTCTGTAAACTTGATCGCGTTGCTCAGCAAGTTAAGAAGAATTTGTCGTAATCGAACTCGGTCTGTGATGATCTCAGCAGGGAGCTTGGAGTTGTATATGAAATGCAGCGGTAGCCCCTTTTCGTTGGCCCGCATCTGTACCAGAGTTTCAAGTTCTTGGATCTGTTGGTAGAGCGGTTGGAGCGTTTGACGGATCTCCATCTCCTCCGCTTCAATCTTTGAAAGGTCCAGGATATCGTTGACCAACTCCAGCAAGTAGTGGCCGTTGCGTTGGACCACGCCGATTGCATGGCCTGCGTCTTCCTGGGAAAAAGGCACCTGTGAGAGTCTTTGTTTGAGGATATCGGCGAAGCCCAGAATGGCAGACAGAGGCGTCCGAAGCTCGTGACTGATGTGGGCTAGAAACGCTGTCTTCGCTTGGTTGGCTGCGTTGGCTCGCTGCTCTGCGTTGCGAAGCCGCTTCTCCGTTTCTTTTTGCACGCCAATGTCGCGCATGATGGTGGAGAAATTGTAGACTTTGTCTTCGCTGTAGTAAGCCAAGATGGATTGCAAGACGGGAATTTCAGTGCCGCTTCTCGTCAGAATCGCGGTCTCTCCTTTCCAAACCCCTTCGTTTCGGGCTGTCGGTATTCCCTCTTCCAAAATGATGTGGTACGCCCACGCTGGGTGCAGGTCCTGCATGGTCAAAGATTGGAACCTGTAGTCTTCACCCAGGCCCAGCAGGTTTCGGGCTGCTGGGTTGAGCTGTTGTATGTTCAGGCTTGTGTCAAACACACCGATGAGGTCGCGAGCGTTTTCAACCACTCCCGCGTATTGGTTGAGCCTTTCTTGGGCCTCTTTGAGCATTTTGATGTCAACGAGGGAGAGGACCAACCCTTCAACCTTATCTTTGCTCTCGTATGGCCAGATGCTCACCATGTACGGGTGTCCGTTTTCGTCGTGAACCTCGACTTCATCCGGCTGTAAGTCTCTGGCTACTTTGCGGAGTGTGTCCACAAACTGGGCTGAAATGAGGGGGCGTCGAAAGCTATCAAAGCGTCTGCCGATATCGTGGGGTTGCAGCTCCAGCGTTTTGGCAATCTCAGATGTGTAGCGGCGGATGCAGAGAGACTCATCAAGGAACAACACACCAACGCGTGTTACGGCGAGCAAGTTGTCGATGTCATTGTTGGCTTGGGAAAGCTCTTCGATCTTTTGCTGGTGTTCCACGGTGATGGCATACAGCTCTTCATTCACCGAATGAAACTCTTCGTTTGTACTTTGCAACTCTTCGTTGGCTGTGATGAGCTCTTCGTTTGTGCTTTGAAGCTCTGAGTTGACGGCGGATAGCTCTGCAACTGTGGCACGCAAGCTATCTTTGGTGTATTGGAGTTCTTGTTCCAAAGCTCGAATGTACTCGGTTTGTTGTACTTGGTTGGCTTCTTCTCCCCCTTCGTCCGGTGTGCTTCGAATGGTCCGCTCTAGCTTAATGAGATACCGAACGTCGTGCTTCACGGGGTCCGTGATGGTCTGTACGAGCATTTGGATTTGTTCGATTCCCTCGCTGGTTTGTACGCGAAGCCCTGTTTGTCGGTACACTGTATGCTCATGCCGTACCTGCTCCAGGGCACGAGAGAGCGTGCCGCGAAGTTCCTCATGGATCAGCCGAAGAACATGGGTTGTGATACGTCCTGTCTGGAGTTCGAGGAAGCGCTCGACCCCTCCAAACATGTGAAGAATGTTGAGGTTCTCATCGACCAGCAGCGATGGGGGCAGGTGCTGCTCCAACAGTCTTTCGTAGAAGGGAGATATCGGTTCCAAGTCTCGTTTTCTATCCATCAATCGATGATGTCCTTGTGCTCCGGTTTCTTCCGACTTGTTAAACAGTCGAAACCCTTTCTCCAAGCCAAACTTTGCTTCTCGTTTTTTGCGGAAAATCTTCCACCTATCGCTTATTGTGTCGAACTCGTCTTCCAGTCCGTTCAACCGCTCGGAAGGGCCGAGTATCAAAACGCCTGAATTTTGTAGAGCAAAATGAAAGAGGTTTTGAATTTGTTGTTGTGCCTTTGCTTCCAAATAAATGAGCAGGTTTCGGCACGAGACCATGTGTATTTGTGTAAAAGGGGGATCCGACAAAATGTTGTGGGGAGCAAAGACAATCATGCGACGTATGTGCTTTGCTATCTTATACCTTTCCCCTTGCGCTATGAAGTGTCGCTTCTTGCGCTCAGGAGACATCTCTTTCAGCGCAGAGGCTGGATACATCCCTATGGATGCTAGCTGCAGAGAATGTTTGTGTGCATCTGTTGCAAAAATTCTGACGTCAATGGGGCGATGAATCCCAGCCAGTAGCTCATGGCACAAGATCGCGAGGGAGTAGGCTTCTTCTCCAGAGGCACATCCTGCTACCCAGATCCGAATGGTTTCTCCATCGTTGGCCTGCTCCAGAAGCTCCGGTAGTATCTGTTCTTCGAGGATGGCAAAGGCGCTCTTGTCTCGAAAGAAACAAGTGACTCCGATCAAGAGGTCTTCGTACAGCTCGTCCCGTTCGTTCCGGTCAAATGCCAAGCGCTGGAGGTACTCTTCCTTGCTGTCCAGCTGAAGCAATGTCATGCGATGCTCCACTCGTCGCATCACTGTGTTGTCTTTGTAATGAGAAAAGTTGATCCGGAATTCGGTGCTCAGGTGTTTGTACACCTGCTCCAGGACTTGCTCTCTGTTCATCCCAACGTACCTGCTTCTTCAGCGTCTGTGTGGAATGTAAGCAAGAGGGAGAGCGTTCGGCTCAATCCTTCTAGCATCAGAAGGTCTTGGAGGGAAAAGGGGTTGGGGAGAACAGTCGAATGACACAACAGGCATCCCCAAAGTTTGTTGCCTTGTAGAAGGGCGATATCCAACGATGTTTTTACTTGCTGTGACCGCAGCCAGGATAACTCTTTGGGTTGCGGATATTGGCAAAGAGACATTGAGAAGTCGGGTACGCTCTCCTCATCGCTTTTCAGACACTTGACAGGTGTTGCCTGAACATCTTGAACCGCAAACAATCGGGCTCGTCGCAGTTGCTCTCGCAGCCACGGGCTGTTCAGGTAATCACTGCACCGTGAGTCTCCTTCAGTTGTCGAAAAATCCTTTTGGAACTCTGCGACTTGGTGACTGCGAGGGTTGGTCTTGTACGCATAGACAGAGTCAAACCCAAAGTTCCATGCGATGGTTTCACAAACGTGGGTCAGTAGGCCCTTAATGTCATCCGCACGAGCTAGCTCATCTTGGATTGTGTTCAGTTGTTGCAATGCCATGGAGCCCGTGATGTTTTTTGGGGGGGCAGGAAAGAACTCCCACATCACATGCGAATTTGTGGAGTGTACACAAACTTCAAGGGGGTTGTCGTTGAGACTGCAATGTCCCAGGTAGCTTCTACGGGAATGACTCTGCGGCAAGCCAATCACATTGCGAGCGTCGTGGAGTAGGTCTCGTGAGAGCAAGTCTGTGAGAGGTGTCGTTAGAAACTTTGATGCAGGTATTCCTGTAAGATAGCTCATGTTCTCTGATACATGTGTGGCGGTTTTGAGGTGTCGTTTGGTGACAAGAACACCGCCCATGGATTGTGTCGAAAGAGCAGCCAAGTTTATTATCCGTGTGTCAGTTGTATCTTCGTTTGTCATACCTTTGCCTGACATTGCCAGCTGTTTGACGAGCCGCCTCGTGCTTTGCTCGTCCGTTATATCAAAAAGTTAGGTGAAAGTTGGATAAAAATTAATTTAGGTTTGTTAGGTCTAAGATATAGTTTGTTATCGTTCCTTATAGATTCAGAGGTTTAGAGGTCTTTTTGGGGCAGGGATGTTCGCAGGACAATATCGATGTTTGTTGAGGGCAAGGAGATGACGAAAGCTTTCTTCTTCGGAGAGTGGGGTTTGGCTTGTAAGATATTTTCTTTGTAGGTCAGACGCTTGAGTCCTAATTGTCTTGTCCTCTATCGTAACACCCAAAAAGCTTCTTGAACAGGCAAGAAGCTATAGAGTTATTTTCTCTTTTGAGGAGAGCATTTTGTTCGAATTGAGACGCTGTTGTCTCGCTTGCCCTCTTCTGTATACCTAAAGGATAGGCTTGCTCTTCAGTCTTCTTCCAGTACAACGCGTTGGATGGCATCGCGTGCGCTCTCTTTGGGTGGAGCCAATCTGGTTCCTACGCTGACAAAGTCTCTTCAACATAAGTCTGCTTTGGTGCGTTTGGGAGCTGCGAGAGCGCTGGGTCTTGTTGGAAAGCCTGCTGCCCCAGCAATTCCTCGCTTGTTAGCATGTCTGAATGACCCCAAATCAGCCGTTCGGAGCGCCTCTGCGACCGCCTTGGGAAAGATAGGTGTGGATGAAAAGCGAGTTGTGCCAGCCTTAAGCCGGCTTTTGGAGGATAAGAAGCTTCTTGTTGTGAGCGCTGCAACAACAGCTCTTGCGCTATTCAAGATCAGGGCCGTGCTTGCCATTCCAGCTTTGCTGCGACAGTATTCGAAAGACAATTGTCTTCACTGCACAATGGTTTCGGTGACCTTAGGGAAGATGGGCTCCGTTGTGGTTCCTCCTGTGCTGCGTCAACTTCAACTTGCGAAGAAACGCAATG
The DNA here is from genome assembly GCA_006226375.1 of Deltaproteobacteria bacterium. GTDB lineage: Bacteria > Myxococcota_C > UBA6777 > UBA6777 > UBA6777 > M3003. The sequence continues at coordinate 56,091 of SBHC01000022.1, read as the reverse complement.
AAAGGGTCGGATTGTTGCGGGCTTTGGGCGAAATGGGGAAAGAGGCAGGAGAGGCTGTTCCAGCCGTGACAGCTCTTTTGCGTCACAAACACAAAGACATTCGTGTGGCAGCCGCAGGGGCTCTTTGGGACATTGAGGTTGGGAACACGAAGACGGTAGCTGTGCTTCGAAAAACGCTAAGGGACCCATCTCTGCAGGTTCGTGCCTTTAGCGCCAGGGCCTTAAGTTCGATGGGTCGTTACGCCAAAGCTGCTTTGCCGGAGCTACGTTTGTCCCTGCGTGACTCCCATTCTTGGGTGATCCGGGAAGCGATTCTTGCCATTGGAAAAATAGGAAAGGATGCAACTTCTGCCCTTCCTGACTTGTTTCCGCTGCTCCATCGCGCTCCATCCGTGTGTGTTCGTACGAATGCTGCGCAAGCCATTGGACGTATTGGTTGCGCTCTTCTTGCTACCAAATCTGCTCTTCTTAAGGCGCTTAGAGATTCCAATTCCTGGGTGCGTCATTGGACTGTGGATGCCCTGGTGGAATGCAAAGCATCAGGAGTGCAAGTTGTGAAGCATCTTAAGCCACTTCTCCGAGATACAGATTCATCTGTGGTGCGCTCGGCAAAGAAGGCTCTGCGTCTGCTTTTGAAGTCTACAACCCTGCCTTCCTCCTCACATTAAAGTGATGTAAGAAGCTTTTCTCTTCATCGATCCGATGAGATTGGAAGGCAGAGCCGTTCTCTCAAAAGCATCCCTTTTTGGAAGCTATCATCTTACTTCCCAAAGATGCAGGTCTTTCCACCGGGGACCGTTGTTCCGCTGCAGTAACCTGTTTGATCCGTATATCCTGATGGGATGTTGTTGGCAGTCTTGTTGTTGCCCAGGCCGTTGATGGCAACATAAACCGTCTCGTTGTTGTACTCCAGCTTGAAGACCCAGAACTTGTCTTCCTCAAACTGTAGAGTGGTGCGTTTGCCTCGTCGCAGGGCAATGTATTTGTTCCGCAACGAGCCGATGGTTTGAGCGAACTGAAGTGTTCCTTGTTGGTCGGCATTGAGGCCGGAAAACTTCATCGAACCTCGGTTGCCTGGATCTGTCGGTTGTCCAGGTGTTTGCTCCATACCATACTCAGTTCCCTGCCAAAGCAGGGGAAACTGTTGAGACGTTAAGAGCACGGCCAGAGCTACGCGAGTCTCCCAATGTTTCCCACCCGTGTTGAAACGTGCGACGTCGTGGTTGTCGATAAAGTTCGACATCAACGCACCCGACCACTGTTGATTAAACCATGGGAGTTGGTTTTCAATGTAGTCTTTGATGCTACCGAGTGAGCTAAAGTTTAAGATCTTTTGTGCGGCCTGGTAGAAGAGAAAGTCAAACTGACCCTGAATCTTATCGGGTCCTACAAACTTCATCAGAAGACCGCGATCGTAAGTGAACGTTTCTCCCACCATATAGAGTGGAATACCCGTTGTTTCGGTTTCGGCCTTCATCACCGTGCTCATGTCTTTGGTGAATTGAAGGTCCATGTGTTTCAAGGCATCTACCCGGAAACCATCCACGTTGAGTTCATGGACCAGCCAGGCTGCATGGGCTGTCATGCCGTCACGAGCGTCTTTGCTGCTGTACGCAATGTCCGGAAGGTCGCTGGTGAAGGTGCAGGAGATTCCCCAACCCGATGAGCTACAATCCTGCTGACTCTCAAAGAACCAGTTCTTCTTGTTGGGGCCTGTGTACAGAGGGCTGTCTTTGTGGACGTGGTTGGTTACAAAGTCGAGGAGGATGCGAATGCCTCGACTGTGGGCCTCGTTAATCATCTCATGGAGGTCCTTGGGTGTACCAAAGGCTGTCTCAAACGGATGGGTGGGGGGATGGTTTACCTTCTGGAAGAACGGGTCTCCCTTGAACTGGAAGTTATGGGTCCAGGCCGATAGCAAAGGGTGATACGCGTGATAGCTGCCCCAGCTTGGGACCGTTTGGTTCACTCCAATGTCCACAGTGCCTTTGTGGTTGTTAAGGATGGGGGAGCTGATCCAAATGGTGTTGACGCCGAGCTTGTCGAAGTACCCGTCCTTAATCTTCTGGGTGAGGCCTTTCCAGTCTCCACCTTTCCAGTCCTTCTCAGGGTTGGTGACAGTGCCGCCGCTTTTGATGTTGTTGGAGGAGTCAGCATCGTGGAAGCGGTCGATCATCACGTAGTACATGAAGCCGTCGTCCCAGGTGAAGTCTTTGTACTTGTAGCCATCACCCACCCAGAACGGGATGTACAGCGGTTTGTCTACGTCTTTTCCGGTCGAATCTGCGAGACGAAAGACATAACCATACTTGGTGTTGGGAGGGTTGGTTTGTCGAAAAACAAACGTCTTGGTGGCGGTTTGGTAAGCAGCTTGAGCTTCCGTGGTGATGTCCTTGCCGTTGAGCATCACCTGACTTTTCGTGAAGTCGATGGGTTGGGAGCCGTTGTACTTCACCACAACGTTGTATTGGCCTTTGCCAACTTCATAGCAGAACGTAAACTGGCCTTTGTTGGTGCTTGGGCTACAAGCAGGGAGCGATTCGCACTTCTTTGTTTCTCGGTTGCACTGTTCGGTTGCCGAACACTTCAACGCAGGGCAGGGGTCTTCCAGGCACGTTTTTTGGGTTGTGTTGAAGTAGTAACCGGTGTTGCAGTCACAGGTCCGTTTCTCCAAATTGCAGGTACCGTTGGAGCCGCAATTTGTAGTTTGGCAGAAGGTGTCGAACACACAAGTGATGCCGTCAGCAATGTAGGTTGGGTTGCATTTGCATTGCTTTGCGCTGGAGTCAAACGAACCTTGTCCACAAGCAAAGCTTTCGGCGGTGGTTCCATCCAATCCAGGCTCTCCCTGGGTTCGGGTTCCTGTTCCTCCGTTGCCATGCTTTCCTGGAATGAACTGGTCGGGTGATTGGATGTTTTCCGGCTCAACGTTCCCGGTGTGGCAATAGATCCAATTCAGCCCGGATTTGGCGATACGGAAGATGTAGTCGAGGTCTTTTCCTGGGGGTGGAGTGGCCGTGTAAATGACATCGTTTCCAAAGTCCCCTGCGCCACCTTTGACGAAGGTTGTCGAGGCCCAAGTGTAGTCATCTTCTTTCACAGGGTAGGTGGCTTTGTAGGGGGTGTAGCCAAACTCCACCTTGAGGTCGTTGGGTGCTGTTGTGGCGGATTCTGTGAGGCCCTTGTAATACACACGAACTGTGGGGTTGGCTCCGGCAGTTACAATGCAAAAGTAGGCGTTCCCGTCTGCAAGGTTGGGGTCGTTCTCACAGGTTTTTCCGTCGGAAGCCAGCTTCTTTGCGTTGGGGCAGTAACACTTGGCTTGGTTGGAGGAGTCCAGGCCGCATTCGCCTCCCTGACTGCATGAATAGCTTGCGCAGGGATTGGGAGGAGCGTCCTTGCATTTGTGGTCTGCAGGAGAGCAGATCTGCTTGGAGGAGCAGTCTTTGTTGGAGCTGCAATTCCCGGGAAGAACCTTACACCCTCCTGTTTGGGGGTCACACTCGGTCCAGTCTGGGCACTTTACATCTGTGGTGCAAAGACCAGGTCCGTCAGTGGGTCCCTGCTCCGTGGGGTTGGGTTTTTCTGTGGGGGCTTTCTCCGTATCGGAGGCATCCTGGGTTGCCTTATCCTGCGGAGGAGGTTCGTCTGTGCGCTCTTGTCCGGTGAACTCGCCTACTGTTTCGGCGTCCTGCTTTTGGCATGTCTTGTTCACAATCGTGTAGCCTGTTTCGCACTCACAGACCGGCTTTTGGTCCTTGACCACACACTTGCCGTTGGCGCCGCAGTCGACACCTGTACAGGCGTCTGTTCCCAACGTGTCGCTGCAATTGGCAGCCAGAGAAGTAACCAACAACAAAAAAAGGACAATCCAAAGTTTTTTCCAGATCATGGCTCACACCACCGTGAATTAAGAGTCAACAACCATACATTCGAGGACACAATACCACGACCGGCTTGTTTCATCCATCGTTTTCGAAGGGTTACTGCTGAAGCTGCTGTGCGTATTCTCACGGTATACTTGTCTTAGAGGTACCACTACTTTAGTAGGGTTGGAAAAAGGACTGTTTTTGCAAAACCCTACTTTTGTGTCTGTGGCTCCCCCATTCGTTTGGATACATTGCATACATCGAAACCAAACCGAGGCACATCGATGTACCTCAACCCCAGGCTCTTTTAGGAGAATGGGGTCTCAAACGACAACGAATGGATGGAGGTTGTGATGCAAGATCGAAAACGTGAAGGACGATGGACTGGATGGCTTTACCTGGTTGTGATTGTTTGTGCTGGCTTCAGCCAGGGCGGTGTTCGTGAGTCGATTCTTGTGGCGGGCAACGCCGCTCAAACGGCGCAGAATATTCTACAATCCGAGACCCTCTTTCGCTGGGGCCTGATCACAGACCTCATCGCTTTCTCTACCGACGTCGCGATTTCCATTTTGTTGTTTCAGATGCTCAAGTCCGTAAACAAGACGTTGGCTTTGGTGATGGCAGCGTTTCGGTTGCTCGCCCACCCTGCGGTTGGCCTGTTGAACCTGCTCAACCAATATGCAGCCTTGCATGTGTTGAAGAGCCCCTCGTTGGTCGAGCATTACACCCCTCAACAAATTAACGAGGCGGCTCAGTTTTTCATGGGTTTGCACCATATGGGCTACCTCCTTGCAGGTGTTTTGTTTGCTTTCCATTGTCTCTTGTTGGGCTATCTACTGACAAGATCGAAGTCCTTCCCCTCCTTGCTTGGAGTTGGAATGGTTGTTGCTTCCATGGGCTACTTGATCGAGAGTTTTGGGTTCCTTTTGGTTCCTGAACAGAAAGTTTTGCTTGGATGGATTGTAGGAGTCACTGCAGTTGTGGGTGAAGTCAGTTTGTGCTTATGGTTGATTATCAAGGGGGCAAACACCGTCAAAGAGTAGTCAAGTTCTCTCTTCTCAACTCTTCTGTTTTCTTCATTTTTCTGCTTTGATTGGTAAGGACGATTGTGCAATGAAACGTTATCTGTTGCTGATTTTTGTCGTTGGGTTCAGTTCTTCTCTTTGGTTGGCTTGTGGTAATCCTCCTGTAGAATCGGATGGTGTGGGTACAGAGACCGTCGCTGAAGGTGTTTCAGAGCCTCCTGCTGATATGCTTCCTGATGCATCAGAAGCGCCGGATGATGCCTCGACGGCTCCCGAGGCTACAGTGGAAGCTGAGCCTGTCCAAGAGTCTCCTCCTGAGGTTGTGGAAGAGCCCACTCCTGATGCAGGGGAGCCCGTTCCTGAAAGCGAGCCTGTTCCTGAGCCTGAACCCAAAACATGCCTGGATGGCGAAGCATGCAATGCTCTTCTCCTTCCTGATGGTACTTGTCCAGGTCGCTGCTTTCCCCAGCCGGATCAGCTGACTTGCAAAGGAACCGTTCGTCACAGTCTTTGTTTTCGGAATCCTCCACAGCAGGTAAACCAGCCGGTGACGGTCTCTGGCATTTTGTTTGAGCCAGGTCCTATCCCAAGCCTCGTGACGGAGGGGGAAACCAAGACCTTCACCATCAAAGCAACCAACACAACAACAAAGCCCGTGAACCTTCCGTTCACCTACAGCAATAGCTTCAGCTGGCAGCTGATTGATGCTTCGTTCAAAAACCTTACATCCTTCGATTTCAAAGCCGGCGAGGTCAAAACTCTGACGGTGCAGGTGCGTGCGACCAAAGTGGATGTCTTTTCATCTGGTTTGTCGGGGAGCAAGATCATCACCCTTAACTTCAACCGGATTGGAAGCCTTGCGCTTAGCTCTGCGATAGGGTTTCCACCGGACAGCAACAACATCACTTGTGGTCAGCACCACTTCCCTACGAGGTATTGCCCCACGCCGCAGTGCTCGCAAAGTCGTACCCATTACACACAGGCCAAATGCTGCAACAACGTTTTCTTCCCAGGCGCAGAGTGCTGCTCTTCGGCTGACTGCCAGGAAGGTAGCTGCTTTGATGGGATCTGTGTTCGTCCTACACCGCGCTCGTTGGGCAACACGCTACCGATTGGAAACCATCGGATTCTTGTGGTCCTCAGCGACTTCCAAGACATCCCACATGAGCCCTCCAAGATTTGCACCAATCGGTTTAAGGAGTTCAAGTCGCGCCTGAAAGTAACGGACTTTGAAGCCTACTACGACAAGCTGAGCCAGCAATACACAGGTCGTCCGGCCCAAAAGTACGAGTGGGTGGTTCTTGCAGGGATTAACACCCAGGACTTCAACCCCAACGGTGACAAGAGCATCCGCGGTATGCACACCGCGTTGGAGAGCTATCTTGTTTCCAAGGGTTGCATCAAGGGCGCAAGTGACTTTGACAAGAGGCTCATTATCTCCAGCAATCTGGATCTCAATGGCTTCACCGGATACGCCGTGACTGAGGGTCGCATTGCGATGAAAAAGATCGACATGTACCTCTTCGCACACGAGCTGATGCATACATACGGTGCCCAAGATTTGTATCTCAATATGGGTGGGAAGCTGCAGTACTTGTTTGACCTGATGGGCAACAACTTGGGTCGCTACGGTGTGCCTGAATTTGGAGTCACCTGGGGAGAGATTATGTGGGGGGACACCAACAAAAATGGTGTGATTGATGTCTTTGAGTTTGCCGTGTATCCCGACTCCTTTGTTGTGATTGATCCCAAGGCTCAACTCTCCGCCAAGAACACCATCGAATTGAGCGCAGACATCGCGGCGATGGAAGGCGGTGTGCAAAAACGCACGTTACTCCGTCGTTGGAAAATTGAGCTGCCTGATTACAAAGCGTCCCTCACCACTGTTCCGGGTCGAACGGTTGTGTTTGGCTCCAATCAGGTTGATCTGGATGATGTTCGAAAGAAAGGGTCCATCAAGGTGCGCTTTGAGGCGAGCTTCTTCTTCACAGACTCTCAGTTCAAACGCAAAGAATTGAAGCTTTCGGTGGAGAAAGTGATTCAGGTTAGCAACCCTTAGTGTTGCCTACTTTGATTCGGACGCTGTGCGTCGTCGGTTGACGAACCCCAAGGCGAGAAGGATGGCCAGGAAGCTAAACCAGGAGAAGGGAGTTGACGGCTGGGCCGAACAAGTCATCCCGGTTGGTGGGGGTGGATTGCTCGGTTGACCGGTGCCTGCGTCGGGGGTTGTGGGTTTGGCCTTGCTGGGGACGCAAGCCGCGTCGTAACACTGACCCAACTCACACACCTGGTTGTTGTTACATTGAACAAGGAGACAGGGGTCTGCCACACATTGACCCTGCAGGCAGATCTCGTTGGGATTGCAAGTTACATTTCCACAGGTGTCAGCGACACAAGCTCCTGAAGTTGGATCGCATGACTGTCCTTGGGCACACACCACACCACCACAGGGGTCGGCCTGGCATGTTCCTTGTCGGCAGCTCTGTCCTTTGGGGCATTGGGTACAACCACAGGAAGGATAACAGGCTCCGTTGCGGCAGAACTCTCCGGCGTTACAAGTGACACCTTGGCAAGGATGCTGCTGGCATTGTCCTTTGATGCAGACCTCATTTTGTGCGCAACCTTGAGGGCAGCCGTTGGCGTTGTTGTCGGGAGGGTTTCCTGCGTCTGTGCAGGTTCCGTTGTCGATCATGCCGTCGCAGTCGTTGTCTTTTTGGTCACAGATCTCTGGTGTGGGTGAGTTGGTGGCTTTGCAGGTTTTGGCGTTGTTTTCACAAGCCCAAGTCCCTGCCTCGCATTCACCTTTTCGATTGGGGTCTGTGCATGCCTGGCCCAGGTCAAGAATGTTATCGACCTGGCCGTCACAGTTGTCGTCTTTGCCGTCACAGACTTCCGTTGTGGCTTGGACGGTTTGCTTGCAGGTTTTGGCGTTGTTCTCGCAAACCCAGGTTCCTGTCTGGCACTCGCCTTTGCGTGTCGTGTCTTTGCAGGCCTGACCCAGATCTGTGAGGTTGTCGATGGCTCCGTCGCAGTCTTCGTCTTTGCCATCGCAGGTTTCAGCTTTGGGTTGGACGTCGGCTTTGCACACTTCCTGGTTGTTTTCGCAGGCCCATTTGCCGGGTTGGCATTCGCCTTTTCGGTTGGGGTCTGCGCAGGCTTGGCCAAGCTTGGCGATGTTGTCGATGGTTCCGTCACAGTCGTTATCTTTGCCATCGCATGTCTCTGCGCTGGGTTGTGCAGCTTGTTTACAGACTTTGGCGTTGTTGGAGCATGTCCAGGTTCCCGCTGCGCACTCACCCTTTCGAGCTGTATCCGAGCAGGCTTTTCCTAGATCGGGAATGTTGTCTACTTTGCCATCGCAATCGTTGTCTTTGTTGTCGCAAACTTCGGCGCCAGGTTGGTTGGTCTGCTTGCAGGTTTTGGCGTTGTTCACACAAGCCCAGGTTCCTGCCTGACATATACCGTTGCGTTTGGAGTCGATACAGGTCTTACCCAGGTCGGTGATGTTGTCGATCTGGCCGTCACAATCTTCGTCTTTCCCGTCACAGACTTCCGTCTTGGGTTGGTTGTTCGCTTTGCACGTTTTGTTGTTGGCAATGCACGCCCAAGTTCCTGCGTTGCATTCACCTTTGCGTGTGTTGTCTGTACAGGCTTGACCCAGGGTTGAGATGTTGTCGGTTTGGCCATCACAGTTGGTGTCTTTGCCGTCGCAAACCTCCGTGGATGGCGCTACGGTTTGCAGACATATTTTCTGTTTGGTGCGGCAGATCCACTTTCCTGTTTGGCAGGCTCCCTTGCGAGAGCTGTCGACGCAAGGTTGGTTCAGGTCGATGATGTTGTCGACCTTTCCATCGCAGTTTGTGTCTCGCAAGTCACAAGTTTCCACCGCTCCTGGGAAAATCCGCCCGTTGCTATCATCGCAGTCGTTGTCAACGTTGTATCCATCGGCGTCTTTGTCTGGTTTGCTGATGTAGGCCATCGTAAAGTTACTCTCAGCGTTGATGGAGTAACTGGCGTCATTGAAAGACCACACCACAAGTTTGACTTTGTCATTTTTCTTGAGGTAGAGGATGCCGCTTAGATTCAAGGAGTAGTACGAACGGGTGGGGGAGAGGATGACATTCTGGTACCCATTCCCTAGCTGTTTTTGGTTGTTGATATCGACCACAAGCCGAGCCGTCAGGTTGCTCAAGGCAAAGTTGCTGAAGTACACTTGAGCGCCCACGAAGTAGTATCCATCTTCCGGGACTGTGTATTCTCCAGTGGAGTTGTTAAAGTTTCGTTTGTTGTAAAGACCCTTGGGGTATCGTCCATTCATGTTAGGGGACGTTTTGTACCCAGTCACATTGGTCCAGCCTGTGTTACTTTGTGCGCTATTGGCAGTTCGGGCTGCTTTGAACCCATCGGGGTTGGCACCCAAAAACAAGACCGACATACCCGTCTCGTGTTGGATCTTATAAATGTAGGGGAAGCCTCGGCCTTGTGATACACCAGACGCTTTGACCGTGACGTACACGATCGTTCCTTTGGTCAGGTACATGGTTTCCGCGATCGACATCGAAAAGTAATTGCCTGGGATATTCCGAGCGTACACTCTGCTGCCGTAGTCGTTCGTCGGTGTTCGATTAAAATGGATGGCGATCCAGGCTGTTTGTCCTGCTGCGGCTCCGTCGATGCGTACTCGTGAGCTGATGTAGTACACGCCAGTTTCTGGGATGGTGTATTCTCCGCTGACGGGGTCGAACCCTCCCTTGTTAAACATTCCAGCGGCTCCCGATGTCCGCCAGGCCCCGCTGCCTCCTCGGAAGAATCCCAGCGGGCTGTCGGAGTTGCCCCAGATGTCGAGGGCTTGGGTCATATCCCCGTGCATACCGTGTTTGACGTTGGCACCCACAAAGACTCCAGAGAAGTTGGTCTCCACCTGGATCTTGTAATTGTTGTCGTTGTTGGAGTAGACCCAGAGGGTTACCTTGTCGTTCTTGTTAAGGAGAACGGCGCCACCTGTCGTGAGAGTCAAGGTTGTGAGCGTGGGGTTCCCTTGGATCACGTGCATGCCGTTGTTGGGATCTTTGCTGCCGTTGATGGCGATGAGGGCGCGAAGGTATCGACCGTCCGGACCATCGTTGGCGCTGTCTAGCCGGACATTGGCGCTGAAGATGTAGTAACCTTTGACGGGGGCCGTGAATTCACCTGTCGTGTTGTTCATGCCCAGGGTTCCAGCTTGGAACAATCCCTGGTTGCCAGCTCCCAAGAACCCTTTGACCTGGGTCCAGCCTGTGCTGGTGACGCTGATAGCTTTGTTGATCGAGACGCTGAATCCAGACGTATCTTGGGCTGCTGCGTAAGTGCTTGAAAGAAAAGAGTAGAGCAGAGAAATGAAGAGAAATATACGGTGCATCATTGGGCTCTCCAGCAGGATGAATGTTTCCGACCTGCTGTGTGAGTGGGCTGCTGGATCTTTTTCTTCAAAAAAAACTGGGAATTTAGTTTGTTGAGGGTGAGGGGTGCTGGTCGGTCGGCTTGATTTGTTTGCAGGGGCTTGGTTTTGCGAGGAACGGCACCTTTGGAGAAGGCCGATTTATTTTTTGAATCGATGTGAAAAAAAGGAGGTCGAGCGTTTGAGTGTGGTCCAAATCGAGTGGGTCATGGATAAGAAATCAAGGGGCATGTACACAAGCAAGAGATCGCCATCAAGGTACCCAGGGTTTTGCTGCAAAAAGAACTCTTTGTATTTGGAGTTGCAGTGCTTGTGCAATCGATGCCCATGCAAGAACTTCACATTCTTGGGAGCAGGGAACAGCCAGGGGTTTTCTTCGCTACAGTCGTATCCTCGTTGACGGCTCAGCTCTTGGATGAGCGCCAAGGTCGATGGAGGTGTTGGGTTGTCTGGGTGTGGGAACACTGGTCCCACTGACGCCAGATGGTGGTACATGATGGGCGTGGTGGCTTTGAGAAACGCCCCGAGCTTGTGCGTTGGGTGGCGAAGCTTGTACTGCAGAGCAAACCCAAAAGCTGTGAGCGCAAGTGCTTGGCTACCTCCACTGTAATCCAAATCCACAACAACGCCGCCATCGAAGATCGCGTGAATCTCATCTCCAATGTTGTGTTGCTCAACCCCGTACGAGATGAAACCAGCAACTTGTTGGTTGGCTCCATAAAGAACCTTGACTTGTGTTTCTCCAGCACGTCGAAGGATGTGTTGTTCAAAGTAGCTGCGAGAGTATCCCCCAAACACTTGGCACAAGATCTTGTAGAGTTTGTGGATAAGCTCTCGTGGAAGATCGTCTACCGCGTACTTTCGACTTGCAACAATGGGCTTCTTCTTGATGGGCTTGCTACGAATGGTTGTATTCATCGGACTTGCTCGCTCTGGGCCTTGGGGTCCACATGTAGGGTGTTGCTTTGTGATGGGCCTCTGTTCTACGCCGACTTCTTTCTCAATTTCTTACTTTGCGGGTGGCTGGTTTAACACATCCAGATATTCAGCTAGGTTTTGGCCGTAGCGCTCCGCGACTTCCTTGTTTTGGTTGCTGTGAACGTAGAGAACATCTGTGGGCTCAGGAACGGCGGAGCGTTTTCCAAGCCAGGCACGCTTGCATCGAACGTAAAGATTGGCAAAGCTTGTCCACATGCTATACGTGAGTTGGGAGGAAGGACGTCGCCAGATCTCGCGAAGAGACGCAGGGTACCAGTAATTCATGGCGATGGCTCGTTCTTCGGGACTTCCTATCGTATACACCCAATGGGGCCAGTCGGCGGGGACATACAGCATATCTCCGGCTTGGAGCACCACGAGCGCTGGCTTGGCCTTCTGGTATCGTGGAAACCTCGTCAAGTCGGGATCTTCTGGATTGACCGGGCTGAGGCGATCTCGTCCCAACGTTCCAAAAGGATGATAAAGGTTTCCGTGGTCTTCAGGAGGAAACAAGAGGAACACCTTGGTTCCGGAAGCTACAAACATTTGGTTGTCAAAGTTATCGTAATGAAGCTGAGTGACCCTGTCTTCCACATCGATCCATAGCATCGGCTCAAAACGTTGTTGAGGCTGAACTACACGTTCACGTTCAAGCCATTGGGTGAGGCCTTGATGTTCCATGTAATTGGTTGCTGCTTCAAAGCAGTTTCGGACCACACATGGCTTTCGTAGCTGTTGGTGCTGTTGCACGATGTCTTTGTAAGTACTTGGGTCGTAGTCATAGCCATCAGCAAGGGCAGGTGTGGTCTTGCTGAGATGACCAAGCCTTGGATGCTGAGACAGTCTACGGGCCCGTTCTTCGAGAAAGGATAGTGAAGCTATGGCGTTCATTGTACTTGACCCTCTGGACGTTACTGTGTGGGTGAATCGCTGTTCTCAGGACTGAGCACATTCAAGTAGCTGTCCAGGTTCTTTGCGTAGATGTCGGCAGCCTGACGATCTTCTTGGGTGAGGGTGTATATAACTTCCACAGGCTGTGGGACGGCCATTCGTTTTCCTGTCAGCTTTCGTTTGGCCCGAACCACGAGGTTGGCGACGCTGGTCCACAGCACAAAGGATAGCTTCTCGGAAGGGACTCGCCATAGCTCCTTCAACGTGACGGGGTACCAGTAGTTGATGCCGATGCCACGGTTTTGCTTGCAGTCGATGGTGTACACTTGGTGGGACCAATCCGCCGGGATGTACAGCATGTCGCCGGCTTTCACCACGGCAATCTCTGGCGTCGCGTCCTTGTAACGGGGAAACTTGGTGAAGTCTGGATTTTCAATGTCGAGGGGGCTTTGCCGCCCACGTCCCAAGCGAGACCAAGGGTGATACAGGCTCTTGTGCTGACGCGGAGAGTAAAAGACAAAGATCTTTGTGCCCGAAGCGATAAACATTTGGTTGTCGAAGTTATCGTAGTGCAAGGGCGTGACGCGGTCTTCGTCATCGATCCAGAACATCGGGTCAAGGTGGTCTCTGCCCAGCACTCGCTCGCGTTCCAGTCGTTCGGTCAAACCTTGGTGAGCATCGGTGTTCTCGGGGACTTCAAAACAACCTCGAATCACACAGGGAGTTCGTTCTCTTTGGTGTTTGGCGACGAGAGCTGCGTAGGTTTCTGGATGGTAGTCATGGCAATGCTCCAGAATCGGGTGCTCCAAAAACCACTCTCTCTCTGGTTTCGCGCACACGTTGTTCACTCGTTGTTGCATGTAGGATGGTTTCGCCATAGCATTCATTGTACGTTTTCCTTTGCTGATGGAGATGACTCTCCAAAGTTTTGATGACCACCCCTCCCCAAAGCAGAAGACGTACCAAGTACATGTTGCTGTCTAAAGTTTCTTTGATCTTAGATGGTTGATGTTTTGCTCGTTTGGGCTTGTGTGAGGCCGCTCACAACCTTGATTTCGCTCTTTTCTCCAATCGGAGAGAAACTCTTCAATCAGAGAGACGTTCCTCTCTCCAATCGGAGAATTCCTTCGACAAGATGAACCTGGAGTCTTTGCAATGCCGTACGACGTTCTTATTCCTAAGGAACAGCAGCCCATTTTTCCGGAACAATGCATCGAATGTGGACAAGACAATCCTGGAGATACCGTACGTTTTCGTTCTTCAATGCCGACCCGAAAGCCTCTCAAGGAAGCTGTGTTTAAGAGCTGGACCTTTGATGTTCCTTGCTGTCCAGGGTGCAAACGTAAGTTTCATCGGGGGCGAAGGTTGGGGAAGGTGTTGTTTGGGGTAGGGGTCTTGGTTTCCGTTTTGTTGCTGTTGGGGGTGATTCAATTCTGGCCTGGGCTTCTTAAAAGCAACTGGCTTGGCTTGCTGGTTGTCTTTGGTGCCATTGTTCTACCTGTCGCAGCGGTGAACGCCCTTGTCTCGGCTGCTGTAGAGGTCCACCCTCGCGGTGACTCTCTGTATTGTTCCTTTCGTGATTCGTCCTATGCTGAGGCCTTTGCAGAACTTAATGACGCAGAAGTCCGTTGACTCTTTGAATGGAGAATCACGGGTTACGTTGGAAGGCGAGGCCGGCTTTTGCGACTTTTTAGGGTCACTAGGATGAAAGGGAGGGGAGAGGCATCACGAGATCCTCAGAGGGGGCGGGCACTATGTTGTAGGTACCGTCCGGTTGTTGTTGACCGATGCGTTGGCCTTCTACCGTCTCGACGAAATCAAAATCATACTCTCCGTCTTTGCCGTGCACTTCTGCTGGCCATCGCATCCTACGGTGCCATTTGGTCAACACCCAAATGGTGCGAACAATCTTTCGGTCTGGGAGGTAGACCACTTCGGTGCGTTGAGACTCATTCATCCAGGTGGTGTTGGCATGTCCTGGGTCAAACGCGGCCGATTGTTTCTCCGTTTTGCTGAACAAGAACCAATCGGCACCTTTGTGTGTCATTTGGTTTTTCCAACGTTCTGGATTGCGACGACTGCCTCGTCGCCAATACACAAGAATCAAGACTGCGGTTAGGCCCGCACCTAAGAGCACTCCTCCCAGAGCAAACAGCGACTCCCACATAGCTTTCTCCCTATCGTAGAAGTTTGTACTTGTGAACGATGGTAATTCGTTGCGTTACTTTGCCCTGCTTCAGTACAGCGGTGGCGTTGTAATTCATCTGGTAAAGCCTCCCGATGGAAGGGATGAACGAGGTTGAGCCTCCTCCTTCGCCAACGATGCCTCCCTGCTTGCCCTTGGTCAGGTACTGCACAGGTGAGTCAAGATGCACACATCGATGCTTTCCGCACTTCTTCCAGGATTTGAACTTGTAGTGGGTCTGCAACAACAACCCTGACGAAACAGGAACAACGGTTGTCCGAGACCACTTGGTTCCCGGAGTTACCGCCGCCTTGGCAAAGTGGACAAACATTCCCTGGAAGCTGTTGTTGTTGGGAACATTCATCTGAAACTTGTTGAGCTTGATTTTGTTTGCGACGATCTCTCCCGAAGGCTTTACCTTGATGAAAAAGGTGGAGTCCATAACGCTTGTTAAACGTCGTAAGCCAGGCGTCTTTTTGGCTTTGGCCAACGCTCCTTTGATACGGGAGTCAAAGGCTTTTTTCTCTTTGCCATTCTGCATCGACATGTTCACCCAGTTGTAACGAGATTCCAGGCTTGCTGTTCCGTTGGGTTGCACGTCTCTGACTGTGTGCCATAGCTCTCCTTCAAACAGGATCGAGACATTCATGGGTCCCATCTTCAACTTGGTTACAGTGTGTTGGTAGTATTTGAGCACCTGTCCTTTTTTGAGCTTCCATTTCAACAGGACTGCTTTGCCTTTGCCAGCCAATGCTGACGTACTGAACAGGCCAACCAGAGCCAAACTTAGCACCAAGCCTCGGATCAAGCTCTTCATCCTTCACTCCTTTGTGTGGGTTGTCGAAGATATGTTCCAGCACTCTACCTGATCTCGATCTGCATGGGAATGGTGCCGTACACAGGTGAACAATGAGAAGGAGAGGAGCTTATGTGTTTGTCGCAAGACTCCATCCCACATACAGTATCCTTGTCTGTGCAATCCGCGCAATCTGTGGACACCTCCCTGGCACCAACAAACCAACGGTCAACGACCACGTTCTTTTGTATGGGTGTGATTGTCATTTGGGGAATTGTGTGCATGATAGATGCTTGCTTTGAAATGCTTTCTCTTTCGTTTGCTGTTTCGTTCTTTGAGGACAGGCAGACGTGTTAGATTCAGAACACATTTTGTGAAGAGGTTGTCGAACATGTTGAAGCAGACCTTATCGTTCCTCGCCCAGGAGCTTTCTTTTCCTATTCGGAGAGAAACGCAGTACTCTGACTTTGGACTTTCTCCATCTCAACTTTATTGTCCAGGTGGACAGTTCGCGCTTAGGGAATTGTAGGCCTGCGCGGAACAACATTGGGATATTCACGGAGAATAAAGCGCATGATGGTTCCTCTGACCGTGGTTTGGTTGTTTGCATCGTTAACGACAACATCCGATCGATGTACCCCCGTCGTGGAACGATACCAACAAGATTTTCAGAAGCTTCAGAACTCATACGGTGACGTTCGTTTCTCCACAATGAAGATCTTATACGAATCTACGCTGGATATTGAAGTCATGTTCGCCCACTGCTTTCGATGGGGAAGGGGTAAGGCTCTTCAGTCCCAACGAAGAAGGTTTACCCAAAAGAACCGGAAGCTACTGGAGAGCTATCCTCTGTACCAACAGGCATTTCAGCAAACCCAACGGGAACGTCATGTTCGAACGATGATGTGGGGAGGCTTGCTTCTCGGTATTCCGTATCTCAGTTATTCGTTAGCTATGGGTATTGAGCTACCCAACACGATTGACCCTGTGAGCTTCCGAGTTCGCAGCATGGGCTTCATTCCTGTGGCAGGCCCATTCATCCATGGCATCCATTTGTTTCTGGAAGCTGGGGCGACTCGTTCGCATGCTTTGATTGGAACAGGGATCTTGCATCTTCTTGTTGGTGTGCTGCAGGTCGCCGGGTTTGCAGCGATACTTTCGGGGTACGTCCAATTGTCCAGGTTGAATAGCGCTGTTGCCTCTTGGCCCCCACGCAAAGTAACGTTGGCTCCTTGGGTGACTCCCGAGGGTGCAGGGCTTCAGGTGCTTGGCCGTTTCTGAGTTCAAGCCTCCATCGCCATTGCAACCAGCCAAGCAGACTGACATTGACAAAAAACAACAATGCTTATGGATGTTTCCCTCTCTATACTTTTTCTGCTGCTCGCTTCTCTTTCAAGAAGGAGCAACACTTGCTCTTAAGGGACATTTTATGAGGCAACTTTTGTTCTTTCTTTTGGGCCTTTCTCTTGGTGTTGGTGTTGAGCCAACTGACTTGCATGCTTCTCAAGGTGGCGGAGTCAGGCTGATCTCCACAGACAAGACCGTGCAAATCTCAGTGTATCCAGGGATGAAGAAAACTCATATCTTGCACAATCAGGCCGTCTTGCAGGCCGCCAACTTTCGCGCGGAGCTGTATGTTTTGGTGTTTAACGAAAAGAAATCCAGGTTCTCGAAGGCCCTCACTCTCAAACGCTACGACACGCTCGTTCGCAGAAATATGATGGCCAGGCTTGGAAGGACAGCTTTTCAGAAACAAACGCAGCCCATGCAAATTCATGGTCTGCCTGCTATCCAGGGAGAACTGTCTGGAGGGATTGGACGGGTACAGGTTGGCTACTTGTTGACTTCGGTTGAGAGCCACGACTCGTTCCATCAAGTGTTGGTTTGGACCCTTTCTTCCAGCTTTAAACAATACCGTCCGCTCTTAGAGAACATCACTAACTCGTTCCGACGTATCGATGTTTCACATCCCACTTCAAGGAAGGTTGCGAAGGTTCCCAGCGCAAAGAAAAAGAAGCAAGCCCACAACATCGCTCGCCCCACAAAGAAGAATCCGACAGGCCAAAAACAAGGGGCTCTTATGACAATGGAGGACGACCCCAAGACGGAGAAGGACTCGGAACGGAAACGTTTGTTCTCCGCCAAACTAAAGCGTCTTAAGTCGCAGTTGAAGAGCCAAAAGAAAGAGCTGAAGCAGCTACGAGCAAAGCTCAAAAAGGAAAGGCAAACCAACGCCAAGTTAAGGAAGCTATTGAAAAGGCTTCAACAGAGAAAGTCTTCCAATACGTTGGGGAAATAACTTTCTCTTATGCGAGAAGTCGATTCTCTTTTGCGAGAAGTACTTTCTCTTATACGAGAATGGGAACCTCTCCCTGAGGTGTTGCTCGCGAAGAAGAAGTCTCTGGGCAGGCTCGTGTTTCGGGTGAATGGCTCATTTGGCATAAGGTGTGAACCCCTCCAACAGATCACAACGTTCATTTCTCGTTTTTTCAGTGGAACCTACACTATGCAAGGAGAGTGACTGCCATGGAGCATCCATCCCATTCCAATTCCCCGGAACCTTCAAGCCGACAAGGACGCTGGTGGAAGCTTGCTTTGCTTTTGGGTGGCGTTGCTTTGTTGTTGGGGATTACTAGCTTGTTTCGGGTGGGAGGAGGCCGTTGGGGGAAAGGTTCGGCGGGCGATGTCCCGATGGGTTGTGGAGGAGCCTCATTTGGAACGTCCAACCGGGCTCTGCGAACGGACTCTTCTGCAAACAACACTTCGACATCGCCCCTTGGCTCAACTGGAGTGGAGCAATCTCGAATCGACAGCGGACGGATTGCAAGGCAAATCCTATTTTTGGAGAGCAATGTCGACAACGATACGGCACGACAGGTCGGTGTGGCTCCCACAAACGACGGGCTTGTTGTACTCACCCAGAAGCTACGGTTTTATGGAAGCCAGGGGTTGTACGATGCTTACCTTCGATTAAATGGCAAAACAATCGAAGGTGTCTACGATTTTCGTGAGCAGAAGCTCTTGTTTTCTCTCACGCATGGAAAAACTATCTTTGACGGTTTGCAGCGTGGCTTTGTCGCGGTGATGGGGGACCAAGGACACTGGTCGTATCGCAGTTTGGCCTTTCGTTATAGCGGGTCGCCTGCTACCGTTAGCATTGCGCCTGTTCGCAACGGGTATCAGGTGAAGGTTTCGGACGCTGATGGTTTCCAAAAGATTGAAGTCTCTGGGAGCAGCCTGGGTTTACAACAACCTATCCAACTCAAATCTATGACCTTTGAGCATACGTTTGTGGTGCCTGTGAGTCAGATGACATCCAACCAAAACAACTTGCAAGTTACAGCTTCAGCTCCCCGGCTGGTGTTACAAAGTTCAAGGGATGAGTTGGTGAAGAATTCGTCTCTATTGTTTCCTGTGGGGAGCGCGAAGTTCTTGCAGTCTCGCCAACTTGACAATGAATCAGGCAATCAATGGGTATGTGAGCCTGTGCAAGAGAAGCAAGATCCAAAGGATGTCGCTCTTGCTCAACTCCAGAATCTCTCCAAACACATCCAACAAGCCCAGACGTCCGGAACAAGTGCGTTGTTGCCTGCCTCAGGGTTGACTGTGCAAGACCTCTCCAACCTACAACATGCATTGGGTAGCTATCCACGTTATCCGGGTCGTGATTGCAATGATGCTATGCTTCAATCGCTTAACCAGTCTCTCTCTGATCTACAAGGCAAAAAGGCGAAGTTGGAGCAGGAACTTGCCAACCTGAAGAGCGGCAAGCAACAGTTGGAGCAACAAAGCAACCAGGCCATTCAGAATGCTCGGAACGCCCTGACATCGGCGAACCAAGATGTTGGCCGCTTAAAGAATGAGCTTCAGCAAGCGTCACAAAAGCTCAACTCGGCTGCACAAGGCTGTCATCAGTTCTTTGTGTCGTTGCCAGGAGCAAGTCCTACGCCGACAGGTTCGTACATTTCAAGTGACAGGCCTGACAGTGAGTTTGGTGGGCGCGTGCATCTGAGTGATCCCACTCTTTTCCTCCAGTCGATTTCGACACCAACCAACGAAAAGCTCGCGAAAAACTGTCGCGACAAAATTAACAACCTGGCTGCGTTGGCTGAGACTGCGACGAAAGCGTTGGAGCAAGCCGAAGTTAAACAACAACAAGCACAGTCAAGCTACGACAGTATCGTTGCACAGCAGCAGTCAGCTCTTCGAACCGCCCAACAGAAAATCAATGAAGCTCAACTTCAGTTGGAAGTTCTTCAGCCCGTTCTTGCGAAGCTATTGCAGGATATTGAGATCTGCAAGAAGTCAAGAGAGGCGATGCAAGAAGAGCAAAAACGGCAAGAGGCTGCAGAAAAACTTCGGCAGGAGCAACAACGTGAGCTGCAACAGATGGAGCAGGGGAGTCAAGAGCGTACGCAGCGAGAGCAAGAAGCCAACACACAAGACCAACAGCAAAGTAGCCAGTCTGCAAACCGAAGCCTGGAACAAGAGCGTCGTGAGCAACGTCGCAAGAAGAAGCGAGCCCAGGAGATCCTTGAAAACGCCAAGCCCAAAAAAATCTTGGATGAGCCTGTTGAAGCCACGGATGACCAGATCAAAATGCAGGCAAAAGGTGTGTTTAAGAACTTGTATTACGATGCTACAATCCAACGCTGTCGCTGCAACTGCGTAGAAAAGGCGCTGGCGCTGTCACACAATACCAACTCTGTTGTGAGTGATGTCTTGGGGCAATTGGCCTTGGATATCGCGTTCGCTCCCTTGGAGGCCCTTGAGTTTGGTTTGGCTGCTAAGATTGGGCTGGGTATGGCGAAGGCTATTGGAAAATCTCTCTACGGTGCTGACATTAGCGATGAGTTAACTGAGATGCTATTCAGTAACATCGGCGGTGAGCTATTTCCTACCATCTTGCAAAGTGACTTTGCCGGAACCAGAACGGAACAACTCGTGACTGCGGGAACCATGAAGGTGAAGGACCTGTTGGAGAAAGAACAGCTCCGAACCGCAACCTGGGAAGGCCAAACTTCAACCGAGCGATGCAAAACCATCAAAGGGAAGACCTTTATGCTCGTCAACGTAAACACGGGATGGGCTGTCTTCCTGATTCAGGTGGATGGATGTTCCGTTGTGATGGTGAAGTATCGTATCAAAGATGACGGTGTTCCCGCCAAGGGTCCAAAGTGGGTCAAGCTTCTTCAACCCTAAGTGAGCGTTTTTTGTGTTCTGCCTCCCAAGTCTCCGACTCGTCGATAAGTGAACCGGAGCTTCTTCCTTCATGCCAACGAGTTCCTTTTTTGCCTAAAACAAGAATACATACAAAATGTTGAATTCCTACTCATCGATCAAAGAATTCCTCTCTCTTATTCGAGAGTAACCTGCTCGATCGAACAGGTTAACAGCGCAAACGTTCTTGCCTGAGAAACAACAGCGTTGGGGAATTCTCTGACTTAAAAGCGTCTTCTTTTCAGGGTGGTAGCCTGGTACTCTTTTTGCTTTTAAAAAGGGTTGCTTTACAGGTCGCCCTTTCTTGTGAGAAGAGGGTGAGATGACCTCTCGGCTCTCTCATTAAGAAGAATAAGGTTTGCCCATTGTCGGTTGGTAAGCCTTCTTCCATCATTTCCCCTGAAAGGTTTTGAAGGACAATGGACTCGGTTTTCATCACGGGTGCCACAGGCTTTGTGGGTTCTTATCTCTGCCGAACGTTTGTGAAAGAAGGCTTTCATGTTGTCGCGCTGAAACGTGAATCTTCGGATGTATCCGCTCTTGACGATGTGCAAGAACATCTGACATGGGTGGTTGGGGATGTGTTAGAGCCAGCGTTGATGGAGGAGGCTATTTCCTCGTCAACCTATGTGATTCACTCTGCCGCGATGATATCGTTTTCTCCGGAAACACGCGCTCGAATGTACCAAGTGAATGTTGAGGGCACTCGAAATGTTGTTGAGCTTTGTCGTAAGTACCAGCCTAAAAAGCTGTGCTTTGTTGGTTCATCCGCAGGGCTAGGCAAACCCTCCAAGGGATTCTCGATTGATGAACACATTGACACGTCAAAATCCTTGAAGAACACCCACTATGCGAAGACCAAGTTTTTGGCGGAGCAGGTCGTGTGGGAAGCTATCGCGGAAGGGTTGTCTGCCGTCATCGTGAACCCTCCGGTCGTTCTGGGTTGTGGAGGTTGGGAACAGTCCAGCGGTCGATTGATTGACTATGTCTGGCGAGGGAAAACCCTGTATCCAAGCGGTATCATCAATGTCGTCGACATACGAGACTTGCAGGACACAATCTACCAGTTGACGACTGGTAAACACAAAAGCGAGCGTTTTCTCGTGTCTGCCCATCATCTCTCTTACAAAGAGCTGTTTGAGAAGATAGCACAACGATTGGGCGTTCCTGCTCCTCGACGAAAGTTAAGCAAGTGGGTTGCTGAGGCCGCCTGGCGGTTGGAAGCGTTGCGCTCTAAGTTTACAGGATCCAAGCCTTTCATTACACAAGAAAATGCCCAGTCCACGTCGTCGAGGTATGTCTACGACAGCGCCAAGCTTGTGAACGCTTTGGACTTTCAGTTCCGCTCCTTGGACGACACATTGTCCTGGGTGTGTGAGGGCTTTCTTGCCAAAGAAAGAGACACATAAGGGGCCAGCCCTCACTGTGGATGTTACCTTTTCCTTTTCAGAAGCAAAGTAAGAAACATGGCTCACTCTACCTATCGCACGATGCTTGATGTACTTGACAAGCAGGCTTCCACCCAACCTGATGGGGTCGCCTGTCACTTTTATGGCTTCAACGGAGAAGTCATAGCAAGCTATACAGAGTTACGAGAACAAGCCATTCGCATCGCCGCTTGTTTGCAGGAACAAGAGGGGTACTCTCCTGGAGAGCGCGTGATGTTGTTGATGGAGCCGGGCGTTCCTTACATCGCAGCGTTTTGGGGATGCTTGTACGCAGGCCTTGTCGCTGTGCCTGCCTATCCTCCTCTGCGACAGCGTCACATGAAGCGGCTCCAAGCCATCATCGATGATGCACAAGCTCGCTTTATTCTTACATCCGACATGATCTCGCAGCTGGCGAACTTTGAAGGTTCTCCTTTGGTGGTGGAAGCGTTCTTATCTCGCACAGATGGGGTGTATGTACCGTATGAACCTGAGGGAAGTACGCTTGCTTTCTTGCAGTATACCTCCGGAAGTACTGGCCATCCTAAGGGAGTGATGGTCACTCATGCCAATCTTCTGAATAACTTGCATTCGCTGCAACAGCTATACGGGCTTCCAGAAGAGAAAGTATGCTCTTGGTTGCCTCCTTACCATGACATGGGATTAATCGGAGGCATCCTCTACCCCATCTTTGTTGGGGCTCCTGTGTTTCTCTTTCCACCTATTTTCTTTATCAAAGACCCGCTGTTGTGGCTGCGAACCATTTCGGAGCAACGAATCACGACCAGCTGTGCCCCGAACTTTGCCTACACGCTGTGTGCGGACACTGTTCGGCCCGAAGAGCTGGCGGCATTGGATCTGAGCTGTTGGAAGATCTCCTTGAACGGGGCCGAGCCTATACGCGCCGAAACCTTGGACCGTTTTGCGGCTGTCTTTTCTACGGTTGGTTACTCTCCAGATACGCTTTGTCCTGCGTATGGAATGGCTGAAACGACCTTGATTTTATCCGGGAAAAAGGCTCTGGAACCCAACAAGTATCTGGATGTGAACAAAGAAGCGTTGGAGCAGCATCAGGTCAAGGAGGATGGGTCAGACCAGAGTGTACGGTTGGTCTCTTGTGGTCCTGTGATTCCTGAGCATCAAGTCTGTATTGTGAACCCTGAAACAAGGCGTCTTTGTGGTTCACATGAGGTCGGCGAGATCTGGGTGCAAGGTCCTTCGATTACACGAGGCTACTGGGGGCGAGAAGCCTTAACCCAAGACACATACCAGGCCACTCTCCTGGAGCAACCTGAGTCTACCTTTTTCCGCACAGGGGACCTGGGCTTCCTTGATCACGAACAAAACTTGTACATCACCGGTCGTTGGAAGGATCTTCTCATCGTTAAGGGACGAAACCTTCACCCCCACGACTTGGAAGACTCTGTCTCCATGTGTCACCCTGACTTGTTGCGTGGACAGTGCGCTGTTTTTCAGCATGATGCCGAAGGTGAGGGCATTGTAGCTGTGCAAGAAGTCTCACCAACGGCTGAAGACACTTCCTCGATTTTTGCCGCCATTCAAAATGCAGTCGTTGATGACCATGAGGTTCGGCTACAGCACATTGTTCTGATTGAGCGGAGGTCTCTTCCCAAAACATCAAGCGGTAAGATTCAGCGCAAGCGATGCCGTGATTTGTTTCTATCCGACGAACTAAAGGTTGTTGCCCACAAGGAGTTTCAAGAAGCTGTCGTTCCCCCTGATGTTGAGCTGTTCTCGAACCGTCCTCAGTCCTCAGAGATGTTGTTTCAATCTCTTCGTGCAAGTCTTGCAACTCTGACTGGAACAACCGTTGCTGCGGTGGAACCGAATGTTCCTTTTGCAAGCTTTGGGTTGGATTCTACACGGGCCGTTCAGTACTGTGCGCAGTTGTCTTCCTGGTTGGAGTTGGATGTTCCTCCTGCTACCTTATGGCAGCACCCCAACCTCCTGGAGCTTTCCCGTCACCTTGCCGTTCGCTTGGGTCTTCAGTCGGTTTCTCACTTTCCAGACGTTTCGTTTGATGCCTCTCTCTCCGAGCCCGTCGCGATTGTTGGCATGGCTTGTCGTTTGCCTGGAGCTATCCGTTCGGCAGAGCAGCTTTGGGAAGCGCTGCTCTCTGGGAAGGATTGTGTGAATGTTGTTTCTTCGGAGAGGTGGGGTTCTTCTGAGGAAGAAAGAACCGGTGCTCACTTCGGCGGATTCCTCGATGATGTCGACCAGTTCGATGCCCCGTTCTTTCAGGTAACCCCTCGGGAAGCAGCCGTTCTTGATCCCCAGCAACGCATCGCTCTGGAAGTCAGTTGGGAGGCTCTGGAACATGCAGGTGTAAACACGGATGACTGGAGCCACCGCTATGCGGGCGTCTTTGTGGGCGTGGACAACAGCGACTATCGGAGCTTGCTTCAACTTTATGGGGGAGAGGAACGCCTTAACCCCTTTGCCGGAACTGGGAACGCATTGAGCGCTGTGGCTGGGCGTATCTCTTACTTTCTGGGGTGGCAAGGTCCAGCCATTTCGGTGAACACCGCCTGCTCTTCGTCCTTGGTTGCAACCCACCAGGCGGTTGCTTCCTTGCAGCAAGGTGAATGCGACTTGGCCCTTGCTGGGGGATGCAATCTCCTTTTGGATCCTGTCACGTCGCAGATGCTCGAACGAGCCGGTATGCTCTCTCCCGATGGACGCTGCAAAACATTTGATGCTTCTGCAAACGGTTATGTTCGTGCAGAGGGTTGTGTCTTTCTGGTGCTACGCCGCCTCTCCGATGCTCAGCGAGAGAACGACACCATTTATGCGGTGATTCGTGGCTCGGCTGTCAACCAAGACGGTCGAAGCAACGGCTTTACAGCACCTCATGGCGGAGCGCAGGCGCAGCTGTATCGGAGCGCCTTGAGCCGGGCTGGGATTGAACCATCAGAGGTGAGTTTGGTCGAGGCTCACGGAACAGGAACGGTGCTTGGAGATGCCATCGAGTTACAATCTTTGTACGATGTGTATGGACAAGATCGAGACTCTGGATGTCCTCTCCATCTGGGTGCCATCAAAACCAACATGGGGCATCTGGAGTCTGCTGCTGGTGTAACAGGGCTGATGAAAGCAGCCCTCTGTTTGCATCATGAAGCTATTCCACAGAACCTGCATCTGTCCCAACCCAATGCTATGTTGGACACCATGTCGGGTGTGTTTCATCTTCCATCACAAACCGTACCGTGGAGCCGAAAAAAGCAGCCCCGGCTGGCTGCCGTTAGCTCTTTTGGTTTTACTGGCACCAACGCCCATTTGATTGTCGAAGAGGCTCCTCCGTATGTCTCTGAACCCTCCTCGTTTGCGTATCCTCACCTCTTGCTCCCCCTCTCTGCTTCATCGGAGCAAGCTTTGGAGCAAGCTCTTGAACAGGCAGCATCGTGCTTTCAAACCGGTACGTCGATAGGAACGGATCTCGCGTACACCTTGAGTGTCGGTCGGACTCCTCTTTCTCACCGAGCCGTTTGCCTTTCAGGTTCCGAGGAAGACATGCATCGCAAGCTACGTGAGCGAGAGGTGCAACGAAGCCAGGGAGCCAGTTCTTCTCCTCGCGTTGCTTTTTTGTTCACTGGACAAGGCTCGCAATATCCGGGGATGTGTCGGGAGTTGGTGAAGCATCCTGTGTTTCGAGAAGCATTGGAGTCTTGCCTTCAACTCGCGCTCGAACCCTTGCAGCAGCGGTTGAGGGGGTTGCTTCTTGCGGACTCTCCTGACGAAGACACCCAACGCTTGCTTCAACAAACGGAGTACACTCAGCCTGCCTTGTTTGCATTGGAATATTCCCTCGCGACGCTTTGGCAGAGCTGGGGGATTCAGCCGGATGTTGTGATGGGTCACAGCGTGGGAGAATATGTTGCGGCAGTGCTTGCAGGAGTCCTTTCGTACAAAGATGGGTTTCAATTGGTTGTGGAGAGAGGCCGGCTGATGCAGCAGCTCCAAGACCCAGGTTGTATGGTTGCTGTGAATGTTCCTTCGGAGGCTGCTGCTGAGCTTGTTCATACCATTGAAGGACTCGATGTTGCCGCAGTCAATGGGCCTCATCAGGTTGTGCTTTCTGGGAGAGATGACGCTGTCGAACAAGCCATCAAACAGGTTCGTGGAGATGGCAAAAAAGCCCACCGACTGGCCGTTTCACATGGCTTCCACTCTTGCATGATGGAGCCCATGCTACAGGCGTTTCACGACGCAGCCCACAAGGTTCAGTTTCACAAGCCGAGCTTGCCGTGGATCACCAATGTTACTGGAGCCGAAGCTACAGATGTTGATGCTTCGTACTGGGTGAAACAAATACGCCAGCCAGTGCAATTTTACAAAGGGGTTCAATGTCTCGAACGACGCAACATCGCTGCGTATGTTGAAGTTGGGCCTCAACCCATCTTGCTTGCGCTGGGGAAGAGGAGCGTCTCCAACGACTCGAAGCAACGTGCTTACTGGTTGCCTTCCATGGAAAAGGGAAAAGACCCTTGGGAGCAGATGCTATCCTCTTTGGGCTCTCTCTATGTGAGAGGAACTTCTGTGGACTGGAGAGGCTATTTCCAACCTTGTCCTCAACGAAAAGTGGCCGCTCCTACGTATCCTTTTCAACGTCAACGCTACTGGTTCACAGCTTCGCCCAAGTCTCAGTCTTCTGGGATGTTTGTTCCTTCGCTTCAGACAGCAGAGGCTCATGGCGAAGTCGAGAGTGCAACACCCAAAGGTGTGCTGTTTGATTCAGGCTTGCCTGCACCCCAAGCCTTTCAGGCGACGTTGGAGCACTGGCTTTTGCGTCTTTCAGGCTTGGAACCAGAGCATCTTGATTTGTCTGCCTCGTTCCAAAGTATAGGGCTGACATCGTTGCATCTTATGGAGCTATGGTATGAGTTGTTCTTGTGCTTCCCGTCGTTGGCTGATTACCAGGGGCAACTCGTTCTTGCAACGTCTCCAGCCGAGTTGATGCAGCGAGTTTGTGAGACAGGTGTCTCGACGGAGGCTGCTTCCAGTCTTCCTCCTACAGACAGTCCCGTAGAACACGAACCCAAGGAGGAACGCGAACATTTCAGTGCCTCGGAGCGCTCCGTTTTGGCATCGCTGCAACAAGATAACCAGGGAAAGACGTGGTCCGCTACTCTTTCTGTGGATCAAAGTCATCCCTTTTTCTTTGACCATCCTTATGACCACGTTCCAGGGGTTCTTTTTGTTGAAGGGATCTCTCAATTGGTAGAGGCTTCTTTCGCGAACCGTTCGCCTGAACAAAGCTATGCTCTGACTTCCCTTTCCCTTGTGTTTGAAGCTTGGGGAGAGCTAGAAGGAGCGTTGGTTGTGACTATGGAAGAAGGGGACAAGGTTCTTCGAGGTCAGGTTCTTGACTCCAACGTTACCCCTCCGCTGTCTTGTGTTACCTTCCAAGCAACTTACGCTGCGTTGTTGCCTCAACAAGAAAGATGGACTCGACAGGCCGAACAGCCGCGGATGGAGAGACGTCTGGTTCACAAAGAGAACACGGAGAACGTTGTGGTTGGGCCTCTTCGTCAAACCAGCCAGGGACAGTACCGTTGCTCCCTCAGTGAGCTACCTTCGTCTCATACTCTGATGCAAGGACCTTCAGCGGGTCTTAGCATGACGCATCTTCTTGAAGCGTCGAGGCAATGCATGACCGCGATGGCACATTCGCAAGGAGAGCCGATGGACCGCGTGTTTGTGCTGTTGTCTTCTTCTATCGAGTTGAGCGAACCCATTCGGAAAGGTTCGCCTGTGGAGCTTCGTGCCTGGCCCCTGACAACGACAAAGGTCGGAGAGAGATTCCTCGCCAAGCTCAAGCTTCAAGTGTATGTGGAAGAGAAAGAGGTCGGACATGTCCAGATCTTAGGCAACACGGTGACGCAAGAGGCTTATCAAACACAGCGATGGGGACGAGGCTTCCAGGACGGAGAAACCTAACGTACACTCTTTGGGCTTCCTTGGTGAACCATCGGGCTGTTTCTTTGAAGCAGACTTTCTTGTTGATGAGGTGCAACGTGAGATTTTGTAACTATATCTATTGCAACAGCATGCTTGAGCCAGAGGATGCAGACTGTCCTCTTTGTGGATATCCTGCGGATGAAACCAAGCTTCATGACGCTGACTTTCTTCTGTCCCTTCTTCCTGATGTTGGCCTTGAGAAGCTGATTGATATGCATCAGATTGTCCCCAAAAAAGAAGGGAACCTACAGCTACAGATGAAAATGATTGAAGCGTTGTCGATTGAGTCATTGCTGCTTCAGTCGGTTCCCAACAAAGTAACGTCTCTCTACAACAACCAGGACCTCCGAGACCTTAAAGCTGAACATCCCCAGCTCTTTCACATCTCACAGTTCTCCGACCCACGGATTCCGTTTGTTAAGTGGAAACTCAAAAAGTACGCAAAGCAAAACAATCGCGTGATTAAAATACTGCCTTGCCTGGGCTTTCAGCCGGACGAGCCGAAGTACGATAAGTTTTGGGGTGCGATGGAGGAGCTTGGGCTGTGCGTGATGACGCATACGGGTTTTATTACGGCCCGTCACAAAGCCGAAGAAAAGAAAGCTGGACTGTTCCTCAATTCCAAATATTGCCGTCCTATTTTCTTTGATCGGGTGGCGCGAAAGTTTCCGTCGCTGCAGATCATTCTCTGCCACATGGGTGGCAACGAGTGGGTGGAAGAAGCATGCCAAATGGTCACGCAACACGACAACGTTTGGGGTGACATTAGCGGTCCAGGGATCTGGGCCTTGAAGCGTATCCTCCGCTTGGGAATAGAGGTGGATTGGCGTAAGATCTTTTGGGGCAATGACTCAGCCGCCCAAGCTTATCCCTTTAACCTGCGTATGCAATACCAGCTGCTCGCTGAGTCTCCCTACGCTGCTGCGATTCCGTACGTGTTTTACAACAACGGCGCGAAGTTTCTTCAGACATACTTGACGGGGGCACGATGATTCGCAAGTTGCTTCGTTTCTTGATTGTGCATCCTTATGCGAGGTGGTTGTCATTTCGGAAACAGCTCCTTGTTCATCACCCAGAGGTTTGGGAGGAGCTATCGTCTCCCTTTATCCTACTCGCCAATCACGCGGCCTTTTTGGACTCGATTTATTTGATTCGAGCTGTTCCCCAGTCGTTTACCATTTGTGGGGCAAGGCCCAAGTATTTTGCCCGGTGGTACTGGCGTGTTCTTATGTGGTTGTTGCAAATCATCAAAGTAGAACATCGAAAAACCTATGTGGAGGACTGTCAACGTTTGTTGCAGGAGAACAAGCCTCTCTTAATCTACCCAGAGATGAAGCGAAACAAAGAAGCGATGGGTCCCTTTAAGACATGGGCTGCGGAGGTCGCTTTGGCGAACCATGTTCCTGTGATTCCCGCTTACATTTACGGTACAACCCAAGGACAGGAAGGACCCATTCAAATCGTCTTTGGCCAACCTTATCTTCCAGATGCCAGCCTCGATCCAGAGAGCTTGACCCAAGACTTTCGGAGCAAGATTCAATCGCTGGCTGACTCCATTCACAAACCCCATAGCAAAGGTGCTTCATCCGTATGACGAACCATTCAAAGTCTCCGTTGGTATGCGTGACTGGGGGAACTGGCTTCGTCGGTCAGCATGTTTGTCGCTTGTTGCAGGAGAAGTCGCAGCCGTATCGTTGTCTTGTTCGAGCCCACCATAGAGATAGCATCACGATGGATGACTCTGTGGTGGTGGGCTCTTTGGAAGAAGAGGGGGCCTTGGATGAATGCTTGAAGGGAGCGCATGCCGTCATTCATTTGGCCTCCAAGCATATCGACTCCGACCAGACTGGGTTTGTTGCAACCAACGTAGAAGGTACCCGAGCGTTGTGTCAGGCTGCTGTCCGACAAGGAGTTAAGCGAGTCATTTATCTTAGCTCGGCAGGTGTGTATGGGCATGGCTCCATCAGAGAGGTCGACGAACACGATCCTGTGAAGCCCGATACAGCGTTGTCCCGGTCCAAAGCTGAAGCAGAGCGGATACTCTTGGAGTATCATCGTCAAGGTGACTTTCAAGTCGTGATCGCGCGGCCGCGCTTCCTTTATGGTCCTGGCGATCAGCACTTTCTTCCTCGGTTGGCACGAGCTACAACACAGCGGACATGGTTGCCTTGCTCGGGAAAGGCCGTTTTTTCGTTGATCCATGTGGAGGACCTTGCCTCTTTGCTCGTACGGCTTTGCGAGGTCTCTCTTCCCAACGACGACCATCCTGTGTATCACCTGGCGGATAGCTCTCCGGTTCTTCTTAAGGAGTTAGTTTCGGCTCTTGCCGAGAAGCTATCTTGTCCAACTCCTCGCTTTGTCGCCAGCTTATTTCCTGTGCTTTATGCTACCCTCAAGTCTTTGGAGTTTCTTACAGGAACAGATCCTGAAACAACAAAGCGTAGCATGACGAGCATTCGCCTGGGCTTTCTTGCTCACGACCAATGGTTGTCTACACAAAAGCTTGTTGGACTGTTTCCTGATTTTAAGTTTCGTTCATTCAAGCAGGAGTTGAAAGCGCTGTCCTTGGACGTTTCTGACTGAGATATTCAAACGTTGAAGAGCAGGGAAGCTGTCTCTTTCTTCTTTACAGCGTGAGTCCCTGACTTCTCAGATGAGTGGGGTGCAATTCAGAGAGGTCGTTGAGGAAAAAATGGGGGGCTGCGTTACCCAAAAAGGACTCTTTGGGGGTGGTATGCAAGACGACACCTACAACCATTCCGGCTCGAAGGCCAGCCTGCGCGCCGTTGGGTGAGTCTTCAAGCACGAGGCATGAACTGGGCTCGATTCCAAGTGCCTTGGAAGCTTTCAAAAACGGCTCCGGTTCGGGCTTTTTGTTCTTCACATCGTTGCGGCTCACGATGCACGCAAAGTGTTGCAGCAAGTCAAAGTGCTGAAGAAAGTGGTGGACATGCTTGCGTGGTCCACTTGTCACAATCGCCAGGGGCAGCTGATTCTGCCAAAGGTGGATGCATTCTTGTGCATGAGGATACAGCTGGGTTTGTTCCCTCAACTCTTTCTTTAACGATGGATACTCGAACAACATACGGAGCAGGGCTCGCCTCTTGATCTTGCCCTGTCGGACTAAGGTTTGCAGCGCCTCCACAATGCTCATGCCGTTGACTTTGAGGAAATCATCGCGAGTGACGGTTCCGCCATACAAGCCTCCCCAGCGTAGCAAAAATGCCATTAAGATATCGACGCTGTTGATCAAGGTCCCATCAAAATCAAAGAGAATCGCGCGAATCTGTTTGGTTGGGTTTTCATGCTGCAGTGGCTCGTGCTCCATGTACGCTCCTATCGTATCACTCTCGGGCTTGTCCGGTTTGGCTCTGGACACAAGGATACGCCAGGAACGAAGGAGTCAGCAAGGCTAAAGTGGCTTCATCCCGTGGATGGTATAGCCATGAACAAATTGTCGACCGCTTCCTGCTCGAAACACTTGAATTTTGGTAGGAACAGGGACTCCGTGGAGCTTGCGGTAACCTGTGTACTCAACGCGTGCTTTGAGGAAGGGAGAACCCAGGACCGGAAGAATGTGACGTCCAGTGCAGTCAAAACGTTCCACAAGATGGGTTTGTTTGTTGATCCAAAGGATGTACTGATCGACGTCGTGGTTGGCCTTGGGGTTCTTCCACGTCATGTACAATCGAACGTAGGTTTTTCCCTTCCATTGCGCTTTTCCTGCATACCAGAGTATGTCTGCGCTTCCCATGGCAAACACAAAGTCCAGCAAGTGACGAATGGAGCGTGCAAAGAAGCGGAGTCGCGGGGCTGATGTATTCTTTTTGCCCTTCACAATTTGGGTGATTGTCTTCTCTTGTATGCGGTACTCTTCTTGTGCTCCGTTCTTGTATTTGGCCTTAAGGGTTTGGGGCCAGGAGCGACCTGAAGTGTAGGTCCAATGGAGCGCCACTTGGGTGTCGGCAAAGGGGCCTAGCAGCTTGCGGATTACTGCATTCTTGAAGCGCGCCGTCAGGTGGTATTGAACAGATTTCCGCTGCTTCCAATGTTGGAGACCGCCGTGAGCCTTCAGAGCCTTCTTGTACCACTGCTGCGCCAAAGGTGATGGTTTGGCTTGGCTTGGGCGGATGTCAGCCAAAAACACCGAGGTCCCGAAGACCAGGTACAATCCGAGCACAAAGAGCAACACAAGGGCAAACAAGAGTCTTCCGAGCCATCGCAATGCTCGTGGGCGGGTTTGGGCTTGAGCTTCCATGACACAACAACTCCATGTGAGTTTGAAAAGGAGCGGGTTCTGAACTTTCCTTGAGTATACGATCCAATCTCTTGACGATCCATTAAGAATAGTCCACTTCTATTAACCAATCGTTCAAGTCTTGGAGGTTGGGTTATGTCGTTGGGTATGAATGAGTGGGTTTCTCCTGCAACGTTTGATGTCTTGGGCTTGCTCATGAAAAGTCTTAAGTTTCAGGCCGTGTTTTGTTGCCAGGGAGACTTTTATGGAGCTTGGGCTGTGGAAGGTTCAGGCTCCGAGCATCCTATTTTTCACTACGTTCGGAAGGGTCCGATTGTACTCACGATGGGGGAAGAGTCTCTTCGCCTGGATACGGGTGATTTGGTGGTTCTACCGGGTGGATGTGGTCACCGATTGGGAGATGGTTCAAGCCGGGATGCCGTCTCTCTTGATGAGGTTATCGCTGGTGCTGCCCAAGTCCCGGGGACTTACCAACTTACCATCGGTGCTGAGGGAGAGCACACAGGCTTGTACTGTGGGGTGTTCTTTGTGGAGCAAACGTTTGGAATTCCAGGTTGGTCTTCTCTGCCTTCCTGGTTGCATCTGACCCAACGTGAGTTAAGTCATCATCCTTGGCTGCCGATGCTGTTGGAGGGGTTGTCCCATGAAGCTGGTTCCTCTGTTCCTGGAGGGTCGTTTTTGGCGACGAAGATGGCGGAGATGGTGTTTCTGTTGGCCTTTCGTTACCATGTGGAACATGCTCCAAGCTCTGAAGTGGGTTGGGCTGCGGCGCTGCAAGAACCCCGGCTCTCCAAGGCGTTGTGGTTGATTCATTCTGCGTTTGGGCAACCTTGGACCTTGGCGCAGCTGGCCAAAGAAGCTGGTCTGTCACGGACCTTGTTGGCTACCCAATTCAAAGATGCGATGGGCATGAGTCCCATGTCCTACCTGAATCAGGTTCGAATGCTACAAGCTCGACAGATGCTCATGGACAACGCTTCGATCAAAGAGGTGGCCCATCGTGTTGGATTTGCGAGCACTGTTGGTTTTCACAACGCCTTCAAGCGAACGTTTCAGACCACGCCCGGTGCTTGTCGCAATTCTGAAGCTTCATCATCTTCTCTTTCTTAACATTCTTCATCGCATGGGCGAACGTCTTATTTTTTCTTTCCGATAAATGTTGGAACGCGAGCAGACATTAAGAACAAACGCGTTAATCATCGGTGATAAATTTTGAAACGGAGAGTTCGGGAAACGGAGTATGGGCATACTTTGTTGCCCCCGATGTCGCTATCCATCTTTGTAACATTCGACGAGGATTGTTTATGAAGTCGTACATACGTGCAGGAGTGCCTTGGTGCGCCCAGTCTTCCATGTTTTTTATGGTCGTTGTCAGCGTTAGTTTTGCCGGATGGGTGATTGTCGTTCTTCCGGGTTGTGGCAACGCTCCAAGCTCCGAAGGTTCTTCGACAGAAGTGGTTCTCCAGGATGGTGGTGTTGTCCAGGAGGCGTCCTCGGGAGAACAAGAACCGAAGGAGTCTACTTTGTCTGTCACCCAGCCATTGCAGTGGAAGCTATCAACGTACGAGAAAGCCTTGGACCAAGGACGTCCTTACGTTCTTTCCTTGCCTCAAGTGAGTGGTGGTCTTCCTCCCTATTCTTACGAAGTTCTCGGCCTCAAGGACGGACGTGTGAGCTTGAAAGAGAGGCAGCTGCATGTAACGCTCCCGTACGAAGAGAAATCGTCAGCTGTATCGTTGCAGGTGGTTGTTACCGATCAAAAGCAACAAGCAGCTCATCTGTTGGTCAAGTTGGCTGGGTTTAAGCCACGCTTTGAGAAGATTGCCTTGCCAGAAACCAACGCGCCCAAAGCTCGTGCCAATCCGGCTGTTGCTTTGGCTGGAGAGACGATCTTGGTGTTTGGGGGCTATCTTCCCAATGGTCAAGGCTCCAATGATATGTGGATGTTCCAGCGCAACACCAAAACCTGGACGTTGGCCAAGGCTAGCGGAACACTTCCTCTCGCGTACGGTGCTCATCGGATGGCGATCGACCGGTATGACTCTGACACGCAAACCATCAAGGGTGTTGTCTTTCAGGGAATGAGCGCGGATGCAACGTCCGTGGACGCTGCTATGTATCGCTTTGTTTTGGTGGGTGGGAACGTCACTTGGAGCAAGCTGCCTTATTCTGGGCAGGCTCCAAGCTCAAACCTCGTGTTGAGTTCGTTTGGCTACGATGTGCATCACAAGCGCTTTGTCTTGTTTGGTGGGATTGAGTTTCAGTTCGGTGAATCCCCAACGGCTGTGTATACGATGAGGACGCAAGGAGGGAAGGCTGTCTGGGAAAAACACGAACTTTCCAACCACCCTGGGCAACGTTACGGCTCATTGTTTGCGATGGATCCGGCAAAGAAGCGCTTTCTGATTGCAAGCGGTGATACACAACGTCCAGGCCTCGAACGTTTTCCGGGTGATCTGTGGAGTCTCTCGTTGGGTGAAAAGCTTGTTTGGAAGAAACTAGCCATTGGTGGAAGCTATCCAGGTCGTCGAAATGGAGTGATGCTTGTGGACGCTCCAGCCAATCGTGTGTTCTTGTGGGGAGGCTCTGACGGTCGGTTCGCTCCCGTCGATCTCAATGTGGTGTGTCTTGATGCGTCGAAACCTACTTGGGAGAGTGTTCCTGGGGAGAGTCCTGAGGCTCGAACCTCCACAGCAGGTGATAGCGATCCTTCTTCAGGTGCTGGCTTCTTGGGGTTTGGTCGTAGTCCTACGTTTCTCCGAGACTTCTGGCGACTCCAAACCCACGTTGAGTAATCACTCTGTCTTTTTGGACTGCTTGGGTTCTTGGTCTGTGTCTGATTCGTTGTAGGCGCGCACCAGAAACTTGTGGAGGAATCGTCGGGTTTTGATGTAACGAGAAAAGCCCAGGACAAACATTCCCAGACCAACGGGAATGAGAAGCCAACCTACAAATTGTAGCAGAGGAATGGCGAGAAACTTGATGAACGAGGCCCCCACAACAACGATGGAAAGAGCGGTTCGGACATACGCAAGAAACGTTCGCTCGTTCGCCAAGATCGTTCGGTCCATGGCCAGTTGGTCTCGGAGAATGAGCGGTCCTTGAAATTGGTCATAAATCTTATTTTGCATGGGCTTCCTCGGGTTCATCGAACAGATAGGTTCTCTCTTCTCCTATCTCTAAGCTATTTCTTGTTCCAAGCTATTGTCGTTTTGAAAGACGGTCGCTCGGGCATCCTACCATGAAGTGTTATTCGGAGATACGTTTCTTGGTGCTGCAGCTGCTGATGCCCAACAAGCTGTAAATGGGACAGGTGCCCAAGAGTCCTGTCACCAAGGGCACCACGCCAATCCAGCCCCACATGGTTTTCGGGCCGAGGAAGACGAGTCCAATCAAGGTGGCGCCCAGCCCAACTCGAATCACACGGTCAACCATTCCTTCGTTCTTTGCAAAAAATCCCTGTTTCATAGCTGTGTTCCTCTTGCTCAAGTGTAGACATTCTTCTCCAGACAACCTTGGGTATAGAGGTGGCACATACAGAAAGGGTGCATTCTTTTTTGGGTGGTTTTTTGCCGCTTGTTTCTTTCGGATATGATGGGTCGGATCTTTGGGTTCCGCGTCCCTTAAGGCTCTTGCGGAGAAGAGGGAGGCGGGTGTTGCTTGCGGAAGCGTTTGGTGAGTCCTCCGTAAAGCAACTGGAACGCTCGGACAAAGGGGATGAAGTAGATCACCCAAAGCTTCTCGTAGTCGTCGTTTTTGTCGTCGTCGATTCCAAATTCCAGCTTCTCGCCTTTTTTGGGAAGAGCCATCGTGCCGGCCATTCGATCCCAGAAGGAGAAAATCTGGGCGAGGTTTTTGTCGAGGTGTTCAGGAGCCTTGCTGTGATGGATCTGGTGCATCACCGGACTCATGATGACGTTATTCAGCCAGCCAAAGGAGATGGGAATGTGGGAGTGCTGGAAGTTTTCCAGGATGAGGGGAGCGGCCACAATTGTTGCGTTGATCCATGTGATGGTGGTGTCATCGAGGGTGGACTTGGAGAGGTAGCCTGCAACTCCCACGGCGATCCCAATGAGTAAGCCTGTGACGTTTCCTATCAACAACAAGTCGATGGGGTGACTGCGGTTGTTAGTGAGAGGGCTGAGAGTGGTTGCAGAGTGATGTACCTTGTGAAACTCCCACAAAAACGCGATACGATGCTGGCACCAGTGGGCAACAAAGGCTCCCAAGTCACTCATCAACAGCATCACAATGGTAAATCCTATGGCTGCCCAGGTCCCAGTGATCATAAAGCCGGGAGGACCGAGTGTGCTGAACATGGCATGCTTCACAAACACGCCAACAGTGTTGGAGTACACCTCCAGGCTGAGGAACAAAGCAATGGGATACGATTGGTTGAGAATTGTGATCACGCCGTCGTTGAAAAACTGGCGGGATTTGTAGATCTTTGCCGGAAACACGGCGGCGAGAGCCTGGCGGATCGAGAAGCGGCCACCTGGGTTGTGATAGAGAAGAAAATAGAGCGCTCCAAAGAGAACATGAGCGAGGATGTAGAGCCAGAAGATCCCCGACTCTGAATCCAAAAATTGGGATTTGAACTCCGCTTTGACCCATCCCACAACGTTGGCTACGAGCCCGTCGGGTTGGGCTGCTTTCTGCTCGGGGTTCATCGGCTTGACAGCACCCTTGGCGAGGAGGACGCGGAAGCAAACTCCATCGTTGTCTCCCAAGGGGACACAGTTGCTTTTGCCGTTGTCGCATTGTGGGTTGGGGCTCACCTTGTTCGGTGTTGCGCTCTTTCGAGGGTCACATTTGATCCGGCAGGTTTGCTTTCCTCTTTGTCCGTAACAAATGGTGTCTTTGGTGCAGAAGTGATACGACGCTTTGTCAAAGGCCCCTTCTTTTCCGCAGGCCTTCCCCAACGTCTGGCTGCTGTAAGCTGGCGGGTAGCAAGCTCCATCGTTGGGATCTTCGTCGGAGACTTGGAAACATCGCCCAAATCCCCCCCAGCATTCGGCTTTTCCTTGGGCTTTGCTTTCATGGGAGCGCTTGGGGCTGCAGCGTGGCAGACAGTAGTTGTGCTGGTTTCCTACATCGACGCATGTGTTCCCCTTCGCACAGTGCTCGTCATACAAGCACATCTTGAAGTGGGGGAGACATCGCGCGTTGTGGAAGCAAAATTGACCTTTGGGACAACCGTTCAGGCATCCTTGGGAGGAGTCTGTCGTTTGTTGCTTGGCGGTCTGAGGTTGAGGCTTGGCTGCTTCCAGTTGGGTTGCGTTCCAAAGGAAGGACGCCAACACAAGCAGCAGTGACCCGAAGTACAGTCGAAGTGTAGGGGAGAATCTCATGGGATGTTTTGACTTGTTGACGGTCTCTTCGTACCGACGAACCTGAGCTCCTGGTTGGGTTCAGAAAGAGGCGAGGTTGGCGCTTTGTCGCTCCGCACCTCGTGGATGTCTGTCTCGTTGTTCGGGGCATAACAGGCCAGCCGAACGGGGCGAATGCTAATCGGGTTGGACCTCTGGGTCAAGTGTGCAAGGTTTTTGTCCTGCCCTTAAATTTAGATTAAAGGCCGTGGCCTCCAAAGCCGACAATACAATTGTGAACCTCATTTTGCGAACGGAATCACAAACGAGGAGCGTTGTATGCCAATGTGTCGTTGCTTGCAGAGTTCAACCCCAATCCTTTTTCTTTTGTTGGGCCTTTTTCTTGTCGGAGGGCCATCGAATGCCCAAGCACAATCCTGTCAGAACGGTGCAAGGCAAGCTTGTTACACTTCTGGCAATGGCTGCACCCTGACCAACGGTTCGTATGTCTGCGTTGGACTTTGCACTGCTGGGGCTCAAGTCTGTCAAAACGGGACGTTTGGGGCTTGTGTTGGGGTCGTCAAACAGACCGGTGAAACGTGCGACGGGTTTGACAACAACTGCAACGGCACCATCGACGAGGGCTGCAATTGCACGCTCAACACGACGCAGCCTTGCTACTCTGGCTCTGCGTCGGCCTTGCTCTCTGGGCTCTGCAAACTAGGGGTTCAAACTTGTATCCGTGTCCAAAACAAAAATGCTTGGGGGACTTGTGTCGGAGAAATCCTGCCCAAAGCCGAGACCTGTGATGGAAAAGACAACGACTGTGACGGCTTTGTTGACGAAGACTTCCCGACCAAAGGGCAATCCTGTTCAGCAGGAAAAGGGGAGTGCACAACAGTCGGGAACTTTGTTTGCAAAACGGATGGCTCAGGGGTGGAATGCAACGCCAAGGCAGGTACGGGTTCCACTGAGATTTGCGACGGAAAAGACAACGACTGCGATGGGCAGGTTGACGAAGGTTGCCAGTGCCTTAATGGCGCAACAGAACCATGCTATTCGGGCCAGTCGGGATGCAACAAGGTTGGCAACACCTATTCGTGTACGGCTCCTTGCAAGGCCGGAACCCGCACATGCACCAACGGCGCTTGGGGCGCATGCACTGGAGAAGTGGTAGGCGTCCTCGAAACATGCGACGGAAAAGACAACGATTGTGATGGTCTTGTGGATGAAGACTTCGCGACCAAGGGTACCATTTGCAATGTGGGCATTGGAGCTTGCCGAAAGTTTGGTACCTACACATGCAATTCGGCTGGTACAGGGGTGTTGTGCAACATCCAACCAGGCACTCCCGGTACAGAGATCTGCGATGGCCTCGACAACGACTGTGACGGCTTGGTCGATGAAGACAATTGCAATTGCACTCCTGGACAAACTCAGTCTTGTTATACTGGCGGAACTGGATGCACCAAGACAAGCTCAGGTCTGACATGCCAACTCCCCTGCAAAGCGGGCCTTCAAACTTGCACGTTGATCTCGAACAAGGCCCAATGGGGACCTTGTATCGGAGAGATTACCGCCAAACCTGAGATTTGTGATGGCCTTGACAATGACTGCGATGGTCAGGTGGATGAAGGCTTCTCGACCAAAGGAAACGCCTGCTCTCTCGGTCAGGGAGAGTGCAAAACGGCCGGAACGTTTGTCTGCAAGCCCGATGGCACTGGCGTGGTGTGTAACGCTGTTCCCACAGCTCCCAAGCCTGAAGTGTGCGACGGAAAAGACAACGACTGTGACGGTCTTGTGGATGAAACGTTCCCAACCTTGGGCGATACATGTTCGGCAGGGGTCGGAGAGTGCAAGGCCTCCGGTACCCTTGTATGCAAGACCGACACGACTGGAGTCGAGTGCAACGCCAAGCCTCTAGCTGCCAAGGCCGAGTTGTGTGACGGAAAAGACAACGATTGCGACGGTCAGGTGGACGAAACGTTCCCGACCAAGGGACAGTCTTGCACCAGCGGCCAGGGGGACTGCAGTCGCTCTGGGACGTTGGTTTGCAAAACGGATGGCTCTGGCCTGGAGTGCAACGCGACCCCAGGAACAGCTGGCACCGAAATTTGTGACAGCCGTGACAACGACTGCGATGGTCAAGTGGATGAAGGCTGCCAATGTACCAATGGTGCGACAGAGCCCTGTTACTCGGCCAACACCGGTTGTGTTCGGAACGGCTCTCAGATCACCTGTGTGACTCCCTGCAAAGCAGGAACTCGCACGTGTTCCAACGGTCAGTGGGGGGCATGTACCGGTGAAGTTACCCCAAAGGCCGAAGTGTGTGACGGACAAGACAACGATTGCAACGGTCTCATCGATGATGCGTTTCCTACCAAGGGTGGTTCTTGTTTTGTCGGACAAGGGGTTTGCCAACGAACCGGTACCTTGGTGTGCAAAACAGATGGTTCGGGAGTCGAGTGCAACGCAACGGCAGGAAGTCCTTCGGCTGAAATCTGCGATACCAAGGATAACAACTGCGACGGTCGTATCGACGAAGGGTGCTCTTGTGTCTTGGGTTCCCGCCGTCCCTGCTTCCCTAGCGGCCAAGGTTGCACCATCTCTGGAGCCAGCGCTACCTGCAAAGGCCTCTGCCAAGACGGTGTGCAGGTCTGTGATTCGTCCGGGAAATGGGGCGTTTGTGTTGGCGCTGTGTTGTCCACCACGGAACTTTGTGATGGCAAAGATAACGACTGTGATGGTCAAGTGGACAACGGCTTCAACAAAGGACAAACTTGCTCTGTAGGTGTTGGGGAATGTAGCAGCTCAGGTAGCTATGTTTGTCGCCCTGATGGGTTGGGTACATCCTGCAATGCAACGCCCAAAGCTCCTAGTCCTGAGGTGTGTGACGGCAAAGACAACAACTGCGATGGACAGACTGACGAAACCTTCGGTACCAAAGGGAACACCTGTACTGCGGGTCAAGGCGTTTGCCAGACATCAGGAAAGCTGGTGTGCAAAACGGATGGTACAGGCGTTGTTTGCGATGCTGTACCAGGACAGCCATCGGCTGAGATCTGCGATGGGAAGGACAACGACTGCAATGGCCAAACCGATGACGGGAATGTTTGCAGTCCTGAAGTCGGTCCAGAGCCAGGGCCGGAACCTGGACCGGAGCCCGGACCCGAGCCTGTTGTTGAGACCGGACCAGAAGCAGGACCGGAGCCTGGACCCGAAGCCGGCCCCGAGGCAGGCCCCGAGGCAGGCCCCGAAGCAGGTCCCGAAGCCGGACCGGAGCCTGGAGTGGAAGCAGGACCGGAAGCAGGTCCAGAACCTGGAGTGGAGCCTGGCCCTGAAGCAAACCCTGAGGCAGGGCCAGAAGCAGGGCCTGAGTCCGGAGTGGAGGCCGGTCCAGAACCTGTCACTCCCGAGGACGGAGGAGTTGTGGAAGGACCACCTACGGAAGGACCACCACCCGAAATTACCTGTCCTCAAACTCCTTGTGCCTCTGGTGAAGTATGTAGGAATGGACAATGTGTTACGCAAAGCTGTGTTGTTGACATCGATTGTCCTGGAGGTGAGATCTGCTTGGCGGGTTCATGCGCGCCTTCCGGTTGTTACATCCAATCTCCACAGTGCCAGGGGCAGAGCCAACTTTGCTTGGACAGCCAATGCATTGGAAACCGCTGTCCTACCAACAAATGCAAGACGGATGAGTTTTGCCGTGTGACGGACAATGCTTGTGCCCGATCGTGTGCAGGTGTGAGCTGTAACGCTGGTGAACGCTGCGTCGATGGAACTTGTGTTTCTGATCCTTGCGCAACGGTGTCATGCAAGGCAGGTGAAGTTTGCGTGGGTGGAACGTGTGAGCAAGACCGATGCACCGGTGTCAAAAGCTGCAAACATGGTCGAGTGTGCAACACAACAACCAACCGTTGTAGCGATGACCCTTGTTTCAATGTCACTTGCCCCAACTCCAGTGATGTATGTGTGATGGGCCAATGCGTTGCGACCTCATGTTCTCATGACAGCGACTGTTCTGGTCGCAACCTCTGCGTGAACCAAAAGTGTGTCACTCCAACGTGTCAAAGCAACGCGGATTGTTCCAGCGGTGAAGTTTGCAAGGATGGCGGATGCTCTGCGGATCCATGCGCGTCTGTGTCGTGCAACGCCGGTGAATTCTGTCGAAACGGCCGGTGCATAGGTTCCTGCGCTGGAGTCTTTTGTTCTTCCGGTGAGGTTTGTCGTGACGGTCAATGTATCCAGGATTCATGCGGTGGCAAAACCTGTCCCTCTGGAGAGACTTGTGTGGCAGGCCAATGCGTCACGGATCCTTGCCAAACGAAGAGTTGCCGGGGAGGTCGGGTTTGTTCAGCCAGTGGGTGTGAGGACAACCCTTGTGATGCTTTGACTTGTCCGAGCGGCCAACAATGCGATCAAGGACAATGCAAAGGAAGTCGAACTTGCAAGGTGGATGCGGACTGTCCAGGTGTGGGAGTCTGCCGTGCAGGAAGCTGTGTTGAACCTGGATGTTTTGCCTCGCCTTGTTCGTCCGGTGAGGTTTGCGTGAATGGTTCTTGCCAGTCGAATCCATGCGATGGAAAGAGCTGTGCTGCGAACGAAGTGTGCCGACCCAGCGATGGCTCATGTGTTCCGGTTTGCCCGAACTGTCCGGCGGGCCAGCGTTGTGTGAACGGAGTTTGTGAGTCTGATCCATGTGACGGTGTGTCTTGTGCGTCGGACGAAGTGTGCTTGAACGGACAATGCGAAAAGAACCTATGTCAGGGAAGCGATCGTTGCCGGTATGGGCGAGTGTGTTCCCAAAACCAATGC
This sequence comes from Deltaproteobacteria bacterium, assembly GCA_006226375.1. Classification (GTDB taxonomy): domain Bacteria; phylum Myxococcota_C; class UBA6777; order UBA6777; family UBA6777; genus M3003. The sequence continues at coordinate 13,899 of SBHC01000022.1, read as the reverse complement.
AGCTTGGATGCTTGCTTGGGAGTCACCTGCCCTGGTGGAACGTCTTGTCAGCTGGGTCTTTGCATCCCAGATGGAAGTTCGAGTGAAGGCTCCGCTGAGGAGGTCTCTACGGGGGAAGGCTCCTCCGAAGCTGTGCAAGAGACCTCGACAGGAGAAGAAAGTTCAACCAACGAGCCGAACAATGAAGTCGTTGTGGATGCTTCCACCAACGAGTCTTCGGATGAAGCCGTCGTGAAAGAAAGTGGGTCTTCGAACGATAGCTCCGAACCTGTCGATGGGCTCGGTGTTCTTGGTGGAGGTTGTGCTTGCAACATCAACCAAGGCAGCGGCTCTTTGTGGCTGGCCTTCTTGCTTCTGTTTGGCTTCCTACTTCTTCGTCGGAAGCGTACTTCTGCCTAGTCGGTTCTAACACTTTGTGGTTGGGACAATTCCTCTTTCTCCCCGCTTCTTTTCTTGCTTCTCTACCCCTTTCTTTCGCGACCTTGCGCCAAACTACTTTTTTGGCGACATCCTTTTGCGTTACCAAGCTGACAAGCGATCTGGTAGTCGTGTCGTGCTGTGCTTTGCTGGTGTTGTTGCTTGGCTGTGGCTCCGGCTTCCAGGCAGCTCGGTGTGTACAAGGGGGGAACGGGGATGCAATGGACGACAACTTCCTACCCAGAGCGAACCATCATCCTTGTTTGTTGGGTGTAACGGTGCCTACGGGCTTTCCTGACCAGCTGGCCCGGACAAACTCTCGGACAAAGGCTGTGTACGAGGCAACGTAAGGGGCTCCTTGTGCTTCCAAGTCCTCCCTGAGCGTCGCGTGGAGTTGGGGCAACTTGTACCAGGGGACTCCTGGATACAGGTGGTGCTCCAAGTGGTAGTTTTCGTTGCAAACAAAGAATGTGGTGACGCCGTTTGTTAGTATCGAGCGGGTTCCTTGGATAACATCAGTGTTGTGTTCCAAAAGTGTATGTTGGCTCATCCCTCGAATGTTGAACATCCAGTTCACAAAAAGCATAGGAAGAAGCCAACCATGCAACAGATAGGACATGGGGATCGAAGACGACAATATCCCCACAACAAGTGCTACCAGCAGGAACATCTCCACAACAATCCAAAGTCGGTCTCGCTTGTTACCTTGTAGAAAGCCGAGGACAGGGATAGCTACCACATAGGCAGGGTAACCTAGAACCAGGCGACCCCAGTGCATGCCGAAAACGAGCCAGGATGGCTTGGCGTAATTGTCGTAGTGATCGGGGTCTCCGTGGGCTCCTGTGTGCTTGTGATGGCGCAGATGTAGCACTCGATACGCCGTGTAGCTTTGCAACAAGGGCAAGCCACAAGCAGCGCTGACAGCATGGTTCAGCCAGGACTTGTGGAAGAGAACACCGTGAACCCCTTCGTGAGCGAACAGGCCAAACCCATGAAGTGAGGCGGCAGCCAAGAGATAGCATGGGATGCACACCAAAACGCTCCACCAAGCACCTCCCAATGCATGGTACAGTGCGATGGCACCGGCAGCTGCTCCAAGATAGAGCCCAACAAACAACAGGAGCCGGGTAACATGTTGGTGTTCAAGGGTGTGCAGTTGTCGGGAAAGCTCTGGGGATAGGCGGGGTCTTTGGCTGGGTGCGGACATGACCAATCCTTGGGTTCACAAGCTACAACTTAAGCGCTATGCTGTGTCATGACGAACTTCGCGAGTTCTGTTCGGGTGTTAATGTTGAGCCGGGCGTAGATGCGTTTTAAGTGGCTGCTCACTGTGTGGGGGCTAATGTGCAGTCGCTTCGCAATTTCGGTGTTTTTTAGCCCTTTGGCAATGAGCTCTGCGATCTCGGATTCTCGCTTGGACAAATAACGATGTTGGTCTCGCAATGTGGCTTTGGTGATACCGTGGCGGTCCAACTCGCTCCAGGCTTCGTCTTGTCGATGGGTTGCAGACAATGTTTCCCAAAGTTCGACCATTCGCTCGGCGTGCTTCAAGTTTGTTGCATCATGCCGAGATGCTTTGTTGGGAGTTTGAAGTCGAAACCATGCAAGCCAGGTGCTTGCTTCGGCGTGGGGATGCTTCTCTTCGGCGAAGGTTGATGCCGATTCTTGAAAGAGGAGGCTTGCTTGTTGTGTGTCTCCCTTTGCCCCGATGTATTGGGCCTGAAAGTAGTTCGCCCAGGCGTTGCAATAAGGGCTGTGCTTGCCGCGAGCTTTTAAGGGCTCTATCACAAAGGGTAAGCTGTCGAATTGCTCCAGTCCTACATAAGTGTGTCCCCAGGCCTGAAGACAGAAGCTTGGCAAGATGCTATCGACCGGAAGCTGCGGAGGGTTGGAGGTCGGCGTATTTTGAAGGAGGTCTTGTGCTCTTTGGTATTGACCTTGCTCAATGAGACCCAGTCCACAGCTTACCCAGATGCTTGCTGCGATATGAAGGTCGTCGGTGTGGTCGCCAAGCTGCTCCATCGCATGGTTGTACTCTTCGGTTGCTTCGTCAAAGCGTCCCAGGTGTGCGCAAAGGCAAGCTCGCAACGCATGCATACGAGAGTGGTATCGCAGTGAGTGGGTTTGCATTGCGATGTACATGCCCTGTTGGGTACGTTCCAATCCTTCTTCCCACTGTCCTGTGAGGAGAGACAACGCTCCTCCAAAGCACAAGACGGAAGGGGCGCAGCCTGTGAGGCCATGCTCCTTAATCAGAGCCATGCTGGTGTTGAATTGCTGCTCTGCGCTGATGCTGTCTCCCTTCGCTACCGCGAGCAACCCAGCAAAGTTATGGACTCGAATCCTTTGCACAAAGTCCAGGCTTTGGGAGGCTTGGTGCTGCATCGATACGACTTGTTTGTGTGCGTCGTCGTACCGACCTTCGCGCATGGAGAAGCCAAACTCACATGCCTCAACCGCGAGGCGAAAGTCGGCTGACTGTTGCGCCAGGTTGGCTTCAAGCTTTTGGAGTGAGAGGCGGAGGGGCTCAAATTGGTAGCAACGGTCCAAGAAGGTGAGGCGGGTGGCGTGGAGCCGTTCCCACTCTGGGACATGTTCTGCATCTTGGAGAGCAGCGAGTCCTTTTTCGATGTGTTGGTGGGCCTCGTCAAAGTGGAATTGTGACCAGCTTCCATGAGCCAAACGCAGCTGTGCTCGTGCGTATCCCCGCCATTCTTGGTGCTCTCGGTAGTGTTGGGATGCTTCTTGGAGCAGCTGTGTGCCTTCTTCCGTTTGACCAAGAAGGCAACGAACCTCTCCCAAACCTTCCAGAAGGATAGGCAACTTGCCTGGGTCTGGTTGGTTGTGCAAAGCGTCCAGCGCTTTGGAGAAAAACCTGGATGCTTCGAGGTGGGCACCGAGTCGTTTGGCCTCTTCACCTGCTTCGCGAAGAACAAGGAGCGCCTTGGGTGATAGAGAAGGTCCATCCATACCACAGTAGTGGTTGGCTAGGTGATAGTCGTCGCTGGGGTCTTGTTGTTCCAACAAGTGGGCAAGGCTCGCGTGAAGTTTGTTGCGACGCCAACGAGGGATGTCGTTGTAGATCACTTCTCGAACGAGAGGGTGGGTCCAACGGTAGCAGGTTTGCCCTTGTTGGACCGTTTCACCAACAAACCCCGGCACACAAGCTTCTTGGATGTGTGACAGAAGGGTGTCTTCGTCTTGGTGAATGGCCTGAGCGAGTAGGGTGTGAACGATTCCATCGGGACACACCGCCATCCACTGCAGCAGCTCTTGCGCGCCCTCTGAAAATCGAACCATTCGTTGGGTTACGAGTTCGCGTACTGTTTGGGGAAGCGTCCAGTTCTGCTCTCGTATGTTCCAATAATGACCATCGAACAGGAGCTTCTCTTCGTTCTGCAATGCATCAAGGAGAGCGCACAAAAACAAAGGAGTTCCACCAGTTTGGTGCTCCAACTGTTGAAGCAACGTCGGGGAAGGTGGGCCTCCCACTTGATGTTGGAAGACCTCCTTGATGTCCTCTGAGCGCAGCGGCCCCAGCTTCATCGTGTGGGCCTGAGGAGTTCGCATCAAAGAGTGAATCATCGCTCGGAAGGAGGCGTTTTCTTGGAGGTCTTCCGTCCGCAGCGTGGCGATAAGCATGAGCGATGGTTGCGCCGCTGCTGTTGAGAGGTAGTGAAACAACTCAAGGGTGACTGCATCAGCCCAATGCAAGTCATCCAAGAACAGAATGACAGGGCCATGTGCTGTCAGGCGCCTCAACAAGGTGGCGAAGCATTGGAACAATCGGATCTTGTGGAGAGCGTCGTCACTCATGGGCCTGGGAGTACCGCACTCCAGGCCGGGAAACAACAACCGAAGGTCAGCAAGTCCTGCTGTAAGTTGCTTGCGTTTTGTTGGACTGAGGGTCTGAAAATAGTGCCCAAACGCTTCGAGAATCGGTGCATACAGAAGGTGGTCATGAGGAAGATAGGCTGAACCCCTCAAGATGGTGGCCGGTTCATTTTCTGGTAGCTCCAAAAAATGTTGGACCAATCTTGTTTTCCCGATGCCTGCTGTTCCTTGTAGCAGCACCGTGCATCCAGACTTCTCTCGTGCGCTCTGTCCATGCTGACTTAGTTGCGCCAGGTCACTGTGTCTGCCTGTAAAGTCGATCATCCTTTGAACTCAAGAGGAAATAGTTGGTTGTATGGACGCCTTGGCCTGGCATCTTTCCCCTCGTTCCCCCACCCATTTCACTTCAGATTACCATGCTCGTGCTACCAAATTACCACATTTGTGGGATACCGAAAACCTGCCTTTGTTTTATATACTGTCAATTGTGACTCCAAAGTGCATGGAAGTATTGTGGAATTAATTTTCAATGGCAGGAGCCAAGTATGAAGCATTTTAGGTTAATGTGGGTAAGTCTTGTGTTGTTTGGGTTGGTCAGTGTGTTGCCTCATTGTGGCCCGGGAACAGGCACAGAATCTGTCAATGAGGGTGGTGGCGCAGAGAGCGTTGCGGAAGTTACGGCAGAATCTCCTGCGAGTGAGCCTGGAGCAGAACCGGGCAACGAACCTGGGAAGGAGCCTGGAGCCGAGCCCGTTGCTACAGACACAAACGATGCTGGAACAGGTCCTGAAACACAGGAGCCGACGCCAGAGTCGACGACAACGGAAACGGTTCCTGAAGGTAGTGCTGGTGCAGAAGTGTTTGGGGATGTTGTCGACTTTGTTGCGCAAACTCCATTGGCTGGTGTGAAGGTCTGCGTGACGGGTCCACAAGGCGTCCCCTGTGTTAACACAGACAGCCAGGGCAAGTACCGGGTTACAGGCATTCCAAAGGATGTAGAGTTTGTTCTCAGCTATGAAAAGACTGGTTACGTGAAGGTGCTCCAACCGATGGCCCCTAACCTTGGTAGTGAACAAAACATTCGAATGATATCGGAGCAAACCTTGCCTTTGTTTGCCAATCTGTTGGGCGTCCAAATTAAGAAGGGTATGGGTGCCATTGTTGTCTCCACCTTCAATTGGAAGCGAACCCAGTTTGTCGCTGGTCTTTCTCTCTCTTCGGATGCTACAGGGGCAGAAGGTCCCTTTTACATCAACGCGCAAGGTATGCCGAGCAAAACTCTTACTAAAACGAGTGCAGCAGGTTTGGCCTTCTTTGTTAATGTTCCACCTGGAAACTACATCGTCAAAACCAAGGGGACAGGTGGAATGTACTGTGCAGCAAAGGCTGCTGTTCCTGGTCCCAACGAAGATGAGTTCAAAGTTCTTGTGGAGGCGGATGCCTTTACGTATGTCGGTACCAAGTGTGAGCGCCGGGTGGCCATGTCAGGAACGGTAACAGACTTTGTCAGCGGCAATCCTATCGATCAGGTGAAGGTGTGCCTGCAAGAGCCCAAGGGTGTGCCTTGTGTGACGACCGATGCCAAGGGGACCTACCGTTTGCCAGGTGTTCCCAGCCGTGATGGGATCTATTTTTCCATGGAGAAACAAGGTTACCTTACGAACATTCAAACGATGGACAAAGGCCAAAGCGCTTCGTACAGCGTCGGAATGCTACAAAAAGCCTTGATCCCACAGCTTGCAGCATTGGCTGGAGTCCAAGTTAAGCCCAACACGGGGGTGATCACCATGCGAGCCTTCCGGCCTGTTCGAGGGTTTGAGAGTGGAATGACTCTCTCCATGAAGGTAAGTGGTGCCACCGGTCCTATTTATTTTGGAACCAACGGTTTTCCCGATCCCAAGCTGAAAGCAACGTCGGCTGCGGGGCTTGCCGCCTATATTAACATTCCTCCAGGCGTTCAGGTGGCCGAGTTCGCTGGGACATCGAAACACAACTGTCGTCTTGGGCGTGGCTGGTTGGGGCAAAACAAAGGCGAAGCTCGCGCCAAGGTGGAAGCCGACTCGATCAACAACTTTTTTGTTACATGTGAGCGGCCGCTAACCCGAAAGGTGGATGAAGCTTGTTACAATTCGGACATTGCAAAGCCTGAGTACGATGACTGTGTTGCAGATCATGTCTGCACCTCTGGGAAGTGTGTTGCTGCACCAAAGCGGTTTGCGTCTTGCACTACGGAGAGATTCTGTGCGTCTGGTGATGTGTGTGTGGGCAGCAATATCGCGACAATCTCAGAGCGATACTGCTTGCAACCTTGTGACCCAAGCAATCCGCAATGTGCTCAGGATTATCAGTGTCTTGTGCTGAGTTCGGGTCGAGGTGCGTGCCTCAAAAAGTGCAGTGCCAAGGCTGACTGCAACGATTACGGTACCGCTTGTGAGTCGGTTGGTTCTTCCACCCAGCAGTTTTGCCAGTAAGGAACCCGCTGTTTTGGGTTCCTTCCCCTCCACACCTCCTCCCTTCAGTCTGCCTTTTCTTTCCGTCTTTCCTTCCATTTGTGTCGTTTCGTGTGTAGCCTATTCTTGCGAAAGTACTTCTCAAAGCAGGAGGTTCTCTTGAAAGTCGAACGCATCTTTTTCTCTTTCTTGTTGGTCATGGTTTTGGGTTGTGGTGTGTCTTGTTCCGGTCCTACACCACCCCAGGAAAACAACGCCTCTGAATCGCAAACAGGTGAACCTGCGTCGGGGGAATCTGTTGTCCAAGATGGCGGAGTATCCGAGGCTCCGCCCGAGCCCACGGTGCAGAAGCCACCTCAGCTTAAGTCCGCGTCTGTGTTTCCTGGTATCGTTGGGGATGTCAGAGTCGACGCCCAGGGGAACCTCTTGGCGGTAGGCAGCCATGCCAAAGGCTACAAGTTTCGAGACATTGACATCCCAGGAGAAGGGTTCTTCGCGCTCAGGTTGGACGCCCAAGGCAAGGTCACTACCCAGTTGAGCGGGGAGAGCGGTGAGGGATCGGTTCCCTTTGGCTTTCTCACCATCTCTGCGGCGTATGGAAAAGACGGACAGCAAACTCTCGCAGGTTCATACATCGGAGCCTTTAAGTTGGGAGACAAAACCTTTCCCAACAAGGAAATGTTCAACGGGATCGTCTTGCGCTTGGACGCTAGCGGCAAGGAAATGTGGAGCGCGGTGTTTCCTGCTCCTGATCTCAATGTGTCGGTGAGAACTGTCGTGGTGGACTCCCAACAAAACACCTGGATCGCTGGAGTGTTTTCAGGAACTGCGGTGTTTGGAACGAACACCTTCAAAGCAAAAGCCTTGGGAGACTTTTTCCTGGTCAAGTTGGACACACAGGGAAAGGTCGTTTCTGCCCAGGTCCTCAACGCTACAGTCGATGCAGAGCGTGTTCGGTTGGGTATTGATTCCAACGACAACATTTATCTCGTGGGAGACTATTCAGGCTCCGTCACCCTTGGCTCCAACACGTTGACAGCTCCTTCCCAAGGAGGCTTCTTCGTGGCCAAGTTTGACTTGGATGGTAAGGTCGTTTGGGCGAAGGCCCCAGCCGATCTCATCGGAGGTTCGGCGGATAAGATCGCTGTGGGACCCAACAACCGTATCGCAATCACTGGCACTTACGGTGGAGCGTTACCCTTTGCTGATGGCAAACAAGAGGAGCGGTCTGTGCCCTCTTTGTTCGTCACGTTGTTGGACGCGGATGGCAAAACGGTATGGACGCGCAGCGCGAAAGGCGAAGGTCCACAGGGAGGGGGTGGCGTGGCTATTAATGCAAAGGGCGAAGTGTATGTCACAGGCTCCTTTGAAAAGACGATCTTTGAAGGCGACAACGTCTTGCAGTCGAAAGGGGGCTCTGATGGTTTTCTGGCAAAGTACGACGCCAAAGGGTCGCTGCTTTGGTCTTTGGGGATGCAAGATGCTAGCCCGATTAAACCTTTCTATCTTTCTGTAGGTTCGGCTGGTCAGATCTTTGTCATTGCGACCTTTACCAAGGATCTGAAGATTGGCTCCTTCGACCTAAAGAAACCCACCATCGAGACTGTGAACTCCTTCCTCATGGAGTTTGAGTAACTCCCTACCCATACAACAGCGCTCTTGTTTCATTCGTTGAAGCTGTGTCGCTTACTCGTTGTCCAAGGTGGAATCCATCTGTACTTGTTCGGAAGGAATCACTTGCCCCGTCAGCGAGCGCATTTCCACTCCTTTGGCCAACAAATAGTCCTTTTGCTTGCGCCATATCTCTGCGTATCGGTAGAACGGAACTCCCGGATACAAGTGATGAATCAAGTGAAAGTTTTGGTACAGAAACACTGGAGTTAGAAGCATCGAAGGTCGAACAAGAGTTGCCTTAAATCGGTCTTCTGCTGATGTTATGTGGTGTGGCTTATGGGGAAGATAATCGAAACTATAAGCCAGAAATGCGATCGCAAAGCGGCTGGGGATAATCCAACCAAATACAACAGGAAGGGTGTATCCCATCCAACAGAGTGTCAACAGCGTGGGCCATATCACAAGCAAGGACAGCAACGTCTCCCAGCGTTCCATGGGTTTGCGTTCGCTCCAACTTGAAAGGTACACCACGTAGTAGTGCAGGTCCTGAGTTAGCCAGCGAAACGGCAGCAACCAGGTTGGACCCAACCCGCTCCACTTGTCGGGGTCTTTGTGGTCATCGTTGGTGTGTTTGTGATGCTCCAAGTGAACATAACGAAAGGCTGGAAACGGTGCGAGTAGGATGATTGCACAAACTCGCCCGACTGTTTCATTGACCCACTTGGCGCGAGCGATACTTCGATGCGACGCGTCGTGCATTGGAGTGAATGCTACGAAGGCTGCGATGGCATTGATGCACATCCCCAACCCATACGAAACCCAACCTTGAACAAGACCCACCGAAACAGTGAGCCATATCCCCAGGCAGGCTCCAAACAGAAGCAAGGTTGGCCATGCGATGCTCGGCGCTCGAAGGTTGACTTTGGGTGGCTTTTCTTTTGCGACCGACAATGTTGTATTCATCGTTCCTCTCTCTGTTCTTTCCGGACATCCTTCCATTTCACAAATCGATGATCTCCATCATGAATCTCAAACGACTCTACCATAGAATGTTTTGTCGAACAACTGGTATGTTAAAAATGATTTGATTTGTAGGAACGCTGTTGTGGGCAACCATGTGTTGAGGGTAGAGGTTTGGTTTCTGCGGAGTATCGAAGGTTTGCGAGGGGAGGGGGAGTGAGTTAGGACGCTTTGGCAGAGTTGGAAGCGTGGGAGTTGATGCGTTCTACGGCAGCATAGAGGTCGTCAGCGCGGACAGGCTTGGATAGGTAATCGTCCATTCCCGCGGCGAGGCAACGTTCACGGTCACCTTTCATGGCATTGGCTGTGAGAGCAATGATGGGGGTGTACGTGCCGGTGTCTTGCTCTATCTCTCGGATCTTTTGGCTGGCCTGGAGGCCATCCAACTCTGGCATTTGCACATCCATAAGGATGATGTCGAAGCGACCTGGAGTGTACAGGTCGACAGCTTCTTGCCCGTTGGTGGCAAGGGTCACGAGGTGGCGTCGCTTCTCCAACAGCCGCATCATGAGTACTTGGTTGACTTTGGAGTCTTCGGCCAAGAGGACACGACGGGGTAGAAGATGGCCTTTGGCTGGGGTGGTATGGGGGGCATCTCGTGCTTCTTCTGGGGCTTCGCTGAGAAGCTCCGTAAGGACCGTCCACAGTTCCAGTTGCTTGACTGGCTTGGGGAGTGAGCGGGCGATGTTTAACTCAGTGAGTTGAGCAGGCTGTCCAAAGCCAAGAGCGGCAGAGGATAACAAGATGATGGGGAGACGCTTAAGCTTCAGGTCGTTGCGAATTTTGTCGGCGACTTCGATGCCATCCATCCCTGGCATATAGTTATCCATCAGGACCAACGCGTAAGGTTGTCCCATGTTGGTTGCTTGTTGCAGCAGGTCCAGAGCTTCAGGTCCAGATGTGGCTTGCGTCGTGACCACTCCCCAATTCCCGAGCACTTCGGTGAGGATCTTGCGGTTCATTGCTTTGTCATCCACCACAAGAACCCGGCATCCAAGAAGTGACTTCGAGGAATGTTGGGGTCGTGGGGATGCTTGATGTATTTTCAAGCTAACTGTGAACCAAAACGTACTTCCTTTGCCAGGTTGGCTTCGTAGACCAACTTTGCCACCCATTTGCTCAACAAGGCGGGATGCAATGGCAAGTCCCAATCCAACGCCTCCTTCTTGCCGGTTGTCATGAAGGTTGAGCTGATGGAAGGCTTCAAAGATGTTTTCTTGCTTGGCTTCGGGGATACCTACCCCTGTGTCTTTGACTTCGACGAGAAGCACGACGTTCTCTTTGGTGAGAGACTTGATTGACACGTCGGCCATGACGTGGCCTTTGTCCGTGAACTTCACCGCGTTTCCAACCAGGTTGTCGATGATCTGGCGAAGGCGCAAGCGATCGCCTTCAAGGACAAGATCCACCAACTCCGGTGGGAGGCGGTAGACCAGCTCCAATTCTTTGTCCACAGCGCGAACGGCCTGGGTTTGCATCGACTCACCGAGCAACTCATCCAGGCGCAAGGGAGCCCGATCCAACTCTAGCTCTCCCGCTTCTATCTTGGAGAAGTCCAGAACATCATTGAGCAAACCCAAGAGAGAGTTCGCAGACTGCTCAATCAGCCGAACGTAGGTACGGTGGGTGGGATCTAGGTCGGACTCCAGGAGCAACTCTGTGAAGCCGACGACTCCAAACATCGGCGTTCTTAGATCGTGACTCATGCTTGCCAGGAACCGACTCTTTGCTTGGTTGGCAGCTTCAGCTGCTTCCTTGGCGACTTTTAGCTCTTGGATGCGTTCGGCGATATCTTGTTCCAGTTCTTGCCGATGCTTATCCAAGGCGATGTTGGCTCGTTCAAGCTCACTTTGTGCTTGGCGAAGGACCTGTTCAGTCAGGTGTTGCCGGGTTACATCCACAGAGAGTACGAAGATTCCCTCAGGAACAGGCTCAACGCGCAGGTCAAAGAAGGCTTTGGTCCCGTCTGGGTAAGTAAACTCGTTTGTGAGCCGCTGTGCGATTCGTTCTTCCATCGCGAGCCGCAGCTTCACAAACATGTCGGTGTTCTCAATGCCTGGAAAGCACTCCATCATGGTCTTGCCAACAAGCTCTTCTCTAGGCATTCGACCGTGCTTGGCTGCGACTGGATTGAGGTACAGGTATGTCCAGTCGGGGGCTATGAGCTGCGCGCCTTCCAACAGCGCGTCAAGGGTGCGTCTCAATGTATCTTCTTCCACCAGCATCTCTCCATTGGTAATCATTATTTAATTATATCAATTAAATAGGATATGTCCAAAGTATTTGAATTTGGAAGAAGTTTGAAAAGCCAAACTCTAGCTGTCTCGGACTCTTTCGTTCGGTGTGTCCGCTTTTGGCTGATGCTGGTCTGTCCGATTTTCTTCTAGTGGGCGAGGCATACTCGGAAGGGGTAATTGACAACCACAACTCCACAACTGTGAGGCTTGGGAAACTTTAGCTTTTTGATCTCGCGCACCAGACATTGTGCCAACGCCTCTGATCTACCGGTGGTTTTGACGACAGCGGCTGCGCTGACACGACCTTTTGCGTTGATGATCCAGCGAACAACAATCAGGGTGTCCCAAGCTTTTGGGCTTTTTTGCATCGCAACGTCATAACACCTCCGAAATACATTCCATCTCCTCCGAATGACTCTTGCGATATCACTTTTGCTCATCCCTTGGGAGCGAAACAGCTTGGATGAGGGCTTCTTCTGCCGGAGTTTGGCGGCAGGTGCTTGTTTGGGTCGGAGCCTGCGCTTTCGTTTCTTGCTCCAAACATTCAACATCTGGTGTTCCATTGAGGAAGGCTTGGGCTTCTTCTGTTTCTGTGTTGGGCGAGATGTCGGTGGCGTTGCATGCCCTGTTAAAGCCCATCCAAACCAGGCTGTAAGGCAGAACACAATCGCCAATGGATCATTTTTCATCCTTCATCCTCTTGGTTGAGTTGTAGGTTTGGACAGGAGAGGTCAAGGAAAGTTTCTGTGTTCCCTCGGTTGTACCATGTGTTGTTGCTTTTTCTTCTTTGTTTCTTCTGGTTTCACCGCTTTTCTGGGTTTGTTGTGAATCCTTTTCATGCAGTGAGTCTCTTTAGAATTGTCTGAGAATTGAGCCCGCCTCTGTGAGCCAAAGTAAAGAACTATCCGAGCTTTTGGGTCTCGGTGATGGCGGGATTCGTCTACCTCTACCATGCAAGAGAAGGAGCTAGATTCATGAGCGAGATTCAACAAGAAAAACAGTCGTCGGCCCCTGTGTTTCTGCAACTGAACGGTCCCGTTCCCGACTTTGAGGCGAAGACAACCCACGGCATGATTCAGTTGTCGGAGTGGGAGAAAGACAAGTGGGTGATTTTGTTCTCTCACCCCGCTGACTTTACGCCTGTTTGCAGCACAGAGTTTATGGCGTTTGCACAACTCTCCGACGAGTTTGCGAAGCGGAATGTGGCGTTGCTTGGAAACTCTGTGGACAGTGTCTACAGCCACATCGCGTGGGTTCGGAGCATCAAGGACAACTTTGGGGTGGAAATCAACTTCCCAATCATCGCCGATCTGGACATGAACGTAGCCAAGACCTTTGGGATGATTCATGAGGCTAGCTCGGATACTGCAGCGGTTCGCGCAGTCTTTGTGATTGATCCCGAAAGAAAACTGCGGGCTATGATCTACTACCCATTGGATGTGGGACGGAACATGGACGAGATCCTTCGCTTGGTGGATGCTTTGCAAACCACAGACAAAAACCCTGTGGCTTGCCCCGCGAACTGGCGTCCTGGCGAGAAAGTGATTGTTCCACCGCCAGCCACGGCAGAAGAAGCAGAGAAGCGCGTGAACGAAGCTGAGTATGACGTGACCGATTGGTACTTTTCCAAACGTTCCCTCTAACTCTTCAATAGAGTTAGAAAACAAGAGTCGCGAAGCGAAGAAGGCTTGCAAGATGATCGGCAAGCGATACGCAAAGACCACCCACTTTAGCGACAGCGTCGTTCGGCGCAGCATCCGCTGCAGAAGATGCTTGCGCTCTGCTGGAAGCAGTAGGACGTAAAGCCACAGTTGCAGCTGATAGCCGGAGCTGTTGAAGTACAGAACAAATCGAAGTTGGAACAGCGTGATGTCGGCTGCGAACATGCGCTACAGCTCCCTGCGTTGCAAGAGAACCCTCGGCTGCAGGATGCGCCGTTGTCGGTGGTGCCATCACAGTTGTCGTCTTTTCCATTGCACACTTCTGTGGCAGGGCTGACAACCTGAATGCACTGAACGCTTCCGTTGCGGCATTCCAGTTTACCTGCGCTGCAGATTCCGGGTTTGCCTGTGAAGTTGCAAGCGGTTCCGCCGCCGGGGTTTCCGTCGTCGACGGCTCCGTTGCAGTCGTCGTCTTTCGCGTTGCATATTTCCGGTTTGGGCTTGGTAATGGGGACACAGCTTTTGCTTCCGCTCACACATTGGTACGTGCCAGCCTTGCATTCTCCTTGGAGGTTGCTTTGGCAGGTGCCGAGGTCCGGAAGTTGATCGTCGATGGCTCCGTTGCAGTCGTCATCTTTGCCGTTGCAGTCTTCCTTTGCGGCGGGC
>SBHC01000023.1 GCA_006226375.1 Deltaproteobacteria bacterium | reverse complement strand
GACGATGACGGCAACGTTGTTGAGCTTCGATGTTCCTATGATCCAGATACGCTGGGCAAGGCTCCGGAAGGCCGGAAGGTCAAAGGTGCCATCCACTGGGTTTCTGCCACTCACTCCGTGCCTGCCGAAATTCGTTTGTACGATCGACTCTTCAACCACCCTGACCCCGACGCTACCGGTGACGAGTTTGTTGATTACATCAACCCAGACTCCCTGACGGTGATCAAAGGGGCTCGTGTGGAGCCTGGTTTGGTGGAAGATGCTGCGGGAAGTCGGTATCAGTTTGAACGCTTGGGGTACTTCTCCAGCGACTGTGAAGACTCGACTGCCGATGCTCTGGTGTTCAATCGGATTGTTCCCTTGCGTGATTCCTGGGCCAAGAAGACCGACAAGCCTGAGCCAAAGGCAGCAAAGGAAGAGGCTCCGAAGAAGAGCAGCAAGTCGGACAAGCCCAAGATCCAAAAGAAGAGCCGGGCGGAAATCCGCGAGTTGATTCGCGCGGAGAGCCCCGAACTCACCGAACGGTTTGAGCGGTACCAAAGTGAACTGGGTCTCTCCAAAGATGATGCCGATGTTCTCTCGGGTGACCTGGAGTTGGCAAAGTTCTTTGATGACTCTGTCGCTGCTTACGATAACCCTGCGGCTGTGGCCAAGTGGTTTGTGAACGAGCTGCTACGGGAACTCAAAGACGCTAATGTTTCGGAGCTTCCGTTCGATGCGGTCGCTTTTGCGTCCTTGGTGGAGCTTGTGGAAACCAACGCTGTTTCAGGCAAAATCGGCAAAAAGGTGTTCGCTGAGATGCTGACCAACGGTGGCGAACCCTCTGCCATCATTGAAGCCAAAGGCCTCAAGGAGATTACTGATCCGGCTGCGTTGGAGCCCGTCATTGAGAAGGTCTTTGCCGACAACCCCGAACCGTACGAGCGCTTCAAAGGTGGCGACAAGGCTCTTCATGGGTTCTTTGTGGGTCAAATCATGAAGGCCACTCGTGGACAAGCCAACCCCAAACTCGTCAACGAAATCCTCCGCAAGAAAGTGAATTGATTTCACTCCCCACACCCTTCTTCATTTTTCCTTTGTCAAAGAAAACAGGTTGTTGTATAACAGCCTCTCCCAATGATGGTTGAAATCCTGCCGTTCTTCCGTTCCTGCACTTTCCCTTGACCCATCGATGGTTAGAGCATTCCTCCGATGTGGACCTGTGTCTGTGCTGTGGAGGGTGGGGCGTTTTTCTAGTTTCATTCCGACTTCCTGAATGACAAATTGTGAGTTTCATCATGTACGTATCATCTCATCTTGAACCCCAGGGAGCCCGCCCGGCTCTCTCCCTCCAAGCTCTCTTTCGGGGCTTGGTTGTCTTGTGCTTGTTCGTTGCCGCTGGCGGTTTTGTGGCTTGTGGCGACGGCTCAGCCCTACGTCCATGCTCCAACGCAGACGACTGTTTGGCAGACGAGGTTTGCTACAACAAAGAATGCCGCGCCAAGTGCACAAGCGACGACAACTGCTTGGGGTACGACAAGTGCAACTCCAAAACAGGGCTATGTGGACCCGCCGAGAGCAACCAAGACGGCGGAACCACCCAAGATCAAGTCACGTTGCCCCCGCAGTGTGGGAACCAGCAAGTCGAGCAAGGTGAACAGTGTGATGGTCCCAACCTCAACGGGCAAAGCTGTCAGTCCCAAGGGTTTGCAGGTGGTAACTTGACCTGCAACTCCTCGTGTCAATTCGACACATCAGCCTGTCAGCAGTCGAACAATTGCGGGAACAACACCATCGACCTTGGGGAGGAATGTGACGGGGCCAACCTGAACGGTCAGACTTGTCAATCGCGTGGGTTCCAGCAAGGAACCTTGAAGTGTTCTGCTGGATGTCGCTTTGACACCACGAGCTGTGGTGCGGCTCCCAAGTGTGGCAACGGCGCTCTGGACCCTGGTGAAGACTGTGATGGTGCAAACCTCAACAACCAAAACTGTCAGACACAAGGCTTTGCCAGCGGCAATCTCCAATGCACCAACGGTTGTCGTTTCGATACCAGCCTTTGTAAGCAAGCGCCGACGTGCGGCAACGGCTCCATTGACGCTGGGGAAGAATGCGATGGCACCAACTTGAACAACGAAACCTGCCAGACCAAAGGCTTCACTGGTGGTTCCTTGCGATGCACCAACGGCTGCAAGTTGGACACCTCAGCCTGCACCCAGGCTCCCAAATGTGGAAACGGAGCGATTGACGCTGGCGAACAGTGTGATGGAACGAACCTGAACAACGAGACCTGCCAGACCAAAGGCTTCTCTGGTGGTACGCTGCGGTGCTCCCGTAGCTGTACTCTCGATACCAGCGGCTGTACGCAAGCTTCCAAGTGCGGAAACGGTCAGATTGACACTGGCGAAGAATGCGACGGCACCAACCTCGCCAACAAAACGTGCCAAACCCAGGGCTTTGACAGCGGTACGCTGAAGTGTGCGTCTTGTAAGTTGGATACATCCGGTTGCCAGCAGTCGACCACCAAGAAAAAGTTTGGTGAATTGTGCGCAACCTCAGCCGAATGTTCCTCGGGTCTTTGCCTTGTTCGTCAGGGTGACCCCAAAGGATACTGCTCGGCCCAATGTACCAAGGATGCGGA
>SBHC01000042.1 GCA_006226375.1 Deltaproteobacteria bacterium | reverse complement strand
ATGGAGTCGTCAACGAATTTTGCCAGTGCTTCTACAAAGGCATCAACAAAGGGGTGTGTCGAAACGGTCGCGTAGATTCACGAGGCACCTGCCAACCCCCCAGCAACTACAACTCCACAGAACGTTGCGGTGACAACCAAGACAACAACTGCAACGGATACGTCGAAGAAAATTGTCCCTGCAACTACCTCGGAAAGAGCGATGGAGTGTGTGGCACTGCACAGCGCAACAGCGTGGGAACATGCATGAGACCCCTGGCCTACAACACCACCGAGACGTGCGATAGACTCGACAACGACTGCAACGGCAAGGTCGATGATAACGTTTTCGGCCTGGGTTCTTTCTGTACGGTCGCCGGAAAGCTTGGTGAATGTGCCAAAGGAACGTACCAATGCTTGAACGGTAAGCTCACTTGCGTAGCCAACCAGTCCAATCCGCAACCTGAGATTTGCGACAGCAAAGACAACAACTGCAACGGTATCATCGACGATGCGAGTGGATACTGCTACCGAACGAACAACACCTACTGCATCCGAGGAAACCAGATGTGCTCAGGCACAACCATGACATGCAGCATTTCGATTTCTATTGTTCTGCGTTGCTCGGATGTTAGCCGTTGCAACCAGCTTTGCCCGTCAGGAAAAACGTACCAGTGCAAGCCTTTGCCCGGAAACAGCGGACAAAAGGGTTGCTACGTCAAGTAAGCGTTGAGGGAAGAAGAAAGACGGGGAAAGGAAGCGCGACAGAAGCCTTAACTTTAGGATGGGATGTGCTGAAGAACAAAGAAGGTGTCCTTGACTTGAAAGCACATGTTTGAGCCTTCGCACCACACTACTTTGAATGACGTTTCTGGATACGAGCGCCACGCTTTCGAGAACTGCTCCATGGAATCAATCGGAGCCTGAACCGTACACTGACGTGACACCTTGGGCATCTTTCTGTCGACCAGGTCACTCACCTTCATCGTAAGCTTGCTGCTGTACGCTTGAACAAAGGCAAAGACATCCCGCAAGAGCGGATCGGACTGTATCTCATGAAGAGAGAGACCCATGCCTGCAGATGGAGATGCACAAGCTACGGTGGGAAGCAAACTTGCTCCAGCCACAACGCCTGTTGTTTTCAATAGAGTCCTGCGATCCAGTTCCATGTGAGGCTCCTATACCAAAAGTTCAGGTCGAGTGTACCAAACACAAACCGTATTGAAAAGAAGATGATGCGAAAGAGAGCTTGAGTCCCATGTCTTTTGTGGCCTATGGTAATGCAAATCTTCCCAACCAAGAGGGAAACCCTTGCATATGAACACTTCGCCGAAGCGCACAACGTTGATTCTCCTTGGAGTCCTATGGCTTGTAAGCCTGCTTCCTCTCGCACCCTTTTCAACCCCACCGTTGTCGGACTACCCCAACCACCTCGCCCGCCAGCATGTTCATGTGAATCTCAACCAGTCGCCCTCTCTGCAACGTTACTACCATAAAAACTGGGCATGGCAGCCGAATCTGGCCATGGATCTCATCGTCCCTCCCTTGGCACGGCTGATGCCCATTCACTGGGCAGGAAAATGCTTCCTTGCTATCCTCTTCTTGTTGCTGCTGGGTGGGGTAACAGTTCTCCATGCTGCCTTGTATCGAGAATGGTCCCCTTGGCCATTGCTGGCAGTTCTCTTCCTCTACAACCGGATATTCCTATGGGGATTTGTGAACTATCTGTTTGGCGTGGGTCTGGCCTTGTGGGTATTGGCAGCGTGGATCTACCTCAAGCCCCGCCCTTGGTTCCTTCGATTGACGCTTTTTGCCTTGCTTTCCCTTGTGGTCTATTTGTCTCACCTCGCAGCGTTTCTGTTTTTTGCCATCACTCTTGTCGTCTACGAATTCAGCGAATGGTGGTCCCAAACGCCCAGGGCAAAGAAGCCAAACCTTCAGTCTCTAAGCGCTTTGTTGGTACCTTTGCTGGTTCCAGTTGGCGTCTACTTTTCAACGTCACAAGGCTCCAACCCAGCGAACGTCATGGAGTGGGGAACCTTACGACACAAATTGCTGGTTCTTGCTTCAGGGGTTCGCAACTTTCACGACCGACTGGCCCTTGTTTCTTGCGTGCTCCTCTTCGGTGTGGTCGTTCTCTTGTTGGTCTCCAAGCGACTTTGTCTCCACAAAGGTCTTGTTGCATGTGCAGGTGTCATTCTGGTTCTAACCCTTGTCGCTCCTGAAGTGGCGCTCGGTGGAGACTACATCGATACAAGATTGTTCCTTCCTGCCTATTTCTTGTTGGCGAGTGCAGCGACGTGGAAGTTCAAGAAGCGATGGGAAACAATAGGTGTCCTCATAATAGCGACCACATTCTTCGTCGTGAGCACAGGTGTGCTTCTCTACGATTGGAAGCCGACGGTGGACATCGAAAAGGATTTGAACAAAGCCCTTCGACACATTCCAGAGGGTTCAAAACTCTTACCTGTCTACGTCGAACCCTCTCCAAGAGTAAGTTTGCCCATCTGGCGACACATGCCAAACCTCGCGATCATCTCAAAAGCAGCGTGGGTTCCCACTCTTTTTACAATGTCTCGACAGCAACCCATCCAAATGAAACAACCTTATCGAAGTCAAGCCAAGCAGCTGTCTTCGGACCTGATCAACATCGAGAAGCTCCCCCTCCTACGCGACCGCGCCTACTTTTACCAAAAGAGCCTGTTTCGACTCGAAAACCTTCGTCACTATGATTACTTGTTAATCTTTCGTCAGAAACATCTTCCCCACCCACTTGGAAAATCATTGCGAAAGATCTTCGAGGGCAGATACTACCACCTCTACCAGATCAAGCCTTGAGAACAGGCGAAACACCCAACCGTTCACGTTGACCTCAAAGGAAGAAATGGTTGAAGGTTTGTCTGGATTGGTGCATCGTAAGAAAACACAAACAGGCATCTTTCCATCCGCTCCCTCCAACACAAACGAATGGCGACATTATGTGGGATAGATTAAGTTCTCTTTCGCAAAACTTGTATGTCCAACTCTTTCTTGTCTTGGGTGTGCTTCTTGCCATCCTAGGAAGACCGGTTCCAGGCCCCTTTGTGGAATACCTGTATTTGCCTTCACTCGTAAACACCTACAACCCAGCGTATGCCCCAAGTGATTGGACGCTGGCGTCCCCCTTTTACGAGCACTTGGTGTTCAACAAAACCTTTGGCCTCCTCACCCTATTCTTACCGTTGGAGTGGTTGGGTTGGCTGGGACGCATCACGTTTTGGACCTTGCTGGTCCTTTCGTTCTTCCGGCTGGGACGCAACCTGGGCATCCCATTAAGGCTGGTCAGCTTGATGCTCATCATCTGGCTTATCCGGGGTCAATCGGTGGTTGCATCCAGCCCGCTGTTTGGGGGATTTGAAGCCAAGTCCCTGAGCTATTGGCTGTTGCTCACTTCAATCAATCTTTTCCTGGAAGAGCGCTGGACCCCTGCCTCGTTGCTGCTTGGTGCCGCGTTTAGCTTTCACCCTGGCGTCGGCCTTTGTGGTGGAGTAGCTGTCGGCTTTGCTGTCTTGCTACAAGGCCACCCCCTCCGTCAGATGGGCAAGATGTTTGGCTTTGTGTTCGCTGCCTCTCTGCCGGGGCTCTACACCATCGGTTTGTTGTTGTCGCACCAAGGCGGAAAGGTTGTAACTTCCGAGACGTGGCGTTTCTTCTGCCTGAAAGCCCTGCCCTACCACATGGACCCATTTTCTTGGCCTTTGCGTAGCCTCTTTCTGCTGTTCCTCTTTATGATCTTTGGACTCGTTCACACCTTGCTTTGCCTGGAAAACCACAAGTGGCGTTTTGTCTATGCGTTCCAATTCGGCCTGGGATTGCTCTTTGCTCTCGGAATGTATTGGCGATGGGCAGAGAGCTATTCGCTGCTCCGCTATTTCCCGTTTCGCTTGTTTGGCACGTTGGTTCCTTTGTTCTTTCTCTTCCATCTCTCGCATGCGTTTAAAAACGGCCTCCTTGTCCCCAAACGACCAGTGATTGCAGCATTGGGTTTCATCACTGTCCTAAGCTATGGCAGCCCCGTCGTTGTTGAGTTTTACGATCAAGCCACAGCGACGCTTCACCAATGGCGCGCCAGGCCTGACGACATATCCAAAACCTTTCGATGGCTCCGCACCAACACCCCGAACAATGCAATCGCTATCCTACCCCCATGGCGCACAGACTCTTTCCACGCGACACAGCGAGGACAAATCGCCAACCTCCTCGCGATTCGTCACGACAGCGTGGTGGAGTGGCGCGCTCGCCTCCAAGACCTTTTGGGGAAACCACTCCCAACCCTAAGCGTAGAAGCCACTGAAGAGATCAAAAAGCGTTTCCTCCAACGAACAACCCAACAAATCCAGGACATGGGTAAGAAGTACAAAGCCAACTACTTGGTAAGTCGCACAAGATACCCATTTCCGGTTTTGTTCCGAACACCCACCTACAACGTGTATGATCTTCGCCCCAACAAGCCCTCCACCAAGTCAAGAGGAAACAAGCCCTCGAAGTAAGAATGTTCGGCAACAAAACCTAAATTTTCCGATGGAATCCTTTGCACATTCATGAAGGTTCGTATACATTCAAGGAAGTAGGAAAGAAAAGGAGCCCCGACCTCCTTGCGTTACCTCGTTGAAAGCGAATCAAGCAAAAAGAAGCTTTGCATGATGTGCAACCGCCCAACAGCTTCCAAAGGAACAACCCATGTCTTCACAACCTTATCTTGGTCAACTGATGCTTTTTGGAGGAAACTTCGCCCCTCGTGGTTGGGCCTTTTGTGACGGACAACTTCTCCCCATCTCTCAAAACTCAGCTCTGTTTTCCTTGCTCGGAACGATCTACGGAGGAGACGGCCGCACCACGTTCGCGCTCCCCGATTTGCGAGGCCGAGCCCCCATTCACAAGGGCAATGGCCCAGGATTGTCCAACTACAACATAGGCGCCAAAGCTGGAACAGAACGCATCACACTGAACGTAAACCAGTTGCCCAGTCACTCCCACACTGTCCGTGCCTACAACGGAACAGGCGGAGGCCCCAATCCCAACAATGGCGTGCTCTCCACCTATGGCTCAACGCTTCCTCCTGTGGGACCATACTCCACACAAACTCCCAACACGAACTTGAGCACACAAACCATAGCCAACACAGGCGGGAACCAGCAAGTTGACATCCGCCAGCCCGTCCTCGCGATGAGCTGGTGTATCGCCCTCGTTGGGATTTACCCATCTCGTAGCTAGCGGTCCTTCCTACCAAGAACCTCTCCAAAGAGCCCTCCAACAGCCCAAACAGACTCCCCCATCCAAACCCAGGTCTTCCATTTGCAGGACTATTACAAGTAGACCTCACCCCTGACTTGTCAGGCTCGCCGTCCCCTCTCCGTGCAACAGGTAGAGGGGTATTCAACATTGCTTGCGAGCGAAGCGGGTGTGGGGAGGATAGCCGAAAGAATACCGAGGCTTGGTGGGAGCAGAAGAAGCCGTCCTGCGACCATGCTCTAGGAATGAATCGCAGCCCATTGTAAAAGAGGAGCTTGTAGGCCGATAGCAAGTTACTCGACCTGCAAGAATCTTAGTGACTTGCGCCGTTCGGCCACATGGCAACCACGGGGTGTGGGAAGGTGACAGTGGGGGCTGGCATTGTGGCAGGAAGAGTCGTAACCGAAGGAGTGGAAAGTACGGCAATCCAGTTCACCGTACCACTCGATTGAGCAACCACCATCAAGCTATTGCCGGAACAAATGCTCGTCACCTTGGCAGCAATCCAATAGCTTCCTGCAGCAACTTCAAGCGTGCTTGCAATGCTGAAGGTGTTGGTGCCGTGTTGGGCTGTGTTGTGGGTAGTTGTCGCCAACAACGTTCCAGGATTGCCCGAAGTTCCGTTGTTTTGATACAAACCCAAAGTAATCTTTGCGCTGCATCCAAGGTTCTCTAAGGTAGACACATTCACGCTCAACGACTGGAGGGTCACCGTGCTGGAGATGGCAATCGGTTGGGCCACAAAATAACTACGATTGATGGAGCCCGTTCCTCCAGACGCCTGGCTTGATGTCGCAAGAGGCACCGTCGTTTTGCAAGTCCCATCTCCACAGGTTTGGCTGCTGGAGCACGTGTTGTTGCATGAGCCACAGTGAGTTTGGCTGATGCTTGCGTCGAAGCACTGCGTTCCACAAGCAATCTGCCCCGAGGGACAAGGCACAACACAAGAACCGCTTTGACAGACCTGACCTGACGGACAAGCATTGCCACAGGTTCCACAGTTGCTCGTGGTTGTCAGGTTCCGACAAGAGCCTGAGCAACACCCTTCGTTGCTGCGACATGCTTTTCCACACACTCCACAGTTGTTGTTGTCGCTCTGGAGGTCTCTGCAAACGCCGCCACAGTTGGTTTGCCCAGAAGTACAAACCACCGAACAAGTTCCGTTGATACAGAACTCTCCCGACTTGCAAGTCGTTCCGCAGGCGCCACAGTTGGTTCGGTCGTTGTTGGTGTTCACACACGTTCCGCTACAGTCCGTGAAACCAGAAGCACACTTGCATGTTCCGCTCTGGCAGGTTTTTCCACCAGAACACGCCGTGCCACATGCACCACAGTTGCTGTTGTCGGTCTGTGTGTTAACACAAGCCGTTCCACAGGCTGTCTGGCCCGAAGGACAAGACAGCTGGCAGGCTCCGTTGTTGCAGACTTCGCCAGTTTTGCAGGCCGTTCCGCAAGCCCCACAGTTGTTTCGGTCGGTGAGCGTGTTCACACAAACGCCGCTGCAGTCTGTCCCTGTCAAACAAGTACAGGCTCCAACCACGCACTGCTTGCCCCCGGTACACGCGACGCCACACTGTCCACAGTTTCCATTGTCGGTTTTGGTGTCCACACAGATTCCACTGCAGTTGGTTGGCTGCGCAGCCGGACAGGAAAGTTGGCAAGCTCCGCTGACACACAGTTCACCAGACTTGCAAACCTTGCCACAAGCACCGCAGTTGTTTCGGTCGCTGTTTGTGTCCTTGCATACACCGAGACAATCGGTTTGTCCCGAGGGACACTTGCACGTACCGCTTTGGCACGTTTTGCCACCTGAACATGTGGTACCACACGCTCCGCAGTTGCTGTTGTCTGTCTGTGTATTGACGCAAACACCTCCACAAGCTGTTTGGCCTGAAGGACAAGACAACGTACACGCACCTTGCACACAGAGCTGGCCTGTCGCGCAAGCCGTTCCACACTGGCCACAATGGCTCCGGTCGCTGTTCGTGTCTACACAAGTTCCGCTGCAATCTTTGAGGCCCGAGGGACATTGGCAAGAACCACTCGCACAGATCTTCCCGCCGGTGCACTTGCTTCCGCAAGTTTTGCAGTTGTTGGGGTCGCTGTTGGTGTCCACACACGCACCGCCACAAGCCGTTTGACCCGAAGGACAAGACAGCTGGCATGACCCGTTGGAACACACTTCACCCTGCTTGCAGACCGTGCCGCAGGTTCCACAGTTGTTGCGGTCGGAGAGCGTATCGGAGCAAACTCCGCTGCAATCTGTACCCGTGAGACAGCGGCAGGTTCCTAGAACACATTGTTTTCCACCGGTGCAAGCCACACCGCACTGGCCACAGTTACCATTGCTCGTGTTGGTATCAACACAAACACCGCTGCAGTTGGTCGGCTGCGCAGTCGGACAAGACAGAGTACAGGAGCCATTGACGCAAAGCTCACCCGACTTGCAGGCTGTTCCACATGCGCCGCAGTTGGTCCGGTCTGTTGTTGTGTTCACACAGACACCGCTGCACAACGTTTGCCCCGAGGGACAAGCGCAGGTTCCCGATGCACAGAGAGTTCCGCCGGTGCACTTGGTCCCGCACGTTTTGCAGTTGTTGGGGTCACTGTTGGTGTCGACACAAACTCCGTTGCAAACGGTTTGGCCTGTAGGACAGGAGACTTTGCAAGCACCGTTGACGCAGAGTTCGCCCGTTTTGCAGATAGTGCCACAAGCGCCACAGTGGCTTCGGTCGTTGTTGAGGTCACGACACACTCCAGAGCAGTCCTTAAGTCCTTGAGGACAGACACAAGAGCCGCTGGAGCAAACTTTTCCACCGGAGCATGCCGTTCCACAAGCGCCGCAATTCTTGGAGTCGGAATTGGTATCGACACAAACCCCGCTACACTCGACCTGGCCTGTGGGACAACTCACCACACACTTGCCGTTGGAGCAGACCTGACCTGAGCTACACGACGTACCACAAACCCCGCAGTTTCCGGGGTCAGCGTTGAGGTTCACACAGGTTCCCGAGCAGTCGGTTTGACCGGAAGGACAAACACAGCTTCCCGAGGAGCATAGCTTTCCACCCGAGCAACGAGTACCACAAGCGCCGCAGTTGTTGTTGTCGGTTTGGGTGTCGGTGCAGGCTCCGCTGCATTCCTTTTGGTTGCCTGGACAGCTCACCACGCACTTGCCGTTGGAGCAAACTTCACCCGACTTGCAGGCGTTTGAGCAAGCACCACAGTTTGCTCGGTCGGTCGCGGTGTCCACACACAGGTTTCCACACTTAACTTGGCCCGTGGGGCAGCTAATTTCACAAGTCCCCTGGTTGCAGACCTGACCGGTTGGGCAAGCCACACCACATCCTCCGCAGTGACGACGGTCGGTTTGAGTATCCACGCAAGTGTTGTTGCACTTGGTCAAACCAGCTTGGCAAGTCAGCAAACAAGAGCTTTGCGAACAGACTTCCCCCGTTTTGCAGGGTTTGGCACAGCCACCACAGTGTTGGTTGTTGTTGGTGAGATCCACACAAACACCCGAGCAATCGGTCAATCCAGATTGGCAGGACAGCTGACATTGGCCGTTGGAACACACTTGACCGGAGGCGCAAGCTTTTCCACAAGCGCCGCAGTTGCTGTTGTCGGTTTGCGTGTTCACACAAACCCCCGAACACTTGGTGAGTCCCGACTGACAAGACAGTTGGCATTGACCGGCGACGCAGACTTCACCGGCTGCACACGCTTTGTTGCAAGTACCGCAATGAGCCACATCGGTTTGGGTGTTGATACAGACACTTCCACACTTGGTAAGACCCGTCTGGCAAGAGAGCTGACAGGTGCTTGATGTACAGACTTCGCCGGCTTTGCAAGCGGTCGAGCAGGCTCCACAGTGGAACCGGTCGTTGGTGGTGTTCACACACGTACCACCGCAATTCTTCAGCCCAGCCTGACACGACAGTTGACAAGTTCCTTGCGAACAGACCTCGCCTGTTTTGCAGACCTTCCCGCAAGCGCCACAATGCTGGTTGTCCGTTTTGGTATCCACGCATTTGCCTGAACAGTCGGTTAGCCCAGACTGACAGGTCAGTTGGCATTGACCGTTGGAGCAAACTCGGCCGGAGACACACGCGTTCCCACATGTTCCACAGTTCGCGTTGTCGGTCTTCACGTTGACGCATGTTCCGGTGCAGTTGGTCAGTCCCGCCTGACAACTCAGCTGGCATTGGCTCTGCGAACAAACTTCTCCAGACTTGCAAGTGGTACCGCAAGCTCCACAGTTTCCAGTATCGGTTGTCAGGTCGATGCACCGTCCCGAACAGTTGGTCTGCCCGGCAGGACAAGAGATGGTACAGGTCCCCGCGACGCAAACGGTTCCAGAGACACAAGCGGTTCCACACTTTCCACAATGGAAGCGGTCGGTGCGAGTATTAACACACGTTCCGCTACAGTTGGTCAGCCCTTGCTGGCAGCTCAACTGGCACTTGCCTTGGGAGCAGACTTCGCCTGCTTTGCAAACGGTTCCACAGCCGCCACAGTGGGCGATGTCAGTTTGGGCGTTCACACAAATGTTTCCACACTGGGTGAGGCCGGCCTGACACGACAGCTGGCAAGTCCCGTTGGAGCAAACTTCTCCAGCGGCACAGGCTTGGCCACAGGCGCCGCAATGTTTGAGGTCGGTCTTCACATTGACGCATGTTCCCGAGCAGTTGGTCAGTCCTTGCTGACAGCTCAACTGACACTTGCCTTGGGAGCAAACTTGTCCGGAAGCACAAGCGTTGTTGCATCCACCGCAGTGTTGGTTGTCGGTGTTCGCGTCCACGCAGATGTTTCCACACTTGGTCTGTCCCACAGGACATGAGATTTGGCAGCTACCGTTTGCGCAAACTTCACCGGACTTGCAGGCGGTGCCGCAAGCTCCACAGTTCGCACGGTCAACTTGCTGGTCCACACATTTTCCGCTGCAATTCGTAAGACCGGCCTGGCAAGAAAGTTCGCACTTGCTCGCGTTGCAAACCTGACCGGCAGGGCACACTTTGCTGCACCCGCTGCAATGCAAACGACTGGAAGTGACATCCACACACGAGCCGTTGCAATTGGTCAGGCTGGTCTGACAAGACACCTGACAAGAGCCGTTGTTACAGACTTGACCGGAAGGACAGACGTTGCCGCAGCCGCCACAGAAGTTGCGGTCGGACGTCACATCCACACACTTGCCGTTGCAATTCGTCAGCCCCTGCTGACAAGAGAGCTCACACTTTCCGTTGTTGCAAGACTCGCCGGCCTTGCAAGCGTTGTTACAAGCTCCGCAGTGTTGGGGGTCATAGCTAACAACCACACAGATGGTGCCGCACTGGGTCTGTCCTGCAGCGCAGCTAAGAGCGCAAACGCCGTTGGCACAGACTTCACCGGATGCACAAGCTTTGCCACAGGCGCCACAGTTCAAGTTGCTTTGTTGTGGGTCGATGCATTTGTTGTTGCACTTGAGCAACCCGGCCTGGCAGGAAAGCTCACAGGTGGAAGCGTTGCACACTTCGCCGTCTTTGCAGGCTGTCGTGCAAGCACCACAAAAGCCCCTGTTCTTCGTCAGGTCAACACAGTTGCCGCCACAGTTCGTAAAGCCTTGGGTGCAAGAGACTTCGCACTTTCCTTGGGAGCAGACTTGACCTGTAGGGCAGGCGTTCCCGCACAGTCCACAATGAGCCCTGTTGGTTTGAAGGTTCACACAAGACCCGCTGCAGCTGGTCAAACCAGTCTGGCAGCTAAGCTGGCAGGTACCCTGGTTGCAAACTTCCCCTGGGCTACAAGCGTTGCCACAAGCACCACAGTTTTGGTTGCTGGACAAGAGACTGACGCAGTTTCCGGAGCAGTCGGTAAGTCCGGCCTGGCAGGAGACGGCGCAGGCGCCGCTGGAGCAGACTTCGCCATTCGCACAGGCTTTGTTGCACGCGCCACAAGAGGTTCGGTCGGTTTGTAGGTCTACACATTTGCCGCTGCAGGCGGTTTGCCCGGCAGGACAGGCGATACCACAAGAACCTTTCACGCACGACTCGTCACCCTTGCAGGCGGTTCCGCAAGCACCACAGTGAGAGACATCGGTTTGCAGGTCCACACAGGAGCCGGAGCAGTTGGTTCGTCCGGACTCGCATGTGGTCTCGCAGCTTCCGCTGTTGCAAGCTTTGCCGCTTTCGCAAACGGTTCCACAGGCGCCACAGTTTTGTTGGTCGGATTGGGTGTTGACGCAGGAGCCATTGCAGTCGGTTTGACCTTGCTGGCATTGCACTTCGCAGCTTCCTTGGGAGCACACTTGCCCATTGGTACAGGCATTTCCACAAGAACCACAATGACTGGCATCGTTTTGAAGATTGACACACGAGCCAGCACAGGCCGTCGTTCCACGAACACAATTGGCCTGACAAGAGCCTTGGGAGCACACTTCGTCTTCTTTGCAAGCGGCTCCGCAGGCACCACAGTGTTCTTTGCTTTCGTTGGTGTTGACACAAGAGCCTGAGCAGTCTTTCTCATCGTCTTTGCAATTGAGAACACAGCTACCACCGGAACACACCTCGCCAGCAGTAGCCCGACAGGTGTTGCCACAGGCCCCACAATGTTGGGCATTGCTCTGTGTGTCCACACAAGCGTCGTTGCAAGCGGTTTGACCGCCGGAGCAGTCCAGTTGACAGGTGCCATCCTTACAGGCTTTGCCCTCTTCACACTTTGTCCCGCAGGCTCCGCAGTTTCCGCTGGAAGTTTTGAGGTTAAAGCATGTGTTGTTGCAAGCGGTTTCCCCCTCTTTGCAATCGGGAACACATTGTCCCACTTTGCACACATAACCGGTTTCACATGAGATGGTGTCGCAAGGGTTGGGTGGTGCTTGACTGCAACCCACAACCAACCAAAGACCCATAGAAAACGTGACAGCAATCAATGGCCAGCGAAACGACATACAATTTCCTTTCGTATTACCGAAACAAGTAAGGAAACGGTTAATTAGGTTCGAGGGGAGAAAACGTTGAAGAAACGTCCTGTGCTTCAACACTATATCACAGGACTCTTCCCTTTCAGAAAGGATTCCTCTTGTAAGACTTTCTTTGTAAACGGCAAGTCTCACAAGAATCTACTTCCTGGCTTCGTATTTTCTTGGGCTTGGTTCCTATTTGTAATCGTTGAACCTTGTTCAAAAAAACTTCTCAAAGGCGAAGGCCACTTGGTACCCACAGGATTGAATCACACCCTTTGCTTTAGTGGATGGCACCAAGGGTTCAGGATAGGGTCCCATCCCCAAGCAGAAAAAGGAAAAGGCTAGCCCTCCTTGTCTTTGGGCAACCAAAACGTGGCGACAGCCCCAGACTTCTGCTCTCGGTTCTGCAGAGAAAAGTCACCACCATGAAGCAACGCCACTTGTTTCACAAAGGGCAGCCCAAGCCCAGTCCCCTTCTTTCCCGTGTCGGGATGCTCCAACGAATAAAACTTCTCCATCACACGGTCCAACGCATACGACGGGACCCCTGTGCCCGAGTCGACAACCCGGAAACAGACCACAGGTCGGCGAGAGCCATCGGCCAGGGTTTGGTGTTGCTCCAACACGGTGATCGTAAGCTCCCCCCCTGAAGGCGTGAAGTGAAAGCTATTTTGCATCAAATTCACCAACGCTTGCTCCAACAAGAACTCGTCCCCCACAAGATGAGCCTCGCAAAGTTCATGACGGTCGGTGGTCAGGTGAATTTTTCTTTGCTCTGCGAGAGGCAGGAACCGCTGCTGCAATCGCTCCAACAAGCCATCCACACTTACGGTTGTGGGGTTGGAGAGTTCTTCTTTTTGCTCCAACGAAACGAGACTGAGCAGCCGCTGAACAATATCGTCCATCCGCTCTGCTTGTTCGGCGATGTTGGATAGAAAGCGTTGCTTCGGCTCTGGTGGCATGTCCGGATCTTCAAGAAGTTCAGCCGCCCCTTGAATGGCAGAAATGGGTGACTTGAGTTCATGCGTGAGCTGCGTGACATACTGTTCCAGGTCGCGGCGCTGCCAAAGCGACTGCTTCATCGCAACAAATTCCTGGGTGAGCGTGCCAATCTCATCGCGGGAAACGGGCGGCGGAGGTACACGACGACCCTGCGCGATATCCCGGGCGTATTGGGTGAGTCGAAAGATAGGTTGCAGCAATAGCTGTGTCAGCAACCAGGCCAACACAAACAACACAGATGAGAAGAAGATAGCACCGCGCCATAACTTGGCTTGCGCCCTATCGGCCCAACCCGTCACCGATGTCTTCGGCTTGGACAAGGTTAGCGCACCGACAATCCGTTCGTTCTTGTACAAGGGAAAGGCGACAAACATCGCATTGTAGGGAAGCCCCCGGCTGTCCACACCGTCGCTCGAACGAGCACCGTACGAACCTTTGAGAGCCCGGTAGACGTCATTCCATCGTTTGTAGTTTTGACCTTCTGCAAAGCCACGATCGGAGTCGTACTGAACAATGCCTTTGCTGTTGGTAATGTAGACGCGAAAGTACACATACTTTTTCTGCCATTCGTAGATGCGGGCTCGGATACGGGAGTTCCTGATATCATCCATAATGACTTTGAGGCGAGCAGGCTTCATGTGCTTTTCAGGGTCTTGGTCTGGTAGCTCATTCTCCACCAGCCGAGCAAGAAAATAGGCCTGATCCACCAGACCATCTTCCATCACTCGGAGGTACTGGGGACGAATGTTGTCTTCCAACATGGAGTACACCCAGAAGCCACCCCCAATCACAACCACCGCTAAGCCGAGCAACACCTTAAGATGCAGGTTCATCAGTCTTATCCGTTCGAGTCCAGGTCGAGTTCCAAAGCATACCCAACACCCCGAACCGTTCGGATGGGGTCCAACGAACGGTCCACCTGCCGAATCTTTTTCCGGATGGATTTGATATGGGCGTCAACGGTTCGGTCAGTGATCATGGCAGGCTCTTCCCAAGCAAGGTCCAAGATCTCATTGCGCGTAAAGACCTTCTTGGGTCGGCCCAACAACAAAGCGAGGAGCCTGTACTCATGCAAAGAAAGTTCGAGGGCTGTGTCTCCGATGTAGATCCGCATTTCCTCGGTGTCATGGGCGAATGGACCCAACGTTGCATTTCCAGGAGGCTCATTCACAGGGGTGTTTTCCCCGATATGACGATGCCGGCGTAACACGGAACGAACCCGAGCGACCAACTCACGAGGAGAGAAAGGCTTGGTGACGTAGTCGTCTCCGCCGAGTTCCAGGCCCAAGATGCGGTCCAATTCTTCGTTGCGAGCGCTCAAAAAGATGATGGGAAGTTGAGAGGATTGGCGAATGGTACGACACAGGTCCAAACCGTTTCCATCGGGGAGTCCAATGTCGAGAATCAGCAACACCGGCTGTCGTTCTTCCAACTGTTGAAGCCCATCTGCCCCCGTTTGTGACCACACAGCCTGAAAACCTTCGCGCTCCAACGCATACACAACAGTATCAGCGATCGCTCGCTCGTCTTCAATCAGAAGAATCGTCTCTTTCATCGGGTAGCTCCCCTCCATAGTCATCGGTCTACCTATGGTTGTATCGAAAGAGAGGACTTACCACAAGGACGAGGACAACGAGTCATCCCAGCCATCCACAAGAAGCAAGATGTCTTCCATGTCGCGCTTCATCTCGTTGGATGACTCCCCCGTGAACCGAAGAAGAGTCACTTGGGAACGAACACGCTCAAGCATGGCTAGAGCTTCCTCCATGCTGGAGATGAGCTTTCCTCGAAGGTCATGAAGTTTGCAAACGTTGGCAAGATGAATCCGGGCACTTTCCGCAGGCGCCTTGGCTCCTCGCTCTTCTCGCTCGACTAACAAAGCTTCTGCGTGTTCTTTGTTAAAGTCAGGCTGCTCCAACAAGCCATTCAACTCGGCGATTCGTCCGTCCCATCGGTACAAATGCTGCGACAACTTTTCCATGGAGTTTCGCTCACGCTCCATCGGCCAGGAGACATGCTCTTCGGCCTGATGCAACGCGTCGTTCACGCTTTGAAGAAGTGAGTCAATCGACTCATGGAAGGGACCCTTCTCCCATTGTTTTCGCCAGGTCACATCCCGAGGGACAGACCTTGGCAGCAACAACGGAAAGAGCAACGGCCAAAACAACAAAGACAAGGAGGCTTTGAGGTACCTGGCTTGTGGGGATTCATCCACTTGCCGAGCAAACGCAATGCCACATGTCACTCCAACAGCCCCATACAAGAAAACCGTTTCTGTAAGTCGCATGGTAAACCCCACCCCAGCATTGCATTAGAGACCCAAGACACCCATCAGTGTTTTCCAGATAGCTTGGTAGACATTGCTATCGAGGCTACGGAAGAACACAACGGATTCATGCTTGGCCCAGGGGTGGCTCAAAAATGGACGAAGGATCCATACCACCTGCATCCCCACGATGGTGTACAGCCCCATCCAGACCCAAGCCATCTTAAGGAGACCTTCTCGCTGCTTGGGGTCAGCTGGAGAGGCAACGTGGATGAGACCTTGAAAGAGCACGCGAACCCCGCCAAGTCCCGAAAGCAAAAAGACGCCAACCACCGTCAGGATAGCAACATGATACTTCGCCGTCCCTCCGCCAACCACGAGCCACAGAAGAGGACACAATCCCAAAAGGAGCAGACTTGTTGTGGCCATGGCACTGAGTGTAATGCCCGCGACCTGCCCCATCTGCAACCTCGCCCGAAAGTACTTGCC
Source organism: Deltaproteobacteria bacterium (assembly GCA_006226375.1). GTDB lineage: Bacteria > Myxococcota_C > UBA6777 > UBA6777 > UBA6777 > M3003. The sequence goes on along the minus strand of SBHC01000042.1, from coordinate 199,448 downwards.
CCATGTCCAAAACGGTAGCTGGCAAATGGCCAACGTGACCAACAGGATCAAGGGCACTTTGATAGCAGCAAACAGAACTTGCCATCCACCAGAGTAACTCCCCATGACAATCCCCATAGGAACGGTCCCTGCGAGAGTAAGTAGCAACAAGCTGGGCAACAAGGTTGAAAGATTGTCGTGTTCGCGCATCAACCGAAACAATTGCTCACGATCCTTCAACAAAAGCTCTGCCAAGCCAAACAAGGAGGGGGTTTGCCTCTGGGAAGAAGCTTGTTTCCTCGGTCCGTTGGAAAGAATCGCAGGATGCTGTGTTGTATGACTCACCATATCTGATAACTCCTAACTTTCTACAATGGAGATGTTATCTGTTAGCCGACCCAGCCCAGCATTGGACCAAAGGAATGCAATAGCTTCAGCAAAATACCCAGGTAGCAAAAGAGCCACACCGTCAACAGCCTGTCCTGAACATTGGAAGTATCTGGCTTCGGCTCGAAGGAAGCTTGTGAAGCCTGGCTCCGGGCGCGAACCTTTGCCTGACATTCTCGCTTTGCTTTTGGGGGATGTAGAGAATTCTTTTCCTCGGTATCATCCGAAGAGACCACCCTCTCATCCGGCTCACCCAAAGCAGGAGGCTCCTCCGTGTGTTGGACAGTCTCACCCACTGACTCTTTCGCTTCAGAGAGGGTGACTTCGGAGGTTGCTTCCTTCACTTCGGAGAGGACATCTTCCGTTTCCAAGTTGGGTGAAGAACTCACGAGAGAGCTTGTTGGTTGACCCTCCTGTTTCGTTTCCGAGGAAGGTTTGTAGTCCTCTGTCTTAGACGCTGCGTCTTCCAATGAAACGACTTCCTTTTCGCGGATGTCTTCGAACTTTATGGCTAACACTTCAGGAGACTCAGGAGTGTTGGGAGCTTTGGGCCCCTTGGGGAATCGGGCGGCCCGCATGTCCCTGTGAACGATCCCTTGCATTGTATGAAGGGAGGGCATCTCTTCAGGGGGAGTCATGCGGTGAGGTTCCAGAGAAGCCCACACCTTGCGAATCTCAAAGAAGCCCAGCAAGCCCGCTAAGATGCTGGCCCCGATGTTACAAGTCATCATAATTTTGGAAGACCCAGTGCTCACAGCCAGGAACCAATGAATCGGAGCCATCCCCGCGAGAACGAGGGCAGGTACAACCAAAGCAATCAACCCAAGGGCGACCGTTTGTTTGGGATGCATCTGTGAGCCAAGAAACGAGCTGAAGATGTACAACGCTGGAACGCTGAGAAACAGCGCTCCAAGAAAAATAGCAGGCACCAACAGGGGCGAAAACACAAGGCTGAGTCCACCACGCAGGGCCGCCGAGCTAAGCCCAAACAGAGCGTAGCCACCCAAGGCAAACACAAACAGTTTGACCCACACCAAGGAGGTGCGCTGTTGTTGCAAGTGTTCGGTCGTTGCAACAGGTTCGTGAAGCACTTTGTCCAACCAGGTCCACATGATTCTCTCCTTACCCATCGTTGTGTTGAGGACGTGATGGAGAAGAGCTTATCGTGCAACTGTCAAAGGCGTTTGAAACCTGAATGAAAAAAACAAGAAGGTTGTGTGAAAGCGATCTCTTACTTGTCGTATCCGACCAAGAGGACCTCTTCGGATGACTTGTTGGTCGAGAGCGCGTACTGGTAGGCTCCGTAAGGATGAACCTCAACATGAGCCCTGTGTCGCTTCATGAGGGCAGAGAGTTCATCAATGCTGGGGATGCCGTCGCTGCGATAGGAGACAGCAAGGACACTACCTGGATAAGCCCCAAACAAGGTATCAAACGCGTCGGAGATTTTCTGTTTGTCGGTCCAGGGAGAAGCCTGACGCAGCAATCGTCGATGCTTGGACTTATGGTCCAGCTGCTTGGGCCATGCATCATAATCACAAATTCCATTAAGAAAATGGTACAGGTCAGCGTAATCGGTCGAGGTCCCCTTCTTGGAGATGTAGGGAGGATCCGCGTAGACAAGGTCAAAGGACCCAGGAACTTCGGCAGCGTCGTGTTGAACAGCCACACACGATTTGGCGCCGGAGAAGATAGCCTGGTTGGCTTCGTCCACAAAGCGACGGACCGCATCGGGGAAAGGACGATCCCAGGTCGATTTGTTCCCAAACGTCCGCTCGACCGCTGACGTCCGAAGGTACAGATTTTTACGATGGAACAGATTAAAGGGACGCTTGCTGATGCAGGCTTGAGCCAGAGCAAAAAAAGCGATGGCCTTTTTGTAGTCACAGGTGAAGTCGTTGAGATCGGTGACCACTCGGTCCAGCCATGCATTTTCTTCGTCGGTGAAGTAGATGTCGGCAAAGGTGTCTTTGATCCACGTGGGGTATGTTTTGCCCTCAGTGGGAAGCAGCCAATCGGTGAGTTCTTTGTCAGACAGCTGAACCTGGGTGTTCTCAATCAAGGCCCGACCAAACTGAAAGTTGCAAGGAAGAAGGTCATTGTAGGTGACAGCCTTGCCCTCCTGCTTGAAGCGGTAGGAAACAGCCCCAGTACCTCCAAACGCGTCCAGCACTGACTCGGTCCAGAACGGCGCGAGCGTAGCGACAATCCAATCCAGGAGACGGAGCTTGCTGCCTCGGTAACGAGTTTGGGGAAAGCGCCCCGGCAAAGCGACAGGAGCATCCGCCATCTTGGCCTTTGGCGCAGGCGCAGCTTTCTTCTTTTTCTTCGTCTTCAACTTCCTGACAACCGACTGCGCCTTCTTCTTGGACGAGGGCTTTTCAGGAGCAGGTGGCAGTTGTTCCGAGGAGAACAAGGACAGTGTTTGCGACTTCCGCTTCAAGGTGCAAAACCCTCCCTTCATGAAAAACAGATTCTTCCAAGATACAGAAGTTTGTCCGTCCTGCCAATCACTGCATTGCTTCCAAAGAAACAACGTGGTATGTAGGGGCGCATTTTGAGTCATTGGCGACAGCGCCGTATCCAGCGTAGGAGAAGAGAAGAATGGGTTTTCAATGTGGAATTGTAGGGTTGCCCAACGTAGGCAAATCAACCTTGTTTAATGCACTGACGGCCGCAGGCATTGCGTCGGAAAACTACCCGTTCTGTACCATTGAGCCCAACAAAGGGATCGTACAGGTACCCGATCCACGCCTCGACGCGCTCTCGGAGATCGTGAATCCCCAGAAAGTCATCCCGGCCGTGATGGAGTTTGTGGACATCGCAGGTCTGGTCCAGGGCGCCTCCAAAGGGGAAGGCCTGGGCAACCAGTTTCTCGCCAACATCCGAGAGACCAACGCGATCGCACACGTGGTCCGCTGCTTTGAAGACGATGACATTGTCCACGTCTCGGGCAAGGTCGATCCTCTCGCAGACATCGAAGTCATCAACACGGAGTTGGCTCTCGCCGATCTGGAGACGATGGAACGAGCCATCACCCGCAACCAGCGCCAGATCAAAGCCAACGACAAAGACGCCAAGGCCATCCACGGCTTGTTGGAGCGCGTTCGTGACCACCTGAACGAAGGCAAGCGCGTTCGCATCATGGGTCTGAGCGATGATGAGCTGGCGTCCTTGAAGAACCTCCACCTGTTGACCACCAAGCCCACGATGTACATCGCCAACGTCGCGGAAGATGGCTTCGAGAACAACCCCTACCTCGACAAAGTTCGGGCGTTCGCAGAAGAAGAAGGCGCCGTTGTTGTGCCCATCTGTGCTGCGATTGAAGCCGAAATCTCCGAACTGGACGACGAGGAAAAGACCGAATTCCTCGAAGACATGGGGATGGACGAACCAGGACTGAACCGGGTGATTCGCGCGGGCTACCGACTCTTGGGTCTGCAACAATACTTCACAGCCGGCGTGAAAGAAGTCCGCGCCTGGACCATTCCCATCGGCGCCTTTGCTCCGCAAGCAGCCGGCGTCATCCACACGGACTTCGAGCGAGGCTTTATCCGGGCCCAAGTCGTCTCGTTCGACGATTACGTGGAGTGCCGAGGAACCCAAAAGGCCAAAGAACTCGGCAAGCTTCGCTCAGAAGGCAAGCAGTACGAAGTCAAAGACGGCGACGTGATCGAGTTCCTCTTCAACGTCTAACCCCCTCTTCAGCCTTCTCCTCAACCCTCCGAACCTTCTCGACGTATCATCGCAAAAACTTGGGATCCCACCACGGTGGAAACAGGCTGCTGTAATCTCGGTAGGCAAACCGCTTGTCGATGAGTAGAGCTTTGCCTTTGTCTTCTTCTGTGCGAATCAAGCGCCCCACTGCCTGAAGCACCCGGTTCATCCCAGGAAAGGTGTAGGCAAACAAAAAGCCTGCGTTGTTCTTGGCCTGGAAGTGGTCGCGGATCAGGTTGCGCTCCAGACAAACTTGCGGCAGCCCGACTCCCACAATAACGACGCTTCCCAGCCGCTCACCGACAAGGTCGATGCCTTCTCCAAAAATGCCGCCCATCACAGCGAAGGCGATCAGGGTCTCTTTGGGTTCATCGACGAACGCTTCCAGAAAAGCCAGACGTGCTTCTTCCGACATGCCAGGCGTTTGCAACATCGTCACGTGCTCAGGGAATCGCTCGACAAACCGCTCCCACACATCGTTCATGTACTTGTATGAGGGAAAGTAAACAAGAATGTTGGTTGGGGTGTCGTCAACCATCGCTCCGATGGCTTCCACAACGTTGTCGTAGGTGCTCGCTCTGGCCCGGTAGGTCGTCGCAATCCTGCGATCGATCCAAACCTGAAGATTCTCAGGAGGGAACGGAGAAGGAAGCTGCAAGACGGGATGTTCGTCCGGGTGCCCCAACAGATCCCTGTAGTATTCGACAGGTCGCAGCGTCGCAGAGAACAACACCGTTCCCCGCGCCTTCTTGACGCCTCGACGTATGTACTTGGAAGGATCCAAACAATACAAACAGGCCTGCTCTTGAAATCGACCCGTTTGGTAATAACTCACGTACGCATCGGATGAGAACAACTCGGCCGTACGCAGGAAGTCACGAGCCTGAAAGTACATATCGAGGAGCGTTTCTGGAAAAGCAACATCAGGCTTTTCTGTCAACGACTGAACGGTGTCTTCGAGAAAAGCATACAGAAGTCCCAACAGTTCCTTGGGCTTCTCAGACTCCACCAGAGCCTGTTCGTACGGAGACTCCTCGGCAGACTCATGTACCAATTTTCGTTGGTCAATCATCCAACGATTGATCTCGTTTAACCGTTTCACGACTTTGGGAAAGAGTCCCTTGATTTCTTTCTTTGTATCCAGGACCAACCTCTTGGAGAGTTCGGCCGAATACATGGAGCGAGCACGATCCACAAGGTTGTGGGCTTCATCGATGAGGAACAGGTACTTGCCTTTCTTGGTGTCGAAGAAGCGACGCAGGTACACCTTTGGGTCAAACACGTAGTTGTAGTCGCACACAATGGCGTCAGCCCACTCGGAGAGGTCCAGGGCAAACTCAAACGGACACAGGTCGTGCTGGTACGCAACCTCTCGAATCGACTCCAACGTCCAGTCTTCGCGCTCCAGCCCTGCTCGCAGCCCATCCTTGAGTCGGTCGTAATACCCTTCAGCGAAAGGACACTCCATCACCTCGCAGGGTTCGCCATTTCGGCTGCAGATCTTGTCACGCGCAGTGAGGGTCAGACTTCGGAATCGGAGGCCTGCCTCTCGCATGTCGTCAAAGGCTTTTTCAGCCACGGTTCGACCGACCGTTTTGGCCGTAAGAAAGAAAATTTTCTCCGCGTGGCCCTGCCCCATGGCTTTCACTGCAGGAAACAAGACCGCCATGGTTTTGCCAATGCCCGTGGGTGCTTCTGCCATAAGCACCTGCTTGTCGGCCATGGCTCTGTAGGCAGCGACGGCCAAATGACGCTGTCCCTCCCTGTAAGACGAGTAGGGAAAGTCAACGGCATCGATGGAAGCCGTGCGCAACAACAACCAGTCAACCTTACGCTGAATCCACTCCAGGTATTCTTCGACCAGGTCCGCAAAGAATGTGTTCAACTCCTCGCGGGTGAACGACTCCCGAAAGGTGTGAATCTCCCGAGTCTTTCGATGCATGTAGGTGAGTTGGACATCGATGGAATCGAGAGGATGCTCCTGAAGGTAGATGTAGGCGTACACCTTGCCTTGCGCCCAGTGTACCGAAGAGGGAGAGATCTCTCCGTAGCCGCCGTGCGTTTTGATCTCTTCGATGATGATGGCATCGTCTTCGTGCATGATGCCATCCACGCGTCCTCGAACGTGAAGGATATGGTCTTGGGCCACAACATCCCACTTGAGAGTGACTTCAGCTTCGTAGGTATCGGGCCGACTCGATTGAATTTCTTGGTGTCCCCGTGTGCCTTCCAATGCGATGGAAGCCATCGACTCCCCGAGCATCAAACCACCCCGCTCCAGGCTACCCGAAAGCATGACAAACTCCACGAGTTCCCGAACGGACACCGAAATTTTTGGAAGGCCTTTCCCCTCCGGAGCCATAGAGCCTCCCTACGCTTCAGCCGCTTCTGAGAGTACGTTCAAGTACCGTTGGATGGTGCCTTCCAAGCCGTAGTCAAAGCACTCAACTGTGAGGGCATGACCGATCGAGACCTCTACGATGGTTGCTGCTTTGCACAAAGCGCCCAGGTTCAACAGGTTCAGGTCGTGACCTGCGTTCACTTCCAAACCCACATCGATAGCCACTTGCGACGCTTGAGCGTATGCGGCCACAACAGAGTCTTGCTCTACCGTTCCAAAGGCCAGTGCATACGGCTCAGTGTACAATTCAATGCGGTCAGCCCCCAGCTCCTTAGCGAGCTTGTATTCTTCGGTGTTGTCCACATCCATAAACAGGCTGCTACGAATCCCAGCCTCGCGAAGAGACGACAGCACCCGTGACAACAGGTCTTTGTTCTTCGCAACCAGCCAACCATGATCCGAGGTAAGCTGACCGGGTTCATCCGGAACCAGCGTACACTGGTGAGGTTTTGCATTGATGACATGCTGAAGGAACAGCTCGGTTGGATATCCCTCAATATTAAGCTCTCTGTCAGGAAACTCCTGAACGACCTGATGCAGCTCTTGGATATCGGAGTATTTCGCGTGCCGTTGGTCGGGACGAGGATGAATCGTCAACCCAAAAGCTCCAGCAACCAAGCAGCGACGCCCCATGACAGCGACGTCTGGAACGTTGATGTTTCTAGAGTTTCGGAGCAAGGCCATTTTGTTGAGGTTGACACTCAGATGCGTCATGATAGGTCCTTTGGTTGCGAGGATTCGATACAATTCCTTCCGTGCGAACGCATCTTACTCGAACCCTAAACTTCCGTCCAGAGAGGATTGATGTGACATCAGAAAATCAACGTTATAAGGTGGTGCAAACCGAGCACCTCGATGAACAAGCAGCAGCCTGGTTGGCCGAACGAGTCCAACTGGTCCGTAGCCCCTTGGGAGATTCCGCATCTTTGGACAACGAACTGCAAGACGCCGACGGACTGCTGGTTCGAACGTACACGGAAGTGAACGAAGAGTTGCTCGCCAAGGCCCCCAAGCTGAAGGTCATCGGGCGGGCAGGCGTTGGCTTGGACAACTTTGATTTGTCGGCATGTTCCCAGCGCGGTGTTACCGTGGTTCATACTCCCGACGCCAACACCCAAGCCGTCGTGGAATACGCGTGGTCTCTGCTGTTGGAGAACTTGCGACCTCGACGTTACCTTACTCCTGAAGATACAGCCGAAGACTTCTATCACTACCGCAAAACCCTGGTGGGCTCTCAAATCAATGAGATGACCCTCGGTATATTGGGAATGGGCCGAATCGGACGACGTATGGCAGAGGTCGCACATATCCTGGGGCTTCGGGTTCTTCACAATGATTTGCTCGACGACGACGCCCTTCAACTTCCCGTGTCTTGCGCCAGCCAAGCTGTAGACAAAGCGACCTTGTGGAGGGAATCGGACCTTCTCACAATCCACATCGACGGAAGAGCCGAGAACCACTTCCTCCTGGACGACTCTGTTCTTTCGCAACTTCAGAGCCACTGCACGGTTTTAAATACGGCAAGAGGGATGTTGATTGACCCAGAGGCTCTGGCTCGATGGAGCGAAAGAGCGGAGCCCAACGGGGGCCAAGCGATTCTTGATGTGCACTTTCCAGAGCCCCCTCCCGCAGATTATCCGTTGTGGGGAAGACCCAATGTAAAGATGTTACCTCATCTGGCATCTCGAACATCACGAGCGATGGCAAACATGAGCAGCGTCGTTCATGATGTTTGGCGCGTCCTGCAGGGTCAGCCTCCCCAGTGGCCAGCGCCACTTACTCCTTGAAAGAGTTGGGAAAGAAACGCAACGAGCCATTGACAACCTTTCATCTCAGCAATACCCTCGACAGAGGAACGATATGTTTACTCTTCGGAGGGACCGTAGGAGGTTATCATGTTAAGAAAGTATCATTGGACTGTATTGTGCTGCGCTTTGGCGCTCTTCGCCTGGCAGGTTGGATGTTCATCTCCAACCCCCACCAACAACACGAACACCAACTCGAACACCAACACGACCAATTCAAACACCAACACCAACTCTGTGAACAACAACACCACAGGTGGCTGTATCACAGACAGCGAGTGTACTTCTCCAGGAAAACCCAAATGCGTAAGCGGGACTTGTTCACCTGAATGTTTGAATGACGGTGACTGTACCGACACAGCAAAGCCACAGTGCGCTGGCGGTGTCTGCACGGCTTTGCCTCCCGAGTGCGTCGATTACAAAGACTGCAAGGATGCAACCAAGCCGACCTGCAACAACGGCGTTTGCCAACCCTGTACCGCAGATGTGGATTGTAAGAACCCAGCGTTCCCCACTTGCAGCAACGGCGAATGTACACCTCCGGCTCCCGGCTGCAAAACAGACGCGGACTGCACCAACCCACGAACCCCGACCTGCTCCGGCGGCGTTTGTGTCCCAGCCACTCCCGTACCTTGCAAGTCGAATGCAGATTGTTCGGCCCAAACTCCTCTTTGTGACACTCAAACAGGCACCTGTTTGCCTGCACAATGCGAGCGGGACACGGACTGTACGACCCCAACTCTCCCTCTCTGCAAAGACTACCAGTGTACGGCAGAGTGCTCCTCCAACCGAGACTGCCCCAGCGCACGGCCCCAATGTTCCAACGGCCGATGTATCGCTCAATCCGGATGCACCTCGGATGCTCAATGCCAGACGGGCTCCAAACCCCGTTATTGTGACGTGAGCGCACGTGAATGTCGTGACTGCATCGTAGACAAGCACTGCCAATCGACCGAGTTCTGCGACGTACAGACCTTCACATGTCAGCTTCGTCCTGACGCATGCCGCTCCGACGCAGACTGCAAAACCGCTTCCCCCAAAACCCCCTTCTGCGCCAACAACCAATGTGTGCAGTGCAAGCAGTCATCGGACTGCCCCGCCCTTTATGGTTGTGCCGGTGGCGTTTGTAGCTTCGTTGGCTGCTCCAGCGATACAGATTGCGCTAACGATCCCAAAGGCAACAAATTCTGCATCTCGAAACGTTGCGTTCAATGTTCCAAAGACGCCGACTGTGGAACTGGTAACTTCTGCGATACCACGACTTACACCTGTCAGAAGCAAACCAAGTGTGCCAAAGACGCAGACTGCAAAGCACCAACCCCCTACTGTCCTCCCTCGGTTGGGATTTGCTCACAGTGTGGAAACTCTGGTCACTGCAAGCAGGACCCCAACTCCAAGGCCCAAGCGCGTTGTGTGGGTGGAAACTGTGTAGGCTGCTTCCAAAACACCGACTGCAAGTTGAACTACCTTTGCACCAACGGCACGTGTGTAGAAGGTTGCACCTCCAAACGAGACTGTGACCCCAACACCAAGCCCATCTGCAACACCACCTTGAAGAAGTGTGTGGCTTGTGAGAAAGACACGGACTGTTCCGGCAACGATGTCTGCGACACCAAAACCTACACCTGCCAGTTCCGCTGCACCGCCAACGATGCCTATGACCAAGGTTGCGCTCGTCGTGGCACTGCTCGTTACTGCAAAGCCAGCACCCGCACCTGTGTGGTTTGCATCAACAAGCCGCTCCGCCCTGGCTACCCCTACGACATTGGTTGTAACAGCCAAGCTCCCAAGTGCAACGAAAAAGCCAACAAGTGTGTGGCCTGCCTCGCCGACAACGACTGCACTGCGAGCGCCAACGCCAACTCTGTAAAGTGTGACACCACGACCAACACCTGCTACGACTGCACCAAGAACTCGGACTGCAAAACGGGAACAGTCTGCAACACAAAGACCCGCCAGTGTATCCGTGGATGCCTGACGGACAACGACTGTCCTCGCGGCAAAGTATGCGGAGACTACAACCAATGCGTGGATTGCTCTTCCAAGAGTCCCAACTGCGCAGTGGGCTTGGTTTGCGACAAGAAAGCCAACGCTTGTGTGGAGTGTTTGACCGACACAGACTGCAGCGGTGGAGCCAAGTGTGACACAGGCATCAACAAGTGTCTGTCTGCAACAGGCCGGGCGCAGTGTCTGCCCTGCTCCAAAGCAGGCGGACAAGCCGAATGTGCCACAGGCCACGCTTGTGTGAACGCTCCCTTGGGCATCGGAACACAAATCATCAAACGTGAGCTGGTGTGCTTGAAGAAGTGTAGCTCGGACCGCGATTGTGGGCAGGGTTACACGTGCTGCTCGAACAACAACGCCTACTGCAACTCTCGCTACTTCGCTGATCTCAACGGTTACTGTTTCCCACGGTATCAGTCCGTAAGTTCCCAAACCGAAGGACGCGTGAGCTACAAGAGCTGCAAGGCCGTGATGACCCAAGGCAAAACATGTACCGTTCAAAACAACGTGGCGACCTGCGGTAACGGACCGATCAGCTACAACGGAAGCTCGGTGCAATACGGCGATGGTCTCTGTGAAGCCACCACCAAACTTTGTCGAATCCCCTGTCGCAACAACACTGATTGTACCTCGGGCACGACCTGCAAGTGTCCTTCCGGATACACCTTGCGAGGTAGCTATTGCTACGACTCCGCCAACCAATACGCGCCCCAACGCTGCGCTCCGTAACCCCCCTCCGTTCCCCTTTTTTCCTCCCTTTCTTCCTTTCCTGAAGCAACGATTCTCCGGGACTTGACGGAGTTCCACGCCTCTTCTACACTCAACGACTGCCAATTTACCAACAGTCTGATGAAACGGAGAGAGTATGCGTGGTGCAGATACGTTGCCAGAGGTAGTAAGTCCTCAACTTTTGATGGAAGAGCTCCTTCTCGAGTGGGCAGAAGATGTGTTTAGCCCTCCACAAGTCATCGAAGAAGTTAAGTTTTCCGTGCAGGTGGATGTACAGGGTGCAGACGGTGGACCTTGGGTTTGCAGCTTCGACCTTGGCGACTACAGCGTAGAATCGGGCACAACCTCCCAACCATTCATCGCCTTGCAAGGCAGCGAAGCCCACTGGAACTTAACAGCGGGCAAGTGGGTCAAAGACCTCGTCGCTGAGATGGAAGACGCCGGCGGACCCGAAGACTTCATTGAAAAAATCGAAAACGAGTTGGACGAACGAGGCATCAAACGTGTCGTACTCACCGACGATATGTTGGAAGCCCTGGCCCAACATCCAACCGTATTTCTCTGCAAAGTAACGGACTTTGAAGGCCAGGATCTATCGATGCGGGTGGGCTTGTTCACCAACGAACTCAGCGCAGAGCCCCGCTTCACGCTGAGCATGGACGGCGAAACGTTTGAGTCCATCCGGATGCGCAAACTTGATCCAGTCAAAGCCTGGAAGTCCAAGCGCATCGTGCTCCAAGGAGACCTTGTCCACGCAACCAAACTTGCCCGAACCTTGGGACAAGCAAGCTAAAGGGATTGAACTATGGGAACCCTACTCATCGCCTTGGGCGCCATGATCTTGTACCTGGTGGCCTACAACACCTACGGCCGCTGGCTTTCGCGAAAGATCTTTAAGCTAGACCCCAACGCAACGGTGCCCAGCGAAGAGCTTCGTGATGACAAAGATTACGTGCCTACAGACAAGTCTGTGGTCTTCGGTCACCACTTCACCTCCATTGCAGGAACAGGACCTATCGTTGGGCCTGCGATAGCAGTGATGTGGGGGTGGGTCCCGGCGCTGATTTGGGTTCTCTTGGGTTCGATTTTCATTGGGGCCGTCCACGACTTTGGCTCGCTGATCATTAGCATGCGAAACCGCGGCCAAACCATCGGTGAGTTGGCTGGACGTATCCTCACTCCACGAGTCAGGCTTCTCTTTCTGTTCATTCTCTTTGTCACCTTGACGATTGTCCTTGCGATTTTTGGACTGGTCATCGCAGCGGTGTTCAAGAAATATCCGTCTTCCATTACCCCCTGCCTCCTTCAGATTCCCATTGCCATCGGAATTGGTGCCCTGATTCACCGTCAGGGGAAGAACTTGCTTGTTCCTTCTCTCATCGCCTTGGCGTTGATGTACCTGACAGTCTTCTTTGGAAACTGGGGTCCCCTCGCCAGCTTCAATTCGATGCTGGCTTCCTGGCCTGTGATGACCTGGGTCGTAGTTCTGTTGGTGTACTCTTACATTGCCTCCGTGCTGCCAGTTTGGAGCTTGCTACAGCCTCGTGACTACATAAACAGCCTCCAGCTCCTCACAGCCTTGGGACTGGTCATCCTCGGACTTCTTGTGGCTGGATTGATCGGGGGAGCCCCCACCACTCCGAACGGTGCCCGGCAGACCTTGGAGATTGTCGCTCCAGCGTTTCAATGGTCACCCAAAGGCGCGCCTGCCATCTTTCCCTTCCTGTTTATCACCATCGCTTGTGGCGCAATGAGTGGATTCCATTGCCTCGTAAGCAGCGGGACGTCCAGCAAGCAGCTCCGCAAAGAAACCGACGCTCAATTTGTAGGTTACGGTTCGATGTTGATCGAGGGCTTCCTCGCAACCGTTGTCATTCTCGCTTGTGTGGCTGGTCTGGGATTGGGAATCACTGGAAAAACAGGGACTCTCTCCGGACAAGAAGCCTGGCTCGCGCGGTATTCGTCGTGGGGCGCAGCGAGTGGACTCGGGGCCAAGGTGGGAGCCTTTGTGGATGGTTCGGCCAACTTCCTACACACCATCGGCATCCCCATCAGCGCAGCGATTGCGCTGATGGGGGTCCTGGTCGCTTCCTTTGCAGGAACCACCCTTGATACCGCATGCCGTCTGCAACGTTATGTCATCCAGGAGCTTGCATCCACTTTGGTAGGACGCTCTCACCTCAACTCGAAGCCTACAGGCAACCCCCTGACCTGGCTTCAAAACAAGCACGGCGCTACGATTTTTGCGATTGTGGTAGCGGGAATCATGGCTGGTTTGCCGATCAAAGGACAAGCTTGGAGTTGGGCTTCGACAGGCAAAGGTGGGTTGATTCTTTGGCCCATGTTTGGCGCAACCAATCAGCTGTTGGGCGGGCTTGCCTTCCTCGTTATTTTCTTCTGGCTGGCTCGTCGCAAGCTTCCCATCTGGCTTGCCTTCTTGCCGATGCTCTTCATGCTAGTGATGCCAGCCTGGGCTCTGATTCTCCAACTATCCACCTGGTTCAAGGCGGCTTCTCCCCCCTATGTGTTAATCGGGGTCACCATCATGACGTTGTTGTTGGAGGTTTGGATGGTCACAGAAGCCGTCCTGCTTTGGCCGAAGGCACAAGGGGTCATAGAAGAAACTCTCCCTCCCTTGCACAGCCCCGCAACTTAAGCAGAACCTCAAGCGCTCAGTTTGGCTGCGAAGGATGCAGCACTCCAACAGGAGGGAGGCCAGTTCCCTGGGTCTTGCTCCCCACCCCCAACGTCGTGACAAACCTCCGATTGCTCACATCCATCACATGAATGCGTCCCGTTGTGCTGTCTCGCACATACACTTTTCGTGCGTTGACGTGGAGATGCATGGGCGCTTGTGAGACAAACTTGCTCACTCGTAGGCCCGAGCCATTGTCTCGAATGACATGCTGTTGCTTTTCCTTGATGTCCAGGCGATACGAAAAAGCCGGCTCGGAGAAGGAGTAGAACAGGAATGACCCGCTGGGGTGGGCCAGTATCGTAGAGATGAGACGTTTGGGGTTGTTCGCAAGATCGGGGTCGGTGTCAACCACCTCAAACTCACCAAAGTAGTTGTAGGTGTCTCCGTTCGGAGAGAAGAGATATAGCTTGGAGGCCTTCTCATCGGCGACGTAGAGAACCTTGGTGTTGGGATTGACGCTCATCACCCCTGGACGAGCCCCCTGAATGTTTGGATTTTCAAGACTTACGACAGGTAACTTGGTGCGCGTTGCGACAGAGAACTGATGGATCTGGCCGACGTCAGGCTTGGACACCAAAAACTTCCCTTGTTGTAAAGCAAACGCAAGCCCAGGCAAGCTCTCAGCTCCAACTCCAGGGAAGGTAGCCACCGGCTTGGAGGTGGCAGACAGAGGCATGGTGAACACAGAGATTTGTGCTCCCCACACCCATAGAGTATTGGAAGCTGCGTGAGGAGTGACCCAACCGCCATTGTTGAGCCCGCCATCCGACAAGGGAACAGAGAACGCTTTGGTTTTCGTGGTGGTATCCACAACCACCAAGGACGATGTGGACTTGCTCCAAAGGTACAGGCGCTTTCCATTCGGAGCGATTCCTACAGGTAAGCCACCGTCAGGAGCAGCAAAAGCAGCGTTCTCGACGACAATGTCCCTGGTTGTATCCGCCACCTGAAGGTTTCCAGAGTCTCCAGCCAGGTACATGAAACGAGTTTGTCCAGGAAGAAAGGTTGCGGCTCGCGCCCAAGGGAGAACGGCGACCGTGTCGATCCATCCTTGAAACTGCCCGCCGCCCTCACCAACCCCAACCTTTGCTGTGTTCGTTGAGAACTTCAGCGCGCCGGACCAAGGAGCTTCCCCCTGGATCTGACCGTTGATAAAGCACCGCACCGTCGTTCCATCGTAGCTCCCAGCGACGTGGGTCCACACTCCGGCCTGAACCACACCTGAGGTTTGACAACGGCCTACTGAAGCGCCATCGCCTACCTGAAAAGAGAGACGGTCTCCCGCATCAAGGCTTAATTGATACCCCTCCTTGCATCCCTGGTTGCAAAAGTGGAGCAAGGTACTCGCACGCTTGGCGACTTCGGGTTTCACCCACATTTGCACGGTCACCTGTGTGTGTTGCAACGAGGAGCCTGGAAGCTCAAGGCTTGCAGCGCCCGCAAATTTGGCGGAGCGCCCGTTGTATCCCTCGTCAACGACTGTGGCACCTTGCAGCACAACCTCCGCTTTCCCAGAGACAACCTCGGTCACAGCAGTCTGTGTTGCATTTTCAAAGTCAACCAACAGAGAAGCTGAAGCGCTCAAGTCTGGTTCATAAGCACAGTATCCACGGATGCATTGTTGGCTGGGATGGGTGCAGTCTTGGTTCGATTGGCAGGTGGTGTTGGGACGACAAAAGGACTTGAAACACTGGGATTGCAAGTAGGTGCAGTCGGCATCCGAAGAACAAGATGGATACTGCACACAGCGGCCCTCTGCACAAGCCTGGATGCTGTCGCAGTCCTGGTTTGTTTTGCAGTTGGTTGGTGGAGGTTCAGGACAACCCATAAACCCAACGACACCTAAAACAATCAGCCCGAGCCGGATGAGAATGCGAGCCATTCCAGTAAGTCCTTTGTCCGAAATTGTGGGAAAATCTCTCGGATGAACAGAAGAAGTTGCCAACCCTATATCATGGGCATGTTGAAGGATGCTCTTTACAAAAACAAGGCATCCCTCACAATACGATGGCTATAGTGTTGTACTGAGATGGAGACAAGACTGTACACTTCTTACAGAAAACGTTCGAGAAAAGTGGGTCGTCGAACGTCATTCCAGCAAGAATAGGGAGGCAGGAGAGTTGGAAGAGTCAGCCGAGTTATTCGTCCCAGGTGGGTGTGACTTTCCCGTGTTGCATACGTTGGAGAGCGAACTTGGAGAGGAGTCCAAGGTGCCCCTTGATGGTGTTGAATGTCTTCATCTTCGACTGGCCAAAGATCCGTGACTCCAAGGTAGCAGGATGCTCCTCGATGTTCTCTCCGCTCAAAGCGAGCTTGCAAAGAAGCTCAGCCACCCCAAGAAAGTGGCCTTCTTCCAAGTCGACTTCCACGACTTTGCTCCGTCGGTACACCCGGAAACAGCTTGTGTATGTAGAGAGATCTTCCTGAAGAACAAGCTTGTACAAAAACGAGGCACCACGCGACAAAAACAGACGCCATTCAGGGACGTTTACCACGTCACCATCAGGGTGATAAGGCGACGCTGTCACCATCGCAACTTGCGGCCCAAGCTTGGGAATCATCGCTTTGAACTCAAGAGGGTCATAGGTGCAATCGCAATCCATGGAGCACACAATTTCATGTTCGGCGGCATGGATACCCGTCATGATCGCAGCAGCAACTCCTTTGTTCACTTCATGACGAACCACCTCATGACCTGGAACGCCTTCAAACATATCTTCCAACATGTCGCCTGTTCCATCTTTGCTGCCGTCATCAACGAAGATGAAGTGAAGATCATACGCTTCCAGTTTTCGCCGCACCACCTGCAGCGTATTTTTGAGATACGCCAGAGACTCCGACTCGTTGTAACAAGGGATGACAACCGAAACAGGGGTACGTGGAGAGGTGAAAAGTTCTGTCACTGCGGGAAGACCATCACTGGAGAGGTGCGCAGGTTCTTCCAAGCTGGGGTGCCCCAAAGGTAAGGGTTGAACATCAATACCGAGGTGTTCGGCGATCCCCATACACTCGTACTCCTCGAAATACGAGGCCAAGATCGACTCCATCTTCTCCAGGTTTCGGTAATGACGAACCTTGGACAAGAACGGCGCAGCAGAGATCCTCGGCTGGCTGGGGTCCAACTCCCACACATGAAAGTACGTGACAAACGGCTTTTGGTATTGTTGCACCCAATCCTTGACGGCCTTGTGCCCCATCGCCTGAGGAAACTGTCGAAGTCCATTGCCTACTGCCAAGGGAAGGTACAGCCCACCACGTTGTGTCGTGGAGATCGGCACTTCCATGATGGAGTGGTCCCCGTAATGGTGTTCATGAAGGAACCGACGAAAGGGATGCCCAGCAAACTGGCGAAGCATCGGTCGCAAGCTGGAATCGTACAAGACCCCTTCTTCCGCGAGAACGTCGAGCGCCCAGAAAGACCGGTGGGTTAAGAAGTGGGGAACCCGGTGGCCGACGATCTCCATCCCAGTAGCACGCTCCAACGCTTCACGAGAGCGAAGAAGATCTTCACGAAACTCCTCGCGGCTCATCTCAGAGATCGTTCGGTGGGAAAACCCCTGGTTGGCAATTTCATGACCGCGCTCAGCAACTTCTCGGACCAACTCAGGGATCTGTTCCGCGACCCAGCCCATCACAAAAAAGGTAGCTCGGACATTGTATCGGTCAAAGAGATCGAGAGTCGTCATCGTGCTCTCTTCGATTCTCTTTTCAAATCGATGCCAATGACCTTCAGGAATTGCCCGTGAAAACACTCCAGCGTGGAAGTAATCTTCCAAGCCCACCGTAATGAGCATTCGGTTGTTCACACTTGCCGGACGATGAAGGCGTGAACGTTGACTTTGGCCCTGATGGGGTGAAGACGAATGAACGCCTCCAAACTCAACATGTTCCATCCTCATACCTTCCGACTCCACAGAGGCAGCCGGTAGAATGATCCCCTCATCGCGTCCATGTTCTGTTCCAATCTTCTGAACCATATCCAACCTCATTCCTTGAAGTGGAAACACGCAAACCCAAAAGTCACGAGTGAAACCTGTACAAACAAAGGCTTCTGTTACACGAATCAATTACCCTATTCAAACGGTCAAGAAAAGCACAACTGAAACAAAAACCTGTTCAACTCAAAACATGCCGACAGCAGTCAGGCCACCAGCGACGCCACCAGTCCGCTCGCCTCGAACCCAAGGGAGAAAAGCAAGTCGCCTGCCTGAGGTATGAAGTTCAGCAAGAACAACATTTAAGACCCCCAGGCCCAGTTCCAGCGCCCGAACGCCCATAAAGATACCGTCTCCCACAACAAAGTATCCATCATTTGAGGCAAGAATGACCAGCGATATCATACCCGTGAGGACGGCCACAGTGATCCCTGTGATGCCAAAGATCAAACGATACCGACTGGCCTTGGGACCCAACCCTAACACAATAACGTTGAGCGTAAGACCCACAATATCAGCCACTCCAGGACCCAAACGAAGCACAAGCTCCAGCCCCAGAAGAAACCCGGCAACTTCATCGGAAGCCTGTCGCACAACTCCAAACGATGGTCGATGCACCAGCACATTGCGGAACAAGGAGGGTGACGGCATCGACGAAGCTGACAAAGGCGACGACGCCAAAGAGGCTTGCTTCACGCCAGTTAGACGCTGGGCGTCGGTCCAGGCGTTTGCGTTGGGTGCGCTCCAAAGAAGCAACCCCAACGCACCAAGGAAAAGGAAAAGATAGCGAGCCAAAACATACACTCCTTAGCCAAAAAGAATCATCCCGCAGCAGTTGGGGAGTCAGGGTCCAGAGATTCCAGCCGCACCGCACGGAGGGCAAAGTCTCCCATCGACTCCACCAGATATTCACGAAGTCGGATGGTTTGTTCCAGAGCCATCCGTTGGCCAAATAGGGACCCCACATACGAAAAGAGAATACCAACAAGGGCAACAAGCGCCATCGTGAAACCCCAAGGCGATTGCTGCAACGACCACTGGGAGTATCCCAAAGTAAGCCCTACAAAGATGAGGATGCCAAAGCTCCCATAGCAAGCCATGAACATGGTCCACACGCTGGGATGAGGGCCAATCAAACCTCGAATCACTGTGGACTCTTGGTACGGCTCAAACTCCAACGACAACCTGGGTGACCAAAAATGACGATGTTCCGGCTTAAACATTAACTCCATGTGAGGGTTTCGAAACATCCCGATGCACTCTGGATTTCCCTCCAACACATGGCTCTGTACCTTCTGGTAGACCTCGTTGGGGGAAGCATCCTCCAACTTCAACAGAAACCTTGGGCGCATTCCTAAATCAGCCATCACCAACCTCCTACCTATCCATCCTTGGCTTGATCGCCTTGGTCCAACGGCTCTGCCTCTAGGGACAACTCCCTTGCTTGCTCACGCAAACGAGACCATGCCTGATTCCACCGCTCCTCCACATCATCAGTCCAGGATGCAACAGGACCCTGGTACTCCCAGATCGGAGGCTCATAATCCACGCTGGTCAGCCCACCCTGCACCCCAACTCCGATGCCACCCATCTTAAAGGTAGGATGCAGAGAGTGACCGCTCAGTTCATAAGGGCGAACTTGCGCCCGGAGATGAAGAAGCTCACCCAATGTTTGCAAGGCCTGACGGAAGTCTCGCTCTCGCAGTTGTTGGAAGACGCCGCTTCGCAGCAAGGTAACCACCTCACCCTCCACAAGGAACTTGGCCTCCAGACCGGTCTTCCTTGTAAAAAGTAGACCGCCAGCACGAACAACACCCGAAAGCCGCGCTGGAATCACTTCCAACACATCGCCAACCAAACCTCGCAGCGTCTGGAGAGGCTCTTTGATAAGTTGGTAGGTAGGAACAGAGTCGGGAAGTTGGACGCCCGTTTCCACAGACACATGCCCCTGCAAACCAGCACCCAAACCGGCGGTTAAGTCGACTCCTCCGGGTCCTATTGAGTTTTCCCTGGGTTCAAACTCTGGGTCAATCATTTCACGGCCGGCCCCAGAATTGGAAGTCATGGAGATGCCAGCCTTCACATGGGTCCCTGCGCCCAATTGGAGTGTTTGGCGAAGCAATACCGCTGGTCGCTCATCTGGAGGGACTTCCACTCGTAGAGCGACCTCGGTTCCCGCATCCAGCTCTCCAACCAGCCCTGCGAGATCAACGTTACTCACCCCAAGACCCAGGTTGGATCCGAGCTGCCCAGCGACCAGCCCGCGAATTTCCAGAGCGCTGATTCGCTCACGCATGCCCTGGATGTCCTCCTCGGAAGGAGATAGCAACGCACCCAAGGGCAAAGCGATGGCTCCGCCCAACACACCACCACCCACTCCTGAAGCCACGCCAGCGCCAGCCATCATGCTCAATTGAAGCAGCGAACGAGTGGCACGCTTGGCCTCATCGGGGGTATCGAAGGTCATCTCAAGCTTGACCCCTGCCCCGATCTTGGCGTCAACGCCCACTTGAGCGGTCAATCCTTTGCGAAGGCCTCCCGAAGGATGGATGCTGGCTGCCAGTTGTCCGTCCACTGCCACAACATACCGCTCGCCCAGCCGCTGGATCTCGATAAATCCGTCAGCCTCTCCTTTTGCACCCAGAGCACGTTCCTTGGTGGTATGAAGGTCCCCCCCCACAGAGATGGTGTAGCGATCGCCATCGCGGAGGTTGTCGATCTGCTTGTTAAAGTCGACCTTTTCGACCACCACACCGGCCACGGTTGAGCCGTAATCGACAAGGGTTCCGACACCCTTCCCGACCAAGTCACGGGCGCTTCGGAGGGCTCCCGGAAGATCCCTCTCGGCGACCTTGTCGAGAACCTTCCGCCCTTCATGACTCAACTCGTTGAGGTGCCCACCCAGGTTTCCAACGGCGCTGCCCACCTGGGTGGGAGTTCGCAAGAGAGCTTCACCGGCCTCCCGAACTTGCTGTGCTCGTGGAATGAGTCCTCCAACATCTGGAACAGCCGAACGCAAACGTCGGCTGCCGCTCTCAATGTTTTGGCTCGCGGTCATCACGGTCTGACCGACCGTTTGCAACACCTCAGGGAGAACTTTGGAGGGGTTGAAGGAGGCCACCCGCCATCGGCTCGACGAAGAACGTAGCTCCTCCGGCTGGGCTTGGAAGCCAACGTCTTCGATGGTCTCCTTCGCTCGCACATGGCCAGCTTGTTCTTCCAAGGAGACCTCTTCTTCGGTCCCGGCTTGTCGAACGTCGCGGGAGACAGTCACTCCATCCACAGGAGCTTCTTGTTTCTTTGGCATTGACCTGAATCCTCTGTGTTAAGCCAGAAAACCTAGGAAACCCACACGAGCCAAACATCCTTCACGAAACAAACGGTCTAGGGCACAGGCACACAACACTTTTGTGAAGAAACTCCACAAGACAAAGCGGAGATTTGTGCAAAGCCGCGTGGGCAAGACTGCGAAGTACTGACACAAGTACCTCCCACTTGTTTGCACGAGAGACTTTGGGTGGTGCACAACCCGGTTTGGGTGTCACATTTGCTCATGGAAACAAACTGCTTGCGGGTAGAGCAGGATGTCGAAGCACAAGTCGGCGTGACCTGGATGCAGTCGATCCCATTTTGCGTGCACGTTGGCTTTACCGTTTTGGTTTTGAGCGCACATTGGTTGCTTGAACAACCAGCAACTTGCTCGACGCAGGTGGAGCCCAACATACTGCACGACGAAGCCGTCTTCTTGGCAGTCCCCACACATTTTCCTTGGGCGGGATCGCATGTGTAGGTCGTTTGCGAACAAACACCTTGGGTTGTTGAACAAGTGGGTCCGCTGCACTTGATGGTGGCGCACTTGTTCACTGAAGGCAAGCAGCATTGCAGCGCACGAACGGAGCCACAAGAGACCCCAGTGTCAAGCTTGTACCCGGATTTGCACGACGTAAATTGAACGGTGCAATACCCACCTTTCTTGGTGCAATCGGTTGCAGCTTGGGGACACGTTCCCTTGTTTCCGCTGCTATCGGTGCAGGCGTTCCCGGCAGGACAACCCGATTTGTCACAACAGTAGACTGGAACAAACCCAGCGATACATTGACCGTTGGTGCACGACAGGCCTTGGGCGCAGTCACAATCCACCTTGCACTTCGGCGTCGACGCGACGCACTCTCCGTTCGTACAAGTCCGGTTCGAGTAGGTCTTGGTAGCCGGGGTACAAGTGTTGTTGCTACAAGTCGGAGCCGTTTGGATGCAGGAGGTTCCCACTTGCGCACAGCTTCGTTTCACTGTTCGAGAAGTCTCTGTGCACTGGTTGTTGGAACACAAGGGAGACTTCTGGACACACGAGGTGCCACTCATCGAGCAGGTGGGATTGGTAACTTGTGTGCTCTTATCACAAGTCCCTGTCGCGGGATTGCACTTGTAACTTGTCAGGCTGCAAGACCCCGTCGAGCCCATCGAGCAACTGGGTCCGGCACACTTCACCGTGAGGCACTTGTTCGTTGTCGGCATACAACACTGCAAGGAACGAACAGCGCCACAGGAAACACCCGTATCAAGCTTGTACCCGGATTTGCACGATGTAAACTGAACGGTGCAATAGCCGCCCTTCTTGGAGCAGTCCGTCGCTGTCGATGGACAGGTTCCGCTGTTCCCGCTGGTGTCCGTACAGGCTGAGCCAGAAGGACAGTTCGCTTTGGAGCAACAGTAGACAGGCTTGGTTCCAGCGACACAAGAACCCACGCCGCCCTGAAGCACACACATCAAACCCTGAGCGCAATCGCAGTTCACTTTGCAGCCAGGGGAAAGCGGTACACATTGGCCTGTTGAGCTGTCGCACTTGGCGTTGGGCTGGCTCGTCTTGGTCGCAGACACGCAAGCCCCCTTCACACAGGAATAGGTGGTCTGGGTACATACACCAGAGCCTGTACAAGTGGTCGGACAGTCCTTGTCCGTCACACACGATGTCGCTGTCGATTTCACACAACAAATTTGAGCCAGGCTGCTACAAGCAAGGTTTTTGTCCGCCTTGGTACCAGGCAAGCAAGGAAGTTTGCTGTTCTGGCAAGTCCCACCTTGTGACGAACAGGTTGTGGAGGAAGACTTGCAATCTTTGGGGCAGCTGCATTCGTTCTCTTTGTTCGCGGTATCGCACTTCCCATCCCCACAGTTCACACAGACAAAGGTCTGTCCGATACCTACACAGTTGGGAGGAGATGCCGACGATCCCTTGGTCAGACCCTGACAACAGGACTCCCCAAGAGAGATGGTTTCACCTTCTTTGCCACATGCTGGAGGTGCCTTCGGCAGACAGCACAGGGCAGATCGACCACCTGGGCACTCCATCGGATCACCCGCGTTTTGGTAGCCTGTTTTGCAGGGGCCAACTCCCAACGCGCAGTAGCCACTCTTCGACTCACAGAGTGGAGTCTTGGACTCTGCCGAGCCTTCAGGGTTGGTTTCTTGAGGTCCGGAGCCATCAGGATCAGCGTCTTGTCCTGGATCCACTTCTTGTGTGGAGGAGTCTGAGGGATCCTCAGGTAGCTCGTCGGGAGAAGCAGTCTCCGATGAATTCCCTTGCTCGCCAGGACCCACATCATCTTGGACTGTTTTGTCAGGAGATGGGGTTTCAGAGTTGGTCCCACCGTCTGTGCCATCATCCGATGAAGTGGACGGCTCGGCTCCTGTCGCATCATCTTTCGAGGTCGGCTCCGTGGCCGAATTTTCTTGCGACGTTCCTGATTCAGAAGATGAACCACTTTCACTTCCAGGAGGGGCGACATCGGGGCCACAACCAGGAATCAAATACAAGCTTAACACAAGAAGTACACAACTTACACCAAAGAGGCGGAATGGTTTCATCAATAGATCCTCCAAGTTACATGCGGACACTTCTGGCATCATAGCACACTTTGTTGGGTCTGCCGAGGTGGAGTGCACCCTTGTCAGATCGGAGACAGGCTGGTATCCTAACGAGTCATAATGGTGGAAGAAACGCAGAGTCTGTCTTCACTCTGATGAATGTATGGATTGTTTGTATGAGCCAAATGCACAAGAAATTACGATTGTTGCTTCGATGGAGTCTGGTCCTGATGCTCACCTGGAGCGTCGCAGGACTCAGCAGTTGCAGCCGACAACCTAGCAAGTACCTTGAGCTCACTGCCGGTACTTGCAATCCCATCATTGCTTTGCGCAACAACAAAGAGTACCAGCGCTCCGGGCTTTACCAGGACTTGTTTACCCGTGGTGTGGAGCGAGGATGCCTCGTTACCTATTGGGATGGCCGCGAGAAAGACAAAGACGAGAAAGAGTTTGTGACCCCCGTCAGCATCGACAAAGACGGAAACATGACTCACCTCTCACCGCTCGATGGCGAAACCATCACTCCCACAATACGGTACCGATCCGGCGACAACATCAAGAACATCCGGGCTCGTCTGTTTTTTGTGCGGGGGGGTTCCTCTCTCGACTTCATCAACAACAAAGACGAGGCCCTGGCCCAGCTCCAAAACACCTGCAAAAAGATGCAGGTCCCTGGGTACGAGTGCTTTGAAAACCAGGAGTGTCTGTTCTACATCAACCTCAGCTTCAAAGACCCCGACGGCTCTCTTGATCTTCAAGAACAAGCCCCTTGCAACATCTGCTCTCGCGAGATCTGTGACGGCATCGACAACGACTGCGACACCCAAGTCGACATCCAGGACAGCTCCCTTCGACTGGCAGCCGACCCTGTTTATCCATATTGCACGCGCACAGGAGAAGCCTGCCCAACCGTTCGGAAGGTCTGCGAAGGAGTGAAAGGCTGGCGCGACTGCAATGAGCAAGAGTACCAAAACCGCTCCAACTGCAACAACCAGTGCGTGGATCTCTTCAATGACCGAGCCAACTGCGGAACCTGCGGCAACGCCTGCGCTTCCGGCCAGGTTTGCAACCAGGGAAAATGTTCGCTCTCCTGCCAAGACGGCCTCAGCAACTGCAAAGGGGTCTGTGTCAACCTCAAGACCGATCGTGACAACTGCGGCGCTTGTGACAAGATCTGCCCGGAAGGTCAGGTGTGCAACGTAGGCTCGTGCGCCCTCTCCTGCCAACAAGGTCTCGCCAACTGCAGCGGCGTTTGCGTCGATGTACAGACTGACACCAGCAACTGCGGAGCTTGTGGACGAAAGTGCGTCTCTGGAGAAAAATGCATCGCTGGCAAGTGTGAGCTGTCATGCCAAACGGGCCTGACCAACTGCAGCGGTGTCTGTGTCAACCTCAAAACCGATCGTGACAACTGCGGCCGATGCGGAGATCAATGCGCTTCAGGCCAAGTCTGCAGCACAGGGCAATGTTCTTTGTCTTGTCAAAGCGGGCTGACCAACTGCAGCGATGTCTGCGTCGATTTGCAACGAAATCGTGAACACTGTGGGGCCTGTGGGGTAGTCTGCCCGTCTGGTCAGGTATGCAACAAGGGCAACTGCTCGCTGTCCTGCCAAACTGGATTGAGCAACTGCGGTGGGATCTGTGTGATCTTAACCAGCAACCTCAGCCACTGTGGAGCCTGCAACAACCGATGTGCAGCAGGACAAACGTGCAACGAAGGCAAATGTACACTGTCCTGCCAACGAGGGCTGACCAACTGCTCCAACACCTGCGTCAACCTCAACACAGACCCCAACCACTGCGGCATGTGCGGAGAGAACTGCCAAGCTGGCCAGGTTTGCAGCGGACGCGTCTGCGCGCTCTCCTGTCAACAGGGCTTGACCAACTGCAGCGGCGTCTGCGTGGAC
This sequence comes from Deltaproteobacteria bacterium, assembly GCA_006226375.1. Taxonomy (GTDB): domain Bacteria; phylum Myxococcota_C; class UBA6777; order UBA6777; family UBA6777; genus M3003. The sequence continues at coordinate 174,024 of SBHC01000042.1, read as the reverse complement.
CTCACCACCGACCGAAACAACTGCAACCAGTGCAAGAAACAATGTCCTTCGGGCCAGGTCTGCAACAACGGACGATGCTCCCTCTCCTGCCAATCTGGCTTGACCAACTGCGGCGGCCTCTGCATCAACGCCAAGACAGACCGCGACAACTGCGGCAGCTGCGGCAAAAAATGTCCTTCGGGTCAAGTCTGCAACAACAGCAAGTGCGCCTTGTCCTGTCAATCCGGTTTGTCCAACTGCAGCGGCTTCTGCGTCAACCAAAAGACCGACCGAGCCAACTGTGGCTCCTGTGGAAACCAGTGTCCCTCAGGACAAGTTTGTAGCGCTGGCAAATGTTCGCTGTCCTGCCAAACAGGTCTGAACAACTGCGGCGGCCTCTGCATCAATCCCAAGACCGATCGCGACAACTGCGGTAGCTGCGGCAACAGCTGTCCTGCAGGCCAAGTCTGTGTGAACAGCAAGTGTTCGCTCTCTTGTCAACAAGGTCTTCAGAACTGTGGTGGCCTATGTGTGAACCTTCAAACAGACCGCGACAACTGTGGCGGATGCGGCAAACAATGCGTCTCTGGTGAGATCTGCCTGCAGGGCAAATGCCAGCTCTCCTGCCAACAAGGGTTGGTGATCTGCGGCACCACCTGCACCGACAGAAAAACCAACCGCAACCACTGCGGAGCTTGTGGAAACCAGTGTCCTTCGGGACAGATCTGCAACAACAGCAAGTGTGTGGTGTCTTGCCCAAGTGGTACGACCCAATGCAACAGCATCTGCGTAGACACCACGCAAAACCCAAGCAACTGCGGGACCTGTGGAAACAAATGCACCGGCGGGAAAGTTTGCGTCGGTAGCCAATGCAAGGTCAGTTGTCCAACAGGCTCCACCAACTGCGGCGGAAAATGTGTGGACACACAAAGCAACTCTCTCAACTGTGGGACCTGCGGAAACGCCTGCACCGGCGGACAAGTTTGCACTGGTGGAAACTGCCAGATTAGCTGTCCCACCGGCTCCAAGAAATGCGGAAGCCTCTGTGTCGACACAAAGAACAACACCCAAAACTGCGGGTCCTGTGGTAACGCCTGTACCGGAGGCAAGGTCTGCGTCAACGGAAGTTGTGACCTGCAATGCCCCAGCGGAACCACGAAATGTGGTGGCTCCTGCCTCGACACCCAAAGCAACTCCAGCAACTGCGGTTCTTGTGGAAACGCCTGCACCGGCGGCAAAGTCTGTGTCAACGGAAGCTGCGAGATTCAGTGTCCCAACGGTTCACAAAAATGTGGTGGAAAGTGTGTAGACACCCAAAGCAACTCACTCAACTGTGGAACCTGTGGAACGGCCTGCACTGGCGGGAAAGTCTGTACAGGAGGTAGCTGCCAATGCACCGGTGGACTGACAGCTTGCGGGAACCAATGTTGCCAATGTTGCGACGGAAACGCTTGTTGCCAAGCGGCCTGCATCGGTAACACCTGCTGCCCCACACAAAAAGCATGTGGCAACCAATGCTGCTCAGGCAACACAGTCTGCGTCAACGGAACGACCTGCTGCGATCCACAGAAAGTATGCGGTACGGCTTGCTGCACAGGCTCCCAATCCTGCACCAACGGAACCTGCCAATAAGAGCGGAAGCCTCCGCCACAGCACCCCAAAGGTAGTTAAGATTCGGAGTCCTTCAAGCGGCTCTTCTGGTAGTCGTAAACATTGAAGGTTCCCACAGCGAAGGCTATGGGTTTTTCGGTCTCTTCATCAACGGCGGTTCCGCTTAATACAAGCAAGGAGCGACCTGCCGATTGAATGGTGGTGTGTGTCACCAACGTTTGGCCAAGCTTGGCGGGTCGTAAAAAATTAACTTTGAGTTCAACGGTGCTTGTAGCCTTGCCCAAGGTAAGAGCGTGTTGCATGGCACGCACACCAAGGGCGGAGTCAAGCAACGTCATCACAGCACCACCGTGAGCAATTCCGGGCGCACCGACGTGCCGAGGTTCAACAGTCATGGTGGCATGAACCTCGCCTTCCACAAGAGAGATGGAGATGCCAAGGGTGGTGAGCATCCCCTTCATTTCTTCCAAGTGTTCGAGGATCTGCTCCAGTTCCATTGTCGACCTCCTCAGGGCTCTCGACTCATCCAAAGTAACCACTTCATCCCAATCCCGTACAGTCTGTATGGAAAGAGAGTTCACATGGGCCCGAACTCCCCGCAAGTTGAAGTTCGAAGAAGAACTCATAGACTGTACACATGCAGGAGGATACGCTGGAATGAATGGTTGTCAATCTCTCTTTGAAAAGCTTATCGTGGGGATAAGCTTGGTTGTCTTGAGCAGTGTAGGAGGGTTGGGGTGCCGCTCGGCCCAACAAACCGCGCAAGTTCGTCCTGCAGGATGCACCAAGAATGACTGCCCCAAACCTCGGGCCGGTCAAACGATGGTTCTGTCAACATACCGGAGTGCACGCATGAACACACAACGTAACGCTTCTCCACCTGTCATCGATCAGGTCACGGCCTCAAGGCTGGAAACCGCCACCTTTGCCCTGGGATGATTCTGGGGCCCCGACTCCCAGTTTGGGAGCCTCGCAGGAGTGATTCGTACCCGAGTGGGTTACACCGGTGGAACTCGAAAAGACCCAACGTACCGGCAGCTTGGCGATCATACCGAAGCGCTGCAAATCGACTACGATCCTCAAGTTGTAACCTACGAGCAGCTTCTTGCCCTTTTCTGGCGGTCGCATTCTCCGACGTCAGCCGCCTGGAGCCAGCAGTACAAAGCTGCCATTTACGTACACAATGATGCACAAAAGCAGGTTGCGTTGCGAACCAAGCAGGCAGAAGCCAAACGCCTTGGGAAACCAATCACAACAGAAGTACTCACAGCGTCCACGTTTTACCGAGCCGAGGACTATCACCAAAAGTATCGGTTGAGAAACTTACGAGAGTTGGCTTCCGAACTCCGTGGACTTTACCCCAACGAGCAAGCCTTCGTGGACTCTACGGCTGCAGCCCGAATCAACGGATACCTCGGCGGTCATGGGACTCCGGAGCAGTACCAACAAGAGCTTCCCAAGCTAGGACTCTCCGAGAAAGGGCTCAAGCTCTTGCAAGGCTATACATCCTTCCGCAAACGAAAGCTCCCCTAAAACTCCCTTCGCAAACCAAGCTCTTCCAAACTTGTCATTGCCAAATTTTTGTTTTTCCACCGCTGCCATTGGGGTTTTGGATCAACCGAAAGTCGGTTCCATCGTTTTGGGCAACAACCAAACCAATCACGACGGCAGCAGCTCCGGCGACAAGAATACCCACACCAGCAGCAATCCAAGGGACAGGATTCACGCCGACTTCACAGCGTTGTTTGTCCTTGTTCCATCCCGTACCTGGAGGGCAGGCGCAGTACATTTTACGTCCTTGGCCGTATTGTTTTTGTCCACCTGTACACGTGCAGCTTTGGCCCGCTTTGAGCGTGAATTGTGTGGTTCCATCACCAATCGAAACTTCGGTTGCTTTTTGGCCACCCACCGCAAGCGTGTATCGCAAGCATTGTGGCTCTGCGATCACCACTTCGTAGTCACCCTTGGGTACGTAAAAGGGACGATTGTTGGGAACGACGCCGTTGGCTTTGAGCCGCTTGTTTAGGATGCGAAGATACCGCTGTTTGTGTTGGCTTCCGAAGGCGATTTTGGGCTTAAGTTTCAACCGCAAACGACCCACTTCATCGGGGTCAACTTCGGGAACAATGGTGACTTTGGAGTACAGCCGTTGGATCCGGTTGTACATTTTTTTGAGGGCCTCGCGATGGGTCGCACGAGAAGCGTACCGTTTGGCCGACTGCAACGCGAGGTTGGCTTGGCGAATATCAGGCAACCAGTAGTAGGCATACGCCAGATAGTAGTACACGCCAAAGAAGCTTCGGCCTTGGGTGGTGTAGCTGGCTTTCTTAAGCTCATTGATCGCATCAGCATACATCTTTCGTTGAAGAAGCAGCTTTCCACGCTCGTAACGTTGGCGAAAGTCGAGCTCTTGTGCCCATACTGGTCCCGCCGTCATCACCCAAAGCATCAATCCTGTCCAAAGCCAACGCATCATACATACACCCAATCAAAGAAAACGTAGGGAAGTCAAAACCTATACATTCCTGGAGAGTATCATCAAAAAAGGATAGAGATGTCAATGGTCTCACAGCCAGCGAAGCTACGGATTGGGGCCTGATTTGAGGGGATATTTCTTGTCCCGCCAATCGTTGTATCCTTCGTCGAGGACCTTGATTTTTGTAAAGCCTTGCTTCTTCAAATGGTCGTAAACCACCCCAGACTCTGCATGAGGACAGGCGCAGTAGCTGACAATCCAGACGTCTTTGCGGAGCTTGTCTGTCAGCTTGGCGACATCATAAAATGGAATGGACACAGCGCCGTCAATGTGATTGGCGATGTAATCCGCGGGAGGGCGAGCATCCACCAGGATCATCGCAGCCCCTTTGTCGCGTTCAGCCTTCACCGTATCGACCGGGATGAAGCGCCCTTCTGCTGGAAATGCAGGCTCGGAGCCTCCTTCATTGATGACCAAGGGAACGTAGGTTCGCTCAGGGAGAGGCTTCGGCTTCTCGACATCCTTTTGCCAGCTGCGAATCAATTTGACCAAGTCATTGATGCCTTGGGGTGTAAGCTTCGAGGAAAAGCCTGGCATCACAGTCCCTGGACGTCCGTTGGTAATCGAGTACCACAAGAAGCCATCGCTCGCGGTGGACAAAAACACAGGGTTGTTGAGGCTCATGTATTCGCCGCCCTCCCCTGTTTTGCCGTGACACTGGGCACAATTGAACTCGTACAGGGCCTCCGCTCGTGTGGCAACACCTTCTATTGTCTTGGAATCGACGTCTTGTGTCGCTTTGGTTTGCCAGCTCCGGATCAAAGCCACAAGCTTGTCCACATCTTCGTCACTGAGCGGCCCACCGAACTCTTTACCCCAGGCCGACATGGTCGTACCCGCTCGCCCTTGCACAATCCCTGCTTTGAGAAAGGCATCGGAGGCGATCGCCAGAAACTCCGGGTTGGAGAGTGCGTTGGCATTGTCCGCCTTGTAACCTTTGCCACCCTCGCCGTGGCAAAGCACACAGTATGTGTTGTAGAGGGCCAAACCTTGTTCCAACACACCAGGAGGAGTCGTGTTGCCGTTCCCATTGGTGTTTGCGTTGTTGGAGGGTTTCGGCGAGGAGCATTGAAGGGAGAACAAACCCAACCAGCAAGCTAGGGCAGCAACCAGCCAAAACCGGCCTGACAACATCACAAAGGAAACTCTGGAGAACATAACTTTCACCACAAGAACTTACTCGGCTTTTTCGATGGCCGATTTGAGGTTGTTGTAACCCTCTCCCGAGAGATTGATATCCACATCACCGTTGAAGGGCCAGTACTTCACAAGATAGCCTTTGGAGTTGTAGATAAACATGTCATCTTTGCCGCCGCCTTGCTTCGCCCACACCTGCGCCTCTGTTGTGTCTTGGAACAAAGGAATCCCAGAGCGGCTCACAAACTGTTGTTGGTCGTTGGCTGCGTTGTCCTGGTTGACCACCAAGAAATGAACGTCTTTGCCATTGGCTGCTAACTCCAAGCGCATCCGCTCAAGCTTCTCTAACTGCGCCTGACAAAAGCCACACCAGGCCGCCAACAAGACAAGCACCGTGACCTTGCCGCGAAAAGCGCGCAATCCGTAAGTTTGTCCAAACCCACAACTTTGGGGTTGAAAGTCCTTGAGCTTCCAGTCTGGCATAGGCGCGCCGATGCATGTATTGGGCTTGCCTTCACACTCTTTGGGACTCTCTGGCGACCAGGCTTCTTCTGTTTTTGGGTCCACCCCAATGCATTGCGTTCCACCGCTTTGATCGGCAGTTGCCCCACCGTCAGCGTTGTTGTTCGTAGACCCTGTAGGTCCAGAACATCCGCCCAAAGCCGCAAACGAAACAAACATCATGACAAACAAACCACGAAGAACAATCACTGCAAAAACCTCCATACCGTGTTGAACACCAAGACATAGTATACCATCAACGTTATGAAATGCCACGATGCGCATCCCTACCATGGAACTGTCAATCTTATCTTAGGAACCAGAAAAAAGAGAGTCCTCCAGAGAGGAGAGCCACTCCAGGTCTTCCTCGGAGGAAGGATAAACGCGCCGGGTTTCTTGTTGGTAGGGGTTGAACTCCCAAAGCTCCACTTGCTCTTCGGAAGCCTGACGAAGCAGCTGGAAAGGGTCGGATTGAACGGGCTCATCGGAGAGGTCACAAAAGTCCATGCCTCGGTTGGGATGATTGACACACAACCTCAGCTCTTTCTGCACCTTGAGAATGTTGTCCAGGTTGACCGGATCAAACTTGTCTTTCTCCCACTTTTCAAAACCCTTGTAGAGGGAGAGCACCTCTTCAAACACATCGGAAGGTTCGGCCCAAAACACCTCGTGCTTGGACTTGATGCGCAGGACCAAGCGTTGGGTAGCAGGATCAAGAGAAAGTGGCATCATCCAAGAACCTCCAGAACAAAAACAGACCCAAGGAACAACCCGAATCAACTGAGCTAGGAGAAGACAAGAACAAGTTGAGCAAACCCAGCCAAAGCACCTAAGACAGCACCCACCAGAATGAGAATCCACTCGTCCTCTTGAAAGATAGGTCGAAGGATCTGCTCAAACTCCGAAGACGACAGCTGCTGCAAGTTATCCCGAAGAGTCGTTTCCAGGTCGAGCGCTTCCTCGGTGTACTCGTACAAGGTTGAGATGGAAGAAGGAAGTTGCACAACAATTCGGTTAACGACAGCCATTTTCATGGTTTCGTACTTTTCGTTGCCCACGACCCACTTGAGAAGGGTCTTACTTCGACCGGGAACGCTGTCAACGGCTTCGGAGAGGTGCTTCTGAACAATGGTAAACAAGAGGTCAGACGCTGGCCCTCGGAGCAGACTAGCCATGATGTTCTCTGGCTTGAGGACCTGACCTGCAAACACGGCTGCGTACTCTTTCGCCACCTCGTCTTGACGCTTGAGAAACAAACCCTGCCAGGACCAAGGACCTATTTTCTGGGGTTCCTGGGGTTCAAAGATCATCTTGAGCGCGAGCCAGTTCGTCGCATACCCGACGAGCAAGCCCGCAAGAGGAAGCAACCACCAAGGCTTAAAGAAAATCCAAACTGCCATCTGGAGCAGCCCGAACAACAAACCAAACCAAAGCCCCGAACGACCGACAAACTCAAACTCTTTGTGACCGCATCGCATGAACAACTCATTGAGCAGCTCACGATTTTGCACAAACGCATCAATCACCATCGAACGAACGTCGAGAAGGTCATGGACGTTGGTGTGGATATCGTGAACGATTTTCTCAACAACTGTGGGGATTTCTTTCTCAATCCGAGCGTAGGTTTGTTCCTTCACTCGCAGTGGGACATTGTCCCAAAGCCTCGGATAATGGGTTTGAATTACATCATCGAGGATCTCTCGGGTCATCTGCTCAAGGAGGGGCTGAAGTTCAGCGCCCACACGCTCAGGCTCGATGCGCTGGACGACCTGTTCGATGTCCAGCAACTTTGCGGTCATCAGATCCACACAAATCGCAGCCATCTTGCTGGCTCTTGCGGGGATGATGCCTTGCCAACCGAGGAAGGGAGGAACGCCAACAAAGTCGATGGGCTTGAACATCATCTTGATCGCCAAGACGTTGGTGCCCCAACCAATCACACCGCTGGTGACAGGGATAATGAGATACATCAACACTGTAGAGAGCATGTCCTACCCCCGTTGGGAAAATCGCAGCGATGTAACCGTAGAGACCTTGCGACTGGCTTATCGAGCGGTCACGCCACCGTCGATCACAATCTCTTCACCGTTGATGAAAGAGGACTCATCGGAAGCAAGGAAGAGAACCAGGTTTGCGACTTCATCGGGGCGTCCCATTCGCCCGAGGGGAGAGAGGCCGTTAACGAACTTCTCCATTTTGTCGGGGTCGGGACTCATCATCACCATCTTCTCCACCATGGGTGTGTCAATGAAAGAGGGGTGAACCGAGTTGCAGCGGATGTTGTACTTGTGACGGGCACAATGGAGCGCCACAGACTTGCTCAACATCCTGACACCTGCTTTGCTGGAACTATAGGCAGGAAGGTCGGGGACCCCTCGCAAGCCCGCAATCGAAGACAAGTTGATGATGGAGCCGCCGCCGTTTTCCTTCATCACACGAACAGCACCCTGACAGCCCAGAAAGGTTCCGTCCAAACAGACTGCGTGGACAAAGCGCCACTCCTCCAGGGAGACTTCCTCGATGTTTTTCATGACCCCTAAGCCTGCGCCATTGACGAGGATGTCGAGGGCTCCGTGCGTGTCCAGTGTGTGCTGGAACAGCGCATCCCAATCGTCTTGCTGGGTAACATCCATCTCCACAAACGTGGCGGCATCACCGAGAGCTTCTGCGACCTTACGGCCCCTTCGCTTGTCTTTGTCACCAAGGACAACCTTGGCACCTTCTTGCACAAACAGCTCGGCCGATGCTTTTCCCAAGCCGGATGCCCCACCTGTGATAATCGCAACTTTGTCTTGAACGCGTCCCATCAGGATACCCTCTCACGATTGAATCGATTTCAGAAAGAATGCAGCAAAATGCAGTGGAGGAACACTGACAAATCCAGCAGAGGCTGTCAAGAAAGGCCCGATGGTCTCGGATGTTTGCTGGCACCCCTTGAATCTCCAAAGAAAAACACATAAATGAAAGATGCAATTTGTTGCATATTTTGATATGGTGTCTGCTCATTTCCGACACCCATGGTTCAACAAGATAGTAGACAATAGACAAGGAGAGACTTCAATGGGCCAGAATATGCTGCTCAGTAGAGTGTATGATTGGGAAGCCAATCACCCCGATAAAGTGTACATGACCCAACCGTATGACGGTGGGAAAACCAAGGACTACACCTGGAAGCAAACCATGGACGAGGCGCGCCGTATGGCTGCTTACCTCCGCTCCTTGGATCTGGAGCCTGGCAGTCGAATTGCCATGATCTCCAAGAACTGCACCCACTTCATCATCACAGACCTGGCGATTTGGATGGCCGGTCACGTGTCAGTCGCCTTGTACCCGACTCTCAACGCAGACACCGTTGCGTACACCTTGGAGCACAGCGAATCCCAGTTGGTCTTTGTGGGCAAGCTCGACAAAGGACCTTGGGCTGACATGAAAAACGCTATCCCTGCGGATATGCCGAAGATCTCATTCCCAGACCACATCAGCCCGCCCAACGACTTCGAGAAGTGGGATGACATCATCGCCAAGCACGAACCCATCGCCGACAACCCCCAGCCGGACATGGACAACCTCGCTATCTTGGTTTACACCTCGGGCTCCACCGGTCGTCCCAAAGGCGTCATGCACTCCTTCACCACCATGTGTGCTGCTGGAGAAGGCATCGTGAAGATCTTCGACATCGACGACAAGGATCGTATGTTGTCTTACCTTCCGCTGGCTCACGTGTTCGAGCGTTGGATTGTTGAAACGGGCTCGTTGTACTTCGGCTTCCACGTGTTCTTCGCAGAGTCCTTGAACTCCTTCGTCCAGGACTTGAACCGCGCGCGCCCCACCTTCTTCATCTCCGTGCCACGTCTCTGGCTGAAATTCCAGCAGGGAGTGTTCAAGAAGATGCCGCCCAAAAAGCTCAGTTTCCTGATCAAAATCCCCATCCTTGGGAAGATTATCAAGAAGAAAGTCCTCGCTGGACTGGGCTTGGATCAAGCTCGCTACGCAGGTAGTGGCTCGGCTCCCATTCCACCCGAACTCATCCAGTGGTACCGCGACCTCGGCCTTGAGCTTCTTGAAGGTTACGGAATGTCCGAGAACTTCGCCTACTCCCACATTTCCCGCCCCGGCCAAACTCGTGTCGGCTACGTGGGTCACTCCTGTGAGGGTGTAGACACCAAGATCAGCGAGCAAGGCGAGATCTTGGTCAAGAGTCCTGCGACCATGTTGGGCTACTACAAAATGGAAGACGCCACCAAAGACTCCTTCACCGAAGATGGTTACCTGAAAACAGGAGACCGCGGTGAAATCGACGAGCAAGGCCGCCTCCGAATCACCGGTCGGGTCAAAGAGTTGTTCAAAACCAGCAAAGGTAAGTATGTGGCTCCCGCGCCCATCGAAAACCTGATCAACGCCAGCCCCTACGTCGAGCAAAGCTGCGTTTCTGGTTCCGGTTACCCCAGCGCTTACGCTGTTCTCCAGTTGGCTGAAGACTACCGCAATCGCATCAACGAAGCAGGCGTGAAAGACGAAGTCGAAGGCGCGCTGAAGAGCTTGCTGAAATCCGTGAACGATGCCGTCGAACACCACGAGCACATGCAGTTCTTTGTGGTCGCCAAAGACGTTTGGGACATCGACAACGGGTTCCTCACCCCAACGATGAAGCTCAAGCGCAACGTCATCGACGACACCTACGGTCCCAGCCTCGACGGTTGGTACGACGCCAAACAGCCCCTCATCTGGGAATAATCCTCAGCCCCTCCCTTCTTCCACCGACTCTCCCTGAGCATCCAGGAACCCTACATTGAGTACCCCAACCCAGCCAGACGTAGTTCTTGCCCTGGAACAGGTGTCTTGCGTTGTTCAAGACACTGTTTTGGTCCATCCCTTTTCTGCGCGCGTGTCTGCCAACGAAGTGGTCGCCGTCCTTGGGCCCAGTGGTTCAGGAAAGTCATCCCTTTTGCGATTGGTGAACAGGCTTGCGGAACCCAGTGGTGGGACCTTGCGACTTCACAACACGGATGTCTTCACCCTGGCTCCTCAGGTGTTACGACAACGCGTTGGACTGGTCATGCAGCAACCCCATCTGTTCCCTGGTACGGTGGAAAGCAACCTTCAATTTGGTCCAACCCAGCAAGGTCGAGTTCTCTCCAAGAAAGACATCCAAAACTTGCTGGACCAAGTCTCGTTTGCTGGAAAGCCCGAAGCTTCCGTAGAAACCTTGTCTGGTGGAGAGGCGCAACGGGTGTCTTTGGCGCGCACTCTGGCCAACCAGCCTGATGTGTTGCTCCTGGACGAACCGACCTCTGCCCTCGATGAAGCCACCCGGCTTCGCATCGAAGAAACCGTCAGGCAATGGGTGAAACAAAAGCAACACTGCGCGCTATGGGTCACACACGACCTGGAACAGGCAAGACGAATTGCCGATAGAGCCTGGCTTTTGCACAACGGAAACCTTGTGAAACAAGGACCCATGGAGGAGGTGCTGGATGCTTTCTCAACTCTCACTTGACCCCTGGACCTTGCGAGTCCTTCAGGCTGCAGTGTCTCTCGGGCTTGTCCTGGCCGTGCTGGGTGTAGCGTATCGAGCCCATGTTCCGGTGTTTCGAGAAGGCCTACAAGCCTCGTTGCGTGGGCTGCTTCAAATCACGTTGGTTGGCTCCGTGCTACTGATGGTGCTTCAAAGAACGCTGTGGCTGTCTCTTCCTGTGTTTGTGGTCATGGTTGGGTTTGCTTCCAGCTTGGCGCAGAAGCGAGCGTCGGGATTGCAAGGAGCCCAAAAGACCCTGGCGATGAGCATTGCCCTGGGCTCTTTGAGTGTCATTGCGTTGATGACAGGTCTGGGAGTGATGGAAGCCCGCCTGACAGCTGTCATTCCTATCGGAAGCATGTTAATTGCGAACAGCATGACGACGGTGGGCTTGGTGATGGAGCGTCTGCAAGCGGATGTGACCCACCAGCGAGGGCAGATCGAAGCAGCTTTATCCTTGGGAGCCACACCAGAGGTTGCGATACAACCCCACCTTCGTGACGCCGTAAGAGCCAGCCTGATACCTCGCATGGACTCAATGAGGTCCTTGGGAATCGTATGGATTCCAGGGATGATGACAGGGATGCTGCTGGCTGGCGTTCACCCGATGCAAGCCGCCCTGTACCAATTTGTGATTGTCGCGATGATTCTTGCGTCAGGAACCTTAAGCGCCCTTACCTGCGGCCTTCTTGCCCGCCAACACTTCTTTACACCGTCCGCTCAACTCCACCTCAACAAGACACCGTCTTAGGAGGCATCAGCCCTCTTTCGACGAGCCAACCAAATCGTCGTCCAAACAGCCAGAGCCAACGCAATCGCAAAGGTACCCAGGAAGGCGAGAAAGAACGGTGTGGTGTCTTTCCCCATAAACGGTTGTCGCGGGTGGAGGACAAGAGGAGTGATCCACAGCAAGAACACGACCATTAACGCAGGAACCCCGGAAAGAGCCGCTTCGATACGAGGGGATGGAACCCACAGATTGACCGTGTGAATGGCCAGAGCAGCCATCCAACAAAAGATGGCCGTCTTCATCCGAGGTTCCGCCCAATAAATGGCACCCCAGTTGATTTTGGCGGCGATCATACTGGTCCCAACCCCCAGGCCAAACCACACGACTGCCATCCAGCCCAGCGCACGAACCCAAGGATGCCATCGGCGGGATAGCCGCTCCGAGAGAGCCGACGTCCAACCCAGCAGCGCCCACCCGACAAAGCCAAACAGCCCCACCCAAATGCACGCCACATGGACATACACAATCTTGATCCCTTGCCCCAAGACCTCTTCCGCTGGAGAGAGGCTCACCCAAGCCACTCCCACAAGCAGCAAGATGGCAGGCACAAGAAAAGTTCGGTACGGGCTATCACCTGAAGGACTTGTCATCCCAACACCTCATCACAACAATCAAAAGAAAACAACGTTGCAATCAAGAGCCAAGCCCAGGCGTAATGGATTCACCCCGGGAGAGAATGAAACCAATTTCCTGTCACCTGAAACGCAACGAGAAAAAGATATGCAGCGAATGCTCTTGATGCTTCTGTTCCTCGGATTAACCATGTCAACAACGTTCCGAAATCAACAAGCAGAAGCCTCTGCCAACCGAGTCAAACCTTGCTCATGGGAAGCTCAGTTACGAAAAAAAGGCTTTGTGCTACTGAAGACCTACCGCAATCGCTTGGTTCAAGCAAGTATAAGTACCACAAGACCGAAGCTATCCTCTCGACATCGAAGGATCAACCGAAGCTACCGTCGGCTCTTAACCTCGGTTCGCACCGTCCAACAATGCTACAAGAGAAAGTATCAACGTTCACGAAGTTATAGGACCCGTCGAGTTCTGTTGAAGAGTCTGGAGCGAGAGATGGTTCGCGTGTTGGACCAGGTAACCTTGCCCCTTTGGATTGGCACCTCGTGGGATTTCTATGGCACCGCCACGGCGCCCCACCAAAAAAGCATTGCTTGTGGCTACTTTGTGGTCCATGCGCTGCGAAGTGTTGGGTTCCGGTTCCCCCAAAACTTTCTATACCGTTCCAAGAAACGTGGCCCCATGAGAATCTACAAGTTCGCCAAGCAAGCGGCAGGAACCATGGCGCGGATTGTCTCTCGACCTTCCCAACGCTTCATCACTTCGCGAAAGCCGATCACATCGCTCAAAAAGCCGCTGAAGAAAATGGGGCCAGGCCTCTACATTTTGGGGCTGGACGACCACGTTGGACTTGTCCTGTACGACGGGAAGTTTGCCGCCTTTTGGCACTCCAACTACGCCGAGCCACAAGCCTGGGTAAAACGGGAGAACCTCTACGATTCACCTGTCGCCAAAGCATCCAAGTATCGGCTGTTAGCCAAAGTTCACCAATCCTGGCTCCGAAAGTGGATGTCCCGCCAACCGATTCGGGTGCCGTGAGAGGCAAGCTTTCAACCAACATCCCAACGCATTTACTTTGCGCCCAAAACTCGCAGGCTGTTCTCACCCAGGATCTGACGCACTTGTTGGGGTGTAAAACCAGCCTTCACCAAAGCCAGAGTGAGTCGTGGAAGATGTCCGATGTGTCGAAGTTTCCGAGGCTTGTACACAATACCGTCAAAGTCACTTCCCAACGCAATGGTTTGCGGTCCAGCCACCTTCATCATGTACTTAATGTGCTTGATCACATGCTTGATTTGCGTACGAAACCTGTACTTGTATTTCCGTAGAAACAAAGCATAAAAGTTCACCCCGATGATACCACCCGACTTCGCGATGGCCCGCATTTGCTTGTCGCTGAGGTTGCGGTAATGAGGGCGCAATCGGTATGCGTTGCTGTGTGAAGCGATAAAAGGCCGTCGAGACATCTTCGCCACATCCCAAAACGTACGCCGCCCCGAATGGGAGAGGTCCACAAGTATCTTGTATTTCTCGCAGAGTCGAACCAGCTTCCGACCTTTGGCTGTCAGCCCCCGTCGCCGGAACCCTTTCGTGTACCACTCGTCTTTGGCCGAGGTCGCAAAGGGGTTAGAGTTGTTCCAGGTCAAACCCAAATAAGCAACACCCCAACGAGCCAACACACGCATCCTGGCGAGCTTCCCTTCCAGAGGATGTGCCCCTTCCACTCCCAACAAGGCTGCTATCTTTCCCTGTTTCCGAATTCTCCGGATGTCATCGGCATTTCGAGCGTGAACCAGAAGACCGTTGGATAGCTTAAGCAACCGTCGGTAGTTACGATACATCCGCTTTAAGTACCACCAACCACCACCTTTTGTTTTCATGGCGCGTGGAGGAACCCACAACGAGAAGACTTGGGCACCAATGCCTCCACGCTTCATCTTAGAAAAGTCGAGGTCATGCTTTCGCTGGTGCTTCCGAAAGTCGTACCAGCGACGCGTTAACTGAAACACGGAGTCCACATGCCAGTCGACAACGGTGATCTGACGGTGGAACTTTCGAGTTTCCCGGAGAGAGCGAGGGAGGGAAGAATCCTCGCCGCTCGGCTTGGTCTTGAATGAGCCAGCTTGTTGAGCCTCTCCCTTTCCTCCAGCCAGCGTGAGACAAGCAAAAAGAAACACACAAAGACCCAACCATCGAAATCGTGGAAGCATGCAACAATCCTAGCCCTGGGAGCAAATGGGAACAAAAGAGTTCAGCAGAGAGAAACAAGTTCTACACCAACAAAGTGCAACCTTGGTCATTGTACAGGGTTTAGGATCAAAGTTGCAGGGGAGAACTCCCCTCGGGTCCCACACCCTTGCAGCCCAAAAAAATGAGTACGACAGAGGTACAATGTTTCCCTGGGGTTTCCCCTGCTGTACCCATTTGCATCGGCTGCAAGGGCTGGGGCTTCACTTCACCTCCCATCGTCCCTCTACCATTCCTTTTATCCCTGGAACACAAACACACCACACCTCCAAAGATGCACCAAAGCCAACCACATAACAGACAACATTTGAGTCCAAAACGGTCAAAAACACGGGTGAATCTAGTTCACAGAAAATAAGTTGCAACCTTCGAAAATGTGGGGTGTTTATACACAATGGAGCATACCACGAGGAAAAGGAGTTGTAGGATGAAGGAATGTAAAAAGATGTATTATCGTGCCGTGTTACCCCACATAATCCGGTGGTGGGCGGTGCTGTTATTGTTGTTCAGCTTCGTTGGGGTTGTGGGTTGCAGCGGCTCCTCCCAATGCAAAGAGAACAGTGAATGTGGCTCCAACCAGGTTTGCACAAACGGCGCATGCACCAATGCAGGAGGTTGCACCTCCAACCAAGACTGCACCAGTGGAAAGATCTGTGAGGGTGGAGCCTGCAAAGAAAACACAGCAGGTTGCAAAGATAAGTCAGAATGCAAAGACGGTGAAGACTGCAAAGATGGCAAATGCGTCAAGGCAGGATGCACCGCTGACAGCTGTCCCACAGGTGAAACTTGTGAAAACGGAACATGCGTCAAGAAAGAATCAAGCTGCACAGCCGACAGTTGCAAGACAGGGGAACTGTGTGTAGCAGGCAAACAATGCGTCAAAGTCCCCTTGGCTTGCCAAAAGAACGGTGACTGCGAGGGAACGGAACTCTGTGCAGAAGCAAAGCCCGGCAGCAATGCCTGCTTCATCAAGTGCGATCCAGCGCAAAATGCATCGGATGGAACCAACAAATCGTGTTGGGGCGGCTTTGGTCTTTGCCAGCTGTTGTTTGCAGCCAACCCCAACCTGGGCGTTTGTGTGCCTCCAAGGGAGAAGAATCGCAAGAAAGGGGAAACCTGCAACGACCTCAGCGACTTCACCAAACCTGACTTTAATGAGTGTGAAGCAGATCTCAACTGCACGAATGGAAAGTGCCTCCCCAACTGCAAAGAGTCTGAAGGCACAGCCACAAACCCCGTATGCTCTGCAGGAACCTATTGCGAAGAAACAGACGGCAAGGGGCTGTGCAAGCCCTTACCCGAGAAGCAAGACGGTGGAAGAACTGACGGACAAACCTGCTCCAAAACCCGCGCAGAGTTTTACTGCGATGGCGACAAAGGCTTTTACTGCAACGGCGCTCGCTGCGCTGTAGCCTGTGACCCCCGCAAAGGCAAAGACAACAACCCCAAATGCGGAACCGACCAGATCTGTCAGGAAGACGCCTCCGAGTCCCACTTGGGCGGTGGATGTATCGTCAAACCCACCCAGAAAGAAGGCGAAGATTGCAGCCAAACCAAACTTTGCCTGGACGGCCTGACCTGCTCCAGCGGAAAGTGTGTCAAAAGCTGTGACCCCACAGGAAATGACTGCCCTTCAGGAAACGCCTGTCACCGAACGCTTCGGGTTTGTGTGAAGCAGTGTGACCCAGCCAAGGGTGGTCCTGCGAACCCCGACTGCGTGGTAGGAACCACCTGCCAACAAAGCCCAACCGTCCAACCTGGGTACTGTCGCAGCCTTCCCTCCTTTGACGAAGGAAAACAACAGCTGGGTGACAGCTGCTCTGCCATTCAAAACCAAAATTGCGACGGCAGCAAGCAACTCTATTGCTCCCAAGGAACTTGTCGTCAGGCCTGCGACCTCCGCAAAGGCGCCAGCAACAACCCCAAGTGCCAGAGCACGGAAGAGTGCACGGAAAGCACCACATCTCCTTGGGGTGGAGTGTGCCTCGCCAAAGCCAGCGCCAAAGAAGGCGACCCCTGCAACAGCACCAACCAGCGCTGCGAAACAGGTTTGTCATGCTACCGAAGTCGCTGTGCGCGAGACTGCAAAGCAACAGCCAGCGGCACGCAAGGTGACTGCAAAACGGGTGAATGGTGTTTGCGCAGTTCCCAAACGGGTGGAGTTTGCCTTGCCAAGTGCGACCCAGTCAACGGAACTGCCACCAACACAGATTGTCCGAAAGGCACCTATTGCAACGAAAGCACACAGTACAAGCCGGGTTACTGTACACCTCTCCCCTCTGCCCCGGAAGGCAAAGCCCAAAAAGGCGAGAGTTGTTCACTCCAAGCCCCCTGCGATGGAAGCAAAGACCTCGACTGCTTCCAAGGGCAGTGCATCCAGGTGTGTGACCCCAAAGATGGCGAGAAAACCAACGCCAAGTGCGCGACAGGTGAGTCCTGCCTGGTCGATACCACCAGCTCGTTCTTGGGAGGGATTTGTCTTGGACCTCCCACTCAAAAAGAAAACGAAGAGTGTGACGGCGTGAAGCGATGTGTTCTTGGTTTGCTCTGTGCCGACTTGGGCAACAAATCGTTCTGCCAGAAAAGCTGTGACCCTCAACAAACGGGGCAGTGCCCGACAGGAACATCGTGTCAGTCTTCCCCACCCAGCGGTGGATACTGCCTGACTCCGCGCAAGAAAACCCGCAAGCTCAACGAAGAATGTCGTGGGGCACCCAGCACAGACGCCTACAACGACTGTGAAGACAAGCTAACTTGCGCCGGCTCCAGTGGAACAACCTATTGCCTGGCCACCTGCACCACGAGCGGTGGCTCCTCCACCTGTCCCAAAGACTACACTTGTGTTCGCTCTGGAACATCCCGTGTTTGCGCGCAGGTCTGCACCAAAGACGAGGACTGCAAGGCTTACGGAGGAACCTGCACTTCCTTCGGTCAAACCAAGTATTGTCTGTAATGACTCCCCTTCTCTCTTTTTTGGGTTTGACAACAAGCCCCCATACGCAGCCCAAGGTCCTTTCCTTGTGGCATCAGAGGACGTGTACCATGCGTAACTTCTTGTTCGGAGTATCGCTGCTTGTTGCAGCGATTTATGCCGTGAATTGCGGTCCCGGAGAAACTCCCAATTGTACAACCACTGGAACTTGTAGCGAAGCTCCCACAGACTCCGTCACCGACAAAGACGGCGGAACCAGCACCACAGATAGCTCGGTGAGCAACCCCGCGTCCCTGCGTTGGAACAAAGTAAAGTCCAACACAACGGCCCACCTTTGGGGAGTGTCTCAACCTTCCGATAGCATGGCCTGGGCCGTTGGAGACAACGGGACCATCATGCACAGCAAAGACGGGGGAGCCACCTGGACCAAGCAAACGACCAATGTGAAGCTCAATTTCCGCAGCGTCAGCTTCATCAACGACAAGGAAGGTTGGATTGTGGGTGAAGAGGGAGTCATCCTACGAACCAAAGACAGCGGTGAGACCTGGACAAAGCTAAGTTCACCGGTCTCCGAACCGTTAAGGGCTGTTCAGTTCATCAACAGCAAGGTGGGCTACGCAGTGGGAGACGGCTTCTCACTTCTCCGTACGAACGATGGCGGACAACTTTGGAGCCCCACGTCCTTCCGGCTGGACCTCGACCTGTACGGACTCTACTTTGTCTCCGAGAAAATCGGCTTTGTCGTAGGCGGCAAGGGCACAATCGCTGCCACCGATGACGGCGCTCTCAACGTAACCACACAAGCCACCGCTGTCGATCAACCGATCTATGGCGTCCACTTCATCAACAACGATGAAGGATGGGCAGTCGGTGGCAACGGGCAGCTGCTCAAGAAGGTAGCGGACGCAAACTGGTCCCGACCCTCATCCGGCACAGACTCAGGCCTCTTTGGAGTCTGGTTTGCCAGCAAACAGCGGGGATGGCTCGTGGGAAAAGATGGAACCATCCTTGGTACAACTGACGGTGGGAGCAAATGGGTGAACGAGGCCCGTCTCGCCTTTCCCGACCTCCATGCCATCGCTGGACGCTCCGAACAAAACGCCCTCATCGTCGGCAACAGCGGAACGATCCTACGGCTGGAAGAGATCAAAGACGAGTGCAAAGACGGTGAGACCCAAGAATGCTACACCGGGCCGCTGAGTACCAAGGGAGTGGGCCGCTGCAAAGGCGGAAACCAAACCTGTAAAGGCGGCATCTGGGGTGTTTGCGTCGGTGAAGTCAAACCCGCCGACCAGGAGATCTGCTTCAACGGAGCTGACGACAACTGCAACGGCAAGTCGGAAATTGAAGACAAATGCCCTCCCTGTCAAGAGAACGAACGCCGTGAATGCTACACAGGCCCCGACAAAACCGAAGGAGTCGGAACCTGCAGCAAGGGCGAACAATTCTGCCGCAATGGGAAGTGGGACGTTTGCGAAGATCAAGTCATCCCGAAAGACGAAGATTGCAACGGCCAAGACGACGACTGCGACGGGCAAATCGACAACAACCCCAAAAACCCACCGTCCTGTGACAACACCATCGGAGTCTGTGGTTCTGGGAAAAAGGTCTGTGAGAAAGGTGCCTGGAAAGCCTGTGAAGCAGCGCAATACGGCGCTGACTACCAGACCACCGAAGACAAATGTGACGACAAAGACAACGACTGTGACGGCACCATCGACGAGAACTGCCCCTGCACCAAAGACGGCGAGACCCGAGATTGTTACGGTGGTCCCGCAGGAACCGAAGGCAAAGGATTGTGCCTGAAGGGCAAGCAAACCTGTACATCGGGCAAATGGACCGAATGTGTAGGTGAAGTCATTCCCGTCACTGAAGTCTGTGAAGACCAAAAAGACAACGACTGCGATGGAGAAGTCGATGAGAAAGCCCAGTATGCGTTGAGTTTCAACGGAAACAGCGCTGCAACGGTAGCGGCCTCCCCCCAACTCCAACCCACAGGTGCCTTCACCATTGAAGCCTGGGTACAAATCGACAAGTTGCCCACGTTCCGTGGTCCCATCACCTTGATTTCCCTTCGAGAGCGTGGAGGCTTTGCGATCGATTTGACGTCGGGCTTCCGACGAAAGAACATCCGCTTCCAGGTCTGGCCCAAAGGTGGAAAAGACTTTGTGACCGTTGAAGCCAACACCAACGACTTTATCAAGCTGGGCCAATGGCACCACATCGCAGGAACCTACGATGGAAAGCTCGCCCAGTTGTGGATCGATGGAAAGATTGCAGGAGGCCAAAGCTTTGAAGGCGGTGTGGAGTACAACAAAAGCAACGTACCGCTCGTGTTTGGAGCGGAAGCTTCCGAAGGAGGTGTCGCTTTCAACGGCGCCCAATACTTCACAGGCAAAATTGCCCAGGTTCGCCTCTCGAACAAGGGCCTCTACAACCTGGACTTTACACCCGACTGTATGATGAGCGTGACCACCGAAACCATCGGCCTTTGGCTGATGAACGAAGGGTCAGGAACAGACCTCAAAGATGAGTCAGGCAACCACAAAGGCTCCTGGAACCCCAACCGCTGGATGATCGCGCCTCGCTGCCCTGGCTTCTCCACCAACGGCGGCTGCAAAACTCCTTAATCGTTCAGCATCCTTTCCAAAACCCCCCCATCTCCCCGTCGCTCCATGCCCAACAAACATAAGCTACGATCGAAGAGCAGTCCCACCGAACTCATCAGCGTGTGAGTCGTATGAGAGAACATCAAGAACAATCTCAAACGGAGGGCTTGATGCTTCTACCTGCACACACCAACCCACAACTTTTGTTTGCATCGCGCACAAAGAGCGGCACCCAACGTGCTTGGCGTGACGAGCGAATATCCCGAATACATGGCGCATAGCCAGTATTTGGGACTTGTAGCTCAAAGGTAGAGCAGTTGCCTTATAAGCGACAGGCTGCGGGTTCGACCCCCGCCAGGTCCACTGCTTCCATTGGAATGTTGTAGAAGAAAAAAGAGAGAAAAGAAGAGAGGGGTACCAGCCTGAAAAGGCTGGTAGGAGGAAGGAACAGGAGGGGTGATTACTTAATCTCAATCTTCGTGTTGTACACACCGCTGTACGAGGTTGATGTACTGTCACGATCGATCATGATGTAGTAGACACCTTTTTTGGCTGCAGCGATCTCAACAGTCTTGGGATAGCCCGTGTAGCCTGTCTTCTCATCGATCAGCTTCTCCGCACCGTCATAGACATGCAACTGAACTGAGGATGTGTTCCCGAACGAGCCTGTTGCCGGACCCTGATCAAGATTAATGACAAGCTTCTTACCTGTAGGAACATCAGCCGCCAAGGTGATCTTGTAGTAGTCATAGTCTTTGACGCTAGCAGTGACATCTCCCTGAAGAATGATGACCGGCTGAGCGGTAATCACCTGCGCCTTGGCAAAGGTATCGTTGCTACCTTGGGTTGTAGCATCCGAGTCGGAGGTCACCGAGATCTTGGCAACAGCCAGGTTTAGCTCGTAGTGGAAGTCATAGTACTTGTACATGGTGCTGTACCCGTACTTGATCCGCATGTTGTAGCGGCCCACAGGAACTTCTTTGTTGCTGAAGATGACATCGCCACCCAAGCGTCCCTTCAAGAGAACCTTGTTGGTGCCTGGATCAAACAACTCAACTTCGGCGTAGTAGGTGGTTCCGGTGTAGGGATAGGAGCCATTGTACTTGGCCTGGAAGATGAAGGACTCCCCAGCGTTGAGCTTGGGAATGTCAACATCGTAGGTATCCTGGGTCACTTCGGCTTGTGTACAGCTTGTGCTGGTCTTGGACGAAGTGGTGATGTTGTCACAGTTCAAGGTACCAAAGATGGGAAGACCACCAGTGGGAACCAATTGCGCCGTTTGGTCGTCGTTGTTGGGCTCTTTCTCCAGGGTACCTTTCACGATCTTCGAGGTAATCTCATAGGCGTACTTGCTAGATGTGGTGGTATCGTATTCGGTCTCAAGGTAGAAATCACCCTTGAGCAGATCCGAGACCTGAACATAACAACCGTAGCGGCCATGGCCTTCGTTATCCCACAACACAGCGCCGGACGCGGTCACGAAGCGACACTTGTACTTACCATAGCTCTTGGAGGAGTTCACCAGAATGGTCAGGACTTCACCTTTGGCCATATCTTGCGCCAAGGTAATTTTGTAGAAGTCTTTGTCACCACCGGTGTATTCACCTAACAACTTGGTTCCGATCTTGTAGGTGGAAGCTGTTTGTTGGGTCTCGTTGGGCTCTTTCTCCGCGGGTGGAGGCTCAGCCAACGTGAAGTTAATCTTGTAGCCTTTGGGCAGATCCACCCGAGAGATCATCTCTACCAGGTAACCTCCAGCTTTGATGAATTGCTTGGTCCACGACACATTTCCAGCCGTTTGACCCGTAGCCACCGAAGCAATCTTATCCGTAAAGAGCGAGGCATCTACGTCTTCGCTGGGTCCGGAGCCACCTTCGATGACACCGTTCAACTCGGCGTCTTCCTTCGTTTTGAAGAAGAAGTAACGGAGTTGATTCTTCGCCACAGCTTTGGTCTCAGTGTACGACATGGTGTCCAAGGGCTTCTTGTCGACGCCCAAGGAGATCACAGGCCGGAAGGTGACCAAGAAGCGAATCGGCATCGGAGTCGTCGAGGAGCGGTCGATGGTAACGGTGTAGTCTCCGCCTTTTTCGGAGAAGAACGCGCCGACATCGTCGTAGTACTGGAAGCTATCAGAGTACACAGTCGTAGCTTGTGCATCAGTAGCCTTGACACTGACGTAGCTATCCAAGGTGCCCAACAACTGGAAGGTAAGCACCACCAAAGTCAGCGGTGGAACTTTCACTTTGAGCGTTTGGGGTGCACCACTGACGGCGGTAAACTCAGCAGCCACACCGTTGGATTTCAGCTTGCCTTCGTAGGCAGTGTTGTTCCCCCAAGCCAAATCCCAATCCACGATCAAGGTCGCTGTGCCCGTGGCGGGCAAAGAAACATACGCCTTGTTTTCGGTGTTGAAGCGGCTCTCCGACACCAACTTGGTGCCATCCCATACAAGAACGACGGGACGGACACCAGCAGGAACAGTGGTCAACTCCACCTCAAAGAACTCGCTGGGTTGGTTGTTGGTCAGTTCGTAGACGTTTTCGCTGGCCAGCTTGCTAAGGTCACCCTTAATCGCGGGGTCAGCTTTGGAGACGTCCAACTTGGTTGCAGTGGGAGCGGCCAATTCTTCAACAACACCGACGTATTCCCAGTCTTTGCTTCCGACGGGGCCGTAGGCAAAGGGACCTGCAGGGTTGAAGTTGGAAGCCGAAGCCAACACAACGCTGGGAGCCACAGAGATGGTGTAGTCGCCATCTTCGGGGATGAACACAAAGCGACCGGGGCCGGCACCTTGCGCAAGCGAGCTTACGCGAGTGTAACGGTAGGTTTTGTTGGTTGCATCGTACAATCCACGAACGATAAACGCCGGCGCGGGAAGACCCATCGACTGGACATAGATCTTGTACCATTTTCCAGCCTTGGCCTTGAAGGTAAAGGTGTCGATGTCCTGGTCGGGCTTGCCATCGTTGTCGAGGTCTTGGGGCTCTCCAATGGTACCCACAAACACGGTCTTCTTGCCGGCTTCTTTGAGGGTAATTTCGTTGGCGGTACCGCCCTTTTCGGGGTCGTTGTTCTCAGCTTCGTCGAGGTCTTTTTCGGTCGCGATTTTGGTCGCGGGGGTGTAGCAAAGACCTTTGACGAGAATGTCGCCTTGCTTGCAAGTAGCGTCGGGCAAGCAAGTCTTGGTGGTGTCATCAAACTTGGTGCCTGCCTGACAGACTTCTTTCTTGGGCACACACTGTCCGTTGGAAAACACGGTGTTACCGGTACAAACTTTGTCAGAGACAACGCACTTACCAGTTTGAGCATCCAGTTGGGAGCCTTTGTCACAGGTGGTTGCATCAACGATGCACTTCCCTGTGGTTTCGTCGAGCTTGGTTCCTGCGTCGCAGAACTCAGACTTGGGAATGCATTTGTCGTTCTTGTTGACGGTGTCACCGCTACATTCGACGACCTTCTTGGGAACACATTTTCCGGATTGGGTGTCGAACTTGGCATCGTCTGCACAGACCGAGTTGGTATCGGGCACACATTTGCCGTTCTCTTCCTTGGTGTTCGCGCCGCAAACCAGCTTGGATTCGGGCACACACTTGCCGTTCTCTTCCTTGGTTCCGGGTCCACAAGCGAGGAGCTTGGTCGGCTCACACTTTCCGGTGTTCTTGTTCAAGGTTGCGTCAGCGCCACACTGTTCGGAGCGGTTGACGCATTTGCCGGTTTTTTCGTCGAGGATTTGGTCTTCCTGGCAGGTTTCTACCTTGGGAACACACTTTCCATCTTTAAGTTCAGTATCATCGCTGCATCGCAGCTTGGTGTCGTTGGTCCAAACACATTTTTGAGCCGCTTCATCCCAGGTGGTACCAGCACCGCATGAGTCCTTGGGAGAGGAACAGCCGATGGTCAGACTGACGCTCCACACAAGGGCGAGGCTCAAGATCGTTATCTTTCGTAACATCTTTTACTCCCGTTCGTTTTCGTTCGTGTATGTTTACTTTGTGATCTTGATTTCAAGTTGGTACACCCCGGAATACGAAGTGCTCGTGCTATCCCGGTCAATCATGATGTAGTAATCACCCTTCTTCAAACCACCCTTGGTGATGGTCTTCGGATAGCCGGTGTAACCCGTCTTCTCGTCAATCAGCTTGACCGCTGAGTCATACAAGTGAACCTGAACCGAGGAAGTATTCCCCAAGGAACCTGTCGCAGGACCTTCGTTCAAGTTGACCAACAAAGACTCACCAGAAGCGAGGTCATTGGCGAGGGTAAACTTGTAGTAGTCTTTGTCACTGGGAGCCACATCACCCGAAACAAGAACGGGAAGAGCAGTGAGAACCTGAGCGGACTTGGAGTCATCGTTCGCTGCCGAAGTCTCCACTTCAAAGTTCAGGCTGACTTCCTTCACCGAGAACTTGTAGCCAATGTCGTAGTAGCTGTAGTAGCTGGAAGCTCCGTACTCGACCTTGAAGTAGTACGTGGTGTTGGCAGAGAAGCCATCAGCCTTGATGTACGCTTTGGAGCCCGCCTTGATTTGGGCTTCGCCATACGACTGAGCGGAAGCATCGACAACAGTCACTTTGGCGTAGTAGCTCGTGGAGGTGTAGCTACCGAACTGCTCACCGGTCAGCTCCCACACCTTACCTTTGGCGGGGGGAGTGGTGATCTTGAACGAGAAGTAGTCCACATCAGTCTTGGAACCAATCATTCCGTAGATCATGGTTTTGGAGGGGTCAGCCACATCCAAAGCGGTGGTGGTTGCGTCGTTGGACTCTTTCTCCAACGCGCCCATCATCATCTTGGCGGACAGGGTATACTTCACGTTGGTGGACGTGGAAGTGTACTTGCCCATGAAGATGTAGTTACCAGCTTTCAAGCCATCCAAGATCATGTAACAACCGTAACGACGGTCGGTCACAGCAAGAACTGGCGTAGCGCCGGTTTTGTCTTCTGTCAACGAACACTCGTAGCTGCTGTAAGACGAAGCATCGAGGTGAATCACAAGGATCTCACCAGCAGCCATATCCTTGGCCAAGGACACTTTGTAGTGATCCTGGTCGTCTTTCTTTGCGAAGGTACCCACTGCGTTGCGGTCAAAGCCCCACGTGTTGGCGGTCGCCGGAGTATCGTTGGGCTCTTTCTCTTCGGTGGGAGGCGGAGTCAACGTAAAGTTAACTTTGAAGCCTTTGGTCAGGTCAGGGGTTGTGGTGCTGGAGGTCACTTTCAGCAAGTAAGTGCCCTTCTTGAAGGGTTCACGGAACAGTTCCACACCAGCCGAAGTCAGCTTGGAGGTAATGCTCTTGACTTTGTCATCGTACAGATAGACATCCACATCTTCGGAGTCGGGCGAGGTGTTTCCAACGAGGGTTCCCGAAACGCTAACATCTTCTTTGAAGTTAACTGTCACGTAAACATACTCGCCTTTGAGCAAAGGCTGGCTGTAGTTCAGTGAGAGTTTGTCACCTACACCTTTGGTCTGTCCGAGATCATTCGCTTTGAACAAAAGGACCACAAGTTGGAGAGTTTGATCTTTGCTGGTCTTGTTGTTCACAACCAGCTTGTACGATGCAGCTTTTGCAGCGAAGGCAAACAACTTCGAACCGGATCCATCGTTGAGTGAAGCGTTCTTCGTGATGGAAGTACCTTGGTTGTCTTGCAGGTCAACATCCAGTCGATCGGATGAGGTGAATGTACCAGAGTCCGCTGTGTAATAGATCTCCATCACAGTGTTGTCAGGAACACTAAAGCTGAAAGTATCGGAAGCGGAGGTCTTGATGGTGGTGGTTTTACCCAGCCCCACCTTTTTGGCGCGGATGTCGAAGTCGAGCTGGTTGCTCCATGCACGATCCCAGCTCACAACGAGGGTCAGCTTTCCAGTGGCAGGAACAGACATGCTGTAGGAGCCATCTTGTGCAAGGGAGATGCTCTTGATGACCTTGGTGCCGTCCCAGTAGGTCAGCAACATACGAGCGCCAGGAGCGGCCATACCAACATCAAATTGGAGCAGCTCGTCTTGCTTGACGTTGTCCATTTCGTACATGACTTGAGCGACGTTGGTCAGGTTGCCCTTCATCTGGGTAACCTTGGTGGTGTCTACCTTTACAGCGGTCGGAGTTTTGATTTCTTCGATGTAGCCGACATACTTCCAGTTCGCATCACCTTGGGGACCAAAGTTGTAGGGAGCGTCACCATCCAGGTCAGGATCCGAAGCCATAACCAGAGTGGGAAGAACAACGATTTGGTACTTGCCGTCAGCGGGGATTTGGACGTATCGAGCCGGAGCGCTGCCCGCACCGAAAGAGCCAAAGCGCTTGAACTCGTACATCATCTTGCCGTCTTTGTCCTTTGTACCTTCGGAACGAATCAAGAAGGCAGGAGCGGGCAAGCCAAGGGACTGAACGGAGACTTTGAACCACTGTCCGGCTTTTGCGGTGAACTCATACACGTCCACGTCTTGGTCGGGGATGCTGTCACCGTCGAGATCTTTGGGAGCGTCAATGGCGCCGGTGAAGACAAGTTGGGAGCCCTGAGCCTTGAGGGTCAAAGCCTGAGCGGTTCCCTTCTTCATCGGGTCGTTGTTTTCTTTCTCGTCCACATCTTTCTTGGCGATCAACTCTTCCGCAGAGGAAACACACACGCCGTTCTTGATGATGTCGCCAGCCTTGCAGTAATCGGGGAGACACTGGTTGCTGGTCTTGTCGTACTTGGTGCCTTTGGCGCAGACTTTGTCGGTTTCAACACACTGGCCGTTGGTGAAGGCGGTGTTGGGTCCACAAGCTTGGTCTGTCGCGACACACTTCTTGGTGTTAACGTCGAACTCGGTGCCTTTGTCACAAGCAGCCTTTTCAACAACACAGTTGCCTTTGTCGTCTTTGACGGTACCGGGTTGGCAGAGATCCGCAACGGGAACACACTTGCCTTCTTTTTCTTCGGTACCGGGACCACACTGGATCTTGCTTTCCGCTTCGCACTTGCCGTCTTGGGTCGGCTTGGTGCCGGGTCCGCAAACGGTAGTGTCGGGAACGCACTTGTCATCTTTGGCGGTGGTGTCCGGGCCACATTCTACGACCTTCTTGGGAACACACTTGCCATCTTTTTCTTCCGTATCAGGATCGCACTCCAGGACTTTCTTGGGAATGCACTTGCCGGTCGCTTCGTCCAGCTTGCTGTCATCGTTGCACAAGGTAGCCTTGTCCACACACTTGCCTTCTTTGGCATCGAAGACTTGACCGTTCTTGCAAACTTCCTGGTTGGGCACACACTTGTCGCCATCGCGAGTGGTATTGGGTCCACACTCCACCACCTGTTCGGCAATACAAGTTTTGGCGCCCTCATCCCATTTGGTGCCTTCCCCGCAGCTATCGGCTGAAGGGCCACTACACCCTACATAAAAGCCTGCGAGAGACAACAGGACTGCAAGACTGCAACCCAATAGGCCTCTTCTTAACATTGCGATACCTCCTACTCGAGTTTAGGTTCCATTCCATTACTGTAGGCCCAGATTCTACCTGAGCGCACAGCAACATACACCAATCGAAAAAAATTGTCACAGATTTGTGTCCGCTATGCGTTGTAACAAGAGGTCCGAGCGAAACGCACTCTCTGGCTGAAGAAACAACAAAAAGCGACAAGGACTGTGATCACTCCAACTCTATGTTCAGCGGGCGAATTGTGGGGCTCCCCCGTTGAATTTGTTTCAACATATTCCTTGCAGCTAACCTTCTCGCAAGTGGAGAGGCCAGCTGATCTTCAAGAACATTGTTACAGACCTGCAAACATTGAGATCTGTCTCACAACCCGAAAAAATCTTCGCAGTGAATGGTGAAAGAAATACAGGGCAGGCAAACAACTTATTTGATTTCAAGAGTTTCTTTCAAAGCTCTCAGGAGACAAGGCTTGTGTGTTGTTCGTTCCAGCGATGAAGATGCTGGGTGAGGTCTTCAGGGTTTCCACGTTTTCCATAGCGGAAGGAGGCATAGTCGCGGAGAAGCTGAGCGGCTTCCAGCATGGCTGGAGAGGTCTGCGACTCTTGGAGCCTGGAGGCATATCGCTCCAAGGTCTCGCTGTCGCGCTTGGGCAGAGTTTTGGACAATTCGTCCATCATGGCTTGGAAGGCCGGCAATGGATCGCTGTAGCCAAGAGGGTCACCGGCTTCTTCGGTCTTTCGTTCTTGAAACCACCGACGTAGACGAATCACCGCCCACAGCAGCACAAAGAACCCAATCACAAGCATCATATCGGAGATGGACAACCGACCGAGGCGCTCTTGGAAACGCCCAAAATACATCCGGATGCTATCAATCAGACCGGAAAACCACGTGGTTTGTTTGGGCATGTGGGAAGCCACCCCTGCAGGAGGAGTTGCGTCATAGGTTTCCCATCCTTTTCCTGGAATCCAGGCTTCCACCCAGGCATGAGCGTTCTGTTCCCGAACAATGTAGTAGCCACCAAGCCTGTTGTATTCCGAAACCATATAACCCCCGACAACTCGGGCAGACATACCGATGGAGCGAGCCAACAAAGCCAGAGCGGAAGCAAAGTATTCGCAGTGTCCTTGTTTGTTGTGGAGAAGAAAGTCGAGAATCGGATCTCGACCTTTCTGACGCGTAAACTCCAAAGAGTAACGATACTGCGTCATTAACTTGGACACCAACCGGTGCATTTTCTCTGGAACAGAGGTGGCCCCCTTCGTCCATTGCAGAGCGAGTTGCTTGAGGGGTAGCAGCAGCTTTCCTGGCACCTCACGGTCTATCAGCATCGGACGGGTCACAGGAATTCCGCCCTTGTCCGAGACAGTGATGGTGATCGAGTCAGGCTCTGTAGAGGGCAAAGGCAAAACCAAACCCATTGGGTGAAGCCGAACAAACCCTGCAGGAGACGCTTTGACCTGACTGTGCAGCGGGACAAAGAATCTTGTTGTATCCCCAGCCACGTGCTCAATTTGAAGAAATGTCTTGTTCGATGAAAGGTACTTCGGCAGACGAACCTGGCGACGTCTCCGTAAGTTTGGAACCCGCCAGTATTTGTTGTTGTATCGTGTGTAAACAATCCCTCGCAGATGCAGAGAAGATTGAAAATCTCCATGCACACGAAGCACAACGCGCTTTGACTTAATCATAGAAGTTAAGGAGCCCAACTTAAAGTACAGGTCGAAGCCTGTTTGGGCTCTTGCGCCAAAGGTGAGATTCAGTCGCTTGGTCACAACTCTGTAGGCATACGGAAGAAAGACAAACAGCGACCCTGCCACCACCGCCGCGATAGAGACTCCCACGACGGTCAAGCGCCAACGCCGCGACGTGGACTTGGCGAGCTTGGGTCGAGAGACGTCATGGTCGGTCAAGGCCCACAACGCCAAACCGGAGTAGCCGATGACGAAAGCATGGTAGGTCAAACCTATCTGATTTCCTCCGCAAGCAATGATACCCAACAACGAGATCAACACCGTTCCACGGTGGCCCATGATAGGGTTGGTCATCATCAAACGAAGCAAACAAACCGACAACACCCACACGCACACGAAGGCTTGCAACACAGCGAAGGCTTCTGAGATAGGATGCTTGGGAGGAGGCCCAACGACTACGACTAGGACATAAGCAACCCCAAGACCCACAAACGAGAAGATGATTTGACCAATTCGGTCCAACTCAAACCGCCAGGGAAGCAAGGTGAGACCAAACCATAGAGTCAGCACAACCACCCCGACCCATTGCTGGAAGGTAACGGCGTACAAACCAAGCACAGCCATCAAGGCCATACGAACACTGGTCAGGCTCTTGCTCAAAGGACCAGCTCCTTCCCCTGGATGTCTTCAATGTCCACCAAAGTAGCACCGATCTCGCGAGCGTAGTCAGGCACTTCACCGTCCACAATGTGGATCCGGCGACAGCGAATACCCTGTTGTTCAATCCACATGGCAAACTCTTCCCGCGACTCGTCCCAGTTCATGCTGAGAACAATCATACAAGACAGACGAGACAGGTGCTCCCTGATCTGCGAGCGGATCTCACGGCCTTGAAAGCCATCTTGAGGAGAGACACAGGCTAATAAGTCCAAGGCTTGATCCAAAAATCCGAGGCTGCGCCCCAACGTCAGTTCATGGATGTCCTGCCCAATGACAAGCAAGTCCAACAAGGCTTCGCCCCGACTCAGGTGAGCAACAATCCCACCAGCCAACGACAACATGGACTCAAACATGGGGTCGTCATCACGCCCTTCATCGGTATCGATGACAATCCCGATGCGTGTGAAGTATTCTTGTTGGTACTCACGAACGGCTGGCTCACCAATTCTCGCCCATGTCTTGGCATGAAGATCTCGGATTGGGTCTCCCGGACGATAAGGTCGCACCCCAACAAGTTCTCGGGCTTCCCCTGTAATGGAAGCCAACGCCACACCACCCGGCTGGTACTTTTGGGTTGTCTCGATGTCGATATGGGCAACATCTGCAATTTGCGGAACCACAAGGAAGTGAACGCTGCTTGTGGAAGAGACCGGCTCACTTAACGCCAACCCCAAGGGTGCCAACGCACGACCGCTAATGGGATCGAGGTGGTGTTCCCCGCGAGCCTGAAACGTTGCCACAATCTCTCGGACCTGGGTTTGCCCAGGCTCCAACTGATCGATGGAGAGCCTTGGACTGAAGTACTTCCCATCCCACGGAAGAAAGGGCCGCTCCACCCGAATGGCCTGGTGAATCTGACCGCTCTGGTTGTGGAACTCCACAGAGAAAAAGACTTCTTCTCCTCGGGTCACACGCGGAGGACCCGTGAAGGAGGCGCTGACCCCATCCATCTTTACAAAGCGACGAAGCAAGACAGAACCAAGCAACAGCCCTGTCAATACGCTCCAGACAACGTAGTACTGGGTGAACCCAATGTTGATACTGAGCGCGGAGAGGAGCATCCACAAGAACAACAACACCCTTCCCTCTTGGGAAAAGACAAAGTAAGCGTTGTAGATCCATCGAAACACACGACCCCGTCGAGACTTCCGTAACTCATCCCACTCCACACGATTCTTCGGGATGAGGATGTAGTTAAGCTTGTTGAGATTGACACGACGGCGTTTCTTCTTCATGTGGGCACTCGAAGATCATCGACAACGGCAGACACAATGTGGGAGGTGGACTTGCCACTGTAGCGTGCCTGGTTCGTCAACATCACCCGGTGAGCCAGAACGGGAGCCGCGAGAGCCTGAACGTCGTCTGGACTTACGTAATCTCGTTGATGCATGAACGCTCTGGCTTGACAGGCGCGAAACAATGCCAACGTTGCACGAGGACTGGCTCCCAACACCAACTCCTTGTGGTTCCGGGTCTTCTCTATCAAACCGTGCAGGTACAAACCCACGTCTTTTTCGAGCGTTACTTGGCGAACTTGCGCCTGGAGGTCTAACAATGTGGACAAGTCCATCACTGGCTTCACATCATCGAGGGGATCGCTGGACTGTCTATCAAAAAGCATCTGCAGTTCGTGGTCTTTGCTGGGATACCCCAAGCTCACACGCAACAAGAAGCGATCCAGTTGCGCCTCAGGCAATGGATACGTTCCCTGGTAATCGACCGGATTCTGCGTGGCAATCACAAAGAATGGCTTGGGCAGAGGGCGGGTTTTCCCGTCGATGGTCACTTGCTTTTCGTTCATGGCTTCCAACAAAGCCGACTGAGTCCGTGGCGACGCCCGGTTGATCTCATCCGCCAAGAGCAAGTTGTGAAAGATAGGACCTTCTTGAAAATGAAAGGAGCCATCCTTCGGATTCAGCACAGACGTTCCCAAGATATCAGTAGGGAGCAGATCGGGCGTGAACTGAACCCGAGAGAACTCCATATTGAGAGAACGGGCCACGGTCTTGGCCAGGGTTGTTTTGCCTACCCCAGGAACATCTTCAAGCAGGACATGACCCCCGCTGAGAATACCAATCAGGGTAAGCTCAACACCCTGACTCTGCGTGAGAACAACCTTCTTGATCGTCGAACGTATCGAGGAAATCGCGTCATTTGCAGCCGTCATTCGGTGGTTCTTCTCCCCTAGCTAGTGCGTTGAACATCCATGGAACTCGAAAAACTCACAAGGAACACTCTACATGCATCGATTGGCTTTGACTATGTATCGACTATTGATTTTTTCGTAGGGAGAGAACCGTCTGTCGAAAGGTCCTTCCGTTGGGCAATTCAAGCAGTTCGTCCCCAAGCTGTCGAAGGGCGGAGAGAGAAAGCTCCTCCAACAGCTGCAACGTGCCATCACCAATGTGCGGAAACCGCTTCTTTGCTTGCCCCTGCAGAAGTTCTATCAAACTATGTCGGCCTTCTTCCCGGCCTTCTTCCCGGCCTTTCTCCACACCCTTGTTGAACAGGTATTCGGTTAAGGGGTTATCTTCAAAAATATCCATGTTGATCTCCTTGATGACTTCATCGAGTGAGTATCTTCGGCAAGCAAAGAAAACGACCATAGCCAGCAAGTCATGCTGATTAGAGACTGCCAAACCAGAGCCTTGAATCATACGTTTGAGTTGAGCAAGCAGCGGCTTCTTCATGCCCTTCATCAACACGGCGAAGGGCAACAAATAAGCCGGCGCTTCTTTCACAAACCTTGGGGCTTGAAAGCCACCTGGCAGCCAAACTTCCCACCATCGTAACGTAGATACAATGTCGTTGCCAATGGTCATCTCAGCCTCACACTCCACACGCCATGTATCCTTAGGCCAACCGGTTGGCTTTTGGTCGCCCACATACCAAACCAAGTTACGCACAGGCAGCCCTTCCTTCTCGTAGAGAGCCCAACTGTACATTCCCAGCCTTCGCTCAATACTAGCCACGGTCCCAGACTCAAACTCCAGATGGAACAAGTACTCCAAAGGCTCGCCGTCCAAGTGTTGGGTGACTCTCCATACACGATCGGTCAATCGATGCATGATCTCAACTTCACCACCTACAGGTTCGCAGGTAAGCAATCCATCCAGGTCACCCAGGTAGGTAAGAAGTTCAGGAGCAAACTGGTCCGTAAGATGCTTGAGCAACCCATCAAATGGGGTTCTTGGTTCACCCTCATGAACATCGGAGCGAAGAGGATTATGGCTGTCCTCAATTGGTGGCGGCATACAATTCTCCCTTCTACCGAGAAACAACATCTGGTAGGCAGAGGCTTAAGCGAAGAATGTACCAAAAGAAGCAACTCTGTAAGAAAAGTAATGAAAGACCAAAAGTAAAGACGTGTGCAAGTCACACATAGGAGGGTCCAAAAAGCAGGCAACTGTCCACAAGATAGACAGCGTGTTCAGAAAGTGTACACCCAACCTCGTGAAGCCTTCTCGATACACACGAAAGCAACTTGTCTTTTGCCCTGAACGAGGTAAGTGAGAACCGCCCATTCGGCCCGAACCCAAGACCACCCTCCCCCACCCACCGATCCCCACAAAGCGAAAGGTCACAGAAGGGACATCTGGGCTTGTCCTTCCTCATCAAAGTGACTATGGTGGGGCCACTTGAACTCAACCAAAAGGAAACCACCCATGTTTATGGAAACTCTTGTGATCGCCATGCACGAGTTACGCATCAGCTTGACGAGCAAGCGAGTGCTCTTTGCAGCGGGCATCATCATTCTTGGTGCGGCGTTAATCACCACAACAGCCTTGAACGTTGCCAAAGACAACCAGGTCCAGATGATTACATCGTTTGGACAGATGCACATGAAAGCAGGCGACAAGCGCAAGATGCAAAAGGCCCTCAAAGCGTTCATGGGTCGCAAAGGTGATATCGTTGAATACAGAATGGAAAAGCCCCTCTTGCTGTCCTTTGTATTCTTTATGGTGCTTTTGTTCTTCCCCTTTGTGGTTGCTATCCTCGCCTACGACGCCATCGCCGATGAGATCCGCGGAGGAGCAGTCAGGTTCTTGTTATCAAGGGCCAGGCGGGCTTCCCTGTTGCTGGGAAAATACATGGCCCATGGAATACTCCTCTTGGCGTTGCTGACGTTGGGGTATTTGTCTGTCCTGGTTTCAGGTTTGTACGCGCTGCAAGGGTCGATGGGTGCCTGGCTTCGTGAAACAAGCAGCCTGATCATACTCTCCTGGATTATGACACTTGGCTACCTCGGCTGGGTCTTATTTGCTTCCAGCATGGTGAAGAAACCGTTTCTAGCGCTGATGCTTTCCATCGCGGGATTGCTTGTGATGGGAATTGTAGGCTTAACTCGCTTCCATGCGTATAGCCCGAACTTTTATAAAATCGATCTCTTGGGTCCACCTACGATGGCCTACCAATCCGCCGGTATTTTTCTAGGATTTGCCGCGTTGATGCTGTTTTGTGCAGGGGGCCTCCTCCAGTGGAGAGACCTGTAAGTTTTTGTCATCCATCGCATGCTATGCCTATGACCAAGAGATAAGGAACTTATGCCATGAGCACACAGGCAAACCCCACTGTTTTGGAAGTTAAGGATCTCGTCAAAGACTACCGCTCCACACGAGCCGTGGACCATCTCTCGTTTCAAGTTAAACGTGGCCATGTAACCGGACTGCTCGGACCCAACGGAGCTGGCAAAACCACAACATTCAATATCATCTGCCGGTTTCTGAAGGCGACGTCGGGTCGGGTCATGATTGGTGGAGAAGAACTCGACCGGTTCTCTCGCGTCAAAGGGCGCATCCAGGCTCTTCCCCAAGACGCTCGCCTCCCCGAAGGAATCTCAATTGTTCGTCAGCTGGCCTTTTACGGAAGGCTCCAAGGGTTGCCCAGCCAAACGGCAATGCAGGAAGCCACCAAAGTGCTGGAGCAGGTCGGCTTGGGAGATAAGCTGAAGACAAAGGCGGGTGCGCTGTCTCATGGGATGCACCAACGCGCGGCAATGGCTCAGGCGTTTATGGGCAAACCGGAGCTTATCCTGTTGGATGAACCGACCAACGGTCTTGATCCCCGTCACGCCGCCGAAGCCAGAGACCTCATCACCAAGCTGAAGGGAGAAACCTCCGTTCTTGTGTCGTCGCACAACCTCGCGGAGATTCAATCGATCTGTGACGATGTCATCATCATTGATCATGGGAAGTTGGTCTACCAGGGAAGCGTCAACGATCTCACCGGCCAAGCTGCCGAGTTTAAAGTATGGGTGCGAACATCACGTCCCGTGGATACAGCAACGTTGGAAGCTTTGCCTGGCATTGCCACCGTCACCTTCAACACGAACGAAAGCTCCTTGCGGGTAGCCTGTGTGGAAGGAACCGAAGCGGCTGAGGCGATAAGCCACATCCTCCGCTCCCTCCTCGACGCAGGTCACTTGATTGAAGACCTGAAGCGTGGAAGCTCCCTGGAAGAACGCTTCCTCAACCTCACCGACTCCAACAAACCTTCCGCTTAATTGCTCCGCTTCAGTTTCTGAAATGAAAGACGCCTATCGATTCTTTGCGAGATAAAATCGGTTCCAAGGTGCTCGAAATCGTTCTGCCATCTCAGTGAAAGGCTCGACCCTTCGCACCGGCGATTGTGTGCTGAGAAGAAAGCCTGCGTAGTCAGCAGGTTGGTACTTGGTATACAGATGGACGTTGTTGTCTTGGTCCACCACAAACAATCCGTGGTGCGCGGCAAAGACAATCTCCTTTGCCCACAAAGACTCCCGCTCGTACATGGTCTTCACTTGCTTCGGTTGACTGTACCGAACAAACACATGCGGCGTTCCTTCCGGCAAAGGCCAGACAGCAGGCCGTGGCTGAATCCTGGATGAGTTGATTCGATCGGACAAGTCCACAGCGGTTCGGGAGAGTAGCTGGACCAGCGCCCGCTCAACCGTCGTCATCTCTGCTGAAGTAAGCGCAAGACTCTTGGACTGCCCAACAACATCAACCTTGTAACCGGCGTGTCCAGAAGGCGGCGGGATTTCACCGCAACCGAGCAGACAAACGCTTGCAAAGAATGAAACGACCAGGAGAATCCATACCTTGTTCATGGTGCACCTTCTTTCTGAATGGAAGTTCCACACGATGGGTAGTGGCATGTGTGGTTTGGCTTCGGGTAGAGAGAACCTAACCAAGGTATAGAAACGAGACGTGAAACATGTCAGTCAGTTGTAAAAGGGTTGTAAAAGTTCGGAAGAGTTCCCATCTTGGCAACTCCTTCAGGCCGCATTGCAAGTTTCACAGATGGGACCTCCTGGAACAACAGGACCTGGTTCAATTCTGCAAAGACTCCACAACATTCTGTACAAGCTCGCTGGTCTTTGGTAGATACGTCGCTCGTTTGTTCATCGAGAAAGTTGAACCTGACACCAGGATAGTAGAATGACGGACCGTCCATACCAAGAACGTTTGCCTCGACGCATCAAGATCGGGTACGGCACCGCTGAGTTCGGGACAGTGGCGGTGGAATTTTTCCTTCGCCTTTACCTCCTGATCTTTTACACCGATGTGGTTGGTTTGCGTGCCGACCTTGCCGGTTATGCGGTGGCTTTGGCGATCATCTGGGATGCCATCACAGACCCGCTGATGGGAAGCATCTCGGACCGCACTCGCTCGCGCTTCGGAAAACGACGCCCGTACATCGTGCTGGGTGGAATCACTCTGGCCATCTCTATCTTTGTGTTGTTTTCCCCTCCCCACATTCATAGCCAGGCTGGGAAGTTTACCTTCTTATTGATCAGCTACATCATTCTCAACACATGCTACACCATCGTTTGTGTTCCCCATGTGGCTCTCGGCGGCGAGTTGACCTTCGATCGCGACGAACGCACCGAACTCTTTGGTTGGAAGTTCCTCTTTTTCAACCTGGGTGGATTGTTTGGAAGCGCCGTGCCTGGCTTGCTTTTGGCATCAGTCGAAACACAAAAGAACCTGGATCCCAAGGCAGTGATTGGGCTCAAAGAATCAGCGTTCAGCACCTCAGCCTACATCGTTGGTGCAGCAATGATCGCGACGGCCTTGATCACAGTGTTCACCACACGTGGCCTCGATCACCCTGCGAAAGAACCTGGTGAACCTTTTGGACTTGTGACCTACTTCAAGTCCTGGAAGACGGTCATGCAGAACAAGCTGTTCGCCATTTTGGTGTCAGCGTATGTCGTTGCAACGATAGGACTCTCCATCAATGGCGCCACAGCCATTTACTATTACAAGTACACACTGGGTTTGACGGAACTTCAGCTTCAGTATGTGATTGTCGTGTTCTTGCTGACCATCAGCTTCAGCATCCCTCTATGGATCTGGGCGGCCCAAAAGTACGGCAAGAAATGGCCTGGTTTCTGGGGTGTTTTCATCCTGGGTGTGATTGTCACTCTGTCGTATCCGTTCCTACCGGCCAAGCAGATCAGCTTCCCCATTTCTGTAGCGATTATTGCAGGGATGTTCACAGGTACCGTTGCTCTGCTCGACGCCCTCGTCGCCGACATTGTGGATTACGACGAGCTTGCCACTGGAGAACATCGTGAAGGCCTCTACTTTGGTTTCTGGAAGTTGGCCTCGAAAATTGCCCGAGCTATCTCCGTGGCGATCGCAGGAAAAGCCCTGACGATGATTGGGTTTGTTCCGAACCAAGTCCAAACCCCAGATGTGTCGTGGAAGATCGGCCTCCTCTTTGGTCCAGGTGTGGGACTCTTCTTCATCTTCGGTGCCCTCATCTTCATGAAGATGCCCTACACCAACGAAGACCACCATCGCGTTCAAGAAGAGTTGCTCAAACGTAAGATTCAACAAAGCCCTGAAGCCTCATGATGGAACTCTTCCAACAAAGCCTTCCTCCGCGAACCACCTGGATTGTCGAGCAACCTGTTAATCCCAACCTCCTCTGCCTTCACACTCGACTCGAACTGACACATGCCATGTCGGAGAAGTACAAGGGCCCAGACCAACTGCCTGACGTCTCATGGTTACGCTCCATCTTTGCGTTGGAAGGTCTAAGCAAAGTGGATGTCCTCCGACACCACCTTCGTCTACGCAAAGAGAGAGAGGCGAGCTGGGACAAGATACTTCCCGCTTTG
Organism: Deltaproteobacteria bacterium; assembly: GCA_006226375.1. Lineage (GTDB taxonomy): Bacteria > Myxococcota_C > UBA6777 > UBA6777 > UBA6777 > M3003. The sequence goes on along the minus strand of SBHC01000042.1, from coordinate 135,652 downwards.
CAGCAAGCGCTGGGCGAGGAGTCAGGCACAACGTTCTTGGAAGCTCCCGAGGAACCGAATGAGGACCGCAAACGGCTTTACAAGACACCACTGTCTGATGGGGCAAATGAACGAATCGTAGTGGAAGGTGTGAACGAGGCAGAGCCCTACCCTTGGGCGCAAGAGATGTTTGCGTTCCCAGGGCTTATCCTGACTGTACTTGATTCGGAGGGTCTCTCACTCAAGAGAGGACTTGCGTTCTCATGGGAAGAGTTGGAACCCGCGATTTATGCGGTGCTGCTCGCCGAATAGAAGTTATTGCGAGCGCAGCCGACGGGCGATGTCTGCGGCAAAGTAGGTGAGGATGATATCGGCACCTGCGCGTCGGATGGCAATTAAACTTTCCATCGCGATAGCGTCAAGAGAGAGGTAACCTTTCTCCGCAGCCGCGTGAATCATCGAGTATTCGCCGCTAACCTGGTACGCAGCGACGGGAACCTCAGCCATGTCCTTCAATCGACGGATGACGTCCAGGTACATACCTGCAGGCTTTACCATAATCATGTCAGCCCCTTCCAGTTGGTCGAGGGACGCTTCGCGTTGTGCTTCCATCGCGTTGGCAGGGTCCATTTGGTAGGTTTGCTTGTCTTCGGGGATACCTTCGCGCTTGCGGGGAGCGGAGTCCAGAGCGTCGCGAAAGGGTCCATACAGCGCCGAAGCGTACTTGGCGGTGTAAGACAAGATGGCCACATGGGAGAAGCCCGCTTCGTCGAGGGCATGACGGAGAAAGCCAACCCGTCCGTCCATCATGTCGGAAGGCGCGACAATATCAGCGCCAGCCTGGGCTTGAACCACGGCCATTTTCCCGAGGATGTCGAGGGTTTGGTCGTTGAGTACAACGCCACCTTCCACCACACCATCGTGACCATCGGAAGAGTAAGGATCCAAGGCGACGTCAGAGACAACGAGCAAGTCGGGATGAGCCGCCTTCAACGCACGGATCGCGCGAGGAAACAAACCTTCTGGATTGAGGCCCTCTGTACCCACGGTATCTTTGAGGTCGTCGGGAACAGCCGGAAACAGAGCGATTCCAGGGATGCCAAGGTCTGCGAGATCAGCAGCATGCTCCACCATCACATCAATGCTCATACGAAACTGGCCAGGCATCGCACCAATCGGATCCTTGATGCCTTCCCCCTCCACGAGAAACAAGGGCGCGATTAAGTTGTCCACTGAGAGACGAGTTTCACGAACCATTCGCCGAATCGCATCCACACGGCGCAAACGGCGGGGTCGATGAAAGGTATTCCAGGCGTGAGAGTGAGACATCCAGTTCCTCCTATGTGTGAAGCGAATTTGTTGTTCCGGCTCCCAGTCCCGAGGTCAGTAACAACGGCAAGAGGTTCTATCACAAACTCTCCCATGTGCCTATCCCGTTCCAACAGGGCTGGCTGCCAGTCATGAACAATTGAAGAAAATCGTCTTCTGTGGTTTCATGTCTGCGCTTGTTCACAGCGATGAGCAAACAAGGGGGATAGATGCAACATCACGCAAAGACTATCCCCAAACAAAAACAAGGAGTTTCAGGTGTATACCATAGCCAAGCGGGTGAAGATTGTGGCCGGAGTGCTGATGTTGTTCAGCCTCGTCATGATGGTCGTGATGACAACAACGATGCCGTTTGAGTTGGTGAAGGACGACCGAATCCAGACCGTTCCTCCCAAAGAAGTGATGCAACTGACGCAGCAGCGGGTTGCGCTGGGGAAGAGCAGTCCGTTGTTTGTGTTCATGGTCCCTTCGTCCCTTCAATCCTACCCTGCGAAGGCCATCAAGGTGATGAAGTCCAACCTTGCGACCATTCAAACCACAAAAGACGCCTACGCCAAATCCCAAGCCATCGACAGCTTGCGGCATCACAGCAAGTTGATCTTTGACACGGTGGAAGGACAAATCCGCAAGTCACGCAATGCAGCCCTCATGATCACCTTTGGTATGGGGCTGATGGTGTTAGGCGGTGTGTTCTTGTTTATCGGCTGGCTGCGGGTGATGTTTTCGTTCCTGGTGGTTGGTATGTTCTGCGTTTGCCTCCCCATCAAAGACCAGTGGTTAATGACGCCCTTGGTAATTGTCGCTCCCGTTTGCGCCGCTCTCATGGTGTATTGGCTCGTGAACGACAATCCTGCACGCGAAGTCTTGAGTTACAACTCTCTGGACGAGCACATCTAAGCACAACAATCAGACCTTCACCTCATCCTTTCCATCCTTACCTCTGATAGAATGCAAGCACATGGCGAAGAAACGAAAGAAGAAAACGAGAAGTTCCTCCCAGTCTAGCAGTTCCACCAACGCGAAGAACGTGGAGACGTCCAAAGCATCGTCGGAGAAGGCTTCCAAGAAAAGCAAGAAGAAGTCTTCCGACACTTCAACGACAGATGGACCGCTCCCCGAACCCAAGTTTGGCTCGTTGCAGTGGGCCTTGCCCTATCTCGTTGCGTTGTTTGGCCTGCTTCTGTACGCCAACACCTTTGGACACTTGTATGCCATCGATGACAACCTCGTCATCTACGGTCACGACTACGTGGAGCAAGGCTTAAAGGGCACCAAAGGGATTTTCACCACGCCCTTTACCTATGGGACTTCCAAGCTCAACGACCGGGGCTACCGGCCCATCACGTTGATGGTGTTTGCCCTTGAGATTGAACTATTTGGGAAAAATGCATTCTTTGCCCAGCACTTCATCCATGTGTTGATTTTTGCTCTCTCGTGCTTCTTCTTGTTTCTGCTCTTACGCAGGTTGTTTTGGAAGAAAGGATACTTGTTCCCGCTCCTTGTCTCCCTGCTTTACGCAGCCCATCCGATCCATACGGAGGTGGTCGCGAACTTAAAGAGTCTGGATGAGATACTCGGCTTCTTCTTGGGCTTTGTCCTCACCACCCTGATGCTGTTGAAGTACTTCGACACCAAAAAGCCTGTCTACCTGGGATTGAGCTACTTCATCTACTTGGTGGGAATGTTCTCCAAAGAGAACGTCATCACCTACCTTGTCATCATTCCACTCACTCTGTTTGTGTTTACAGAGATCGGCTTCAAGCGCATCCTCAAGCTATGTCTCCCCTTCGTGGCAATTGCAGCCTTCTATGTTGTGGTGCGGGAGTCCATCCTGGGGCAATATCCCATTCCTGAATACGATATGATGCAGAACATCTTGATGGGCGCCAAGTCGTGGGTGGTTCGCTACTCCACAGCCATGCTCATCATGCTCAAGTATGTCATCTTGTTGTTCCTCCCACACCCGCTCGCCTGGGATTACTCGTACAACCAGATCCCGTTGACCGACCTCAGCGACTGGCGCGTTTGGGCCGCTGTCTTTGTTTACGTCGCCATGTTGGCTTACGCGTTGTGGAAGATCAAAGACAAGAACCTTTATGCTTACGGAATCTTGTTCTTCCTCACGACAATGTCCGTCAACTCCAATCTGTTCATCATGACGAACTGTACACTGGGTGAGCGCTTTCTCTATGCCCCATCCTTGGGTTGGTGCATCATTGTTGTGGCGGCCTTGTTTGCCTTCTTCAACATTAAGAAGTACCCCAAGCTACCCAAAGTAAAAGCGCAGCTATCCTTTGTGATGCTACTTGCTCTGATCTTTATGGGAGCCAAAACCATCACCCGAAACGTCGATTGGAAAGACTCCCTCAGCGTGAGCCTCGCCGACATCAAGACAAACCCCAACAGCATCCGGGTGGTTAGCACCCTTGCTGCAGTCTACCTGGCACTCGCAAAGCGGAAAGACACTCCTCCTCAAGCTCGCAAGCAACTCTACGGCCAGATCATCCCCTTGGCCCATAAGATCTTGAAGCTATCACCGGGTCACAAAGAAGCTACCTATAACTTAGGGATATGTTATTACTTCCTCGGTGACTATGACAAAGCAGAGAAAGCGTTCAACACGCACCTAAAGCTCCATCCTAGCGATGTAAAGGCGTACAACAACCTCGGCGGTTTGTATTACTTCCGCAAAGACTACAACACTGCCATGACCTACTTTAAGAAGTTTGTGAACATCAACAAGCAAAAGCTTGCAAAGCTCCAATCTCCCATCCAAGTCAAAGAGAAGATGACAAAACTTCGTCGGGACAAGGAGATCAAGGAGTTAAGGGAAGAGCTGAAGAAAGCCATCAACAACCTGGGTGTCGTAACACTGAACAAACTTCGAAACCCTGACGCAGCCATTCCTTACTTTAAGGAAGCGATGACTTATGATCCCACGTACGCAGAACCTCTCAAACGAATCGGTGATGCGTACGTGATCAAAGGAAAGGTCTTCAAAGGTATCGAGTTCTACAAGAAAGCTAGCAAGCTCAACCCGAAGCGTTATGGCAACGTTGGCCCCTTGATTCAACGCGCGATGACACGCTTCCGACGTCGGGGACGAGGCTTCCCCGGTCGTGGGATGCGACCCGGTGGGTTCCCTGGCCGAGGTCGATTCCCAGGAGGTTTCCCAGGTCGTCGTGGACCCAGAGGACTTCCACCTGGGTTCAAGTTCCGAGGACCTGGGGGACGAAACATTCAATTGCCCGAGAAGATTCGACGTCAATTGGAGAAAGCGCTGCGCAACAACCGCCGCCATGAGCAACGACGAGCGCCACAAAAGAAGAAATCCAACACGCCTCCCGCCGGTTACACTCCCAACGTAAGCATGCCTCCTCAACGCCGCTAACTCTCAGCGAACCAGGAACGCTGAGGTTGTCCATCCGATGTGGGTTCGGGAAGTTGTTTCAGCTGCAACGAACCCAACGGCATTGAGAAACGAAAAATCCCTCGCTTAAGACCCGCCATCGCGCGAATCATCTGCAACCTCCAGGGTCGAACGTACAATCCATAGGGAAAGACCCAATCCCGAACCAAGCCCAGCGGGGTGAAAGACGACTGAAAAAACGGCGTCGCCCATCGTGTTGCAAACTGATAAAACCGCAGATGTCTTTTGCGTTGTTGGTTGTAGTGTGCCAACGCCTCGGAGACAGAGTCAGCCTTCTGTATGCAGTCAGTGAGGACCATCGCATCGAACAGAGCGAGGTTGACCCCTTGTCCAAGTTGTGGACTCATTGCATGAGCGGCATCGCCAATCACGACGGCTCGGTCGTTGCCCCACTGTTTCATCACGACATCAAAGTAACCTGCCCGAATGAGCTGCTCCGGCTCCGTAATTTGCGTGAGGAAGGACTCCGCGCGGGGGACCAATCGTAAGACTTCATCCTTCCAAGGTTGCAACCCCTTCTCTTTCCAAGCATCGTACTGGTCCAATCGCAAGCTCCAAAACATACTGACAAGGGGAGCTGTCTCTTTCCCAGGCGTAAAGCCGGTAGGGAGAAAACCAAGAAGCGTCTTCGTGCTTTGGAAGACTTGGTACAATTCTTTGCGAAAGTGGGCCTCTTTGTCTTCGCCGATGAACCAAATGGCGCCCCAGTTGTACGGTTTAACCTTGCAAGTCAGGCCTAGCTGGGCACGAAGCGAAGACCTCGAACCATCCGCCACAATCACAAGGTCATAAGGTCCGTACGTGTTGCCTTCCTTGTCCACGAGGCAGCTTTGGGTTCCTGCGTCCTGAAGAGTGACGATCTCTGTTCCTAGCTTAAGCGGAATGCCAAGCTTTTCCATCTCCTGGCAGAGCACATGCAGCAGAGAGGCACGATGCAAACCAACGCCGTACACTCCAGTTTGAAGGTCATGGTAGTGGAGGTTAAGGATGGTTCGACCACGAGGCGTGTGACCATACAATCGTTCGACAGGTGCTCCGTACTGAAGCACCTCTTCCAAACAGTTGAGTTTTTGTAAAACACTAAGTCCTGTGGGTTGGAGCAAGAACCCTGCACCAACAGGCTTTAAGGAAGGAACTCGTTCAAACAGCGTGACATCATGACCCGCTCGGGCCAAGAAAATTCCAGCCGCCGGCCCACCACTTCCACAGCCGACAATGGCTACTCTTAACTTGTTCTGCATCCAAAAGTTCCCCTTGCCATCCAATTCTGGTCGTTCGAGAAAGCCTCGTCAGGTATACCATGGAATCGTGGGGTCCACACCTTTCAAGCCGAGGTTGACAAGCCAAAGGTCCCTTTGCTAGGCTCGTAAGTCTTCAAATAGAGGGACGCCAACCCTGAGACTTTCAAGGCGAAACCGAATCAAGAAGCAAAAGGATCAAACACCATGCCCATTCGCAGACCGTTCCATTTGCAACAATGGATTGACGACAACCGTGAGCTTCTTAAGCCTCCCATTGGCAACAAGAATTTGTACCAGGAGGCGGGCGATTTTATCGTGATGATCGTGGGTGGACCCAACGCAAGAAAAGACTTCCACTACAACGAAACGGAAGAACTCTTCTACCAGATCAAAGGGGATATCACGGTAGCCATCCAGGAAGATGGAGAACGCGTAGAGATCCCCATTCGGGAAGGAGAGATGTTCTTGCTTCCTGCCAAAGTCCCTCACTCCCCGATTCGACCGGAAGGAACCATCGGTCTGGTGATCGAACACAAGCGTCGGCCTGACCACAAAGACGGGCTGATCTGGTACTCCGAAACCGCCAACGAAAAACTCTACGAAGAGTACTTCCACCTCACCAACATTGAGAAAGACTTCCTCCCTGTGATGCGACGTTTCTACGCCTCCGAAGACCTTCGCACCTGCCCCAAAACCGGCGAAGTCATGGAAGTGGATGAGCGGTACGTCTAAGCGAACCCCCTCACACCTCGACTCTCTCCTTTTCTCAAGAATCTTTCCCTTTGTGTGACACGTTACGACACGCACCTCACCTATTCTAATTTTCGTAAAGGGCAACTTCCTTTTGGGAGGGTTGCCGTTGGTGATTGTGGAGAGGCGAATACAGAACATCCACATCAACAAGGCGTTCTGTAGACTCTGGGGTCCTACAACCCCGTCTCTCTTGAGTCCAAGCCACAACCGGATTGGAACACACAACGAAAATCCATGGATTGCTGCTTTTTGGTATTTTGTTGTGGTCTTTCATCTCTTCACAAACACCAACAACCCGACTGCAAATACGGCACCTTTTGCAGTCGGGCATGCAACCGACGGAAACCAACCACTCTCCCCAAAAGGAAGTCCTTTTCCCATTTCTTTGTCACCCCCAAAAGGGTGTAGCCATGAACGTTTCCACCAACAATCAGGCACGCTCACCACCACGGTGAAACCTTATAGGGAATGGTGACCTTACCATTTCAATACAGAGTCCCAAAAGCGCCACATGACGATGCCAGCCGTCTTGTGGCGCTTTTGTTTGTGACAGCTAGTAACCCTTCACAATGTATTGGTCGGGAAGATCGACCTTCAGGACTGTGGCTTTCATTCCAGCCTTCTTAAACTCTTCGACAATCTGTTCGGCTTTGAGCTTGTGTGACTTGTGAGGTCCTCGTTTGGAGGTTTTCTTGAAGTCCACCACAAACACAGCACCGCCGGGTTTCAAGCCAGCTTTCAGTTTTTTGGCGTAGTCCACTCGCTTTTGAATGTGGTGCCAAGTGTTCACGAACAGAACGCGGTCCACTGTCTTCTCACCCAACAAAGGATCGCCATACTTCACGACCTTGGCCTCGACGTTGTTCCACTTGGCTTTTTTCGAGCGCTCGTTCATGTGTTTGACCAGAGGCTTGGACACATCCAACCCCCACACACGTCCTTTGTCGCCCACAGCTGCCCGAAGGTATGGAAGAAAATAGCCAGTTCCCGCCCCAATGTCCGCGACGGTCATACCCGGCTTAATGTCCATGCTCTTCGCAACAACCTCAGGTTTCTGCCAGGCTTTCCGCTTGGGATTGTCGAAGATCTTGACCCACTTTTTAACATCCTTGAAATCGTGTTGCATGGAGTGATGCTTGTACTCATGGTCCTTCCCATGCTTGTGGCCCTTGTGACTGTGTCCCTTGTGTTTGTGACCTTTGTGATTGGAAGAATGTTTATGGTCTTTCCCGTGTTGGTGTTTTTTGCAACCTGAAAGAACCAGAGCTGCAGAAGCCATAAGGGTCACAAGAATGAAAAGAAAGCGACGGTGGTTAGAAGGAAGTGACATTGAACTCTCCTCAACAATGGGTTACTCATCCCAGTACAACTGGTAGAGACAAGTCTGGTCCACAGCCCCAGTCAGGCTGGTACATTACAAGTTTATCGAAACACAAACCCGCTCACAAAGAGACTCCCCCATCAAAAAGGTTGCACGATGAGCCCCAAAAAGTCGAAGAAGTCCACAGATACCGTCACGATAACAGACAACTCCACGGGTAAGTCCATTGAGCTTCCTATTCGAAGAGGAACAGAAGGCCCGTCCGTGTTTGACATTGGCAAGCTGGCCCAAACCTTGGGATTGTATACCTTCGATCCAGGCTTTCGGAGCACAGCGTCTTGTTCCAGCGCGATCACCTTAATCGACGGTGAGGGAGGACGCTTGACCTACCGCGGCTACTCCATCGAAGAGCTGGCCGAGAACAGCACCTACCTGGAAGTTTGTTATCTCCTTTGGTATGGGGACCTTCCCACCAAGCAACAGCTGCAAGAATTCACCCGCACCATCACCTACCACACGATGGTACACGAAGGTCTTCGCGACTTCTACAAAGGCTTCCGCCGAGACGCCCACCCGATGGCGATTATGGTAGGAGTTGTTGGAGCCTTGTCGGCCTTCTACCACGATGACATAGACTTCAGCGAGCAACACAGCCGAAACATAGCAGCCCACCGACTGATCTCCAAGATGCCAACCATCGCAGCCTGGGCGTACCGGTACTCGCAGGGAGAGCCGTTCCCCTACCCTCGCAACGATCTCACCTACGCGGAAAACTTCCTCCACTTGATGTTCTCCTATCCCACCGAGCCTTACCAAGTGAATCCAGTTGCTGCCAAAGCGATGGATCTGTTGTTTTTGCTTCACGCAGACCACGGACAAAACGCCTCCGCCTCTACCATCCGCCTCGCAGGCTCATCCCAAGCCAACCCGTTTGCCTGTGTCTCCGCCAGCGTGGGAACACTGTGGGGCCCAGCCCATGGTGGAGCGAACGAAGCCGTGATTTCAATGTTGGAAGCCATTGGTTCAGTGGATCGTATTGATATGTTTCTGGAGCGAGCCAAAGACAAGTCGGACCCATTCCGACTGATGGGCTTTGGACACCGGGTCTACAAAGCGTATGACCCAAGAGCAACGCTCATTCGCAAAGTGTGCAACGATGTCCTCCGCGAACTGGAGGTGGATGATCCACTCTTCGACATCGCCCAAGAGTTGGAAGAACGAGCCCTGAACGACGACTACTTTAAGTCACGCAACCTCTTCCCCAACGTGGACTTCTATTCCGGCATCATCCTTCGTGCCATTGGCATCCCAACCAACATGTTCACGGTGATCTTCACCATTGGTCGAACCATCGGCTGGATCAGTCAGTGGAACGAGATGATGCAAGATCAAGGAATGCGCATCGGACGTCCTCGCCAGCTCTATGTTGGCCGTCAACACTGTACCTACCAACCCATCGACAAACGGTCGAACGAAGAGACCCAATCGAAGTAACCATCGTAGAGTCAAGCCGTCCTCAAGGCCCCACCCACAAGTTTTCCAACTTGCAACTTGCACACTCCCCTTTCATCTCGCATAATGTTCAAAGGTTATCTTGTTTGAATCCTTTTGTTTCAAAATACAAAAAAGAAGCAACATCAAGATTCAGATTGCCGATACCGTTGGAGTAGGTTGTGATCCATCTCACAATTCACCTCCTGAACCAACCATCAAGTCAGCAGAGGGCCAAACACGATGCGGATTTCCCGAGAGACTTTCATCCAGAGCCTGGAAGACAAGAAAGTATCACTTGAGAAGATGGGAGGCGATCGAGGCATCTCATCGGCCTCCAAGCAAAGACTGGCACGGGCTGACCTTAACGGTGATGGTTATATCCAAGGTGCAGAAGAGTCATCGAAGCTCTTTGACCAGATGGATCACTTTGACCGAGACGGCAACGCCAACACAGTTAACACAAACACAACCGATGTTCGCGCCGTTCACTCCACGATCATGCGCTCCACCGAAGAAGTCTCGGCCCCTGCCCCTGGTCAAAGCAACCGCACCACCGCGCTGGATGAACTCCTGGCTAGCAACCCCAGCGTTGAAACCAACCAGGACTTGATCAATCTCTTCCTCCGTCGCAACCGCAACAACTGGAACGGCGCTGTCCGTGAAGCAGAGCGGTACGGTGTAGACTTTGACGACCTGCTCCGTAACCGGGAAGCCTCGGTCCGCGGCGGCAGCGCTCCTTCCACCAACAGCACATCTCCCGTCAACAACTCTCGCCCCACCGGTCGCCTCGCGTCGGTAGCTGGAGCCGAAAACACCTCCGCTGCCTTCCGACAGAAAGTGGTGGAAGTGGCTGAACGTCTGCAGATGGACCCTGTCCACTTGATGGCCGTGATGAGCTTTGAAACAGGCGAGACCTTCAGCTCTTCCGTTCGCAACCGACACACGGGCGCAACAGGCTTGATTCAGTTCATGCCTCAAACGGCCCGCGGCATGGGAACCAGCACCTCAGCGCTGTCCCGTCTGTCACCAGAGCGGCAGCTCGATTACGTCGAGCGTTACCTCGAACCCTACGCTGGACGCATGAACACCGTGGAAGACGCGTACATGGCCGTGTTGTGGCCAGCCGCCGTTGGACGAGGACCCAACCACGTGCTCTTCCGCCGTGGCACCCGAGCCTATCGCCAAAACAGCGGCCTCGACATCAACCGCAACGGTTACATCACGTCACGCGAAGCCGCCAACAAAGTCCGCGCCAAGATTGGATAATCCCCCCTCTTCTTCTGGTCCTTCTATTTCTTCCCTTTCTTCAACTGCTTCAACAGGATGTTCACAGCCTTTTTGAGCTGAGGATCCTTGTTGTTCATCCGGTCGCTGAAGGTGTTTTGAACGTATACATCTGGCGTCACACCGGTCTTTTCCAGATCCTTCCCGTCCAGAGAGAAGCACGCCCAGAAGGGAACTCGCATAAAGCGTCCCTGCAGCAGGCTGTATCCTGAGGTGAAGATGATCCAGCGGTAGGTTGGGGTTCCCACAATGGTCCCCAACTTCAACGCCTTGAAACCGTTGGCGGTCATCTCCGCGTCACTCAGGGACCGCTCGTTGATCAGGAGAACAATCGGTTTGTGGGCTGCGCCATAGAAAGGCTGGTTCCATCGCGACATACCACGCGCCTGCCAATACGAATAGAGTCGGCGGGACAAGGTTTGCAGGACACGATCGTGAATGTTGCCGCCCCAGTTAAACCGGATGTCGATGATCATCGCCTTCTTGGACGCCGCATACATGGGGAAGTCCCGCAAGAATCGGGTCAAGTCGCTCCGACCCATCCCTCGCATGTGAAGATACCCAATGTTTCCTTTGCCCCACTTGGAGACCAAGGAACGACGTTCACGAACCCAGGCCAAGTATTGCAACCAGCGGAAGGGCCAGGTCCCAATCGGTCGAACCTTGAGAGTTTTGGTCTTCTTGCTGCTGAGTTTCTTCTTCAACGTAAGGGTCACACGTTTCCCAACGGTATCTTGGAGGGCTTGCATCAAACGAGCCGGATTCAACTTGCCCACACCGTTGACCTCTGTCAGGTACCATCCCGTTTTTAATGTTGGGGCTGCCTGGTACACAGGTCCCAACTTCCAGATCTTGGTGATTTTGAGGTGCCCTTTTTCGGTGGTGAAGTCGACACCCAAATGCCCTGTTTGGTACGCAGGACGAACACGTTGGGTGTAGACGCCCAAGTGAGAAGCGTTCAGATAGCCAAGCATCTCGTTCATCAGGTCACGCCAATCCGCGTCTGTTTGGAGCTGCTGGACCACAGGAAGAAACCGAGCAAACACTTGATGCCAGTCGTTGCCACTCATCCCAGGATCGTAGAAGAAATCGCGCATGATACGCCACACTTCATGGAAGCCTTGGACATAGGTCTTGGCACGCTCAACCTGAACTTTGGCGTACAAACGGAGAGGCCTTGCTTTTCCAGATGGGATCGCAATCTGCATGACTTTGCCACGCACCAGCATGTAGACAGCCTTGCTTTTGGGGTTCCAGGTCAACCCTTGGCTGTTCCAACCCGAAAGACCCCGTAGACCCGGCGCAATTTGGCGAACACCGACAAGTCGTGGCGTCTTGGCCTTAAACATCCCAAGCCAAAGCTTGAAGCGACCCATCGTATTGGAAAGGAACACAACAAACTTCCCATTCGGCGACGGTGTTGGAAAGCGGTCATGGCCCTTAAGAGCAGTCAGCCGACGGGTTCGCTCCAAGATGTCTCGCTCGGTGATGACCATCGTCTTCTTTTTCTTGGCTTTCTTCCCTTTCTTCGCAGACTTGCTCTTCTTGCCTTTCTTGCTCTTCTTGGTCGCAACCTTCTTGGATGTGGGCTTCGAAGCTGGCTTGGACTTCTTGGCGACCTTCTTCGTGTTCTTGGTCTTTTTGCTTTTCTTCCCTTTTTTGCCCTTTTTGCCTTTCTTACCGGAAGGTGTCTTGAACAGTTTTTCGAGCTTGTCCTCTTTGAATTGTGGGGCCTTCCATTTCAACGGAAGGACATACAAGTCATCGTCCCCAACGTTGGTAAACCAGTCACTGCCGTAGCGATTGGACCGGTAGAAGAAGAACTTCCCATCTTTTGAAAACACACCATCGTCATCATTGGCTGCGGTGGGTGTGAGGCGGACGCTCTTCTTGGTTTTGGGTGAAAAGGCGAAGATGTCTCCCCGCCCTTCTTTGTAGGTTTTGTAGAGCAACCACTCCCCTTTGGACGACCAGCGGAAGCGGTCCGACATCCAACCACCAAAGTCCGCTTTCAACCAGACCGCTGGCTTCTCAAACTCGACCACCGAGGCTTTCGTTTTGACGGCCTTTTTTGCGGCCTTGGGTTTCTCTTTGGCTTTGTCTTTTTTCTTTGGCTTTGTCGTAGCCTTCGCCTCTTTGGACTTCTTCACTCCGAGGTACATCATCTTGTTCCCAGAAAGATAGACGATGCCCTTTCCTTTCGGATGCCAGGAGGGATAAAGCTTCCAGGCGGGGCTGTCCAAGAGGACCGTGGCTTTGCCGGGAAACAATGTATGACGGACCAAGCGAATGTTCTTCCGATGCCCCACCAGATACAACAATTCACGAGAGTTGGGGTGCCAGGAGACCTGGGTCACGCGCCCCATCGATTGGGTGACGCGATGAATGCTGGTGCGAGCCGAAGAGTCCGTCACGAACACATCCCCCTCGATGACAAACGCCAGCTTCTTTCCGTCAGGCGACAAGGAGAACTCCGAAACCTTGGTCTGCACCTTCCACTTGGGAAAGCCAACGCTGGACTCAGCCTGTACGTGAATGGGGAGCAGCGAGGTCACCTTGGTTTTGATGTTGGTCATCCAAAGTCGGAAGTTTCGCTCAAACACGATGTGAGTTTTCTTCGCGTTAATCGACGGCCAGCGAACAGGCCCTTTGGAGAACTTGGTGAGAGCGCGTGGTTTTCGGGGAGTCAGGAACCCCTGCCAGAGGTTTCCGTCTTTCCCAGACACATAAAAGTAGGTAACTCCTTTGGCTCCCCACATCGGCCAGTACTCGTTGGTTTCGGTCTTCGTGACCTGGCGAACGTTCTGGGTCTTGGTGTCCAACAGGATCAGATCAGAGTTGTTGGGACCTTTGTATCCCTTGCGCCACCAGAAGTTCAGACTCTCCGTCGAGTTTGTAAAAAGGAGCTGGTGTCCTTGGGGAGAGACATCACCGTCGTGAGCGATGTTCCAATACCCTTTAACCAAGCGGGTGATGCTCCCATTTTGAAGAGAGAGCTTGTACAGCGTTCGCCGAGTGTCTCGGGTGGACTCGAACAGGATCGACTTTCCATCAGGAAACCAGGCCAATCCACGGTCCAGAGCGCTGTGGAACGTCAAGCGACGAAGCTGTCCACCGTGAGGGTTGATGACAAACACATCATCGCTGCCAAAACGACGAGAGGTAAAGAGCAGAAGCTTCCCATTCGGTGACCAACGAGGCGCGTAGTCGTAACTGGCGTTGGCCGTAATCCGAACAGCGACTCCCCCTTTTCGAGACGCCACCCAAAGATCACCCTGGTACGAAAAGGCGACCTTGGAAGCATCAGGCGACAAGGCAGGATAACGCAGCCCAAGGGGTCCCCTCTCCAAAAAGTGTTCTTTGACACTGTGGGCGGCGGTCGTTTCTTCCTGGTCCTTGGGTTCGGAGGCGGCATGAACCTCACCCAAGACAAGCAATCCAATACAAACGAGCCAAAGCCCGGCCGTTTGGACGAGCCATTCACGCGTGGAACATCGACGGAACATAAGCAATCCCCATGTGTTGGAGCAACAATGTGACGAAAGGAAGTTGACGATGTTCAGGCAAGGATGAGGATGCGACGATCAACAAAAGGAGGTGGCTGTAGATTAGTCTTTTTTGGAGAGGTTGTCTTTAATTTGTTGGAGCGCAGCCCAGCGAGGATCGAGAGAAGACGCCTCGGGTTCATCGACAGGAGCATCCTCGGAATCCAGGATGGACTCTCCGACGCAAGTGTCCAAGAACATCTCACATTTGGGGCTGTGAGGTAGGGTCAGGAATACGTTCTCATGGAGAGGCTTGGAAAAATCCAGCTCTTCTCCATCGAAGTAGTAGCAGTAGGGGTCGCCTGGCTCTTCAAAGTCGGAATCTTCTGGTACGAGAAACATACCGCGAAAGTCCAGCTTAAGAGGGAATTCAAACGACTCCAAGCACCGCACACACATCGCGTTGATGGCACCAGTAAGGGTGGCACGAAAAAAGACCTCGTCTTCGTTTCGATGCACCCAGGCGTCGTACGACAATGGACCGTGAGGTCCAAACATCTCGGCTTCCACAGAGTCGGCCTCTACGTCAGCGGTGAGCATGGAACCGACCCACTCTTCCGAGACATCCCAGTGATAATGCTGCTCCTCTTCAGCGAGGGTCACCAATTTGAGTTTCATTCTACTTTCTTTCCTACGACGGCCGTCGTCACCTCACGCGCGCCCACGAGATATGGACGTCAAGAACATACGCAAGGACCAGCGGCCTACGATTCGCTGTAGTGTTCTTCCAAGTAACGGATGATATCACGAGATTCCGGCATCCACCAGTCATCATTTTCGGTGTACCCCCGCAAAACAGGAACCGTAGTACGGCCACGAGCGGCCATAAGTTCTTCCCTGTATGTAGGATCATCAAAAATATTGCGATATTCGACGTCCACCCCTAGCTTGTCGATGGTCCGACGAACCATCATGCAGTAGAAGCAGCTATCAAAATGATACAAGGCTAACTTCTTGGCAGGTGCGTATTCAACAGCAGACGATGCAGAGGCTTGGTTGCGGAAAAACATCTCAAACTCCCTTGGGACGGTCGGAAAAGACAACGGAAGGTTCTCTCACATTAAGGAATGACTTGACAAGGCACCCCGTTGTCCAGTTTGTACATCTGTCGTCGTGTCAGGTCGCAAAAGGTTGCACCACTCACACGATTTTTCGGCTCCCTCGTGCAGCAAAAGGACTTGCTCACTTGCCATGTTTATGGGAGCAACGCCCAACAAGTCAGGCTGTTCCTCGACCAGCACGAACCTAACCACGACTGACCAACTAGCAAACACCAACAAGCGACTCTCGCAGGAACAGGCCCGCATGTCTTCCACGCCCTCTGCCAAGCAACATCGTAACGACCTCACCCAGGGCCCTCTTCCACAGCATCTCCGCGCGATGTCTCTCCCGATGATTGTGGGCATCCTCGCTGTCATTGGCTTTAACTTCGCCGACACTCTCTTCATCTCCAGCCTGGGAACCGACCCTCTGGCCGCGATCAGCCTTACGTTTCCGGTGGTGTTTAGTTTGTCGAGCCTGACCTTAGGGCTTGGTGTAGGCGTCGCTTCCGTGGTCGCCCGAGCCTCTGGACAAGGAGACAGAGCCCAAGCGCAACGGCTCACGACCCACGCACTTCTCTTGGGTTTGACCGTTGTCACGGTGTTCCTGGTGGTTGGTTTCCTGACCATTGACCCGCTGTTTCGGGCCTTGGGAGCCAAGCCCAAGCTGTTGCCGTTGGTGCATGAGTACATGGAGATCTGGTACTTGGGAATGTTCTTTTTGATCATTCCCATGATTGGGAACTCTGCGATTCGAGCCATCGGGGATGCACGCTTTCCTGCCATGGTCATGGTTGTTGCGGGGGTGGTAAACCTTATCCTTGACCCGTTCCTAATCTTTGGGTGGGGTCCTTTTCCCCGACTGGAAATGCAGGGGGCAGCTATCGCCACCGTAGCCTCACGAAGCATTACAGCAGCCGCTGCGATCTGGGTGTTGCACAAACGGGAGAAGCTGATTCGTTGGGCGATTCCTGGACTCCAAGAGCTGTGGGCTTCCTGGAAAGAGATCCTCTACATTGGCTTGCCTGCCGCTGCCAACCAAATGGTCGGTCCCCTCTCCCTTGGGCTGATCACGAGCTTGTTGTCCGTGTACGGAAAGGAAACCATCGCTGGCTTTGGCGCAGCGACACGCATCGAATCCTTGTTTATGATCGGAATCTTCGCCGTATCCGCAGGAAACTCCCCGATCGTGGGACAAAACTGGGGAGCCAAACGAATCGACAGGGTCAATGAGGTGGTCCGCTTGTCCTTCCGATTGTGCCTTTACTATGGACTCGGTGTTGCAGTCTTGCTGGGTCTAGTGGGTCCTTTTATGAGCCAGATCTTCAACCCCAAGGAAGCTGTGTACTCTGTGACTAATGCCTACCTTTGGATTGTCCCCATCAGCTACGGGACCATGGGGCTGTTCCTGGTCAGCAGCTCCACCTTTAGCTCGATTGGAAAGCCAGGACCTGCCTCAATGCTCACGTTTTTGCGAGCCTTTGGGATCTACGTTCCCATTGCCCTGCTCGGACGCAAATTCTTCCATGCACAAGGGGTGTTCGCAGCCGCAGCCTTGGCCAATGTCATCACAGGTCTACTTGGCATGTACTGGCTCAAGACCATGTTGGCATCGCAAAACATGTCGAGAAGTTCAGGGAAGAAAGAGAAAGAGACGCAAGACTGGCGAGGTACGGAGGAGTGGTAGGAGGGTGCGTTTAGGCTGAGGCTTCAGGGGCGCATGCGATGTCATCAGGGAGCTGGCCTGCAACACGAACGCGCCAGTGGGAGCCGTCCGTCAGGTCCATCACATCGATTTGCTTGGCAAGAAGCTCATCACGGATGCGGTCGGCTTCGGACCAGTTTTTCTCTTCGCGAAACTGGGTTCGCTGGTTCATCAGGTCTTCGATCTCTTCAAAGGTAGAGTCAATCGAAGCGAGATGCTTTTCACGGACATCCTGGTGGAATGCTTCCGTGTCCATCGACATGATACCGATGGTCTTGGCCACAAGGTCGAAGGCTTCCAGAGCAAGCTTTGCAATCGGACCGCCACGCTTCTTGGCTTTCTTGTTCTCAGCGAATCGGTTGACCGCACGTGCCAACTCAAACAGGTAACTCAGAGCAACGGGTGTGCAGAAGTCGTTGGCAAGAGCTTCTCTGAAGCGTTCGGCAAAGGACTCCGATTGATTCAGCACAGCCAGAGCATCTTTGCCCATTTCTTTGGCAATCTGGGCCGCGTCACCTTCGCCGCCCATGTTCTCAGCGCGCTCACGGGCTTCGTACAAACGCATCAAACGAGCCAGCGCGGTGGGAAGGACGTTTTCATTCCAACCCAGGGGAGAGCGGTATTGACCCTGGAGGTAATAGAACCGAAGGGCTTCAGCAGGGAAGAGTTGCAGCGCGTCGCGAATGTTGAACACGTTGCCCAGACTCTTGCCCATTTTGACGGGCTCGTCTTCGTTCTCAGGTGTCTCCACGCCGCCTTTCATCTTGGCGCCGTCGTCAATCACCAACAGGCCGTTGTGCATCCAGTAGTTAACGTACTTGGCGTGAGTTCCGCACTCTGACTGAGCGATTTCATTTTCGTGGTGGGGAAAGACGAGGTCCAACCCGCCGCCGTGAATGTCAAAGGTGTTCCCAAGAGCGTTGATGGACATCGCGGAGCACTCAATGTGCCAACCTGGACGACCAGGTCCCCATGGACTCTCCCACGATGGTTCACCAGGTTTGGTGGATTTCCAGAGAGCAAAGTCAGCTGGGTGACTTTTGCCAGAGCCAGAGTCAGCGCTTCGCATGTCTTCAACCTTTCGGCCAGACAGCTTGCCGTACTCATCAAACGACTCAACACCAAACCAAACATCACCGTCTTGCTCGTAGGCGTTGCCATGATCAATGAGCTGTTGAATCAACTCGATGATATCGGGAATGGAGGTGGAGACACGGGGTTCGCTATCGGGAGCCACAAGGCCCAAGTTCTTGGTGTCGGTCTGGAACGACTCAATGTACCGCTCCGCCAAAGCCAGAGGATCTTCGCCCAGATCCTTGGCACGTCGAATGATCTTGTCATCCACGTCTGTGAAGTTCCGCACAAAGGTCACATCCCAACCCGTGGCGCGAAGGTAACGAACAAAAGCGTCAAACACAACCATCGCTCGGGCATGTCCCACGTGAGCGTGATCGTACACCGTCATACCGCAAACATAGAGTTTGACTTTTCCCTCTTCGAGAGGAACAAAATCCTCAATATTCCGCGACAATGTGTTGTAAATCCGGAACCGTGGTGCCTCAGACATGAACTGATCTCCTTTTCGACCGAGTAATAAACCTTCTATCAAAACCTACGGATGGCAGGATTCTGGGTTTTCTTTTTCTGGCCTGCTCATGGAGGCCGAGAAATATTAAGGTGCCAACATACCAGCGGACTGCATACGAATCAACCCATGCGAATGGCTAACGTCGGGTCGTAGCCAAGGAGGATATTGAACCCCTCAAGGCAGGTTGTGTTCCTGTAGGAAACGATGCAGGACCTTCTGCTGCCACTGTTTGGATGCCCAACAATCGATATTTGTTCTCTATTCCAACAAGATCGAACCTTCGAATATGCACTTTTGGACGAAGTCGATGCATCGAAGTGCGATGATGCAACCCCGTCACTTGGGTTGGTTTCATTCGTACGACCGGAGCATTGATCGTCGAACGAGTGTGAAGGTAGGATGGTCGAAAAGAAACCCCCAACGGAAAAGGAGCAACAAGGATGCAAGCTTTGGACAAAAATCCAACAGAAACAGTCATTGTGATGGAGACCGTACCCATTCGATTTGGGATGGGAGCTTCCGAAGAGTTGGGGTATGTGTTGCAGCAGCACCAGGTGAAGTCTGTGATGTTGGTGACTGACCCTTACCTTGCGTCGTTGGGCAAAGCCTCCACCATCCAGGCCCTCATCGAAGAAGCAGGCGTCGAAGTCACTCTCTATAATCAATGCCACGCCGAACCGACCGATCTATCGTTTAAGGAAGCTTTGGACTTTCAAAAGGGGAAGTCCTTCGACGCCTACGTCGCTTTGGGAGGAGGCTCCGTCATTGACACAGCCAAAGCGATGAACCTGTATGGAACCTATCCGGCTCCCTTGCTCACCTACATCAACAAACCTATCGGAGAAGGCAGGGGTGTTCCTGGGCCTCTGAAGCCACTCTTTGCCCTCCCCACAACGGCAGGGACAGGCAGCGAAAGCACAGCCGTCATTGTCCTTGACCTCTTGGACCTGAAGTTGAAGACCGGGATTGCTGACCGGAACCTACGGCCCACCGTAGCCTTAATTGACCCACTCCTCACCCTCACCATGCCACCGGTGGTAACAGCTTCGACAGGACTGGACGTTCTCTCTCATGCGTTGGAGTCTTTTATCTCGCGACCATACTCGATGCGACCTAGACCCCAAACTCCGGCGGAACGAAAGCCCTACATTGGGGCCAATCCCATCGCCGACATCTTCACCCAGAAGGCCATCGAGTTAGCTGGGAAGTATCTACGTCGGGCTTATTTTAACTCCCATGACCTGGAAGCACGGGCCGGGATGATGCTGGGGTCCACTCTAGCAGGCGTCGGCTTTGGAAACGCAGGCGTCCACCTTCCCCATGCCATGGGCTACCCGGTCGCTGGGATGGTTCGAGACTACATCGCTCCAGGCTACCCGAGCGACGATGTTCCTCAAGTCCCACACGGAATAAGCTGCATAGTAAATGCCCCTGCGGCCTTTCGGTTCACCATCCCCGCTCAGCCAGAAAGACACGCCGAAGCTGCCCGCCTCTTGGGGGTGGATACGTCGGGAATGTCACAACAAGAAGCGGCCGAAGCGTTGCCCAAGGCGCTCATCCAATTGATGAAAGACATCGACGCACCCAACGGTCTGCAAGACCTCGGATACACCAAAGCCGACATTCCCTTGCTTGTTGAAGGAACCATGAAACAACAGCGGCTTTTGGTGAACTCGCCAAGACCCGTAGATGACAAATCCATGGTTAAGATTTTCAAGGACGCAATGCAATACTGGTAGAGGAAGACAAGACACCAAAGAGAGGGGAGTTACTTGGACTTGGAACGAGGGGCAGGTTTCCGGGACGAGGCCATGTTGGCCCGCTTCTTTTTGAGGAAGGCTTCGTACTTTTTGGCATACGAATAAGGACGATGCCCCAAGCAAACCGAGTTAATGCAGTAGCGCAAGCCGGTGGGTCGTGGTCCATCCCGGAACACATGACCCAAGTGGGCGTTGCAACGACCACACACAACCTCGACACGAACCATCCCATACGACTTGTCGATATGAACCTTCACCGAGTCACGCTTTTTGTACACATCATAGAAGCTAGGCCAGCCTGTGCCCGACTTGAACTTAGTCTTGGCATCAAACAAGACATGCCCGCAACTGGAGCAGACGAACACACCCGGCTTTTTGTTGCGAAGATGCTTCCCAGTAAAGGACATCTCCGTTCCAGCGTTCCGGCACACATAGAATTGTTTGGAAGTTAGCTTTTTCTTCCAATACTTCTTGGTCTTTTTCTTCCAATTGACGCTGTGGACATGGGGAACACGTATATGTTTCTGGTTGCTCTCGTGCTTGTTCACCTTGGGGCTACCGCACTGGGCAGGAGTGCCAAAAAACAAACTAACCACAACAGCGAAAGCGACAGTGATACTGATAGGCTTGATCACAGGACTTCTCCTTGCGAGTCGGGAAAGAAAAGGAATCGAGTCAACCACGTGGCAATCGTTCTTACGGGAAAGCTACCAGGCGGTTACAATCTCTTTCCAGTACGAATCATCCCCTCTTGTTGGATTGCACAGCCCTCGGGCATGGGTGTCCACTCAAGTCGAGGAGGCAGTAGCTTCAAGAGGGGATGAAAAATAGCGATAGGGGATCTGACGTGTCCCTCGTTCTTCTCTGTACATTCTCAAGATATGTTGGCCTGCACGAGTCTCCCGGCATTCTTCGACAAACGAGGCGAACTCCGGAGAAAACGCGGAAGCATCGGGAAGGACAGCCGAGAAGCCATCCTTTCGCCCCACTCCCATCACAGGAGAAGCAAGGCTGGCCAGGGCGAGGTCAGCGGCAGAAAAGCGCTCCCCAGCGAGGAAACGTCGCCCGTCAGACAAAACCTCGTCCACTGCAGCGAGAGTCTTGCGGATGGTGTCCATGGAACGGGCACAAGCCTCCGCATTAATCTTCAACGCGGCAAACATTTTGGGGCGTATTCGGTCGAAGGCTTTGCGAAAGATGCGAGCTTGCCGAGGGCTTACGTTTTGCTCCGCCACATGAAACATCACCTCCTGGTTCTGCATCACATGAAAGTAGGCCAAACGACGAGAGTCGGGACCCAGCTTGTCATGGAACAGCTGCTCCCAGTCCTCCACACCAACACCTACAGGATAGAGAGTGGAGTTGTCATCCCCATAGGTATCGGAAACATACCGAACAATGCGTCCCGAATCACAAAGGCACTTGCGCGCTTCCAAGAGCAACACCGGGGTAGAATAGGAGGAAGAAGCGCGATCCGCTGACTTGCCCAGCTTGGTCCGAAACAAGGTGTGCCACCAAACCCCGACGTAATGAAGACCCGGAAGAAAAGGACTCTCCTCGTAAGGCACCTCGAACCGGTCCAAGGCCCACCGTGCCCTCTCGTTGTAGTGAGAGAACGGGATGGAAATCAATCGCAGCATGTGGTACTCCATCAAGCGGAAGGTACACCCTCATCACATGGCATTGACAGCCATGACATGTCTTTGGGTGTGGCCATAGTCACCTCAAAACGCCACCACCCAAGAAGCTATTCCAAACCCTACCTATTCACTGGAGAAAAACCTCCTTTGATGTCTCAAGCCCAGGAGAAAGAAGACCCATGACCTCTCAACAAGTCAGATGGCTCTATCTTAGCTTCCTCTTCCTTTTTCCTAGCTATAGCTATGGCGACTTCAACGCTATCATCGACGCCGAAAACGCAAGTCAATGGGACCATACCAGCTTAAGAAAAGCTGTCCGCTCCAAAGACTCTTCCCGTCGTGCGAGAGCGGCCATTGCCTTGGGAAGAATGCAGACCCGCAAAGTGATTCCAGACCTGCTCAAACTTACAATGGACCGGTCTCTTAAGGTGAGATCCAACGCTGCCTTTGCGCTGGGCCAACTGTCCTACGATCCAGAATGGACACAAGGCTTCCACAAGAAAGTCCTGGACCGCCTCAAGGGGATGCTTAACGACCCAACGTTGCTTGTCCGCAAAGCCGCCATTGAAGCCTTAGGAAAGTTTGGGCCTCCGCGATTGATAGCCTGGCTTCGCCCCTCCCTACTGGGAAACTTTCCAGCCCTACAGAGTGAAGCTCTTCTTGCGTTGTATCGATTTCGTGTGCGTCAGATGCACACAAAAGCAAAGGCAAGGGCAAAATCCACAAGCTCTGCGGCAAGTAAACCGACGTCCAAGCCGACATCGCGCAAAACCACCCAAAAGCAACCCAAGGCCTCCTCGCAAGAATGGTCTACGTTACGTCCTCTCTTTGCAAAACTGGCAGCCAGTAAGGATACGCTGGTCCGTCGTAACCTCGCATACTACTTCGCCCGCTCCAAAGACAAATCGGGCGAGCCGTTGCTGCGAAAACTTGCAACCGACTCCAACCCTTGGGTCCGGTACTTCGCGCTGTTTGGTTTGCGTCGGGTGGGTTCCAAACAAGCCAAAGACGAGGCACTGAAAGCGACGCGCGACAAGAACTACATCCTACGGATTGCAGGCGTGCAGCTGCTGCAAAGCATGAAACAAGAAAAGCTGATTCCCCTCTCTCTTTTGAAGGACAAGTCCTTTCATGTCCGGGCCGCTGTACTACGTGCTTTGGGGAATATCAAGGGATTGGATCCCAATATCATTGGGGTGTATGTGAGCGGAGACCCCTCGGTCACAGTCCAACGAGTGGCGCTGCAATCCTACACCAAGCTGAAAAAGGATGAATCCCGTCCACTCCTACAAACGATCTTGAAGAAGCATCCGTTGGCTTTGATCCGAGTGGCTGCTGTACAAGCCAGTCGAAACATCGGCTGGAAACAGATGGATTTGTTGTTGTTGGCGACCAAAGACAAAGACCCAAGGGTGCGCTCCACAGCCCTCCGAATGTTGGCCGACAAAAAGGACCCTAGGGCCTGGGAAGCCATCACCCAAGGGCTGCAATCCAAGGAATTAACAGAGCGGGGATACGCCGTGTACGCTCTGGCAAAACGCAAAGAGTCGGATGTCCTCGCTCAGATTTGGTCAACGTACCAAAACAGCCAGCATAGCCGATGGATCGAGCTTCGAGAGGAGCTTGTTGGCTTGCTAACCAAGGACAAGTCCAAGCAGGCAACGAGTTACCTGCGAAAGGCATTGAAGGATCCGGCTCCATCCGTCTCCAGAAAAGCCAAAGACGCCCTCCAACAACGAGGCATCCGAACCCAACAAAAGCTTCCGAAGACCAAGTATTCACAAACACCGTACAAGCACATCCGGTTTGAGTCGAACCCCAGGCTTCTTCTGGTCACTAACAAAGGGACCATGGAGATTGAGTGCTATGCCAAAGCAGCACCCATCCATTGCGCCAACCTTGTGGGTCTAGCGATGAAGGGGTTTTACAACAAACTTACCTGGCACAGGGTCATCAGTAACTTTGTGATCCAAGGTGGAGACCCTGACGGAAGTGGCTGGGGCGACGGCGGATTTCAACTGAGAGCCGAGATCAACCGCAAACGTTACCAACGAGGGACACTTGGGATGCCAAGGGCGCAAGGCTGGAACACAGGCAGCGTACAGTTGTTCTTCACTCACACGCCAACACCTCACTTGGACGGCCGCTATACGGTCTTTGGCCAGATCATCAACGGGTTGGAAGTCATGGACAAAATCGAAGAAGGAGACCGAATCATTCGGTTTGATCTCAAGCGCAACTTCAGGAAAGTTCCGCGACCCCGAACTCGCCCTCGACGACCCACGAAACGATAAAGCAAGCTTCCATCACACAACTGTACACTTGCTCACTCCTGCAAAAGGTAAGAATGAACAATCTTGACAGGGGTTTGCAAACTTGTTAAAACGCCAACGCTTCGCCCAAGCATAGAGAACCGGTTGGATTCCAGCCCCATACCAATGGAGTTGGTCCAGGAGTCCTCTCCCATCTCGGGTTCCTTTCCCATTTCGTGTACCACTATCCTGGTACACAACTTGCTCTTAGTTGGTAGTTTGGAAGTGTGTCCGAAAGGTTTCGGAAGACAATTCCCTCAAGGAACCCAAGAACATGCAAGGCGATTTTGCATGGCAGGCCACGCTGGCGACAGTGTGGTTTCTTTTCACGTGTGTTGTCACTTTGAAACAGCCCAAGACCGACGCCACAGCATCTGAAGTGAGGTGACTCCGATGCCCATCGTTTTTATGTTCCCCGGTCAAAGCTCCCGCTACCCTGGAATGTTGAGCAAGCTCGTAGAACTGTCCGAAGGTAACAAAGTCCTGATGCAACAAGCTTCTGACTTGCTGAATCGCGACCTGATGGACCATTACCAGCCGACCAACGAAGGCCAGTTTGCGACCAACCAAGATGTTCAACTTGGAGTGTTTTTGGCCAACTATCTGTTCCTCAACCTTCTGGAAGAACAGGGCATAAAGGCAGACTATTCCCTGGGACTTAGCCTGGGAGAATGGAACCATCTGGTTCACATTGGAGCCCTTCCCTTTGAGCAAGCTCTCCTGGCCGTGGAGCAACGTGGTCTAGCGTACGATCGTGGCCCGCGCGGCGCGATGGCGTCGTTCTTCCCCGTTGCTTTGGAAGAGCTGGAGCCTGTCCTTGAGAAAGCTCGGGAGCTGGGCAATCTGGAAGTGGTGAACCTCAACTCACCCCGCCAGCACGTTGTAGCGGGCGACCCCAAAGCACTTGACGAAGCCATTCGCCTCGCCGATGACGAGCTTTACATCGAAGGTGTCATCATTGAGAAGCAAGTGCCCATGCACGCTTCGGTGTTCGCGCCTGTGGGACAAGAGTTCCGCCAATATCTTCAGACGGTTGATTTCCGTCAGCCCAAGCTTCCCTATTTGCCGAATCGACTGGGCCACATCGTCGAAGAGCCCAGCCAAGAACTGTTTGTGGACTTGCTATCCACGCACGTTCACCAGCCCGTGTTGTGGCGTCACTCCATCGACTTTTTGATGGCACGCCACCCCGACGCAGTCCTGGTTGAAGTGGGAGCCAAAGCAGTGCTTCACAACCTCCTGGATCGCAAATGGCACAAGGGCGTACAGAAGTTCAAGACCGACAGCCGCGAGAACACGCTGGAGCACATCCAAGACGTCGTCACTTCACTGCGAGCGTTGCAACTTCCCTCCGTGGCAAGCCCAGAAGAACAACCTGCCCTCCAAGCATAGGGAGTTGTTGAAGAGCAGCCTCCTCTACTCCTCATGGGTGGGTGAGCGTTTGGGTTCACTGGCTCTTCGAGAAGGACCCAACCACCACTACCGACAATCAATCACAATTGTGTCGCCTTTCTACAGAAGGAAAAGGAAAGAAGACCTCCATGTCTTACGATAAGATCATTCGACGAGGCCGACGTCGGTCTCTCTTCACACCGACCGAGACCACTCTGGAAGTTAGCATTGACCAGGAACAGATCAAGCAGATCATTCCTCACCGTGATCCCTTCCTTCTGGTGGATGGAATTGAGCGAGTCGACCTGGAAGCCGGCACCATGCGGGGCTTCCGCAACATCGACCCCAATGACCCTGTGTTTGCCGGTCACTTTCCGGATTACCCTGTGTATCCAGGAACCCTACAGATGGAGATGATTGGACAGCTGAGCCTCTGCCTCGACTTCCTAATCTCCGCAGGGCGTGCTGAAGTCAAACCCGACGACAAGCCCCGCAACCTCCGCCTGTTGAAGCTCCACCATGCGCTGTTTGTCTCGGAAGTTCGACCGGGCGATCGCGTCACCATTACGAGCCAATTGTTGGAACAAGATAGCTACTGCGTGATCTGCGCAGGGCAGGTGATGAAGGGCGACAGCGTCTGCTCCATGGGCGTCATGGAAGTCTTCATGATGGAAGACGAAGAAGAGTAGACCGCACTTTTTGGAATCCACCCTTTGCTTTGGTGCACAACCTATGGTAGAGGGTGTCCGCAACGAAGAAACCAACCACCGTGGGAATCATCCATAAGGGAGAAGGAACCTTGAGCGAGAAAAGGCGAATCGTAATCTCGGGAATGGCGATCAACACCAAGCTGGGTGACGATGTCAACACCTTCTATGACAACTTGATGGCCGGAAAATCCGGTGTAACCAACTGGACGTGCATCGACACCAGTGGCATCTACTCCAAAGTCGGTGGCGACCTCAGCGATTACGACATCAGAGGCAAAGCCAAAGAACTGAGCAAGAAGCTTCCCGAAGAATGGGGCAAGCGACTTCGCAAGATCATCCGCAAAGCTCCCTTTGCGACAGCTCTTTCGGTCCTTTGTGCTGTGGACGCTTACGTCAGCTCGGGCTTGGTCAACACAGACTTTGACCACACACGCTTCGCTGTGATTGTCAGCGGTCACAACCTGAACAAGTTGTACCAACACAACAACTTCATGCAGTTTCAGGAAGAGCCCGACTACGTCGACTCGATGGCAGCGTTCTTGTCCCTTGATACAGACCACGCTGGCTCCGTTGCCGAAGTCCTGGAAGCCAAAGGCCCCATCTACACCATGGGTGGAGCTTGCGCTAGCGCCAACATCGCCATGCGAAACGCCGTGGACGAGTTGCTTTACCACGGCAACGATGTCGCGATGGTCGTGGGTGCTCCCCTCGAATTTGCTCCCATGGATCTTCACGCAATGGCGTTGATGGGCGCAATCAGCTTCCAAAACTTCCACGACACCCCACACTTGGCGAGCCGCCCCTACGACATGGACCGTGAAGGCTTCATTCCTTCCCACGGCGCTGGAGTGTTGGTCCTGGAGACCTTGGAGCACGCCAAGGCCCGCGGCGCAACCATCTACGCTGAGATCATGGGCGTTCAGGCGATGTCCGACGCTTGCCACCTGCCCTCTCCTTCCGTGGAAGGTCAGTCCCGCACGATGGTGCGATTGATGGAAAGGACCGGCATCGCTCCCGAAGAGATCGACTACATCAGCGCCCACGCTACCTCCACACCGCTGGGTGACTTGACCGAGCTGCGCTCCATCAAGGAAGCCTTTGGAAAGCATGTGTACGACTTGAAGATTAACGCTCCCAAGTCAATGCTGGGACACACCTGTTGGTCTGCTCCTGCGGTCGAAACCATCGCAGCGGTGATGCAAATGAACAACGGTTGGCTTCACCCCTCCATCAACATCGACAACCTGGATCCCGAAGTGGACGTCGACGTTTGCGCCAACGAGCCTGTTCAGTACGAAGTCCGCACCATGCTGAAGAACTCCTTCGGCTTTGGCGGCATCAACTGCTGTAGCATCATCCGAAAATACGAAGACTAACGTTGACTGCAGGGGAGCGTAGCTTCAACAACAGCGACCTCCCCTCAGTACAAACAAGGATACACAATCCATGATCTATTTTGTTACCGGTGGTTCGCGCGGAATTGGCGCAGGCATCGTGCTTCACGCAGTCAAGGAAGGCAACGATGTTGCGTTCACCTACGTGAACAGTGAAGAACGCGCCCAAAAAATTGTAGAGCAAGCCAAAGACATCAACCCTGATGTGAAGTGCAAAGCCTACCGCATGGACGTTCGCAGCGCCGACTCCGTCGAGAGTGCCTGCGATGATATGTTGATGGACTTCGACAGCGTCGACGTTATCGTCAACAACGCAGGCGCCAACCGGGACAACCTCCTGGTGTCGATGTCGAACGAAGAGTGGGACGACGTAATCGCGACCAACCTGACCGGTCCGTTCTACGTTTGTCGTCACTTCTTGACCACGCTGCTTGCCCAGCGCTTTGGCCGAATCATCAACATCTCGTCGATCTCCGCCGTGGGAAGTTCCGGTCAGTGCAACTACTCCGCTGCCAAAGCGGGACTTCACGGATTCACCCAAAGCATCGCCAAAGAGTATGGACGCAAAGGCATCAACGCCAACGTGCTCGCTCCTGGCTACTTTGCAACCGAGATGACCAAGGACCTGCCCGAAGATCTGCAAAACTTCTGGCGTTCTTACTGCCCCATGCCCAAGGGTCGCACAGGTGAGATGATTGAGATTGCTGGCGCAGTCAGCTTCCTGGCATCTCCAGCCGGTGGATTCATCAACGGCCAGATCATCAACATCAACGGTGGCCTTGACTGGGGTCCCTGATCCAAAACAAACGGGAGCTTCGGCTCTCCCAACCCTATTTTCTCTACCTGGAGCGGACAAAGCCCTTGGGTTTCACTGCGCCAAGCCTGGATATGCTTGGCTGCTGAAACCTTGTGGGCTCCGACTCCACGACTGATTCTATCCTGCAACGTCGCCAAAGCGATGAGGGGAATTTCCAATGAGTGTAACGCTCGCAACAAGACAACGTGTAGGCATTGAAAAGATTTGGGCGTATCCGGGTCAAACCGCGCTCGACATGACCGAACTGGCGGATGCTCGTGACCGTGAGCACTCCTATGTGTTGGAGACCCTGTTGGTCAAAGAGCGAAGCGTGAACCCATGCTGGGAAGACCCCGTAACCATCGCAGTAAACGCAGCCAAGCCGATGCTGAGCGAAGAAGACCGCCAGTCCATCGAGTTTCTCTTGGTGGGCACGGAATCTTCTCCGGACCAAGGAAAACCCATCAGCACCTTCGTGCACAGGTTCCTCGACCTTCCCCCGACGTGCCGTAACTTTGAGACGAAGCATGCCTGTTACAGCGGAACCAGCGCGTTGATGACCGCTGTCCACTGGGTGGCTTCTGGAGTCGCGGGAGACGCCAAAGCTCTGGTCATCGCAACCGACCAATCTCGTATGCACCTCGGCAGTCCCTGGGAATTCGTGATGGGGACCGGCGCTGTCGCGTTGTTGATCAGCAACAAGCCCAAGGTCATTGAGTTTGAGCTCGAAACCAACGGCTACTGGACCAAAGAAGTCGGCGATACCTTCCGCCCCACCTCCAAGATCGAAGCAGGCAACACCGAAAACAGCGTGTACTGCTACTTGGAAGCGCTCGAAGGCGCCTACGACCACTTTCTCGCGAAAGCCGGTGACACCGACATGAACACCGACTTCAAAGCGCACCTGTACCACGTGCCTTTTGGAGGCATGGTGTTCCGGGCTCACCGCACCCTTCTTCGCCGCACTCGCCCCGTAAAAAAGAAAGAAGCGCAAGCCAACTTTGACGCGAAAGTGT
Organism: Deltaproteobacteria bacterium; assembly: GCA_006226375.1. Classification (GTDB taxonomy): domain Bacteria; phylum Myxococcota_C; class UBA6777; order UBA6777; family UBA6777; genus M3003. Next base: position 105,923 of record SBHC01000042.1, on the reverse strand, counting down.
TGCCAGGGTTGTCTCACAACTCCCGGTTTGGTGGCACCTATTCAGCTTCAACCTTCCTCGCGTTGATGGGTATGGTTGACAACAATCCGGACTTGGAAGCAGGCGACCACCTCAGCATCTTCTCCTACGGTTCGGGCTCGTGCTCCGAGTTCTACCGGGTTCATCTCTGTCCCGAAGCCAAGGACGTTGTCGCACAAGCCAACCTCGGAGGACTCCTGGACAACCGTCAAAAGATCTCTGTGGCAGAATACGAAGCCATCGAGAACGAGCGAACGGGCTACATTGACGTCGGAACCTACGTTCCACCCACCGATGGTATCAACAACCTCTACAAGAACCAGTACGAAGGCAAGAACCTCTTGGTCCTCAAGAACCTGGATGGCTTCTTCCGTAACTACGACTGGAGCTAAGATAGCTACTCAAAGAAGCTATCGTTCCTTAGATTGGTTTGGCAGTTAGGACACTAGAGCACCGGAATGGACGTACGCTGCGAAAAAGGAGAGGCTCCCGTCTGGCAGATCCAGTTGGGACCCAACGAGCAAGGGCGCACAGTGGTAAGTGCGAGCGGCCTGCAAGCTCTGACAGAGATTGTAGAAGAAGCCCAACGTACACCCACTTGCCGCGTGCTTGTTCTTGAAGGGACAGACGGTGTCTTTTGTGAAGGCATGGATCTCGACCTCGCCTCCACATCTCCAGAGACCATGCAAGCAGGCGTATACAACTTTGCAGAGTTCTTGCTCGCTCTTCGTAAGTCCAAGCAGGTTGTCGTAGCCTGTGTAGACGGCGTCGTTCGAGCCGGCGGCATTGGCATCGTAGCCGCTTGCGATATCGTCCTGGCCTCCGAACGTTCAGCGTTTGGTCTCCCTGAGATCAACCTGGGTTTGCTTCCTGCCATGGTGCTCCCCTTTCTCGCTGAGAGGATGCCAGTACAGAAAGCCAAACGATGGATACTTGGTGGCCTAAGCCTTCCAGCCGCACAAGCCCAAGCCATCGGACTGGTCGACGAGCTTGCCGAAGACACCGATGCTTTGTACAAGATGTTGCGGCGTGAGCTTCGACAGCTTCTTCGCGCGCACCCTCGCGCCGCTGCAGACCTCAAACAGTTAACCCTGGAGACGGCTGCAAATACCCTCGAAACGGGCTTGTCAAAAGGTGCGGAATACACCGCCACTTGCATGACACAACCAGAGACCATCGAAGGATTGCAGCTCTTTCTCGCCGGTGAGCCGCTCCCCTGGTTTGCACGATTCCGGCCCAAAGGACCGACAACATGACATCTTCCCAAGATCTGATTTCCCTGGAGCGCGACGAAGAAGGTGTCGTCACTCTCCACATGAAAGACACCCAAGGCAACAACGCTTTGGGCTACAAGTTCATTGAGCGCTTGTACGAAGTCTTGCACGAACTGAGCGAAGACGAAAAAGCCAAGGTCTGTGTACTTCGCGGATTGCCGGAAGTGTTCTGCGCTGGCGGTGATCAAGAGATGTTGATCGAGCTGGCTGAAGGTCGGGTGTTGCCCACCGATATCATGCTATCTCGGGCGGTGTTGGATCTACCGATTCCCACGATCGCAGCGATGGAAGGACACGCCGTAGGGGGAGGTTTGACCCTGGCATTGTGCTGTGATATTGTCCTGTGCGCTCGCGAGAGCCGTTATGGCTGTAGCTTCATGAACATGGGCTTTACCCCAGGAATGGGCACCACTCGTTTGCTGCAAGAAGCGGTAGGAGAATTCATCGCTGCAGAGATGATGTACGGAGGTCAATTCTTCCGAGGCTCCCACTTCGAAAACCGCTCCAAGATCAACTATGTCCTGCCTCGCGAGAAGGTCTGGCGCAAGGCCACCCAAGTGGCTGGACGTATCGCGGAGAAACCTCGGTTTGCTCTCCACCTGCTCAAACAACACCTATCCATGAAAAAGCGGATGGCGTTTGAAGACGCAAGGACCAACGAAGCAGCCATGCACCAAATCTGTTTTACGCGCGAAGAGACGCTCTCGCTGATTCGCGAGAACTACGCTCCATCGCAGTCGAGGGAAAGCTAGAATGCTGAACGATTATAAAGGCAAAGCGGTTATCATTACGGGCGGGACCAAGGGCATTGGTCTGGCCATCGGACAATCCTTTGCGAAAGAAGGCGCTCATGTCTATCTGACTCACAAATGGGGCTCGGCCCTGGAGTCCGATATTCTGAAGTCCTTTGAAGAGATGGGCGCGACCACCCCAACCATCGTGGAAGCGGACGTCAAAGAAGACGAAGAGACCCGAGCCCTCCTTGAGATCGTGGCCCAAGACCACGACAGCGTGGAAGTGTTCGTCAGCAACGTCTGTATCGTTCAACCCGCCCGTGGTGTCGAGAGCTACCGCAAACGCTCCCTGCTCAAGAGCCTGGAGTATAGCTCCTGGCCCATGGTCGCTTACACCCAAGAGATCAAGAAGAAGTTCGGCAAGTATCCCCGCTACGTCATCGGCGTATCGAGCGATGGCCCCGACAACTACTTCGTGAACTACGAGTTTGTTGCGGCTTCCAAAGCAGTGATGGAGACGTTCTGCCGGTACATGGCCAAACATCTTGGCCCCGAAGGTGTGAACGTCAATGTGATTCGCACCCGCAACGTCTTGACCGACGCGGTCTATGAAATCTTTGGCGACGCCTACACCGACTTTGTCGGAAAGTATGCGGGCGAAGAGTACTTTATGCACGCAGAAGAAATCGGTGACGCTGTGCTCGCAATGTGCAGCGGTTTGATGGATGCAATGTCCGGCCAAGTCATTATGGTCGACAAAGGCATTGCATTCGCCGACACCCTGATGCGTTTGCTGGAAAATCGAGAAAATCTCGGACTGTAACCTTTAGCGTCCATTGAGGAACGCGTACCTACAAGCACAACCAACTAGGAGACTGAAACGATGGCTTCGAAAGAACACATCTTGTCCGTTGTAAAGAAACACCTCATCGATATCCTGGAGGACATCGAAGAAGAAGAGATTGACCCTGCGAAGTCGATGAAAGACATGGGCGCGAACAGCCTTGACATCGTCGAAGTGGTCTCCTGCAGCATGCGTGAGCTGAAGGTCAAGGTACCCCGCTCCGAGCTTGCCAAGCTTCAAAACATCGATGAGCTGGTCGACATGCTTCACGACGTGATGACCAAGAAGGAAGCTGAAGCGTAATTATGATTCGCAACGACTTTCGCAACAAAGCCGTACTGGTAACCGGTGGCACCAAAGGCCTCGGCCTTGCCATCGCCCTGGCCTTCGGAAAGCAAGGCGCACAAACCTACCTCACCTACAAGTGGGGTTCTGCCGACATGGACGCTGTTCGCAAGACGTTCACGGACGCAGGTGCACCTGAACCTCAAATCATTGAGGCCGATGCCAGCTACAAAGAAGACACTGTAGCTTTGTTGGAGACCATCAAACAAAACCACGATCACATCGAGGTGTTTGTTAGCAATGTCTCCTTCGCTATGGTGGGCGGTGGATTTGAAACCTACAAAAAACGCTCCTTTCTCAAGAGCCTTGAGTACAGCGCGTGGCCGATGATTGGCTACACCCAACAGATACACGATGTCTTTGGGAGTTATCCGCGCTATATCCTCGGCACATCTTGCGATGGACCCGAGCGTTACTATCCCGGTTATGACTTCGTCGCAGCGTCCAAAGCGGTGATGGAGACCTTCTGCAAATACATGGCCAAGCACCTGTTTGTAGAAAACAGCCGGATTAATATCCTGCGCTCCCGCCCGATTTCTACGGACTCTCTGCGCGCCACCTTCGGCGAAGACTTTGAACCGTTCCTACGCAAGTGGTACGGCGATGAGTATATGATTACGCTCGAAGAAGTGGGCAACACCGCGCTGGCACTCTGCAGCGGCTTGATGGATGCGATGACCGGACAGGTTATCCTCCTTGACCGAGGCGTTGCGTTCCAAGACAACACCATGCGATTCTTCGAACACCGCGAAGAATACGGTGTAGAGTAATCCTTCCTTCCTCTTCCCTTTCTCTTCCTTTTCTCCTCAAGGAGATCCCCCACAAATGTTTCGCCCCACAGTGACAGCGCAAGACTTGCAACCTTCCCCAGAGGAACAAGAAAGACTTGCCCAAGGTGGACTTGTCCGCATCCCGATGGAGACCGGACTTAACGTGGGTCCCGTAAACATCACCCTTGTCTTGGGTCCCAAGCCAGCCTTGATCGACACCGCGCTTCACTGCAGCAACAACCTGGAACAATTGGAAGAGGCGCTTAAGCCCTACAACCTCTCGTTGGAATCCATCGAAGAGATTTGGCTGACCCACCCTCACATTGATCACTTCGGTCTCACGGGCGCAATCATCGAGCGTTCAGGCGCTCAAACCTATTCCTTGGCGCTGGGTGCCTACCGGTTTGATGACTACCTTTCGTTCTGGCACACCGATCGCCAAGCCTTCCACGACCATGTTCAGCAACACGGCGGACCACCCGACATTTTGGGAGGCATCCTTAGCGCAGCAAGCACCTATCACAAGGTGTCGTCACCCTTTACCATCGACCACAAGCTGGAGCCCAACCAACCGGTCCAGATTGCCGGTCGCTACGAAGTGATACCGCTCCACACACCGGGACATACTCCGTGGTGTACCTCGTTCTGGTTTCCTGAAACCAAGATGCTGGTTGCTGGAGATGCCCTCCGGCAAAAGATGCGCTTCAACATGATTCTCTACACCGCAGAGGATGTCTCGCAAGAGCACCAGGGGTTGGCCTGCTTCCAAGACTCTCTTAGGCTCCTCGAAGAAACCCCTGCGGAGTGGGTCATTCCAGGTCACGGCGTCTCGTTCTCCAATCACCAGAAGACCATTCGTCATGCTTTAAAGCGACAGTCCAAGCGCTGCGACTTGATGGAGAATACTCTCGAAGACAGCGGACCCATGAGCGCGTATGAGATGGCCATCCACATGTACAACAAAAGCATCACAGAAGACGCTTTGTTGCTTGTCATGAGTGACACCATCGCGCTGTTGGAATGGCTCCATCACAATGAAAGAATTGAACGATTCACCAACGAAGAGGTCTTCCATTACAAGCTTCCCTAAATCATCGAAGCTTTTCTTTTCACAACCTCTTCTACAATTTTGCAACAGTTTGTTACTATCTTGACCCTTAGAACGCTTTCCCTGTGTAGCAGCCCGTACTTTTTTGGTTGAGTCGTATGCACTTGGCCTCATCGTGGAGAAGAGAGATGAAACACCTGACCGTACTTGGTTCTTTGTTATGCGTTGCTGTGTGGACAACTGGTAGTTTTGCAGAAGCACCCAAACCCCGCGCCCCCAAGACAACCGCTCCAGCCAAACGAGAGAAGGCCGCCAAGCCCAAAGTCGAGCGCTGGACCTACAACATGTTGTTTCGTGGAAGCAAGGTCGGTCAGATGACTCGCAAGGAGACGACGTCGCCAGATGGAACCTTGGTTGTTCGCTCCAAAAGCAAGTCCAAGATCCGCGTATTCTTCCGAACAGTGAAGGGTTCCTTGGACTCCACAACCGTCCACAAGAAGGGCAAGCTGATCTCTGCCGATATTTCAGGCGTTCAGCAAAACAAACCTTACAGCGTCAAGGTTGCCCGCACAGCCAAAGGCCTCAAAGTCTCGGTGACACGTGGCAAGAAAACCAAGACCAAAGTGTTTGCCGACAGCGACTACGATGCAACGACCGCTGACCCAAGGCTCCCCATGAAGCCCAAGGGCAAGCGAGTCACGCGACGCCTTCTTCAACTGGACAAGCTCAAGGTCGTGAAACAAAAGCTACACTTTCGTCGCTACACCAAGAAAAAGGTGGGAACCAAGACCATCAAGCTGACCGAAGTCCGTGCAAAGGGGCCAAAAGGAAGCGCAACCATGTACTTTGTTCCCCAAGGTTGGATGATGAACATGGCTGTCCGTGTTTCCATTTTTGGGTCCTTCGAGATCCAGCTTCAATCGCACAAACCGGCCAAATAAGAACCTCTCCTCTCCCTTCCTGTATCTAACCCCTTGACAAGTACAACAAAAAATCGTGTAACCCTTCTCCCTTCTTCACCGTATGTGTTGGGAAGAGATGAAACACAAGCATCGTTGTACAGGTATATCTTTTAATAGGGAGGATTGCAGTATGAAGCATTTTGTATGGGTAAGTGTATTGGCTCTCAGTCTTTTTGGGTTATCGCAGGGTTGTTCCCCTGCCCCCATCGACGAAGCCACCACGGAAAACGCAGCAGAGACGGCCGCGACCGAACCCGGAGCCGAAGCGACCACGGGCGAAGCAGCAACCGAAACGACAACGGGAACAGAACCTGGAGCCGAGGCAACGACAGGCCCTGAGCCCAATGGACCGGAAGCACCTGGACCGGAAGCGCCTGGACCGGAAGCGCCTGGACCGGAAGCGCCTGGACCGGAAGCGCCTGGCCCCGAAGCACCTGGCCCGGAACAAACACCTGAGGCGGGACCCGAAGCACCTGGACCCGAGCAAACCCCCGAAGCTGGCCCCGAACCCACTGGCCCAGAAGTAGGTCCCGAGCCTGGTCCAGAGCCCACAGGTCCTGAAGCTGGCCCCGAGCCCACTCCCGAACCCGGTCCCGAAGCGATGCCCGAAGGCTCCAGCGGAACCATCCCCACCAACGGAACGGACCTTTTGAAGTGGCTCCAAGCAGGCAACTACAAGAGCTGGCCCAAAGAGTCCAAGGTTCATGGTGGTGGTATTCATGGCTCCGTTCTTGTGTTCATCAACAACGTTCTGGATTCGTCGCTGAAGAATGGAAACAGCACGCACACTGTAGGTTCTGCGACTGTCAAAGAGCTGTACTCTGGCGGTAGCATTAACGGCTATGCTGTCATGGTGAAGGTCAGCAGCGGCTCTGGTGGAAGTACCTGGTACTGGTACGAGATCATTGGCTCCAATGTTGTCGCCAACGGAACCGGTGTAGGAACCTGCACCGGCTGTCACTCCTCAGGCAAAGACTACTTCAAAACCCAATACCCCCTCCAATAAGTCAGCCTCCTTCTTCTCTGCCCCACCTTGCTTCTTATCCTCCCTTGTGTAGCATACGAACCCCAAGAAAAGACCAAGCCACTCACGGAAAGGGCCGCTTATGCACCACCTTGTGAACCGACGAGACCTCGACTTCTTGCTGTACGAATGCCTCCATGCGGAGCAGCTTTGCGAGAGGGAACGATACGAATCCCACGACAAAGACACCTTTGAAGCCATTCTCGACACAGCCTATCGTTTGGCCAAAGATGTGTTTGCTCCTCACGCGGAGAAGTCGGACCACAACGAACCCCACTTTGATGGAACGACGGTCACAATCATTCCAGAGATCAAGGAAGCCCTCAACGCCTACCACGAAGCGGGATTGTCGTTGGCCCATTGGGACGAATCTCACGGAGGAATGCAGCTTCCCTGGGTAATTGTGCAGGCTTGCACGGGCATGTTTATGGCAGCCAACGCACCCACCGCGGCCTACCCCTTTTTGACCACAGCCGCTGCCAACCTCTTGGGGGCGTTCGGCTCCGAGGAACAAAAGCAAACCTACCTTCCACCCATGTTGGATGGACGATTCTTCGGGACAATGTGCCTCTCCGAGCCTGACGTCGGCTCCTCCCTCGGAGATCTAACCACACGCGCCGAACCTGTGGGCGATGGAACCTATAGAATCACCGGGCAAAAGATGTGGATCTCTGGTGGAGAGCACAACCTCAGCGACAACATCATTCACATGGTTCTGGCACGCCTGCCCGACGCACCTCCGGGAACCAAAGGAATCTCCCTCTTTGTGGTGCCCAAACGTCGCGTAAACTCGGATGGCTCTCTTGGTGACCTCAACAACGTCACGTTGGCTGGGTTGAATCATAAGATGGGCTACCGAGGAACCATTAACACCTTGCTTCACTTTGGAGAGCACGGCGACTGCCTGGGAACAATGGTCGGTGAACCCAACAAAGGCTTGCGGGCGATGTTCCACATGATGAACGAAGCCCGGATTGGCGTGGGCTACGGCGCTGTGATGATGGGCTACGCCGGCTACCTCCACTCCCTTGAATACGCCAAAGAGCGACCACAAGGACGCCTCCCTGGACAAAAAGACCCAACCCAACCCCAGGTCAAACTGATTGAACACGCAGACGTCAAACGTATGCTGCTCGCTCAGAAGTCGTACGTAGAAGGTGGGCTGGCGCTGTGCCTGTACGCTGCACATCTGGTGGATGAACAACACAGTCATCCGGAAGAGTCCGTGAGGAAAGAGGCTGGAACTCTCCTCGATATCCTCACCCCCATCTGCAAAGCCTGGCCCTCAGACTACTGTTTGAAAGCCAATGACCTCGCGATTCAGGTGTTGGGTGGCGCTGGATACACCCGAGATTATCCGGTGGAACGGTACTACCGCGACAACAGGCTCAACCCAATTCATGAAGGCACCAACGGCATCCAAGGGCTGGACTTGCTTGGACGCAAAGCCATGCAAAACCAGGGAGAAGCTCTCCAACTCTTGCTCCAGAAGATGCAAGAGACCATCGGCCAAGCCTCAGCCCACGATGAACTCAACGAGTTCGCCAAAGCTTTGGGCAAAGCCTGCGAACGAGCGGGTCAAACGACCATGACGTTGGCAGGAGCAGCGATGCAGGGAAACATCTCTCTGTTCCTCGCCAACGCCACCGTTTACTTGAACATGATGGGTCACATTGTGATGGCCTGGACCTGGTTGTGGCAAGCACTTCAAGCCATTCAACAGCTTGCCCAAGCCAACGAGCACGACAAACCTTTCTACCAAGGGAAGCTTCAAGCCTGCCAATACTTCTACCGATGGGAACTCCCACAGATCTACCCCCAAGCGGACCTGCTCGAAAGCCTTGATGACACTTGTCTGAACATGGAGACCGCCTGCTTTTAGGCAGCCTCCTCCACTTTGCTCTACTTGTTGTTTGGTGCGGGCTATGGTAGATTTTACGGCCTCTTATCCTGGACCTTTGGAGCGTCATCCCACGAATACACAGCAGCACGACCTCCTCCCAACCGGCCAGGATGTGACCCAACATGCGGCAGCCGTCTCTAGCAGGACAGCCGAATGCATAGGTGAAGTCTTTCATGACCCAGTCTTCAGAGAACAAACTTCAGTGTCCAGCCTGTCAGTTCGCGTTGCCCCAAGGTGCAGTGTTTTGCCCCAAATGTGGTGAATCGACGGCGGCTACGCCTTCGGTCCAGCCGTTGTCGGTAGGCCATACGTTGGACACCAAACAATTGTTTGACCCCGTACCCGAAGTAGCGCCCCAAAACTCCACAATGCAAATGCCCGTGCTTACCGAAGAATCATTCAAAAAAATGGTGACAGAGATCCAAGATTCGGAAGAGCAAGAAGGCCCGACCAACCCATCAGCCCCTGCACAAGGTACGATGGCAATGGGTTCGTTTGAAGCACCCTCGACGCCACCGATGTCATCGACCAAGGACGAAACATTCTGGAAGCTGCCTCCTGCCAAGACAGAAGACCACTCCTCCAAACCGACCAAAGTGTTTGCCCCAGAACCCGATGTAGGAGCAGCAACACCTCAAGAATCTGCAGGCTTGCCGTTTTCGACGTCGGACTCGGGCTTTGCTCCGTTGTCGGATGTTACGGAGAACCCTCTCCCTAGCAGTGATGTGCCTACTCCTCAACCTCTGGAAGAGCCATCGTCTTCACCCATCAAGCAAACCATGGTGTTCTCTTCTGAGGAGTTTGACCAAGTAGAGAAAGAGCTCCTCAACCAAATGGCAGAGGACGAGGAAAACAACAACCCCACAGTAGACTCCCTCCCTTCACAGACAGCTATGCTGGGTTCAGAGGTCGTGGAGCGGGTTCGTTCGACCATCGAAAAGAGCCGTCAGCTTCCCACAGGTTCAGCGGATGATTGGGAAGCCCCACCCATCAACAAGCCCACCCAAGGATACTCCTCCGACATCGCCTCTTATCTGTACCAAGAAGAATCACCCCGTTCACGTGACACCAGCCCAACAATGGACGACCTCCCCCCGGTCAAGGGGAAGCCTCCCTTGACCACGCCGGACGAGTACACTCCAAAGGCTCCAGCATCCGTCAACGTCAAACAGACGATGGTCATGGAGCAAGACAACATCAGCGAGTGGATGGAGGCCATGAATGTCTCCTTGGAGGAAGAAGAGAAGCTCGAAGACGCAACCGATACTCTCATCCAAGCAGAGCACGCTGCTGACCAAGGCGACTTCTCCAAAGCCATCGACCTCTACATGCTGTTGATTCGCAACTTTCCTGAGGAGTCTCAGTACCAAGAGCGCCTCAAACAGTTGTGGGCAGAGATCCGTGAACCTTCCGCTCCGACACTTCCACCCTCGTCCTCCTCCTCTTTGAAACAGTTCATGGCGATGGGCGTGGGTGTGAGCCTGGCCATCATCTTCTTTGGGTTTGTTTGGCCAGGGTGGCTCCGCCTCCACCGCAAACCGGCAGAGGTATCCAAGAAAACGACTCGTCGCGTGGTGAAAGCCATGGTCCGACCCAAAGCCCAAGCACCACAGCCGGCGACCATGCAGATCAGCTCCACGCCAGCGGGTGCGTCGGTTTGGATCAACGGAGAGGAGACACGCTGGAAAACCCCAGCCACAGTCCAACGCCCCGAAGGAAAGTACGTTCTCTCGCTCCGAATGGAAGGGTACAAACCGTTGGAGATGAAGCTTCGTCTGCAGAGCAACCAACGCTTTGCAGCGGAGTTTGCGTTAACCAAGCTCCCCAGCCAAAACGTGAAGGTAGCCAAACCACGGCGACGAAGAATCCAACGAAGCGTACCCCGAAGAAGGATCCGCCTTATCACACAACCTGCAGGAGCAACACTCTTTGTGGATGGTGACGTCCAACAAAACACCACCCCAAGCCGACTGTTACTTCGTCCAGGAACCTACCAACTGCAGGTCCAAAAAGAGGGGTACCAAACCTACATCCGAGAGATTCGTGTCACACGACGGACGCCCAAAACCCTACAAATCAAACTCACCAAGCAGGCTTCGACTGGAACAGTCCAGGTAAAGACTCGCCCTGCCGGAGTGAATGTAACTCTCAATGGAAGCCCGACAGGAAAGACCACGCCAGTCACGCTCACTGTTCCTTCCGGCACCAACACCCTTAAATTCACCAAACCTGGCTATGGCTCTGTAACTCGGACGCTGCAAGTGACCAAAGGACAAAGCCTGCCCCTGGAAGTTCGGCTCAAGCGCTCTGGACCAAGTGGCATGGTTTGGATACCCAAGGGCTCGTTTATGATGGGCAACAACACGGGTCTGGCCCGCGAGAAGCCGATGCGCAAAGTGCAGCTTCGCGGCTACTACATCGACCGGTTCGAAGTGACGGTCGAAGCCTACCAACGATGTGTGGCTGCAAGAGTCTGTCGCCCTGCGAGTCGAAAGCGTGGCTGCAACGTAAAGTACTCGTCACGCAAGAAGCACCCCATCAACTGCGTCAACTGGTTTGAAGCGAACACCTACTGCCGCTGGGCTGGGAAACGCCTCCCCACCGAAGCCGAATGGGAGAAAGCCGCGAGAGGCTCTTCGCCTCGGACTTACCCTTGGGGTTACTCGTCGCCTTCGTGCAAACGAGCACGTTATAACCGTTGCCGCCCTCTGCGAACCCATGCCGTGGGTAGCCTTTCTGGAGGAAAAAGCCCCTACGGTCTCTACGATATGTCAGGCAATGTTTGGGAGTGGGTGCGCGACAAGTTCTCCGCAAACTTCTACCAACAAGGCGAAAACAAAAACCCCGTCAACCTCCAAACTGGCGGTCTTTACTATGTCATCCGAGGAGGCTCTTACAAGTCGTCTTCGGACCGCATTCACACCACGTTCCGCTCAGATTCGTGGGGAAGGCAGCGTGTTCCTTCTGTAGGATTTCGATGCGCCAAGTAGATCGTATCTTCGCTACGCAACATTCTCACCTTGTGGTACAAGTTCTATGTGCGATACAACAAACATGACCACAACAACTACGATGGGAAAACGGGGGCAATCCTACTCATGTCATATCCTGATTTAATCGGCCTGGAACTGGGGAACGTCAAGCTGACAGAGTTGCTTGGCCGAGGAGCGATGGGTACGGTATATCGGGCCGAGCACAAAGACCTTCACACCCCTTACGCTGTGAAGATTCTTCACCCTGAATTCTCCAAGGATGACGTTGTTGCTGAGCGCTTCCGCCGTGAAGCGATGATGTGCAGCCAGTTGCGTCACCCCAACATTGTGTTTGTGACGGACTTTGGAAAACACCCCAACGTGGGCTTGTACCTGGTGATGGAGTTTCTCACTGGAGAAACGCTCCTGGAGATCCTCAAAGAAGAAACCGATGGACTGCCACTGTGGCGCTCTATCCTCATGCTTAAGCAGCTTTGCAGCGCGTTCTCCCTCGCTCACAAAGGGGGAGTGATTCACCGAGACCTCAAACCTGAGAACATCATCATCCTGAAAGGTTCAGGCACCCAAGAGCAGGTGAAAGTCCTGGACTTCGGAATCGCCCGGCTCACGGCGACAGAGGACGGGGAGTTAACCTCTCAGGGCCAGATCATGGGTACACCCGCGTTCATGGCACCCGAGCAGATCACAGGCTCAGCTCCCATCAGCCCACAAACCGACATCTATGCGTTGGGCGTCTTGGCCTATAACATCATCACCGGACGCACCCCTTTCCGAGCCAACTCTCCGATGGAGTTGATGGCCATGCACATGATGCAGGACGCCCCCGTTGTCTCCATTTTCAGGCCCGATCTCAAAGACACCTGGCTGGAACAACTCATCCAGGAGATGATGGGCAAAAAGCCAGAAGACCGCCCCGAGTCGATGGACGCTGTTCAAAAGCGATTGGATTACGTTTTGCAAGAGCTGCAAGAGCGGGGAGTCCTTGATAGTTTTGCTCCCTCTGGCTCCATGGACGACTTGTACCAAGACTTCTTTGCCATTGAAGAAGGTGAGTCCTCCGGAGCTGGCTCCTCTGATAACATCGTCGTTCCCCAGGCCGATGGCTCCGAGCAGTACCAAGGCAGCGGTATGTTTGCCCTCTCGGGTATGATCAGCCAGCTCCAAGGGCAGGCTGAAGAGTCCAAGCTTGGAGCCATCTATCGAATGCTGCCCGAGCTACAAAAGCTCCCTCCCGAGATGTTTTTCCTCACAAGCTGGGGGCCTGTCCTGCGGGACCTGGTTGACAGTGATTTGGAGTCACCCATCTTTAGCCAGTCGCTGGACCACCTCGCCACGTTGATGGAAACCTTGCTCACTTCGCCGCAAACGTCCGAGGATGTGCAGCGCGTGCAGCATCTCCTACGTGTCTCTCTGAAGGAGTTGATGGTCTTAACTCCTGAAAGCCGGCACCTTCCCATCCTTCGCTCGTGTCGGCACCTGACCACTCACTACTTGTTCCCCCAAGATGCCCTGCCCGACTGGGCCCAGGCACAAACGACGGGAACATGGAACAGCCTGAAGGATGTTCTAACCCGTGACATCCGGGATTTTTTCAAGAAGTCCCGATAGCAAGTCCGCTCGCATTTGCAACAAAACAAACAGACTCGTCGTTCCCATTCCTTATTAAGTAGGGAGAAAGTTGTATGAATCGAAACGTTCTGATTCTCGTCCTGTTCGGAGCCATGATCGCCTTTGCTGTGTACATCGCCAAGTCGCCAGCACCCTTGAAGTCACCGACAGCCCCGACACCGGCGCCGAGAGGCAGCGCAACCCCCAAAGGTCTCACCAAGCACCCCTCCGGGCTCAAATATGTAGTGCTACGAAACGGCAAGGGTAGCTCACCCCAACGGGGTCGCATGGTTTCGGTGCATTACACAGGATGGTTGTTCAAAGGATACAACCCCGACGGCTCTCCCATCAAAGGGAAGCAATTTGATAGCTCTCGCAAGCGCGGCACACCCTTCAAGTTTCCTTTGGGAGTGCGTCGTGTGATCCGTGGTTGGGATATCGGCGTGGCTCTGATGAAAAAAGGAGGCCGACGCCTGTATGTGATTCCTCCCGCTTTGGCTTATGGAAGCAGAGGCTTTCCCGGAGCGATTCCACCCAACTCGACTCTTATCTTTGATGTTGAGCTGATTGATTTTTAGTAACCGCAGCCCTACCTCAAACATAGGGATAGACGAAAGGAAGTTCTTCCTTTGTGGAAAGAAACTTCATGGGGAGCAGACGAAGGAGAGAACATCTTTACGGAGAATGAATCCAATCCATGGAGCCATCCCGTATCTTCCAAGGAAGGAGATGTTGTAACCTTCACTCCTCATGAATCGTCATCGGGATGGAAGCGCATCCCCAGTTGGCCTGCTCGTTCCCATGCCTGCCTGCTTGGAATAGCTTGCCACGTGCATCCAACCTGTCTGTTGCAACATCTCCCACCTCCTCTCTTTGTGGTGGGAACCGTTCCTCTCACCACACTATGAACATGGATGTTTCATGCTTGCTTTGAACCTACGTCGCTTGTTCACCCCCTTGTTTCTCTTTGTTGTTGTTGCTTTGGTCGCCACAAGCACACAAGGCTGCAACACTGGGCCTGTTTCCAAGCTCTCCCTTCGTGTCTCCCAGACCCTGATGGCTGCTGACGGAGAAAGCAAAGCCGACATCCGTGTGCAGGCTTTGACCTCCGACAACAAGGAGCTCAAGGACGTTGAGAACATCAAATTATATCTCAACGGTGAACCCTTTGAAGGCCAAGAGTTCAAGACCAAAACCCCTGGCACGTATGTGTTTCAGGCCAAGTGGGAAGGTATTAGCAGCGAGACCGTTGAGGTCCAAGCCAAAACTGCCAGAGATTACACGTATGCCCTGATGAAGGGAAACTACCTTTGGAACAAAGAAACTCCAGACCTCAAAGCGGAAGAGCTTGAGACCCCCGAAGACGTCGTGAACAAGCTGGCTTATCGACCCGACAAGGGCGGAAAAGACCGCTGGACTCATATCTCCAATCGCGTCGAGCATGACAACTTTTACCAGGGGAAATACTTTGGGATTGGCGTCCGGGTGAATTACGACGCCGAGAAGAAGCTTCGAATCCAAATGGTGTACGAAGGAACCCCCGCCTATGAAGCGGGATTGCGTCGCGGAATGCTGGTCGAGAAGATCAACGACAAGACAGTGAAAGAGATTGAAGATGGCAAGCTATGGGACTCCATCTTCGGTGAAAACAAAGAGGGGGTGAAGGTTAAGTTTGAGCTCAAGAAAGGTGACGCTGAGCCCAAACTCTACACGGTAGCCAAGACCGAAGTGAGCCTCACCAGCGTGTTCTCTGCCAAAACCTTCACCGTGAAGCAACGCAAAGTGGGTTACCTTTACTTTGACCGATTCATAGGACCGTCCAACGAAGAGCTCGACAAAGAATTTACGAAGCTTAAGGAGCAAAAGGTTGATGACCTCGTCCTTGACCTCCGTTACAACGGCGGTGGCTTGCTCCGTGTCGCCATCCACTTGGCCAGCCTTGTCCTTGGGGAGAAAGGCAAGGGCCAAACGTTCTATCGGTACGCCCACAACGACAAGTTTGAAAACTGGGACAGCGACGCCAAGTTTGAGGACCTCCCCCAATCACTGAACCTACCCCGGCTGTTTGTGATCACCAGCGGCGGCACAGCTTCCGCCAGCGAAGTGGTGATCAACGGCCTCCGCGCGTTCATCCCGGTCATTTTGGTGGGAAACCAAACCTATGGCAAGCCCGTAGGAGCGTATAGCTATAACTTCTTTGACAAGGTTGTGTCTTTGATCAGCTTCCGCGTGGTGAACAGCAAAGGCACCAGCGATTTTTTCGACGGGATGCCTGTGGATGTCGAAGCAAAGGACGATGTTACACACGAGCTGGGAGACCCCAACGAAGCCTGCTTGAAAGAAGCTCTGAATGTAGCAGGCAATGACAAGCTTCCGCTTCTTCCGCAAACCACTAAGTCGTTGGGCCGACCTGTCGTTCGCCTGAAGCGAATTCCTTGGACAGGCTTCCGAGCTATCTTGCAAGCTATCTAAACCGCCCCTCCCTGCTTGCAGATCTTCCCTCAGAATTCGTAGAAAAGCCTTGGAATTGAACGTCATCTCCGTTATGATAGCACCCGTGCGAAGTATCCGTGAGGGCCGACATATTCGCCCAAACGCAAGCTGCGTTCCATCGCAACAAGTAGCAAGGAGAGTAGAATGGGGATCCTGGACTGGCTCCGGAAGAAAAAAGAAACACCTGCAGAAATAGCAAAACGCAGAATCAACAGCCTGTCTGGCCAGCAAGTCAGTGCATCGGCTCCATCAGCGACAAGCTCTGTCCAAGAAGCGCCTCTCCCAACCTTGAATCCCCAGGCCATCGAAGAAGCTCATGGTTGGGGTGACGCCTCCCTGCAGCAACAAGCTGAAGCTCGACCCAATCCCAATGAAGTGAAGCAGAAGATCATCGAGAAGATGGGCGCTGCCAAAAAGCCGCAACAACGGCGTTGGAAGTCGTTGGAAGAGGTCAAGGCACAATCCCAGCCCTCCATGGAACAATTTAGCTTCGACGAAGTCGGCGTAGAAACAGAAGCTGTCGCCCAAGCCAGCAAAAAACAAGACTCTTAAACTTCCCTCGCAGAACAACCTATCCCAAGTTGCTCCCTCACAAAAACCACGCTTGAACTTAGGGTGTTTCTTTCTTCTTTGCCATGCTACGCAGCTGTGCTTTGAGGGTCTGTACGAGTTCGGACACTTTTTCTTTGTAGACCAATCGGATTCGACGACCTTTTCGCTTCGCTTTGAGGGGCGACAACAGGCTGCGCAACGGCGCAGGAGCAAGGGTGGAGGCCAGATGGTAAATACCCATCATCCGCATCGCATGTTTCTGACGTCTCATGGCAACAGAGATCCGGGCCGACACAAACTTGTTGACCCGAAGAAGCCCTTGCATTCGATGGAATCGAATTTTAATGCCTGTGGGTAAGTTCATGTCTTCCAGGCCTTCGAGCAAAAAGGCACCTGTGTAGGGCCGTCGCTGGCCAGCTTGCTTGGGTCGATAGCGAAGTCCGTTCCGAAGCATCCCGTTGTGTTGCATGGTTCGAACAAGGAGCCCTTGGCTACCCAACAGCTGGAGCCGTTGCTTACGACCAAACGAAAACATCGGAGGCCGTGGGTTGATCCCCATCCCATTGAGGGATCCATTTTGACCAATCCACCAATAGGTTTCGTCACCCACAAACATCGCCTGCCCGTTCACACGTTTGCGTTTCATGTATTTGGACATGCAAGCCATGTAGGCGTGTGCATCAAACGAGCCTTGCAAAGAGAGATACAACAATCTCATCCCAGAAAATCCCATGGCGACGAGAGAGTCGCTCTTTTTCCACATGGCCATCGCTGGGCAAGAGGGATGAAACGGAATGGCCAAGCCGACTTGTTTGTACAACAGCGGGAGGAATCCTTTGGCCTGTGCGCCACTGTTTTGGATTTGACGTCGCAATGACTTAAGATCCAAGACCCCAGTAAAATGCGGATACACCGAGACTTCGCTGTATGCGACTTGCCGAAGATCAGAAAGAGCGCCATCGATCCCTCGTGGACTCCACCACCACAAACGGAGAGCGCCGACAAACAAACCCATGAGGACGAGAGTGAGGAGCAAGACAGATCGATTGTTGTGAAACCATTTCATTGGGGTAACACTCACGGCAACAAGAGACGTTCAAGCATATCAAGAAAAAACGCCTCAGAGCGAAGTCGTCCTTCCGCCACCAAAGGAGAAGGGTCCTCGATCCATTGCGGTTTGACCTCAGCAATCACAAACCAAGACGTGAAGGATGATATCAACAAACAAATTACCGCGCGATGATCCACATCACGGATGAGCTTTCTGCGTTTTAACGTTTGGAAGATGTCATCAAATTTGTCAGCAGCCATCCCCTGCAAGGCTTCTTCCAGAGAGATAATTTCCTCCGAACCTTCGAGCAATCGGAACAGAACCATACGAACAAACCAAAAGTGCTGGGCAAGAAAGTCATGGATGGCCACGACAAAGTCATCCAGTGCGACCATCAGCTCATCCGAGGTCGATGCTGCCTTGAGCCGCTCCATACAAGGTTCGAGCAAGTCGAGCATCGACTCATGGCCCACACGATACACCTCTGCAAACAGAGCCGCTTTGTCTCCGAAGTGGTACTTCAATGTCGCGATATCAATGTCGGCAGCCCCAGCAATCTGGCGGAGAGACGTCGCCGCATAACCTCCTGCCGCAAACATGGTCGAAGCCACATCCAGGATGCGCTGGTGTGTGGCGACGCCGTTGGCTCGCTGAGGACCTTCTTTGCTTTTCCGACCTCGCGACCGCATTTGGGCACGCTTGGACTCCGCTGAAGCAGTTCGCTTGGAAGAAGACGGTGAGGTTGGGGAATGTTGAGAAGAGGAACGAGAGTCCGTCATAAACCAGTCCTTGATCCATCACTGGGTAAACAAGGGCTGCATTCTACCATCAAGACTCGTGTTCCATCCAGGCTTTCATCTCTTCGGGAATATCATCATCGTGGTCGTGGTCGTGGTGTTCATCCATCAAATCCGCACGAGAAGCAGACTCCTCCGGTTCTCCAATGATCGTGCTCCCGTGAACTTGTGGACCGTAACTTGTCCGATCCAACTCCTCCAACAACTCCTCTCCTGACAATTCTGCAGCAGATGCACCTTGAGCGAACTGCCACAAACCTGCTTTGTCGTAGTGTTCGATCATCCGATCACTGAGCAAACCGATGTGACGAAGATTGGGTACCAGCCGACAAAACATCACCTGGCGGAATTCCTGCATTAGCGGCAGATTGTTCACGAGCTCATTCCACTGGCTACGAGGAAGCAATCCTTCAAACCATTCTTCGTATACCTCATGAGCCAAGAACCGGTTCTTCATGAGGAGCGCCACTTCAAACGCCCAGTCTTCGCGTTCTTTTCGCTCTTTGTCCGAAAGATGCTCCGTAAAGAACTCGCTCAAGGCAAGCACACCAAAGTGAACATGGCGCGCTTCGTCTTGAATCACATAGCGCAAGAGTTGCTTCAGCAAAGGCTCATGCGTCCAGCGATAGAGTGTACCAAAAGCACCCAGAGCGAGACCTTCCACCATAATCTGCATGCCCAAGAACTTCATATCCCACCGAGAGTCAGAGATCAGGGCGTCGATAATCACAAACAGGTTGTCGTTGATGACGTACAACTTGTTCAGCTTCTCATCGATGTAGCGATGAAAGGTCTCAACATGTCGCCCTTCATCCATCACTTGTGTGGCCCCGTACAACTTCCCATCCATCCATTGAACGGACTCGGTTACCTGTGCCGCAGCGTACAACGCGCCTTGCTCACCGTGTAGAAACTGGGACAACATCCAGGAGCAAATGCAGTAGGTTAACTCTTGCTTTTCCTTGTTGGATAACTTGATGTGAGAAGGAAACTCGACCCCATCCCAAAAATGCCCAGGCAACAAAGGAACTTCCGGGTTCATGGGATCCACGTCCGTGGACCAATCCAGAGCAACCTCCGAATCCCACTGGTTTTGCTTGGCCCTCCGGTACAGCTCTTTCATTTCAGGAAATTCGCTTCGGTACTCCCAGTCGAACTGCGCCGGATAGTTCGCAAACATCGGCGTCATCGTCTCCGTGCGCCCCTGACGAAGCACCATCCCCCGAAACATGGAAGGCAAAAACGAGCTCATGGTCTGGACATTGTTGACCTGACGGATCAAACCCACCGCTTCGAGCAAAGGCTCCACACGACGCTGCATGTTGATGGGGAGCAACCCCAACAAGGCTTCCCGCTTACCCATTGGAACACTCCTATCCGTCCAGCACCACTGGACCTTTTGCTCGTGAAACACACGCCAAACAATACCCGTCGGCGACCTCATCGTTGGTGAGACAGTGGTCCTCCTCCATCGCAACGTCACCCATCAACACTTTGATCTTGCAGGCCGCACAGCCTCCAACTTGACAAGCAAACATCAAGTCGATTCCGGCCTCTAGCCCAGCCTCCAAGAGTGTTTGCTCCTCGGAAACCCTCAACAACACACGAGATTGATGGAACCACACAGGGCTCTCCTCCCAAGCACCACGGGCGGCAGGAGATGGAGAGGCTTGGGGTTGTCGCTCAAGGGGTCGCTCAACAGGATCTGGCAATGCTTCGGGAGAGTCGGAGGGAGAAGGCACATAAGAACGAGAGGCAGAAACGGGCCGCAAAGGACGATTCCACAGAGACACACCAGCCTTGGCTGAATGCTGAAGACTGTCCCAGCGAGAACGCCAGCGAGAGGCAAAGCCCCTGCGTAGA
This sequence comes from Deltaproteobacteria bacterium, assembly GCA_006226375.1. Classification (GTDB taxonomy): domain Bacteria; phylum Myxococcota_C; class UBA6777; order UBA6777; family UBA6777; genus M3003. The sequence continues at coordinate 85,644 of SBHC01000042.1, read as the reverse complement.
AACTGTCGAAGAGCCATAACCCCTCCACTTTGTTGCATGAGTGCTGGCTATTCCAACACCTGTAGGAACAGTATTGCAACACGTGATGGAAAAAGCAAACAAAGTAAAAGGGCCACGACAAATTGCAGATTCAAGAAATGGACTTTGTCTTTTTAATTTAGGGAACTAGGCAGAGAGAGAGTCGTGGAGTTGTTGGATGGAGGCGTAGAGGTCATGGGAGGGTGAAGTGTTGGAAAGCGACGCAACACAGAGCGCGATCGCGCCGTCTCGATCTCCAAGATTGGCTTTGGCGAGGGCAAGGTTGTAGCGTGGGGCAGGTTCATCTTGGTCGGAACGTTCGATGGCTGCTTCAAAGGCGGCAGCGGCTTTCACAAAAGCCTCGGGGGTTTGTTCTGCAAGAAGCAAGTAACCAAGGTTGTTGTAGGGCCTCCAGACGTCTGGTCCCAGGGTGATGGCTTGCTTGTAGCTTTGCTTGGCTTCGTCTGTTCTGTTCAAGACATCAAGGACGGAGCCAAGGTGATAATGTGATTCCCATCGCTGCGGGGCGTGTTCCACCATCTTTTGGCAGACTTCCAGGGCCAGCTCCCAGTCTTGTTCGAGCTGCGCCATCATGCTGAGATTGAGAAAAGGTCGAAGATTCCCAGGCTCCAGCTCGATCTGGTCCTGGACGCAAGAGATCGCATCTTCCACGTCACCCATCTGCAAAAAGACGGCTGCCAACTTATCGAGGACAAGCGTTGACTCAGGAAAGAGCGACTCCGCCTGCTGCAGGATCTTCCGAGCATCGGCCCAGCGACGTTGCTCAGCGAGCAGATCCGCGATGGTGAGGTAACCATCCAGGAAGGTGGGGTTGATCTCAATGGTCCGTAGGAACGCTTCAAGGGAAGGTCCGGGCATCTGCTTGATGTGGTAACAAAGGCCGAGGGCATAGTAAGCATCGACGCTTTGGGGCAACAACGATGTGGCCTTCAGCAGGTGTTTGAGCCCCTCGTTGGTCTGTCCAGCGAGAACAAGGCATCGCCCCAACTGCAGCTGGGCTCTACCTTGTTGAGGGTCAAAGGAAAGGATCGTTTGGTAATCTTGGATCGCAGCGGAGAGGCTGTCTTCAGCCTCGTGTACAGCCCCAAGCAGCATCCAAACCTCCACATGCTTGGGATGAAGGTCCAGGATGTGCAGACAAAGACGACGAGACTCCTGCCACTGGCTCAGCTGAAACGCCAGCTGGGCGAGGCCGATCAAGGCTTCTGTGTGTTGTGGCTGTTGGGTGAGGGCCTTTTGGTACAAGGAGGCAGCGCGGAGCCATTCTTCGTTGTTCCGATGGTTGCGGGCTCCTACAACCAACTGCTCTACCGATTCAGTCATCCGAACGATCTTATCCTTGTTGTGCGGCTGCAGGTCCCAACAAGTCTGTCACGGCCTGACTCACCAATTCAGAAGCTTGTTGTTGAATTTGTGTTTGTTGAACGAGGGGCTGGGCGATAGCGGCCAACGGCACAGCTGCGTCACCTCCCAGATCCAGAGTCCCAGGAGATTTACCCGACAGCAGAGTGGCCACTTCGTTGGCGGTCTTGAGCGAAGCACCCAGAGGATTCACAGCGAACTCCAACCCACGTTGGGCGGCTTCGAGGCTCCCTCCTATCATAGCCTTGGTAATTTTTTCAACATCCACTTCCACAGACCACTCAAAACCAGCGCCCGCTTCGACAGCAGCGCCAGCATGGAAACCAAATCGGAGCTTCCCATCCTTGAGGCCCGCGATCAGACCCGCCTGTGCGCCAGCGCCAGCCCAGGCTTCGGCTTTGCCTTTGACCGCGACGAAGTCACCCAGGCCCACTTTGCCTTCCACACCAGCCTTGGCTCCAGCAAACGCGCCCGCTTCCACTGCAAGGCCAGCTCGGGGAGGTGCGATCGTTGCCGTAACGTCCATTTCCGCTTTCGCCGACGCTCCGGCCTTGGCCACTGCTTTCACCTGGGAGTTCACATCCAGACGTTCCCCACCGACCAAGACGCCTGCGGTGCGGGTGTCGTTTTTGGCCTGAATGGCAACTTCCGCTTGCGCCCCAACTTTGGCGTTGGCTTGCACGCCGTTGAGATCGGCCTGGATGTTACCTTGTCCTTTGGCGCCGATCACACCGCCAGCGTCGATGTGTGTGTTGCTTTGGAACAATGCGGTCTGAACATTGGCATCAAGGCTACCGCCAAAGCGGGCCTCTGCTCCAGCCTGTCCTTGTGCTTTGAGACCATCCTTGAGGTTGGCCTGCACGCTGCCCTGCCCCCAGGCTTGTGCAGCCACATCTCCCTGGGCTTTCAGATCTGCCGTACCCAGCGTAAAATCGAGGTTGGATTGAAGGGTCCCAGTGGCCTTACCACCTGCCCAGGCCTGCCCATCTGCCTTGAGGCCATCCGGTCCTAATGAGGCCTTGCCTTTCGCATCGGCTCCAAACTTTGCGTTCCAGGCTGCCTGGGAGACAGCGCTACCCAGGGGTCCTTGGGTGTGAACAACGGACTGATCACCCCCAGTCCAGGCTTTTCCGGTTTGCCCCTGGGCCTGAAGACCTTGTTGGGGAGAGAGCGTGACAGAGCCATGTGGACTTTGGCCCAACACAACCTCTTGCCCTGCGGGCATTCGGGACATGGTGTTGGCCACAGTTCGAAGATCTTGAAGGACCTGGGTTTGATCCCATCGTCCTTGCTTAAGAAAGGCTGCGATCGCCTCTTCGTTGCCCGTTTGCAACAAGGTGGGAGGAGCCTGGGTTAAGACACCCACCAGACGCTGGAAGGCTTCCAGCGGCGTGGGGCCTTCCCCTTGAAAGACATCCACAGGAGTGGATCCGGTCGGCGCCAAACCCAGCGAAGATGGGGCTTGTTCGGCCACAAGATTCGGTGAGGTAAGAGTGGGAAGTCCCGCAGGGTTTTTGACTTTCATGGTCTCTCCCGAACACTATGATTCAGTACCAATGTACCAGTTTGTTTCTTTTTCAACGCTTTCAGTGTATCGTCAAGTTGATAGAAAGGTTGTGCAATTTGGGAATCCCAATGTACACCAGGATGAACGTGACGAACAAGCCCATGGATGAAATGGGGGTCGAGTTGCCACAGGAAGTCGATGTCGTAGGTGCAGTCATTCGAGACTCCGAAGGTCGAATCCTTTGCGCCCTGCGTTCCGACAACATGTCTACGCCGGGGGTCTGGGAGTTTCCAGGCGGAAAGATCGAAGCTGGAGAAACGCCAGAGCAAACGTTGCGGCGAGAGATCCGCGAAGAGCTTCATTGCGAGATCTCCGTGGGCAGTCTACTCCAAGACGTACGCCACCCCACGCCCCATCAGGAGATCCGTCTTCGGACCTACGAAGCCAGGGTGATACAGGGAGACCCAAGCCCCCGAGACCATGCGTGCTTGCTGTGGCTCCCGGTGGTCTACCTTCACAGCTTGCTCTGGGCTCCAGCCGACATCCCGACCGTAAAGCGCCTTCAGCGTGAGCAGCTCCCCACAGACATTGATTGAAGCCCCCTCAGACCTCTTCTTTTTTTCTACTTCAACAACAAAGACCAAGCTGGCCGCGTCAACCACAGCGCAAGAAACATGGTGGCAGGCACCCGCTTTTTCTTGCTCCACAAGAATTGAAATTGGCCTTTGAGGAACGGTGAAGCCAGGAACGCATCAGCCAGAACCCGTGATTCGTGAGCGTTGACTTCCTTGTACTCTGCAAACTGACCGCCCGCTTGTAGCGATCGTTCTTTGCCTTGTGCGATCCACTCTTCTGCGATGCGCTGGGCTTCGTCCATCAGCTTGTCGGAGGGTACAAGATGCTGCACCAAACCAATCTCTTTGGCCTCCGCGCCTGTCGGCTTCCATCCTTCTTTGCCCAGCAAACGCTCAGCCGACTCTTTGCCCATCAGCCTCTCGAAGTGGACGGACGAGCAGCCTTCGGGAGGAACCCCCAAGCGAGCGAACGGCGTCAGAAAGGTGGCCTCTTCTGTGGCGATGATCGCGTCACAAAGAGTCGCGGTGGTGACAGCCGCGCCAATCGCAGGACCGTTCACAGCAGCGAGAATGGGCTTGGGAAAGTCGAGGAAGGTATCAAACAACGATTGGTTGTGTTGGATGATCAACTTGTGAAGGGCTTTGGGATGCATCAATTTGATGGTCCCGCCCAGGTTGACACCTGCCGAGTAATACTTCCCAACTCCGGTAAAAACGACGACCTTGGTTTCATCGTCCCCAGCGGCTTCTTTAAGCGCAGCTTTGAACGCATCCATCATCCCCAAGGTCCAGCCGTTCAGCTTTTTGGGGTTGTTCATGGTCAACGTGGTTACGCCGTTCTTCTTCGATACCAGGATGTATTCTTTGGGCTCGGACATCTTCTAACAACCTCATTCAACAAAAAGTTAGGGAAGGCAACACTCAAAAACGCTCCCTCACTGACACGTTCCTTGTACGCAGGATTGACCGGAGGAGCAAGCCTTCTCACATGCGCCGCAATGCTTCGCTGCCTTCTGAAGATCGACGCATGCACAGCCACACAGCTTCAGCCCTGGAGGGCATTCGCATAAACCTCTAACACAAATGGATTTTTGGGGACAACTGTTGTAACAACCTCCACAATGGTTCGGATCAAAGTTGAGATTGACACATTGTTGGTGGCAAACAGTCATTCCTGCAGGACACCCAACGTTGCAAGTACCAGAAGAGCAAACCGAACCTTCAAAGCAGCCGCTGAAGCAGGACCCACAGTGATTGCGATCCACATTGAGATCCACACAATCGCAACCACAGCGAGCTTTTCCAAACGGACAAGGTTTCGAGATATCGACCCCGTCACAAGGCTGGCAGTAGCCTTGCTGGCATGACATGCCATCACCGCAAGCGTTCCCGCAGGTACCGCAATGAAGAGGATCGATGAGATGTTGTACGCACTTGTTACCGCACAAGACCCGATCCCCATAGCAGCGACAAACCCCCTGCTCACAAAGGGCTCCCACAGGACAAGCGTTGTTGCACTTTCCACAATGTTTCAGGTTCGTTGCTGTATTCGCGCACAGGTTGCCACAAGCCGTAGTTCCACAGTTCGTACATCCTGCCGTGCATTTCCCCTGCTCACAAACCTGGCCTTGGGCACAGGCAGTGCCGCAAGAGCCACAGTTGGCTTTGTTGGATAAGGTGTTTTGGCATCGTCCTTGACACAACTGGTAGCCAGGGGGGCAAACGCAGGCTGCCTGGTAACAAGTTTGTTTTGTGTTGACCACGTCGCACAGGTCACCCTCGTCGATGGAGCCATTGCAATCGTCGTCACGCCCGTTGCAGGTTTCCTTGGTAGGAGTGCATTCTGGGCCAGACTCCGGCCCAGACTCGGGCTTCACCTGAGCTTCATCCTGTGGAGTCGCTTCCAGAGAAGGTTCAACGCTTACCTCGGTGGCAACCACTTCCGCAGAAGGCTCTGACGTTGGCTCGGGTAGGGAGACAGCCTCCTCCCCGACCGTAGGCTCGGAAGTCACTGTTTTTTCTGAATCCGTGGTTTCAACTTCCCGACCACATTTTTGATTGATGCACAACAAGCCAGTGATGCAGTCGCTGTTTTGGGTGCACGAGTCGCCTTCCTGGCCGAGTCCAACGTGGGAAATGCAAGAGGGTAGGATCAGCCATAAACCTAGAGCTGACACCATTGTGAAACGCAAAGCCCACATTCGTCCACCTTCTATTTTTCATGTCCAACAAATGGAGGGAGTTTATGTTGGTTTGGGTTCCTTGGGTCCAAAAAGTTTGTAGACTCCAAGAAAGACGACATACAACAGACCCACGACAAGGTAATCCAAGACAGGGATCCTTGTGATTTCATGGATTTTGGAGAGCCGTCCCAAGGCAGCATAGACCGCGACAGTTCCCACCACAAACCCGAGATACCAGAGTCGACGAGTCCAGGTACGGAAGCCCAGGCCATGGATTTGAGTCAGGACAAACATCGCCCCAAATCCAAAGCCAAACATCGGCCACAAACCTTTGCCTTGATGAATGGCAACGAGCACCCCATGTGGCAAGACCAACATCTCCAAGGATAGGGTCCACCACTTGTTAAGGTGAGCCCGATGAAACAAGAGCGTGGACTGCCCGAGCAAGACAAACATATAGAAGAATCCGATGAGATGCCCCATCGTTCCTTCCATGGGATGATACCAAAACGTGTAGATGAGAGCCCAGATAAACAGATACCCGTGGTATTCCTTGCAAATCTGGAGGAACCGCTTGTGAAATTTAACCTTCTTACCAAAAATCAAACCACGACGGGGCGTTTCCAAGATCAAGACAATCATGAGCATCAACGCCACAGAACCCAGGGCTGTGATCTCAGGGACGTCTTGCGCCAAGCCATCGTAGAAGAATCGGGACTGCAGCCAATGGAGAACAAAGCCCACCACATGCAAGCTCAGCATCCCAACATTAAACCACCGGACGTTTCCAGAGAATCGAGTCCGATTTCGACGGGCGGCCGCGATGATCAGCCAGGCACCGATGTTATGAAACGCGTAACCCAACCAGGCCGTGGCATGGGACCAAAACGTTGGGTCTTTGAGACGCCAAGGGTAAGCAAAGGGAACGGTGGGTCCGATGGTGTTGAAGCCCGCAAGGCCTCCAGCGGTCAATGCGATAATAGTGGTCAGTCCAGCCGAAAGAAGAATCCCCGACACATACAATTGACCCAATGAGACCGTACGACCCTGCTGTTGCGCTTCCATCTTCCACACACCCCAATCAACCTACAGAAACCCAACAAATCTCTTGAATTGTTGGGTTATTTGCTGCTCCGTTTCCATTCAAGTTCGACCACAATCGGATCATGGTCCGAGAGAGTTTCTCCACCGTTGTACACGAAGTCATCAGGAATGTTCCAGGACTTAACACCGAGGGAGAGGGAGTCACCGCTGCGAAAGAGAACGCGATCGATCCGACCCTTTTTTGGACAATCCACGGCTTCGCAGGAATCCAGAAGCCCAATGGCTGTCATCCACGCCTTGAGCGCCGTTTGATCGCTCTCGCGGGTGGTCTTGAGGTTGGTATCGCCCAGGTAGACAATGGCCCTGCCCTTCGACCATGCATTCATCGCAGTCGTCACCTGCTTCACGTGGTTGGCTCGCGCCTCGTTGTCTTTGGCTCCGCTGCCCGCTTCAAAGTGGGAGTTGTACACATCGATTTCTACGCCAGGAGCGATCTCGTACCGAATCATCTGAAACCCTTTGGACGCAAGACAATCGCTCGCTCCATCCAGGGTGCCGTTGCAATCCTTGAAGTATTCTTCCTTGACCTCCAGCGCTTTGAACCGGGAAAGCAACATCAACCCGGATCCCATGGCGCGGCCTTCCAAGGGTTTGGAGAAGCGGTGTTGCACCGAGTGATCCACGCCAGCTTTCAGGTTGGTGTACCCTTCTTCTGTGAAGACTTCTTGCAGGCCAGCGATCACAAAAACATTGAGCTTGGGACCGATCAACTTCAGTCGCTCGTTGGTGTTATCCCCTGTGATGCCACCTGCCAAACCATGCACGTTGTAGGTCACAATCTTCAAGGAGCCTTCGCTGGGTCCTGGAGATGATGTATCTGAGGATGTCTCAGGGACATTGGTGGAACCACGTTCTGTGTTCTCGCCAGCATCCGAGTTCGTATCGGAGCTGGGGCTGCATCCAAATGGCAACATCAAGCCAACAACAAACAAGAAGATCAATCGTCCGGTGTTCATGAGCACCTTCCTCAATTCACATACGTCCAAACAAAGCCCATCTCATCCACAACCCCCTGGTGTGTTCGAGATGAAAAACAAAGAATGAATTATGAAGGAAAAAGACGAAACTTCCAAGGGATATCTTGCGAGTTAGGTAGACAAGATCGAAGACTATCGGGAACAAAGTCTCAGCCTGGCTTCCCAACGTCCCAGAACCGCTACGTTGGCTGCTCGGAGCCCGGAGCTTTGTTATTTGACGCCGTACCTTGCGATTGTTTTGTTGAAGTTTGCCTGTTGCAATGCTTCTTGCTTGATAAAGTAGAACAATCTCTGGGTTAAGAAGGGAATGTCTCCGAGAGCGGAGCGAACCACAGCATCGTTTTCTTTGGGGTCGAGCGTGAGTAGCAAATCCCAGCCGTCATCAGAGCGTTCTTTGAGTTCCTTTGCGACTTGGGTGGAAGCCTCTGTCCAGCCTCCTAAGAGCACGTTGCCTTCTTCGATCTGACTAAAGGCACCTTCAAGGTAATCTTCTTCCCAATCCATGTATGCGTTCCCAGACGCAGCGTCGAGATCCAATTCATCAAACTCATCTGATTCGTATTCAGGAAAAAGAAACACGGAGTGACTCACCAACTGAACGCTTGTGGCTCTGGTGCTGTTTGTGGGTGGAGTATCGGCTGCTTTCGGGAGGAAAAGAACGTGGCCTTTGTCTCTCCCTTTTCGATGGACAAAAAAGAACAAAAAGCCTTCGTCGGGGAGTTGGTCTTTGGCTGGCCCCTCAGGTATCTCATGGATTGCGATCTGACAGAGGAAGCGTTCTTCTGGAGTCTCAACCGGAGCAGGCAACCAGGGAGATCCACCCCATCGAGACCACTGATTGCCCTCTGGATCAGGTGCCATCTGGATATAGTTTCGACGCCCCACGAGCGGCTGAACCCTCTCGATCGCAGCCTGTGTCATACCGGCTTCTTGCCACTGCTTAAGATATTCAGCTTCTGTTTCTATATGTTTCATTCCAGGCCCTCTATGTTTTTGTTGGAGGCATTGTACGAATAAAGTCGGGACAGATTGAGGCTCAGGTAAGTGAAAGATATAGACCTCTGGCAAACTGGAGTTGACGAAAAAAACTCCATTCGATGCCAGAGCACAACAAGTGCGATGCATGGAGTGGATGGTACTTCAAATGGTTGCTTTGAACAAGAATCAAAGGAACGTCAAGCTTAACGACTTCAACGTTTTGGTTCCTCGTCTCTTAAGGACGGGGCACAGCCACGTCACAAATCACAGGTTTGTGATCCCAGTACACGATGTCCATCACATCGGGTTCATCAGGGCTGACACCAGGAACAACACAGGAGCCGGTCAACTTGTCGCTGACAACGTGGTCAATGCGGACCAGTCCTCCGTAGGTTTTGGGTCCATCCGGGTCGCTGGATGAGATGTAGCGAAAAGGCTTCCCCTCCCCTACAAACTTGACCCAATAAGCCGCGCTGATGTCAGCTTCCACAGCGGAAAAAGGATCGGTGTTGATATCGCCAAGAACTAAGTTGATGGCACCTGACGCAGCAGGTTTGCCGTCGCCTTTGTCTTCAAAGATCTGTTGGAACTGGGCTTTCCTGCAGTCCTGATCTTTGGGTTTAAAGCCCGAAGTGCCATGAACAAGAACGACGGTCATCGCCGTGCCATCGTAGAGTTCAACCTCAATGGAGCCAATCCGTGCGCCGCGAGAACATTGGTTGGGAGGTCCTTTGCCTTTGATCCCGCCCAAACAAGGCTTGTCGAGGGGACAATCCTTAAACCGCCCCACGCTCTTGCGAATCCCCAGGCAGTTGTCTTCCTGCCCTTCGGCGCAAGCGACCTGGAACTCGGGTCCCAACAGACGCTCAACCTGCAGAGGTCGGGTCTTTGAGTAGGTTTTGCAAACAAAGTCGAGGGCGGGATCCACGGTAATCGTTTCACACCAGGGGTCGTGGTATCCCTCTTGAAAACCAACAAGGTCCACTTTCGTTTTGGCAAGAAAGGCGGTCAGGGCTTTTTCGGCAGGGTTCCAGGAGAGGCTGTTCTCGTAGAGTTCGTCGGCAACTTTCGCTTCTTTCGAGGTGTAGCCATCCTGGGTATCTCTATCGTGAGGGAGGCCGCTGGTGGTTCCGATGTTGAAGGTCATCACCCGAAGCTTCAAGGGTGGAGTTGTGTTGGTATCACTGACAACATCAGGAGTACCTCCACTGTCGAGTTGCGTGCTCTCTTCTCCAGGATTGTTGGCTGGGCTGCAACCCAACGGACTGCTACAAGCCCAAACGAGAACAAATGCTCCCAGAAGCAACCATCGTGATCTTGGCATCGCTCTACTTCTTTGTTGGCTTGGAAGGTGGTGGAGGAGTGGAGGGCTGTGGAACGCCTTCCCCTCCAAAAGATGGCCGACCACCAGCAAGCTTGGGACGGGAGGAAGCTCCTCCCAACACATCAGGCTCCTCTCCAAACTGCGCAAGAAGCATCGTCGCGTTAACGTCCGGAAGTTTCCCCCCTTTGCCTTGGGGCGCATTGAGGGGAGGCGGCGGTATCGGTGGAAGATTGTCGGAGTCCGGAATCGTGGAGGGTGGCAGACCGGGCTTTGTCTCTTGTGTGGGAACAGTGACTCCACTGGGCAGCGACGGTGGCGGAGGGGGTGGAGGTGGCGGCGCCACAAACATCGACGGATTCACAGACGGGCTGGGTTTTGGTGCAGGTGGAGGAGGAGAAGCCGGCTTCGGAACCGAAACGGGAATAGAAGACGCATGGACAAACGAGTCAGCAGACTCTCGCTCAGCCTCTCTCAACATTTGCTTCAACTCATCCAGTTCGGGAAAAGCAGCAATGTCCATCGTCTGGGACAAAGAGTCTTCTGGAGGTGGCTCAGGCGGAGGAATGTAGAGCCGAACTTCAATGGTCTGTCCTGAGACAGAGTCCGTCGCGGTCATACTTCCATCGTTCCCGAAGTCGCAATCCATGGAGCTCATGTTTAAGGAAGACTGAGAGAGCTCAATGGCCCGACGAAGAGCATCAAAGGAGTCATGAGCCCGGACTTCGACACGCGTTTGTGGCGAAGATGGCGACTGAGGGAGAAAGACTTCAAACAATTTCACAGCAGGATATGAACTCCGTTGGATTTGTTGGGAATGAGGGCCAATGTCTTCATCCTATCGAAAAGGCCGTGATGAGACAAGATTGGAGAAATCCGAATTCCAACGATGAACGAGGAAAGGCTATGGAAGCCAGGGGCATTCGCTTCCCGACGTGTGGTGCAGTGTATTGATTGTTGGCGGGCGCTCTGGTACTGTGCAACCCGAACAAGTTCCACAAACTTGCTCCACCCAGTTTAGCTGGATTGTTGTTGCCGAGAGCCAACTTCACTTCCATAGCGCCGGTTACAACACTCCCTGTTCAAGGATCGTAGAGAACGCCCACGATGCACGCCAATCCATCCATCTGTCCAAACTGCTCGTTTGACGTTGCGAGCCTTGCGATCGCGTCATTGGCGTTTTGTCCTCGCTGTCAATTCCCCATCAAGCTTCTCCAAGCTCGGTACCGAATCGAAGCCAAGCTGGCCTCGGGAGGCTTTGGTGTTGTTTACATCGCCACCGACCTTAATACTGGAACCAAGACCGTCGCCAAGCTCGTCAAGCGCGACTTGTTTGATACACCGGGTGCAGGCGTTCGCTTCCTTCGAGAGATTGAGGTGACTGCGCGACTCTCGTCCTCCAACGACCACATTGTTCGCTATTTGGGACATGGGGAAGACGAGGACCTGGGTCACTTCTACATCATGGAGTTCCTGGAGGGAGTCACCCTCGACGAATTTCTCGATGAGCAACCTGTGCTCTCGTATCCCGACGCCTTCCATATCTTTCGACAGCTTTGTGAAGCGGTCGGCATTGCCCACAGCCAGGGCATTGTACACCGGGACCTGAAACCCGAAAACATCTTTCTTATCAAGAATGACGATGATCCTCTGTTCGTGAAGGTGCTTGATTTTGGCATCGCCAAGATCATCGAAGGCTCCATGCAAGCCAGCCTCACCAAAGGTGTGATTGGAACACCCACGTACCTCTCACCCGAGCAATGCCTCAACAACACGATCGACGGACGCTCCGACATTTACGCGATGGGCGTTATCCTCTACGAACTCCTCACGCGAACCCTGGTCTTTGACTTTGAAGGGGAAGCGATGATGGGCATTTTGTACAAGCACATGAACGAAATGCCGCTCCCGATGCGAGAGCGTCGTCCCGACTTGCAAATACCCAAAGGTCTAGACGAAGCAGTGCTTCGTGCTCTCAACAAAAAGCCTGATGATCGCTACCCCAGCGTTGGGCAATTCTGGGCCTCACTTCAGCCCTACATCAATCTGCCCATCCTTGCCACTCAGGTGGGAGGTTCAACGCCCGACAATGTCGTTCCCAAAGGACTCCTCAGGAACAACAGGTCAGCCGCCTTCATGCCAACCATGGACAGCGGCGACAACTCCCTCTTGCACAAGGCAGAGGAAGCGCCAACAGAGCCCCAACCACCTGTCATACTGTCCAGGCAAGACTCAACCTTGCCAACAGGGACCCTGGACAAGCCCCGCCTCACGCCACGCAAAGGCAGGGTGATTCGGCCACCCACTCCGCAAGGGGCGATGTCTGGACAAATGCTAACCCACGAGCCACGCCCACAGCCCCCAAACAGTCGGGCGCTGAGCATGACGCTTGTGATTTTGGTGATGGTGCTGCTCGGTGCGATTGGCTGGATTGCCTTCCACCAACGCCCTAACGCACTGGCTCCCGCCCAACGCAATGAGCCCATACCACGACGTCGCGGGTCGTCGCTTCGAGATGCGCTCCAAGCCGGACTCCCACAGGTGAACAGCACGGAAGATGCGGGCGACAGCCAGTCTGCGTCTCCAGAGGCAGACCCCGAGAACCAACCGGAGCCACGGTCCAAGGAACAACCCAGACCTCGAATTCGACCCAACCCTGTTCGCAGACGAAGACGAAGACGCCGACGACGCAGAAGGCGACGTCGCGTTCGTAGGCAAAAACGTACGGGAGTTTGTGGCCGGCCTCCTACAGGCAAGTACTACGTGTATGCCAAGCTCGCACAACCGAGAGGGAAACGTGCCAGGCTTCGGTTTTATCGCTGCTCCCAATGTAGCTTTCGCAGGCGCAAAGGTGGCTATTGTTTGACAGTCCCAAAAAGCCTGACTAGAATTCGACTGCGAATCAGGGTGGAAGGATACCAGGATTGCAAACACTACCTGGGAATCAAAACACCAAGAATCCTGTGGAAGCTCAAGGCGTACGATCCTGATGAAGACTTGATTGATTCCAACTACCGATGCTATCAAGTGGGCCAATAACCCTTGATGCCATTGGGCTGTCATTTCGAGTCAGTATCCCGCCGCGTTCCTCGTTGAGTGTGGTTTTGTGTGGACACACAAAGGTAGTAGCAGCATGAAAGTAAGCGGGTTTGCACTCGCATTCTTCGTCTTGTTGGGGCTGGTCTTCAGTCCTCGCGCCGAAGCGGTAGATCGAGTTTGTAAGCAGTGGTACAAGAAGAAGAAGTACGTAAAAGCATCTCGATGTTTTTACACGCTTGCCGTTCAATCGATGTCCAAACCCACGCTCAGCGAAGAACAGCGTGAGCAAGTAGGCGTTTGGTTACGGAACGCTGCCCTCTCCCTCAAGAAAGCCGCCCAACTCACAGACTCTGCGGAGAATGCATCCTACCTTCGAGAGCAAGCTATCAGCTACCTCGACTTGTATCTAAAGAAGAAGTTCTACGACAGCAACACCCAAAAAACGTCCGCGGTGGTGCAGCGCACCAGTCTGAGAGACAAGGTGGGTTATACCACGTTGACCATTACCACAGACAAAGCAACTCACTCCATCCAGGTGACGGGATTCCGCTTCTCCCTAACCAAGAAGGGGTCGTGGAGCAAAAAGGTACGACCTGGAAACTACACGGTGTTGGTCCGAACAGAGAAAGGACTATCCAAGGCCCAAGTGGTCAAGCTGTTACCTCGCAAGCCACAGGTGCTTAACATTCCAGTGGAGCCACCCAAACGCCGAAAAGTTCGTCGGCCACCACCTCCCCGCCCTGTCAAACCGCCGCCCAAAGCAAACAATCCACCGGTTGGTCCTTGGGTTGTCATTGGACTGGGTGCAGCCAGCGCTGTCGTCAGCATCACCATGTTTTCACTGGGTGCACGTGAGCGCGCTGAGGGTGACGCCCTCTACGAAACAGTAAAGTCTGGGCAAGGTTCTTTGGAGCAAACACGCAGCCTCCTACAATACCAAGAGGCCTCCAACCTGGACTTCACCATCGGTTGGGTGTTTGCAAGCATCGCGGTAGTGACAACAACCGCAGGAATCATCTGGTATGTGCTTCACCCCAAGGCCAAGGCTGAAAAAGACGCACAACCACCCTCTGCCCCACCCCAAGACAAGAAAACCTCTCTGCTGTTCTTTTCTGAATAATCCCACAAAACTAGGGAGAACAACCTCGAACGGTTCCTCCACCTGGAACAGTCAGCTCTTGGCAGGTCCAGTTGGGAAAGCAGGCAGCAGAGCCAGCATTGGGATCACATTCGTCCCATTGACAGAGGGTTGGCCCTTGTCCCTGCATCGGACCGATGCAACGGGGTGTGATGCTTAGATTTTTACAAAAGGATAGCTTTTGACAGAGATCCACACAATCCTGGTCTGTGGAACAGTTTTGAACCATACAAACCCGAGCGGTGTTGTTCCCTCTGGCCTCCAAACAGGTTAACTTCATGGAAGTCCCTGCCACAAGAGATTGGTCACAAGCGTTTGTGCATCTCTCTGAAAACCCTGGGTAGGTTGATGTATCTGTGGGAGGATTCTCCACAAGAGTCTCGGTCGTTCCAGCATCTCCACCGCCGACATCGTTGTTGACCGGCTCGGCTTCAGGACCTACAGGAGCTTCGGTAGGCTGTTCTGCAAGGACTTCGGGTTCTGCTTCGGGTCCTGGCTCTAGCCCTGGCTCTTTCCCAGGCTCTGGACCGGCAGATGGTTCTGGACCGTTGGAGTTGTTTTGGTTGTTGCTCCCACCGACCAAAGAAATGCAACGCCCAATGTTTGTTTCACAGTCCAGCCCGTTGCAGTCTTCGTTGACTGTACACTTGGCTCCAGTCATATCGTATTGAGTGACGCAGCCACCCAGATAGACCAGGAGAGACCCTGTGCAGAAGATAGAAACAAGGAGGAGTAGGCGGGCCCGCTGCATCATGGTTGCGCTCCGTTAAGGGAAGAGATGTCCTGAACTCTGGATAGCGCAGAGCAAGGGGAAAAGTCAATTCTCCCCTCTCACTATACCTCAGAAGCAGCCAGGATATCACAGGCCAAAGCGCGAAGCTGTTTTCGACTCACCTTAATCCCCGTAGTTATCATCTCGTCAGGCCAGGTGAAAAAATGGTCGGGCGTTTTAAAGCGGGGAAGGTGAGACTCTAAATACTGCACAAGGCTGGCAGGCTCCAAGGAAGTTCCAGGCTGTAGTTGAACAAACGCGACAGGGCGTGCCCCAAACTCTTGATCCGGGATGTCCACAACAGAAGCGCGAACAACATCCTGGTGCTGCTCCAAGAACCCTTCAATTTCTTCGGGTTGAATGTTTTCGCCGCCAGAGATAAACATCGCATCTTTGCGACCCAGGATGCGAAGGTGGCCTTTCTCAGAGAACTCTCCAAGGTCACCCATTGCAAACCAACCTTCTGGGTCAAAGGGGCGGACCAGACCTTCCTCCGTCACATAGCCAGCAAACTGGGTTTGACCTCGCACCCAGATCCCCCCTTCATCATCCAGTCGAACCTCTCTGTAGGGCAAGACTCGTCCTGCGCTCAGGCAGTCATCCATGGATGCTCCTGGTAAGGTGGTTGCGATCTGAGACGCCATCTCTGTGCTGCCGTAGCTTGTGTGTACTGGAAGTTGATGTTCTTTCGCCTGTTTGAGGAGCGAAGAAGGAATGGCGCTTCCGCCCAGCAAAATAGCTTTGCAGGATTGAAGGCTGGAGAGCAGAGGCTCCCCCATCTCCATCAACCGCTGCAATTGTGTCGCGACGAGAGACAAGTGGGTCGGTCGAAGGGTTTGGATCGCTGCATCCAGAGACTGGGTTGGTGAGGGAACACCGACAGAAGCACCGGCCACCCAGGCCCTCATCACAAGAGCGATTCCAGCCACGTGAAACATGGGAAGAGAGAGCAACCACTGATCGCCGCCCTCCATCCGAATGTTCTCGTTGGAACCCAGCGCGCTGTAAAAGTGATTGCCGTACGTGTGCAGCGCGGCCTTTGGGGAAGAGGAGCTACCTGATGTCCAGACCAGGGTTGCTGGCTGGCTTAAGCTAACAAGACCCAGGGTCATTTTGGAGCGGGTGTAGGACAAAGACTCCTCTTGCAAGTCATCCATCGACAACGACGGAATTGTGCCGTCATTGAGCGGGGAATCTTCAGAGTCATGGAGGAAAAGCTGTGCATCCACGGTCTTTGCCATGGTTGCGAGTTGAGAGGCTGGAAGGCGATGAGAGACAGGGGCGAAGATCAATCCAGCCCGCCACATGCCCGCCATCAAGGCTACCTGCAAGGTTGAGGGATGGGCCATCACCATCACAACGTCGCCTGACGACAATCCCTTGGTTAACAAGGCTTGCTCCAAGGACCAAGACCATGCATCGAGATCTTCGTAGGAAATGGAACCCTCTGGGGTTTGAAGTGCCACTCGCTGACCGTACCGTTGCGCGGCCATGGTCAGCAAGAAGGGTGCTTTCTCTAAAGATGGTGTTCCCATTCGTTGTCCTTTTCCACCAAGTTGACTCTCCTACCCCACTTTCACAGGCTCCAGGAGGCCAGGATGAATTTGTGCTAACACCTCATACGACGATTCCATTTCCACCCATCCAGAATGTATGACAGGCGAAACCAGATCTTGTTCCATCCACCGCCATGTGTCCAACCCTTGCGCACCACATTGCCGCAAACTTGAAGCCCAATGTGCCAGGAACACAATGCCAAGACCGGTGCCAAAGCAATCGCTGAACACAACCTTTTTGTCATGCATTAAGGCCCACTTGATCCAGGCCTGGGTTGGCTTCCATCCACCAAGAATGTGGGGTTTTAGAATAAGGGCTGACGCCTTTTCCAAACGAGGGTCCTTCCCGTCGGATTGCACAAACGATTCAGAGTTCCCCCACCCTAACGACTCATCCAACGCATAAGCAGCGTCCGTTTCGTCATACAAACTGGGAAGTTGCAGAGAGTCCCGGAGGGGTTCTTCCAAGAACTCCCATTGGATATGTCGTGTGTTCTCCACAAAATGCACAGCCTGTTCCAACGTCCAGGCTTGATTCGGGTCAAGACGCAGAACAGCCTCTGGACCGAGAAGTTCTCGGAGTTCATGAAGTGTCCGAATATCATCGTCAAGCGAAGCCCGCCCCACCTTTACCTTAAAAGTCGTGTAACCTTCGTCCAAACGTTCCTTTGCCAACGCCAACAACGCCCCCCGCTCTCCACCAAGCAAAGCTTGAACAGGAAGTCGGCTCAGACTTTCAGGATGCAAGAGAGAATGAAGCATCTGCATCTCCCTGCCTGACCGATAGAACAAGGCCGCCATATCGATACCAAACCGTACCGAAGGAGAGATCTGGAAGCGGACATACAGTTCATCAAGAGAGGTAAGAAGGGTGTCGAGTTCGGTATCGAGAGGAACTTGGGAAAGATGCTCACAAAGGAGAGACAGCTCTTGTCCAGCTTGGGCCAATGTCTCTTTGTGCATACCAGGAAGGGGAACCACCTCACCCAATCCAACACAACCATCTTCGTCTTCCAAGGCAACAAGAAGACCTTCACGGGTCGTCAGCAAAGTATGTCCCACTGGAATCGGCTTCGAGAGAGACAGAGAGAAGCGAAAGATGGAGATATGGCTCCACGCACTCATACCAACCACCCAACCGAGAACAAAAGGCTGTAGATCAAAAGCAGCTGTCCGGTTTTGGCCAGGGCCTTGTTCATGATGGCACCTTCTCGCGTTGCAAAGACATCTCTCAAGGTTGGGATAGCCAACACCAACACCGCAGCAGCCGCCATCGAGAAGGGACGCTCACGGGTCCAAAAGTAGACACCGACAGGGATGGAAGCCGCCAGAACCAAACAAACGACGTACTCCAGGCGAGCAAACGTCGCGCCGAAGCGGACCGCCAGGGTCAGCTTGTTGGCTTCACGATCGTTGTCGATGTCGCGTAAATTGTTCACAGTTAACAGGCTCATGGCGATCAACCCGGGTCCCATTCCCAAGAGAATCACGGTCCAAGAAAAAGACAGCGTATGTAAATAATACGTTCCACCCACGGCAACAGGTCCAAAAAAGATTAAGGCAAAGAAGTCAGCCAGCCCGGTGTAGGCCAGCGCGTATCGTCCACCGGTGTATCCAATTCCGGAAGCCACAGACACCAAACCAATGATGATGATGGGCCAACCACCGCGAATCATGATGGGGATGCACGAAAGAATCGCCATTCCAAACACCAGCAAGAACACCCAGCGAATGGTGGAGGGTTTCACCAAGCCAGCCTGGGTCACTCGGACAGGGCCCAGTCGCTTCTCGTTGTCTGCACCCTTGATGTAATCGAAGTAATCGTTGGCCAGGTTCGTACCGATCTGGATCAACAACGCTCCCCACAAACACAAAAGGCCCGACAACCAATGAAACGACCCGGTCCCCCAGGCGATGGCGCTTCCCATGACAACGGGAGCCACAGCCGCGCCCAAGGTTTTGGGCCGAATCGACATGACCGCGATCTGAAAACCAGAATACTCGTGGTTCCCTTGGGTCGCTGGTTTGGTGGTTTGGCTCTCGGATTGACCGCTCGTATCCTGTTGCGACTCGCTCACTGTCCGCATCTCCATCCTGAAAGTTCTGATTCAACAAGCACAAGGACCGACAATTGTTACATCGAGCGCAAAGTTTCCAGGGTTTGTTCCGCGAGCTTAAGGACCTTCGCCCCAAACTGTTGATGGAACTCTTTGTTCTCTGCGCGCTGCGTTGGAACCTCAATCAAGCAAGGTTTGCCTATTTCAATGGCAGCTTTGTAGTGTTCGGTGAGTTCCTCCAACGTGGTAGGAACCCTAGTTGGAATCCCAACACTCTTTGCGACTGGTGCCAACTGGAACGAATGAGGCGTCACAAAAAACGGCTCAAACACGTCCTTGCTCTCTGCAATAGGCAACATACCAAAGATTCCCCCTCCCTGGTTGTTGAGCACCACGACAACAAGCGGCAAGTCACTTTGCTTCCACTGAAACAAGGAGCCGATGTCGTGCATTAACGACAGGTCTCCAAGAACCAATGTCCCAGCTCGGCCGGAACCTCGAACGGCTCCCAAGGCAGAAGCCAACAAACCATCAATCCCGCTGGCTCCCCTGTTCGCAAGAACCTGCAACTCGGAGCTGGACCGAGCAAACAAGTCCCAGTCACGAATCGGCATGCTGTTTCCAACAAAGAGAGTATGGGAGGCAGGCAAAGATTCGGAGAGAGCCATCGCGATGCAAGGCTCGACGAGACCCGGCATCAACTCTCGTGTCGAGTCCATTGCAACGCGGGTAGCATGTCCCCACCCTGTCCAGAGTCGGTTCCAGCGTGAGTCTTTGGTGGGCTCACTTGACAGCGC
Organism: Deltaproteobacteria bacterium; assembly: GCA_006226375.1. Lineage (GTDB taxonomy): Bacteria > Myxococcota_C > UBA6777 > UBA6777 > UBA6777 > M3003. The sequence goes on along the minus strand of SBHC01000042.1, from coordinate 66,239 downwards.
TTGCAGCAACGCCTCCGCGACAACCTCAGGGGACGCTTCCAACCGTTGAGTCACACAATGAGTGGGGTCAATGCGGTTGGGAACTTCCGAAACAAGCGCGTAAAACAAAGGTGCATGACGAGCCACCCAGCGAGGAAACCACTTCGACACCAACGGACCACCCAAGTGAAGGACACAGTCAGGATTGATCTGCTTGGCGAGAGTGTCGTGTTTGAGCAGCGTATCGAAGGCCTGAATGGAATGGCTGGGACTTTCAGGGCCCAACCGAATGCCAGAGCCCACATCAGCCAAGACTGGCCAGTTCAGACGTCGAGCCAAAGCAAGAATCGAAGCGGATGACCTGTACGCAGGTCGTCGGCCCACCACCAGCACACCTCGTTGGCTTTGTTGAATGACTTGCGCCAGCCCAGCGACTGTCTGCTCCGAGGGCGCTCCAACATGAGCATGATAGCGGGTCCAAGGCTGGTTTCCATCGAGCCACGAATCAATGGGGAGTGTGTAAGCAGGATCGTAAATCGCAGGCGTAGGGGCCAACGGTTCACGAAACATCAAGTTGAGGTGAACAGGCCCTGTCGGCGCCTGACAGGCTTGGTGCCAGGCCTGCCCCACTGTTGTAAGAAGGGACGCCGCTGGAACATGCTCGGACGGACACGGCAACACGGAATGCCATCGAACGTACTGACCAAACAAGTCAGCCTGGCGAATGGTTTGGTTGGCCTGTGTGTCGAGAAGTTCAGGAGGACGATCCGCCGAACAAATCAGCATCGGGACATGGTCCACCGACGCTTCAATCACCGCCGGGTAGTAGTTGGCAGCAGCTGTTCCAGAGGTACAAATGAGGGGAGCAGGCTTTCCGGTGGCGCGAGCGTACCCCAGAGCAAAGAACCCAGCGGCCCGTTCGTCGGTTGCGATGTGGGTTTCCATGTGAGGATGACGAGCCGCCGCAACCGTGAGAGGTGTGGAGCGGGAGCCCGGTGAGATACAAACCAAACGGCAACCTTGCCGATACAACTCCTCGATCAACAAGGAGCCCCACACTTCATTGAGATTGGCAGCAGCTCGTATCATGACATCGCAAAAAAGTCCTGAAATGTTTTGAATTTGTAGGCGAGTTCCTGCCACTCCAGATCCGGCTGCGAGCCAGGAACAATACCAGCGCCGGTATACAAATAGACGTTCTTATGGTGAACCAACGCTGAGCGAATCGCAACAGACAATTCAGCTCCTTCAGGCCCGATCCATCCCACAGGCGCTGCATACCACCCACGGTCAAACGGTTCACCCGAAGCCAGCAACTCCACTGCTCGTTCGCCTGGCTGTCCGCCGACTGCAGGAGTAGGATGCAGACGCTCCAGCAAGTCTCGATCTGTGATGGAGTCGAGGAGGTCACCCCTCAGCTCGCTCCAAAGATGCTGCACATGTTGGAGTCTGCGAAGAGTGGGCTCCCAGTCACCGTAAACAGTGGAGCAGCATTCTTGCAAGAGCGCTTGCACGCGGTCAAACACAAACTTCTGTTCGCGGCGGTTCTTTTCGCTGGCAAGCAACTCCGCGCCCAAGCGAGCATCTTCCGATGGATTGGGATGCCGTGGTGCGGTTCCAGCGAGCGCTTCACAAAGGATCTGGCGCCCTTCCCTTGCATACAAACGTTCGGGGCTGGCACCGACAAATGCGACCCCATGCTCAGGCTGAAACAAGAACAGAAAGGTATCGTGGGAGCGCTCTTCCCACTCCTGAAGCCACGCCAGCGGAGAGGGTTGTCCACTACACTGAAGACAGGTCTCCCGCGCCCATACAATTTTGTCCAGGCTGCCCTCAGCAAACCACTGCGCGGATTGCTCTAACCGCTCTGTCCACCCCTGTTGGTCTGGCGAGTCTTTTCGCTCAAGAACTTGAAGGGGTGAAAACGAAGACAGAGCAGCATCGGACCAAACCAACTGCTCCAACTCATCGCGTGTTTCTTTAAGGACCTTGGGGAAACGTGAAGGTTCTCGGCAACAAAGTGTGACCGAGAAGAGACATTGGTCTTGCTCATGCGAGAGGTTCCAGCGAGGCAAGCTCCAAGAGCTAGCTCCCCATGATGACCAATGCTCCGAGCGGGAACGAAGGGCATCAAACCGCATCCCGCCCACATAGCGAAGCCCAGGAATGTTCGCGCGCTCCAATTGTCGAAGCGTGGACCAGATGGTGTCGCTGGCTTGCAACGTCTCACTTTGGAGGTGCTCCGCCTCACCGGCCCCTGCGAAGGTCAGATGTCGGTCGCGGCTCGACCAAAAGACCTTCTTTTCAAGAGTCTGTTGCGCCAACCACCCCAAAGGACTGACGGGCTCCAAGGGCAGCTGAAGCTGGAGGAGCGAAGGAAGCGCCAACCCCTGGGATAGAACCGTCTCCGAAAGCCGGTGCAGTGCCCGCCCGACCACATCGTACACGGAGGCCAACGGAACAGGCTGCTCCGAAAGCGTCACAACAAACGATGAAGCGTTTGGTTGCGTTCGCAAGGTACGTGGGAAGGTGTCGAAGGGCACAGGTGATTCCATCGGACTCTACGCCTTATCTCCCTGGTAGATCATAGCAATTCCCAGGGTGAGGGGTGTGGCCTTTACATTCTTAAAGCCAGCATCACGCATCATCTGGCAGAACTCCTCTCCGTACGGAAAGGCTTCCACGCTCTGGTTCAAGTACGAATACGCGTGCTTGTCTCCCGAAACAATGGAGCCAATAAACGGCAACACACGCCGGAAATAGAAGAGATACAACCCTCGGAACATAAAGTTGGAGGGCAAAGCAAACTCCAGAACCAACGAGCGTCCGCCGGGACGAAGGACTCGATTCATCTCACGTAAGGAAGCTGGTACATCGTTAACATTCCGGATTCCAAAGGTAATGGTCGTTACATCAAACGAGGCATCCTCCGCAGGAATGCTAGTAGCGTCACCGGTTTTCAAGGTGGTACCTTCTGGGAGCTTGTGCTTCTTCAGCTTCTCACGACCCACTTCCAGCATGCCTTCCGACATGTCCATCCCTAGAGCCTGTGTGATTCGTGGCTCCCGGTTGCACATCTCAATCAGCTGATCACCCGTTCCCGTAGCCAAGTCGAGGAGCGCGAGAGAATCACCTTCAGGAAGATGCTTGACCATTCGGCGTCGCCACATGTTGTCGATGCCCATCGAGAGCACGCGGTTCAACGGATCATAGGTCTTCGCAATCCGGTCAAACATCAAGTAGGTTTGGGACTTATCGTCCAGATTTACGCCGGCTTTTTGGTCGGCCATCGGTTTGTCTCCGTCACGCCTGGTCGGCGAGCTTCATGGATAGAAAGTCAATCAATTCGACTCAAGTCTAGGGTTGCAGGGTTCGGTCCACTGCATTTGCAATTCGATTCAGAGGCTCCATCATCCTGGCAAACGTTCCCACGTCGAGGCTTTGGCGGCCGTCAGACAAGGCATGCTCAGGATCGCTGTGGACTTCCACCAGCAGCCCGTCCGCGCCAGCGGCAAAGGCGGCGCGAGAAATGGCTGGGACATACTCACGCTTTCCTGTGGCATGGCTTGGATCGGCAAATACAGGAAGGTGAGAGATCTCTTTCAACGCGGGAATGGCATTGGCGTCAAAGGTGTTACGAGTCTCCATCGCAAACGTGCGGATGCCTCGCTCACACAGAATCACGTTGGGATTGCCGCCAGACAGAATGTACTCTGCTGCACCAACCAATTCCTCCAACGTGCTGCTCATGCCCCTTTTTAACAATACGGGCCTAGTGCTCTTGGCCACTTCCTTCAACAAAGGAAAGTTCTGCATGCTTCGGGAGCCGATCTGAAGAATGTCAGCGTACTCCGAGACCAGACCCACCCTTCCGGGTTCCATAACCTCAGTACACACAAACAAACCGGTAGCTTCACGTGCCTCTGCCAACCAGCGCAACGCATCTTCGCCGTGTCCCTGAAAGCTGTAGGGGGAAGTTCTTGGCTTGTACGCGCCTCCACGCAATCCCGTCGCGCCTGCTGCCTTTACAGCGTGGGCAATCTCAAGGATCTGCTCGCGGCTCTCCACGGAACAAGGACCAGCAATAATGTGCAAGCTTGGTCCGCCGATCTCAACGTCACCGACCGAAACCACGGTGGACTTCGTCTCACCCTTTCGCATCGCCAAAGGATAAGGTACGTCTCCGGTTTCGCTCGATTCGTAGGGGGTCGTTGTTTCTTTCATACCCACTGCACTTCCCTTCTCTCCTCGACAAAGTTCAAGGAGTTTTGAACCACGTGAAACATATACTTTGAATGGGGCTTTGTCAACATCAGAGAGAGAAGGAAGAGTGAAATAATGGAGGAGCGGAGGAGGTCAGGTTCAGAAGGTTAATAGTGCCAGGGGAAGTTGGTGTAGTCTTGGGGTCGTTTTTCGAGGAACGCGTCTCGGCCTTCAACAGCTTCGTCGGTGCCGTATGCGAGTCGTGTGGCTTCTCCGGCGAAGAGTTGCTGACCGACCATTCCGTCGTCGATCATGTTGAAGCCAAACTTGAGCATTCGCATCGCAGTGGGGCTCTTGCCGTTGATGGTTTTGCCCCATTCCAGCGCAACATCTTCCAGCTGGGCGTGTGGAACAACTGCGTTCACCATGCCCATGGCAGCGGCTTCTTCGGCGTTGTAGTTGAGGCCCAAAAAGAAGATCTCGCGGGCTTTTTTCTGCCCAACCTGACGAGCCAGAAGCGCCGAACCGTAACCCGAATCAAAGCTCGCGACGTCGGGGTCGGTTTGCTTGAAGATAGCGTGCTCTTTGCTCGCCAAGGTCATGTCACAGACCACATGAAGGCTGTGTCCACCACCGACTGCCCAACCTGGAACGACCGCGATCACAATCTTGGGCATGAAGCGGATCAAGCGCTGGCATTCGAGGATATGAAGGCGACCCAAGCGGCCGGGATCGATCTTCCCAGCGTCGTCACCTTCGTACTTGTAGCCATCTTTCCCGCGAATTCTCTGATCGCCGCCGGAGCAGAAGGCCCACCCGGCGTCTTTGGGAGACGGACCGTTGCCTGTGAGCAGAACGCACCCAACATCAGTAGTCATGCGAGCGTGGTCGAGGGCACGAAAGAGTTCGTCAACCGTGTGGGGACGAAAGGCGTTGCGGACCTCAGGCCGGTTGAAGGCGATTCGCACCGTTCCATGTGCCAAAGCCCGGTGATATGTGATATCAGTAAAGTTGAATCCTTCAACTTCTTTCCACAGCGACGGGTTGAAGATTTCCGAAACCATGCGATGACCTCCTCTTCGCTCGTTGAGAGCAAACGCGATACACACTTGTGAAACTTGGACAAGGTCAAAGAAGGACCCTGTCTGTATGGATAGAAAGACTCATGACTGTCACGATTGAGATTGCAGTACCGGCTTCCCATGAAAGCGCCAACTATCCCATTTGGATTGGAGCTGACTTGTTGCCGTCCCTGGAACAACGGTTGCCTTTGGAGCGCTATTCCAACGTCACCATCCTCACCGACACCAACGTAGCACCCCGCTGGCTGGCCTCACTCCAGCATGGGAAGCTGGCCTCCGCCAAAGCATGCGTGATTCCCGCGGGGGAAGAGCACAAGAACCTCAACGCACTACAGACTGTGTGGGAACACCTCCACAACACGGGCTGTGACCGACGCTCCCTGTTGCTGAACCTCGGAGGTGGCGTGATCGGCGACCTCGGGGGCTTTGCCGCGAGTACCTATATGCGAGGGATTGATTTTGTGCAACTTCCCACAACTCTGCTGTCCCAGGTGGACGCCAGCGTAGGAGGAAAAGTCGGCTGCAATTTCAACGAAGTAAAGAACCTGTTGGGAGCGTTCAACCAACCCCAGGCTGTCTGCATCGACACGAACACCCTGAAGACCCTTCCGCCACGTGAGCTGCGTTCCGGCTGGGCAGAGGTGATTAAGCATGGACTCATCCGGGACACATCCTACCTTAGACTGCTCGCTGAAAACTCCAAGGAGGAGTCCCAATCCTCTGCATGGCTGGCGCGTGTGATTGAACGATCTTGTCGGTTGAAAGCTGAGGTTGTGACCCTCGACGAACGGGAAGGTGGTCTGCGCAAGATCCTTAACTTTGGGCACACGGTGGGACATGCGATTGAATCGTTATCACACCAGGGAGATGCACCTTATCTGCACGGTGAAGCCGTTGCGTTGGGGATGGTCGCAGAGGCTGAGATCTCACGCCTGCAAGGGTACATCAGCGAAGACGATGTGGTAGAGCTTGAGCAATTGCTGACTGACTATCAGCTTCCTGTAAGGCTCAAAGCGTCCTTGCCTTGGGAGTCGCTTCAGTCCAAAATGCTCACAGACAAGAAAAATGTGGGAGGCTCTCTGCGCTGGACTTTGCTCCAGAAGGTGGGACAAGCTGTGTTTGACGTCGAAGTTGAAGAGTCCCTGGTAAAGTCCGCAGTGACTCGACTTTCCCAAGCCTCCCACGGCGAGGAGATTCCACGATGAAACCGTTGTTGTTAACCGGTGAAGAGCTCAACATCGATCAGGTGCTCGAAGTTGTCCGCGGACGAACAGTAGCCCTCTCTCCTGAGGCTTTCCCGAAGATTGAGAGAGCAAGGAAAGCGGTAGAAACCCTCGTCGCTGAAGGTCGCGTGGTCTACGGAATCACGACGGGATTCGGCCACTTCAAAGACCGCATCATTCCAGCGGCTCAGGTCCGTCAGTTGCAGGAGAATTTGGTGCGGAGCCACGCGGTAGGAGTCGGCGACGAGCTGCCCGAAGAGGTCGTTCGCGCCATGCTTTTGGTTCGCGCCAACACGCTAGCCAAAGGCTTCTCTGGCGCGAGAGCGGAAGTCATCCAGTTAATGCTCGACTGCCTGAACCATGGCATTCACCCCTGCATCCCGTCACAGGGTTCCTTGGGTGCGAGCGGTGACCTGGCTCCCCTCGCCCACCTCGCCCTTGTCTTGCTTGGTGAAGGCGAAGCTCGGGTGGAAGGCGCAAAGATGGGTGGATTGGACGCCCTCAACACCGCCAACCTCAAGCCGATTCAGCTGGAAGCCAAGGAGGGTCTCGCTGTCCTCAACGGCACCACGTTGATGGTCGGTTGGGGCTCACTCTTGGTCCGGCGCGCCATCAACATCGCCCTCACAGCCGACATTGTCGCTTGCCTCACTCTGGAAGCCCTCCATGGAACCGACCGGGCTTACGATCCAAGAGTCCACGCCGTTCGACCTCACCCTCGCCAGATTGAATGCGCAGCCTTCCTCTGTCAGTTGATTGACTCCAGCCAGTTCCTTCGCGGAGACGACCCTCTCAACGTTCAAGACCCCTACACCCTTCGCTGCGTTCCCCAAGTGCACGGCGCTGTCCGAGATGCCATTGCGTACGCGAGATGGGTCATGGACATTGAACTCAACGCCGTGAACGACAACCCCATCATCTTTGTCGATGAAGACACCGAGAAGATCGACGTTATCTCTGCCGGTAACTTCCATGGAGAACCCATCGCTTTTGCCATGGACTACATGAAGTTGGGCCTTACGGACCTTGGCAACATGAGCGAGCGTCGTATCGCGCGACTTGTGGATGCCGACTGCAATCACGATATTCTCCCTATGTTCCTCACCGAAAACGGAGGACTGGAGAGTGGCTTTATGATCGCACAGTACACTGCCGCAGCCCTGGCGAACGAGAACAAAGTCTTCGCTCATCCAGCCAGCGCCGACAGCATCCCAAGCAGCGCCAACACCGAAGACCACGTCAGCATGGGAGCCACTTCGGCTCGCCACCTGGCTCAAGTCGTCAAAAACACCGAGACCATCATCGCGATCGAGCTTCTCAGCGCAGCACAAGGCATCGACTTTCGTCGCAAACGAATGCAAAAGCCCGACGCGAGATTGGGAGAAGGAACAAGCGTCGCTTTCAACTTGCTGCGGGAGAATGTGCCTTTCCTCGATCATGACGTCTACCTCGCTCCCCACATCGAAGCGGCCCGGCAGCTGGTGGCTTCCGGAGAACTGAAGGAAGCGGTCGAAGCCGCTCTCAACATAGACACCTAGACTCCCACCATCAAAAGGATTGCATCTTGATTTGTCATCGTTTGTTCCGCGCTTTTTTCCCAACAACACTGGCGGTATTCACCTTGGGTTTGTGTCTCACAGGGCTTTGGGGTTGCGGTGCAGCGACCTGCCCCATGGAAGCCATTCAGGTAACCTATTCGTACGAAACGAGCTGCAACGATGTGGGTGAGAAAAAAGGCACCATCACCTGGAACGTTCCCGCCAGCGTCTCCAGCCCCAAAGAAGTTCATCGACAATTGCTGGAGCAAACGGCCTCCAGCAAGCTATTCATTGACGAAGTCCTCTTGGAGTGGAACCCCAAACAGTGTGTTGACGGCTCCAACAGCGAATCCACTCCCCTCACCGTGATGAACTACGTCAGGATTGTTCTTGCGCCGGAGTCTGGAAGCACCCTTCAGCGGCTCCTGGCATGTGAACCCATCGCAAGCAAACCACCCGGAACCCTCCAACGAGATTATCTGTTTGCCTGTCGCACCGGCCAAAGCTCCCAAGGCGTCTGCACCCTCTCCTTCAAGCTACAAACCAACAACTAAGGGACGAGGAACCAAAAGATCCGACTCTTTGGTGTGTGGAGAAAGTCAACTACGTCGTTGTCAGTCCTAGCCTTGGCACTGCCAAAGCTTCGTCCTGCCGCCTTGCATTTGCTCTTTCTCCCCTTCCCAAAACTATCGGTTTTTTTGATTACGCATCCCCAACCTGATCGAACTCTTCCTAGAAAGATTCGTACTACCCACCAACGCGGCTTATGGATTCCCATAAGTACAACCCGCCATCCGCGGCTGCTGACAATTTATCCGCGTCCGACCCCACCAACCAACCATGTTGTGGGCAACACCCAACGTGTATCGGGTCGGACCCTCAAAGAAAGCAACAGCTTTCTTGCCCCGTCAGCAAAGGACATACAAGGATGGCCGGCAAATTTAATCGAGATGCAATCCTGCATCGTACCTCCGAAACCACTGTTACAATCAACAACCCTCATCACGTTCCAACAACCCTCTATGCCAGGGATGATGTACCCATCGAGAAACGTGGTGTACAGCAACTCCTTCAGTTCCTTTCCCTGCAAGAGACCTTGTCGTTGTTGGAAGAAGCCCAACGCAAAGGACAGATCGCCCCTTTTTGGGGAGACACACCAGGCCAACTGGAAAAGGTGGTCTTGACCCCTGACTTTCACAAAGGAGGGGGAATTCCCATTGGAACCGTCGCTCAAACCCAAGGGTTTGTCCTGCCACAAGCCGTCGGCAATGACATCTGTTGTGGAATGCGCTTGTTGGTCACGGATTTAAAGCGAGGCGACCTGGAACCTCACCTGGACGCTCTCGAACCTCAGCTACGCGGCATCTTCTTTGAAGGCAAGCGAACCCTGCCGATGTCTCCGAAGCAACGCGGAAGCCTCTTGCGAGATGGACTCTGGGGCGTGTTGGAGACATTCCAAGACAACGAGAACAAGGGACTCTGGAAATACTACGACCCCACGCAACAAGAAGAGGACCTGGAGCGCGTCCACTTCCAAGGAGTCTTGCCTGCCCAAGGAACCTTTTCGTTTGATGACTACATCGAAGCCTCAGGTCGAAACGAGAGCTATGACGCTCACCTTGGTTCTGTGGGAGGTGGCAATCACTTTGTGGAGCTGCAAGTGGTCGAAGACATCATGGACGGCGTCCTCGCTCATGCCTGGGGAGTCTCTCCTGACAACATCGCCATCATGGTTCACTCGGGCTCCATTGGACTGGGCTATACCGTGGGACGTTACTTCCTCGACAAAGCCCGCATCATTTACCCCAAGGAACTTTCACACCCTGACCACGGTTTCTATGCCTTGCCGACGTCAGGCCCACACGCCCACCTCGCCCAACGTTACTGGGATGCGATGTCCAACGCAGCCAACTTTGCTTTTGGAAACCGCCTGTTTTTGGGATTGATGGCGGTTCGTGGGATATCGGAAGTGTTGGGCCGAAAGTTCGACCACTCGTTGGTCTACGACGCCCCTCACAACTTGATTTGGGACGAAACCCAAGAAGGCAACGGCTTCATCCACAGGAAAGGTGCATGCCCAGCGTATGGACTCTCACCCAACGATGGCATGCTTTCTTACACAGGCCAACCCGTGATCATACCGGGTTCGATGGGCGCTTCGAGTTACCTGTTAGCAGGAACAGGAAACCAGGACGCCCTCAACAGCGCGTGTCATGGTGCAGGAAGAAGCCTCGCCAGAGGACAATCCAGGAAGGTTTCGGCAGAGAAGTACGAAGAGACCTTTGCTTCCCTCCGTGTGGTGACGCCGATTGACCCCAACGACCCCACCTTGCAAGGACGTCAGGACATCCTCGATAAGTACCACAATCACTTAAAGGAAGAAGCACCCTTTGCCTACAAGTCAGTCACGTCTGTGGTAAAGACCGTTGAGGACGCAGACATTGCCTCCCCCGTCGCGCGACTCTGGCCGTTGTTGACGGTCAAAGGATAACAGCCCTGAACCGTGGAGATGGAGGTGCTTAGGATTTGTCTTCCCAACTCGGCCATGTCAGTTGGTCTGGGTCCGACAGGCTTGGGAACGAAGGAAACACGGTCGGTCGTTTCCGCCATGAAGGAAAGTCTGTTGTCCCTCCGCCCAGCGCAGCTTGAGAAAGCTGACTCCACAGCGGTCGGGTCATTGAAGGAAGATTGGGGTTTGAGGTCAGGTCCGCCGAGAATGAGGGCCAGCCCTTCCATGATGTCTCTTTGTTTTCCTTCGTTTTCGTCATGATCTGCCTTGTTTCAAAAAAAGAGAGAATAAAGAACTCTCTGTTCCGTAAGACTCACAGTGTTGACAATTGATGGGCTTGAACCCATCATCCCCAACGCTTGCGATTCATCCACCGTAGAACAACACCTTTTGATTCCATCCATCCGTGCGCCTTTGTACAACAAAAGGCGAACACAGGGTAAACGATTTCACTTATTCATCAAGGCAAACCTGGAAAAAGAGTTTGAGGATGTAAACAAGGTCGTTACAAAACAAAGCCTTGGAAGCATAGGGCACCTCACATTTCTGCAGGGAGCCAACTTTACTTATAAGGGAAAGTTCAATGACATTGGTACGAAAGCTGATTGGATTGGTTCTGGCCATGGTGGCAATCTCGGCATTGATGACAACGATTTGGTCAACAGGCGCGGCCCGCGTGGCTGTCAAGCCTTCGTTCTTTGCGACGGTTCCTCAAAATGTGATTCGGGAACTCCCCGTGGTGGTTGACAAGGCCTTCATCGCCGCCAAGCAGCCGGGAGCCATCAAAGATGCCAACGCACGAAAGTGGGTGGAAGCCGCGGCCAAAGTGGGCATGACTCCCAATGACGTGCTTCAAAAGATTGGCCTGTATAGCTGGTTGAAGAACGAGCTTAGCACCGTGTTGGATCAGGTAGGAAAGGTTTTGCGGGGAGGTAACATCTCCAAAGACATCGTGCTTAACAACCGACCCTTGAAGAAGGCTCTTACCAGCCCCGTCTTCAAGACATACATCGTTACGTTGCTGAGCAAACTACAGCCCTGTACTTCCGAACAAATGAGCGTGTGGACACGCAACGTGGTCGAACCCAGCAACCTGGAGCACGACAAGCTTCCGGCTTGTAACCCCGGAACCACCGCAACTCAGATTGTCACAGCCAAGCTTAAGTTGATCGCTGACAAAGAAATCAAGGATGAGATTGTGGTCCTTCGCTCGAAGGATATCCCGGCAGCCTTTGTCGGTATGCGCCTTGCGAGCGTGGGACTTTGGTTCTTGTTCCTGTTCCCGCTCATCTTCTTGGCGCTGGCCGCAGGCATCGGTGGGACCTCTCGCAGCGGTAAGCTCCGATGGTTTGGACTCGCCACGCTGGTCGGTGGAATCATTCCACTCTCCATCTCATGGTTTGTCAAAGACATCGGCATGCGGCTGATGCTGATGGACCCCACCAAGATCAATCTGTCGGAGTACTCGCAGTTTTGGACGTCCAAAGCGAACCAAGTACTGGTTGACAAGTTGGTAGTGATCACAGACCAAACCGTCGCCCCCATCTTCCAGTCGGTGTTTACCGTGGCAGCGTCGGTTACGATTGTTGGTTTGCTGTTTGTGGTGTTGTCGTTTGTCGCCAGTGACAACAACAACAAGAAGTAAACAACCTACCAGCTCATCACCAGGACTTCGTTCACAGCCCCGCGCTTCTTCGCCCGTGAGTTTATCGACCGAGCGGCCGTCACCGTTTCCGTCCGGAAATCGCGATACAACTCTCTCACAAAACCACAATCGCTGTTGCTGAGCATGACAAAGCAGCCGCGTTCGGCCAGCTTTCGAAAGACTTCGGCGAGCAAGTGTTGCTTGGCTGCGCTGAAGCCATCTTTGCTGTAGTTGGTGAACGAACTGGTCGCGCTGATCGGTACGTAAGGAGGGTCAAAGTAGACAAAGTCCCCTGGCTTCGCCCGCTCCAAGACAAGCTCAAAGCTAGCCACACGCAGTTCCACGTTTTGGAGGTGGTTGTGGACTGTAGTGAGGTTCTCTCGGTCGTAGATGGATGGGTTTTTGTAGCGACCAATGGGCACGTTAAACTCACCCTTTGAGTTCTCCCGGTACAACCCATTAAAGCAGGTTTTATTCAGGTAGATCATCAGGGCCGCGCGGTCGCTCTTAAGTAGCAAGTCACCCTTGTTCAGCTGTTGGCGACAGCTATAGAAATATTCTTTGGAGTGCCGACGTCGGTGATAATGCAGGCGTTCGAGAACACTCGGCAAGTCATCGCGGATAGCTTCATAAGTTTCGATCAAGCGATGGTTAATATCACTGAGGACAGCGTGCCGTGGCTGAAGGTGGAAAAAGAAGGCTCCACCGCCCAGAAATGGCTCATGATAGCTTTGGAACGATTTGGGAAAATAAGGTTCAAATTGAGGCATCAGCTTTCGTTTGCCACCGGCCCATTTTACAAAGGGCGAGGCTTTGCTGCTGTCATCAATCTCTTCGGTTTGTACCGAAGGTAGCTGAGGAATGGCAACCACAGAGAAAAGTCCTTCCTACGAAACATACATTCGTCCACAGCAACGTTCAAACAACGGGGAACAATGAGCTCCGACAACGCAGATGGATCAGTCCCATACCCGGACAAAAGCCGGAAAAAGGCTTTGACTGAATTGTAGGCTCAACGCTGATGCTAGACCCCAAGGTCACGACCGTCAATTTTTTTGCAGGGTATTGAATGTAAAAAGAGATCCGGAAGATCGCACGAGAGGAAGAACCATACTCGTACAGGGGGGTGCGGTAGAGAAGCACCACAAGATCTGCTACGCTCAAACACCACAACACAATCGCAGGGAGAATTCAGTTGGAATGACCCACCTCTGGTGCTACACTCACAGCCACTAACCATCCAAGCGAGCAAATATGAGGGAGATATGAGCGACCCATTGGCCCTGGTGGGCACAACCGTTGGGGACTACCAAATCCAGCGCAAAAAGCGGAGCGTAGACCCCTATGCTTTGTTCTTTGAAGCCATTCATACCACAGAGCGTGAGACCTATTGGTTCGCGGTCTATCCACCGTCTCTGCTAGCCATTGATGGGGTGAAAGACTCGATTGAAGCTGAACTTTCAGCCATGCAACAAGTCCCTCATGACTTCTGGGTAGCACCCAAAGAAGTCATGTTTGATCCCGACAGTGGCTATCTCTTTCTCCTGTATCAACCTTATCCAAGATCACGCACCATTCGGGAGTTGTCGGACAAGCTGAGACCCCCCCAGGCTCGCAAAGTCTTTTATTTTTTGGCAGATCTCCTACAAGCAGCCCATGATTTCGGTTTCAGCGGCAACGTGGACCCCCGACAGATCTACGTTCGACGGCAGAACGATGACGTTGAGCTGCGCTGGTATCATACCCCAGTGAACTATCACGCCCTCCTTCCCGAAGACACACCCTCCACAGACCTTAATGAATGGTACAGCTACCTCTCTCCCGAGCAGTTGGTGGGAGTCGAAGCAACACCCCACAGCGACTTCTTTGTGATGGGAACCATCCTGTTTGAGGTGATCACTGGCAAGCGTGCGTTCTTCCACAACCTCCCAGACAAAGCACGAACTCTCGTATTGTCGGGAACTTCAAAGACCATTGAACGCGCCCGACTGACTCCAGAACAACGCCAACTGATCGAAAGTTTGCACATCATCGAGCCCAGTGAGCGGCTCGCCAATGTTCGCAAATTTCAATCCGCAGTACGCGAGTTGTTCCAAGACCCTTCTCAAATGAACGCTCTAAGAGAGTTCCCCGTTACCAGCGAGCACCCCGCCCTGTATGTGAAAGAGGGTGAACCTTCCGTAGAGTTCGCTGTATCCCCATCGCCACAAAGAAGCCAAGAAGAGACCTCAGCGTCCGTCTCCAGAGAGGCCATCCAAGAGGTTTCGAGCACCCCAGTCACGTCCAGGAAAGTAGAGCCCCCACAAGAACAAGAAGACCCGCTCAACGGACCCGAAGTTCGGCATGTCACCCCCAAGGAGAAGAGCGAACCGGAAGAGAACAAACAAGAATCAACAAGCATCGAACTCATGCGAAGAGGTAACAGCGACCTCACATCCATGAGCGTAGTCAAGACGTTCAAGCAAATGAATCTTGGAAAGGTTCATGAACTCTCAGTGAGGATTGAAAGCCAGAAAGCCAAGCCATGGGATCCAAACAGTATCCCTGACATCTCTCCGTTCCTACGGGTGGTACCGGTTCTTCCAGGTTGCATGGTCTCTCCGCAAGAAGCCGTGTTGGATGTTCGCAACCCCAAAGTTCAAACCGAGTTTTGGGTGGTTCCTTTGGCACCTGTGAACCGAGTGGATGCAGCGGTCATCCAGATCTGGCACGCAGGTATCCCCAAAGACAGCATCCCCATTCCCTGCAACGTCCGCTCCCAAGCCCCCACCTGGGTTGCCGGAGTCGCATCAACCTTGTCATTCTTGATCGGCTTCTTCTTTACGATGTTTGGACCCAAAGCCAACGTCGTGACCCAATCCGACTCCAGCTTGGTGTCTCATGTTTATCAACAATCCATCACGGTGTTTGCCCAGTATGGTTTCTGGTTTGGCTTCTTCTTCCTGTTCGCAGCAGGACTGAGCTATTATCTGCTTCGCCCTCAAACCAACCCCACTATCCATTATGTACTCTCTGACAAAATCCCCTCCACCGCCACTCTCTCCTTCAACAACGACGACTCCAACGTCTAAACCTCCGACAAAAACCTTTCCTTTTCAGGCAAGTGCAGCACAACTCATTCTGTCAACGATTTTTTTTGCAACCGAAAAAGTAGGTCTGTCTCTTTACAGACGAGAACGAAAAACAAGAGGCTGACCGAAAGGTTGTCCTCCGACACGTAGCGTAATCGTCGGTCGAACATATACATGTGACGAAGGAGACAAAAGCAATGGAAACGACACCCCGATACGAAGTCAAAGGTTTTTTTGATCCAGACACCTACACCATTACCTTCGTGGTATGGGACGAAGCCACCAACGACGCAGTCATCATTGACCCTGTGATGGATTATGACCCCAAAGCGTCGTCGACATCGACGGCTTCGGTCGAGCAGGTTGCGAAGTTTGTGGAAGACAGCGGCCTCAAGATCAACCACATCCTTGAAACGCACGCTCACGCTGATCACCTCTCTGGCTCTCAGTTTCTCGCCAACCGATTCAACGCCCCCGTGGTGATTGGTTCCAAGATCACCGACGTGCAGAAGCTGTTCAAAACCATCTTCGACCTTCCCGCTGACTTCGACACCAACGGCAGCCAGTTTGATGTGTTGATGGAAGAAGGAAAGCCCCTACAGTCCGGAAGCATCAAGATCGAAGCGATTCACACTCCAGGACACACTCCGGCTTGCCTAACCTACAAGATTGGCGACGCCATCTTCACCGGTGACGCACTGTTTATGGACGACTACGGAACCGGCCGTTGTGACTTCCCTGCAGGAAGCGCCCGGGATCTGTACCACTCCGTGCAAAAGCTCTACACGCTGCCTGATGAGACCCGTGTGTTCGTGGGCCACGACTACATGCCCAACGGTCGCGAGCCAGCTTGGGAAACCACCATCGGCAAGTCGAAAGCCAACAACCCACAGCTAAAGGGCGACACCACGGAAGAAGACTTCGTCAAGTTCCGTGAGACCCGTGACAAGTCGCTTTCCGCTCCTCGACTGCTCTTCCAAAGTGTGCAGGTCAACATTGACGCAGGAAAGCTTCCCGAACCCCATGAGAATGAGATTCGTTACCTGAAGATTCCCGTCAACGTCTTCCGTGGCGCCGAGCAATCCGGTATCGAAGACCCCTCCCAGGCTGACCTCGCGGAAGAAGTGGTTGGACCACCCTCCTCGGTCAACGCATAAGGGACGAGAAACCAAAAGATCCGACTCTTTGGTTTGTGGAGAAAGTCATCTGCTACGTTGTCAGTCCTAGCCTTGGCGCTGCCAAAGCTTCGTCCCCCGGAGTGCCGGCCCAGCCGCCTTGCATTTGCTCTTTCTCCCCTTCCCAAACCTGCCGGTTTTTTTGATTCCGCATCCCTAACCTGTCTTTCGGGTCACCATGTTCTTCCCCATGGTAACTCTCCTCCGGCCCTTGCATCCCACCCGAGATGCAAGGGTTTCTTTTGTTCGCCTTGCTTGTTTGACTTTTATCAAAGACAACGTACCTTTGATCCAGTACAATCTTGACCCGTTAGTCATAGGGGCAGAGCAATAAACAAACGAGGTACTTTCAAGATGGCCACAACATTCCCCAACGCTGGAACTTGCCAACCCGATGAATTGCGAGAACGCGCCCTCCAAGGAGATCCCGCAGTCATTGAAGATCTGATCGCATGCTTTCAAACAGACATCGCCAGCTTCTTGCGCAAACGCTGTGGCAACGGAAACGATGCTGACGATGCGATGCAAGACACCTTTGAGTCGATGATCAAATATCTCGAAGGGTATCGCGGCGAAAGCTCGATCAAGAACTGGCTCTATCGCCTGGCAAGTACCGCTTGTTTTCGGATGCGCCGTGGTCAGAAGAACGACCCCAAAAAGCACACCCCTTTGGACAACGCCAAGACCGAGACCTTGGGCTCTTCCAACCAGGAAGTGGAGTCCATGTTGGAAGCCAAGTTGATGCCTATCGCTGACGCGATCCAACAGCTCAACCCTGTTGACCGCAAAGTCCTCTGGCTTCGTGACGGTGAGGGAATGAGCACAGAAGAAGCCGCACAAGAGTTGGATCTGACGGTCTCTGCGGTAAAGTCTCGCCTCCACCGCGCCCGCAAAGAGCTCCGTAACTTCCTCGAACAATAAGTTCCTCGCCCTCCAGGAACAAGAATCCTCTTCCGTCCGTTTCCCCTACAATGAAACTTCGACTTGACGATGTGGGCTGTGGTGCGCACACTCGCCGAGTGTTGAGTCTTCCACATTCTCTAACGATGAGAAGGAGCACGGACTATGAGCGATTCTCGGCCTCCCGCTATCCCCGAAAGTATGCGCCCTTCCAGCCGCAAAAGCAGGCTGCGTTTGCTGTGGATCGCGCTCATCGTACTGGGCGGTGTTCCAGCCATCGCTTTGGGTGTTGGGAAGAAGTGGTCCAAGGAGGCCTACACCCTCCTCCAAAAGAAAGAGAAGAAAGGGCTGGAAAAGGCCAAACAAGCCCGAAGTGTGTTTCAAGTGCTTCGGTATGTTCCCTTTTGGTCGCATTGGATCCCCGCAGAGCAAAGTCTCCTGTTGTACCACGTGGGACACGGCATCAAGGTCTACTCGGTGGAGACGCCTCCTCCCCCTGGGTTTAAGAAACAAGTGATCCAATTTTTGGTCGAGATGTTGCCCCTCTCTCGAAAAGCAGAGCACCGCAAAGCGGCGGAGAGCTACCTCTACGAATCGGGCTACCACACCGAGCTGCTCCGCGCCCTGAAGAAAGCCAAATGGCCCGAAGACAGGGAGTATATGTTTCGCGCTGCGTTGTTCCGCGGCAACTTCAAGCTGGCTTTGAACCTCCTGGAAAGTTCGCCAGACGACGAAGGTTGGCGAATTCGAGATTACCATTGGCTGACACCCTACCGACTGCAATGTGTTCTTGGAAAATTCGGCCCTGGAATGACCGCCCTTCAAAAGACCATCGCCAACCCCATGATGGAGTTTCGCAGGGGTGGAGAGTCCATTTCGACTCCGAACCGCGTCGAGGTGCTGTTGGTACAAATCGAGTGCGCAATGAGAGGAGGAGCCTACGCGGTCGTCAAGAAAGCTATCCCAATGCTGTCCTCCTATGGGTCAAACGGCAAAGTGATGGCGGCCTACTTTCAAGCTCGACTTCACGCCAGAACCCGCTCATGGAAGAAAGTCGACAAGGCACTCCCACCAGTGCTGCTACGGACCAACTCAGGGTATCCTCTGACAGCCCTGGCAGCCGAGTTGAAGCTTCAAGCCCTGGCAGAGCTGAAGCAATGGGACACAATCCTCCAGACAAAGGTCCATTGGGGCCATTGGTACTGGAAGATCCGCAAATACGATGTCCTCACCTTGAAGACTCTGTTTGAGAGACATTGGGCCACCTCCCCCGAACGTTGGCTGCGAATCGCAGAGCTACTTCGCAAAGGAGCCAAAGGACACGAGCAGGAAAACGCTCTACTCACAATTGCTGATGATGCCCAAACTGTCGCAGCGATGGCCCACAGCCTTCGCCGAGATCCTTTGGGTGTCATTCTCCTCAGCGGAATCAAAAATCGCCAACACAAACAGCGAATCTTCGACCTATTTGCCAAGCTTTGGGGAGCCCAAACGTTCACCCCCAAAGAATTTGACCAACTTGCTGGCATCAACAAGATCCAACATACCCTCCAAGACAGCGTGAGAATTTGGAGCCACCGACCCAACAAGGGCGTGAAAGGTTGGCACAAGCTTCTGCAAAGCAAGCCGAAGCCCACCAAAGAGATGTTGGAACAGCTTCTACAAACTCTTCCTTCGACACGCTCCATTTCACCTGGACTTCTCTTGTACAACGTAACCATGCGACTCAAGTACGGATCCTCCCTGAGACTCTCCCGGATCGGAGAGTGGCGAGGAATACTGTCACGCTGGCAAGCTCTCATTCGCTCCCAACCGAACATGGTCTTGCTCCTTGGAGCCAAACTCTAGACCCAACACAACTCCAACCAACAAGCGACACCCCAATCTGTATGCTCTGCGGACCCGCTCACCTCCAACCAACAATCAATATCCTTACCAGTGCAATCTGTGGAATAGTTACGGACTTCGACAAACCAAGAATCCCACGAGCCACGACCACGCCCCAATAGCGAGGTTCCTTGACTTTGTAGACCAATCCAAGTAAGACGCGCACAACAACGGGGAAAGAGAGAAACCCTCACCCGCATAGATCCTTGCACTCCTTCACAACCAGCGCAAAGAACCAAACGATGGACGCCTCTTCAACCTTTACGATGCTGCGAAACGCCGAAGTCTATGCTCCCAGTCCCATCGGGATTTCCGACGTCTTGATTGCGGACGGTTCAATAGCAGCGATGGCCCCTTCCCTTCCCTCGCTTCCGGATGTTTACGACATGAAAGAAGTAGACCTCCAGGGCAAGAGGCTCATACCAGGGTTGATCGACTGTCACGTGCATCTAACTGGAGGTGGTGGAGAAGCTGGACCCGAAAGTCGCGTACCTCCCGTGCAGCTTTCACAGTTCACACGAGCAGGAGTCACCACAGCCATTGGACTCCTTGGAACCGACGGAACCACCCGCTCTATCGCAGACCTGGTGACCGCCGCGCGAGGACTCTGTGCGTACGGTTTCAATGCCTATTGCTACACAGGGAGCTACCAAATCCCCCCTCCGACCTTGATGGGTTCTGTCCGAGAAGACCTCGTCTTTATCGACAGAATCGTCGCGATTGGAGAAGTGGCGATCAGCGACCATCGAAGCAGCCAGCCGACTCTACAAGAGATCGTACGTCTGGCTGCAGATGCCCACGTATCGGGTCTCATGACTGGCAAGTCCGGCGTCTTACACCTGCACGTTGGTGACGGGAAGCGTGGACTCCAGTTGATCCGCGAAGCACTGGCAACCACCGAGCTCCCAAGCCGCACCTTTCATCCCACCCACTGCAACCGGAACCCTCGACTCTGGGACGAAGTGAAGGAGATGGTAGAGTCGGGCGTCACCTTTGATCTCACAGCCTTTCCCCCCGATGATGAGTCCGTGTATGTCACCGATGCCATCGAGGACTGGATCCAGTCGGGCCTTCCGATGAACCAATTGACGGTCAGCTCAGACGGTGGTGGCTGCTTGCCCCTCTTTGATGAACAAGGCGAACTTCGTTACATGGATGTGGGTACCAGCGAATGCATCGCTATCACCTTGCGCGAATTGCAAGAGCGCGGACACAGCCTCTCCGACATCCTACCTCTGTTTACCCTCAACGTCGCGCGCAAGTTCCGTTTTCACACCAAAGGCTCCATCGCCCAAGGCATGGATGCTGACTTGGTGACTCTCAACAACCAACATCAGGTCTGTGATGTCTGGTGCAATGGGAGGTGGATGGTCAAGGACCAAACGCCCCTCGTGAAGGGCATGTTTGAACCCAACTAAGCCCTAACCCCTTGGAAAACTACATACCGTTTGGTATCGCACCCCCACTGAACTCGATGCAAACAACCATGCACGTTCCGTTGAACGTGGCAAAGGAGAATCGATAGATGTCCCCTTCTCCCCAAATACATCCCAACTCCCGAGGCCTGATTGTTCCCATTGGTGGAGCCGAAGAGAAAGAAGACAACGCCTCGATTCTTCAGCGATTTGTGGAAGAATGTGGAGGAGCAGAAGCGCGGATAGCGGTCATCCCAACAGCGTCGCAACTCGAAGACACAGGCACCCGATACGTCCGGATCTTTGAGAGGTTGGGTGCAGGCGAAGCTCGCTCACTGGAATACCGAGACCGGTCGGACACCGAAGACCCTAGATACATGGAGTACTTGTTGAACTGTACAGGTATCTTTATGACAGGCGGAAACCAGCTTCGGCTCTCCACGATCTTGGGCGGCACAGAGGTCGCAGTGCAGATTCGCCGGATGAACGCTCGGGGCGTCCACGTGGGTGGAACCTCCGCAGGCGCAGCGTTTTGCTCGGAACACATGATTGCGTACGGTTCCTCCGATTCCTCGCCCAAGGCGGGAAGCATCCAACTCGCCCCTGGCCTGGGCTTGACTAACAGCGTCCTCGTGGATCAGCACTTCCGACAGCGCGATCGGCTGAGTCGTTTGATGACAGCTCTCGCCTACAACCCCTTCGTGATTGGCCTCGGCCTGGACGAAGACACGGGCGCCTTCTTAAACTCCGAAGACACCATCGAAGTGGTCGGCAGCGGAGCCATCACCATCGTGGATGTTTCCGACCTGGAGTACTCAGGAATCGCCTCGACACCCGAAGACCAACCGGTCAATTTGATCGGCGTGAAGCTCCACATTTTAACGGAAGGTGCAACGTACAACCTGCGTAGCCACGTTGCCACTCCACCTGTTCGCTCCTAAGACCAACAACCAGCAAGCTCCTCCTACAACCGAACGACGCTCCAGCCAAAGGTAGTCAGCCATGAAGATCATTAGCAAGCGAGTTTACAAAGGCCCCAACTTGTATGCCCACTTCCGTGTGATGCGCATGACGGTGGATCTTGGTCCCTTGGAACAAGCCCCCTCTTCCGAGATTCCTGGATTTGTAGACGCTTTGCTGGAGAACATCCCCAGCTTGCACAGTCATGGTTGTTCTTACAGGGAAGAAGGCGGATTTGTTCGTCGCTTGCGTGAGGGCACCTGGATGGGTCACATCCTGGAGCATGTCGCCCTCGAACTTCAATGTTTGGCCGGTACCGAAGTGACCTTTGGGAAGACCCGAGGCACAGGAGAAACAGGCGTCTACGATGTGGTGTACGAATACGAAGAGGCCCGAGTCGGTGAAGCGGCTGGTCGCCTCGCCATGGACCTGCTCCACCACCTGATACCTGCTGAGCTTCGCCCCGGCGTCGACACCGACCCTGACTTCGTCTTTGAAGAGGAGCTGGAAGGTCTGATCCGTCGCGCCAAACGCCAAGCGTTGGGGCCCAGCACCTCAGCCCTGGTCAAGGCTGCAGAGGAACGTGACATTCCCTGGATTCGCCTGAACGAATACAGCCTGATTCAGTTTGGTCATGGAATTCACCAACAGAGAATCCAGGCCACCATCACCTCGGAAACCCGCCACATTGCCGTGGAGATAGCATCCGACAAAGAAGAAACCAACAGGATCTTAACCGACCTGGGTTTGCCTGTTCCTCGGCAAGAGTTGGTTTACAGCGAACGCGCAGCCGTCCGCGCAGCCGAGAGGATCGGTTACCCTGTCGTGGTCAAGCCTCTGAACGCCAACCATGGGCGAGGGGTGTCCACCAACATGACCGATCGAGAGTCAGTCCGAACCGCTTACGAACAAGCCCGCGAACACAGCCGAGGCATTCTGGTGGAGTCGTTCATCCAGGGTATGGATCACCGAATGCTCGTGATCAACGGCGAGTTGATTGCCGTGGCGAAGAGAGTTCCCGGTCACATCGTTGGAGATGGTAAGCACACCATCGAAGAGTTGATCGATATCGTAAACAGCGATCCTCGCCGGGGAATCGGACATGAGAAGGTATTGACCCGCCTGGAGCTAGACTCCCAAGCCCAGCGTCTCATCGAAAACGCCGGGCTAACTCCAGAGAGTATCCTTCCCGAAGGAGAGCCCTTCTTCCTTCGAACCACAGGCAACCTCTCCACGGGGGGCGAAGCCATCGACCTCACTGATGTGGTTCATCCAGAGAACCGCGAGATGGCCATTCGTTCGGCTGAAGCGATTGGTCTGGACGTGGCTGGCATCGACTTCCTCACGCCTGATATCACTCGCTCGTACAAAGAAGTGGGCGGAGCGATCTGTGAAGTCAACGCTGCCCCAGGGTTCCGGATGCACGTAGCTCCCAGCGCAGGAACCCCACGAGATGTCGCAGGTCCCGTGGTGGACATGTTGTTCCCCAACGAAAAACCGAGCCGGATTCCCATCGCGTCCATCACTGGAACCAATGGAAAGACCACCACAACGCGTATGTTGGGTCACATCCATAAGATCGCCGGGGAGTTTGTTGGGATGACCACTTCGGACGGCGTCTACTTTGATGGACGTCGCGCCGTGGAAGGCGATATGACGGGGCCAACCTCAGCCCAGATCGTGCTTCGTTCTCCCCAGGCCTCGGTTGCCATTTTGGAGACAGCGCGCGGCGGACTGCTTCGGGCTGGCCTGGGTTACAAACGTCCCAACGTAGCTTGCTGCCTCAACGTCGCCGAAGACCACCTCGGGATGAAGGGCATCGACACCCTTGAACAGCTCGCAGAGATCAAACGAATCCCCATTGAAGTGGCCTCCGACGCGATTGTCCTCAACGCAGACGACCCGCTCTGCTTGCAAATGGCCGACTACAGCAAAGCTCGCGAAGTGTGGTACGCGACCATGGACCCAGGCAACACCCTGGTCCGTGAGCATATCCGAGCGGGTGGCCGAGCGATTGGATTGGAGAACGGATTCAACGGTCAGATGATCTCCATCTACGACAACGGCGCTCACATCCCCCTCCTATGGACACACCTGATTCCCGCAACCCTCGAAGGGAAGGCGCTGTTCAACGTTCAGAATGCAATGTTTGCTGCAGCAATGGCCTACGCCATGGGCATCAGCCTTGATAACATCCGGCTTGGGCTGCGAACCTTTGACACCACCTTCTTCCAGGCTCCCGGACGAATGAACATCTTTGATGAGCATCCCTTCCGGGTCATCCTTGACTACGGCCACAACCCCGCTGCAGTCCAGGCTCTCTCCGATATGGTCGACTCCATGACCGAGGGAGACTCGATTTCAACAGGCGCTCGCAAAGTTTGTGTCCTCGCAGCGCCGGGAGACCGTCGCGACCAAGACATCGAAGCCATCGCAAACATCGCCGCATCTAGCTTCGACTACTTCTTCTGTCGTCGGGATGACAAACTCCGAGGACGTGGACCCAACGAAGTACCTGAGCTGCTCCAAAAGACCCTCCTCGCAGCAGGAGTGTCCGAGGACCGCATCCAGGTCATTCCCGACGAACAAGAAGCGACAAAAGCCGCCCTTCAATTTTGCAAGGAAGGCGATCTCCTCCTGGTCTTCGGCGATAACATCAGCCGCACCTGGAAACAGATCATCTACTTCGGCGGTCGAACCCCCTCCAACGATCCTGGCTCACAAAATATGCTGATGAGCGGACAAACCATTCCGCGAAACACTTCGACAGCCTCGAACCGGGCCCACGTCCGAAACCCCAGCAACCCTAGCCCCATTACCTTCACCCCCCAAGTGGATGAATCGGTAGAGTGGGAAATGGATGGCATGTCACTGATTCGAGACGAACGCGGCGTGCGGGTTGTCCGTCAAGACAGTGAAAGCAACGACTAGCAACGATCCAACCTGGGAAAGGGAGACGATGACTGTCTTTGTACCCGGCTCCTCCAGACGACTCACAGGCCCCAACCGGTGGACCTCAGGCCCTGCCGTCATCATTGATGTAACCTGGCAGGGAAAGCTCAAGGACGGTGAACTTGAAGCCCACTTTCAAGCCTGGTCTTCTCTCGTCCAGCGGGCTGCCGACACCTTGGGTTGGAGTGAGCTTAACCTACAATTCCACCGCGAACCCAACGCGGCCATGTACACCTTCGTCACGCCTATTGATGTGCTTTACGTTGGATGCACCTTGGCAGACGTAGCGATGGAAGAAGTCCTGGCAGCAGGAAGCGAAGGACGCTCCCCCTCCCTCTCCAGTGAAGCGATGAAGGGACTTCTTGAGGAGCAGAGAACCGAGCAGAATCCGGCGTTGTTGGCGATGGAGAGAGTGGCACTCGACCGCGATGTTCCGTTCCTTTGGG
Source organism: Deltaproteobacteria bacterium (assembly GCA_006226375.1). Classification (GTDB taxonomy): domain Bacteria; phylum Myxococcota_C; class UBA6777; order UBA6777; family UBA6777; genus M3003. The sequence continues at coordinate 41,254 of SBHC01000042.1, read as the reverse complement.
ACGACGACGAAGTGTCATTGGGTCTAGGAAGGAGCACGCAGGTCTGGCTTCCTCGGGAGCTACCCGCTGAAGAAGAGCTGCCTCAGCTTCCCTGGGATTCCTACCACGACACCCCCGTCGCCTTCCTCACAGGAACAAACGGAAAAACGACCACCTCACGACTTCTCGCTCGGTTGATGCGGCAGACAGGCGCTGATGTTGGTAACACCTCAACCGATGGCCTCTGCATCAACGAAGAGATCGTGGACTCTGGGGATTGGACAGGTCCAGGTGGAGCAAGGACCATCTTGCGGAACACCAACCTCGACGTGGCCATTTTGGAGACTGCACGAGGCGGAATGCTGCGAAGAGGGCTGGCGATGGAGCGCGCCCATGTAGCTCTTGTCACCAATGTCTCCGACGATCACCTTGGAGAATGGGGCATCGACACAGTGGAGCAAATGGCCGATGTCAAATGTTTGATTCGCCACAGCCTGCGCCCCAACGGCTTGTTGCTGCTGAACGCTGATTGTGAAGCGATCGTCCATTCGTGCCGTCGTTGGAGTGAAGCCGACAAGCCTCTGCCCTTCCGCGTAGGCTGGTGGACCCTTCAAGCCGATCGAAAATCTGTGGCAGAGACACTGCCTGTTGGCTCCATCCTGGGTTGGTTAAACCCAAAAACCCAACAGCTACACTTTGCTCATTCCGAAGATGAACAAGCCCTGCCTGTGAGTGAGATCCCGTTGACCCTGTTGGGTCTGGCGCACCACAACGTCTCCAACGCTCTCGCAGCGGGCTTGGCTGCTCTGGAGTTGGGTTGCCCTTGGGAGCAAGCTGCGCAAGGGCTTCGCACCTTCGCATCGACCGTCGCCAACAACCCAGGCCGGGCCAACCAGTTTGTGTTAAACGGCGCAAGAGTCATCGTTGACTTTGGGCACAACCCCGACGGTGTCGAGCAAATGGCGCAGCTAGCGCAACGACTCCAACCCCAACGAACCCTTGTGATTCTGGGACAAGCTGGAGACCGAACCGACGAAGCCATCGAAGGATTGGCCGAAGCCTCCATGCTCGCACGTCCAGATTGCGTGCTGCTCAAGCAAATGGACAAGTATCTTAGGGGCCGAATTCCAGGAGAAGTCCAAGCTCTGTTGGAACAAAAGTTCCTGAGCATGGGACAGTCCCCCGACACCATCCACAAAGCCAACAGTGAACAAGAAGCGGTCGAGTTTGCAATCGGTTGGGCTCAACCTGGAGACCTCCTGCTCCTCTTCATCCAAGAGAGCTTCGCCACGACCCTTCAGCAGCTACAGGAAGCTGGCGCAACCGAAGGTTGGTCGTAAGCTCCGAGATCGAATCCCCATCAAGAGTCAGAATCCAAAGCCACCCTCCTCAAAAATCTGAGAATGCCAAAGGGACACCACGCAGTCTCATCTCCAAACTCCAAGCACTTTCAATGACTTCATCAATTCAGAATCCTGGCATTGCCTTTGCTTTGGAAGATAGAGTAGTTTGAATTTTAAGGAGGATGGTATGAAACGAGCGTTGGTTTTGATGTGGATCGCAGGTTGGGTTGGTTTGTTTGCTGCATGTGGAAGCTCTCCTGACAGCACCAACTGTGAACAAGGCAAAGAGTACGCAAAACCTGGTTGTGGCGACAACAACAACTTCACCGCCGGTTGCTACAAGCCCTGTGCCTCCGACACGGATTGTGGAACCGACGAGACATGCACCTCCCTCACAGTTACGCCAGCGTGTGCCATGAGCACCAATCCCAACGGGGCCGTCTGTGGCGCTTGTGGCGAAGAGAAGAAGTTCTGCATGGCCAAAAGCACCAACACATGCGCGTCTGGCGAGGAGTACCACACACCGGGCTGCAACGACAACGCGCCCAAGATCAAAGCAGGTTGTTACAAACCCTGCACCGCTGACACCGATTGCTCAGGCACCCAAACCTGCAAAGACGCGGATGTCACTCCCGGCTGCGCCAAAAACCCCGACCCCAATGGTTCTGTCTGCGGGGCGTGCGGCATGACCGTCAAGCTCTGTCAGGACTAGAGTGCATTTCGGATGAATGGGTTCAAGGCTTGGCGTTGGCTACTTTCGAGGCTTGATCTGCTGAAAAAAGAGTTGCTCCGCTTTGCTATCACCCTTGGCTTTGTTTTTGGCGAGATCCAGTCGGTATTTGCTAAGCAATGACATGCATGTCACTTTGCACCAGGACGTTGCTCCCAGCTTGCAACTCCGCTGGATTAATTTGTTCACGTTGGTACAGCCTTTCGCTTGAAACGACGGCTCGCGAACCCGAAGCACAGCGAGCTGGTTGCAACTCCTTGAGGAAGCCAACCGGCAACCTTTCGTCCAATAGACCTTGGCGTTCTTCTTGCTGCGAAGAAGACTTGGTCCCAAGACACTCATCAGTCCGGCCAGCCAGCACCCCTTCTTGTCACGCAGTCTGCAGCCTTTGCGAAACAAACGAAAGATCGTAACCATCGAGGTTAACCGTTGCTTTGTGGTTGCTTTCTGCAAAAGAACGCCCAGCCACGTGCAAGCTCTTCCGTCCCTAAGTTTGCAAGCGTGCTTCACATAGCTTCGCCCAACAAGAGGAGCACGAGGGCTTGGATCAGCGAAGTGTTGTCGGGCCTGCGCCAAGCAAGATGCCGCGGAGCCCCATCCACAGGCCTGACTCCACAGTCGCTTGGCCCTGTCGACGTCCTTGAACCCACCCAAACCTTGCTCATAAAAGAACCCCAACAGGTAGCAGGCAGAGGGGTGCTCCTTCCCACAAGCATCATCCAATAGCAGTTGAGCCTTAATATATTTCTTTTGCTGCAGAAGAAGCTTCGCGGTCTGAAGAACCTGCGCATGTTTCGAAGACTTTGGGGAAGGCATACTTCCCATCAACACAAGGAGTTCCTTCCCGGTACGGGGAGGAGCAGGCAGCACAGACTTGGTGTCCTCTTTCGGAAGCCAAGACGTTCTTGCAGAAGGCTTAGCTCTCGGCGGCATTGGGTCCTTCCGAACGGGAGGAGTTGTCGGACGCGTCGAGGGATTCAAAGCACTGGGAGCCTTCTCTGGCAACGTGCGTGTGATAAGGGAGGCAGGCCGTCCAGGGCCGGCATCTGGTTTGGGCAAAGGACGCTCCCACCAACCTTGTTGAACAGAGAGCAACCCCAAAACAAACACCACCGCCACAACACCCCCACCCAGCCATCGTAACATGGGCCTCGGTGGACTAAAGATATCAGCAGAGTCGAAGGCAGGTTGACCGGCAGGCAAGGTCTCCGAAAACATCCCCCTTCGACGAGAGGTAACCTTGGCTTTCTCCTGAGAAGGTTCGGCAACCAAGGCTTCCAGTTGCAACGGACCTCCTCGCTTGAGCAATCCATCTGGAGGTCGTGCGGCAAGCTCTTCCGAGACCTTCGTCGCGTTTGGATCAGACGCCATATTTCGAGCCCGAAGACTCGGAGGAGAAACATTGTCTGGTGTGCTTCCCGTGTCGGCCACTTCAGCTGTGTTCGACAACCAGGCTTTGCGATGGTTGTAAGGTTCGCCGGATTGTTTGCGAAGAGAATCTTCGGTTTTGGGAGCAAAGAGTCCATCCATGGACGACCCAGAATACGAAGGCAGCCCCAAGGCCTCTTGGATCGCAATCTGCATCGCTTGGGCAGATGCGTAACGCTCATCCGGGTTGCTCTGCAAACACGTTTCAATCACACCATGGAGTTCTTGGGGTGCTTCTTTGGGAGCAGGATAGCTGCCCCGAAGAACCTGGAGCATGAGTCCAGGCATCGGGCTGTTGTAAGGCAAGCGGCCTGTTGTCATTTGATAGAGGATGACACCCAAGCTGTAGACATCAGCCCGAGCATCCACGCGCTTGGTTTCCTCAAATTGTTCGGGCGGCATGTAATGGAATGTACCCATCACAGCCCCAGTGTGTGTCAGTGAATCAAACTCGGTGTGCTTGGCCAACCCAAAGTCATTCACTTTTGGAATCAGTCGATCTCCCTGACGACGAAGCAGGATATTTTGGGGCTTCAGGTCGCGGTGAATGATGCCCTGTTCATGAGCATAATGGACAGCGTTCACGATAGGAAGAAACAACGACTGCACTTCATCCAACAGCGGCATCCGCGTGGGAGACTGCAGGTACACATGCAAGTCCCCACCATCACACCACTCCTGTACAAACCCAACCGCCCCACGGTCCTGAAGAAACTCCAGCACCCGAACAATGTTGGGGTGTTCCAGGCTGTACTGGATTTGCGCTTCCCGCAGAAAACGCTCCTGGTGTTGGGTTTTTTTGGTTCGCTCTTGACGCAGAACTTTGACAGCGACAGGCGCATGAAGGTGCGTATGCAACGCCCGGTAAACCCACGCCATACCACCTTCCCCGATCAGCTCTTCCATCTGGTAGGTGTTTTGGAGAAGAATCCCTTCCAACGCATAAGGAGGGATGGGTTTCTCCACAGTGATGTTATCATCGACAGCCACTACAACGCTCGCTTCCCACGTAGCAAGAGGTGAACTCTATGATCAATTGTCCAGGCGAAGTAAAAATCCAGAAGAGACGTACAGATTATTAACAAGGGTGGAGATACGTGACAAGGGTGAGAACGACTGCCCCAACAACTCTCCACCCACCCAGACCTCTCCCGGCGCGCGAAGAAAGCCGTCCAGCCCAAGGACTTTGGGCGTCTGCGTGGTTGCGCCTGGAATGAGAGCTTCTAGACGAAGTCTGACGGACATTTGGGTGCTGGAGACACATTGCACAAAGACTGTGCTGTTGAGGAAGCTGGCTCCACCTTGTAGACGAGAGAAAGCATGTCCCAAGGCCCAAGGCGTATTGTTGGGTCCCAGCTTCGCACGAACAAAGTCAGCGTCTGGCACCTCACACAAGGTATCGGGCTTTGCGCTGGGTCCCACCTTTGTCTTCCACGTGAACGCATACATAAAGGCATCCGATGAAAGCCCCGCAGAGTTCTCGTTCTGGGAATGGCCCACGAGATGAAGGGTGGGGTCTGGAGTTGTAGAGGCGTCGATGACCAGATCGTTCACACCCCAACGATCCACAATGAGTGTTGTTGGGGGTGCAAGAATGTATCGTTTAAGAGAGGCTCCGTTGACGTTGACGTCGATCTCTTCCACGAAGGAGATGTACTCTTTCGGCCAGGACGAGAGGGTCTTGCTCACCAAGCCCGACACAAGAAGAGTCGAAGAGGCAGCCAGCACCTGAATCGCAGTCGGCTTGCGATACATGGCCGGATCTCCAATCTCTGTGGTCCACAAGACTTTGGGTTCAGCCGTAGACGACGATGTATCCAACGCAACCACAAACGCAGCAGGTTTTCCCAAACCGGCGGCAACCTTAAAGATGCTGGTCTTCCCATCCATAGTGAAAGAAGCTCCGGCTTCTCCCGCAACAAACACTCGATTCGGAACCACAGCCAGTCGTAGCCACTTCACCTGGGTGTTATCGAGAGCGCGAAAGGTTCGAAAACCGCCCGTGCTTGTCAGCTGCACCAAGCCAGGAACCTCTTGGACAGAAACAAACCCGCTCATCAATCCGGTCTTCTTCGCTGCAGCAAAGGAGTCGGGACCGAATCGACCGATGATAGAGATGATACCCTGGGAGTCGATGGCGATGTCATAGAGGAAATCGTTGCCCTTGCCTCCAATTTGTTCAGCCCAAATGCACTGTCCCTTTGCATTCAGCATCACAACGACAATCTCACGGTCAATCCCATTGGGGGACGCAAACGTAAGTTTGTTGGAGCCGGAGCCACACTCCAGGGTCAGCGTTCCCTCGATTTCAAGACCCACCAACGCTCCTTGGGAGGTAGGAAGCAGACGTACAACCGAGGATTCGCTATTGGACTTGTACAGCTGAACGACAGGACAAGTGTTGGCTGCAACGCAAGCCCCTTCGCAGCACAACTCTCCGCTTTGGCACGTTTTCCCACAGGCACCGCAATGTTTAAATTCGGTTTGAAGATCAACACAGTTGCCTTGGCAGCACGTTGCATTCGCCTGACAAGTATTTCCACATTTTCCACAATGCTGTGATGAATTGAGGACGTCAACGCAAGCTCCACCGCAACAATTGGGAGACTTGCCCGAGCAGGAGCTTCCACACGTTCCGCAATGCGTGCTTGTTGTTGCGAGGTTGGCGCACTCGCCGTTGCAGCAGACATTTCCGCTACCGCAAGCGACGCCACAAGCGCCACAATGGTTGTCATCGGAGGCGATTTCTCGGCAGTTTCCGTCGCAACAACCTTGCCCGGTGGAGCAAACATTGCGGCATGTCCCACAGTGATTTCTGTTGGTGTTCAAGACCACACATGTTCCAGCACAACACGACTCGCCCACACCACAAGCGACGCCACAGGCACCACAGTGCTTGGTGTCTTCGAGAAGGTCCACACACTCCCCACCACAACAAACTCGTCCGTTCGGACAGGCTGTTCCGCAAGCTCCGCAGTGCGTTCCATTGGAGGTAAGATCCACGCAAGTGTTGTTGCAGCAACCAAAAGGAGAAGGACAACACTGACCGTTGCACAAGGTCTGGTTGCTTGGACAGGCTTTGCATACCCCTTCAGAACAAACCTGTCCTGCAGCGCAGGCCGTTCCGCAGGTTCCACAGTGGCTTGGGTTTTGGTTGAGCCGAACACAGGTGTCGCCACAGAGCGTTTGTTGAGGTGGACAAGCGCAGGTTCCATTGTTGCAGTACTGACCGGTTTTGCAAGCCTGGTTGCATCCGCCGCAGTGAGCCACACTGGACACAGTGTTGACACAGAGGCCTCCACAAGTCACCTGCCCTGTGGGGCAAGAGCAAGCTCCATTCTGGCAGATCGTGCCATTGGGGCAGGAAGGTTCGGGCGAATCAACACGTCCGTTGCAGTCGTCATCAAGATTGTTGCACGTTTCCAAGGCGGGCAACACTTGACCGACGCAAGCCCCCCACTTTCCGTTGCCATCGCAGGTTTGCGTTCCACCTTTGCAACCTCCAAGGCCTTGGGTGTTCGCAGGTCCGTCGTAGCAAGGACGTATGGTTCCTGCTTCGCATGAGCAAGAGATGTTTTCATCGACAGCGCCGTCGCAATCGTCATCCACCTGGTTGCATCGCTCAGGCAAAGGGACGACTTGCCCCAAGCATTGCCCCCACAACGAATCGGACTCACAAACCTGCACGCCTTCCTTGCATGCACCTTTTCCGAGAGTCCCTTCGGCTCCGGCATAGCAAGCCTGCTTTGCGCCAGGTTGGCACATGCAGTTGAGACCTTCCTGTTGGTCCACAGTGCCATCACAATCGTTGTCCAAACGGTCGCAGATCTCTCGTTGAGGGAGCACTTGGCCGGTGCAGGCTGACCACTGCCCATCGGCGTCACAAAATCGCTGCCCCGGACGGCAGATGCCCTGGTTCTCACGACCGTCAGGACCATCAAAGCAAGACTCTTGGACACCAGGGTTGCAAGCTCGCTTGTTGCACTTCCCTTCAAAGCAGTGAGGTGTTTCTTCTGAACTTGCACAATCCGCGCTGGACTGACAGGCCCGCTCTTGCACAGGAAGACACTGCACCAAGCACAGGCTCAGAGGGACAAAGGCAAGCAGCCAGGTCCAATACCGAAACATGGTTTGCTGACGCTTCCTTGTCATACCCAAATCCACTTGTTGTTGCTTTGGTTCCTGTTCATCATCCGCATGTTCCGCCCTTTAGGGTTCAAGGTAGTACTTCCACAAAAAGGACGACACTCTCCCAGGTGACTGTATCGAAGTGGGCTGAAGCTGCAGATCTCCCTGCCAATGTCCGACAGCCGTAATGATATCTTTGCTATCCAACACAAAGTCTTCCAGCACAGCTTGCTCTATCGAAAAGAATTGGACCGAGTTTGTGAGCTTTCCAGCCGAAGTGAACGTTGCAGCAAAGACTCCATACGAGACCGCACTCTGCGATACCGTTTGGACGTACGCTCCGACCACGACGGGCTGGTTCTTGCTGTTCAGCTTGACCGAAGAAGGCCGCCAGTACGGATACATCGAAGAAACAGACTCGGTTTTTGGAATGCTTCCAAAAGGCTCCCACTCCGAAAACCACAGACTGGTCCGACTTTCCCCTCGCCCCTGGCGTTGGACGCCAAGCAACCCGTTGTCCAGGTTGGTCTCCACGGCCACGATCGTCTGGACAAACTTCGTATTGGGGACATCCAACAGCTGGAGGCTCACAGCCCGGCTTCTTTCCAGACCGCCAGGATCAATGAGGTTACCTGCGTCAGCGATCCCACTTGAGACATCGTACCGACGAATACCAGCTTTGTACTTTCCAGCCTTTTGGCCTTCCTGCCCAACCACAAACAGCTTGCTGTTGTCCGAGGTAAAGGCCACATCCAGGTATTGAAACCTGCCGTCATTCCCGAGGCTATACGCATCCGCCCATACAAAGTGACCGTTCACAGTATCGTACAACGTCAGGAACGCTTGCGACTTCGGGGAAGAAAAGGGCGTCAGTTTGTACGTCTTCGGCTGACCCTGCTTGTCTTTGCCGTTGATGGTAAGCTCACCGATAGCTTCCCCTGCGATCGCTAGCATCTGGCCTTGGCCGTCAATGTCCAGGCCATAAATCCTCGTGGTATCGGCGTTCTTGAACGTAGCAAAGAAGGCTTTGCCCACACCTCCAGCGCTTGAAACGGAGCTTACAAAGGCTGTTTCTCCGACCAAGGCAGGGCTGAAGCTTTGGGTCTTGGCGAGGAAGTCTAGCTTGGTTGCTCCCTTCCCGACAGTTCCTGTGAAGTACAAGACGTCGTTTGCAGGGGTAGAACCAGGAGACAACAACGCTCTGTAGATTTCGACATTTTGGTCTGCCGTAGCCAGTTGGACCCACTGGCAAGTCCACTTGTCGTCAAACTTGGCAACGATGAAATTGACCAAGTATTTTCCATTGGTGTCCTTGAGCGATTGGAAGGTTTTGAGGCCATTGCACGTCAGAGAAACGCTTCCTTCCAGAGTTGCGACAACATACAAGTTACCATTTCGGTCTTGGGTGAGGGTCTTTAACCGAACCTTGTGGTTGAGGTTCGGAAACAGCTTGATCACTCGGGGACAAACGGTAGAGTAGCAACCCCCTTCGCAGCAAAGTTGGCCCGAAGCGCAGGCTTTGCCACAAGCCCCGCAGTGGTTGGAGTCCGAGGCCAGGTTGGCGCAGCTACCCGAACAACAAGATTCGCTGGTACCGCAAACATTCCCGCAAGCGCCGCAATGTTGAGTGTTGCTGGAAAGAGATGCCACACAACCACCAGCACAACACGCGGGCGTATCGACCCCACAAACAGTGCCGCATGCACCGCAATGTTGGGGGTTTGTAGCCAACGCGACGACGCAGCTGCCCCCGCAACAGGATTCACCAGAGACACACGTTTTGCCGCACGCACCGCAATGTTGGGTGTTACTTTTGAGGCTGACGCAAGCCTGGTCACAGCAAGCCTCCCCACCAGCGCATGGAGAACCACAGGCACCGCAATGTTGTGGGTCACTTTTGAGATCCACACATTTGCCGGCGCAGCACGATTGACCGGCTTCACAGCTTCGACCACAGATTCCACAGTTGGCGTTCGATTCGGGAACACACGACCCCCCACAACACAAATTACCGTCCTGGCATTTGTTGTCGCAGGCGCCACAGTGTTCTTTGTTGGTCGATGGGTCCAGGCACGTATTGCTGCAGCACAACAAGGGTGAAGGACAACATGAGTTTCCGCAGACATTGTCTGTCTTGGTACAAACGGAGCATACCCCCTGACGGCAAAACGTCCCGCTGGGACAGGCGTTAGTGCAGCGTCCACAGTGGCCGGGATCCGTTCGTGTGTTCACACAAGCTCCCTGACACAACGACTGCCCCGAAGGACATTGGCAGCCTCCCTGAATGCACTGAGCCCCCAAAGGACAAGCCTTGCCACAGCCCCCACAATGTTGAGTGCTCGCTGTGATATCAACACAAACACCGTTGCAGTTTTCATGAGGACTTTCGCAACCACACTTCCCTCGCACACAGCGTTCGGTGGGCTGACAATTTAAGACAGGACCATCGACTTGACCGTCGCAGTCATCGTCGAGCCCGTTGCAAACCTCCGGCTGGGGCAACGACTCCCCGACACAGTTGCCCCATTTCCCGGAGCTATCGCAGGTTTGGGTTCCCCCCCTGCAAACGCCCTTGTATTGCGTCGATGACGAGCCGCTGTAACAGGGTCGCTTTTGTCCGGGCTGGCAAGAACACGAAAGTCCTTCATCCACAGTTCCGTTGCAGTTGTTGTCGAGCTGGTCACACACTTCGGCCAGAGGGACTTGCTCGGCATAGCAAGGCCCCCACAAGGAGTCGAGTTCACAAAACTGCGTTCCCTTCCGGCAAGTCCCAACGCCATCCGTTCCCTCTGGACCAGAGTAACACTCTCTTTTTTTGCCCGGCTGGCACTCACATTGGAGGGAAGGTCCTTTGTCTACAGTGCCATCGCAGTCGTTGTCTCTGCGATCACAGATTTCACGCTGGGGGAGGATTTGTCCTTCGCATCGTGACCATTGGCCGTCGGTTTGACAAAGACGCGAGCCTTGCTGGCAAATCCCCTTGGTGGCCCGACTGGCCTCGCCATCAAAGCATGACTCAATCACACCAGGGGCACACGCTTGCACCTGACAAGAACCCTTAAAGCAATGTTTGTTTTCTGTGCTGGGGTCGCAATCTGCCGAAGTGGTGCATGCACGCTTCTCCAAAGGCAAACAGCGAACACACATCAACCCACATACCACGCACATCACCCAAAGGAGAGTCCATCGTTTCGACGACCAGGATGGTAGTGAGAAAAAAGGGTTCATACGAAAATCCGTTCCAATCAATTGGAGACAACTCCAAAATTCTTACTTTAAGCAATACGTCGGGTTGGGGCTAAGTCCTGCACTCTCATCATCAAGTTTAAGTGTAGCTCGGATGCGTCGGACGCCTTTTCCCAGGCGAAAGAAACAAGGAGCATAACCATCTGCAATTAAGCGAACATAGTGGCGGGGGCCACCCTTTTTCTGAAACAAACAGTACCCACGTCGGCGCTGTTCAGAGTCGTGCTGGGTCCTAAGGATCAGGTTGCGTCGTGGGTGGACCTGAAGCAACACCCAATGCCCCTCGTTGGTATCAGCCGGGCAACCAGGAATTCCCCTAACCCCTTTTGTTGCACGTGGACGCACTGGCTTTCGACGAACTGTTCGCCTCCTTCGGACACGACGCCTTCTCCGACGAGACCGACGTGTTCTTCGCATCGCAACCTTCCGGAGAACAGGCTTGGGGCGTTCTTCAGGAACAACCTCAACCGGCTCATCAGGCACAACAGGAGCCGCAGGTCTCTCCCTCGAAGGAACATTCCTAACGGTTGTGGGCTTGGCTTGGCCATGAGGCTCGTCCGGGACAGCTTGGGGAGGAAGGCTCCTTTGCTGCGCGACAAACCAGACTCCAGCCACCAACGCAATCACAAACAATCCTCCAAGCCAGAGAGCACGGGAAGATTGCCGACCACGCTCAACCTCAAAGCCCTCGTCCGAGGAAGACTCTCCTTGAGGAAACACAACGACCGGCGGAGAAGAGAGAGGCGTTGGAGCCACAGGAGGCCCAGTCATAACATCGCCGGTGGGCAAGCCGTGGGTTGGCATGTCCATCGTGGGACCAGGCTCTTTCGCCGAGAGGTCAAGCCGCGTGGAGTCGTCGGCCCGCGTCACAGACATGTTGTTGTCCCAAGCCTGATCATGGCTGGGAATGGTTTGCAATGGCGGGAGTTGCTCCATCACAGCGGACGAAGCGTCCGGAATTTTCGGTTTGACACTTGCAAGGGCCTGAAGCAACGCGTCGAGAGATTGGAAACGATTGGCAGGTTCTTTCTCCAGAAGCTTGAGGATGATGGCCTCCAATTCTTCTGGAATCTTTCGATACGGACGAATCTCTCTGGGCTTGGGTGGTTGCTGAGACACTTGAGCAAACACAAGCTGCATCGGGGAGTTTTCTTGCCCAGGCGCGCTCCCAAACGGCACACGACCGACGATCAGCTGAAACAACAAGATGCCGATGGAGTAGATGTCGGAGCGATGGTCCACAGGCAAACCGGAGCACTGCTCTGGCGACATGTAAGCAGGTGTCCCAAGCAGCCCTTGGGTCATGCCCATTTGGGCGGAGCTGACTTCGGCTTTGGCGATACCAAAATCAATGACCTTTACAAACAGAGGGTCGTTGTGTCGCTCCACAAGGAAGATGTTCTGGGGTTTCAGGTCGCGGTGGACAATCCCTGCGCTGTGGGCTTCCATCAACGCAAGAGCAACCTGCTCAATGATATGAATCGCCTGCTGCATGGGCAGCTCTTGCTTCAGGGCTTGAAGGTATTCCGAGAGATCCTGACCTTCCAGGTACTCCATCACGAAGTAGTGGCCCAGGCCTGGCAAGTCGCCAAAATCATCGTAGACTCGAACAATGTGCTGGTTTCTCTGGGACAGCGAGGATGTGACCTCTACCTCCCGAGCAAACCGCGCCTCTGCCGTGGTGCTGTCGATCAGGTTCGCGTCAATAAACTTGATCACCCGGTTGGGGTCCATCTGCAGCCGTTGGTGCTTCGCAATGTACAACGTGCCGCACCCTCCCTTGGCCAGCGTCCGGAGGATCTCGTATTTGCCAGCCACCACAACCCTTGGGAGCTTGCACACGTGACAGTAGCGAACGACATCCGCCGCGGGAACAACCGCAAGTGCTTCACCACATTGAGGGCAGGGAACAGAATTCGTCATACGCGTCTACACCTTCCAAACCAATCGACAAACCATCCTAGGAACTTGCAAGATTCTCCCATCAGGGCGTGTTGTTCACAACAATCGCAAAGTGTTGCCCCGAACCCCTCAACGTCAAAGTGGGGTTGAGAGGAGGCGGTGGCACCTTCTTGTTGGACCCGCTCATGCTTTGGGCAATCCCACTACCGACCAGAAGAAAGACTCCAGCGCCAGCACCGATCGACCCTGAAATGCCCATCACCCGGCCCAGTTCCATCCCTTGCAGGTAGTCGGAGTCGGTTTGGTTGCGAGCCGCGACAGGATCCGTTCGTATCGCGTTTAAGTTCATCTGTTGAATCAAGCCATACGCCAGCAACCCAGCACCGGCAGCAGCAAACAAGCTCCCCAAAACATACCCAGTGATCACCAACGGGGGCGTTTTCTTGGCGATCACAATCTTCTTCTCCACCAACCTAAGTTGGATCGGGGTAACATTAACAACCACACGATGGTTCGGCTTCACCTGGATTTCCTGGGTACGCGTTGGCACGCCAGGAGTCTTGAGGACCACCTTGTAAGTACCTGGCCGGACTTGTTGGGTGAGGTTTCCCTTCTGCGTTTGTGAGAAGTAGTAGCCTGTAAGCAGAATGCTGGAGTTCGCATTCCCCGTTACGATGGTCAGCCGAGAGTACCGAATGTCTTGTTTCCAGCGCTCGATCCATCGCAAATGCCGGAAGCATCGGCTGGAGGCTTTGCAATATTTCTTATCCACAGACTTCTGAAGGCGAACGATAGCTTGTTCCAAATAGTAGGCTTTGGGTTCCATCACTTGCTGCATCTTCGACGCCTGAAACATCGAGATCGCGCCTTGAAGCAAATAACGGTCTTTCAGCAGCCTCTTAATTTCAGCAACTTGCTTCTTTTTGTCGATGCTTTGCAGCAAGCGATCAAAGCACTTTGCGGCCTGAACAAATTTTTTGGACTGGTACAAGGAGCGGCAAGGTGTCTCTGTCGCATGGGCAGGACAAGCGAACCATCCTAGAACAATGAACCCCCAAAACCACCCTAGCTTTCGCACAAAGGAAATCCATCCTACACCTTGATGCGACAAAGCCAAGCGCTCCCCGTAATGGTTGAGCATCCGACACGCTCCTCTATTCGTACAACATACAACTTAATTCATCATAAATCAGTCACCCACGAGAGGCAACCAAACCCGCTAATGTAACCATTCGTTCTCGGATGGCGTATTGCACAACGAGTTGATGCGGTAGGGGATTCGTAACGATACTTTTCCTCCAACAGGACGGTACAACACACGTCCGCATGACTCGGCTGGCCAGCCTTCTGTCTCGTTTCCGTTTCTGCAAAACAATCGGTTCACCTAGAAGGGGATCGTTAGCCTCTAACGACCCTTGGGCTCGATTTGTTCACTCTTTGTCACCTCTAGTAGGAGCGAACCTTGAAACATTGGATTGCCAGCCTTGGATGCTTTGTCGGATTGTTGTGTTGGGTTGCCATCGCTCCCCCTACAAACGCCTCCGCCAAGAAACCGTTTGCCGTTTTGGAGTTGTTCACGTCAGAAGGATGCTCCAGTTGCCCTCCGGCCGATGACATCGCTCGCCAACTGGCAAAGCGCGCCAGGACCCACAACTTGAACATCTTCACCCTTGTGTACCATGTGGACTACTGGAACGGCCTGGGTTGGCGAGACCGTTTCAGCCAGCGCAAGTTTACCGTTCGTCAAAATCGATACGCTCGAAGCCTGCGAACACGAAGCATCTACACCCCCCAGCTTATTGTGAACGGCGTTCGACACGGTGTAGGCTCACGCCCCCGCACAGTCCAACGGATATTGCAGGCAGGACTGCGAGACAAGCCATCCTGGAACGTTGCGCTCTGCCTTCGCTCCCAATCGAAAAAGGCCATCACGTTGGGCTATCGGTTGCAAGGCCGCCCATCGCCATGGCTCCGGCTGCAAGTCAGCCTGGTGGAGTGGGGCTTGCAAAGCCGTGTAACACGTGGCGAGAACGCCGGTCGCACCCTCAAGAACGCCAACGTGGTCCGGGAGTTCAAGAGCCTCAGCGCTCGCAAAGCACTTCGAGGCGTGACAACCCTCTCGATGAAACGAGTCCAACGTCGCTCCAAGAGCGCTGCCATCGCGTTCGTTCAAGATCTACGGACGATGCGGGTCCTTGGAGCCCAGAGACTCCTCTTGAAGAAACCCCGTAAGTGTACGGGAAACTAGTTTCCCATGGGACACGAATGACTCTTTTTTGTGTTTCATCCTCTCGTATTTCATCGTTCAATGTTTCAACCCTGCCCCTGCTCTTCATGTTGTGATGCACCTCACAGAACCGAACATTCCGCACAACCCAACCTACTGAAACAATACAACTGTTAACTGAAGCATGGACTTGGCATGCCATCTGCAAAGAAGGAGAACCAGAAACACAGAGTCGAATCAAACGAACGACTCAAAACTGATTTGCATATCGATTGAAGAGGTTTTCTCGAATGAAGAAACAACAATGGCTGGCTTGGAGTTTGGTATCTTTGGGACTGTTGCTCACTGGCTGTGGACCCAACAAGCAGATCCTCCGACTGCAGCGACAAGTTGAGCAGCTCCAACGTGAGAAACAAGAAGAAGTGTCTCGTCTCCAAAAAGAAAAGTTGGAAGCGATGCAAGTTCGGAGCGTAGCCTTGGAGCGCCGTCAAAAGAGATGCCGAATTGAAGTCACTCACATGCGCAAGCAACACCACAAGGTGAGTCGAAAGATTGCCCGGGCCACTCGAAAAATTCAGCGGCTGTTGATGGAGATTGTCTCGGATACGATGTTGATGCCCTTGTACGATGCACCACAAGACAGCCAACAACGACGTGTGGTGGAAGCGCGCTCCACTCCAGCACCTGAAACTAGCGCCAAACCGGAGAAGAAGCAGCAGGCACCGACGGTTCCGGCGAGCCAAGACGATGACCCGTCCACACCACCCCCGGCCAAAGAAGTGAACACAACGAAGCCGCAAAACGCGAAGAAGTAACCCTACCCAACCCTCCATTCTCCCTTCCCGAGAACAAGAGCCGACCTTCCTCTGTTAGTATAATCAAAATGATCCAAAGTGTATCAGCTTCTGGAGCTGCATCTCCTTGCATTCTCCCTTGCCCATAACGTGTGTGGATTCGTAACATTGCCTTATGAGGATACCTATGACTTCTCCATGTCGCAGCCGCTCTAGCTCACGTTCCTATCTTCCAACACTCCTGGCCCTTCTTGCTTTGTGGTTTACGGCGTTAACAAGCACATCTGTGCAGGCAGATCCCATACGATACAAAGGCTTCTTCTTCCAGGGATTCGTGGACGCAGGGTTTGCCTACCAAAAAACGGTAGAACCCTCCAACGACACCATGACCTGGCGGATCAATGAGATTGAGCTAGCCATCCAGCACGACTTTTCGAGCAAGATCGGCGTTCGTGTCGCGATCAACTACCTGCGAAGTACACCCAATTACTCGGGCACCGCGCTCCTGGATAGCTTGATCCAAGAGGCCACCCTCAACCTTAATCTACCCATCACTTCGACGTGGTCGTTTTATGCCAACATGGGTCGATTCTTTGCTCCCCAAGGTTGGGACGCTCTCAACACCGTGGATCGCTACCAACCTTCGGCAAGCTACCTCAACAACGCCACGCCCAACACGTTTATGGGGTTGAAGATCGGCTTCAAGAACTCCTGGATTGATGTGTATAGCTACCTTAGCAACGGCTGGGATATCGTCGAAGAGGTCGATATTCAACCCACCGTTGGTGGTGGAGCGACCTTTACCGTTGGACCCGCAACCATCGGCCTGTCTGTAACCAACGGACGAGAGCCCTCAGCGGTCCGAAGCCAGTTTCAAGACGAACGAACCACCATGCTGGATCTCCAACTCACGCTCAACTTCCTCAACAACACGTTAATCGTCGGTGCCGAAGGTACAGTGTTTCTTCACCCTGCGGATCGTCTTTGGTATGGGTGGCTCTTCCTCGTTCACTACCAACCCATCAAATGGATTGGGGCGACCTTGCGGACAAGCCGATTTGGCGACCCGAACGCCCTCGCGACCAGCGGCGTGACCCAGGACGAAGTGAGCTTTGCGTTGCTCTCTCGCCCTTGGACTCCTGTCGTCTTTATGGCCGAATACCGCATCGACTTACAAGACGGCGTCCTCGTCACGCATACCGTTGAAGTCAAAGGGATCTATCGATTCTAAGAGGTCCATCGTTCAGGGTGTATCACCCTGCTTGCAGTTCAGTTGGTATTGAATGTTGATGGTGGCAGGAATGGGTGGTGTGGCAGGTCCTGTGAACCGAACTGAGTTGGAGAATTCTTTGTAGAACCAACCTGTACGGTTGTTTCGCGGGACAATCTGGTTGTTCACACGAACAACAATGGTGGATTCAACAGGCTGCTTCGACAATTTGTATTCCGGAGCGTAACCAAAGTTGGTGTATCCCAGCTGGCTGAGAGTTTCGGCCCAATCACTGTCGCAAATGGACGCAACAATCCCGCGGAGTTCTTCTACGATTTGGTGATACCGTGGCGCTTTCTGAGCGTCGCCAAAGAGGCTAGAGCAGCCTTCTTTTTCGGGTCCGACAACTGCTGAGGCTTGCACTGTGAAGGGCTTCTCTTTCAAACTACGGAAGAAATCGGTGTAGATATAGACTGGATCTTCCGACTGGTCACCTTCGTCAGAGATAAAGATAAGCGACAGGGAAGCATCTTTTCGCAAGAATCCTTTGTTGCAGCCCTCCAGGTTCTCTTTGGAGAGCGCCTTGAAAGCAGCATCCAGTCCTTTTTCGTTGGAGCTTCCGCCAGTTCCCACGATCACATTGTTCCAGAAGGTCGCGATCGGGTCCTTGGTCTGGGGAGTAATGATAGGGTCGCTCCCCCGTAAGCACCCGGCCTCCTTTCCATCAACGTCTGTCGTGATGACGCCAATCTGGTAGTCAGCCTTTAACTTGATAGCCCATTGCATAAAGCTACCAAAGTTGTCGGTAAGTGCTTTCTGCTCCTGCCACATCGAACACGAATTGTCGATCACAAATAGAATGTCGACCCGCTTCGACTCTTCTGTACGAAAGGTGTCCGTTTGAGTGGGAGCTGCGACACCACGTCCCAGCAGCCTTACGTTGATAGGTATCGCCGCCGAACGTACGGTGTAAACCTGCAGTGTGCCTTCGTCCAAGCCTTGGTTTTCGGGAACGTACTGTACGTTGACCTTTGCGGTCTCAAACGGTCGAAGAGTCAAAGGGATGTTGGGGAGATTCACGAGCTGAAATTCGGAAGAGGTAGCCCTTGTAAACGAGACCGAAGACACAACAATTTCGGCCGGACATCCAGGCTCTCCATTGTGTTTGAGTTGGACTTCCTCCAAACCCGATCCACACGTTAACGTGTTGTCTCCGAGGGAGAGCAGCTCTGGGGTGACTTCCAAGCAAGACCCTTGGGTATCTCCCAACAAAGAGACCTCCTGGCGCAAGGGAGGCTCATCTTCTTCGTTGAGAATCAGCGTGCTTTTGAAGTTTTGATTGTGCCGACGAGGAGCGAACTGGATAGGAAGGACCACAGACTGGTTCGGCCCCAACTCCACAGGAAACTTCATGGGTTTGCCCAACCGGAACGCCGCGTGCCCTTGAGGCTCTAGGCTGTCAAAACGGAGGGTGGAGAGAGGACACATCCGGTTGCTTTCGTTGGTGACAGTCACAAGTTTCTGCACCACTCCACCTGCCGGAACAGTTCCCATCTCTACCTTGTCAGGCTTCACCACCAAATTGCAGGGCAAATACTCGGCGGGTGGGATGATAATGACGCACTGGCAACCTTCAGCCAGAACCATCCACCCCAAGAGAAACAACAGTCCCAGCCACCGAAACTTCCGGAAGGAGAACATACCATTCATAGAACAATGCCTTCATTTGCATACCATCATCTTGTTTGTGTCCATCAAGAACAAAACGATCCAAAGGCAACCGAATGGGAAAAATAGTTTGTGGGGAAGTCGGTTCGTTCTACTCGTCGGATGCGATGTGAAGACCACACTCACGTTTGGTAGCATCTTCCCACCACCACCGACCGGCTCGCTCGTGCTCACCTGGAAGCGTGGGTCGCGTACAAGGTTCACAACCTATGGAGCGAAAGCCTTTTTGGTGGAGAGGATTGTAAGGGACATGGTTCTTAAGAATGTACTCCCACACCTGCGACGAGGACCAATCCGTTAAGGGATTCATCTTGGTAAGTGGACTGGCATCCACTCCTTCAAACGCTTCGTCCTTGTGGATCACCAGAAGCTCCGAGCGCGTGGGGCTTTGGTCCTTTCGCTGCCCAGAGATCCAGGCGCGATAGCCAGACAAAGCCCGACGCAGAGGCTCGACTTTGCGGACGCCGCAGCACTCTTTGTGACCATCCTCAAAGAAGCTGAACAAACCCTTTTCCTGAACGAAGGTTTGCAGAGCCTCAGAGTTTGGGGTCATGATTTGCAACTTGATCTTGTACCGGTTGCGAACTTTCTCCAGGTACTCGTAGGTTTCAGGATGCAACCGGCCTGTGTCCAAGCAAAACACGGAGAAAGGGAGACCTGTCTGGGCCGCCATATCGATGAGAACAACATCTTCGGCGCCGCTGAAGGCGATGGCGCAATCTTCCCCAAATCTGGTCAAGGCCCACTGAATAACATCTTGGGGTGAGCGTCCTCGAAACTCTTCCTCCAGAGCTTCCCAGTTCGGCGTTTCAGAGGTTGACTCGACTTTAAATCTCTTGGGCTCATCTGAGAAGGTCTTCTTAATGAACTGGAGCGTGCTTCGATAGACGGACATCTTGCCTTCGTCATCTTCGACCAGAAAGAACGGTGCAATTTTGATGTTATACTCTTGAGCCAGGACAAACCCTGGAGACTCTGGCTTTCCTTCCACCGCCCAAACGACCTCGTCGATGCGCTCCCACAACCCCCGCTGTTTGAGTAAGTCCTCGGCTTGTTTGCATTTGTCACAGGGTTGACCGTCGGCCAACTCCTTTTTTACCATGGTGATTTTCATGAAACACTCCCCTTGTCATTGAGCCAGAGCCTGGCTTGCGTAATAAAGAGCCTAAGAAGGTTGTCAATCTAACGTTGGAACAGGCTCATGGCAAGTCAGGGAGGGTTCAAGAGCAAAACCCACTTGTGTTGGGAGGGGTTCTTGGTGTATGTACGACCGCAATTAAGAATTCTCATGGCGAGGACCACAACCCGCTTTTGAGATGACAAGAGAAGCCTGCAGCAAAGAGACGTTCTATAATGTATTCAGCCCCTTCGACCCAGCCCCAGCACACCAACTGGTGGATTCCAGGTGCGGCTCCACTGGACCCCTCTCCTGTTGGAGTCCAACAAGCCCTGCTCCAGCTCCAGCGGCCCGTATCGTTGGTAGAGATGGACGGTCAAATGTGCGCAGGCTTGGACGGGGCAACACTGCGAGGCATTCACCCACCGCAAGGAGTGGCTGCGTTGCCTCTCCACGCGTACGTTCCAGCGCTCCCCATCCACTCCTTGGGAAGCGCAGAGTTCCGACAGGCTCACGGGTTGCAGTTCGCCTACATCGCAGGTGCGATGGCCAACGGGATAGCCTCCACGGACATGGTCATCTCCATGGCACGTGCTGGAATGCTGGGCTTCTTCGGTTCTGCAGGTTTGGCTCTCCCCGAGGTGGAACGAGCCATCCATACATTAAAGAATGAGTTGGGGGACCTCCCGTTTGGTTTCAACCTGATTCATAGCCCCAACGAACCTGCCCTGGAGATGGGTGTGGTCGAGATGTACCACCGCTACAACATCTCCTTGGTCAGCGCTTCAGCCTACTTGGACCTCACCCTTCCACTGGTCTACTACCGGGTGAAAGGAATCCACCAGGACGCTTCTGGCCGCATTGTTTGCCCCAATCGTGTGATAGGCAAAGTCTCCCGGATTGAGGTCGCTCGAAAGTTCTTCGCACCGCCGCCCGAAAAGATTCTCCGCGTTTTGGTGGAGCAAGGACGCATCACGGAGCAAGAGGCACAACTCGCCCAACATATCCCTGTCGCCAATGACATCACGGCCGAAGCCGACTCTGGAGGGCACACCGACAACCGCCCCTCCATTGTGCTGACACCGACCTTGATGGCCCTCCGCGATGCGTACAACGAGAAGTACAACTACCCACGCCCTCTCTGTGTAGGAATGGCCGGTGGTATCGCCACGCCCCTCTCTGCGGCGTCAGCGTTTGCGATGGGAGCCGATTACATTCTCACGGGAACCATCAACCAGGCTTGCCAGGAAGCTGGAACGTCGCCCGTTGTCCGCAACATGCTGGCCGAAACCCAGCAAGCCGACGTGACCATGGCTCCAGCCGCTGACATGTTTGAGATGGGTGTCAAAGTCCAGGTCCTCAAGCGGGGAACGATGTTCGCACAGCGCGCCCGCAAGCTGTACGAAACCTACCGTGCGTACAAAAGCCTCGAAGAGATCCCAGCTCCTCTGCGCGCGACCTTGGAACGCGATTATTTCCATGCGACCTTGGAAGAAGCCTGGGCCAGCACGTGTTCCTACTTCCAATCGGTGGATCCCGAGCAGATCCAACGAGGCGAAAAAGACCCCAAGCACAAGATGGCGCTGGTGTTTCGCAGCTACCTGGGCCAGTCGTCCCGATGGGCCAACGCCGGCGTCGCCAACCGTAAGATTGACTACCAGATCTGGTGCGGTCCTGCGATGGGCGCCTTTAATGAATGGACGCGTGATACGTTTTTGGCGCAGCCCGAGAATCGCCGCGTGGACACCCTGGCCTGGAACCTGCTCGTGGGCGCAGCGTACCTCACTCGTATCAATTGGATCCGCTCACAGGGAGTGACCTTACCTTCCTCACTCCAACGCTTCCGCCCAATGACACCTGAGCAGCTTTCCGCACTCCTTCGGTGAGTCCTACCCCAACAAGGATGAGAGACGTGAACCAGCACAACAAGGGAAACGCCAACGCAACTTCCACTCCCATCGCCATTGTTGGTATGGGGTGTATGTTTCCGAAGGCTCGCAACCTCAAGGAATTCTGGCGTTTGGTCAGCCACGGCGACGACGCAATCACAGACATTCCCGAGTCTCACTGGAGTGCCTCCGACTTCTTCGACAGCGACCCCAAACGACCTGACCACACTTACGCCAAGCGCGGTGGATTTCTCTCGCCTGTCAACTTTGACCCCACAGAATTTGGCATCCCTCCCATGGCCCTGGAAGCCACCGACACGGCGCAGTTGCTGGGTCTTGTGGTGGCCAAAATGGCGCTGGAAGACGCCGGCTACACCGAAGACCGTGAGTTTGACCGCGACAAAGTCAGCGTCATTCTCGGAGTCACCGGTACACTGGAACTGGTCATCCCGTTGGGCGCACGACTTGGACATCCCATCTGGAAACAAGCCGCTCTGGAAGCCGGACTCCCCGAAGACAAAGCCCAAGAGGTAGTCGACCGCATTGGCGATGGCTACGTCGGATGGCAAGAGAACTCCTTCCCAGGCCTGTTGGGCAACGTGGTCGCAGGACGCATCGCCAACCGCCTCGACTTTGGCGGCACCAACTGTGTTGTGGACGCAGCCTGTGCCAGCTCGTTAAGTGCGGTCCATCTGGCCACCATGGAGTTGGCCTCCGGCCGCTCCGATATGGTTCTCACAGGCGGCATCGACACGCTGAACGACATCTTTATGTACATGTGTTTCAGCAAAACCCCTGCCTTATCTCCCACGGGAGACGCCCGTCCCCTCTCCGCTCAGGCCGACGGAACGATGATCAGTGAGGGTCTCGGTATCCTCGTCATGAAGCGGCTTGAAGATGCAGAGCGCGATGGTGACAAGATCTACTCCGTCATTCGCAGCGTGGGCTCTTCCAGTGATGGCAAGTCACAAAGCATCTACGCCCCTCGCGCAGCCGGACAGACCAAGGCTTTGCGCCGTGCCTATGAGATCGCAGGGGTGTCTCCCCGAGACATCACCCTGGTCGAAGCTCACGGAACGGGCACCAAGGTGGGTGACGCCACGGAGTTTGAAGCGCTAGACGAAGTCTATCGCGATGAGAGCGACGAAACCCAATGGTGTGCGCTCGGAACGGTGAAGTCGCAAATCGGCCACACCAAAGCCGCCGCAGGAGCAGCCAGCCTGATCAAAGCCTCGCTCGCTCTCTACCACAAGACGCTACCGCCCACCATCAAAGTGGAAGAGCCCAACCCCAAGATTGACGTGGAGAACGGACCGTTCTATATCAGCCGAGAGACTCGACCCTGGTTTTCGGAAGGACCACGACTCGCGGGTGTCAGCGCCTTGGGCTTCGGAGGCAGCAACTTCCACGCAGTCCTGGAAGAATATACGCCAGAAAAAGAGCAACCAGCGTGGGACGATAGTACCACGCTCCTGGCCTTCTCGGGTGCAACGTCGGACGAGATCGTCACCCAACTGAAAGATTGGCAGGCGTGGTTAACCGATGACCTTCACCCTCGCTCCATTGCTCGACGTGCCGCCATTTCCAGAGAGTCGTTCTCGGTGGAGCACAAAGCACGCCTCGTCTTGGTCCACACCTACAACAAAGACCTGCGTACGTTGTTGGAGCAAGCCGAAAAGCTCGTCAGCGAGGCACCGAACGAAGCCGCCAAAGCTCCTGGCCTGTTCTACAACGGGATGACATCTTCACCCGAAGGCCCCCTCGCCTTTGTCTTCCCTGGGCAAGGCAGTCAGTATCCAGGTATGTCAGCGGATCTGGTTCGCACCTTCCCTGAGTGTTGGGAGGTGATGGAACAAGCGGACGAGTGGTTGGAAGAGGCTCAACTCACACAGAAATTGTATCCCACACCGACGTTCTCACCCGACAAAGAAAAAGCGCAAAAGACAGACTTGGCCGATACAGCCGTAGCCCAGCCTGCTTTGGGCGCGGTGAGCGCTGGAATGCTTCAACTCCTGGAGCGCTTTGGTTTGCGTCCGGATGTCGCCGCTGGGCATAGCTACGGAGAGCTGGTCGCCCTTCATGCCGCAGGCTCTCTTTCTCGCAAAGACCTGCTCCTTCTCTCCCGAGAGCGTGGACGTTTGATGTCCTTGGGCGACAAAGACCGTGGCACCATGACGGCTGTCCGCGCTCCGCTCGAAGAGCTGGACGCCCTCCTCGAAGAAGCCAAGCTGGACGTCGTGTTGGCCAACCGGAACAGCCCCAAGCAGGGTGTCCTCTCCGGCAGCGAAGAAGCCATCGCACAAGCCGAAGAACTCTGCAAAGAGAAGAAGTTTCGGGCTCGACGTCTGCCCGTTTCGGCAGCCTTCCACAGCCCCTTGGTTGCCGACGCCAAGAAGCCTTTCCGAAAGTTTCTTAGCTCCCTCAAGGTCAAGGCTCCAGCGTTTCCAGTGTATGCCAACGCGACAGCAGAGCCTTACTCCGACAAAGTGAAGGCGATCCGAGACCTCCTCGCAGAGCAGCTCGTCAGCCCCGTCCAGTTTGTGGAAGAAGTGGAAGCCCTCTACGAAGCGGGCGTTCGCGTCTTCCTGGAGGTCGGCCCCAAAGCGGTGCTGTCCGGGCTGATTGGTGCCATCCTCAAGGACAAGCCCCACCATGTGATGAGCGTGGACCGCTCACAAGGTCGAGGAGATGGCATCTTTGACCTCGCTTCCACCTTGGCCGAAGCCGCCGTCCTTGGCCTCCCCGTTCAACTGCATGAGTGGGAGGAGAAGCCCGAAGAGCCTCGAAAACCCAAGATGAAGATTCCTCTTACAGGAGCCAACTATCGGTCGCCGAAAAAGACCAAACGACCGCCCAGCCCTCCGTACGTTGGAGAAGCCAAGCCACAGAGTCCACATGTCTCGTCCGCTCCCAAGAACGGGGCGACGAATGGAGCAGCAGCCAGGCCTACGAAGAATGGAACACATTCTGCAGTCCAGACCCCCATTCGACAGGCTCAATCTGTAACCAAGTCTGCCAAAAGCCCGACTCGAAACGGCGTCCACACGGCTGCGGCAGGGGCTCTCCAGGAACGACGACCCATATCGACCCCCAATCCATCTATGTTTGTATCGCCAACGCCCAACAGAGGGAAGCCAACGACCATGTCTAGACCCGATACATCTCATGACCCGACATCCCCCACCAACGGGATCTCACAACACTACCAGACAGCCTCTGTCCAGCATGGACAGGTCGAGGCCCAACCTCAGTTCGCACCCGTAGCAGCACAGGCCAACCCCATGCTTCATGAGGCGTTGCAGTTGATGCAGCATGGCTTGCAAGCGATGCAAACGCTGCAACATCAAACGACACAAACCCACCAGCGGTTTTTGGAAGGGCAAGAACAGGTTGGTCTGGCGCTCCACGATATGATGGTTCGCAGCCAGCAATTTGTTGCCTCCGCGATGCAGGTTCCGATGCCAGCGTCATCGTTGCCGGCACCGAAAGCCCCCCAAGCTTCGACAGCAACGTGGCAAACCCAGACGCCGACCTTTGCGCCGGTACAACAAGTTGCCCCAGCTCAACCGGTTGTCGCTCCGACTTGGACGGCTCCGCAAGTAGCAGCCTCCCAGCCGGCCCAGGTCCAGCAACCTGCAGCCCCCGTTCAAGCGGCAGCCCCCATGAACTGGCAAGTGCCAGCTACGCCAGCCGCTCCGGCTCCAGCACCCTCGCTGTCTGAGATTCCGACGAAACGCGGAGCCACAGACCTTTCGATGTTCCAGAAAAGCCCTCAACCTGCACCGGCTGCTCCAGTCGCTGCTCCCGCAGTACCGGCTCCGGCCCAGCCAGCATCTTCCAGCGCACCTGTTGCCGATGTCATGCTGGAAGTGGTCGCTGAGCTGACAGGTTATCCTGTGGATATGTTGGACCCCACGATGGACATGGAAGCCGACCTCGGCATCGACTCCATCAAGCGCGTTGAGATCCTCTCCACAGTGAGCGAGCGAGTGCCCGAAGCTTCAGACGTCAACCCTGAAGAGATGGGACGGATGCGGACGCTCCAAGAAGTCATTGACTACATCAACCAAGGTTCGGACGCCCCAGCATCGCAGGCTGCTCCCTCGGTAGCCACTCCAACGCCACCCAGCAACGGCAAGAACGTGGAAGACGTGCTGGTCCAGGTGGTCGCTGACCTGACGGGTTACCCGACCGAGATGCTCTCCATGGACATGGATATGGAAGCCGACCTTGGCATCGACTCCATCAAGCGCGTTGAGATCTTGTCCTCTGTCACGGAGCAATTCCCAGCGCTCAACGATGTAGACACTGATATGATGCGGAACCTCCGAACCCTCGGAGAGATCGCGAAAGCCTCTCAAGACGCGCTGGTGACGGAGGGATCCAACCACCCTTTTGATTCATCCTCCCTGCATCACGACCTTCGTGCAGGGGGGGATATCGATGCGGTGCGCCGTGTCATCAAGGTCCAAAGCTCTCCCACGCTGCCCCAAGACAACTTAACGTTGCCAAAGAACAGTACGGTCTGGGTCGTTGGCCTCGAATCACCGTTGCGCAACGCCTTGGTAGAGGCCCTCTCTCGGCACAAGTTGAAAGCCAACGGGCTGACTGAGGACGAGGCTCTCTCTCAAAGCGACAATTCACTCGTTGGAGTCATTCAGCTTTCATCGACACCTGCGACAGAGCAACCTTGGAGCACAACCGAAGAAGACGCACTGAAACAAGCGTTCCAGGTCGCTCACAAGACGTTGCCCTTGCTTCAGTCTTCGCTGGCAAAGTCGGATGCCTTCTATACGACTGTGACTTCCATGGACGGTTCGTTTGGTTTTGCAGATGCACTGACAAACCCTCTCCAAGGTGGCCTTGCAGGTCTGCCAAAGACCATGCAGCACGAGGTTGAAAAGCTGTCCTGTTGCGCCGTCGATCTGGCTCCTGGTTGGAAGGACTGGGATGCAGTCGCGAAGGCCATCCTTCAAGAAAGTCTGAACCACAGCCCGATGGAAGTGGGACTTTCTGCATCGGGGCGACGCGAGCTTGTCCTGGAAGAAGCGGAAGCTATCCTGGAAGAGCCAGTCTGGAAGGCAGGTGATGTGGTGCTTGTCTCGGGCGGCGCACGTGGCGTTACAGCTTCTGTGATGCACACTCTTGCAGAAGCCCACCTTCCGACTCTTGTGCTGCTGGGGCGGTCTCCGCTTCCTACAGAAGAGCCTGCCTGGCTCCAGCCGCTCACGGCAGAAGGCGACATCAAGAAAGCCTTATTCCAACACGGTTGGGAAGATCACAAAATCAAGAACCCAAAAGAGCTACAGCGCATCTACAGCACCATCAGCAAAAACCGCGAAATCCGCGAGAGCCTCGGCAAGATCAAAGCTGCAGGCTCAACGGTTGAGTACCATGCCGTTGATGTTCGCGATCTGACTGCGATGTCTCAGCTGCTGGATCAGGTCAGAAAGAAGCATGGGCCCGTCAAAGGATTGGTCCACGCAGCCGGTGTTCTGGAAGACCGCTTCATCGTGGACAAAACCTTGGAGCAGTTCAACAAGGTCTTCGACACCAAAGTCCAAGGTTTGAAAACACTTCTACAAGCCACACAAGACGACCCCTTAACGGGCATCGTGTTGTTTTCTTCGGTGAGCGGCCGGACCGGAAACAAAGGCCAGGTCGATTACGCGATGGCCAACGAAGTGCTGAACAAGGTCGCGCAGCAACAAGCATCCCAACGACAGGATTGCCGGGTAGTGTCCATCAACTGGGGTCCATGGGATGGCGGAATGGTCACCCCAGAACTTAAGAGACACTTCACGTCCCAAGGCATCACGCTGATCTCGCTGGAGTCAGGCGCTCGGGCCTTCTTGCGTGAGCTTTCCTTGGCCAACAAAGACGCCGTGGAAGTCACTGTCGGTACTGTCTTTGAATCCATGGGAAAGCCTGAAGCCCTCTCTGCATCGGAAGGCAATCGCCTCGCAGCAGAGGGCAAAGCTGGCGTTCTTTGGAAGGATGACGTCTCTCTGGAACGGTATCCTGTTCTTCACTCCCACCAACTCCAGGGCAAGCCTGTTGTCCCGCTCGCCCTCATCATGGATTGGATGGGACAGGCTGTCCAAAAAGCCTATCCCAACCATCATGTCCATGGATACAACAACGTTCGCGTGCTCCATGGTTTCATCTTGGAAGACCGCGTTCACTCCGTGGAGTTGGTCGCCAAAGCGCCGGAAGTTCAGGACAATACGATCAGTGTGGAGTTGGTCCTTCAAGGCAGAGGTAGCGATGGCTCTCTCAAGCCACACACCCGAGCGACTGCAGTGTTGGGAGCAGCCCCACTCAAAACGGCTCCCACCGTTCCCGTGATGACTGGTCTGAAGCCTTATCCCAAGAGCACAAAGAGTGCGTACGATGAGGTGCTGTTTCACGGCAAAGCGCTCCACGGCATCACAGAGATTGAAGGGTATTCCGAGCAAGCTCTTGTTGTGACCTCACAGACAGCTCCAGCCCCGCTACATTGGACGCCGTCCTCGCAGGTACAGAGCTGGCAGCATGATCCACTTGTGGTCGATGATGCTTTTCAGGTTGCCATTCTTTGGGCTTATGCCACACAAGGGAAGGTCACCCTCCCCTCGGCGTTTGCATCGTACCGACAATTCCAACCCTCCTTTTCTGAAGAGACCACCATTCAGTTCCTTGTGAACGCCGTGACACCATACCAGGTCAAAGGAGACTTCCATTTCCTTGACCCACAAGGTCAATGCATCGCTCAGATCCTCGGCTTTTCCTGCACGATGGACGCTTCGTTGTGGGAAGCCTTCCATCCTCAAACTCCCTAACAGTCCAACAGGTTTTGATGACTAGCTCTTCTCGAACGTCACCTTCTGGTAGCGATACCACCGTGTTTCAACGTTGTCCCATTGCCATTGTGGGGATGGGAGGCGTATTTCCTGGTGCAAGTGATTTGCAAGACTTTTGGAAGAACCTCCAAACAGCGGAGTCTGCGGCCCAACCCGTGCCAGAGCACCGATGGGTGACTCCAATAGAGAAGGCTTATCACCCAACCCTCACAGACGACAAGAGCTACTCCAAGATAGCTTGTTTGGTCCAGCATGAGGTGAAAGTCGACACCTCCAAGCTATCGCTCGAAGCTTCAACGTTGGAGCAGCTTGACCCGCTCTACCACATGACCCTCAAAGCAGGGCAAGACGCCTTTTCCCAAGCCCAAACAGACGCCCTCTCCTCGGAGCGATTCGGCGTCATCCTCGCAGCGATCGCCCTCCCCACAGACGGTTCTTCAGCATTGATGCGGGGAACAGTAGGCCAAGCGTTTGCCGAAGCTATCGAACCGAAGCTATCGTTTGTAGGTTCTGAAGAAAGCGCTCCACCCAAGGCTGAGCAAAGTTTAAACGGGAGAGTGACAAGCTATCCCGCTCAGTTGCTAGCCCACGCGCTAGGTTTGGAAGGAGCGGCTTTTACGCTAGACGCAGCCTGCGCCTCCTCGTTGTATGCGATCAAGCTCGCCTGTGACGAGTTACAAGAAGGTCGCGCCGATGCGATGCTGGCAGGAGGCGTGTCGCGACCCGAAAACCAGTACACACAAATCGGTTTCAGCCAGCTGCGTGCGCTCTCTGCTTCAGGGCGATGCGCCCCCTTCGACGCCAGTGCCGATGGCCTCGTTGTTGGAGAAGGAGCCGGCATCTTTGTGCTCAAGCGACTGGATGACGCAGTAGCCGCCCAAGACAACATTTTGGGTGTCATCCGAGGCATTGGTTTGTCCAACGACATCGGCGGGAACCTCCTCGCTCCCGATAGCGAAGGTCAGGTTCGAGCGATGCACGATGCCTACCACCAGTCAGGTTGGGAACCCAACACCGTTGACCTGATTGAGTGCCATGGAACAGGCACCCCTCTTGGAGACAAGACGGAGTTAAACAGCCTGAAGGCGCTGTGGGATGGTTCGCCCTGGCAGCCACAGCAATGCGCTATTGGCTCGGTCAAATCGATGATTGGGCACTTGCTGACAGGTGCAGCCGCGGCCAGCCTCACCAAGATCCTGCTAGCACTCAAAAACCAACGGCTGCTACCCTCTGCCAACATGGAAACACCGCTACCTGGTTTGTTGGAGAGTCCGTTTTATGTCCCCACCCAATCCAACGACTGGCCCAAACCTGACGAGCATCCTCGTCGTGCGGCAGTTAGCGCGTTTGGTTTTGGTGGTATCAACGCACATCTGCTGGTGGAAGAATGGAGTCAGCCCGCTGACACCGCACCAGCGCAACAACTCGCAGTCAAGGAAGACCTCTCCCAAGGATGGGGGGAGCGAGAACCCGTCGCTGTTGTGGGTATGGATGCTCACATCGGCGCCGACTCTTCTCTGCAAATGTGGAACCAAACCCTGTTTCAGGGCCACCAACCTTTTGCACCGAACGCCAATCGCTGGGGACAAGCGCTCCACGATTGGATGCAACATAACTATCCCACGATAGCTTCGTCAGGCAATTACCTATCCAAGCTATCTCTTCCCTTGGGCAAGTTCCGACTTCCGCCCAACGAGATGTCGCAGATCTTGCCGCAGCAACTTCTGATGCTTCAGGTAGCAGCCGCTGCGATGGAAGATGCAGGGTTTCCGCTACGAGAACGTCGGCCAAGAATGGGCGCTTTCATCGGCGTTGGGTTTGACTTTGCCTGCACCCGTTTCCACCTGCGATGGGCGCTCTGGCGATGGGCACCCCAGTGGGCCAAACAGCTGGGTTTGAGGCTATCTCCCCAAGAATTGGAAGACTGGATTGTAGAGTTGCAAGACCAACTGGGCCCGCCACTGAACGCAACGCGAACAGTCGGTGCACTCGGAGGAATCGTCGCGAGCCGGGTCGCCAAAGAGTTTTTACTCGGAGGCCCAAGCTTTATTCTCTCCGCCGAAGAAAGCTCAGGGATACAAGCTTTGGAGTTAGCAACCCGAGCCATCCAGCGCGGGGAACTTGACGCCGCCCTAGTAGGAGCCGTCGACATTTCTGGTGATGCGACCTATGTCGCAACAACCCACAATCTTCGTGCGTATGCTCCAACACTAAGCACCTCCCCGTTGCAGCACCAAGAGCGAGCTATCCCAGGAGAAGGTGCTGTTGCCCTTGTGCTCAAACGTTACCAGGACGCGGTACGCGATGGAGACCGCATTTACTCCGTCATCAAAGGGTTTGGCAAAGCCACACAATCTCCGAATGAATGCAACACTTCCAAAGTACACGATGTTCAAGAGCAAGCGCTGCGTGAGGGCGGCTCAAGCGTTGCATCAACCGACTGTATCGTCCTTAACAGTTGCTCCGTTCCGTCACTTAGAAACGAGTATATCTCCACTCTGACGGTGTCATCCTCGGAAAAGACGCCCACCGTTCATCTTGGGACCCAAACCGACCTGGGCGCTGCAACAAGCCTGGCTTCCGTCGTTCAAACCAGCCTGGCCTTGCATCACAGGGCATTTCCAGCCAACCCAAGAACCAGCGTTCCAACATCGACTGACCTTCAGGCACCATTAAACATACCAATCAAGCCACAGCCCTGGATTCGCAATCGAGTGGATGGACCCCGCCAGGCGCTTGTTCACAACGCAGGTTTGGGCGGCGCTCTGTCTTGTTGCCTACTGCAAGAACACGAAGGAAATGGTCTCTCTGTAGAGTCTGCTCCAGCAAATCCCTCCCATAGCTTGTTTGTGTTGGAGGGCAACACCGCACATGACTTACTCCAGCAGGCAAACACACTGCACAGCCTGTTGAAGGACACCTCAAAGGACCTCTCTAGCCTTGGCCAGTTATGGTGGGAACAAGCAGGTTCAAAGCCCGAAGCAGCGTTTGGCCTAAGTCTCGTGGCTGGCTCACACGAACAAGCCATCGATTCTCTCTCCACCTTGCAAAGACAGCTTTCGGAAGGGAAGATTCCCCAGTCGTTGGGAGAACAAGGTATCTTTTCGACAGACAAGCCTCTCGGTCAGGAAGGAAAGCTGGCTTTTGTGTATCCCGGCTCAGGCAATCATTACGTCGGCATGGGACGAGAGTTGGGTCTGCACTTCCCCCAGGCGCTCGCGCGTATGGACTCCGAAACAGAGCGACTCAAAGACCAGATCCTTCCAGAGCTATACATGCCCTGGCGCAGCGACTGGTCCGTAGGATGGCGTTCCAAGGCAGCCAACCGGATCGCTTCCCATGCACATCACATGATCTTTGGTCAGGTGGTTCATGGAGGATTCGTCACTGAAGTGTGTCGCCTCTTTGGCCTCCAAGAAGACGCAATGATTGGTTACAGCCTCGGTGAGTCGGCCGGTTTGTTTGCTTCCAAAGTGTGGCCCGAGCGTGGACAGATGCTGGTCCGCATGGAAGCCAGCAAGCTCTTCACCGAAGAACTCGCTGGACCTTGCAACGCCGCTCGCAAAGTCTGGAACATCCCAGACGACGAAGAGGTAGAGTGGCGCACTGCCGTGGTGCAACGGTCCGCAGGCGTCGTCCGCAAGCACCTCAACAAGGGCAACACCGCCCGGCTATTAATCGTCAACACTCCCGACGAGTGTGTGGTGGGAGGTCGCCAAAAAGACGTCGAAGCCCTTATCCAAGAGCTACAATGTGAAGCGATTTATCTGGAAGGCATCGTCACCGTTCATTGTGAAGCCGCGGAGTCCGTCAAAAAGGACTACCGCGACATTCACGTCTTCCCCGTCACTCCGCGCGAAGGCCTAACTCTCTACAGTAGCTACCATGGCAAGTCCTATGAGCTATCCACAGAGGCTGCTGCCGACTCGGTCCTCCAACAAGCGCTCCATGGTTTTGACTTTACCCAAACCATCCAGCAAGCCTACGACGACGGTGTCCGATTGTTTGTGGAGATGGGTCCAAGAAACTCATGTTCTCGGATGATTCCGAAGATTCTGGGGCAACAAGAGCATCTTGCGATGTCAGCTTGTGTGAGCGGGGAACACGACCTGTTCACCCTGCAAAAGCTACTTGGGGCTCTCATCGCACACCGGATACCTGTGGACCTGTCCCCTCTTTACAATCCAAAAGCAGAGAAAGCTACGACAGAGTCTTCCTCGCAGCGAATGCTATCTGTGGATGTACCCCACGAGTTTGAAGCGCCCTCAGCACCCAAGCAAGACACAGCTTCCGCTCCCATCCAAGAACCGGTTCCCATTTTCCCTTCGCAACCTATTCGCCCGGAAAGTACAGCCATGTCTGACACCAAGCGCCCGGAACAACCCTTCTTCCCCCAATCCTCAAGCCCAACAAAACCATCCTCTCAGTTTGTTGGGTCGCAAGCGGTTCATGTTCAACCCGCTTATCCTACGACACAGGCTTCGTATACAGACCAACAGTCAGCCTATACCACTCCGATGGGTCAGCTCTCGGCTCAGGTCTTTCCAAGAATGGCAGAAACGCTGCAAGCGAAGGGACAGGCTCACCACACCTATCTTCGGATGTCCCAGCAGAACCAACAAGCGATGATGGAGAACTTGCTGTTTCAGCAAGAATTGCTCAGTCAGGCGTTGTCTCAACCAGCCGTGCAACACCATGTGCCTTCCGCCCCCACAGGAATTCACGCCTTGCCCTCACAACAGGCAAACCATCCTGTTGCGCCAGCGTATCCAGCGACAACGTCGGAAGTTCTGGACAGACAACCTATCTCCATGCAGTGGCACACTCCCATGCCTTCCTTGCCTCCCACCAACGGAACCAACGGAACCAACGGGGCCAACGGAACAAGTTACCAACACACAGCGGCCGTAGCCAACGAGCCATCCCAACCCTTGGCCTTCGACCGGGACCAATGCATGGAGTTTGCGATAGGTCAGATCGCCAATGTGTTTGGACCTGACTTTGCGGTGATTGATTCCTACGACGTTCGAGTCCGTCTGCCCGATGAGCCTTTGATGTTGGTCGATCGCATCCTAAGCATTGAAGGCGAGATGAACTCACTGGGCGGGGGAAACCTCGTCACAGAGCACGACGTTCATCCAGGAGCCTGGTATCTCGACTCCGAGCGTATGCCTGTTTGCGTGACTGTGGAAGCCGGTCAAGCCGACCTGTTCCTCTGTTCGTACCTTGGCATTGACTTCAAGCTGAAAGGCAAGCGCGCGTACCGTCTGTTGGACGCAGAAGTCACCTTCCACCGAGAGCTACCGAAGCCAGGGGAAGTCATTCAATACGACATCACCATCGACAAATTTGTTCGTCAGGGAGAGGTCTACCTGTTCTTCTTCCGTTTCGACGGAACCATCGATGGGTCCCCGCTCTTGACCATGCGCAAGGGCTGCGCCGGTTTCTTTACCAACGAAGAGATCACCACATCGTCAGGAATTGTTCGGACAGCAGAAGAGTGGCAGCCCAAACCTGGAAAAGTAGCGCCGGGCTACCAAAACCTGGTGACGTTTGATTCGCCCGAATCGTACAACGACCAACAGGTTCAAGCGTTACGTGAGGGGAACTACGCAGCGTGCTTTGGTCCGGACTTTGCGGACCTTCCGCTGTCCAATCCAACCTATTTGCCCTCAGGAAAAATGAAGCTCTTTGACCGGGTCAACACCGTGGACCCCACAGGAGGTCGTTACGGTCTTGGATTGGTTCGAGCAGAAGCCGACATTCATCCAGACGACTGGTTCCTCACCTGCCACTTTATGGACGACATGGTGATGCCAGGAACCTTGATGTACGAATGTTGTGCTCACACACTTCGTGTCTTGTTGATGCGAATGGGCTGGGTGGGTGAGCATGAAACGACACACTTCGAGCCTGTCCTCAACAGCACCGCCAAGCTCTCATGCCGTGGTCCTGTGACACCAGAGAGCAAGCTTGTGCTGTACGAAGTGGAGATCAAAGAGATTGGCATCGAGCCCTATCCTTACGTGATAGCCGACGCTTTGATGTATGTCGATGGCAAGTGTAGCGTGGGCTTCGATAACATGTCGATGCAGATGACGGGCCAATCGTTCCAAGCGTTGCAAACCCTATGGGAAGGTAGAACGGAGCGGCCTCGGTCACCGGTTTCGGGCAAGCCCATTCTTTACAACCACGACCACATCCTTGCCTACGCAATTGGCAATCCCTCCGAAGGTTTTGGCGAGCCCTACAAGATGTTCGACAGCGACCGGATCATCGCTCGCTTGCCAGGACCACCCTACTTGTTCCTTGACAGAGTGGTGGAAGTCGAGCCACAGCCGTGGGTCTTGGAAGCAGGTGGATGGATCGAAACCGAGTACGACATCCCCGAAGATGCCTGGTACTTCGACGCCAATCACCAAGCCGTCATGCCCTTTTCGGTGTTGCTTGAAATTGCGTTGCAGCCGTGTGGATGGTTGGCAGCCTATTTGGGTTCAGCCTTGCAAAGCAAAACGGACCTATCGTTTCGGAACCTCGGCGGAGAAGCGACCTTAACGACCCTGACCACGCCGACATCGGGGACATTGACCGTTCGTGTTCAAATGTACGAAGTGTCCAAAGCTGGGGGCATGTTGATCGAACGCTTCAACATGGAAGTCTACCAGCAAGGCGAGCTGATTTACGAAGGCACCACGTACTTTGGCTTCTTCACCAAAGCAGCCCTCGCCAACCAAATTGGTATCCGTGATGCTGCTGAGCGCATGTACGAACCCACAGACGAAGAGCTTGCAAGCATGTCCCCCATGCCTCTGAAAGCGCTGGAGCCAGTGGACCCCAAAGACAAGAAGTTAGGAACCTATCCCGAAGCCTCGATGCCGGGCCGCGCGCTGCAAATGATTGACCGCATCGACTTGTACCTGCCCCACGGCGGCCCTCATAGCCTCGGTTTCCTTCGAGGCAGCAAAGATGTTGACCCTGACGAGTGGTTCTTCAAGGCTCACTTTTACCAAGACCCTGTGTGTCCTGGGTCCCTTGGGCTGGAGTCGTTCCTTCAGCTTCTTCGGTACATGATGCTGGAACGATGGGGCGAATCACACGGAGCGACCCATCGATTTGAGCCGATCCTGTTGAACGAAAAGCATAGCTGGGTTTACAGAGGACAAATCCTTCCCACCAACAAACGTGTGGAGGTCGATGCAATTGTCACAGACATCCAGGACGGCGCAAACCCCGAAGTTCGAGCCCGAGGCTTCCTTAAAGTGGATGGAACACCCATGTACGAGATGATCGACTTTGGCTTGCGTAT
This sequence comes from Deltaproteobacteria bacterium, assembly GCA_006226375.1. GTDB lineage: Bacteria > Myxococcota_C > UBA6777 > UBA6777 > UBA6777 > M3003. The sequence goes on along the minus strand of SBHC01000042.1, from coordinate 5,385 downwards.
GGTCCCCCTCACAACGGAGTCGAACTGATGCGATTCTCCAACGTTCATGTCGAAGCCATTGGCTACGAGATAGCTCCGTATGTGGCGTCGTCTTCGGATATCGAAGCGCAACTCGCTCCTCTCTACCAAAAGATGCACATGCGCCCCGGCCAACTCGAAGCCTGGACGGGAATCCGTGAACGTCGTTTTTGGGACAGAAACCCTGTCCTCGCGGAGCATGCAGCCAATGCTGGAGCCGACGCGTTACGACGAGCGAACGTCGCGCCTGAACAAGTCGGGATGTTGATTTACGGTGGAGTCGGTCGTGACCACTTAGAGCCAGCGACGTCTTGTGAAGTGGCCGCTCGGCTCGGTCTCTCAGACCACGCCATCATTCTGGACATCTCGAATGCCTGCCTGGGCGTACTCAACGGGATGTTGCTTGTGGCCAACGCCATTGAGATGGGCCAGATCGAAGCAGGCCTAGTGGTCTCCTGTGAGACGTCCCGTCACATCATCGAACAGACCATCGGAGAGCTGCTTCAAGAATCCGACATGGAGCGCATTCGTACGGGTCTTGCGACATTAACGGGTGGTTCTGGTGCCGTAGGTGTGCTCTTAACCCGCAAGGAGATCTCCAAAACCACTCACCGGCTGGAAGGTGGCGCGATTCGCAACGCGACCGAGCACCATCGCCTTTGCATGTGGACCCCAGCCATGAACTTTGGCCCCCACAACCCCCAACGGATGTATACCGACGCGGTCTCTGTCTTGAAGTACGGCACCATCCTTGGAAAGCAAACCTACAAGGCTTTGCTTCAAGAGTTGGGTTGGGAAGCTCAACGCCCCACCAAAGTCATCTGTCACCAAGTTGGTTCAGCCCATCAACGTGAGATCCTCCAAGCCCTGGAGCTATCTCCAGAGCAAGACTTCACAACCTATGAAACCCTCGGGAACATGGGCACCGTGGCACTCCCGATGACGGCAGGTATCGCCAGCGACACCCACTTTCTGCAGCCAGGGGACCGCGTCGGTTTCCTCGGCATTGGCAGCGGCCTCAACTGTCTGATGCTCGGTTTAACGTGGTAAGGAACGAGTAACTTCCAACTCCAACGCGCGATTGCGCCTCCGGAATCCAATTTATCATGACCTTTTCCATTGAATCCATCCGTGAATTGTACCCTTTTGAGTCTCACTACTGGGATCGTGACGGGCTTCGTCTGCACTACCTCGATGAAGGGGAAGGCGAAACCGTGGTCATGGTTCACGGAAACCCAACCTGGTCGTTCTACTACCGCAACCTGGTGAAGGCTTTGAGCCCCAACTACCGATGTATCGTACCCGACCACATGGGCTGTGGGCTCTCGGACAAGCCCAAAGACGCTCAATACAGCTATCGCTTAGATAGCCGCGTGGATGACCTGGAAAACCTCCTTGACCACCTTGGATTAACAGAGAACATCACCCTGATCGCCCACGATTGGGGAGGCATGATTAGCCTTGCTTACGCGCTCCGAAAGCCTGAGCGAATCAAGCGGATGGTGATGCTGAACACTGCCGGCTTTATGTTGCCTGAGGGTCAATCGCTTCCGCTGCGCCTTGCCTTGATTCGGTTCATCCGACCCTTCGCAAGCATCGCTGTTCGTGGATTTAATGTGTTCTCTTGGGCGGCGACGTGGATGGCGACCAAAAAGGGCCTCCCCCCCAAAGTCAAAGAAGGTCTGGTCGCTCCCTACAACTCGTGGGCGAATCGCATCGCAGTCCTGCGGTTTGTGCAAGACATCCCCATCGTCCCCAAAGATCCAAGCTACAACACCTGCAAGTATGTGGAAGACCACCTCCAAGATCTCAGCCACATCCCGTTGATGTTGGGCTGGGGCGAACACGACTTTGTGTTCGACATGGGCTTTCTCGCAGAGTGGAAGCGTTTGATGCCCCACGCCGAAGTCCACCAATACCCCAAAGCAGGCCACTACGTGCTGGAGGACGAAGCCGAAACGCTGGTCCCCACAATCCAAGATTTTCTTCAACGTCATCCCATTCAAACAGAAAGCTAACTTCAGAAGGCTTTCGGTCGCTCGAATGCCCCATGCCACAAGGAAGAGTCATGAGTCCAAACGCCGCAAATACGGAGCAGGTCACGCTGTACAACGTGGCCGCGCACCTGCCCAAGATGGCGGAACAGCAACCCCACATGAGGGCTGTCGTGTTTCCAACAGGTCGCGACAAAGAAGGCCGGGTCAGCTACAGCCACTACACTTACCAGCAGCTCAACCAAACCTGCGATAAGATTGCTCACGGACTTGAGTCCGTAGGAATCCGTCGAGGCACCAAGACGGTGTTGATGGTTAAGCCTTCCCTCGATTTCTTTGCGCTCACATTTGCATTGTTCAAAGTCGGCGCAGTGCCGGTCATGATCGATCCGGGCATGGGCATCAAACGAATGCTGCATTGCCTCCGCACGACCGAGGCGGAAGGGTTTGTCGGCATTCCACTGGCCCAGGCTCTTCGCGTGCTCTCGCCCGTTATCCTTCCAGGCGCGTTCAAAACCATCAAGTCGGTTGTTACCGTTGGAAGACGCCTGTTTTGGGGAGGCGCGACCCTACAGAACTTCCTGGACCAGCCTTGGAAGCCCTACGACATGGCGACCACGCAGCCGGAAGAGATGGCCGCCATCCTGTTTACGACGGGAAGCACAGGACCGGCCAAAGGCGTGGTCTACACACATGGCATCTTCAACGCGCAGGTGGAGTACATGAGGTCCCGGTTTGGCTTTGGGCCAGGCGACATTGACCTTCCCACCTTCCCGCTGTTTGCTTTGTTTGCTCCTGCTTTGGGGATGACCGCCATCATTCCAGACATGGACCCGACCAAACCCGCAGAAGTGGATCCGACCAAGATTGCCGAGGCGATTGAGAACCAGGGGGTCACAACAATGTTTGGCTCTCCTGCCCTGCTGAACCGCGTGGGCCGTTACGGGGAAGCCCACCAGATGAGCTTCCCATCGGTCCGTCGAGTGATCACCGCAGGCGCTCCTGTGGCTCACGACAACCTGGAGCGGTTTCGAGGCCTGATCGCAGAGGAAGGCCAGATCTTTACACCTTACGGCGCCACAGAGTCTCTCCCTGTTGCAGCGATTGAGAGCCGAGAAATTCTCGAAGACACCCGAGAGCAATCGGCACAAGGCAAAGGCATCTGTGTTGGAAAATCGTTGGACGGCGTAACGATGCGCGTGATTAAGATTTCCGACGACCCCATCCCCGAATGGAGCGATGATCTCCAGGTTGACCAAGGAAAAGTCGGCGAGATCATTGTCCAGGGTCCTGTTGTCACACGACGCTACTACAACCTCCCTGAGGCGACACAGCTCGCGAAGATTCAAGACGGTGACAACTTCTGGCACCGCATGGGCGATGTCGGGTGGCTTGATGAACAAGGTCGCATGTGGTTTTACGGTCGCAAGAAGCACCGGGTGGAAACCGCAGACGGCCCCATGTTTACCGTTCCTTGTGAGGCCATCTTCAACCAGCACCCGAAAGTGTACCGTTCGGCGCTGGTGGGCCTTGGGAACGCTCCCAACCAAAAACCAGTCATCATTGTAGAGTTGGAGCCAGAACACGCCTCCACCAACAAAGACCAACTTTTTGCCGAGTTGAAAGAGTTGAGTCAAAAGCATGACCACACCCGAAGCATCGACTTGTTCATGACCCACCCATCCTTCCCTGTCGATATCCGGCACAACGCCAAGATCTTTCGTGAGAAGCTGACAGTGTGGGCATCCAAGCAGTTGGGGAGCGCAGCATGACTGAAACCAAGAACGAAACAGCCCTGGTCACAGGTGGTGGTGGCTTTTTGGGAAAAGCTATCATCCGACGTTTGTTGGATCGAGGAACCCATGTCAAAAGCTTCGCTCGGAGTGACTACCCGGAGCTTCGCGAGATGGGTGTGGAGGTGATTCGCGGAGATCTCACCCGCGCAGATGAGGTCATGACAGCCGTTGAGGGCTGCGATGTCGTCTTCCATGTCGCAGCCAAGGTCGGTGTTTGGGGAAAGTACGAAGACTTCCACAACATCAACGTCAATGGCACCCAAAACATCATTGACGCCTGCCTTGCTCACCGCGTGTCTCGGTTGGTGTACACCAGCTCACCTAGCGCCGTCTTTGATGGAACTCACATGGAAGGGGTCGACGAGTCCGTTCCGTACCCTGCTCCAGACAAGTACCTCACCCACTACCCCAAAACCAAAGCAGCAGCCGAGCGCTTGGTCAAAGCGGCAGCCAGTCGAGAGTTGCGAACTGCGATTCTACGACCCCACCTGATTTGGGGCCCCAACGACCCCCACTTGGTCGCTCGTATCATTGACAGAGCTTCTTCCCTTCGGATTGTTGGCGACGGCCAAAACACCATCGACACCGTCTACGTCGACAACGCCGCCGATGCGCACATTCTCGCAGCAGACGCCTTAACAGAGAAGCCGGAGATCAGCGGCCGGGCTTACTTTATTACCCAAGGTGAACCGATCAACGCCTGGGAGATGATCAACAAGATACTGGCTGCGGGTGGAAAACCTCCCATCCAGAAGTCCATTTCCTACAAGGCAGCCTATCGCGTTGGTGCTGTCCTTGAGTTTGTGTATGGAACCTTGGGCCTCAAGAAGGAACCAAGGATGACACGCTTCGTGGCCGGCGAGTTAGCCAAAAGTCACTGGTTCTCCATCGACGCCGCCCGTAACGATCTTGGCTACAATCCTTCTGTCTCTACCGAAGAAGGCCTCCGACGCCTCAAAGAATCTCTCCAGAACTAGAGCATCTTTCGTACGGTTCGAACCGCACTCTGCGCTCCAAATCATCCTTCACTTCCCAAAAATCATTTCTCCCAAGCACCACAACGTATAGAACACGAATGTTTCACAATGAAACAACGAACCAACAATGAAACAACATTGCAAGGAAGAGTTTGTCTGAGTTGTAGAGGGAGAATTGGGAGAAGAAATTTAGGAAAGAAAGGAGGAGAGAGGTTGTATGGCATCGTATATTCGGCAGATTTGATATCTATCCATAGGCTCTATTCTCGACTTGATGCACAAGACAAGGGAGTATTGTGCAGCCATACAACCTCTTTCATGGACATTGTTTTACAAGATCCAAGCCAGCCTTGGCAAGAGATTAATTTTGCAAAGCTGGTCCAAGGTTTCTGACGGAATGAGAGAGTAGAACGATAAGTAGGAGTGAAACATAATGTTTCACTTGGGGGAAAATTGGAGCAGAAGAAGTGAGAAAGAGACTTACTTTTTGAGGGCTTCGTCGATCATCGACTTGAAACTGTTGAAGGGCTGAGCGCCCACAAGTCGTTTGCCGTTGATGAAGAAGGTGGGAGTTCCATCAGCGCCAACACGGCCAGCTTC
>SBHC01000020.1 GCA_006226375.1 Deltaproteobacteria bacterium | reverse complement strand
GTTGCGGAGGGAGCCCATCTTGTTGAGAGCACCAGCAGCAGCGCCGAGGCCGGAGTTACCGCCAGCGCCCATGCCGAGTCCGCCACCGAAACCACCAGCGAAGGGAACGCCCATTCCGATTCCGCCCATGGGAGCGGTCATGGGTCCACCCATGCCAACGCCACCAGCCATGGGAAGTTGGGGCATACGGCCAGCGTTCAGAGCGCCAGACTGGGGACGGAACAAGGAGCCGAGACCTTGGGTGATGCTTCCGAAGAGCTTGCCAGCTTGCTGGAACAAGCCAATGGGGTCGCCCGTCATTGCAGCGGTCAAACCACCGGTGATAGCGCCAAGTCCACGGCCAGCGATGCTGTTACCAAAGAGGTTGGAGGTCACGTTGTTGACGGTGTTACCCATGTCAAAGCCGAACATACGAGTGACGGATCCGATTCCGATAGCCATGGTTTTTCTCCTGACTCATCAACGATGAGTATGTAAGGGTATATACTGCTCATCCCACTGTGGGATGGAATCTTGTCTGCTTACACACTCATTATCGCATAGACTTTCCAAGGGTTGCCCCTTTTTTTTAACTTTCTTTGCGACATTGCCCTAAGCCACCGAAACACAACGCTTACTTTTTTTGAGAGCCTACAAACGTAGAGAGAAGAAACGGGGCAAGAGGGCAAGAACGGAGAAGAATCGAGGGGACGAATGCAACAAAGGCTTGTTGGCCGAAAGGGGAATTACAGGAACGAGACAGGCCGACGATCGGATTCGGAGAGAGCCAGGTATTCTTCCAGGCGCATGGAGCGCTCCGAGTAACCGTCTGCTGTGAATTCAACGATGCGGTTGGCCACGGTGTTTGAGAACTCGTAATCGTGCGAGGAGAACAAAATCACCTCAGGAAATTTAATCAAGGCGTTGTTCAATGCCGTGATGGATTCCAGATCAAGGTGGTTGGTTGGTTCATCCATGACAATGACGTTGGCTCCACTCAGCATCATCTTGGACAACATGCAACGAACCTTTTCACCTCCAGAGAGGACCGTCGCCTTCTTTTTGGCTTCGTCTCCGGAGAACAGCATCCGACCCAAGAAGCTTCGAGCGAACTGCTCCCCTTCTGCTGGGGGAGCGTACTGCAACAACCACTCAATCAGGCTGTAGTCATCTTCAAAGTAAGCATCATTCTCTTTGGGTAGATACTCTTTGGTGATGGTGGTCCCCCAGCGAATGGTCCCTGCGTCAGGCTCCAACTCGCCCATGATAAGTTGGAACAGGGTCGTTTTCACGAGACTGTTGGAGCCAATGAACGCGATCTTGTCGTTCTGTTGGACGGTGAGGTTGAAGTTGTCGAGCAGCTGTTCACCGTCGATGGACTTGGAGAGTCCCTCAATCTCCAACACAATCTTTCCACACGCTCGCTCCGGCTTAAACGCCACGTAAGGGAACTTTCGGGTGGAGGCAGGAAAATCGTCCATCTCCAGTTTGTCGAGGAGCTTCTTCCGTGAGGTCGCTTGCTTCGCTTTGGACGCGTTCGAGCTAAACCTCTCCACAAACGCCTTAAGTTCTTTGACCTTGGCCTCGCGTTTCTTGTTGTCTTGTTGACGTTGCTGTGCTGCAAGCTGACTGGCCTGGTACCAGAAGTCGTAGTTTCCGACATAGACCTTGATTTGACCGTAGTCAATGTCAGCAATGTGGGTGCATACATTGTTAAGGAAGTGACGATCGTGAGACACAACAATCACTGTGTTCTCAAAGTTCGCGAGGAACTCTTCCAGCCAGCGGATGGTCCGAAGGTCCAGGCCGTTGGTAGGTTCGTCAAGGAGAAGGATGTCGGGGTTCCCAAACAAAGCCTGGGCTAAGAGAACGCGAACCTTGTCGGGTCCTTCCAGTTCCTTCATCAGCTTGTAGTGGAAATCTGTGGAGAGGCCGAGACCGTCAAGCAACGTTGAGGCATCCGCTTCCGCTTCGTAACCACCCAGTTCGGCAAACTCTGCTTCGAGTTCACCGACCAACATGCCCTCTTCTTCTGTCATCTCTTCTTTGGAGTACAGCTCATCACGTTTTTTCATGATGTCATAAAGCTTGGAGAAGCCCATGATCACTGTGTCCAGCACAGTGTGTTCGTCATAAGCAAACTGGTTCTGCTGAAGCACCGCCATCCGCTTGTTAGGCTCGATGGAGATGCGACCTTCGGATGGCTCAATCTCACCGGAAAGAACCTTGAGAAAGGTTGATTTCCCGGCACCGTTTGCGCCAATCAAACCATAGCAGTTACCGGGCAAGAACTTGGCTTGCACATCCGCAAACAGGGAGCGGCCCCCAAACGACAACGAAACACCATTTACCTGGATCATAGATAGCATCCCTTACAAAGAAAACGACAGCATGCGTAACCACAGAAAGTCACGGCAATACCGGAAGATACCCAACAGACACGGGGCGGTTGTAGAGTCAATGTTTGGCCCTACCCCACCCAAAAAACAGGGGCAACATACCAGATTCTTTTGGAGGGTCAAGACTTTCCTCTGGGTCCATTCCAAGAAACAAGGGCATAAACGGAGCCAGGACAAAGTTAGGTGTACAAACCTTTTTCCCTCTCAACGTAGGACAAAAGCCGATGAAAGACTTCTGGAACGAGCGATACAGCCAAGAAGAATACGCCTATGGTTTGGAGCCCAACGAATACCTCAAAGCCAAGCTGGCCGATCTCACGCCAGGAACCCTCTTTCTCCCAGGTGACGGTGAAGGGAGAAACTCCGTCTACGCAGCCCAGCAAGGTTGGACCGTGGACGCGCTGGATTACAGCAAGGCAGCCCAAGAGAAGACGTTACGCCTCGCGCAGCAACACAATGTCAGGGTCAACCACACCGTTTCTGACATTGCAGATGCAACCTTTCCTCCCGACACCTACGACGCGGTGGGCTTGATCTACTTTCACCTACCACCCGAGCTTCGCGCCGTGGCCTATCCCAAGATGGTCTCTGTGCTGAAGCCAGGCGGTTGGCTGATTGTTGAGGTCTTCTCCAAAGAACAGCTTGGTCGCAGCAGCGGAGGACCCAAGAACGAAGCCATGTTGTTCAGTCTGGAAATCATCCAGGAGCTTTTTCCCGACCTTACAGTCCATGAACTCACCAAGACAGAGGTGACGCTGCGGGAAGGCCGATACCACGAAGGCGACGCCAGCGTGATCCGATTCTTGGGACAAAAGCAGGGATAAGGCAAAAGAAGAAGCTGGAGCGGCTTGTAGAAGAGAAGGAAGGTGTTACTGGAGAGCGCTGATCACATCGTGGCGGGTGATGATATGGAGTTGGCCACCTTCCAACCGTACGAGAACAGCCGGTGTGTCTCGGTTGATGATACGAGCCAGATGGGTGATGGGAGTGGAAGCCTCAACGATAGGCAGCGGATCGGTCATCACCATATCGATGCTCTTGTGCACCAGCTCAGGATCTTCACACATCAACTGGAACAGATGGGAGTCGTCGATGGTCCCAACACACTCATCGCCTTCCATGACAGGAATTTGTGAGATGTTAAACTTCTTCATCTTTCCAATGGCATGGGACACCAGCTCACGCTTGCCCAGTTGAACCAGCGGCTTGTCCACATGACCAGCGACGAGATCGCCCGCGAGGTGGACTTCATCGTTGAGAAAGCCTCTCTCTCGCATCCAATCGTCGTTGAAGATCTTGCCCACGTAGCGGCTTCCATGGTCGTGGAACAACACCACCACCACATCATCCGGACCGAAGTGTTTTTTCAGTTGGAGAATCCCTTGCATCGCGGAGCCTGCACTGTTTCCAACAAAGATGCCTTCTTCACGAGCCAGCCGACGAGTCATCACAGCGCCGTCTTTGTCGCTAACCTTTTCAAAGGCATCAATCACATCAAAGTCTACGTTCTCAGGCAAGATGTCTTCGCCGATTCCTTCGGTCACGTACGAGTAGATCTCGTTTTCGTCGAAGATTCCGGTCTCGTGGTATTTTTTAAAGACTGACCCGTAGGTGTCGATGCCCCAGATCTTAATGTTGGGGTTTTGCTCTTTGAGGTAACGACCTACCCCTGAGATGGTACCACCGGTTCCCACCCCAACAACAAAGTGGGTGATTTTTCCTTCGGTTTGTTCCCAAATCTCCGGTCCGGTTTGGAGGTAGTGAGCCTTGCGGTTGGACAAGTTGTTGTACTGATCAATGTAGATGGCGTTGGGAATCTCAGTCGCCATGCGCCGGGCCACAGAGTAATACGAGCGAGGGTCATCCGGCTCAACAGCCGTAGGGGTCACCACCACTTCAGCACCCACAGCCCGGAGGATGTCCATTTTCTCCTTGCTCTGTTTGTCGGGGAGCACACAAACAAGCTTGTACCCTTTGATGATGCTGGCCAGAGCGAGGCCCATTCCGGTGTTTCCGCTGGTTCCTTCGACAATGGTCCCGCCGGGTTTCAACCGACCGTCAGCCTCTGCATCTTCAATCATTTGAAGCGCCATACGGTCTTTCACAGAGTTACCGGGGTTGGTGGTTTCCACCTTCGCGAGGACAAGAGCATCCACTTCCTTGGCCAGTTTGTTGATGCGAACCAGGGGAGTGTTGCCAATTGTTTCAAGGATGTTGTTGAAGTACTTCATCATGTCACCTTTGGAAGCGGAGCGATATCCGTCAAAAACCAGGAGGGTTGTCATATCACCTGACAATCAGGTGTGGAGGTTCCCTCTTTTACGGTGAACCCTGTACAAAAGCAAGGGTTCTTACCCATCATAATCATTGGTTCCAAGGACTGCACCCCCAAACCCGCCGTTCCAGCGCCAAGTTTCCCTTTCCAAAATCAGCCCATGCTCTGCACCCTTCCCCATCCTTGACCGGAAGGAGGCCATCGTGTCAGATGGAAGTTCCACCACCTCAAGTCACTACGGATGGCAACAAGAACCTTGCCCCTTTCATGGAGCCAGAGATGCCCAATCTGAAACTCTCCCCAAAGACCCAGCTCTCTACCTTTCGAAAGATCGCCATCGGTTCTTGGAAAACAGTGGGAGATCCAAGTGTATACGGATGCCTGGCCCTCAATATGGATGAAGCGTTGCGGTATCTCGAAGAGTATCGAGAAGTCACCGGTCGCCGCTTAACCGTCACACACATGATGGGAAAAGCCGTAGCAGCGGCCTTGGAGAAGATGCCCGACGCCAACGCGCTTCTACGCTTCAACCGCCTCTACCTGCGCGATGAGATCAGCATCTTTTTCCAGGTTGTGATGGAAGACCCCAAAACCGGGGAGATCGACCTCTCAGGTACGGTTGTCCACAACGCTGACCAAAAGTCGTTGGGCCAATTCATTGATGTGATGGAAAGCAACGTCAAGCAGGTTCGCACAGGTACCGACCAAAAGCTGGAGAAGAGCCGCAACCTGTTCAAGAAGATGCCCTTAATGTTGGTGCGATGGTTCCTCAACACGCTGAGTTTTCTCGGCTACACCTTGAACCTGGACTTGCGCTGGGCCGGCGTACCCAAAGACGCGTTTGGCTCTGTTGCTATCACCAACATCGGCTCCCTAGGACTGGAAGAAGCTTATGTTCCCCTGGCTCCTTACACCCGCATCCCTCTCTTTCTCGCGATGGGCGCGATCCAGGAGATACCTGCTGTTGTTGATGGGAACGTTCAAGTTATCAAGCAAATGAAAGTCTTTGCGACGTTTGACCACCGTATTCTTGATGGAGCCCATGCGGCCGTGATGTCGAAAACGTTGCGCCAGTGGTTCGAGAATCCCTACGAACACTTTGGCCCCATTGAAAAGCCGTCCCAAAAAGCTTAAGCCAAAAGAAGAAAAAGCACAGCCTTCCTCAAGTGTGTATCTACAACAAGGAGAACAACATCGTGTTGGGTCGCAGGTTTGTTTCGTCAGTCGTGTCCGTTGTCTTGTGTGGTTTGATGTTGGGGTGGGGGCTGTCCTACCAGGGATGTTCGGGAGGCTCCAACCAAGAGTCCACTGCAGAATCCGTGACGGATGCAGGCTCCAACCCGGAAGCTCCGGCAGAAGGTAGCAGCCTCCAAGAGTTTCGTATCATGACGCTCAACATCCCCTTCTTTCCGGGCGAAATCAACATGGGAAACCATGAAGAGCGGCTCAAACGGCTCACAGAGTTGCTCCAAACAGCGGAAGAGTCTCCCCATGTTGTCGTCCTTCAAGAGATCTGGTTGGACACCATGAAGCAGCGCATCGCTGACAACTTGAAGAAGGAATACCCTCACTCCTACCTCGACACCGCACAGTTGGAAGGTCTCAACTCCGGGTTAATGATGTTGAGCAAGTTCCCCATCCAGAAGTCAGGGACCTTCCACTACAGCGACTCCTTTGGCGCCGCCGAAACCCTCGCCAAAAAAGGAGTGTTAGGAGGCCGGCTTGAGCTGCCAGGAAACAAGCTGATTTATGTGTTCACGACACACCTTCAGTCGTCCAGCAAAGACGAAGCCAACGCTGTAAAGCTCAAGCAACTCGCAGAAGCCAAGACCTTTATGGAGACGATGTCAAAGGATGACAACGCGCCTGTGGTCTTGGCGGGCGACTTCAACCTCTCCGTGGAGAAGAACCCTGAAACCCTCGCCAAAGCCAAGGCCCTCTTCCCGTATGTCCGTGACATCCACAACCCTCCCGCAGGCAAAGAAGTTGGCGGAAGCACCTGGGGGGGTTTGCAAGGCACCGGCTTTCTCCAACGCATTGACCATATCTGGATCCTCCGCGGCGAGAACGTCAAAGCCTACTCCTACATCAGCAAGATTGTCGACGACAAACTCTCCGGTCACCTCGCCGTTTTCGGCCACTTCGACGTCTCCTCCTGGTAACTATTCATCACAAGAGCACCCTCCCTCGTTCGCATGAACCCGTGAGTTCACTCACAGAAACATCGTGACCCATCGCACATTCAAATTGTGCGACGTTTCACATTCAAAAACTGTGAGAAAAAACGTCCGTAGTTGATGTATGTGGGACCGGTAAGAGATACAGACAGAGCATTCACCGGTCCCTTAAACCTTCACAAAGGAGACCGGATACCATGTTGCAACACACTCTAGGATGGAGCCTGCTGGTTGGCTGTTTTTTGACCCTGTCGGGATGCATGACGGGAGGAGAACCACAGGAATGCAAGAAGCATAGCGACTGCTCAGACCAACAATACTGCATCGATGTGGCTCCAGGAGATGCTTTCCTTCCTTCGTACAAATGCTTGGCGATTGTCAGCCCCACCTGCACCTCCGACGCGGATTGCAGTTCATGCGCAGACAACACAGGCAAAGGCTACTCTTGCCAAAAAGGACAATGCATCGTGAAGGGAGACACCACCATCTCGCAGTGGTCCAGCGAGAGTGAACCACCCAAGTTCTGCACAGCCTCCAAAGCGCCGACATGGCAAGCCCAACCGAAAGAGACAACGATAGGAGAATAGAACCCCCTGCATCCTTCACGAAGAAGCAGGAGACCAAAGGACTGCTGAATGTTGGGATTGGTTTTGAAAGGGGGAAAGAACCGAGAGAGGCAGAGGGGGGGAATTAGATCCAGGTTTCGGGGATCACCTGAGAGTCGAGGTTCCAGAGACCGTTGAGGGTCGGCAGGAGATCTTGGGCAGCTTGGGGAGCGTTGGGGTTGCTCTCTACTTGCTCACGGAAGTTACGAATAACTTCCATGCCTTCCTGACGGTTCATGTCGTTAAAGTGGGGAACATCCATGCCCATGGCTTCAAAGCCGGACTGAATCTGGGAACCGTAGGCATCGTCAAAGCGGTGAGCGATGTGAGACTGATAGAACAAGGCACGAATGGTTTGGTCTCGGCGCTCTTCCAGGTTCTGGCGCTCACCAGCCGGAAGATCCGGGTGGGCCAAGGCAGCCTGGATGTCGTTGTAGTAGTCACGGAGGGGTCCGTGCTGGCTGTTCTCCACCACGCTCTGGCCCGTGAAGAAGTTCTCGAACGTGGCTTCTTGGCCTTCGAGGGTCGAGCGAAGTTCACCCAAAGCCGGGCCGTTGTAGGTGGACCCTTCAAAGGTCGTGGTGGTGATGTTCTCTGCTTTTCGCCAGCCGCGGGCCTGCAGATTCTCAGCGGTGCCAGCGATATCGGTTCCACCACCACGGGTTGCGCGCTCCCAAGCAGCCTGGTGATGGGTTGCGCCGCTACCGGTTCCAGGAGCAGAGCCGCTGTAAGCCCATACCGTCTTTACGTTGGGGAAGATGCCGCGGTACTTGTCAAACTTGGCTTCGCCACCAGAGTAACAAGCCGACAGGTGCAAGTCTTTGACTTGGCTGGCTGCGTTGGGCATGGCTTCTGACAGGTCTTTCAAGTCGTCCCAGGTGATACGACCGTTGCCGTCACCCCACACCGCGGAACCCACGTGGTGGCCGGAGAGAACCATACGGGAAGGAATCGCTTCACCTTGCTCGCCACGAGCCCAAACTTGCGCGAGCTGTGCCACTTCATCCTTGCCGTCGTTGCCCACGCTGGCAAGAACGTCGGCGATCTTGTTGGACTGCTCTTCGGGAAGACCCAAAGTCTGGGTAAAGCCGGTGCGACCTTCGGGAGTTGCGAGGTCATAGGTTTGTCCACCCACGCGGATCTTGTCGTTGCCCGCTTTGGAGTCCATGATCCCGACAACTTCGCCGTTCGTGACTTTGTTCAACTCACGAATTTCGTGTTTGGCGCCTGCGCTGTAGCGAGTCTCGGTTCCCATTCCGACGAACACGATGTCGTCGTTTTCGCCGCGTTGTGGTGTGCCTTGGAGATCGTCACGTTGCAACATCATGCCCAAAACGGTAGCGGCTCGGCCGGCCTGGGTGTTGGGCTGTGCGCTGGTTCCTGCGGGGCGGTTTGCGCCCTGGTGCGAGATCAAGCTGTTGGCGTTGCCGTCACGATCGAAGTGGTCAGCCACACGAAACGCTTCTGCAGGAGAGACCACACCGTCGCCGTTGCGATCGGCCTGACGAAGGCGAGACATGGAGACACCGTTTTCCGCAAGCTGAGCTTGCGCATCAGCGTTTTGACCGACCTTTTCCAGGTCGATGTTGCGGGTCGCGTGCTGTTGCACAAAGTTGTTTTTGTAGATCTTTGTCATGAGGATTCTCCGGTGGATTTCGATAGGACAAAGCCAATATACATAGAGGAGTTTGATTGCGACTCCTCGAATAATCTATAGAATGCCTGAGAAAACAGGACAATATGCGCCTTCCTTATCACAAAGAAGAGAAAGAAGCAAGGAGCCACGCTGGTAACTCTTTGTTTTCCTCTTCTCGATTGACTCTCGATCGGCTTTCTCGTAGGTTGCACGCTTCGATGAAAGGGGCGATAGAACAAACGGACCCAACAGAACCTTGTTCCCCCCTGCTCTACCCTGATGCAAGACGGAGAGGAGAGTCCTTTGATTCAAACCATTATCACGCACCCAGGAAGTGCCCACAAAGACGATGCACTGGCTGTGTGTGTCCTGATTGCGAAGTACGGCGTCCCGGTGGAACGACGAGAGCCGACAGCGGAAGACCTCAACGATCCAAGCGTTGTTGTTGTGGATATTGGTGAGCAACACGATCCCGAAAAGAACAACTTTGACCACCATCAATTTCCCCGCGAACATCCACCCACCTGTGCGCTGAGCCTTGTTCTCAAGGATCTTGAGCTGTACCAGGATGCTCGACAATTTTGCGAGTGGCTTGAACCTGCAGAGTGGCTGGATTCACGAGGCCCCAACAGAACAGCCGAGTGGCTTGGCGTTCCGCGCAGGGCCATCTCCCAACTCAACTCACCGATCGACGTGACCTTGCTGCGTAGGTTTGCCCAAGAGAAGACCCTCGCCGAAGGACACACTCTCTATGAATTCATGAGATTTGTGGGTCAAGACCTGCTCGATTACTTGCGCATCGTCCGTGAACGAATTGAGTTTGCCAGAGGTCATGCGGAGCGATGGTCGATTCCCTGTGGAGAGGATATCATTGAGGTGATGTTCATGTCGCGCGATGTCACTGACGCCAAAGAGCCTCGCTCTTCGATGGAAAGCTACATTCGAGCGGAAGGTTTGGGAAAAGAGATTGCAGCGATTGTCTACCCAGACCAACGAGGCCCTGGTTACGGAATTGGACGCTACGAGGACCATCCCCAGCTTGACTTTTCTCGCGCGGAAGATCAGGACGACGTTCGCTTTGCCCACAAAAGCGGGTTCATGTGCAAAACCACAGCCACCGACCCACAACGCCTCCGCCAACTCATCACCCTTGCATGGAAACAAGCCTCTGAATAACCAAAATCCATCAAGCTTGTAGTTCCCTGCGATGTCCCACCAAGCGCGAGCATTCGTTCAGCTTCTAGCCCATCACCAACATACCGCTCACACTCCAACCTTCACCTATCAAGTCATACATCCAATTGACTCAGCTCAACTCTGCTTCCACTGCACTTTGTAACTTGGACAAGTAGACAGGGAACGCACCTGATTTGTGAAACTCATCTTCACGCTGTTGAAGGACAAGTTGAGATGAAGTGGCTACGGGACGAGTGTTGCATAGCCTCTTCATTGGGCTGAACCTCGCAACCTTTGGAGTTAGCGTAGCCAACCTCATCGATGCACCCTCACGACGCCCCAAGAAAGTAAAGAAGTTCAAGCTAGCTCCCCTCCCCCAAACCTCCCGCCCAACCTCAACGTTGGGAGTCTTTCAGTAAGAATGCTTTGAGCAGACGAAACAGCATCTCAACACACCTAGAAAACGCAGAAAAACAAACCACCAATGCACACTAATGGACACATATAGGTTCGAATGTTCAAAGGCTCATTCCAGGAACACTTCCATCATTTCTGTTCCCTCCAAGGCTCAACCTACATAGGATGATTGTTTTGGGGATGGAACACACAAGACAGCACCATATCCTACCTACCGAGATCTTCTACTCTTTCCCTCAGGCTTCCATGTGGCACAAGGATTGCTCGAACAACAGGCACTCTCACTCACACGCGAACAAAAAAACGTGGAGATGCCAGATGAGACAGCAAGAGTCCCAACAGCGCCAGATGACGCAAAAAGTATGTAACAAGGTCTCCTTCAACTTGACACTCATCAAGTTTAGTTTTGAGAGCTATGAAAAAAATAGCTTACTTCATCCATTTGTAAGCTATGCCTTTAACAACATCATGAGATTGTTCCTCTGGTCGAACAATCAGAAACATTTAATGGGTGAGGCGAATAGCTTTTTTTCAGAGAAGTTAGAACTGCCCCTGCCACCTGCAAAGCAGCCGAAAGAGGCATCGTTGTAGGGTTAAGGCTTAGCATAGTTTGGGGGTTGAGGGGATGGCCCACCATGGGAAGGGAAGGAAAAGACAATGAAACGAAGCTTAACTCTTGCAGGGCTTTTCTTGATCAGCTTGCTGGGTATCCATTGCGGCGGGAGCATCCCCCACGAGGACTTCTGGGACCGACTCATCGAAGCCACTTGCGAACGCTTCCATCAAAGATGTGAGCAAAAAAGCAAAGACAGCGAAACCTTCAAAACCCTCTACGGAACTGACATCGAACAATGCACCAAACTCATGAGTGCATCGCTTTCAGTGTCGGGTGTCAATCCATCCTCCAAAACAATCTACCAAGACGCTGTCCAAAACAACCGAATGACCTACCACCCCCAAGACGCAAGCTACTGCATCGAATTCATTAAGAACTTGGGATGCTGTGACAAAGCCCCTTTTCAAAACCCGTGTTCCAGGGTGTGGACCGGGAACCTGGAGGAAGGACAAGCCTGTCAACTGCTAACTCCCGAATGCAAGTCCGGTTTGAACTGCACACCCAACAAGCTCGGCTCACTTGAAGGTACATGCCAAACGGCAGCCCAAGAAGGCGAAGCCTGCCTCACCTATGGAACACCAGGAACAGGAGGAGCCACAGGAAAAGGTTGTGATCTTTTTGCTGGCTACCGCTGTGACACCACAACGAAGAAGTGCATCCAAATCAAAAAACAAGGAGAAGCTTGCCTCCACACGGACCAGTGTGAATACGGCTCAAACTGTACAAATGGCAAGTGTACCTATCAGCAGCCTCCCTACTGTCAAGAAGGTGGCTCCTGTGCACTAGGAAAAAACACCTGTCAGGGCAACGATGTCATGTTTTGCACAAGCACTGGGGAGTACATCAAAGTCCGGACCTGTAGCGACAATCAAGTGTGCCAAGAAGGTGATTGCGTTCCCAAAGGCACCACCGTTTGCACACCAAACGAAAGGAAGTGCCAAGGCAACGAGATCATGCAGTGCAAGGCCGACGGCTCTGATTTTGACAAGCTCACATCCTGTCCCCCCAACCAGATTTGCGTACAAGGTGCTTGTCAAATGCCTGCTTGCAAAGTGGGTCATAACAAGTGCCAGGGGAATGAGGTGTGGACCTGCAAGCTCGATCAGTCTGGCTATAGAAAGTTGGGAACCTGCCCCCCACGAGAGGTCTGTGAGAACGGCGACTGCAGAACACCTGCAGTCTGCATCCCAGGTACCAAAAAATGCCAGGGGAGTGACATCTTGGCCTGCAAGAAAGATGAATCTGGATACGAAAAGTTTGCAACATGTCCAAATGGATACACATGCAAAGACGGAGGGTGCCAACTCATCCCTGTATGCAAAGCCGGCGAGAAGAAGTGCCAGGCGAACGACGTCATGGTATGCAAACCTGACGGAAGCGGATACAGCCTGCTTCAAGCCTGCCCAACGGGACAAACCTGCAAAGATGGCGCTTGTGAAAAGACTGCTGTTTGCACGGCTGGGACACGTCAGTGCAACGGAAACGATTTACAAGTCTGTCGCACCGATGGTACCGGCTATGACAAGCTTCTAACTTGTCCAAGCGGACAAACCTGCCAAGTTGATAAGTGTGTAGCTCCCCAAAAAGAGACATACGTATATGTTACACAATGGGGAGGAGATGGAACAGCCAATGGCAAGATCAGTGGACCAAGAGGCTTAAAAATCGATAGCAAAGATTATCTTTATGTTACAGAAACCAGGAATCATCGTATCCAAAAGTTTGATACGAGTGGCAAATACGTAACGCAATGGGGTTCCCGCGGGTATGCGAACAATCAGTTCTGGTACCCTGAAGGTTTGGGCATCGATAACACAGGAGATGTCTTTGTAGCAGATACGGTGGGCCACGTTGTTAAGAAATTCTCCCCCACAGGAACATTTCTTGCTCGTTGGGGCACCCAAGGAACTGGCAACGGTCAGTTTGTCCGTCCTTGGGATATCGCCACGGATAGCAAGAACAATGTCTATGTTGTGTCTTGGGGGAACCGGGTTCAAAAGT
Source organism: Deltaproteobacteria bacterium (assembly GCA_006226375.1). Taxonomy (GTDB): domain Bacteria; phylum Myxococcota_C; class UBA6777; order UBA6777; family UBA6777; genus M3003. The sequence continues at coordinate 1,148 of SBHC01000020.1, read as the reverse complement.
TCTCATCGAGTGGACAGTTCATTACAAAATGGGGAAGCAAAGGCACTGGCAATGGCCAATTTGACAACCCTACAGGCCTTGTTATCGATTCGTCTGATTTTGTTTACGTAGCTGGCGCAAACGGAGTCCAGAAGTTTAAGTCCGATGGCACGTTTGTCCGCAGGTGGGGGGCACAAGGAACAGGTGATGGACAATTTCTCCGTGCCTTTAAGATAGCGCTGGACTCGCAAGGGAATGTGTATGTGACCGATGCAAGCAACAATCGAGTCCAAAAGTTCACATCAGATGGAACGTTTATCACGAAATGGGGCAGCAAAGGCACTGGCAACGGACAGTTTGACTATGCTGCAGGTATCGCCGTTGATAGCAAAGGCTTCGTGTATGTGGTTGACCATAACAACCATCGGATACAGAAGTTCCGCAAGCAATAGCGAAAGAATAGGGAGAGGGAGGGTGAAACGATGCGTAACGTTCGAATTCTCGCCTTGCTGTTGGGGCTTCTTGTGTTTGCAAGAACAGTCGAGGCCCAATCGACACCAAGAACATGCACCTCCCAACAGGCATTCTCTCTGAATATGGGACTTTCAAGATTATGTGTCTTTTATGCGGGGGGCTTCGAGTCTTTTCTCGTTGGATTTCCAACGGCCATTAATTTAGTAGGCAACACCCTGGCGCTGTCGGAGAAAAAGCATGCTCCAGGCTGGGGGATAACAGGCGTGGTAGCTTCTCTCATTGGATTGAGTGTCCACGCAGGTATGCTTGGGGCTGGCTTCTCCACAACGTCATGCAAAGACGAAGTGGCAACAGGGCGAGTCTTGCACAGTCTCTTCATCGGGCTCAACCTCGCAACCTTTGGAGTCAGCGTGGCCAACCTCGTCCTCGCACCTTCACGACGTCCCAAGAAAGTGAAGAAGTTCAAGCTAGCTCCTCTTCCCCAAACCTCGCGTCAAACCTCAACGTTGGGAGTCTTTCAATAAGAGGGACCGAACCCTTGGGACGAGGGGACACGCCTCTCACGATTTCCGAGAGAGTCTCTGAACGACAATCCACCTCTGCCCCCAACCCAACAGCAAGCTCAAACCCTTCTCCCACAGCAACGAACTCTCTGGGAACCCTATACAGCAGAGTATCTATTCGATCGAATAGGC
>SBHC01000064.1 GCA_006226375.1 Deltaproteobacteria bacterium | reverse complement strand
GCGGATGCATCCGCATATTACCCCGGACGATATCCTCAGCTTTGAGATCTCACGCGTCCGTTATGTGTTTGCTTTGCCCACGTTGGAGTACTCCAAGCGCTTGCCTTCCATGCACATGTCCACCCCTGGATTGCACGTTGTCAACTCTGCCCATATCCTCAACTCAACCCTCAACGTCAACGAAACCATGCAGCTCGCAGAAAGCGCCGCCAAGGATATTTTGAAACGCTCTCTTTAAGACGTCAGTTGATGATCTTTCCGATGCTTAGTGTGTTGCAAGGCGCGGTGCTAGTTTCTCTTCGACGCTTTGCTGCAAAGATTGGAAGCGCGTGTTTCCTTGAAGGGGTTGGAACAGCGGGCAGTGCTGCAGCCAGATGCGGTCCCACAGCTCACGGTTGATGCTCTCTTGGATGGCGTCCATGCAGGCGTCCCACTTTTGGCTGAAGGCAAGCTGCTCTGCCATAAACTGCAGCAACAGCGTTTTCAGCCGGGGTGAGTTTGCTTCTTCGATAAGGCGAAGCGACTCCTGGTGTTCCTTTTTGGATAGCTCTCCTTGTGCCACCACTCGCTGGTAGCGCAGAACGCTGGGGGTGATAAAGGGAGCTTCCATCTCGGGCAACACCGTGAACGGTTTGGGAGTCGGGTGCCAAAGAAGCAACCGCGAGGCCACTATCGCTCGAACAGCAACGTCCATGGGTTCAGAGACGGGAAGGATACAGAGGTCTTCCAGGCGCTCCCACTGTTGCTGGAAACCGTAGGCCCGCATCAGATCCCAGCGGGCGCTCAGCAATGTTGCGTCCAGACCCAGCGCCAGCCGGAGATGGTGGGTGGCTTTGTCGAGGGGCCCAATCTCCAGAAGGATACGACCCAAGAGGTCGTGGGCGTCTTCGTACGTGGGGTTGAGCGCGATGGCTTGTTCCAACAAACGGATGGCTTCGGCGAGTCGTTCTTCCAGAGACCGGACCATCGCCAAGGCAAACAAGGCTTCCGGCTGCTCGGGTGCCACCGCGTATGCACGCTCGGCAAGGAGTCTGGCTGGTTGAAGCTCTTCGTTCTGGAAGTGACTCCAGAACGCAAAGCGAGCACGAGCGATCGCAGCACCCGACAAAATCTTCGGGTCTTCCGGGCTTAACTCACGAGCCTGATCAAACAATTGGATGGCAGGCGTAACATCAGCGGTCCAACAGCGGCGAAGCTCGTATCGACCTCGTAAGTACAGGTCAATGGCTGCGCTGTCTTGCGAGGCGGAGCGTTGAGGAAGGGACAAATCCACCTTTAGGGCTTTGGCCACTTCTTGCGCGATGCCGTCGCTGACGTCGAAGAAATCGGAGGTTTTGCAAGGGAAGCGTTGGGCCCAAAGCTGGTTGCCATCGTGCGTCGAGATAAGCTGGGTGCGAATTTTCAGTTGCTCACCCATCGTTTGGATGGAGCCTGAGATGATGACGTCTACACCCAGCTCCCGTCCAGCCTCGGTCGGCTCCACATCGTTGCCTTTGTACGATTTGACCATGCCGAGAGCGCGAACGTCGAGTCCTTCCGTCATGGATAGCGTGTCGATCAGGTCGTCCATCAAACCTTCAAGGATGTGGGCTTCCGTGGTGTTGCCCCGGTTTTGGAACGGCAGCACCGCAACTTGCACTTGGCCAGTTTGTGGAGCCAACGCGGCCAACCCTGCGGCGGTAGACCAAGGTGGATAGGTTGGTGACGGTGAGGTGCCTCCTGCAGGAAGCTGCGTTAAGAAGTTTCGAGTGGGTTGCGCAATGGAGGTAGACGTCAGACCCTGGAGAGCCTGGATCACTTCTGTGGCGCTGGAGAAGCGCTTGTCGGGTTGCCGCGCCATGCAACGAAGTATCAACTCGGCCATGGCTTCAGGGACGTCGGACCTGCGAGTCCGAACATCAGGGGGAGGCTGCATAAACCTCGCCGTTGCCAGCACAATGAAGTCGTTGCCTAGCCAGGCTGGATTTCCGGCTAACATCTCAAACAAGATGCAACCCAACGCGTACAGATCGGTGCGGGCGTCGATCTTGCCCTTGCCCTCGATTTGTTCGGGCGCCATGTACGTGGGAGTACCAACCACTACACCCATCGCCGTTTTGAAATGGCTGTCACCTGACTCCAGGCGGGCAATCCCAAAGTCTGTGAGAACGGCTCGACCATCGTCGGCGAGCAGGATGTTGTCCGGTTTAAGGTCACGGTGAATGATCGATTGTTGGTGCGCTGCCTCCAACCCTGCACAAATCGCAAGGGCCAAAGCCACCGTTTCTTCCAGATGTAAGGTTCGTTGGCGTTTGAGCCGGTCGGAGAGCGACTCTCCCTTCACAAACTCCATCGTGAGATACAGTGTTCCGTCAGCTTCACCGAGGTCAAACGTTCGGGCCACGTTGGGGTGTGTCACCCTACGTGCGAGTCGTGCTTCTTGCTTGAACCGATGGACTGCCTCTTCTTTGGAGAGCAAATCCGGATGAAGCATCTTGAGCGCGACGACTTCATCGAGTTGTTGGTCTTGGGCACAGTACACCTGGCCCATTCCCCCTTCTCCCAGCAAATCAAGCAGGGTGTAGCGGCCATCAATGACGCGAGGTGCTGGGGCTTTGAACACCGCAGTTCGTCCGTCGTTGGCGACAGGCAGGGGCTTGTTGAAGAGTGGGGCTGGAGAGCCAGGCTTTGGCGGTGTTGATGCTTGGGATCCCTGGGCTGGGATCATGGTGGTGGCATTTCCCTCTTGCCCATCCTTTTTGATGCTCATCGATCGAACGTTTACCCCTTGTAGGAAGCGATACGACGCTTCAAGCTGATGTTGCAGATAGCATGTGTCAGGGTAAACGGCTTTGGACTTGGGTGCAAGGGAGCGTTGGGGAGGCTACCACACGATGCGGACGATAAAGGTGCGGGCTTTGGGGGCTTTGGCCGTGGTGAAGGTGAGAGAGTCTTTGCCGCCTTGTTTGGATTGAAGGGTAAAACCTGTGGAGTTGGTGACGTAAGCTTCCACGCTGTGGTCACTGGTCTTCATCACGCAGTTTTCTTTGGTGTCGCCCTGGCAGGCTTTGAACTCTGTACCATCGACCGTTACCGTCGGTTCACCTTTGGGTGTTTCCTTGTGCTCCAAAGCAAAGGTGGTGCCGTCGTACAGCGTAAAGTTGCTGCTTGCGCCCGTGTAGACGCGAACACGAAGAGGTCCTTCCTCGGCTGCAGTGAGATCCTTAACATCTTTGTCTGTGGACTTCGCCAACGTGTCGATCTCAGCCGCAAACTCGGGCAGGATTGCACCTGCTTTGACAAACACCGGGATCTCCTGGAGTCCTGCTTTGACTGTATGGCTTTTGCCGCCTTCCAGCGGTGCTTCTGTAAAGTAATGGTACCAAACCCCTTTGGGCAGGTAGACTTCACGTTCGGTGGCCTTGTCTTTCTGAACTGGTGCGACGAGGACCGATTCGCCCAGTAAGAACTGGTCGTCAATGCGAGCGACCTTCGGATCCTCTGGGTAGTGCAGGTGAAGGTGACGCATCATCGGATAGCCCTTCTCCGATGCCAGCTTCGCGAGGTGATACCTGTAGGGGAACATCGCGATGTGGATCTTCGTGTAGGTGCGGAACATGTCGATGGTCTCTTTGTCTTTGTCCCAATGCCAGTTCCGGTCGGCGAAGGAGCCATGGTGTGTGCGGAAGATGGGGGAGAACGCGCCAAGTTGGGTCCAGCGGAAGAACAGCTCCTTGGTGCTGGGCGGGACTCCGATCGACGAGTAGCCAGCGATGTCATGTGTCATCACGGGGATACCGCTGACGCCGGAGTTGATCGCAATGGGAATGACGCTGCGCAATCCGTCGCCGCCGCCAAACTCGGTTTGTTGGTCGCCGGCCCATACCACAGGGGCAAGTCCACCTGTTCCTGTCCAGCCGGAGCGAACGAAGAACACGTAGTCTCCATCGGGGCGTTCTTTGTCGAACACTTCACGGTTAAGCTTTTGCCACATCACCGGGTAGAGGTTGTGAGCTTCCCAGCCTGTCCGACCGTCGTGCATCACAGTGTTGAGCGGCAACCACTCTCCGTAGTCGGCCATCCAGCCGTCGATTCCGAGCTTGATCGCGTCGGACATGTAGCCTTTGATCCAGGCGATGGTTTCGGGTCGGGTGAGGTCGGGCAGGGTGTTGTCTTCAAAGAACACACCGGAGAATTGGATGGGCTTGCCGTCCTTGTCTTTGATGGTGTGGTTGCCTTTGAGGGCCTCCTCCCAATGAGGCAAACCGCGTTTGATAAAGGAGTTGAAGTAACCGAAGAACTTGAAGCCTTTCGCGTGCAACTGGTCGGTCATCTTTTTGACGTCAGGGTAGAGCGTGGTGTCGGCCTTCCACTGGTACTTGAGGTGGTAGCCTCGGGCGTCTTCAAACGCTCCGACCCAGTCTTCGGTCCAGATCACAGAGGAAGGAATCTTTTCGGTGCGGTACTTCTCGGCTGTCTTAAGCACCTTGTCCTGGCCGTAAATCGCGTCCATCCAGGGAGCCAGCGCCCACTTCGGAAGAAGCCTGGGGCGGCCGGTGATCGCGGTCAAACGTTCGACAATATCGAGGGGCTTGGGTCCATTGATGACAAGGAACTTTAGCTCGTTGTGCCACAACTCCACGGACCAACGGTCGGGAGCGTCGGCGGCGCAGATATGGAAGACGCTGCGTCGGCTGTCTTCGACCAACAAGCCAAAGCCCCGGCTGCTCATGATGTAAGGGACTGCGAGGTAGGCGTCGTGGATGTCGCCTGTGATGGGGAAGCCTTCACCCGGTGTTTTGCGGCGGATCTTGTCGATGCCTTGCTCCGATACCCAGGCCGGAAGGACCTCGCCCCGGTGCTCCGAGCCATGGACCTTGGCGCCCATTCCAAAGAAGCGCTCCTCCTTGCCACAGGCAAACGACTGGACCACACGGTTGGCTCCTGGCGTACTGACCTTCCAATTCACCCGCAGGACCTCTGGGTTTTCCAGGGTCAGGGTTCCTGTAGCGTCGCCAGCTTTGAGGGTCACGCTCTTATCATCGGAGGATTCCACCGAGAACGACTCCGTGATCGACCACTTGGGTGCTTCCGTCTCGTCAAACAGAAACATACCGAAGTTCATCGCCACGACTGGGTCGCTCTTGCGCCATCCCAGCAAGGCAGGGAGCGCCTTGTCGCCTGCGCTACCCAACACCGGAGATTCGAGCAACACAGATCCGTCTTGACGAAGGATCTTAAACTGGGTCTTGTCCACGGTGATCTTGAAGGAGCCGAGGGTATAGCTTTGTCCCGCGCTGGTGGTATCGTTGGTGTTGGTGTCGCTTCCACCGCCGCCATCGTTGTCGGTGGCTTCTGTGGTGGGTTCCTGGCCAGTTGTGTTGTTGGAGCAGCTTGCGCTTCCCCATACGCCAAGGAGGAGCAGAAAGGCGCACAACGCGACGCGAAATCCTGTGGTCTTGGTCATTCGAAAATCATCCCCTTCCATAACAAAATCTACTACATGCAAAACGTCCATCGCTATGGTGGTATGGATGGACTTGTCTTGTCAAGCCTGCAACGTTGGGAAGCGCGGGGTCGTTGGCTGTGGGTACGAAACCCACCCAGGCCCCATACCATTCGGAATCACCCCTCGGAGTCTTGGAAGATGGTGGGTGCTAGCCAGTAGAAGCCAACAAACGCCGACATTCAAACCGCAAATGGACACGACATGCACACATATAGATCCGTTGGTTTTGATGTCTTTCTATGAAATGAAGGTTGCTGTGAAGTCGTGGAGGTTCTTCATCGAAGGAGCCTTCATCGATGAACGAAGTCTGCTGCTTTTCAGGGGAGGAGCATTGTAAGGTTCACGTTGACTTGCTTTCCGAACCATCCAAGCCTGTTGTTGCACTCACCCATTTGTGTTCATAAATGCCCATTTGCGGTTCTTCTTCTTGCGCTTGTTGCGTACGCTGAAGTGCGGGGGTTGGGTGTGGGGTGGGAGAAAAGAAGGAGGCTGTTCATACTCAAGCTTTCACATGGACCGGAAACCTAGGGTGTCACCAGTATCCAAAGATGCTTGGAAACAAAATGCAAAACGGCAAAGAAAGCCAGCCTGAGCATTCATGAACACATTTCATCTCACTGCGTTCAAAAGACACCATCCGACACACTTTCCCTTCTTGTCTGCAATAAGCTTCCAATTGAGAACAACTTGTTACTTTCGTGGTGGGCTTGGGGATGCGACGACCGGAGCGTGATTTCTTTGGAAGGAGCCCCACGCTTTTTCCAATCCGGTAAGCATGGAACACACTCACCACCAGACTTACGGCTAACAAACCGAACAGCAAGAAGCCGGATAGAACGAAGATCTTGAGCACATTCTTCGTTTTTTTGGACTGGGAGTGACTGCTCATGTGTGTCGGCGCTCTGGCGTTGGACGGTGTCGGGTTTTGTTCCAACGTTATCGTTGGTTGTGAAATTGAAGCTGGGGAGGCTGGATGCTGTTGATCGTGATTCGGGAGGGAATGCGGTCGTTCTGCAGCATGTCGCGTTCCACTTTTCGGGCCAGTGACTTGAGCATCTTGCGAGGCACTTGTGTCTTTCCTTTCACTGGGATCACAAACAGGTGACAGCGTAGTCGCATAAAGAAGAAGCCTTGTTCGAGCTTAAAGCTACGAGCAGGCACCTCTGGGAGGGGGCTTGGTAGGTCTTCGGCGGTGTGGTGGTACACAGGGGTTGTGGGTGCATTTTTGGGGCAGGGCTGCTTAATCAGAGAGAGTATTCTTTGACGGGGTGTCCGCCGCCACTGTTGGATGCTCTGCAGGGGCTGGGTGGTGAGGGGAAAGTCCTTTTGGGGGGGACTGTATCCTCGGTAAAATGCGTTAGTGACCTGATGGAACGGTGGCTTGGACTCTGCTGGTGTTGACGTTTTGCCCGAGGAGGATGTCGCTTTTTGGGCGGGCTTGGGTGGGGTGGCCGGGCTGGTCGACTTCGACGTTTTTGCACGGAGCGGTCGTTGGTGAGGGGTCAACACCTGAATCATACCGTTGGCTCGATCCAACAAGAGGGCAAACGAACCTCCCACGATATGGAAGGGGCGAACCAGGTAGTCGGTTCCTTGTTGCCGCACTCGGAAAAATGTGAACGGTTCTTGAAGAATGCCACCCAACTTTTGGTTCCATTGGATGTGATGGCCTTGCTTCTTCAATGACTTGTGGATGCTCTTCCAGATCCTCTTGCGCGTACTCTTCATCGACTCCAAGATCAACGTTTGCGGATAGGTCTTCTTTCCTTCCACAAGGACGGGGTCTTCGTAGTGTAGAATGGAGCCACGAAGGAAAGCATCCACAAAGGTAGAGAGGTTGAGTTCCTTGGTTGTCTTCACGTTGTCAAGGCCTCGGGAATAGATCTCTACCAACTCCCGGAACGATTCGTTGAGGGCGTCTATCTGCTTGCGGTAGCTTCGGATCTTCTGGCGGATTGGCTCCGACGCCTTAAACTGTTTCAGGTTTGACGCGTTGCAAAACTCGGTCCGGATGATGTTGGGGTTGTCTTTGCGACGAAACTTGCTCGACAGGCGAAATGAAAACTTCTGGATCTGATTGTTGTAGACATGGAACAATTGACTCCAGGAGTGTCTACATTGGAACCGCAGCTCGTGGATCTGGTGCGCCAGCCGTATGTTTTTTTGGTAGATGGGCCAAAGCGCCTGGAGAAAGGGTTTGGCTGATGTGTACCGCTGTTTGTAGTAGATACGGCCCAACACTTGAGCCCGCTGTGTCGGCAAGTACCGGGTGGGGAAGATCGCTTGCACACCGATGGGGTCGTCCTTCACGGTGTACACAGGTAAGAACAGGGGCGTGTTTTTCTTGTTGGGTGGGTAATACAGTATGGCTCGGCTGGACGACGACGAATAAAACGTCTTGATGTCTTGGCGAACCTGTGCCAGACGCTTTTTGTGCTCGTCGGTGTCGATATCGCGGAGCTGCAACCACCCAGCTTCGCTCAGGTGCTGAAAGATCTGGTCCCACTTGTCCACGGCTTGCAAGTACCGACCGGAGCTGTCACGACCGCCCGGATGAAGAATGCCAACGTACCCTTGCCCGAGAACGTCGTTGCGCCCGGCAAAGGCAAACATGTCGTAGTAGAATGCATGGTAAATGGGAGCTGTCAGGGGGTTGTTGGTTTGCCCTGTGAGATAGAAGCCGACAGCCTTGTTCTTGGAGACAAAGCGCCAACAAGTCACAGGGCCTCCGTTGATATCATACGCTGGAACGGCCGCTGTGGGTGACTGCTTGTTTTGAAAACCCGTGGCGAGGCAGTTTTGCCCGTCTCCCTTTTGGCACAGCAGATCTCGGTTGATAACTTTTTTCTTGGGACAGCCCAACAAAGGCAACAGCAGCGTGAGGCTGAGTACACCGAGCAGTGCATACCGGGCTTGGACTCTCTTGATTTGCAGCATAGAGGACAACTCCCTGTCTCTCAAATCGTCCAACGCACCGACAGAATGGGCGCTGGACACTTTCTCTCCTGGGTACGAGGGGGCGACGACTGTCTCTGCGACATGCAGCAGGATACGGTGTCGGTCTCGCTATGTTGGGAGTGTAGCAAGAACCTGAGAAACGCGCCAGACTATCTCTTCGTTGCGGAGCCCCATGGCCTTCTGAAAAAACTTTTAAACTGATTTCTGCAGAGTGACCCACTAAACTGATGACAAACACATTGGATTGGGAATCTGTGTACTCTGATGACATCGAGCAACGAACAACTCTATGATCAGTTAGTGGAGCGTCATGCGACGGATGTGTATCGCTATTTCCACCATTGGGGGTTCTCTACGAACGAAGTGAAGGATCTCTCACAGGAAGCGTTTCTACAGGCCTGGAGGTCGTTGCCTTCGTATCGGAGGGAGTCGTCCCTCAAGGTGTGGTTGCTGACGATCTGCAAGCGGTTGGCCTGGAAACGCACGCAGCATCCGTCTCAATCCAAAGAACTCCTGACAGAGACGTTGTTTGAGAATGTGCATCCTTCTGTGGACGGTCAGCGTTTGTTGGAGCAAAAGGCTTTGTTGCTGGCGATAGAGCGTCACCTCCCCAAGCTGACAGAGCACCAGCGTGAGGTGTTGTTTTTGTTTTACCAGCAGGAACTTTCCGAGCGTGAGATCTCCGAACTTCTCGATACTCCACCTGGAACCATCCACTCACGCTTGCACAACGCTCGCAAGCTTTTACGCATGTATTGTCAATCTGATATTAACTCTGGATCTTCATCTTAATTGCGATTTCTTGTGGCACGATTACAATCAAGAGTGTGCCCCCTGTTGCTCTAGAGAGCCAACCGAGAACCTTGTACCATGGCAGAATCCAAAAAAAACAAACAGACTTCTGTCGATGAAACGGACCCACCCGATATGTTGGATCTGGCACTGCATTCTTTTTACCAAAAGCAACACGAGCATATCGGTCCTACCGCCGAAGAAATGGAAGCGCTGCGTGAACTCCGACGTGAGCATGTTCAAAACAATCCTGGAGAAAAACAAACCTCGACATCCATCTTGTCTCGATGGTTCCTGTGGCTTCCCACGCTAGCGGCGGCGTCGATGGCCTTGCTTTGGTGGGTTCCACAGTGGACGTCACGGCCTCTTGTGCTACGTGCAAAGGGCGTCTCCTGGCAGTTTTTGTACGCTCGCAAGGGAAACGCCAAAGGCCCACGACTGCTCACTCGCGAGATCAAAAACGGTACAGCCTTGCACCCCAAAGACCTGATCCAGTTTGCGTACCAGTTCTCTCGGCCCACCCATGTTGCGATTGTGGGTATGACAGAGCAGGGGAAAAGCTACATTCTTTTGGACAACGGGAAACAACATAGCTTGTTGGTTCCCAGAGGAAAGGGAGCTTTGCCCCAAGAGAACGGACAGGTGCGTGCCTTTGAGCTGGATAGCTACCTTGGCAAGGAGCGTTTCTTTGTGGTGACTTCTTTCAAGTCATTTTCACTTCAACAGTTTCAGCAGAAGCTACAAGAAGCCTGGAAGAAGAGTCATCGCCTTGCAAAACTGTCGGATGTACCTGGGCCTTGGCGTGTCTCGTCGGTTTGGATTAACAAACAGCGTTAAGAAAACCGAGTTAATCCTCTTTTCCTCCATGATGACATGCTTTCGCACTTGCCCTTTGTGCTAGCGTCTGGTTCTACCTCACACACAACCCAGATCTATCTTGCAACGTTCCTAGAGGAAGCCAGTCAACATTGTGGCGAAGGTCCTAAAGAGAGCGATACTCTGTTGGGTTGTTTGAGCCAGAAGAAGCTCAATGGTGGCGGGAGAGTGGGGGAGTTGTATGGAAGGCTGGGATACTTTAACCCGGAGAGTAGAGAGTTCTACGCTTGTTCGAAAAGGCAACGTATCTCTTCGGGTGTTCGTTCTTCACCGTCCAGGATCTGGTCAAGTAACACTTCAACAGCCTCTCGCGAACGGAGGGGAGCAATTTCTGTTTCCCACTCTTGCTCAGAGGGGTAACGTTTGTTGAGTAGCCGGAGGAGCATATGTTTGGCTTCTTCCAAACGACCTTCTTCGCGGCCCATCTCTTTGAGGACTTCGGAGCGGATGTAGCGGTAGTCTTGAAGTTCTTGGAGAAGCTGCGGGTTCATGTTCTGAAGTTGTTCGGATGTAGACATGTTGTTGTACTCCAAGTCAAACTCGTTGAGAGCGGTGACGTAGGGTTCGATGCGACGTTCCAGAATCGTTCGATAAGCCTCGTGGCGCAACCGACGATTGCCAAGGATCCGAAAGAGCAAAGTATCAGGGTCGGCAACAATTTTTTGGGTGTTGACCACATAGACATGGTCCCGGCCCAACTTCCAGCGCCGAACTCCTTCTTCCACCATATCATACTCATCTCCAAAGATTTCTGCCAGAGCCATGCGCGGCCAGTAGGTGGATAGGATGATGAGGCAACCCTGTCGTAGGCCTGAGCCAAGATGGTCTTTGTAGCTTCGCCACATCGCGAGTGATAGCTTGGCTTGCGCGCTGCGAAGGTCAGATGACGTGACTTTCCGGCTGAACGCTTCCAACACACAGCGTCTTTCGCCAATCCAATCTGTAAGTCTACCTGCTCCGGGCAAAGGTGGAAGAGGCTGGCTGGGTATGAACAGCACATCAGCACGGAAGGAGTCGGGAAGCAGCTCACTTCCGACTTCAACTTCTCCAACAGACTGCAACACAGCACGCATCACATACTTGCTGAGATTGTCTTCGTAGGGTGGTGGTGGCATCGCTGACTCCTTTCAAGGCGGCTGCTTTGTTTGGGTCCCCCTTGGAGCGAAGTCTGTGCCGAGCTGCTGGAAAGGCCTCCATCTCATTGAAACACAGGTGGTTGTGTGGTGCTATAGAACGTGGTTGCTGTCTTGTGAGCAACAGAGATGTTCGGATTCTGGACAAGCTGTTCAGGAGCTGTACAAACGAGGTGGGCTTTTCTGCGACTTTCGGAAGCGCTGGAACGCTCAGATTTTAAGGTGAAGGCATCTTTCTCGCCAACAGCATTGAATCGCAACCTTCCAGGTGTTCGCGACCGGTACATCGGTTGCTTTTGTTGAGGGGGTGGTGTGGAAGCTAACTTTTTTTTAAATTGTTTAAACTGGTTTCCAACACCCGTCACACTTAATCACAGAATTCCACTCATGCATGGTGCGTTTTCCTAAGCCCAATACACCCAACTGTATCTTTGTATTCAAGGAGTGCTGTGATGTTGAACCGTATCTACAATGTGTCTGTGACACGGATCCTTTCGATCATGTCGTTGTTCTTTCTCTCTCTTGCTTTGGTCGCTTGCGGTCCTTCTATGGATGAGATCAAGGCAGAGATTGATAGCTATTGCAAGGTCGCTACAAATTGTAAAGGTGACAAAGGAGAAGCTGGGGCCAAGGGGGATCAAGGAGAGAAAGGTGACAAGGGCGATAAGGGCGATCCTGGCGACAAGGGAGAAAAAGGAGACAAGGGAGAGCAAGGTGATCCTGGACCTAAGGGAGACCAAGGCGATAAAGGCGATAAAGGTGACCCGGGGCAGGATGGCAAAGATGCTGTGCCAGGTGGCTTTGTTGGCCTTGTTAAATCTTCTTCGGGAGGCACGTTTACAACCAAAGGAAAGATTGCGAACGGCTGGACTGGCGTGAAGAAGCTTTGTGATGATTCTTATCAAGGTTCTCACATGTGTACAGTAGGTGAAGCTCTTTATTCTCTTCAACAAGGTTTGATTCCGACTGGAACAAAAGCTTGGGTCGCCGGATATCTCAAATCCGACAATGGCCGTGCCAACTGTACAAACTGGACAACTGACGAAGGGAATGTTCAAGGTCTCATTGTCAGAAATGAGGCCAATGTTCCTGTTGGAGTCCAGAGAACTAACTGTGTGGATCCTGCCGCGATTGCCTGCTGCAAATAATCTGTTTGTATCGCAACCCTCTCGACAACTGTGCTTGAGAACTTTCAATTCCCATGGAGCGCCTGTTTCACTTTTGAAACAGAGAGCCACCTGTTTGTTCATGATTGTCTAAGTCTACAGTGATACTTGCCCCGGGAGCTCTTGCATTACCCCAAGTGTGTAATGCTTCAGGTTGGGGTGAATGTTTGCTCTTTCCGTTCGGTTCGATGGGTGAGTGCAGCAAGGAGATATGAATGAGGAGATCGTTGTCGCAAACCCGGTATAGACCCCCTTGGTTGAGGTGGATGATCCTGGTGGTTCCACTTTTCATCTGGTGCTGCGGTGGAGAAGTTGCAGTCTCCATTCCAGGCTGTGAAGACTGTCCTGAAAAGTGTCTTCAAGAACCCGGTGAGAATAGAGGCAGGTGTGTTACTTGCACCAAAGATGAACACTGCCAAAGTGAAACAAGTCCAACACGAACATGCAGCCAGGATAACAAGTGCATTTGTGGAACAGCCAAAGACTGTCCTGCAACTCGACCCGTTTGTGACGGTGAAAATGGTTGCAAAGAGTGCAAAAGCAACAGCGACTGCAAGAACCCCGATCGTCCCTTTTGCTATCCCAACGACAATGTCTGTGTCGCTTGTGAACCTGGGAAGAAAGAAGCCTGTGAAGACGCCAAGGACTGCGAAAACTGGGAGCGAGTTTGCAAGCAAAGTGGAGCCTGGGATGTGTGCAAATGCAACGATTGCAGCAACCCAGGGGAGAAGGATTCTTGTCTTCCCGAAGGAGCTTGCACTCCTGGAACCAAAACGTGTGGCGCTGCAAAAAAGTGGGGGGCCTGCCAGGAAGCCAAGACATGTAAGGCCACCGAAAAGTGTGTGGACAAACAGTGTGTTCCTGATCTGGAGAAGATTGGTCAGTCTGTCCAGATTACTGGGATCAATGGTGATGGCACGACCAAGCCAGTTGAACCTCCAGACTCTGCAGATGAAAATCTTCGCAAGGCCATCCAGAGTGGTGGGGCGGCCAATCGGTTTCGATACGGCTGGGTGATTCGAGGCAAAAACCTCGATCAGCTTACCAAGATCGAGTTGGTGCTCCAAAAAGACCCGAACAAAACATTCCCCTTGACGATAGCTTCGCAGAAGGAAGATGAAATGAAAGTTACCCTCCCCAAAACATTGGTGGCTGGTTTGTTTTTTGTCGTTGGCTATGTCGGCATAGATGCGGACCAACTGAAGATTAAGGATGCTCTTGCTGAGACTTATGTTCTGCAGGGCGAAAGTAGCAAATGTACAAAAGACAAAGATTGCGAACCTGGAACCTGCAACACCACCAGCGGGATGTGCATTGGTCCGAAAGGTGGCAAAGGTGACGTTGGAAAACAGGGGCCTGAGGGGAAAGAAGGACCCCAAGGGAAACAAGGGCCGGCTGGAAAAGACGGCGCACAAGGTCCACGAGGGCTAGTCGGCCCCCAAGGTCCGGCAGGCCCTCAAGGAGCGAGAGGACAACAAGGGATCCAAGGTCCCCAAGGTCCGGTCGGGCCGGCGGGTGCAACGGGAGCGACAGGTGCACGTGGCCCCAAAGGTGATCCTGGTGCCCAAGGTCCGAAAGGTGACAAAGGCGACGCTGGTAAAGGCCTTCAAGTGGACAACGTCGGCTCTTTTGCTGGAATGAGCAACGTATCCAATGCTACGATTGGGACTACATACTTGGTGAACGATAACGGTCATCCACAGAATCGGCACCTGTATGTTTACAATGGAGTGAGCTTTGTTGATGCAGGAAATCTCGCAGGAGTTCCTGGTCCGCAAGGTCCAACCGGTTCGCAAGGCCCCAAAGGAGACCGAGGCCTTCAGGGCGACAAAGGCGACAAAGGCGACAAAGGTGATCCTGGGCCGCAAGGTTCTCAAGGCAAACAAGGACCTCAAGGTCCCAAAGGGGATACGGGTGCACAAGGCCCAGCCGGGCCCACTGGCCCCACAGGTTCACGTGGGCCTAAAGGGGATACGGGTGCACAAGGCTTACAAGGGCCCCAAGGAGCCCAAGGTTTGCAAGGACCTCAGGGGGCGATTGGTCCGCAGGGGGCGAAAGGAGACAAAGGTGACAAGGGTGACAAAGGTGACTCAGGTCTGTTCCCTGTCACGGTTCGGTATGAAAAGGCTGTAACCAAAACATTGCCAGTTAGCGCTGCTCCAGTCAATCTTGCATTCTCAGACAAGATCTTCGATGCAAACAATACATCCTCCAATGTCAATGGCGCATGGGAGTTTCGAGCTCCTTCAGATGGAACCTACCTTGTCAACGTTTCCGTTGGTATCTTCTACACGGGTGTCACGGCTGCTGCCAACGTTCATCTTGCTCTAGACAAACATGGCAGGGGTGGGTCCAACTCGAACTCAGGGGAACATACGGTAGGTGTCGGCAAGTCGATTGGGTATACAGCGCTCCAACTCTCTGACCTTGTACCTTTGAAAAAAGGTGAAAGGCTGACCTTCACCGTGACACGCAATGGTGGGGCTTCTGGTACCATTCAGATCTCCTCCGATACAAGATGGTCCTTTGTGAACGTCAACAAGGTTAGCGACCAGTAACTCTGCGAACTTCTTCTTCCTTCCTATCTCATTCCTCCTTACTTGCCTTTCCATCTTGCCAAGCGGCTTTTCTTTCCATTAGGATAAAGGCAGTCATCAACGTTTCAGATAGTTGTGGGTTGGGGAGGTGGGGGGACACTTGTACGAGGGCTTCTTCTATGATGCTTCGGCGCGTCATTCTTCTTCTATTGTTGGTCGGGTGGTCTGGTCAACAAGCTTGCTCCAAGGGTAATGCTTGTCGGACAGACCGTGACTGTCCGACCGATTGGAACTGCCAGTTGGGGACATGCTTTTTGCAGCGGGGTCTTGAGCAAGGTTCCATTCGCGAAGTACCCGAAGAACAGGCAGACGAGTCTCAGCCCGAAACGTACTTACAAGAGAAGCATCTTTGGAAGGAAGAGGGACCACAGGATGCCTCTGGAAATGATGGAAGAGAGGGTATCAAGTCTATTGAACTTGAAGCCGAAAACTTCATCCCTGAGCCTATCAGCGAGGGCCAGAAACCTGATACTTCGGTTGATGCTGTCCCAGAAACTACGCCGGATGCAACATGCTCTTCCTGTTCCTGGCTATTTCTGGGTTTGGATTCTTCCAACGCTCCGGGTTCCATTGGTATGATCCGTTCTGTGCAAGGCAAGTCAGGGGTGTTGTATCTGGCCCTACGATTTTATGGAACCATCAGCATCGGCGGTTCAACCTACACTGCAAAAGGTTCAAAAGACTCCTTGTTGGTAAAGTTAGACGCCAGCGGCAAGTTCCAATGGGCCCAACAATGGGGTGCAAGTAAGGCTAACTTTCAAATCTCACAGATACACTTGGATGCGGCTGGAACGTCTCTCTTTCTTGGAGGAACGTTTGAAGGTTCTTTGTTGCTCGGCTCCAATATCCTCTCCAGTATTGATGGGACTCTTGATAGCTATGTGGCTCGTTTTGACTTAAGCCAAAAGGATTTTGCTTGGGTGCATCCTTTTGGAAGTGACACTGTGGATGTCCTTCAGACATTTGTTGTCGATTCCAACGATCGTATCCATGCTTTGGTCTATTCTCGTGGTCTTATCAAGATGGGGAAGCCTGGGCCCAACGACCCTACGAAGACATTTGACGATAATATGGTGATGCAGTTTGACTCCAAAGGAGCTTTGCAGCGTACCTTTGTTCCCAAGGGGGATAGTTTTCGCTTGCACTCGATGGCTTGTGATGCGCAAGGACGTGTGGTTCTTGCTGGATTTGTTAAGGGTAGTCTTACATTCGACAAATCTCACTCTGTAACAACAGGAACAACTGTGAAGGATGTAAGCCACCTGTTTCTCGGAGAGCTTGATTCCAACTACAACGTGCAATGGCTCAAGTCGTACCCAACCTCCGAAGCGGCATCAAGCATCATTGCTGAACGGCTTCTTCTTACGAAGACGAAGATTGTGGTCTTTGGTTCTTGGGATGGGGCTTCGTTGTTTGCAGGCACACCTCATGAACTCAAAACCGTGAAGGGCTCCCCCAACGATCTTGATATGTTTGTGGCGGAGTTTGACCGGCAGGGAAAGGTGTTGCAAACGGCTCGCTGGGGCGATGCACTCTCAGATTACGGGTTTGCTATCCTTTCCGACCCAGCAGGTGGTTACTATGTGGGTGGTTCCTATGGTTTGGATGCTTTCTTTTCTAAGAGCAATAGCTTTTCTGGTGCAAAGCCAGCTTTTGGCATTGACCCCTTTGCGCTACGCCTGGATGCAAAGCTTCAGCCCAAGTGGTTGGTAAGCATCCCTGGAGGAAGTTCACAGCAGACAACCAGGGGAGATCTGGATGCGGTCCACCAATTGCATCTCGACCGACAAGGTTGCTTGACCGTTGTTGGTTTCTTCCGAGATGACGCTACGTTGGGTTGTTTCGGACAGAAGAAGATGAACTTTGCAGGAGGTGTGGGGGTTTTTGTGTGGAGGATTGGGACACCTCCTCCCTGAGGGTGTGATCATTGGCCGTTGGTTTGTTGATAGAGGGCAGGTTCAGCAGATTACATAGATTGCACAGACGAGGATACCGCATGTTCAAGTAACTTGTAGAATCCACATTTTGCACAGATGTACACAGACGAACCTATCGTGTGTTGGGTTGAGTCTTGTGGTAGCAAGAACAGTATCAGTGTTTGCGATGCCAGAGTGCCCACGGATGTGGGTACTTCTCCCTTGTCTATATCTGCATGGGTAGCGCGGGTAAATGTTTCGGGCCGCGTAGGTGCCCGGCGTCATCACAAAGGCGAAAGCCACTTTCTACCCATAGCTTACCAATAGGTTTGAATCACATCCCTTGTGAGGAGAGTTTGGGGCACGGTGACATAAGGTTTGACTCGGCTTTTTACAGGCCGCCGAATCGGTAGCGCAAGCCGATGTGGGCTGCTCCAACGAAGAATGCCTGTACCTGCGACTGCAGCTGGACAATCGTAGGCAGCACTCCAGCATCCAGAGTCAGTGTTATGGCCCATCGCTCGGACAGCCAAAATGATGGAGTGACCGTTGCTCCCACCTGAATCATCAACGACGGTAGCGTGTCCTGGTTGATGTCTTGGAGGAGAACACCCAACGAAAGATAGCCTCCTACAAACAAGTCGAAGCGTCCCCAACTTTTGCGATAGCCTCCTTCACCCCGGAGATTGAGCAGCAGCTGTGTCACGTTGAGATCCGCAAACTGAAGGGTCGCCCCTCCTACGCCCAGGAAGATCCCTCCAAACCGATGACGCAGCCCCAAACGTCCGCTGCCCAAAAGTTCTCCGCCGTTTTGGAAGAAGCCGTTGGTTCCCCAAGGTCCACCAGATAGCTCCAAGCTCCAGTGGTTTTCGGGAAGAAGGGGAGGAGCTACACGTGAGGATAGCTCCAAGCTTCCTTTGCGAAGCAGGCCGGATTGACTGCAAGAGACACTGCTCCATCGATCCGAGCGCAGCCTGGCTTTTTGATGCGCCACAAAAGAGACCCGCTGTTGCCAGCAGCGACGCCCGCGTTGCAGCTCGATCAGTCCTTCTCCATCGGTGACTGCGAGACGGATAGGTTTGCGGGCTTGCTTGTTCCATCGCCACACAAAGTTATCCACGGTCACCTGAAGCTTTCCAAGGGTGTCGGCATGAATGTCGAGGTAGCTTCGGTAGACGGGGGCAAATCCATAGGTCTCTCCACCCACGCGAAACAGCCATTGCTGTGGGTTTTGACCCGTTTCTTTCTTAACCCGAGGTTTGGCATAGAGGAACAACTCGTTCATTCCTATCTTGCCGTCCCGATCGAGGTCTGCAGCTCCTTTGAGCCCTTGCAAGAGGTGGTAGGTAAACACCGAGCCGCTTCTGCGGTTGGACTCAAACGACAAGTGTTGGCTGGAGCTTAGGATCTGCAACCCACGAACTCGGATTCCTTGATCCGGAAAGTACTTTCGGAGGTCAGCGACCACCAACTTCTTGCTGACCCCTTTGGACCGAACCTGACCCGTCTTGCGCAACGTTTGGTATTGTTGCAAGCTACCAAACTGTCGGATGACTTCGCCGCTGAAGCACGCATCCAGCACGACAAACCGGCGGCGTACTTTGATCTTGTTAAGGAACTGAACAAACTCGCGGTAGCTTAAAGGGTCTTTCCCTTTGGGGCCTAAGTGAAAATGGGTTTTGTCTGCGTGACCCGAATAGTAAAAGAAAAAGGTTGAAACGCGGGGTTTTTGTTGGAGCCGCTGAAGCACGGAGCGCATCGCTCGACGGACCGACTCAGGGTTCTGGTTTACGAGGACAGCATGAAGCTTAAAGCCTAGTCCCTTGATGGTCTGGGCCACCGGTTTGAGGTCGCCAGAGATAGCATAGTGAAGCTTGGGGTCTTTCTTCCAGCCCGTCTGGTTGCCGACCAACAGGGCAAGGCGGATATCTCCTTTGGCTTCACAGGGTCTCGCCGAAGGAAGCCAAAAAAGCCAGAGAAGAAAAAGTAGGTTGCATAGGTACCATCGCTTCATGATACGGATGTCTCGTTCATGTTTCTGCTTCTGCTGTTGTTTCGTGAAGAATTCAAAAGAGATAGTGCATCAGTTATAGCATAGAACGAGACGGGGTGTCATCTCTAGGTGTTGTTATTCTTGGTTTGTTTCTTCAGCAGGGGGCAAGTCGTCGGGGGAGAAGTTCATGCATTCGAGGTCGGAGAAGGCGAGGCGATCGAGGATCACGCGGATGGACTCGGGGTTTTGGTCGATCAGGATGAAGTCGCGCTCCAGGCGCGCGGCAGCTTCTCCTGTGGTGCCGCTGCCCGCGAAGAAATCGAGCACGGTGTCGCCGGGGCTGGTGTGAACCGAAAGGATGCGACGGAGAATGCCAAGAGGCTTTTGCGTGGGGTAGCCGGTTCGTTCTTTGCCGTTGGTCGGGACGATCGTGTGCCACCAACAGTCTGTCGGCGTTTTGCCTCGTGCGGCTTTTTTGGGTCCAACGAGTCCAGGAGCCATGTAGGGGATTCGGTCCATCTCGTCGAAGTGAAAGGTGTAGTGCTTGGGATCTTTCGAGTACCACAGGATGTTGTCGTGTTTGGAAGACCAACGCTTCTTGCTGCGACCCCCAAAGTCGTAGGCCCAAATGATCTCGTTTTGAAAGCAGTCGCGACCAAAGATCTGGTCGAGCAGTACTTTGCAATAGTGCACTTCACGGTAGTCGATGTGGAAGAACAAAGACCCTGTGGGTTTGAGGATTCGATGGGCTTCTTGCAAAGGTCCTTCAATGAAGGCGAGGAAGTCATCGAAGCTATCGGCAAACGAGCGCGTCCCCAGCTTGACGGTGCGATACCGCTTCCCTTGAAATCCAACGCGGTCTCCTTTTGTCTCGTCAGGGATCGCTTTGGTCTGGGTGTAGCGTTGCGTTTTTCCCGTATTGAAGGGTGGATCAATGTAAATGAGGTCCACCGAGTCGTCGGGGAGTTCCGGAAGGGTTTCCATACAGGGTGACCAGTAGAGCTGTCCCATCAAACTGCTGCTCCATCGTTTGGATCGTCGAAAGGTTCGGGGTTAGCGATGCGTTTTGGGTGTCGTGACTGTCCGGCCGGTGCCAGCCATTAACAGCACCAACAAATAGGTTTGTTGGATGCCTCGTGTGACATGTTTGGACTCTGCCCACTCTTTCAGGCTGTGGATGGAGCCACCAGTTGTTGTACCGATGTTGATACCGGGGATGCCTACCGCCAGGCCTGCACAGTGGTCGTTGGCACCAAACGGGTGGATGGCGATACGTTTTGACTTCTGTGCCTGAAGAATCGCTGCGGTGCCTCGTACGAGCTTGTGCTGTCGCATCCCAGGCAATTGGACGGCTGGCATCTTCTGCAGCGTGACGATGCGTACGGTCACTCCCGCTTCTTTGGCAGCCTTGCGGGCCAGAGCAAATACCTTTTGTTCGAGGCGACGGAGTTGTTGGGCGTTCATGGAGCGAAGGTCCACGGTGAACCAGGCTCGTTCGGCTTGCGCGTTGACGACCTTCCCGCCGCCAAGTTTTCCGATGTTGTACCAGGTCTCTTGCATCCGGGGTTTGCGTGGAACCTTTAACTGGTAGATGGTTGTGATGGCTCGCGCAGCAGCATAGGTGGTCGACGGTTTTCCCATGCTCGAAAGGGTGTGGCGAGCCTGACCGTGAAACTCAATGCGGTACCAATGGATTCCGATGCCGCCATAGCTAATCCCACCGTAGCCACCGTCCAAAGCGATCATCATCGCGATGCGCTTCTTGTGTTGCTGGACGAGGTATTGTGCACCCTTCAGCCCTATCTCTTCTTGGACTGTTCCTACAAACCAAACGTCCTGTTGGAGCTTAACCTTGTACTTCCGGAGCATACGTGCCACTACGACCATGTTGACCAAGCCGACGGTGTTGTCGAGAACACCCGGTCCAAACAGCCGCGTTCCTTGGCGTCGAACCTTGTGACGGACGGTCAGATCAAACACTGTATCCATGTGAGCACAGACCACGATGGCTTTGCGCGGGGTTGGCCCGGTTCCTGTGTACTGACCGATGACATTGCCCTTCTTGTCGACGCGAACCTGCAACCCTGCTTGCTTCATCAGTTGAATCAGGAAAGCGGCTTTCTTTGCTTCTTGTCGTGAGGGTGCTGGAATCTCAGACAGTTGGATCCAGGTCTTCACGATGGCCTTGTGCTGCGACTGGATCTCTCGGAGGGCTCCCCGATGTTCTCGCATCAAGCGATGAACAGTGTTCAGGAACACATTCTTGGTTTGCTTCGTGGGAGCAGGTTGTGTGCTCGCTGCCTGAGTTGTTGGGGCTGAAACGAGCAGCCATGCACTGGCAAGCATCCAGCCGTACCAACCAATCCCTCTGTTTCTTCTGTGTTTCATCATGAACCAAATGTTGTGGGTCTCGTGGAGAGTTGTGTCTTGGAAAGTGATGTTGTTATCACCCGAAACGGCGAACGGGTCAAGCTTGGGAAAGACGAAGCACCTCAAAAAGAAAAAAACAAAAATAGTGAGAATAAAGCTGGGGGGCTCACGTAGAGGGAGGGTGAACAAGACGCAACATCGTTCTCTTCCTGAATCTTGGAGGAGAACGTTCTTATCTTTACCCTTTCCAAAGGAGATCGAATCATGAAAAAGGCGTTGGTGTTGAGTTGCATTCCCGCTGTGTTGGCTTTGGGTTTGTCGCTGGTGTTTTGGGGACAAGCTCCCGAGCAATTTCCCATCCACTGGAACATTCATGGGCAGCCCGATCGATTCGCCTCCAAAACGTTGGGGTTGCTTCTTTTTCCCGGAATCATCGCCTTCTTGCCGCTGCTGCTGTTGGGTTTGTTGAAGGTCGACCCTCGCAAGGAGAACGTGGAGGAGTCACGACGTGCCATCATTCTCCTGGTCGTTGGGCTGGCGTTCTTCATGCTGGGGATGCATGGCCTGACGATTAAAGCCGCGCTCAGCCCCAACCAAAGCCTGAGTTCTTCGTTGATTACGTTGCTCTTGGGGGGACTGTTTGCTGGAATTGGTTTGGTGATTGCTCGCTTCAAGTCGAACTTCTTTGTGGGCATTCGCACCCCATGGACCTTGGACAACGAGGAAGTCTGGGCGCGGACTCACAAGCTCGCAAGTGTCACTATGATTGCCGGTGGT
The DNA here is from genome assembly GCA_006226375.1 of Deltaproteobacteria bacterium. GTDB lineage: Bacteria > Myxococcota_C > UBA6777 > UBA6777 > UBA6777 > M3003. Next base: position 44,638 of record SBHC01000064.1, on the reverse strand, counting down.
GTTGTGGCGGGAGTTTCTGGCTTTGTTCTTCCCGGTGCATGGGCGTTGGGTGTCTCGATTGGAGCTATCGCAGTAGGGGCTCTCGTTCCTGCTGTTGCGTCCTTCTTTTTCTATCAGACGCAGCAAAAGGGTGCCGGAGCCTGAGAGTCTGATCTCTATCTTTCATGAGTGGGAGGAACAAGCAGTGACAGTTTAGCGGGTGGGGATGTGGGAGACGTCTCCGCCCGAAATCATTTGTTCAAAGATCTCGGAACGTTGAAGCTCAGCAATCACTTGTGCTCCCAGCAACACAATGAGCGCGGCGATTTCAAAGCTAAGCAAGATCACGATGACATTGCCGATAGGTCCATAAATGGCTGTGACTTTGGAGATCTGGGTGAAATACCAGATCAGGATGTGCCGGGTAATCTCCCAAAGTGTCGCGGCGACAAAACCTCCCACAAGAGCGCGCTTCAGAGAGATGGGGCACTTCGGCATCACCATATACAGCGACGACAGCATTAATCCTAGACCCATAAAGGTAAACAGGTAGAGGATGGTTCCGTTGGTGTTGGCCACCGACCAGGTAAAGCCCAAGATGGAGATCTGGATGGTCTCCGAGCGCTGCAAGAAGGTGCTCAGGCTTGTGAGGATTAGGATACCTGCGGTGATGCACAAAATGTACAAGTAGGGGATGGTCGCAGAGACCCAAAAGCGACGCTTGGCCTGCGCTTTGTCGTACACAAAGATCACAGACATCGCGCCTTCCATCACTTTAAAGGCCAGCGAGCTAAAGAACATCAGCAATACAAGGGTGATGCCACCAAACAATTGGCGGTTTTCCAGAAAGTACGACAGCTGAGACTCGATGACCTGTGAGTTGCCAGGGATCAATATCTGGAGGTTGTTGGACAGGGTGTTGATCAGCACCGACTTGTCAAAGAAGTGCGACAGCGCAAAGAAGATCAGCGCAAACATGGGGATGATGGAGAGCAGCATGTTGTACGCCACCCCACCTGCCATGAGGATGGCGTTGTTTTGCAGGAAGCTCTTGATGATGCGGTAAAGGATGTGTTTCTCGTACCGCATCGCCTCCAACGTGGTGGTCCCTGTAAAGGAGGGGATCATCATGTGGTGTGGCATCGTTGAACTGAAGCCCGTTGGTTTGGGCGGAGTCTTCTCTGTTTTGGTCGGTGGCGTGAGAAAGTTGGGAGGGGGATGCAAAAAGTTGGGTCGATCCCGCTTGATGGTCGGGGGAGCCTGTGCTGGGTCACCGCCTCCAGCCGGAAACACTCTCGTGACTCGGGTCGCAGGTGGCAGGTCGTTGACCACCATGGTGCTGGACACGTTGGAAGGTGCTCGCTGTGACAACGTATGTTGCTCTCCCCCCTCCAGGGCTGCGTAAGGGCCGCTGGGGGAAGGCTTCGTATCCTTGGGGACATGAAACGGCAGTGGCTTTGGCGAGGAAGACCGACGTGTCATTGCTCTCTCTTTCTTCAACGTGACGGGGCTGGCGTTACCTTCATGAAAAAGGCACTCCACCTGCAAACCCCAAGGGAGTGTGCTTTGTTTCCTACTTCCTTCCGGCTTTGCAGAGACGAACTATATCATAATGTGGTCGACATGGATGTCAAAGGACGTCAATCTTTCCGTGAATTCTTTGAGGCTGGCTCTCCCCAAAACGCGAAGAACCCTTGCACGGAAGGCTGATGAGGAGCTAGGGGAGGTCTTTGAGAGCAGGGAGTGAGGTGTAGGAGGGGGTCGTGGAGGCAGAGAGGCTCGACAAGGAGGAGACGAAGCGGTCTGGGGAATCATCAAACAGGTACTGGACCGAGGACTGAAGCAAGAGCTGGTCGGACCAGGACAGGTTGAACTCCGTAACAGCCGCGCGGAACTGATCGTAGAGGTGCCCGCGGGTTCGAAGCCACTGCAGTCGGGTTTGGAGTGATGCCTCTTCGTTGAATGTCAGGTGCAAGAGGAGGATTCTTGCTTCTTGGGGATGTTCTCCACGGAGCGGAATGATCGCAATCTGACGACCGTCGGCTCGCCCAATCCCAACCTGAACGTTGTTCTCCTTCAGCGCCAACCACTTGGAGCCTTTGAGGCCAGGGTCTGTGTCGGTGCGGGAGGGAATGTTCGCAGCCATCCCAATGGAAAGCTCTTTGAAGATCTTGCTGTGGGGCGTGGGCTGGCTGTTCTCGTCCAGGTGCGTCACAGAGTACAGGGATGCGCCGGGGATCTCCTCGATCAGAGGCTCGGCCGATATCAAGAAGGAGAGGTTGCGCCACAAGAGGAGGGAGGGGTCCAACTGCATGTCGCGGAACACATCGCCCACGCTGCCTCGCAGTGATGGCGTGGGACGGCTGATTCCGACCGTTACGGTCTTGGCCTGGTGCTTGATCGCGTCGATCGGGCGGCTCAACTCTCGGACCGCTTCCGTGAGCAGGTTCATCAACTCTTCGGCCAGCTCGTACGGAGACGTTGCTTCGCCCATCGCCTGTTCGTGTGAACTGTACAGAAGCTGTTGGGCTTTCAGAGAGAGCTGGACAGCCGTCTGCACTTCCAGGGCTGAGTTGAAGGCTGGTGTTTGCAGCAAGCGCAACATCTCACGCAGTCGTGGGACCAACTCAGAGGGGTGCGAGGGGTTGAGCGCGCCCTGCGCTTGGTTGTCGATGGTGGGAAGGGCCTGGAGCAAGGAGTGCCGGACGTGCCGGAGAACCACCGATTGGTTCTCGATCGCGCACGCTGCATGGTAGCCAAAGAGGTGACCCACGATCGTGGTGAGAATCGGAGACAAGTGTGGCGAAACTTCCGGCACTTTCACCACGGCGGTAGCGTACGGTTCAAAGCGTTCGGCGCCGTTGCTGGCGATCACGATCGGGAGCGATTCGTGGGCCTTGAAGATAGCGACCTCTTTGACTGTGTCGCTCAGGTTGGCCTCATCCAGGCCAGCGGCACAGACCAGCATCAAAGGTTCGGCGCTGAGGTCGATGTGCTTCTTGTCTTCGATGGTGTCGCACGACATCGACTTGTAACAAAGTTCACTGAGCTTGATCCGGATCTCATGGGCCGCGATTTGGTTGGTTCCGCTACCCACGACCGCCCAGTAACGCCGGGTGAGGGCGTGCTGGTAAGCGATGTCCCTGATCTTGTCGCCTTGGGCGAGCACGCGGGCCATGGTGCTGGGGAGTTGGAGTAGCTCACGCAAACCGTCTTTGATTCGATGCTCGTCCATCAGGCCGCTGCGGTAGCTCAGGTACAAGCTCAGCAAGACTCCTGCAGTCACTTGGGAGTAGAATGCCTTGGTGGAGGCCACGGACATCTCCACGTCGCGTCCGTCGCTGGTGTACATGACGCCATCGGCCTTGAAGGCGAGGTCAGAGTTCCGGCGGTTGAGGATGGCCAGGACCTTGGCTCCCCGTTGACGGACCAGGTCGACCGTTCGGTTGGTGTCTGTCGTTGTTCCCGACTGGCTCACCGCGATGATCAGGGTGTCTTCCATGCTATCGGCCAACATGTGACCGGACAACTCAGACGCTTTGGTCGGAACAATGTGAAGCTGGCCTCCCAGGTTTTGTTGGAAGGCGCGGGCGACACCTTGGGCTGCCACCGCGGCAGTCCCTTGTCCAATGCAGTACACGTGCTTGATCTGCCCGCTCCTCAGAAGATCGATGAGGCGCTGGGGAACCGTGCTCTCGTCCAGGCGGAAACGGAAAGGTTTGTCGCCTTGCCGCTCCAAGAAAAACCGGCCATGCAAGGTCTTTCGGACGGACTCCACCGACTCGCTGATCTCTTTGAGGAAGAAGTGGGGGTAGTCGGCGATGTTGATGTCGCGGGTGGTGATCTGGGCGCGACGCATCGGGAGGTGCTCTTCTGTCAGGGGAGTGCCATCAAAGCCCCAGGCCAGGAAAGGTCGCGGCTCGCCGACCCTATCATTCGACAGCTCCAACATTTGTCCACGGGTGGAGGGGTTGCCGGGCTCGCGTTCTTTCTCACCATCCAGCTTGACGAAGTGGGGAGTGGCTTCCACCACACCGTACAATTCGGAGGCATAGCAGACGGAGTTGGCGTGAACTCCCACATACAAGGATTGACCGCTACCTCCAATGCCAAGCCATGCTTTGTCTGGGTGATCCAGGTGGTGCAAGCCGATCGCAAAGGACCCTTCAAACTCTTGCAGGGTCAGCCGGAACGCTTCCCGCAGGTCGCCGGATTCTTGGTATTTCTCTTCCACCATTAAGGGAATGATCTTGGCGTCTGTGGTCACTCCACCGGGGGGACGATGACCTGTACGTTTGGCGAAGGCTTCCCGCAGCTCGGCAAAGTTGTCGATGTCTCCATTGAGCACCGCAAACAAGCGCGTCTCGCTGGACTCCATGCCTTCCGTGTCGTTGCCTTGGGGGTGGGCGTTGTAGACGTTGATGATACCGTTGGAGGCCCATCGGGTATGAGCCAGCGGGTTGATGCGAATTCCTGGAAGCTGCAAGGCTTTCTGCAGGATGGGATCGTTTTGGTATTGATCCCGGAGGTTCTTGACGTTTTGGCCGATGCTGCCCACTTCGGAGGCTTCTTTGTAGACGAAGCTGAGGGTCGCTGTTGCGCTGCTTGCGTCGGGGGAGCCACAGATGGAGCCTGTTCCCAATCCAGCCATGGAGCGACGCTTGTTCCATTCTTCTTGGTGGACAGATTGTTCGATCTCGTTGACGAACTTGCGGTAAACATCAAGAGAAGGGAAGGCCACCATGACCGAGACCCCACCTGAGTCTCGTCCCCGAATCTCAAGGCGTTGCAGGCCGCGTAAGATAAACTCGATCGACCAAAACGCGCGGAGCCGATCTTCTTGTTCTGGAGTCCAGGAGGGAGGGCACAGTCGGTAGAGTTCTTCCTGAGGGGCCAGGAGGTCTTGTTCCAGCCGCCACATCATGTCCCGGCATTGGAGACCCAGCTCGTTCCACTGCTCCAACTCTTGGAAGCTCTTGCTGTTTTGCTGTCCCCACGACACCGTTTCCAAGGCCATGCGCAAGGAGGTTTTCATTCGCTCCAGCGACTCACGCAACGTGGTGTCACAGCCGAGCGCAAACGAGGTGGGGAACGAGGGCATCACGCTGACGCGACCGATTACGGCCTGAAGTTTTTCCCCAAGAGCTTTGGGATCACGCTGTTCCAATACGGCTTCCAGGGCCAGAGCCTCGTCCCGCATCTGCTGTTGGGTTTCGGGCGGAAGTCGGTATCCTTCAGGTGAATTGATAATTCCTATGATCCCACACATGGATGATGCTCCTTGCTTTCCATTGGGTCGTTGAGAGATGGATCGAGTTTAAGGGAGGTTGGTGTCCGCATGACGAATCCTGTCACCATTTGAATGCCCTTTGTACATCCTCTCGGCTTTGCTGACCAGTATACGTCGTTTTTCCCCACTTCTGTACAGGGAAGGCTGAATCGAATCCCTACAGAGCGAGGCAAAAATCTCGCCCCTTTTCGTAGTGAGTCAGCAGACTTGAGAAATCTATTGACTTTTCGGCAAATTCCCTTTATAACTCTCACTCCTCGCGTTATGTGAGTGTCTGTAACTGCCTGAAATGGTTGAAACATATATCTTTTTATTTCGATCCCCTCGATGATGGATAGCCAAGCCGATCCTCTAAGCAGGATGGCCGCAAAGGAGACCTCAAATGGCGAATCATAAGTCTGCGCTCAAGCGTATCCGCCAAAACAAGAAAAATCACGATCGCAATCGTTTTTGGAAATCCACCATGCGCACCACCATCAAGCGCGTCCGTGAAGCTGTTGAAGCTGGCGACGAAGGTGTGGCTCGCGAAGCACTTCGCGATGCGACCAGCATGATCTCCCGCGTGGCTTCCAAAGGTGTGATCCACAAGCGCACCGCTTCCCGCCGCGTATCCCGCTTGGCCAACCTGGTCAACAAGATGGGCGCTGCTGAAGCATAAATCCCCTCTCTTCCCTGCCTTAGAACCTTCGCCTCTTTCTCCCTCTACATGAGTATCCCTACCTTTCGCTAGAGAACCCTAACAATTCTCAACGCTACCTTTGTGTCTTGCTCCTTTCCAGTTTAGGAGGGGTCCTGCTGGGCGCGAAGAAGGTGAAGCACGAGAAATTGTTCGGCGGTGTGACGTGGTCCTGGTTGATCCGAGTTGCTTCGGTATCGCGCCTGGGAACGTCGTCGTTTGTAGGATCGATAGATCTTGTGAGGATCGGTATAAGCCGCCTGACCAAAAGGGGGGCGCTCTGCACGATCAGGGAGCACCTGTTCCACGACGTCGTGGCCGATCACAGAGAGGTCTTTCTCTTCCATGTAGGCGCGCAGCAGCTTGATCTCTTCGTAGGTGAGGGCGAACAAAAACTCTTGGAAGGCGTAGGCTTCTTCTTCTCGCTCGGTGGGTTCCAAGAAAAAGTCGAGGACAACAGGATCGCACTCCGCTTCAAGGAGCTGCATCAACTCCGTGGTGCCCAAGAGGGTGCCATACTGAACCTGAATCATGGCGCGAGCATCCCACAGTGAGTTGATCATCCGGAAGAAGTCCGACAACGTCTCCTGTTGGGCGCTTTGATCCCAGAGATCAATCAAGTTTGAGGCCGCAGCTTGTTTGAGGGGGCCAGGGACTCCTGGGTTTAAGATGACATCGATCAGCAGCTGAGCGAGCAAGTGAATGTGAATCATCCTGCTGATTTCACGGTGCAATGTCTTGCGAAAACCTCGGGGGATGAGGTCCGCATCCAGGGCACGAATCGCAGCTTGCATACCTTTGAGGTGCTGCGATTTGAGCATCCAATAGCTTTCAGCCAGAACGGCCTTGCTAGGGAGCCTTAGCTTCAACTCCAGAGGGTTGAGGTCACATAGCGTTTCAATAATAGCTTCAGGACCTTGCTGCAGCGGATCATCGTTGTAGAGTTGGTGCAGAGAGGGATATTCATCCAGCAGAGTGCCCAATTGACGGAGCCGCATCTCCCCTTGTTCGAGCCACTGGTAGGAGGGGCTGTTGCATTTTTTTAGGAGGTTCATTCCTTCCGTGAGAAGCTTCTCCAATCGCTTGGAGAACGGGGTCGGAGTGTCTGAAGCTTCCTTGATTTCGTTGGTTTGTGAACTCTGGTTCATTCGCTCTCGTTCCACAACAGGGTGTCATCCACAAAGAAAGTTCCAAAAAGGTTTGCTGTCAAAGACTTGATCGTTAAGTTGGTTTCTGGCACCATCATTTGGATGTCGAAAAAACGACATCCCATTGAACAAAAGGGAGGACGCGGGGGATGCAGCCCCAAACGCTTCTCAATTTGCAAGAACATTTGACCTTATCTGCCCGAATGAACTACCTTCTGGCAGCGCGTGAACCCCAGCACGGTGAGATTCTTTCTCATGTTTTGGGGAACGCGGAAGTCTTTGGTTCCAACGCCGCTGTGGAGGCTGGTATTGGTTTCCTCGGTTTTGCTTATCAAAACCGTAACCGAAAACTAGGCCCGCTTGCCATGCTACACCCGTTGCGCACGGCCCACCTGCTCTCTCTTGCGACAGAGCAACCCTCTGATCTTGATCTTCTTACAGCGTTTCTGCACGACTATTACGAAGACATCTATACGTCGGAGTGCAAAGATGACATGCAACGCGAGTTAGAAGCTCGTATGCATACCATCGGCCAACACTTCTCGCCGGAACAGCGTGATCAGTTGGAATACCGTCTGCAGACGTTGACCAAGCAGAACAGCGAACAATACCACGAGTATCTCGGCCGCTTGATGGACGAGTCGAGGTATTGCACCGAGATCATTTGGGTCAAACTCGCAGACCGACTCGACAACACGTTTGATATGCGTGTGGTCGAAGATAACTCCACGGAAGATTTCTTCCGCGAGTTGTTTGATATTCTCTTTTTGCGCCACGAAGTCAAATCGCATCTTCGTCCGAAGCGACCCAAAGGCGCGCCGATTGATGAGGCGCACCGGCTGTTTCAGATGTTCAAGAACGTCGTCTTTTTGTCCTTGGTGCGTCGCTCCGAGTTGGATCAAGTGAACCTTCCTGCGCAACGACTGTTCCACGCCTTGACCGACGCGAGCATCCATGAGACGGGCCGGATTCTCATGCACATCTTCAGCCACGACATCGTCGATGTGAAGAAGCAACGTCAGCTTATCTTTGAGGTGATCGACTATTCACAGGATGGCGGACTGAACCGGATCACCCCGGCTCGTCGAGGGCATCGTCTGGACGGTCTGTTCCAAGAGCGCTTTGATCATGCTGATCGAGGTCGACGTGAGGCCGCGCTCCGGGAGCTTCAACAAGACAAAGAGCTGATGACGGTTTCTGCGCTGGCGTTCCTTGGCGTCTTTGAGAGCTTCTTCTCTTCCTCGTCGTTCCGCTTGGGCGGCGTTCGCGAGACCGGCCTGACCGACGAAGACACTTTAGCCTAGATACGAAGCGATTGAAGAGATACTAGCGATTCATTTGCTTGTCTCCCTTGGCTTGGTTCTTTGTGATTGACTTTATCCAGCAGAAGACACTGGGGAAGGTGGGCAAAGGTGGGGGTGCCGTCTATGCTAAATAGGGGTGCCGTCTATGCTAAATAGGGGTGCCGTCCATGCAAAAACAATCGATACTCGTTGGTGTTCTGCTCGGCCTTGTGCTGGGTATCCTTGTGCAAGAGTTTGTTCGTATCCCCTCCATTCTGCGGGAACAAGCGGACAAAGCCAAAACCCAAGCAAAAACTCCACCCATTTACAAGTTGGCAAGGCCGTCCTTCGCCCAGCAAGGCGAAGACCTCATTCTCTACGAGTTGTTTCGCCATCTCAAGATCAAGAAACCGACTTATCTCGACATTGGCGCATGGCGGCCGATCCTGCGAAACAATACCTATCTGTTTTACCGTTTGGCTAGCAAGGGCGTTTTGGTTGAACCCAACCCTTACTACATCGATATGTTGAGAGAAAAGCGACCCCGAGACACCATTCTCCAGGCCGGGATTGGAGTGTCCGCACAAAAAGTTGCAGACTACTACGTGATGCGGGGAAACGGTGAAATCAATACGTTCTCCAAAAAGCAGGTCGAACTCTACCAAAAGAAGTATGGTAAGAAAGCTCTGGAGAAGGTCATAAAGATGCCCTTGCTGAATATCAATGACGTGATCAAACGCCACTTTGGCGGAAAAGCTCCTGACCTCGTTTCCCTTGATGTGGAAGGGTTGGACCTGCCCATTCTCAAAACGTTCGACTTCCAAACCTATCGGCCTGCTGTTTTTTGTGTGGAGACTCTTCGATTCGGCTCCAAACAGATGCGAACGAATATTGTGGATTGGATGAAAAAGAACAATTACGCGGTACGAGGGGGGACGTTTGTGAATACCATCTTTGTCGACAAGCAGAGGCTCAAAAAGTAAGAAGCTGGGTCTCTTCTAGTCTTGGTCTGCGTCTGGCTTGCGAATAGGAACAAGACCCGAGTTCTTTTGCCGCTTTTCGCGAAGCTTTCGAGCCCACTCCTGCATATCTTCCACCGCGTCAAACTCGTCCATGATCTCCAGACCCAGCAAGGTTTCGATCACATCTTCCAGAGTGACCAGCCCTGTCACGCCGCCGTAGTTGTCTTCAACAAGAGCGATGTGCTCACGGTCTTTGGCAAGCTGCTCGAACAAGTCCAGCAACTTCATGTCACCAGGAATCAAGTGAAGGTTGCGCCGGAAGGTGTGCAAGACATCGCTGTGCTCGTCGTGGGCAGCTTTGCGAAGCAGCTGGTCCTTGTGGATGTAGCCGCGAATGTCATCAGTGTTGTCGCCGTAGATGGGGATACGTGTGAAGTTGATCGACTTGTACTCTTCGACCACATCACCCACCGTGCGATCTTGCTGAAGCATGAACATCACGGTTCGTGGCGTCATCACATCCTTAGCCTGAACACCACGCAGCCGGAACAGGTTGTTAAGGATTCGGGACTCGCCTTTGTCGAACAATCCTGCCGCGTTGCCGGCTGTCGCCAAGGCTGCGATATCTCGACGCGAGAGGGCGTGGCCTTTCTTGCCTCCCGAGATGATGTTGGTGAGCACTTTGGACAGCGCAACCAACGGCCAGAGAAGCCAGATCAGCATGGGGAGGAGCCGGCTGACAATCGCGGTAAGTTGTCGCCAGTACACCGCACCCAAGGTCTTGGGGATGATCTCGGAGAGCACCAGGATCAGCAAGGTCAGCACAGCAGAGAACACGCCCAGCGAATTGCTTCCAAAGACCACGGCTGCCTGAGCACCTGCCCCTGCTGCGCCGATGGTGTGGGCGATGGTGTTGAGGCTGAGGATGGCGGCGAGTGGACGATCCACGTCGTCCTTGAGCGGCTTGAGCCGTTTGTGCAACGAAGGGTTTTCTTGCTGGGTAATGGCCATAAAGGCCGGCGTGATACTCAACAGCACCGCTTCCAAGATAGAACACAAAAAGGAGACGCCCAGGGCAAGAGTCACATAAAAGACAAGAAGTGTCATGGTCCGTTCTGCATTGTAAGTGAGCAGGCCGGGCAATCCGAGCCTGCGGGATGAATGGAATCGTTCGACGGTCCACCTTGTAGCACAGATGAACCGAACGTCTCTAGAGGGATACAACGTGGAAGGGAATGGAAAGAGAGCGAGGAGAACTCTGACTAGGGGCCGGATTACTTGTTGGGGCGCGACTCCAAAAGGACGTCCACTGCAGAGGGATCCGCGAGCGTCGAGGTGTCTCCAAGCTGGTCGAGTTCGCCTGCGGCAATCTTGCGGAGAATCCGGCGCATGATCTTACCCGAGCGGGTTTTGGGCAGCGCGTCGGCCCAATGAATGACGTCGGGGGTGGCGATGGGACCAATCTCATTGCGCACGTGCTGGCGGATCTCTTTGACCAACGCGTCGGTCTTCTCTGCATGGGGCAACAAGGTCACGTAGGCATAGATGCCTTGGCCTTTGATCTCATGGGGGTAGCCGACCACAGCAGACTCCACCACCAGCGGGTGGTTGTCGAGAGAGCTTTCGACTTCGGCGGTTCCCATTCGGTGGCCTGAGACGTTGATCACGTCATCGATGCGACCGGTGATTCGGTAGTATCCGTCGGCGTCGCGCTTGCAGCCATCTCCTGTGAAGTACTTGCCCTTGAACATGGCAAAGTAGGTCTGTTGGAAGCGCTCGTGGTGGTTGTACACCGTGCGCATCATGCCAGGCCAAGGCTCCAACATGGTCAGGATTCCCTCGGTTTCACCTTCCAGGATGTTGCCTTCGTTGTCGACAATCGCAGGCTTCACACCAAAGAAGGGGAAGGTCGCGCTTCCTGGCTTGGTTGGTGTGGCACCGGGCAGAGGTGTGATCAACATGCCGCCTGTCTCGGTTTGCCACCAGGTGTCGACGATCGGGCATTTTTCTTTTCCAACAACATCGTGGTACCACTCCCAGGCTTCCACGTTGATCGGCTCACCCACGGTTCCGAGGATGCGAAGCGAGCTAAGGTCGCGGGACTCTACGGGCTCGTTGCCAAACCGCATCAACGCACGGATCGCAGTCGGAGCGGTGTAGAAGATGTTGACCTTGTACTTGTCCACGACGTCCCAGAAGCGTCCTGCATCGGGGTAGGTGGGAACGCCTTCAAACATGATGGAGACAGCGCCGTTGCAGAGCGGTCCGTACACGATGTAGCTGTGTCCAGTGATCCAGCCGAGGTCGGCCGTACACCAGTAGACATCACCTTCGTGGTAGTCAAACACATACTTAAAGGTGGTGGCTGCATACACCATGTAACCGCCGGTGGTGTGAAGCACGCCCTTGGGTTTTCCTGTGGAGCCGGAGGTGTAGAGAATGAACAAGGGGTCTTCGGCGTCCATCCATTCGGGGGGGCAATCGGTGGAGGCGTCGGCGACCAGGTCGTGCCACCACAAGTCTCGGCCTTCCACCATGTTGGAAGGGATCTTGTCCCCAACCCGTTGGACCGAGATCACGCGGCGCACTTCGTGGCCTTGCTTCTTGCAGATCTCCAAAGCTTGGTCTGTGTTTTCTTTCAACTTAACAGGCTTGGCTCCACGCATGCAGCCGTCTGCTGTGAGAACAACGTCGCTGTCAGCGTCGACGATGCGGTCGGCGAGGCTATCGGCCGAGAAGCCACCAAACACAATGGAGTGAACCGCTCCGATGCGGGCACAGGCCAGGGTCGCAATCGCAAGCTCTGGAATCATCGGCATGTACAAGGTGACTCGGTCACCCTTCTTGACGCCTTGGTCTTTCAACATATTGGAACACTTGCACACCTCGTCGAGGAGCTGCTTGTAGGTAAAGCGACGCTCTTCTCCGAGGTCGTTGCCCTCCCAAATGATGGCGGTTTGATCGCCGCGACCTTTCTCGATCTGGAAGTCTATCGCGTTGTAGCAAAGGTTGGTTTGTCCACCTTTGAACCACTCAATGGAGATCTCGTTTTCAAAGTCGTACTCGCGCACTTTGTCCCAGGGCTTGTGCCAATGAAACTGTTGAGCGATCTCGCCCCAAAACGCCTCGGGATCGGCGACCGAGCGCTCATACATCTCACGGTATTCCTCCATCGAACCGATGTGGGCTTTCTCGCTAAACTCTGCTGGGGGCGCGTAGGTTTTCGCTTCAGACATCAACTCTCTCCTTGTATCGAGGTTGGGGACATTCTTTGACCAGGGGCAAAGGGGTCCAAGCCAATCAAGCGCGACAATTGCTTCCTTGGCTGTGTTTCTTTAAGCATGGAATGCTGCGGTGGTGGTGTGACTGGTGTTCCTTTTGTGTGCTTTTCTTCTTAGCAGGAACACCAGCCTGCTGCAACTCTCTTTGTCGCCTCGTTCTTGTGAGCCGAACTTGCTAGCCCTCTTGGTCATTGTGGCAACTTTCCTGTATGATCCTACAGTACTTTTTGTACGGCAGAGCATTGTGTTGCAGTGCAGAGAAATGAGCATAGCGAAAGTCTTGTTGAACGACAACATTGATTCTGGAGGTTTTTATGAGACGTGTGGTTAACGCATTGTTTACGAGGCGAGTCCTTTGGTTTGGGATCTTACTCCTCGTTTGTGCCCCGTTCTCGGCTCCACAAGCCGCTCCATTCTTGGGTGACGGGAAAGAGTACCTCACCTATGTCAACGGCACGATGTGGTTGTTTGCGATGGAGGACAACACACAGGTGACAGTTCGCCGGGTGAGCAACAACCAAGTCCTCTGGCAAACCACGCTGACCACAGCTGGAACCATGCAAACCCGGAATTTCTCGGCTGACCATGTTCGGGTGATCGCGACCAAGCGTGTCACTGTCGGGGTTGGGCGTGTTGGAGGAAGCGACGCGTACGGAACCTTTCTCGTCAGTGAAAAGGGGACAAGGGTAGGGACCTCCTTTGAAGGATTCACCCGCTCTGAAGTGTTCGTGTACTGCTACCTGGGCAACAATGCTACACCAAAACCCAGCGTTACAGTCACGGATGTGACGGACAAAGGTGGTTCCAACGACGACACTGTCACGTTGACCGAAACCAACGCAACCTTCAAGAACACCGATGTTATGATCTGGCATCGAAACAACTTTGATTCGGACCAGATTCGGGTCAAAAGCAACCGTGAGTGTACCGTGATGGTGGGGCACCGAATCCGGACCAGCCCTCGGATTGACTGGGCCTTGCACGTTCCCTCCGTGGAGCAGGGCGACGGTGGTCGAGCTTTGGGCAAGCGATTCTACACCTTTGTCCATCGCACCATGATGATTGTACCCACGCAGAACAACACCAAAATCACCATCAAAGACCTGACGGACAACGACGACAGCCGGACCCTCACTCTACAGGCCAATCAATTCTTTACAGCCCGAGCTTACCAGGCAACCTACCGTGGCTACACACAAGTGCGACCTGCGTCAGGTGGCGAGTTTGACAACGACTTTGTGGAAGTTGTCGCGGACAAGCCTGTGGTTGTCTATGTCGGCCCCACAGACTCTGACGTGAACGAGTACGCAAGCCACCCCTCTCCGCTTCCTCTTGGTAACGGGAAACAACGTTTCTTCTGTTATGTACAAAACGGAGGGGCCAGCGACTTCCAAATCATGGTCCCCAACAACAAAACCAACGTTACCATTACAACCATGGCAGGCCGACGCAACGATAGCACCACGTTGACCACCCTTGGTTCAGGCGGGCTGAGTTGGAGCGGTCCTTCCAGCGGACCCAATTGGTGGGAGTCTGCTGCTTTCCTTACAGAGTTTGTTCGGGTTGATACCAGTCAGCCGGCGATGGTGTTGTGCGGAGACTTTGATAACAACTCCTGGCAGTCGTTCCTTCCGTTTGAGGTTCCCAACCGGGCTCCTGTTGTGACAGTGAACGGTGGACTGACGAAAACGGTGAAGGAAGACCAGACCCTCACCTTTACCTTCACAGGCACCGACCCCGACAATGACACCCCACTGACCTGGTCGTTTGCTGGCGTCCCCACTGGAGCGCAGGCCACTGCCAACGGCGCGAACGGCTCCTTTACCTGGAAGCCAACGTTGACACAGGCGGGTACCTACAAGCTGACGATCAACCTTAAAGACAATGGTGTTCCTGCCCGGACGACAAGTGTGGTGGTGACCATCACCGTGGAAGATGTGAACCAACCCCCCACCTTCACCTCGACACCTCCAGCCAACGCTACGGAGGATCAGCCTTACTCGTACCCCGCCAAAGCGACAGATCCAAACGGTGGCACTCTCACCTACTCGTTGGTGACGAGTCCTCCTGGAGCGATTGTTAATCCGTCAACGGGCTTGGTTTCCTGGACTCCCGGTGACGCTGATGTTACAGCCGGAACTCGAACGTTCACCTTGCGCGTTTGTGACAACGGTACGCCGCCTCTTTGTGCCAACCAAACTTGGACGGTGAGCGTTGCCAACGTCAACGACCCACCACGATTCACCAACCAGCCCTCCACCAAAGGCACCGAAAAACAACTCTACACGTACAAGCCGACTGTGGCTGATCCTGACCCCAACGAGACCTTGACCTTTAAGCTTAACAGCAGCTCGTCGGGTGTTACCGTTGACACCAAAACGGGAGAGTTGAACTGGACACCCAATGCTGCAGAGGCTGCGGCTGGCTCTCGCGCCTTTGTGCTCCAGGTGTGTGACAGCAAGAACCTGTGTGCTCTCCAGATCTGGCGGGTCTACATCACCGGCGTGAACGACCCTCCTCGATTCACCTCCACACCACCGACCAACGCGCGAGACAGTCAACTCTATAGCTACAAGCCTGTTGCGACGGACCCTGATCCCGGCGACACGCTCTCGTACAAGCTCAAACAAGGTCCACCGGGAACAACCGTTGATCCCCAGACCGGAGAAGTGCGCTGGACGCCAAAGTCAGGAGATATCGGGAAGTCGTTCTCCTTTGAAATTGAAGTGTGCGACCAGGCGAACGCATGCGCGACCCAAAAGTGGACTGTGACGGTGACTGGACCCAATCGTCCTCCGACAATCACATCGACACCACCGACCACAGCAAGCGTGGGAGTGGCTTACACCTATTCACCTACCGTGACGAGTCCCACGCCAGGTGTGACGTTCACCTGGAAGTTGTTGCAAGGACCGCAGGGAATGACCGCCGAACCAACCACGGGCAACGTCACATGGACTCCCGGAGCTGGAGACGCTGGCAAGACGGTGTCTGTGTCCATACAAGTGTGTGACAACACCAACGCATGCGCTACACAAACCTACACGATTCAAGTGGGCGCGCAGACATGTGGCGTTGACAGCGATTGTACAGCCAACAACATCTGTGAAGGAGGTCGTTGCGTCCCTCCAGGTTGTTACCAACAAGCCTGTGCTGCAGGTGAACTCTGTGTCAAAGGCACCTGCCAAAAGAACACGTGCTTGACCAAGCTGTGTGCTCCCAACACGGTATGCCGACCCAGCGATGGCCAGTGCGTCCCGCTTTGCCCCAACGTCTGTCCCAGCGGTCAGGAGTGTGTGAACGGGACATGCCAGGGTGATCCTTGTTTCAACATCAAGTGTGCGGCTGGTGAGCGATGCGACGGCGGTAGCTGTGTGAAAGACCCTTGTGCCACTGCCGGAAGCAACGCATGTCGCTACAAGCGTCAATGTACAAAAGGTGCCTGTCGGGACGACTCATGTCAGGGCGTCTCTTGCCCCAGCGGTGGGACCTGCAAGTCTGGTCAGTGCTACAACCCGGCACCCCAAGAGCCCAACGTGGAAGTGACACCGGAGCCTACAGTGGAACTTCCACCCACCGAACCTCCTGCAGACCAACCTTCGGAGCAGGTTGGTGAGCAACCTCAACCTGACACAGGAACAGAACCTCCCTCTGACGGTGGTACCGAGCCACAACCTGACTCTGGAGAGCCTACCGTTGAACCTCCACCCTCGGATGGTGGAGAGTCTGTTTCCCCGGATACATCCGAACCTCCTGTACCGGATACAGGCGAGCCTGTTGCTCCCGACAACGGAGAGGCTGTCTCCCCTGACACCAGTGAACCTGTTGCCCCAGATACATCTGAGCCCTCTCGTCCAGACACCTCCGAGCCTGGGAATGAGGCGGTTTCTCCCGACACTTCAGAGACCGTCACGGAGTCTACGCCGGAGGCCATCTCCAACGACCGCGCTGAAGCTTCGACAGAGGCGTCTACCGAGGCGACCCCTGATACCAGCGGAGAATCTGTTGCTGAGGAAGACTCCAAAGAGAGTGGAACCTCCCAAGACGATCCCGGTGGCTCTGGAGCCATTGGCGGCGGATGTCGCTGCTCTTCTCAAGGCTTTGACCCTCTCTCTGGCCTCCTCTCCTTGCTCCTCCTCTGCATGGGTCTCGTTCTCTCCCTCCGACGCCGATAATCCTTAACTTGTTCTTTGTGGGTCATCCCTCTACACTCAGTGTTCGCTTTCACCCACCCATTTCTTTCTTTTTAGAGAGGCGACTCTCTCTTTGGATCGTTGGGTTGTTGTGGTGTTGCGTTTAGCCATGAGTTCCTTCGGAGGAGTAGAGAATGACAAAAGAGGAAAAGCAGAGGCGCTATTGGCGGAGCAATCTTCGCCTGGTTGCGGTGTTGTTGAGTGTATGGTTTGTGGTCTCCTTTGGCTTGGGCATCCTGTTTGTGAATCCGCTGAACTCCATCAAAGTGGGTGGGTTTCCGCTGGGGTTCTGGTTTGCCCAACAAGGCTCCATTTTTGTGTTCATCGTGCTTGTGATTGTGTACGCCGTGCGTATGGCCCGGTTGGACGATGAGTATGAGAACGAAAAGGAGACGGACGCATGAGCGATATCCAATTTTGGACCTACATTATCGTAGGCATCACCTTTGCCATTTACATTGGCATTGCGATCGCAACACGGGTTCGTAGCACACGAGGCTTTTACGTAGCAGGGCAGGGCGTTCCGGCTCTCGCAAACGGTATGGCTACTGGCGCGGACTGGATGAGCGCGGCCTCGTTTATCTCAATGGCAGGCTTAATCTCCTTCACGGGGTATACAGGTTCGGTCTACCTCATGGGCTGGACCGGTGGTTATGTTCTGCTTGCTTTGCTCCTCGCTCCGTACCTGCGGAAGTTTGGGAAGTTTACGGTGCCAGACTTCGTCGGCGACCGTTACTACTCAGACCTCGCGCGTTTGGTGGCCGTGTTCTGCGCTATCTTTGTGTCGTTCACGTATGTGGCCGGACAAATGCGTGGGGTCGGTGTGGTGTTTGCCCGCTTCCTCAATGTCGACGTGAACACAGGCGTCGTGATTGGGATGGTGCTTGTCTTTCTTTACGCTGTGATGGGCGGGATGAAAGGCATCACCTGGACGCAAGTCGCGCAGTACTGCATCCTGATTGTAGCTTATCTTATTCCTGCAGTAGCTATCTCCTATATGATTACGGGTCAGCCGATTCCACAGCTTGGGTTTGGTTCCAAAGTGACAAGTGGACCTCATGCAGGGACGTATTTGTTACAAGTCATTGACCAGATACACACTGATTTAGGCTTACCGGCGTACACAGGCTCATTCATTGCCGGGAAAAAGAGCATGATTGACGTGTTCGCGATCACCATGGCTTTGATGGTCGGAACAGCAGGTCTTCCGCACGTGATCATCCGGTTCTATACGGTTCCTTCGGTTCGTGCCGCACGATACAGCGCGTTTTGGGCGCTGCTGTTTATCGGGATTCTGTACACCACTGCACCGGCGGTTGCGGTGTTTGCCCGCGCGAACCTGATCCAAACGTTGCATAGCAAGTCGTACAAATCTGCGCCAAAGTGGTTTAAGAATTGGGAGAAGACGAAGCTTATCGCTTGGGTTGATAAAAACGGCGACGGCAAGATCCAGATGGGTCCAGGCAAGGCGTTTAAGGGAAAGCCGTTGTTCACTGGGAAGGTTGGAAAGTTCGGCAACCGCTTGGTTTCCAATTATCCTACGGTGTCCAAGAATGAGCTGTATGTGGACAGGGATATCATGGTGCTGGCCAACCCAGAGATTGCCAACTTACCGGCCTGGATCATTGCGTTGGTGGCGGCTGGCGGACTGGCCGCGGCGTTGTCGACAGCGGCAGGTTTGCTCCTGGTCATCTCCTCTTCGGTCTCTCATGACTTGATGAAGAGCGTGGTAAAACCCGATATGACAGACAAAGAAGAGCTGTTGTATGCTCGGGTAGCAGCCGGGGTTGCTGTCATTATTGCAGGGATCTTTGGGATCTATCCGCCTGGCTTTGTTGCGCAAGTCGTAGCCTTCGCGTTTGGTTTGGCCGCAAGTAGCTTCTTCCCCGTCATTGTGTTGGGGATCTTTAGCAAGCGGACCTCTCGCGAAGGCGCTATCGCAGGGATGTTATCAGGGATCTTGTTTACGAGTGCCTACATCATCTACTTCAAGTTTATCAATCCATCACCCAGCGCCAAGTCGATGTGGTTGTTTGGGATCAGCCCTGAGGGCATCGGTACGGTGGGGATGTTGATTAACTTTATCGTGACTCTTACCGTTACCCGCTTTACTCCGCCACCTCCCGAAGAGGTTCAGTTGCAAGTCGAGCGTATCCGCTACCCCGACTAACTTCCCTTTCTTTCTTCCATCTTTGGGTTCGTCAGAGCCGCTCTTCATCATCCCTTCAATACAACCCAACCACCCTTTCCGAGACAGGCGCCGATGCCTTGAGCCTGTGGGTTCGAAGGCTATTCTCCTTCGTGGGCTGTTCCGGTATTCATCGACCGAAAGCGTTCGTTGTGTGCTTCGATGTAGGGTTTGAGGACCTCAATCGCTTCGTCGGTGTTGGCTACACACTGAGGGATGTCCAAGTCGGCGGGGTTGGCGAGAGATGGCTCATGGGGGAGCATGTACTTTTTGCTCCAGGCCTTTAACTCACTCCACATCTCTCCCATGAAAATGAGCGGAACGTTCTCCAGGTGTTTGACCTGAAGGAGCTGCCATATCATCAAGGTTTCCAGGGTGGTTCCTATCCCACCGTTCATAATCACGAAAGCATCGGAGAGTCGGACAAAGTGGTGCAGGCGTGTGAAGAACGTTTCATGGGTGTACAGCTCTTCCACAAAGGGGTTGGCGTTCTGCTCAAAAGGCAAAGCGACTCGTATGCCGATAGACTCTACTTCGTGATTGGGGTCGCCTTCCTCAGCGCCTTCGTTGGCTGCTTGCATCAGCCCTGGGCCACCACCTGTCACAATGTCACATCGCATACTGGCAAGTGCGGAGGATAGCTTCTTCGCCTCGTTGTACAGCTCTTGACCTGGCTTGATCCGGGCTGAACCAAAGATGGTCACTCGAAAATGTTCGTGGGGTGGCGCTTTGATGTGCGACAAGCTATTCGCCACCGCCCATACTTGTTGCAGCGCATTCTCAACGATGTTGTAGACGTCCGGGCCTGCTGTCTTCTTCGTATCTTGGCTTGTCTCTTCTTTGGAGTTGGAGTGTTGGCTCATCAAAGGATCCTTTGGTTTAAAGTCTTTTGGGTTTGTTTGGAAAACGTAACAGTCGCTTCGGGTCTTGCTTGTTTTTCAGAAGTTGACATCGAAATCCAACGTTTGATTCTTCTAACATTAAGTTGTGGCGTATCGTTCCCGCTGGTCGTTGTGAACTCTTTTTCTCTGGAATAGCTTGCCTTCTTCTGCCGTTCGTTTTTTGGAGGGTTGTCATCCATTCGACCAGGAGGAGTCAGGATGCCGAAAGAACAACACAATCTGTTTGCGTATCCCGATCTGGAGCCTGCAGAAGTTAGCCATATCATTGAGTTGGCTTGGGCCGACGAAGTGCCCTTTGACGCGATTGAATTGTTATATGGGCTTAGGGAGAAAGACGTCATCGCTTTGATGCGTCGGTGCATGAAGGCTTCAAGCTTTCGAATGTGGCGCAAACGTGTGAGCGGACGAAAGACCAAACACGCAGGTCGCTTGAACCAAGAAAAAACGGTGTCTCTCAAACGACCGAACCCTCGATGGTAGCGTCCATTGCTTGAGCTACAGCCTTGTTTAAGGTAGGGTCCGTTTCTGTTGGAGCAAGCACATGCTTTCCTTTCTATTTCCTCTTTTTTCGGCGATGCGATGGCTGTTTTACGTTTCACCAACGAATCTTTGTTCACCATTCTTGAGCGTGTTCATCCTTTGCGAGAGCAGGCTCTTCTGGAGCAACACGACTTTTGTTTTGAGGTGCCCAACCCTGACATCCGTGATGTGTACTTCTCGGGAGAGACCGTAACCCGCGACGGTGTGGAATGCATCGTTCGATCCTTTCGGGCCTGGGTTGAATTTGGTGAGTTGTTGCACTGCCGTTTCAAGACCCCCGAGGTGGTGGATGAAAGCTTTGTTCGGCTACGATGGGAGCCTTACGAAAAGGAAGACTCCTGGCACACACAAGAAGTGGAAGACATCACTGAAAAGTATGGCGTTGGAACGCCCTTTTTCCGACTCAACAAGTTAGAGGAGCCGCACTTTCTCGCGAGCTTACGTGAGTGTTATCTCTCGTTGGACTTGCAAGCAGGAGAGAGGGTGCTTTTTCTGGGCTCTCACAAAGGGGATGAACTCCATCTCCTTCGAGAGGTGCTTGGTCCTGAACGTTTCGCGACGCTCTCTTGCGTGGGAGTGGATCATTGCGGCAGCGCTGTTGACTACGCTCGGACGCGATTCGATCGCTCCCACGTTGAGTTTTTGAAGATGGATCTCAACGACTTGCTGACTTGGGAGGCTGAGCCTTTTCATTTGATTGTGTCGGTCGGCACGTTGCATAGCCCAGGTGTGCAAGCGTACGATTTGTTTCGCTCCCTGACACGAGAACGTCTGCATCCCAACGGTGCTGTTGTTCTTGGGTTTCCCAACTGTCGGTATGTGGGCGGTGAGCTGCAGTATGGCGCACGTGCTCGCAACTACGAAACTATGGAACTTTCTCTCATGCTCAAAGACCTGATGTTCTACCGAAGATACATGAACAAAAAAGGGTTTCGGGTCCGCATGACGGGCAAATACTACCTGTTTCTTACAGGCTCCAAGCGCGGATTGGCCAAGGTCGATTTTGCATAACATTCTCCCCAAAGAGGTCGAGAGAAGAGAAGAGACTTTGGCGTCCACCATCCCTAAATTGATGGAGAAACTTCAACAGGAGCTGCAAACCAACGCTCGATTCACGCAATGGTTTGAACAGTTCTCGTCCATGCTGTGGGGGGAGCGCAAAGATATGGAAGCTCTCAGAGATAACTTCCACTTTGCCCTACGACAGTAATGCAGGACAGGCTTTTAGCCTTGGTAGAGGGAGGACGGTCCCAGGAGGGAGAAGCGGCCTTCGCGCCAAGCGTCGAGTCCTTTGGCATAGCCGGGACCGAGTCGGTCTTCGGAGGCACCTCCGGCAAAGTTGTACCAACCGCCAGGCTGGCTCATGTCGAAGATCATGTGGAACAGGGGGCCGATATGGAGCTTTTCATTCTGCAAATGAAGAATACGACTTTGGAACGGAACAGTCGGTCCGCCCGGTATCTCCATCGGCTTGGTGCTAAATCCAAGAAACGATGGGAAGGCATCCTGGAACAACATGTGGAGGAACGACTCGTTCAGGGGGATGTGCCAGTCTCCTTCCTCGAATCGCTGCACCGCGAGAGGCCAGGCTCTCTCCAGAAGGCTCTGTAGGCCTTTCTCGTCCAACAGGTCGGGGTGTTCAAGGCGCAGAACGCTGTCCATGCTGTTCTGGAAGTAAAGCATCAACCCCATCTCTTCAAGGAAACGGTGAGCTTTGTCCGCGCCCATGTAAGGTTCCAGCAGCAGCTTCGCCACTTCGTTGTGATAGGCGTGGAACAACCCCATATACTCGCGATGAACAGACTTTTCGTACTGCTCTTGTTGTGTCGCCCAGGCCTGCATGTCGCGGAGTCTGGGGTGACTGGGGAGGTGGGGAGCCCAAATCGGCATGAGGTCACGTGCGCAGAGGTCCACCTCGTCGTAGCAAACTTCGATGATGCGGTTGATTCCGACATTCTCAGAGTCTTCCAACAGTTCGCAAATTCGACGATAGCGGTAGTCGACTTCAGGGAGCGTGATCCATTCCGCTCCAGGAGGCCGCTCGCGCGCTTCGTTGGCAGAGGCGATGTAACCTTCTTCCGGGTTCATGTAGGTGAGTCGCGTGGACTCCGGTAGTTGCTCCGGTTGGCGGTCGGCGAGATCCCAGCCTTTGCGTGGGTAGGCTCCTGTCCAGCCTTCGGGGCGTTGGTCTACCTGACCGGTTTGGGTGTAGCCGATGTTGTTTTGGGTGTCTACCACAACCGCAGACAGCGAAAGCATCCGGATATCGCGGTGGGTTTCCAAGAATGTCGCGACATCTTTGGCTTCCATTGAGCGGCGTGCTGCGTTGATATCGGTGGCGGTGCAGTCACGAAGACCGTTCCAACGAACGCAGGGATAGTCGCCCGCGTGTGCAGCATCACCCATCACCGAGCCGTAGGCGTTGTCGTAGAATACCCACTTTTCCGGCTTGCTCTTGCCACGAATCTTGACGCTTTCCACCCGACGACGGAGCGGCTTCCACTCACCATCAGCGAGGTATTGTTCGTCTTTGCAGCGCTCCACAAGGATGTCGATGTTGTCGGCGTGTCCGAAGGTATAGGTCCAGGCGAGGTTCTCAGTTCGACCTGCGCTGAGCCAGGCCAGACCTGCGATGCCGATGCCTTGGTAGTAGCCACCGTCCCGAAACGTTGTGGTGATGGCGTACATCGCCGGCGGGATTCGACCGACTTCCAGGTGAAACTCGCTCAGCAACATGGGGCTGCCCGAAGCTGTCTTCTTGGGGGCAACGGCAAATGCGTTGGAGCCGCCTGCCATCGGAGGCAGCAGGAAGTGTTCAGGTCGGGGCATGATCATGGTTTGAAGCGATGCAAGATCGAGCCCGTTGGCTTTGTCCCCGAGCAGGATATCAAAGAGCTTCCTGTCGGACTTGTCTGCGACCAAGCCTGCAATGACTCCCTCTGCAAGCTGGTGCATCGAGGTCAGCCCAAAGTACGAGGTGAAGCGATACAGAAGGATCACCCGAGCCAGCGAGTGTTGGGTTACAGGGATGCCAAGGGCCTTGAGAATCAGAGGCTTTCTGCGTCGTTTGAGGCAGGCGTTAAAGCCTTCACAATAGGCCTGGAGAAGCTTGCGACCGTTCTTGTCGAGCTTGGCGACTTGTTGGGTCAGATCTCCTGTGAAGTTGAGCGTCCGGATCGCTCGATCCAGCATTCGGGTGAGCGGCGTATCGCCCGCCACTTCCATCAAGCGTCCTTGGGCCATCATTAACTGCAGCTGTACCTGGACCAGCCTGTCTTTGGCGTGCATGTAGCCGCGAGCATACGCTCCTTCGACAAGGTCCTGGACTTCCAAGGAGGGATAACCCCATTGATCACGTTCGTATGGTATCGGCCCGTGGAGACCGGGGATTTCTGGCATCGTTGTCTCCCTAATGCGGGAGGCGTTGATTCCACTCCGACTCCCTGGCTTCTATTGTGTGACATACCCATACCCCAACGCTGTTGGATTGGCAAGCCTGATCCTTTGTTTCTACGGCGTTTCTTCTCTCGGCTACTCGTCTCTTTGCTAGAAATGGCTACGATAGTGAATCGTACTTGGGTAAAGACGTTGTGAGGACAAACAAATGAAATGGTGTATCCGCTGGGTTCTTGGGGTTTTGGCTGGCTGCTTGTTGTTGGGTGAGGCTTGGGCAGCACCATCTTCCCCAAACGCTCCGAAGCTCAAACCGGTCGCAAGGGGGTTGCAGCTACTTCACAGTGAAGGGTGTCTTTCCTGTCACTCCCTCAACGGTACACCGATGGCCGGTCCTACGCTGTATCGTCTCGCCGGAAAGCAGCGAACCGTCTGGACCCAAGGCGCTTGGCGTAACGTACCCGCTGATGCTGCCTATCTACGCCGTGCGATCTTGGAACCTGGGCGAGAACAGGTGAAGGGGTTCCGTCATGTCTCAATGCCCCCATACCGTGGAGCAAAACAGAACGTGGGCGCGATGGTTGCGGCGCTTCTGTCGTTGGGTGATGGTACAGTCATCCCTTCATCAAAGAACTCATCCACCTGGCTGTGGGTCGTTCTGTTTGTTTGCCTGCTTTTGCTTGGTTTGGTCCTTTTCGGTCGCTCCGTTCTTTTCGCTCGTGGAGCCACTCCATCCTAGCCTGTTGTGGCGGAGAGGGAATCTTTTGCGGGAGGGGGTGTTCCATCTACAAGTGGGTACGACTCTTGTAGACAGTGGAGAGCACATCAAATGATATGGGACTGTATTGTGGTGGGTGCTGGCTTGTCCGGGCTTACCGCGGCGCGAACGTTGCAGCAGCGTGGTCGGAAGGTGCTGGTGGTCGATAAAGGACGTGGCGTGGGAGGACGGATGTCCACACGACGCATCGATCTGGAAACTCCCTGGCCCCCTGAAGTCTGGCTGGATCACGGAGCGCAGTATTTCACCGTTCGGACTCCAGAGTTCCAGGCTCTTGTCGACGAGGCTTTGGCTGCTGGAGCTGTCAACGTATGGACCCATCACGTTCCATGTGAGCCTGAGGAAGCAAAGTCATCCGAAGGTCACCCTCGTTATGTTGGAAGCCAGGGGATGAACTCGCTTCCTGGCTTTCTCGCACAAGAGCTGGATGTGGACGTCAAAACCCGGATTCACCGGCTTTCATGGAGCGACAACGCCTGGACTCTCTTTTCCGAAGACGGCCGCTCCTGGCAGAGTCGCTCGGTAGTGCTCACGCCTCCATTGCCCCAAACCTTAACGTTGTTGGAAGACAACAACATCCCTGTGCCTGAGGACACACGAAGTGCGCTGGAAGCGTTGACCTATGCACCGTGTCTTGCTGTGTTGGCTGTGTTGTCTGGGCCTTCGGCGGTGCCAGAGCCAGGAGGGCTGCTGTTGAAAGAAGGACCCATCTCCTGGATCTGTGACAACCATCAAAAAGGAATCTCTCCCCACCCCACCGTGACGATTCACGCGAGTCCTTCCTTCAGTGAAGCACACCTTGAAGATGACAAGGAAGCTACCCAACAGGCACTCTTGGATGCAGCAGCACCCTGGTTGGGTTCCACGGTTGTGACTTCTCAGTATCATCGATGGCGGTATAGCTTGCCGCTCAACCACCACACAGAGCCCTGTGTCACCTTGGATGAACCCGGTCCGGTTGTGTTGGCTGGAGATGTGTACGGTGGACCAAGGGTTGAAGGTGCTGCTTTGTCAGGTTTGGCTGCCGCAGATGCGATTCATGCCAAACTCCATTAAGAACAGGTTGGGGAGTGTTTGCCGGATAGGCTAGAAGGAAACTGGGTGTTGAGGGGGAGGGTTGGGAAGGGGAGGTGGAAATTACCAGCAGTAGTAGAAGCGACGAGCGCCTTGGTGCCACTTGCGGTACTTCGCGGACCACTTGACGGTGCAGCGGAGGTAGAAGGGAGTCTTCTTGTAGCTGTAACCACGTCGCTTGTACCAGGTCACCTTCGCGCGGTGCTTCTTCGCGATCCAGCTCTTTGCAGCGCTGTCTGCACGGCCACAAGCGCTTACTTTGCTCAGGCGGATACCTTTCTTCTTGTAGGTAGTGGTGCCGTTGCTGGAGTATACGCGCTTGCTGAGGTAGGGGCGAAGCTTCTTCACGAGGGAGCGCTTCACCTGACGCCAGGTGCAACGATACTTGAGCACAACATAACCGCTGTTGAAGCCGAGGGTGTTCTTGTTACGCCAACGGGAAACGTGAGCGTAGGTCAACTTGGCCCAGGAGCCATACTTCTTGCAGTTCTTCAGAGCGGAGGACTTGGCGCGAGCCACTGCCCAACGCTTCACTTTGCTGGAAGAGAGGCTACGCTTGCGCTTGTACTTGAAGGTCAAGGTTGCAGATCGGTTGCCCGTTCGGCATCGACACTTGGAGTTGGTCGTTGCTCGGCTTCCGTTGCTGGAACGGGGGCAGTAAGAAGCATCTGCAGCCTGGGGCGCAGCAAATACAACAGACAGGGCGAATGCAGAAATCGCGGTCCAAAGTTTCATCGTTTCTTTCCTCCACAAAGGGGTAAAGTGATGGGATCCAATGTTCTGTGCATCAGACAGAACAACTCGTTTTTTTGTATGCGCTCCCTTAGACGAAATCATATTCTTCAAAATTCACAACTATTTCTATGAAGTATGTTCACTTTTTAGGGCGAATTCTTAAAAGGTTATGGTTGTTGCGGGGTTGCTCTTAGTTGCTGATGTAGAAAGTTTTTTTGAATCATTCGGGGATGTGAGATCGGGCAAAGTCGCAATGTGACATTGGTCACAAACAAGAGGTACTTTTTGTGATTTGTGTCACATTTTGAATGCCTGCACTCCAGCGCTGCATCCTGTTGTGGAATGATGTGATCAACGATCCAGAAAAGGAACGTTTTAGTGTCCTCGTACCGCTGCGATTCCGCGTTTTTCTCGTTTCCACCAGGCCTTGGATGAGCCCCAAGGTGCGAAGGTGTAGCGGTACCGTACCGCGCGGACCCAGCGCGGAGGGGTCTTGGGAAAGGGGTTGTGAGCCAACAGTCGAAGCACCGGCTTTTTGTTCTGAAGCAAGCTGTCAAGGAAGCGCAGCATCCACCAAGGGGGCTTGGAGCGAAGAGCCGCGAACCATAGCTGCCAATCCAGGCGGGGCATGTGGGGTCCTGCGATAGGAGGAGGACGTTGGACGTCTCCTGGTTTCCACCGGAAACGGTAAGTCTTCCAGGTCTTTCCATCCAAGCTTCCTTCAATGGTGTATTCATCGCGGTGCTTGGTCATGACTGCAAACAAGCCGTAGCGATTGAACCACCGCAGGTTGTTGAGCCGCTTGTATTGTTTCTGAAACCACCGCCCCACGTTGTTGTCTTTGGACAGCGTTTGGTAGGGGTTGATGGCTTGGAAGGCTGCTGTTTTCCCAAACCACGAGAGCGCGTACTTTGTGTTCCCCCAAGGAGCTTTCCAATAGCTATCCTTGGGGACTTGAAGTTTTTGATGTTGGTAGGGGAGCGCTCGCAAGGCTTCTTTGTGAAGGGTTCCAAGAAGGACCACAGCTGTGATTGTTCCAAAGAGAACCCAACGAACCTTGCGCTGTGTGGAGTTGGGCTCCAGGTGGTCATGCACTTTGTGGGGGAACCTTCCTTGCCATCGTTGGGGAAGGAACAAGCGAATGTGTTCGTCATCGAGTAGGGTGAAGCACAGCGCAATCGTCAGCAAGTTGAAGAAGCCGTAGTTTCCGGTCAGAGCAATGAGAAGCTGCAGCCCTACCAACAAGAAAAAGGCCAACAATCGCCAGGAACGTCCCAGAAAAATAAAGAAAGGGACAAACAACTCGATGAAGAGCATGATCCCCACACTTGACTCTTGCATCCATGCCGGGAGCTGGTGAGCGTACCAGCTTATCCACGAGGGGAGAGGCTGGGTCCAATAGTGGAAGTTAAGCGCAGAGAGATCTTGCCAGGAGGTGTCACCGCTCATCATTTTGACAAAGCCAGCAAAGAACATGAGACGGAACAACAGCCAGCGCAGCAGCCAAATCATCAGCGCGTGAGGAGGCACTGCGAATCGTATGCGGGGCCACAGCCTCCACGAGGCAAGGAAGATGGAGAGGAACCCTGTTTCCAGCAAAAGGAGGTCCCATTGGTAGCCAAGAAACACGCGACCGGCTGAGAACAAAGACAGGTATGTCATCCACATGACAACGAGCATCCAGGCCGGAGCAAATCCTACCAACAGCCCAACAGAGGCGAGAGTTCCCAAAAGACACAGCGTGTGAAGCAAGGAGTCGCTGGGGCTTAGCCAAAGGAGGCTGGGCCAGATCCAATAGGCTTCACTGGTCGAGCCGTACTTGCGCTGTGCGTACGACTGGGCTGACGAATAAAACTCATTCCAAGGAAGGATTCCTTGGCTGCCGATCAGTCCGTCCACTTGAACCCACAGCGAGACAAACGCGCAGAGAAAGACCACCGCGAGCAAACGGAGATAGAACCACCGCGTCAGCAGATATGGGGACGGAGGAGAATCAGACACAGCCACGCACCTTTCACAAAGCAAAGAATGTTCCCAGCGGGTATTCTACTGATTTGTGAAAGCCAGGAAACCTGTTTTTTGTAGATTGGAGAGGAGTCTGGTGGAGAAGCCAGGTTTTGGCAACGACAAAGGAGAGGTTGAGACTTCGTTGGCGGTGCCCATGACTCCCGGTCGAGAAACCGATCGGTCATGTCTCCTGTTCCCCTCATCAACGTTTTGGGTATTCCTTGCCGGATGGCCTTCTCATCATAGGGAAACAAAGCGCTCCGCTGAGCTATTCGGCGTCTTTGTTTGGCTGTGGAGTGGCAGGTGTGTCATCACATTTCAGGAAGAGGAGGGTGGAGCTAGCCATCCTGTGGTTGTCTCCATCGTTCAGGGGTGGATCTTCCAAGGTTTGTTGGCAGAGCTGTCGCAGCTCCTGATCTGTGAATGGTGTGAGGTAGGTCAAACCAAAACGCTCAAGGGAGGTCCCACGCCACTGAAAGTAGAGGAGGAGGTAGCGAAGGAGAGGGTGATCCAACTCTGCGAGTTTGTGGTGGGTTTCCTTGGCAAGGTCGATAGGGATGCGATGGTGCTGGAACAGGGCTTTGACTTCTCGTGACAACCGCTCGGGAAAGTAGGTTGTGAAATCAAACGGCCACTCCGGCTCCCAATTCCCATAGGGCCACAGGCGTTGACGACGTTCTCTGTAAAACGCGCCGCGAAACTGAGATCGAATGTCCGAGTTCTCGCTGAGATCCGGGTGTTGTTCGTAGAACTCCTTGAGCAACTTGCGCAAGCTCGCGAGCTTCTTGTCGTTCTGTTCGCGCAAAAACTCCTTGATGAGCTTGTTGTGTTGCAACGATGACTTGCCGTGCGATTGACGTTTGCGTTGGGGACGTGACGAATGAGGCATAGAGAGTCCTACAAACAAAAGGGAGCCGAGAGAGTGTTTGTCATGACTGGGTTGTGATTGGAAACGGAGTGCCTCCTGAAAAGTTCAAATGTGCTGTTGTTGCATGTGCTTGTGATACGCCAGTGAGCAGCGATACTGCGTTGTTGTCCCTTGGCGTGGGTGGTGTGGCGTTGTATGATGCCCGGCTGCAACAGCGTATAGAGTGTATCACAGTCATCACGGGAGTTTCACACATGATAGGTTTGGGAAGTCGTGCTGCAGAAGGCATTCGTTGGCAGGTCTGGGCGAGTATGTTGGGTGGGTTGGGAGTTCTTGCTGTCATCGCGTATACGATGAACCGAAAGCCTGCCCCTCCACCAGAACGTGACGAAACCCCTGCTCCTGTCCGAAAGCGTCTGTCTGATTCCAACGATGATGGTATGGGGTTTTCGTCTTCGCCGCGCCGAAGTCGCCTTCGCAACGTGAAGAAAGCATTCAAACCCAACACGTTGAGAGCTGCGCCTCGTCGTCGCGTTGTCGATGCTGGAGCGCCGGACGTGGAGCCACCTGAGCAGTCAGCCAAAGAGAAGAAGCCCAAAGGCAAAAAAATGGGGTGGCTGCGTGGGAAGGTTGTTTCCTTGCCAGGTTCCAAGATGCTCACCCAGTTTGTGGTTCTGTACGCCAAGGTTAACACCGGATTTTTCTTCCAACGTCAGACCCAAAAGGGGAAGCTTCCATCGTTTCCCAAGGACGCTGTGGTCAAGACAGTTAAGGTCTCTGAGCCCAAAGGACACTTTGATATCAAAACGTTGGCTGGAAGCTATCTCGTTCAAATCAAGGCGAAGGGATTTCGTCCTTCTACCATCTCCCCCAGTCGGGCTGGAACAGTCTCGTGGTTTCGCCGAACGTTTGGTCTGCTCAAGGAGGGGAGAGGTATCATTCGGGGTGAGGTGGTCGGCCGCAAAGGAAAGCCTGTGTCTGGGGCCATGGCGGCCGCGTTGATCACTGGTGGTTCGCGTTGGGGTTGGAGGATGTTGTCGATGGGAGGCCGGGCTCCCAGCGCCGCTCGTGTGCGTCTCACCAACAAGGAGGGCGAGTTTGTTATCAACCGCTTGCCAGCAGGTGCTTATGGTGTGGTGGTTCGTGTGCCAGGCTATTTGCCTTGGAAGAAGCAGGGAATCCAACTTGCCGATGGAGAGCGCTTTGACCTGGGGGTGATCAAGCTCGACGGACAAACTGGTACGATCAAAGGCACCGTGTATGGGCCAGATGGTAAGGGCAAATCTGGAGTGAATGTGGTCTCCATTGGAATGGGTAAGAAGGGCCGAAACATCCGGTTCACTCGCTCCGACAGCTCAGGTCTGTACACGCTCAAGGACGTTCCAGCAGGAAAGGTTCGTGTGTTTGCTCGGATGGGGCGAGGTTTTATGTCTCCCAGTCGTGTAGCACAAATGACAGTGAAAGCTGGAGAGACTCACACCCATGATTTTCGGTTTGGCCTTGGAGGAATCACTCTGCGAGGGAAGGTCTATGACACAGACGGTAGCCCTCTCCAAAACGCCAAAGTGAGCGCGATGGCCCGTATCACCAAAAATGGAACGGGCTCCATCTCTTCGGGTGAAGCGACCACAGACAAAGAGGGAAGCTACAGCATCTCAGGCCTGGAAGAAGGTCGCCATTCGGTCACGGTTACCCTCAACAAAAAGCCATCTCCAGGTGGTTCTGTGGATGTGAAAGGCCGGGAAACCGACTATGACATTCGTTTGCAGGGTGCTGAACTTTCCATCTCTGTGATCGACAAATTGACCAAGAAGCCCCTCAAGATCCCTGTGTTTGCGATCTTGACGTGGAGCAACCCTGACAAGCAACGAGTCATGCAGTCTGTTAAGCCTGGTGAGAGCACGGTGTTCAAAAACCTTCCGGCCGTTCCTCTTGAGCTTCGTATCTTTACACCCGGTTATTCCGCGTATGTTAAGAGCAATGTGGACGCTGGCGGACCTGGAAAACGAACAACTCTTGCGGTGCCATTGGAGCCTGCAGGGAAGGTCTTGCTGACCTTGAAAACTCGCGACAAGAAGGAGTTGGAGCGCGTGTTTGTGCGGTTGTCCATCGACGGTAAGTACCAGTGGATGCCTTCGCAAATGACGGCTGGAGGTGATCTTTTGGTCTCCACTCTTCCACCGGGGTCTGCCCAGCTGAAGATTACAGCCAAGGGTTACGAAGATCTTGAAGTGACAGTCAATGTTCCCACCAAAGAAACCGGAAAAGCGACCTTCTTTCTCTCTCCTGCTGCTGCTTCTCCCACTCCGGCTCGTCCAACTCCACGTTGAAGAAGGCTTTCCTCCTGAGGGGACGCAACTTTGTGTCCTTTCCCACCGAGAATACAAGCGTTCTTTCTTTTGTGATGGCTTGTTGTTTTGGAGAGAGCCATGTTTCTCCCTATTGGGGGTTCCACTGGATACAAACGATGTTGGAGTCGCACGCTGGGCCTGCTTCTCGTGATGGTGTGGTGCGTGTTGACGCTGGGTTGCGTTGAGACCGATGGACCTCCTCGTGACGAAGGGGCCATTGATGTGGGTCAGTCGTCTTCCGCTTGCAATCCAGGAGGGCCTGCACGAAAGGCTGTGGATTCGGCGACCTTGCAAGCGTTCTTTCCTTGTTGCGACGGCAGCGCTCATTGGGTCCCCAAGCATCTTGTTCCGCAGAGCTTCCACTCGATGTTGGAGGCTCACCCAACCAACGGAACACTCTGTGTGCCTGATGTTTTTGCTACAGACCCAAACTTTACGCCCCAACGATGCACGTCTGTATTCGGATTCTCCGGCGTTTGCATTTCGCAATGTGTTCCCCAAGTCAAAAACGCGGACGTTCCTTTGCCGCGGGCCAACTGTCCTGCTGGTCAGCTTTGCTCTCCCTGTTGGGATCCGCGATCGTTTGAAGATACAGGTGCCTGCAAATTGGGTGCGATGGCATGCCAGCCGATGCCCCCCAATCCTGGGAAGGACAAGGTCTGTCGCGACTTCTTGCCGATGTTGGATGTCTCGACGTTTCCTTCGTGTTGTCCGCAAGGACGCGCACATTGCGCACGTCCCAGCCTTGTTCCTGAAGGAGATCGGGGACGACTGGCAACGTGTGCCGATGGAGTGAGCCTCTGTGTTCCAGATGACCTGCTGACTCGCGGTGGGAAGTTTACCCCTGCCATCTGTCGCTCTGTGGGGAACGTGGAGGGCCGGTGTGTGTCGGTGTGCTTGCCGGAGGTCTCTTCACAGCTAGACTTGCTCCCCGTTTCGACCTGTCGTTCGGACGAACGTTGCGTGCCCTGCTTTGACCCTCGGACCGACCAGGATACAGGAGCTTGTTCTGTTGGACACTGTGACAAAGGACCCAGCGAGCTTCCTCCTTCGCGTGGTGGGGTCTGCAAAGACTTTGACCCAACCATGGATCTTTCCAGAATGCCAACGTGTTGTCCTCAAGGAAAGGCACACTGCGCTGGACCCGACCTCGTCGCAGAGAAGGACCGCGCACGACTTTCGAAATGCTCTGATGGCGTCAGCTATTGTGTGCCTGATAAGATCTTGTCGCGTTTTGGGAAGTACACACCACCCACCTGTCAGTCGGTGGGTGGAGCAGAGGGCCGCTGTATGTCTGTGTGCTTGCCGGAAATCATTCAACAGCTGGATCAACTGCCTGTCTCAACGTGTGATCCTGATGAACGTTGTGCTCCTTGCTATGATCCGAGAACAGGGCAGGGGACAGGGGCGTGTACGATTGGTTATTGTGACAAAGGCCCAACACAGCCTCCCAAGCTGTTTCAGCCTTGTGGACCGGGGAGCGATCCAACACATGCTTACTGTGTTCCAAGAGAGCTGGTTCCTCCAGCCGACCAAAAGAACTTTGACAACCAGGGATGCCTGGATCCTGCGGCTTGCAACGAACCTGGGACGTTGTGTGTGCCCAAGACGGTGATGGACGCAGGGGCGACCTTTCAACCGGCTCGCTGCAAGAACAACCTGTGGTCCTTGGCAGCAGCGTTTAAGAACCTTTCCAAGGACCCTCTCTCTGCGTTTCAAGCCTTGCTCTCTAGCAAGTTCAAGGAAGGGCGATGCTTGTCAGCCTGTATCGGTCGCGTTCGACCTATGGCCAAGATGCTCCAACAGCAAACGTGCGGTGCCAATGAGGTCTGTGTGCCTTGCATCGATCCAACCAAATTGGATCAAGGCGAGATCTCAACAGGGGCCTGCGATCGATAAAAGAGAGGTCTCGTGGTGGACAATGAAGTGGGTTGGGAAGGTCGGTGAAGGTTGGGGTTGGGCTTAGTTCCAGGGGGTGTCACCAAAGGGGCTTTTCATGAATCTCCAGGAGAAGCGACAGCCCCACATCCTGTAACTGTTCCGAGCCAGGTTGTGGCTTCGGAACCACTTGTTCACGCGGCGACGGAGCTTTCGACATCGCTTGGGAACGCTGTAGTAGTACTCCTTGCACTTCTTGTACGCTTTGTACCGTTTGTTTCGGAAGCGACGTAGGCGTTGCAACCGTCCTCTGAGAGCCTTACAGCGAGGGCTACGGAATCCTTGCTTGCGAGCTTTGCGACGTCGTTTTCGTCGTTGACTCCGGTTGCGTCGCTTGAACTTGTTGCGGTTGCGCTCATAGAAACGCGAATGTCGCCAGCGCTTCCAGTCAAAGCTACAGCCCCACATGTTGTACTGGTTGCGGGCTTTCTGAAAGCGGTGACGAAACTTGATGAGGGCCTTGCGAGATTGTAGGCAGCGCTTGCGCCAAAACTGTCGAGTGCGATTGCACTCTTTGGTCATTTGCTTGAACTTGCGGTGTTGGATGCCCCACCGCTTGACCTTGCGGGCGAGAGTGTCACAGCGGGGGTGCTGACGACGCGCATCTGCAGTGGATGACAGACCCAATGAGCCTATCACCATTGCTGCGAGTCCAACCCAAAGGCTGTACCTGTATGTCATGAGGAACTCCTTCCGAGAAAACATATTTGGTTTGGTTCTCGATTCTTGCATTCGTATCAACGTGCTTGCAAAGCACAAGTTTTGCACGCCTTTGTTTCTCAAGAGTCCAGGACTGGAAGAGCAAAGTCAAGTCTTGGACTCTTTCGGATTGTTCGCTCTACCTCGTTGTGGAACGGCAAAAGAATGAACTCTTGGCGTTCCTGCTTCAAAGGGAGCGAAGCCAAAAATAGCCGAACAAAAGGCTGCGGTTGGTTAGACGCAGGAAAAATGGGATCGATGCAAAGGGAAGAAAAAAAGGTAAGGAGCGGGAAAGGACCGGGAGAGGATTAGCGGCAGCCGATCTTGGCGCAGACACGTGGACCGATGGGAGGAGTCCAACAATCCAGGTACTTGCAGGAGTATCCGCAACGACAGCTCAGGCTACAAGAGACAAAGAGGACGGTGTCTCCTGGTTGTGAGCATCTTTGGCAAGAGCCCGAGCGACACTCATAGCCTCGGGAGCAGCTTGCCCCTTCGTCGACGCCGCCGTCACAGTCGTCGTCGACGCCGTTACAACTTTCGGAGCGGGGAGAGCCGGGCGAAGCGCTGCATTCTCGTCCTGAACCATCGCCTTTGCAGACGTATCTTCCGGAGCGTCGGCAGTACCCAGTGCCTACGTAGCAAGTGCCACCCAAGCTCCAGTTCTCGTCGGTGCTTCCATCACAGTCATCATCTTTGCCGTTGCATCGTTCGGAGGTGTTGGTTACCTGTCCGCTACAACTTCCGTAGCGGCCTCCAGAGCAGGTTTGGATGCCTGACTTACAGGCTCCTCTACAACTGTATGTTCCGTTGGAGTTGCGTGTACATCCAGTGGAGCCTGTGTAGCAGTTGCGATTGGTGCCTTCGTCAACGCTGCCATCACAGTCGTCGTCTTTCCCGTTGCAGATCTCTGTGGAGCTGGGTTTGGGGTTGGCGCTGCACTGCGTTCCTGAAGCGTCTTGCTTGCAGATAATCGTTCCGGAGTTGAGGCAGATTCCTTTGCCGACCGTGCAACTTTGACCAAGAGTCGTGAAGATCTCATCAGAAGAGCCATCGCAGTCGTTGTCTTTGCCGTCGCACTTGCTCTCCACGGTTTGGTACAAGGAGTTGTTTGCAGTGTAGCGAGCTGTATCGCAAGTCAGCCAGCCTTTGGAGCCGCCACAGGCTTTGGTTGCGCCAGCGCAAACACCCAGTTGCTTTTGGCATTTCGGGGCCGTCAGACCGTTATCAATTCGGCCATCGCAGTCGTTGTCCTTGCCATCGCAGAGGGTTTCTTTGGTTTCGTACTCTTTGAAGGCTTTTTGGTAGTCAGCGGTGGTACAGGTTTGCCAGCCGTTCTTACCATCGCAACGCTTGACAGCCGAGGAGCAAGGTCCTGTGGTGTTCGCACATTTGGGTGCTGTGAGGCCGTCATCGATAGAGCCGTTGCAGTCATCGTCGATGCCGTTGCAGGTTTCAGTGGTGGCTTGGCCAGCGGTCACGCTGCATTGAACACCTGAGCCATCCTGCTTGCACTCGATCTTGCCTTCTTTCTTACAGGCTCCCTTTCCATCGGAACAATTCTGACCCAAGGTCGCAAAGGCTTCGTCGACTTTTCCATTGCAGTCGTTGTCTTTGCCGTCACAAAGGGTCTCTTTGGCTTCGTAGCTGGGGTTGTTCTTCTTGTACAGAGCGTCATCGCAAGCTTTCCAGCCATTGGCCCCGTCGCAAGTCTTTACAGCGCCCTTGCAGGTACCTTCACTTTTGTCGCAAGGGGGGGGCTTCAAACCGTTGTCGATCTGGCCATCACAATCGTTGTCTTTGCCGTCGCAAAGGGTTTCAGTCTCTTCGTATTCCTTAAAGGCCTTGCGGTAGTCTTCTTTGGTACACGCTTGCCAGCCTTTGGCGCCGTCACATTGCTGGACAGCGGTCGCACAAGAACCTGTTTGGATCTTACAAGGCTTGGGGGTGAGGCCGTTGTCAATTTGGCCATCGCAGTCGTCGTCGAGCCCGTTGCATTGCTCTGTACTTGGAATGACCTCTCCCTTGCAGTCGCCCCATTTGCTGCCGTCATCGTCACAAACTTGTTCTCCAGCCCGGCAAACCCCTTTGTTCTTGGTTTCGTCCGTGCCGCTGTAACAGTTCTGCTTGTCCTTGGGTTCACAAACGGTGCAGCGTTTGGTGCTGAGACGGCAACGTTCGTCTTTCTCACAGGCTTTGGGCTTGCCCCACTTGAGGCAACCCAGCTCGGTTTTTTCGCAAACGAGCATGTTGTCGGCGTCGACACATTTGGTGTCACCGAGAGCGCATTCTGGTGTGGGACATTCAAAGTTAATACAGGCTTTCTTCGCGCAATATTCGCGGTTGCCGCAACTTTCTTCCTGGCCTAGCTCGAAGCAGCCTTTGTCGTTTTTCTTGCACTCTTTGTACTTGCCGGGGACGGTCTCTGCGTCCGTGCTACAAACCTTGCCCTCTTCTGTACAAGGTGGAGGCTCTGGACAGTCCGGTACACACTTTTCTTCCACACATTTCTCGCCTGACTTGCAGGCCAACCAGCCTTCACACTGGTTCCAGATACCGCCGCCGGAGCAGGTCCGCGTACCTTTCTTGCAGGCTGTGATGTCTTTGGGCTCACAAGCTTCTGTAGAGCGGGGTTCACAGGCTACGCAGGTGTTAAATGCACAGAATTTGTTGTCGCCTGTACAATCTTTGTTGTCGGTGCACTCCACGCAGCCGCTGTCACCTTTGCAGCGGCTCTTGCCTTCGGGACAGTCTTTGTCTGTTCCACAGATGCACTTGTTGTCTGTTGTGCATTTTCGTGTGGGACTGTTCTCGTTTTGGCAGTGCTCGTCTTTCAAGCAGGTTACGCAGCTACCCCGACCGTCTGCTTGCAAGCATCGATCGGGACAATCTTCACATCCAGGAATGGAAACGGCGATCTCGCCTCCACAACCTTCCATTCCAACGACAGCAAAGATAGCAAAAAGCATCAACAAAATAGGTGCCCATTGTCTCCACATCGAATGGCGAAGGGGCAAGGATAGACGACTAGACATGTATTTTTCCTCCAGCACAAACAAATTTAAGCGATGGTTCTCTACGCTTGATCTTTCCCCTCGAGCATACTTGTTTTTTGCAAAAAAACCAAGCGTTCTCTCAGGTTTATTGTCTGTCTGTGGGAAAAATAGGAAAGCGGGTTTTGTCAGGACATGAAGTTGCAGGAAAGGAAGAAACGCTTAAGCTTCGGCTTCTACGAGGAGTAGGAGCTGTTCTTCGGTGAGTTTGTCGTCTTCATCGATGCGGACCACTGTGACTGGACAGGGAGCGTAACGAACAACTCGCTCTGCTGTGCTGCCCATGAAGAAGTGCTTGAGGCCTGTGCGTCCATGGGTTCCCATGACGATCATGTCCACGTCATCATGTTCTGCGGCCTTCACAATGGCTTCATGGGGAGGACCTTCGGCCACGCGGTAGTTGGACTGCACTCCATTCTCTTCCAAGTACTTTTGCAGCTGTGTGAACTTTTCCGTGGACAACTCTTGCAAATATTCTTGCAAGGTGAGGACACGTCCATCGGGGTCTGGATGAATCATGGCCCCTGGAGTCAGGCCTGGAGGCATTTCCAGGACGTGGAACAAGCACAGCTTGGCGTCAAACTTTTGGGCAAACTCTCGTGCGTAGCGAATGGCATGCATGGAGCCTTCTGAAAAGTCAGTGGGGACCAGGATATTCTTAATGGAGAGCATGGGTGGACCCTTTCCTGTTGATGGGTTCTCTACGTGACAAGGAAAGGATAACGGCTCCAGCGCAGAAGCGGGTTGATCTCTCTCCCTGTTTCAATTGATTCAGATCAATCGAATGGATTCAGGGGAGGCCATCTGTTGGGCACGGCTTTTGGGTGGGGTGGAGAGGGTGCAGAGAGTCAGGAGGCAAGCTTGCGGAAGAAGTTGTGAAGCTGGCGAGAGTATTGGGGCCAGTTTACATGGTGGATGCTGTTGTGGTCTCCATGCTCAAAGACATGGAGTGTCTTGTCGTCGCTTGCTGCCCAGGCGTGGTTTCGTTCGGCATGGGAGACATCCACCAGCCCATCATACTGGGTGTGTAACACAAGCAAGGGATTGGAATAGGAGGCCAGCTTGGCTTGGTGGTTGAGGGTTTCTGAGGCCGCTTGCTGAAGGGCTTGGGCTGTTACCCCCAGTTCTTCAGGACTGACTCGAAGCAGGACACGCTCAAGCGGGTCGGCAATCCCGCTCTCCAAGATCAGCCCGGCAATGTTTGGGTAGCGACGAGCAAACTCAATGGCGTAAATGGAGCCGATCGAGCGACCGTAGACAACCAACTGTGAGGCGGGCAGGTTCAAGGCTTCAAACACAGCTTGTGTGTCGTCCATCATGGCCGCTAACTGAGGTACCCCTGTGGACTCTCCGTAGCCTCGGTACTCCACAAAACACAGATTCAGCGGCTGATCTTGAATGAGGTCTGCAAAGTCAGGGAGGTAATCCGACACCAACTCACCGTTTCCATGGAAGTGGACAAAGGTGAGCGCGTTGTCGTCTACGTGGCGTCGGTAACAGGCAAGCTGAGCTTCTCCGCTGGTCACCCAATAGGTTTCCGGGAGTGAGCCTTGCCGAGGAAAGAAATACCGTTGGCTGATGATGTGGTGGTCCAATGGGTTCATGTGAGCCTCGATGGATTGAGCTTGGTGTTGGGAAAATGGAGCGCAGGACATTCAGGACCGAGGGGGCACTAGAAGCGTCGTCGAAGAACGAAGGCGAAGAGGAGCAGGCCAAGAACGACAGGTACAAAGGGAACGCCGCCTTGCTCCGTGGAGCAGCCACATCCTGGGTAGCGGCGCTTGCCTCCTGGATCGTCAGACTGGTTGGGGTTACCGCCTGTGCGATCGGCTGTTCCGCCATCGGAGTCCATGCTCTCCAACACGACAACAGGTTCGGGTCCGTCGGTGGGCTCCGGTCCGGTTGTGTTTTCTCCAGGTTGGGGTGTGTCAGGTTTCTTCACACACTGACCGTTGATGCACGCTTGATCGGTCGGGCATTGGATGTTGGTGCAAGGATTGTGGACACATTGACCGTTCACACAGGTGCGTCCTTTGGCACATGACAACGTTGCGCAGGGGTCGCCCACGCAGGAGCCATTGTCACAGACCTGACCTTTGGGGCACTGCACAGAGCTGCACGGTCCGCTTTTGGTTGGGTCGGCCTGGCATTGCCCATCAACACATGTTTCGGTGTTGCTGCACTGGACTTTGGCGCAGGAGGGAATGCACTTGCCCTCTTTGCAGAATTCATTGCTTTGGCAAGACACTCCTTTGCAGGGGTCATCTTCGCAGAGTCCTTGGACACAGCGTTTTCCAGTTGGGCAGCCTTTGAAGTAGCAGTCGTTGCGGACACATTGGCCGTTGGAGCAAACCAGCCCGCTGTCACAGGTGACCAGGGTGCAGAGGTCGAGGCAGCGTCCGCCCAGGCAGCTTTGGCCTTGTGGACAGTTCATCTGGGAGCAGGTGTCGCCGACGCAAAGGCCTTTGACGCACTTGAAGCCCTGCTGGCATTCGCCGTTGCGGCAACCACGTACACATTGTCCTTCACTACAAGTCAGACCCTCTGGGCAGATCGCGTTTTCGTCCGGTGTTCCATCGCAGTTGTCGTCTTTCCCGTTGCAGATCTCCGGTTGGGGCAGCGGCGCGTTGCAGGCGCTCCACTGTCCGCTACTGCAAACTTCAATGCCACCGCCACAGTCTGTTTTGCAGCTTCGGGTGACGCCGTTGTCGATCTGGCCGTCACAGTCGTTGTCTTTGCCATCGCAGATCTCGGCTTCGGGTTGGGGTCCAGAACAACCGCTCCACTGACCGTTGGTACAAACGGCTTCTCCACTGCCGCAGGCGCCGTTGCAAGGCTTGGGCAGCATGTCATCCACTTTGCCGTTGCAGTCGTTGTCTTTGCCGTCGCAGATCTCGGCTTCGGGTTTGGGCGCGTCGCAGAAGTCCCAACGTGCGCGAACACAGATCTCTTTGCCTTTCCCGCATTTGGTTTCACAAACTCGGTTCAGGTCTTCGTCAACTTTTCCGTCGCAATCGTCGTCTTGGCCGTTGCACTGTTCTTTGGAGGGCTGGCGGGCGGTGCAGTTGACCCACTGACCAGCTTGACACGTCTCAATCCCGGAGCCACAGGCGGTCTGGCAGGTGCGGACGAGGTTGTCATCGGGTGTCCCGTTGCAGTCGTTGTCTCGGCCGTCGCAGACTTCTGGGCTGGGGTTTCCGCCAGGTGCCGAACATTGTGTTCCGTTGCCGTTGGGTGTGCAGACATACTTGCCTTGCTGTGCGCAAGAACCTGAACCTGCAGAACAAGATTTGCCTTTGTTGGGCCAGTCTTCGTCGACTTGGCCGTCGCAGTCGTTGTCTTTGCCGTCGCAGATCTCTGTCTGAGGGGAGCCAGCTTGGGCGTTGCAGGTGACGCTTTGTTTGTTGGAGCTACACTGCCAAACGCCGGAGCGTTGACACAATCCTTGCCCGGCTGAACAGCTTCGACCTTTCTGCGGGAAGTCTTCGTCGACTTTTCCATCGCAGTCGTTGTCTTTGCCGTCACAGAGCTCTTTTTGGGGTTGAGTGGCTGTGCAATTGATCCATTTGCCTCTGGAGCATGTTTCCGTCCCGCTTCCACAGGCTGTGCTGCAGTTTCGCTTGAGGTTCTCGTCGGTTTGGCCGTCGCAGTCGTCGTCGATGTTGTTGCATGTTTCGGCTTTGGCCGAGCCACCTTTTGCGGTACAAACCACGTTCTTTTTGTCGGGGGTACAAACATACGAACCCTGGCCAGCGCAGGCGCCTACTCCCGAGGAGCAAGATTTGCCTTTGTTGGGCCAGTTCTCATCCACTTGGCCATCACAGTCGTTGTCGAGGCCGTCGCAAACTTCTGCGGTGGCTGTGTTCGCGATCGCGTTGAAGGCGCTTGTGATGGAGCTTTGGTTGGTTGCGTTGTAAGCGCTTCCGGTTTGGCCTTCGCTGGCGATGGTGTTCAACAGGCCTGCGTTGAACTGAATTCCGATGACAAAGGTTTTGATACCGCTGATTGTCCAGAGCTTCTTTGCTTCGGTTTGCGCATCTTTGGGATCACTGGTGGGATAACCATCGGTAATCAACACAAGATAGTACGGGCGGTTTTTGGTGGCCTGGGGTTCCAAGAGTTTGAGCGCGCTGAGGTACAAGCCCGATTCGTAAATCGCCTGCCCCATGCGGGTGTAGTTCTCGTTTGATGCGTAACTATCCACCGTCGAGTTGATGGTGGCGGCTCCCAAGGATGAGATGGGAACTCGCTGACGATACGTACTTCCAAAGGTGGCCAGACCAAACACAAGCTTGCTGTTGAATTGAGTGACCAACTGCTTGATCGCTGCACGAACTTGTGTGTGCTTGGTGCCTTTCATACTTCCAGATGTGTCCAGAAGCAGATAGACATACGACTTTTCGCAAGCTGCCTCTGCCGTCTGAACCATGCCCACACAAAGAAGGCTCAACCATACACCTAGGAGAATGGAGAGGAATCGTTTCATGCTTGCCCGCCTGTTTTATCTATGTTGTGAGCTGGATTTGGAAAGATTGTGTCAGCTCTTCAAGGACCCCAGTTCGTCTCTTATAGAGGTTTTTCTCTTGCGCTTGCAACCCTCTTTCTTGTTACACATTCGAATCAAGAAGGTTACACGAGAGGAGATAAACTTCTCCAAGGTCTACTATCGGTTGATCCGTGAAATGGGTTGCGCAAAAAGACCGTAGCGAGGAGAGGATTCGCTGCAAGTGCTTTTGAATCAAAGAGAAAGGAAAGGTGCGGGGGCGAACGTTGAAGGACGAAGGGAGAGTGGAGTGGAGAGGGTCTGGCTGTCAGGGAGAAGCCATCAGGCTTACGTTGTTGCCTTGCGACTTACGGGTGCGCCGGGTTCGGGACGTGCTGCTTTTGGGTTGTGATTGTTTTTTTCGCGACGGCTTGGATTTGTGTTTGGCGTTGGATGCTTTGGTCTTGCTCGGCTCTTCATGTGACGCTTCGAGAAGCTCTCGGGCGTGTGCCAAGCTTTGTTCCGAAGCGATTCCGCCGAGCATTCGAGCGACTTCTTTCTCTCGTTCTTTGGCGGAGAGTGGTCGGATTCGGGAGTGAGTTCGTCCGTCTTCTTCTTGCTTCTGAATCAAGTAATGACGGTCCGCCAGGCTCGCGATCTGCGCAAGGTGTGTGATGCAGATGACCTGTCGCTTGCGTCCGATGCCGTGAATCTTTTGGCCAATCGTTAAGCCGGTGGAGCCACCCACGCCAGCGTCGACTTCGTCGAACACACAAGTCGGGACGGGCTCGTTTTCGTTGACCACCTGCTTAAGGGCCAACATGATACGGCTCAGCTCACCGCCACTGGCGATGCGGTGAAGGGGCTTCGGTTCTTCTCCAGGGTTGCTGGACAGCAGAAATTGAATTTCATCAAAACCAGTAGGACCAGGCAAGGGAGTGGAGTCTTCCCAGGCGTCAGGTTCTTCGACGCCAACGACTGGCATCGCCTCCATTTCATGCTCGTCCCCTTCGTCATACACCTCTTCTTCTTCACGAACAGCATCAGGGTTGGAGTGCTGCCACTGGACAACAAATGTGGCCTTCTTCATCCCCAGGGAGGCAAGCTCTGCTTCCACTTCTTTGGCCAAGTTGCACGCTACATTTTGGCGTTTTTGGCTCAGGGATTCTGCCAGATCCAGAAGCGTTTCGATCTCATCATCGTAGGAAGCTTCCAACTCTTGCATTTGGGCTTCGCGTTGGTTCAACTCGTCCAACTCCTGTTGGTATTCTTGGAGTCGTTCCGCCAGCCCTACCACCGATTGCGCCATGTGTTTGCGCTTGAGATCGCGGAGCAAAGAGAGCTGTTCTTCAAGCTCTTCTAGTTCATGGGGGTCCGTATCCGTAGAGGAGACGAAGCCTCGCAAGGTACGTGCGGCATCATCCAGCAACGCTTCCGCCTCAGCCAGGCCTGTTAACACAGAGGACAGCTCTTCAGAGAGTTCTTGCCAGCCGGACAAGCGTTGTTGCACTCGACCGATCTGTTCCATCGTAGAGTGTTGGCCGGAGTACAGGGTTGCTTCTGCGTTCTGGCTGGCTTCCATCATCTGTTCCAGCTGCATCAGGTAGCGACGTCGGTGGGCAAGATCATCTTCGTTGAGATCAAGGTCGACGTTGTCCAATTCTTCGATCTGATACAGGAGGTAATCCCGACGCATCTGACGGCGCTGAGCATCTCCTCCCAATTCGTTCAGTTGGCGACGAATTTGTTGGACGTTGCTGTATTGAGCTTGAAGTTTTTTTCGATGCTCCCACAGGTTACCGTAGCTGTCGAGCTGATCCAGGTGGTACCGGGGTTGCATCAAGTGTTGTTGCTCGTGTTGACCGCTGATCTCCACGAGTTGTTGTCCACTCTCGCGGAGGAACTTGGCTGTGACGGGGCGATCGTTGATGTACGCTCGCGAACGTCCGTTGGCGCTGATCACCCGACGCAGAAGAAGCTCTCCATCTTCGACAGGAATGCCTGCCTGGGAAAAGTGGGCTTCGAGGTGAGGCATGCCTGTGATGCTAAACAGGGCGCTGATCTCGGCTTCGGGTGTTCCTGTTCGCAGAAGGTCGGCCGAAGCCCGCTCTCCCAAGGCCAACAAGAGGGAGTCGATCAAGATCGACTTACCGGCTCCTGTCTCCCCAGTGAAAACATGGAATCCTTCTCCCAGATCAAAGGCGCTTTCTTCAATGATGGCAACATTGCGGATGCGAAGGTGCAGTAACATGCAAAATCATTCCAATACGTTTGAGCAAGTCAACAATGGAACGACTGAACGTGAATGGGTTTCTCTGGAACTCATTGCTCACATACCAGAAAATCACTCTCCACGGAGAACTGTGAATCTGTTCTCTGTGTAAATGTTCAGTCTGAACATCGGCACACCCCAGCTTAATCATTTCTCATTTTTTCGCAAGTCTTTTGCAGAAAAGAGACAATGGATGGAATTCCCCTATCCATCGCAAGTTCAGGCGATAAGCAGGCGCCCGTTGTCTTCATGTTTTGAAAAAATGTTCAGTGGTCTGGGCCGTGGGAGCTTGTGAATCGGTTGATCGTGGAGGCAATCCAAGGTTGGGAACGTGGGGATTGGGTGGGTGGCTTAGAGCTTCGCCTCTCCTTAAGCTTAAAAAAGAAGACCCCTGCAAAAAGCAGAGGTCTTCGGACAAGGATAAAAGAAAGTGTGTGCAGGAATTAGCGGGTGGGCATGTTGTTGACGATAGCCATGGCCACGTTGTGCTGGTTCTGCATGATCTTGGAGACCATCTGGAGCATTTGGGTCACGAGTTGCATTTC
>SBHC01000031.1 GCA_006226375.1 Deltaproteobacteria bacterium | reverse complement strand
AAGCGGTTGCTTTTTGGGCGTTGTTCTTGGACCGTGCAACAACAAACCAAGGAAACATAATCCTTCTTCCCCAACCCAAGTGTTGAAGAACGGTGAAACGAAAGAAAGGTGAAGAGAGGCTCAGGTGTACGACGAGAAGATCACCACATTAAGCAACCGAAGAGTCCGATCAGCCCAACGTTTTTTGTAATCCATGACCATTCCAAGGTCATAGAGTTCGACGCCTTCTTCGGTCAGCTTTTGGATCATTTGCCACTGGACCAAGTGCCCCAGGCTCAA
The DNA here is from genome assembly GCA_006226375.1 of Deltaproteobacteria bacterium. GTDB lineage: Bacteria > Myxococcota_C > UBA6777 > UBA6777 > UBA6777 > M3003. The sequence goes on along the minus strand of SBHC01000031.1, from coordinate 14,286 downwards.
AGACGAGAAGTTGTCGTCGTAGCTCAGTTGGAAGCCACGGTAGACGTTGTTCAAGACACCGCCGTACACATAACCAACATCTTGGCCGTCCCATCGAGCAAACAACAAGCGGAGTCGGCCGTTGGCAGCCAAGCGATGGAGCAAAGCCTCGTAAAACGCCCGGTATCGGCCAATCAAAAAGATGCTACGTCCTGTGTTGTACTTCCACGAGTTGCGCTCGACCGACATCATTCGTTCGAACAGTCGGTAGGGGTCGGAGAAGTCGGTGACCCAATCGTACTCCATGCCTTGCGAAACAGCCTGTCGATCACTGCGTCGTAGATTCGCTCGAAACTTGGAGCTGCGACGTTGGAGGAAGTCATCGGGTCCGTCGTGGATCTCGCTCTGGATGCAGTGTGCGCCTTCAAACACTTCGTAGCTGTAGTAGCCGCTGAGGCGTTGCTGCAACTCTCTCCAAAACACCGAATCTTCGGGAACTCCCGTGAGCATCACCACCTGCCAAAACAGGTTGGGTTCGCGCATCACGTCGAGCAAAAGAGAGATCCGGGACGACACATCGGAGCCCACCAAAGGACAGCCGAACGCCCAAGTCATTTCGAGAGGCTGCAGCACGCGAGTGAACGGGGTTAGCTCTCCCATGGCACACGCCATCCAATGATCATCACGCTCCCAAAGGTGCATGGAGCGTGCAGAGTGGAGAGTGTCGTTGGCTGCGAGAATCCAATCACTGCCGGAACAGAACGTAGAGATCCCTTCCGTGGACTCCACAGCCTCATCAAACGCATGAAGACGTTGCTCAAACTCAAATGGGCTCATCCGGCATGATGAGATCGGCACGTACGTCAAAATCCCTCCTGTTTGAACGTTGCCATGTCTTGGGATTCGTAGAATGACTGCAACCTATGCACCCAACATAAAACACCGCGGAATGATTCGCAAGGCAAGGTTGTTTCGTCTGTTGCAAGAGCAACCCAGGCCCCGGCAAATCCCGGAGCAAAGAGAACAAGACAACATCAAGATCTACCAATCGTGATCGGGTTCGTTTTGGGAAGAGCAACAAGTCCTGAACCTGCAGCAAACAAGGGCAGCAGATGGCTTGACAGAGAACTTTCTATCGGGGTATGTTGTGACGGCTGACTGGGTCCCCATCGGACCTTTCTCTCTACGTTATCCGCAAATCTGCGTTAGTATTCATGTGAGGAGTATTAGGAATGGCTTACATCATAGCCGAACCGTGTGTGGGAGTTTGCGATACAGCCTGTGTTGAAGTATGCCCTGTAGACTGCATCCACGGCCCCGAGTATCACAATGGCCAAGAACGCGGCGAAGAGATCAAAGGAATGGACGATCTGACTGGCGTCCAGCTTTACATCGAGCCCGACGAGTGCATCGATTGCGGCGCTTGTGAGCCCGAGTGCCCCGTCTCCGCGATCTTTGAAGAGAGCGAAGTTCCCGACGAGTGGGCCAACTACATCAAGGTGAACGCTGAGTTCTTCAACAAGTAACCTGCCCTTCCCTTCTTGCCTCCCAAGCCAAGATGTTCCATCCTCCCCCAACATGTGTATCCCGCGTGGGTGTCTTCCTGCATGCCATTGACCCTTGTCTTCTCAAGTCTTTCCTTCGTGCACCGACACCCAAGTCATAACCATCGGAATTTATGGGCATGTTACACACGATGCCTGTGACTTTCTCTGGACTCTTGTTGGGTTTTGGCGTATGTGGTGTGTCACGTTGACCCCAAACTCTCCTCGGAAGTGAGTGCAATTATGCCTGTTGTGTTTGTTCCACGAGAAACAGAGCCCGGCGAAACACGCGTAGCCGCGACACCTTCTTCGGTTCGCGCCCTAACCCAGATGGGATTTCGTGTGGTGCTCGAAGCTGATGCAGGTCAGGGTTCCCTGTTCTCCAACAGCGACTACCGAAGCGCAGGAGCCGAGATCAGCACCGACCCTCGCTCAGCGTACTGGATGGCCGATATTGTTCTGAAGTATCACCCTCCAGCCTACCGCAAAGAGATTGAGTTGGATGAAGCCTCCCAGCTCAAGAAAGGCGCGCTGGTGATCAGTTTTCTCTGGCCGACACAAGACATTGTGATGGTCCAGCGTTTGGCTTCGGCGCAAGTCACATCCTTTGCCATTAACCAAGTCCCTCCCATGCCTCGGAGCCAAAGCATGGACGCGCTCGCTTCACAGAGCAGCATCCGGGGTTACAAGGCGATGATCCTCGCCGCGAACACCCTGCCTCGCATGATGCCTCTGATGATGACCGCTGCAGGAACCGTTCAACCGGCCAAAGTCGTTGTGCTGGGTTTGGGAATTGCAGGCGTGCAAGCCGTCGCAACAGCTCGCCGCCTGGGCGCAGAGGTAGAAGGATTGGGAATCCACGGTCACATCCGTCAGCAAGTCGAGAGCTTGGGGGCCTCGTTCACGTCGCTGGTCCCCAAAGAGCCGGAAGCCGCACAACAGCGCAAGACCGAAGCCGAACGAGCCGCCGAGCGTCTCCGTTTCCAGCAAACCCTCACACACAAACACGCCAACAACGCGGACATCGTGATTGCAACCTTTGTGGACGAAGGAGGGACCTCGCCTCACATCCTCACAGAGTCCACGCTGCAAGCCATGAAGCAAGGCAGCGTTGTGGTGGACCTCGCAGGCAACTGCCCGTTTTCGGTTCCCGAGCAAGTCACCCAGCATCACGGCGTAACCGTGTTTGCTCCTGTGGACCTTGCGAGAGCACAAGCTTGTGATGCAAGCCACATGTACGCCAACAATGTGTTGGCCGTGATTCGTCATCTGTTTAAGAACGATGAATTAACCTACGACTTCTTGGATCCCATCACCAAAAAGGCAGTGGTGACCCACCAAGGCGAGATCTTGCACAAACGTGCCCTCGACAAGATGGCTCCCTCCCAACGCAAGAGAGTGTCGCAACAGTTTGGCAGACCTCGTGGCAGCAGCCAAAGCCAATCGCCGGAAGCCAAGAAGACGCCCACGCCAGACCCCAAGAAGGGAACACCTCCTCCACCGGGTAGCAAGGCAAACACACCGGCACCCAGTCCAGATGAGCTGTTGGCCCAGCAAGGAAAACTCAGCCGCCCTCCTGGTGGTGACAAGAAATCATCATCCAAAGCATAGGAAGCACCATGTCGAAGTCGATTGCATACCAGGTTGGATGCCTTGTTCTTGTGGGGCTGTGGATGTTAGCGTCAGGAAGGGTAGCTGCCGCTCCAGCTCCTCGCCCATCGCAGCCCAAGCCGACCCAGAAGCGCGCCAAACCCAAAGCGCAAGCCAGTCCTTCTACAAACCGCGCCCCTGTGGTCTCCCGACAAAAGGCCAAGACACCATCGCGCACCACAGCCAAGCCCCACGTCAGCAAGCCCGCGCAAAGAAAGCCTCAGACAAGAAAGCCTGAGACCAAGCGCCCGGTACGCAACGTTCCAGCTCGTCAGGTGCCAACACCGGCACGACGAGCGCCAAGCCCTGGCGTAACAAAGCAGCGCAATACGCAGTTGCCCTCAACCCGAAAGCCCTCGGTTCAGCGAGCGGTCTCCCTCCGTCGCAAGGTTCCACCCCTGACACGGGTGAACGTCCGACGTCGCGTGGTTCCTCCCAACACACGACCCACGCTGCAAGGCTCCAAGCGACAGGCACCGGTTCACTCCCAAGACACCCTCTCGCCGTTGCTCGCAGGCTTGTACATTTTGTTGCTCGCGATGTTTGTGGGATTTGCGCTCTTGTCCAAGGTACCACCCATCCTTCACGCTCCGATGATCTCAGGCATCAACGTCATCTCAGCGATCACATTGATGGGTGCGCTGTACAGCGCTCGTTATGCAACAACAACAACATCTTCCATCTTCGGGATGGTCGCTGTCGGGCTCGCCGTCGCCAACCTTGTTGGGGGATGGATCCTGACAGACCGGATGCTTCAGTCCCTGCAGCGTTGAGCGCTCGCTTCCATCATTCTGTGTTCTAACGTTTCCATCTGCCTCCTTTGGGGTTCACGATGACATCTTCGATATCCTATTTGGTTCATGCCGTTTACCTGTTTGCTTTTGTCATGTTGCTGTTTGGCGTCAAGCAGCTTTCACGGCTCAAGACCGCACGACGCGGCAACTTGTTCGTCATGTTCGCCACCGCTCTGGCGATGGGCGCTGCGCTGTTTGATTTGTTCCTCTTCCACGAGGACTTCAACCCCATGTTCATTATGATTGGCGGCGCAGCCGGTGCACTTCTCGGCGTGATCATCGCGCTTCGCACCAAGGCCATCAAAGCCCCTCAAGCGATCGCCCTGTTTAACGCGATGGGCGGTGCAGCTTCGGCTCTTGTAGCGTTGTCTCTGTTTGCCGCGACGCTCGAAAAGACAGGCGGCAAGATCAAGCTATCCTTGTTTGAAGTGCTCACTCCCCAAGAAGCGATCAGCCTGGCGTTGGCCTTTCTCTTTGGATGGTTCGCGTTAGCCGGCTCACTGTTCACCTTTGGACGCATGAGGGGTGCGAGCTGGGCTCCCAAAAAGCCCATGCGAATCCTCGGCCTTCCCCTGGTTCAGTTGGGATTGTTTGCAGCGAGTGTCTTCCTTGCATACGTGCTTGTCTTTCTAGCGACCAGCCCGTGGGAGCAAGGTGGTCTGCTGTTCGCCATCGCCCTGGTTTGTACGGGCATGGGATTCCTTTTGCTGTTGCCCATTGCACGCCTTGACCTCACCACTGTGCTCTCCTTGCTTAACGCCTACACCGGTTTGGCAGCTGCTCTCACAGGCTTCTTGCTTCACAACCCCATGTTAATGATGGGAGGAGCACTGGTCGGCTCCGCGAGTTACATCCTTACGGTTGTGATGTGCCGAAACAGCGACCGCTCGTTGCTCCAAGTCTTGTTGGGCGGAGTGCAAGCGGAGGAGATCGCGGAGATTCAGGCCCAAGGGCACGATCCGATCCAGCGCACAGACGCGGAAGAAGTGGCTGTCATCCTCGGCCTGGCGAAGAAGGTGATTGTTGTGCCTGGGTACGGCATGGCTCTCTCACAGGCTCAACACGCCCTTCATGACCTGACCAAGCTGCTGCAAGCGCGCAAGTGCAAGGTGCATTACGCCATCCATCCTGTCGCAGGTCGGATGCCAGGACACATCAATCTGCTGCTGTCCGAAGCTCACGTCCCTCACCACCTGCAGTATGAATTTGATGTCATCGACAAAGAATTCGCCTCGGCCGACCTCGCCATTGTGCTCGGAGCCAACGACATCGTAAACCCCGACGCCAAGGTCAAGAAAGACAGCCCTATTTTTGGTATGCCTGTCTTTTCTGTGAGCAAGGCCAAGCGCGTGTTGGTGATCAAACGCAGCCTCTCAGGAGGTTACTCCCGAATGGCCAACCCACTCTTCTCCAGTGAAAACACGCTGATGTACCTTCGCGATGCCCGCACCGCGCTGGAAGAAGTCACCAAGGTCCTCAAGACCAGCGACCACTAAAGTCAATTGATTGGGTTGGAGAAAGAAAAGAGCTGGAGAAAAAGAAGGGTTGGAGAAAGAGAAGGTTCTTAGAAGGTTTGGAAGACGAGGTTGATGGTGGTGCTGAAGTAGGAACCTTCTGTGTTGGGGTCGTGGGCAAACGAGAGCAGAGCCTGAAGCCCCACAGCGCTGCGACGACGACGGCCCATTGGAAACCGAAGAGTCAGACCCACATGCACCGGGAAGAGAAGCGCCGACGTCTCCAATGAGCCGCGGCGAAGCCCCAGGTATTCCATGCTGAGTCCGCCTTCCATCAGGATGTAGCGCCCGAGCAGCCAGCCCATGGAGACGCTGAGTCGTCCCATGTACCCGCCGACGTTGGCGAAGTCATCGCTGTCCTCTCCTTCGGAAAGAGAGAAGGCCATCGCAGCGCCAAACGACATCACAAACGACTTGTACGTCATGCCGATACGACCCCCAGCGATCAAGCCGAGATAGTCGTATGTGCTGGAACTGCTGGACGATGGGCTGTACGAGAACAGGTACAACCCCGACTCTGAACTCCACCAAAAACGAGCCCGATTGCGCTTCCTTCGCAGGTAACGCTTCCGACGATAACGCTGGTACCAGGAGCGAGATCGACGCTTCCGACGACGCACACGACGACGACGTTTCCGACGTCTGTACTCACGGTCACCGTAACGCTCTTCCCAGCGACGCATGTCTTCGTAACGTTCTCGTTTCGACTTCCACCCTGCACCATCGCGCTTGTAACGGTATCGACGAGAGCGTTGGCTTCGTGACTTGCGACGCTTCTTTCGCTTCAACTTCAAGGGCGGAGGGGGCGGAGGGATTTCGTTCGAAGCAGGTGGAGGCGGCGGGCCATCCACACCTTCTTCGTCTCCCCTGGACGCTGTACGCTTGGACTTGGCTTTGGAAGATTTTGCTTGTTTGCTTGACGACGTGACTTGCGCTGCCGATGATGCAGCAGGCTTCGCCCAGGTCAAAGTTTCTGGACCTCCCAGCACAAACAAACAAGCTGCGAGGACAATCCACAGATGTTTCATGGTTCCGTCTATCCTAGCACAATGATTCATCCCGAAAAAACCAACAGGTATGGCACCATAACACAAGCTCTTGTTGAGAAACAATGAGCGGGGTGTTGCATTTTAAGCAACAAGGGTTTGCATTTCCTACGAAACACATTATATCAAGGTGGCCTCTTCCATTATGGTTACGACTCCCTGGTTTGTACACCCGTGGAGAGGAAAATGAAGACGACACGCCCTACACTGTTAGAGCCAAGCAAGGGCGCAACGGTTTGTTCCTTCTCTCAGAAGAAGACAGGTGCCCACGACCAAAGGAGACCATCATGTACCGACGCGATCGCAACCGTCGCTACCGCGACGATGATTATATCGTTGAAGAAGTATACATCGAAGAAGACCCCTACTACCACGAAGAAGAATCCACCAACTGGTGGGTCTCGCTGGTGGGAATACTGTTTGTTATCGGCATACTTGTGGTGCTGGCTTCGTTCATTTTCAAAGCAGGCGTACGACGCACACACCGACGTGGCCCTGTCGCCTACCAACAACAGACTGGGAAGAGCAACGCTCCTGAGTTTCAGTCCGTTCCCATCGGCACACCGCTGATCGACCTTAAGGCTGTCGAAGACGCTCTCTGGCAAACCAAAACATCCAACCCCAAAGACTTTAAGGGCTGGATGAAGAAGTTTGAAGACGAAGTGAACGCCATCTACTTCGCTACGTTGCGACGTCAGAACCCGAAAGCCGACCCCGCCACCCTGATGAAGCAGCCCATCCGTGTGGAGCCCAAACGCGCCAACAATCTACTCACCATTTATGGCTACTCGGACGACAACAAAAAGCAGGGTTACCAAAATGGCGAAGACAAGCTGATCTTTGTTTTCCAACAAACCAAGCCCTACCAGCAAGGCACCAAGCAGCTGCATTACTCACTGCGTGACGGCTCGGGCTACTACTATCGTCAGCCCACTTACGCGCACACCTATGCCTCGATGATGGTCACTCCCATGCTGTTGGGCTTCTTCCTGTACCCCACCATCTGGTACGGCATGTGGTACCGCCCCATGTTTGGTTGGTGGGGACCCGGATACTACAGCCGAGGCCTCTTCTACTCCCGCTACAACTATTACTACCGTTCGTATCCCACATACCGACGTGTGTACCGACGCACCTACTACAGCCGCCACCGCCCCTGGGGCTGGAACCGTGGCTCCTACTACCGACGAGGAAGCAACGGCCGCTACACCAGCCGCACCAGCCGCTACTCTGGCAGTCGCTACCGCAGCCGAGGCACCCGAAGTGGCAGTCGCTACCGCAGCCGAGGCACCCGAAGCGGCAGTCGCTACCGCAGCCGAGGCACCCGAAGCGGCAGTCGCTACCGCAGCCGAGGCACCCGAAGCGGCAGTCGCTATCGCAGCCGACGTCGTAGCTATCGACGCAGCTACCGCAGCCGTCGACGAGTCGGAGGCTTTGGCCGCCGTCGCCGCTAAGAACCCCCCTCCATACCTCAGTGCTCACTTCCTAGGGTCTATTTTTTCTTCTTCTTTTTCTTTTTGACGCCACGATCCATCACGCGAGGTCGCCAGTTGGGGACCACCACGGTGCCACGATAGTGCGGTCGATTGGGGAACAGTTTTTTCCGAAAGACACGCCGTCGAATCGTGATTTCCGAGCCATTCTTGCGCAGGATTTTCCGAATGGCCTTGGGGGGCTTGGTGAACGGGTGTGATTTGCGAACGGCATGAATGATGCTGTTGTCAAAGGACTTCAGACCACTCGATTGCGAGATCCGAAACTTAATCAAGTGACCTTTCGCGTTGATGAACAGGTGAACCACAGCGGTGCGGCGGTGCAGCTCCATCAACGGAACCGAGGAGATGTCCCAGTTTTTCTGAATCTTCTTGTTGATCGCGGCCATGTAACGAGCGAGCAGCACATAGGCAGAGAGAGGTGGCTTGGACCGCTGTGACGGTGGAGCAGCCCAGGCCGGTTGGGAGAGGGAGGGCTGTCCTGCAGACATCCATCCGTATCCAGCAAAGCCGACAAACAACAAACAAAATGTAACACCCCAAAGAATGGATTTGCGTTTCATGTTGTGGTCTCTCCTCTATGGGCTTGTAGAGTTCGCCCCACCCTACAAGCGCAGTCCTGTTCAGGGGATTTCGCAGCGAAAGGTCTCGGTGTTGCAGAATTCGCCTTCGTCACAATCGTCGGTGGTGTTGCATTCGGTGGCGCTGTTTTCACGGACGCAACTGTTGTTCTCACAGACGAAGCCTTCGTCACAATCTTCTGGGGATTCGCAAGACTTTCCACGCCGACAGATGGGTGGAACGAAGCGCGCGTCACAGACCAGACCGATGCGACACTGTTGGTTTTCACACGAAGCCCCTTCACCGATCAGCGAGCAGAACCCGTCCACACAGGTTTGATCTTGTCCACATTGCTGGGTTTGCTGGGAGATGGAGCAGGCTCGCAGAGTGTCAAGCGCGACACATACGGAAAACCGGCAACGGAAGGAGCCAGGGCAATTGCTGTTCGACTGGCACTGTGTTTGACCACTGGGGACGATGCAGGTACCTCCAGCGCAAAACAAGCCGGGTGTACACTCGTACGTTCCGAAGCAAGCGTCGCCTTGCTGTCGGTTTTGAGCACAAGCCAGGCTTCCCAACACCAATCCAACGACAAGCAGGGCAAGCCCGGTGCGCACGCGATACGATTTAGTCCAAAATGGTGAGGTCATTGGGATCCCGTATTACGATTTGGGGTCGCCCCCGGAATGAAGAGATACGTCCAAACACTTGCACATACTTGCCCAGTAGAGCCCCCTTCAAGGAGCGACCCAGCTTGCGTTCCAATCGGGCTTGCGACGATTGCCATACCATTAGGTGTAGGCCGCTGCGATCCATCCGGTCAAAGAAGAACTTGATCGTTTTGCCGCGCTTGTACATCTTCTTGACGCGACCGACCAACACGCCCAAACGACCGACCTGAAACCGTGCCTCAAACGGGTTGAACAACTTCAGATGTTGGGCCTTTCGCATGTAGCCCACCTGAAAGTTATCGAGCCGAACCTGGTAGTATTCACCGGTTTCGGCCAGCACATCGACAGGATCGCCGATCGCAAAGATCCGCAGCACCTTGGAAGTAACCTTGGGCTCTGCATACACCGGCGCACGAAAATCTTTGACGCTCACACGAAACAGCCGGGACCGGATCCAGTCACGCAGAAACAGATCGGCGTAATATTGTGCAACCTGTGGGTGTTTGACAACCAACCCCACCTCTCGATTGCCCTTAAAGCTGTTCTCTGACCAGTTAATCGATCCAATGAAGGTCTTCTCTCGATCGACGATGACACCCTTGGTGTGGATCTTGGAGATCCCCACCGACTCCAAGTTGATGAGCTTGGCCTGGAGGTCGAGGTTCTCCTTCCGCGCAATTTCGTTGATCTTTTGGACGGCGTTGTCGTTGTCGCGAGGGTCACGAGTGCTGATGTGGTACCACACGCTATCGATCAACACCCGCACACGACATCCTTTGCGAGCGGCCTCAATCACAGCCATCAAAGGCAGATCGGGGGTCTTCTCAAAGGAGCGCTTGTTCTTTTTGCCCCAATACAAGGGGATGGAGTTCTGGGTGACGAGCACTTCGCGCTTGCAGCTGAGAATGGTGCCAATCAAGCTCCCCTTCTCATGAAGACTGTTGTCTGGAGACAGCACCAACTCAATGTCAGCGCGGCCACGGATCCGCAGGGGACGTTTCCGATAGTCGTACACGCCTTTGCGAATCGATCGCTTGGGCCGAAAGCTCGACTTGGGTGGACCCCACCTAAAGTTTCTCTTGTTCTTGTAAGGCACCAAGTCGGGAAATCGTGTGGTGTCGGTGTCGTGCTCAAACACTTTGAGGAGCTGAGCGGCCAACGCCCTGTTCTTGACATGGATCTCCCACCCGCGGTTGCCCTGAGAAGGATCCACCGGGTGACCTGTGGTGCCGTAGTTTTCGCTTCCGACAATCACCCAAGTTCGGTCAATGATCACATACTTTGCGTGGTTAAACCGGTAACGACGGTAGATTTTCTTTTTGCGAACGCCCCGCATCCACAGCACCTTAACGCCCGCCCGAACGAGCATTCGAGCGATGTAACGGGAACGCTCTTCCACTCCTCCCACCGGAGCCCCTTCCATCAACACCGTAATCTTCACACCCTTCCTTGCAGCGCGCACCAAAGGAAGCGCGATCCGGTAGTTGGTGAACTTGTAAATGTTGATCAGGATCTCTCTGCGAGCTCTACGGAACGCCCGAGTCAGCGTAGCGTAATTGTTCTCTGGAGCGGAGGTTGCCAGCATCTCCACCCGAATGTTTCGCAAGGTGGGAAATTGAAACAACGACTGCCCTGGTCGCTCCACCCGGTGGGTTTCGTCTTTGCCAAGTTGCGCAACACCAAAGCTGCTGTCCCAGTCTTGGGCTGTGTTGGTGTCAGGCGCGAAGGAACCATCGGCTTTTCGGTCGCGGGCCAACACCTGGCCTGTCCACGAGTAAGGGTTGGCGCCCTTTAACATAATGGAAGGACCGCTCCACAAACCCGTCGGGAAGTTGCTGTGATCCAGCGTATCCTTATCCGAGTTGCGAACATAGCAGACAAGATCGACAGCTTCACCGTACGAGTTGTGCAGGGAGAGCACACCACGGGACGCAAACAACTTGGGCCAACCTCCCTTGAGCGACGCGTCGGGAATGGAGTCGTCGGTGTTGACTGCTTCCACAGCCGGATTCATCCCAAAGACTTTGCGAAACGCCTTGGCTTTGTACGTAATCCAGATGGAACCACCCGGTGGGATGCTTAACCCGGAAGGCAAAACCACCTCGTTCAATCCAGGAGAGCTACCGCGCCGGGAACGCCGCTTGCGCCGCTTCCGAGAGCGACTTCGACGGGAGCGTCGTTTGCGCCGTCTCCGAGACGTTCGGCGTCGGCGAGAGCGTCGGCTGCGTCTTCGTCGCCGGGAACGTCTCCTACGACTCCGGGAGCGCCGACGGGTACGTCGTCTTCGAGAGCGCCTTCGTCGCCGACTCTTTTTCTTCAGCGCAAAGTACTTGTCCGAGAGCTTCCAATCCCCCACATCCACAGACTGCGTCCGGCTCATGTTGGTCAGCCGGATGGCTTCTTCAGGCTCAGGATTCCCTGTGAGAAAGCCGTCGAAGTACACCCCTGTGATTAAAACCGTTGGGGTGCTGGAGTTGTCCGACGCGGCGTGTGTGCTGCGTTCTCCAAAGCCACCCAAAGGTGCACAAAGGATCCACAGCAGCAGCATCCACCACCGAAGGCGGGGTCGAGGGAAACGTTGTTGACGCAAGGGATCCTCCTAACAGGGAAAGGAGAAGAAGAAAGCGTAGATACAACGAGCCATTTGGAGTCAAGCGCTCGTTTGGCACGCGCGATTTGTATCCACAGGCTTACACCCTACGAAGGTGAGGAGGCAAGGGTCAGACTCAGGGACGAAGGAACAACGTCCCTCAGAACTCTTCGAACAAAGAGGAGATCTCTTCACCAGACCAGTCCGCTCGCATGCTCAACAACATCATAATTTTGCGGGCGTACAGGTCAATGAAGTCGATAACGGTGGACCGGAACTGCTCCCGGTTCACCACCAAGTTGTCAAAAGAGAGGAAGTCGGGAGGATCGCTCTCTCCACCCCATTCAAACCCAATGCGGACTTTATCATCGTCGCGCTGCAAGGTTATTTTGTGGGCAGGATTGCCTTCTTCCACTTCGTACTGTTGAAGGTAAATCGGGAGGGTGGCTTCGCCGTTTTCGTCCATCTCTTTGACACCTCGCGAGAGCGAACGCACAAAGGCATGAACAGGCAGAAAGAACGCCTCTGGGTAGCCAGAGAGAAGATCGAGATCTCCCACCTTAAGGCTAACAGCGGCATCGTATTCGAGGGTGAGGAATTCGGTTATCTTACGGTGCGAGTCTGTTTGAGCGAGGAACTCTTGGATATCACCACGGGTCGGCCATTCGTCTAAGCGGATCTGAAGAACTTGCGCTGTATCACTCATCAAACACCTCAAACGTCACAAAGGGATTCTTTAGAGGGTAATGTTGTAGCCGATTTTGTGCCTTGATGCTAGTCCCTTGCTGGTGTCATGGGTAAGGCAGGAAGTGTCTGCATCGTATGACAGAACTCCAACCCGTCACAAGTTGACCCTTGACAAGCGTCAGCCAGTACGTTTGGATGAGCCATTCGGAGATGCAATTCAGGCCACTGCAACGCAGCAGACTTGTTCTTTCACATTGCATACTTACGCGCACCCACACGAACACTTTCTCTGTGGGAGACAGCCGATTCCTTCTCTCCTCTTTGCATCGCTACTTTGGCCTTTGGCCGGCTGGAGGAATGGAATGCTTGACCTAAAGGTGGGAGCCTTTCTATGTTGGAACACACCGCCACTACACCTTTGATTTGGAAGAAGCTCCGGGAACATCTGTTCCAGCAAATGAGTCCACAAAACTTTGAGACCTGGATCGAGCCCGTAGAAGCCACACTGGAGGGCAATCGCCTTACTCTTTACGTTCCTGACCAATACTTTCACGAGCTGTTCATCAGCCACCACTTCCGCCAAGTCGAAGACGCAGCCCGCGCGCTCGGCGGCAATGAACTTGAGATCGATATTCTCTGCCAAAAAGATACCAACCTCGACGAGGTTGAGCCGGTTCGCATCCAGAGCAAGAGCCAACCGGAGGAGCCGGAGATCACGCCCGCCGCAGCCTCCGTTCCCCTGCAGCTGGACGATCGCTATACATTCAGCAGCTTCGTCGTTGGACCCTCCAACCAGTTGGCTCACGCAGCCAGCATGGCGGTGGCCTCCGACCCGGCCAAAAACTACAACCCCCTCTTTATTTATGGGGGTGTTGGGCTGGGGAAAACCCACTTGATGCAGGCGATCGGTTGGGAAGCCATCCGACTCCACCCTGGAATCCGGGTCATGTACCTGTCGGCCGAGCAGTTCATGAACGAACTTATCACCGCTGTCCGGTTTGATAAGATCGCTCAATTTCGCGCCAGGTACCGGGATCAATGTGACATTCTGCTGATCGATGATATCCAGTTCATCGCTGGAAAGAAGATGACCCAGGAAGAGTTCTTCCACACGTTCAACTTCTTGCACAGCTCCAACAAGCATATCGTCGTGACATCGGACAAATACCCCCAGGAGATCCCGGCGTTGGAAGAGCGCTTGCGGACCCGATTCCAGTGGGGTTTGATCGCCGACATCCAGGAACCTGAGCTGGAAACCCGGATGGCGATCTTGACCAAAAAGGCCCAACAAGACGGGATCTACCTCCCCAACGATGTGGTGTTGTTCCTGGCGTCTTCGATCCAGTCCAACATCCGAGAGTTGGAAGGCAGCCTCGTCCGACTCAGCGCCAGCACCCGGCTGTCAGGACGTGAGATCTCTCTCGACATGGCCCGTGAGGTGCTCCGCGATCTCCTCCCCAACACTGCTCAACACAGCCTCGCCACTGTAGAGTTGATCCAGAAATGTGTGGCCGACCACTTCGATATCGAGTTGAACGAACTGGTGGGAAGCAAACGCCACAAACAAGTCTTGATCCCTCGACAAGTCGCGATGTATCTTTGCCGCAAGCTGGCGAAGCTCTCGTATCCCGAGATCGGAGATAAGTTTGGCGGCAAGGATCATTCCACTGTGATCAACGCTTGCCAGAAGATCGAAAAGCTTATCACCCAGGACGATGATCTTCGGTCCGCCGTTCTAACGTTGGAGTTGCAACTCC
>SBHC01000054.1 GCA_006226375.1 Deltaproteobacteria bacterium | reverse complement strand
TTAGCCTAGGCTAAATATCAAGGATTGTCCTGTTCTTTTTCTCAAAGAACGGGAAGTTTTTCATGAGGGGAGTGGTTTTCAGATTGTTACGTTCGCTAAAAGGAAACAATCTTCGTCTTTAGGCAAAGATTTTTTCCAGCCCCATAGATTCGGTTTCAAAATACTTTTTTTGATTGTTTCGTTTGGGTGGACAATAACGGCTTGTTTTTCTGATTCGTTGATGTATGTTGTGTGATGGAAGAGTTTTGTGTGAGTGATCGACACAAAAGAGATGGCAGCAGAGAACGACATTGATCATTCAAGCGGCCGAGATGTGGCCGGTAGGTATGTACGATGAGTGGTATCCCACAACTTTTGAAACAAAACATATTTGCGGAACCGATGAAAGAGGCAAATCCTGTTCTCCCAGGTGCGGAAGTCTTCTACCTTGATGGACCGATTTCCTTGGTGTACGGCGGCAGTTTGTCAGAGATGCAGATTGCCTATGAAACGTTTGGGACTCTCTCGGAAGCCAAAGACAATGTTGTGTTGCTATGCCCTGCGTTCTCGGCCAACAGCCACGTCCGTTCGACGGAGGCCAATCCGAGTCGGGGGTGGTGGGAGTCTATTGTTGGACCCGGTCTAGCGATCGACACCGACAAGTACTTTGTGGTGTGTGCTTCTTTGTTGGGAAGTTGTTATGGAACGACAGGGCCAGCCTCGATCAATCCACAAACGGAGCTGCCTTACGCGACCAAGTTTCCTGTGGTGACCATTCGAGACATCATGGAAGGTCACGCGCGTGTCTTGGATCATCTGGAGATCGATCAAGTCCACGCTGTGGTTGGCGGTTCGATGGGTGCCATGCAAGTTCTTGAGTTTGCGATCCGTCATCCACAACGCTTGAAGCGCTTCATTAACATCTCTGGAACCGCTCATACTAGGCCTTACACTGCGGCAGTGCGTCACTTGGGTCGTCGTGCGATTATGTTCGACCCTGCTTACAACGAAGGCAACTATGGGCGCGTATTGCCTATCGCTGGTTTGCGTCTGGCCCGTGAGATTGGAACCTTGTTCTACCGTTCTCGGGAAGAGTTCAACGAGCGCTTTGATCAGGATCCATTGCGAGCACCGGGCCTGGATGAGATCGTCTTTGATGTACAGTCGTATCTCAACCACCAGGGCAACAAGGTGGTGGTTCACTTCGATCCCAACTCGTATCTTTACATGTCGATGTCGATGGATCTCCACGACGTTGGACGAGGCTTTGCTTCACGCGACGAGGCGTTCTCCCAGATCCAGGCTGAGGCCCTTACGATTGGTGTGAAAGAAGACAACCTTATCACTGTGGATGAACAATATGACATCCACGAGTCCATCCTTCGCAACGGTGGTCGAAGTCATTGGGTGGAGATCTCCAGCCGCATTGGCCACGATGCCTTCCTCGTCGAGACAGACCTCATCACCCCGGCTATCAAAGAGTTCCTTGAATCCTAAGCCCCCTCGTTTCCCTTTCTACTCTTCTCCTAGCTTTTTCCTGGATACCATCTGCTCCTCATCCCTACTTTTCTTTTGATCTTTCAAGATCTCTACCTCGAAATCGAAACTTTCATCTATCGAGTCTTGTTCTTATTACTGTGTATGTTAAAGGCGCAGTTCCCTTTTTGTTCCTCGTTCAGAACGTGAACGTCTTTCACGGAGCGTAAAAAACATGCGGGTATCTCGGTCTTCTGTGATACAAAGAGGAAAAGGGGGAATAGGTAAATAGGGGAAGGTGGGTTGTTTTTTGAGGCGAGATGTTGTAGAACTATGGTTGGATTTTTGTATGCAAATTCAACCTTTGATGTATGAGGTTTGGGGATGAATCGCATCTACTTGCGTTTTCTAGTTATGGGCGTAGCCCTCTTCGCCATCAACTGCGGTGGTTCTGGCTTTGGCTGCGGGGGATGTGCCTCTTCTTGTGGAGGCGATCCGAACTACAAGTTTAAGGGGCAGCTCACACAAAATGCTGTCGCCACCCGCTTGACTCAAGCCGGTGCTGACTTCATTTCGTTGCAGCTCAAGCCGATCTTGGAAGGTGTTTTGAAAAACGCCGGCCAGTCTCTTTCGTGCAGCGGAAGCGGGATCACCTTCCCCACCCAAAGCTTCGGAAACGGCCCCACCAGCGGTGGAAAGGCAGTCGCTCCTTCCGGCAGCAACTGTGGGATCAAGGTAACAGGTGGGATCCTCAACCCCAAAGCCGCGTGTACGGGAAGCACTCCAAGCAGCACATGGTTTTACGCTGCTTTGAAAGGAAGTAGTGCTTGTGGAGCCCTGGCAACCCAGTCGATCAAGCTCAAGTTGAACGAAACCGACCAGAGCATCTCGATCGACTTTGCTGTGCCTGAGATTCGTGTTCGCAGCCAACAACCGGAGCTGGGCTTCTGTTACAAAGGCAGTGTCTCTATCATTCCTGGCAGCATCTGCGCAGGTGCCAATGTCAGCCTCAAGGACATTGAACTGCAGTTGAGCAACCTCTCAGGAACCATCAAGATGAAGTTTGAGGTGGATCCGAAGACTGGGAAGATCAACCTTAAAATCCCCACCAATGGTATTGCTTTCAGCAACAACACCCAGTTCAAAGTGAACGTGAACGGTTGCAACAACATCACCATTCCGGTCAACATCCCTGTGATCAACCGTACAGTCAACATCAAGTTGGGTAGCTCCCTTTGTACTCTGGCGCTCAACGGCTTGACTGGCCTGATCAATGGTATTGGTAACATCGGGTTCTTGCGTGGCCTGATTTACAACCTGTTGACCCGAGTCATCACAGACCAACTGAAGAACACAGACCTTCTCGCGGATGCGCGCGTTGAGATGGAACTTCCCTTGGATAGCCTCTTGGGCGGCTTGGGTCTTCCTGGTGGAGGCGAAACCAAGCCGATGGGCTTGTTGATGCAACCGGGTAACGCTGTCCGTATCGTCCAAGGTGGTTTGAACCTCGCTTTCGACACTGGCTTTGAAGCCAACCCAGCAAGCGCTTGTGTTCCCAAGCGACCCGAGCCCACAGCCAAGCCCAGCTCCACACCTCCAATGACAGGTCAGTATCACCTCGCCGCGGCGCTCTCCCAAGCGGCGACGGACAAGGCTCTTTGGGCTGCGTACCACACAGGTGCTCTGTGCCTCAACGTGCGCTCCACCGACTTGGGTGACCTGGGTGGGTTCCAACTGAACGCAGGGGTCTTCGCGCTGTTGGCGCCCAATCTCTCCAAGCTGGTGTCTGACAGCGCCCCTGTTATGATTGCGATTCAGCCCCTTCAGCCGCCCACGGCCACATTTGGTTTGGGCAAGAAGGTGAATGGCAAGACCGACTCCACTTTGAAGCTCAATATGCGTGACTTTGGTGTCTCCTTCTTCGTGAAGATGCACGATCGCTTTGTACGTATCTTTAAGCTGCTCGTGGACGTCAAGTTGGGCATCACTATGTTCGCTACACCTCAAAACGCTCTGGAAGTTGCGATTGATACGGACACCCTGGAAGTCATCAACCCCCGTTCGTCCCAAGCGTATTTGGTCGAAACCGTCGACATCCAGCAAGTCCTGAAGGTGATTGTTAACTTGTTGGTGTCGACACTGGGTAACAATAAGATCAGCTTCCCCATCGACATTAACAAGCAATTGGGTGCTGCCCTGGGTGTGCCCCTGGGTCTGAACATCAACGGAATTGACCGTGAAGGTGCTGGTAACGACTGGTTGGCGCTCAAAATGACCCTGACTTCCGGTGCCAAGCCGCTGTTGCCTGAGCCCCAAACTTATGCTCGTCTCCACACCTCGAACCCCGGCTGGGTCAAGACTGTCAACGGCAAGCTCAAGCCCACGGGTGAAGTGTTCTTGGAAGTGCCCCAGTACTTGGCCGGCCAAGAGCTGGAGTACCAGTACTATGTGAACTTCGGCGTCTGGTCGAACTTCCAGACTGCTCCCGGCGGACTGCTTCGTGTTCGTAGCCCCTTCCTGATGCTCTTGGGCAATCACAAGGTGGTGCTGCGGGCTCGCGTGAAAGGTGCTTACAAGACGTTGGAAGGTCAGCCTGTTACGGTTCGTTTGACCTTCGACCCCCTGGCTCCCAAGGTCAAAGTCAACACTGTGGATGGCGTTGTGAACATCAAAGCCGAAGACGCTGTGACCAAGAAAGACTCGCTTGTCTATGAGTACAAAGTGAACGGCGAGTGGCAAAGCATGAGCGGCGCCAAGTTGAAGCTGACCCCTGAGCTGCGCAAGCAGTCGAGCGTGGCTATCCGTGTCACGGACGAAAAAGGCAACGCCCGCGTTGTGAATTGGTCACCATCGAGCGACAAGGTTGTCTCCCAAACGGAGCAACCGGCTGCCTCTACACAAGGCGCTCCCAAAGCGTTTGGTTGCACCGTGGCTCCAAGCGCGCCCGACACCGCACCCTGGTGGGCCATGTTGCTCTTGTTGGCGCCCTTCATTCGTCGCCGAATCAAGAACAAGTAATCCTCCCTGGTTTTCCTCCTCTCTTCCCGTCGAGATCTCTGTCCTCCTCCCCAACAAAAGTTATCCACGCTGGAAGATTGTGGTCGACGTCTCTGTTCTGTAACGGAGATCCGGGAAAAGCAATCGGGACGTGCAGGACCTTTTTTTCTGTGCTACATTCGTCCTTGGCTTCGAACCGATACTCTGTGAGAGATGATTGCACACACCCTAAACAACCCGCTTTCCTTGTGAGGAGTGGGTTCTGTTTCTCTTGTTCCTGTTGGAGTGGAAACAATGACTTTGCCTTCTACCATGCACGCCGTGGTGGTTCACGATGACGACAACCGAACTCTCGCATGGGAGTCGGTTCCTTGCCCTGAGCCGGGTCCTGGTGACGTGCTTGTGCGCATTCATGCGTCTGCTCTCAACCGTGCGGATCTGCTGCAACGACGTGGTTTCTATCCTCCTCCTCCTGGTGCCAGTGAGATTATGGGTTTGGAGATGGCTGGCGAGATCGTCGCTGTCGGTGAGAACGTCTCCAACTGGAACGTGGGGGACCGGGTTTGCTGTCTGCTGGAAGGTGGGGGCTATGCGCAATACACGGTGTGTGATCAACGTATGCTGTTGCCTGTTCCCGAAGGCTTAAGCTGGTTGGAAGCAGCAGCTCTCCCCGAAGTGTTCTACACAGCCTACCTCAACTTGTTCATGGAGGCTAAGGCTCAACCTGGAGAGACGGTTTTGGTCCATGCAGGTGCTTCTGGCGTTGGAACAGCAGCCATTCAGTTGTGCAAGGCCAAGGGCAATCGGGTGTTGGCGACGGCCAGTGAAAACAAGCTGGAAGCACTTCGTGTGCTTGGAGCGGATGCCGTATTTGACCGTCACCAAGGAAGCTTTCTGGAGTGGGTCAAAGAAGAAACGGACGGCAAAGGTGTAGATGTGATTCTTGATCCTGTGGGAGCGTCGTACCTGGAGGACAACCTCAAATCTCTATGTCGTGACGGCCGTCTTGTCTTGATCGGCTTGCTGGGCGGGCGTGATGCAGAGATCTCATTGGGGACTGTGTTGCTGAAGCGGATTCGGTTGATTGGCTCAACCCTACGCAGTCGCTCACGAGAGGCGAAGGTTTCTATCACTGACGCCATTCAAAAAGATATCTGGCCTTTGTTTTCTGCCAGTGAGCTTAAACCGATCATCCACCAAGTGTTCCCTGTTGCAGATGTTGCCGAAGCCCATGCTTTGATGGAGTCCAACGTCTCTGTGGGTAAGATTATGTTGGAAATCTCTCACGACGAGTGAGTCTGTGCTTGGATGATGAACCCTTTCCGATCCATCATCTCCTGGAAAGGAAAGAAATTTTCTTGTTCGCCTGAACGTGAAACGTGCAAACCCAAGAGCAACGCTATACAATGCACGCGAATGTTGGAATAGAAGTGCCTGGAACGGAGTAAACAAACATGCGTCAAACACGTCGCAGAGTCTCGACTTGGTGGAAGTGGACAACCTGGCTTCTCCTTGGAATGGTCGCCTTAAGCAGCAGCGCCTGCCTCAACACCCGAGGAGCAATGTTCTTGGGAAAGGGCAAGGTTGCTGAGTATCTGGAGAAGACGAGGGGGAAAAACCCACCCAAAGGTGTGGATTTTGATACCTACATCACATGGCGTCAACGTATGGCCGAGATGCCTGACGGGAACCGCATCCTTGGGGGCTTCTGTACCGATCCCCAAGTTGTACCCGTGCTTGAAGCCATCGATGATATGCGGACCACTTGCCAAAAGCGTCTCTACCGTGATGCCAGCGCAGCCAATTACCAGGGCAAACTGTTCTGGGGCTTCCTGAGCGCTACTCTCGTTGCTGGGGCTGGAGCGTTTGCTCTGGGTGGTGGAGCCTTTGCTGTGCAAGATGAATCCACCAAAGATGGGCTGGGTATTACCGCTGCTGTTTTCGGTGGGTTGGCTTTGGTTGCTGCATTGACCAACGGCCTGGGTGGCTTTGACGCTCGACAAGAGCGCCACAAAATTGAAGCTCGACGTGTCGACAACTACATGTGGTCGCTTCGACAGCGTGTGACGGTCCAGGTGTGCAACGCGAAAAGTCGTGGAGCGGCTGTTCAGCAGATTGTTTACATCTACAAGTTGACCCAACAATACTGCACACGAGCCAAGGTTGGTGATGGTTACTACACCGTTCCGACCAAACGCTCCAAGTTTGACTCGATGCAGCTGCCACCTGCTCCTCTGCCTCGTATCCCGCCTCGGGTTCGACCTCCTGAGATTCAGGTTCCGCCTGCAGAGCGCAGTTCTGCTCCACCGGTGCGACGTGAGCCACCTACGAAGTCACAGCCTCCCGCGAAGCGCGATGACAACAAGAATGAGCCGTCACAAGACGACTCCCAGAAAGAGTCATCCCAAGACGATCCCAACAACAACGAACCTGCCAAACCTGAACCCAGCAAACCTCAATAGCCTCCCCCCTCATTTTCCCTGCTCTACCTCAACAAGCCTCTCGAACTTCTTCCATCTTGTGACCTTTGTTTGGAGCAACTCCCTGGATGCTACTTAACCATCGCTCCGTATCTTCCGGGTGTTCAAACGTAATGGTTTGCAGCTGTGGATAGGGAATATATTGGAAGAGTTCGTTGTACTGGCGTCGCCGTCGGCGAAAGCTCTTGAGAACCCACCAGACGATAGACTCACGACTGAAGAAGGATTGGCGGAACGATTCTCTGTTGCCTGAGAACAACTCCTCCTGGGTCCAGGCTCGCTGAACGGTTCGTCGAAGGCAACGACTGAAAATTAACGGGAATGAGTACTTCAACCAGATGATATGGGTGGCGCGAGCCCAGGCAATGTCGCGGACCATACTGTAGTTGCCATCCATAACCCAACGGTCTTGGGAGACTGCTTCTTCTGTGAGGGCGCGGAATTCTTCTGTGCTGCGTGTTTGCCATTGGGGGAGGAAGTTTAAGGCGTCCAGTTCAATGTGTGGCAGAGACAGGCGCTCTGCAAGTTGGCGAGCCAGCGTGGTTTTGCCCGCACAGCTTGAGCCGATGATGACAATGCGTTTCATGGCATTTCCCTCTGAGGTTGGAACCGATCGAGTTGTCGAGGCCCAAAGTGGCCTTCCAAAGAGATGATCGGATCAAAGACGAGGGAACAAGGAGAAAGTTCGCTATGGAGGGAAAGCAAGGAGTGTGGGGCTCAACGAAGCCAGAAAAATAGCCCTAGGAGAACGAGAAGGAGGGGCAATCCCCACAACAAGAAACGTCGGGTCCAGGAGGGTGTTAATCGCAGGCTCTGCATCTGACGAAGGGTTTCTTCGGCGGATTGGATTCGATCTTCGACTCTCAATGTGACCATCCGCTGGAGAAGGCGGGTGACGTTGGTGGGGATGTTGACTTTGGGGTCTTGGAAGAGCGTGTTTTGATCGAGCAACATTCGGACTTCACGGACATCTTTGCCTGTGAGCAGCACCAGCATGGTCATGCCGAGGGCGTAGATGTCGGAAGCGGGCACCACGCGACCCTGGGTTTGCTCGTAGGGAGAGTATCCTGGAGAATATCCTTGAATGGACGGGGTGAGCCCTTGTTGGATGAAGAGAGAGATGTGAGCCTGGGCTGACAAGCCAAAATCGATCAAGAACAGATGATGATCTGACTCTCGGAGAATCATGTTTTCTGGCTTGATATCGAGGTGCAAAACAGGAGCTTTCTCCTGAGTGTCCTGCTCTTTGCGGTTGTGCAGGTACTCCAATACCTCCAACGCCTGCCGCATCACTGACAGCGCACGCGGAAGAGGGATTCGGCCCCCCTGGTCTTTGGCGTATTGCTTGAGCGTTTTTCCACGAATGTATTCCTGCACAAGGAACGCTTCATCCTCGCGGTTTTGGCTGCTCTCCAAGATAAAATCGCGATAGGCTGGGATGCCTTCGTGCTTGAGGTAACACAGACGTCGAGCTTCCCGTTGGATGAGCTGGGAGTCGCCGGTCACTATCTTCACCACACACTGATCTCCAAAGTGTGTGTCTTGGGCAAGAAAGGTTTTGCCCATTCCCCCTTTGCCCAACTCTCTCTGAAGCAAGTAGCGTTCTTTGATAACGCGCCTGCCTTGGCGTGTGGTGGGCTGCTGGGACTTGCGTGGACCTGTCTGTACTTTGTTGCGACGACCCCGTTTTATTTTTTTGGTGCCCATGTTGTCCTCACCGCTCTCGGGTTGGTTTGGGATAGGGTTTATTCATCGTCATCTGAGAAGTATTTGTTGCGTAACGATGTGATGCGTTTTCGGTCCATTCCAGAGATTCGGCTGGCCATGGAGACGTTGCCTTCGGTGATCTCAAGAAGACGAGACAGGTACTCTCTTTGGAAGTTCTCCAGCACCTGACTTTTGGCATCATGGTACGGAGGAATGCTGTCTTCTGTCGGATACACAGGGAGCTGCTGTGTCGACCGTGGGACCGTTTGGGATTGCTCTTGTATAATTTGGGGTGGCAGGTCCTTTTCCAAGATCTGCGTTCGATCCATGGTGATGGCATGAACCACAGCATGATTGATCGTGTGCAACAACTCCCGCACGTTGCCGGGCCAAGGGTACGACAACAACTTCTCACGGACTTCGGAGGCCACCGTTAACATCAAGGTGCCATGCTGTTCGCTCAGCTTCTCCAACGTACTTTCCAGCAGCCCTTCGATATCTTCTTGCCGCTCTCGTAGGGGAGGGATGTGGAGCTCACAGCCTGCGATGCGGTAGTACAGGTCCTCCCGGAAGCTACCTTCCTGTACTTCTTTGCGAAGGTTTCGGTTGGTTCCAGCCAGCAAGATAAAGTTGCTGGTCTCTGTGTTGCGTGAACCCACAGGGCGGAACTCATACTGACCCATGCGTTTGTCCAGGCTTGTGAGCAGCTTGGCTTGTTGGGCCAGAGGTAACTCGCCAACCTCATCGAGGAACAAGATCCCGCCGTCAGCGCGCTTGAACGCTCCTACATGATCGTGAGCAGCACCCGTAAATGCACCTTTGACATAACCAAAAAGCTCCGATTCCAGCAGATTCTCTGGAATGGCCGCGCAGTTGACGGTTTCAAAGGGTACCTTGTTTTCTTCGCAGTCATGGCGAAGCACTGAGGCAATGGCCCCTTTGCCTGAACCCGTTTCTCCATAAAGGAGGATAGAGTCCATTCCGAGTTGGACCAGCTTTCGGGCGCGGACGCAGAGTTGGCGCATGTCGCGATTGCTGAAGTGGAACCCCGCAATCTGATCGGCCATATTCTGAGTGACTTCGTAGGTTCGTTCCAGAGGGGTGAAACGAACCACCGTGTCGCCCACAGTAATGTTTATGGGGGTGGTCAGGTGAGCGTCGTACACGCGAACGTCGCCCAACCAGATGCCGTTGGTGCTGTCGTTGTCACGAAGCCGGTAGCCGTCCTCTTCGTCGTAGATAAGCTCGCAATGGAAACTCGACACCGACGGGTCATCGGAGAGCACTAGATCGTTCTCCAACTCTTCCGAACGACCAATCTTTACACGACGTTGCTCGAACTCCTGTGTGGAGACAGGGTTGGCTCCATCCAAGACTTCCAGGCGGCAACCTGGCAACTTCAATTTGACAGAAACAGTTGATAAAATCGTACCCAATGTTCGGACCCCTGTGCAGAAAGGCTCCCTGATCGAGTAGCAGGAGCACGCGTCCTTGTCAATATCAGGGTGGGGAATTCATTCCACACCTTTTGCAAGGTTTTGACTTGTAAAACTAAATCAACGGCGCTTCAATCGCAAGACCATCTCTCGCTGTACACTCTTTCTTCCTACTTAAGTCTTAATCCTCTCACGATTCGTTTCTTGAGAGGGGAGGTTTCTTTCATCATTCCGGCACTCTGCACGTTTGGGGTTTGGTTGCTTCGTGGGTTTTGTGGCGTGAGTTCCCCACCCCAGGACCGCAATCCGTACCTATTGGGGTCACAGAAATCTCACTAAAAAAGAGTGCTTCTGTGTATGTGCTTGTTCTCGAAGAGGTTCTTTTTCAGGGCTTGAGTCTGGTATGTGATTCGCTACAACACGGAGCAACCGAGGTTGGGGGTGAGGAACTCACAACTCCCCACCTCAACCTCGGACTTGCTCTTTGACAAACTTTCTCTCTCGTAGAAGAGAGGCGGAAGACACTGCTCCTCCTTTGCGCAAGCAAGGAAGATAGTCTCGAAAGAGGCCGGGTTTCAGGTACCCAAGAGCAAAACACCTGGTGCCGGGTTGGAGAGATCCCGGCGGGACTCTTGTTGTTGTGTTTTATCCCAAGCATCAAGGCGAGACGGCGTCAAACAGAAGGAACCATCTGTCTGACAACATCGGACCTGCATGGGAGAGACGCAGGGCAGAGACCCAAGAATCTCTCTGTAGGATGAATGTGGGGTTGGCAAACACGCCTGGAGAAAGATCGTGGCTACCCCGTTTCGTTTCGGAGTGAAACTTGAGTTCACGACAAACATCCTGCTGGAAGCGAAGACACATGGCTGTAGTGAGATCCGGAAGACCTCATGTTCTCATGATAGGCACGATGCAAAGTCACAGGTGAAGGGGCGGTCACATTCCCTGGAGGCCGAACATGGATACCGCGAGAGTGGGCCATGACATGACACGTTGTTTCGTACTGAACCTCTTCGACCTCATGCTCATGATACCGATTCGTCAGAGCGACCTGTAGCATGGTTGTGGCATCTTGCCGAAACGCGCCAAGGACCTTCTAATCCTTATGGCGATGAGGAAGTCAAACTTCCCTTCTTTCACCATCCAGCGGACTTTCGAGTCCAAATTCAATCCACCCCATCCTCTGGTTTTTTTCTCGCACCGAGTGCCAAAACATTCTGGCGCGTTGCGGTCCCAAAGCCATTGAAGTTGATGAGGGAGTGTTGACCAGGCAAGAACTATAGATGACTCCTCTGGAGTCGACCAACCCATGTTGGTACTGGAGACATGATGACTGGTTCATCTTGTTCCCTGTCCCTACATGGGTTTTCTCTTTTTAGGAACACAAGGTTTGGATGTTACGGCTATCCCAAACAGAGGGTCTCTATTTGCGAAGCATGGCTGGCATCCATCGTTTGTTTTGGGTTCGTCGGGTTTGCAAGGTTCCTCCTCATCATCCGCAAAAACGTTCTTTGTATTGCCTAGAGTTCTTATTGCCGAGAGATAAGATTCTTCTTATACTTTCGGTGAAACAGTATAGAGGGCCATGTCTAGGTTGTCTTGCTCCAGTGTTTTCACGAAGGTGTCAAACTTTTCATGCCTTGTAAAAAACATTTTCATGAAGTCACGCTCTCTTAAATTACTCACCTAATGAGGTTGATGAAGGGAAGAACCAAGTATGGAATCTTCTTCCAAGTCGTCCAATCGGATGATTGGTATTGATGTGGCCCGTGCCATCGCTCTTTTGGGTATGGTGTGGGTGAATTACAAACTTAAGCTTGATTCCAGTGATCGCGGTCTTGATGGGTTGGTATGGTTGCTTTACCGGTTTGAAGGACGCTCCGCAGCCTTGTTCGTTGTGCTTGCTGGTGTTGGGATCTCTCTTCGTTCCAGGCGTGCTTTGGAAGATCCTGCTGCCCACGCAGCTTTCGAACGGAGCGCGCTGCTGAAGCGGGCTTCCATTCTGTTTGTGGTGGGGTTGCTGAATCTCCATATGTGGGAGTGGGACATTCTTCATTGTTATGGTGTTTACTTGGCTTTTGCCGCGTTGTTGTTGACTGTCCGTTCCAGTCGGCTGGTTGCCACAGGTGTTGGTATCGTTCTTGTTAGTGTTGTGCTCCAGTTTGTGTTCAATTATGAGACAAGCCTACCGCTGTGGACACCTATGGGTATGATCGCAGATATGTTTTTCAATGGGGTTCATCCGTTTTTCTCGTGGGGAGCCTTCTTGGTTCTTGGTATGTGGCTTGGACGCATGGACTTAAGGGAGCATGAAACTTGCCGGAGGGTTCTCATCCTGGGTCTTCTTGCCGCAACTCTTGGGGAAACCGTCGACACTCTTGCAGGTCGAGGTCTCCTGGGTTTAAGCAAAGAAACTGCAGCCTGGCTCAGCGCTTGGCCACGTCCGCCACGTCCTGGATACATTGTGGCAGCAGGTGGAACTGCACTGGCTATCATCGCTCTCTGTGTGTCATTCTTTCGAGAGCGCAGCGAAAAAAAATGGGTGGTTGCGTTGGGTGCGACAGGTCAACTCGCCTTCACCTTGTACATTGTGCACATTATTGCCATCCTTATCCCGCTTCAGCATGGACTGCTTAAGAACGCTTCGTTGGCGGTGACTGTTCTTTACGGTTCGGCCTTCTTTGTTGTTGCTGTCGCCGGGTCTGTTTGGTGGCGTCGACGCTTTGCCTACGGACCGATTGAAGGCTTGATTCGTCAAATTACAGGGCGAACTACTCCGGCTCCGTGGGGAGGGGAGCCCCTCGCAAAATAAAGATAGGCTCTTGTTTTCGGGTTCATCGTGCTTGTTCCCTGACGTGCTTGTCGGGTGTTCTGGAGTCTACCATGAAGCAGAAAAAAAGCGGGTTGTACTTTTCCCTGATTGCGCTGTGTGTTGTTGCCATCCTTTGGGTCGCGAAGGGGACATTGCACCCCCACACGCAGCGCTTTTCCAAGCAGGAACTGTGGTACCACAGTGGATATCCTGGAGGGGTCTCGGAATTGGGCAGAGGGGTGTCGGCTGTGAAGGGTCCCACCAAGATGCCCTATATCTTTCAAGCTGTTCTTCGCCACAGATTGGTTCCTAACCACCAGCTTCATGTCGACGGTCTCAAGGGGGCAAAGCCTCCAGCGCCACCGATCGATTTGCATAGCCTACGGCAGGTTCACACCGATCGTTTTCTCAACGCTGTTTTGACAGGAAAGCCCCTTCGTTTGGCAGTCTCCCAAGGCCTCAATCGATGGAGTCCTGCGATTGCCCGAGGGTGGCTATGGAATGTGGGGGGGTTTTACCAGGCAGCGGAGGTTGCGCTTCGCAAAAACATCATCACTGGCAATTTGGGTCATGGTTACCATCACGCTCTCCCCCAAAGTGGTATGGGGTTCTGTACATTGAACGGTCTGGTTGTCGTCGCCAAAAAACTCATCCGTCTTGGAAAAGCGAAGCGTGTTCTTGTCCTTGATCTGGATCATCACGAAGGAAACGGCACTGCTGTTTCCATTGTTGGGAACGCCTCCGTTTGGAACCTCTCGATTTACGGAGATTACATGGGAGGGCCTCCTGCTGCAACCAACAACCATGTTCTTCAGGTAGACCATCATCTTGTTCCTAGAGGGGAACAACGAGACGTCCATTATCTGGCGACTATCGCAAAGGTGCTGCCCACAATCTTGCGTCAGCAAAACCCCGACATCATTCTCTATCAGGCTGGAATGGATCCTTATGGAGGTGGTGGGATCAGCGAAAAGGCTTTGATCATTCGGGATGCTTATGTTTTTGCTCTTGCTCGTTCCTGGAACAAGCCGGTCACTTGGGTTCTTGCAGGAGGGTACGCTCCGATGGAGACTTTGGTCCAACTTCATTCCAACACGGTACGTATGGCAAACCAAGTTCTTTTAAAAGTCCGTCCTCGCGACCGATTGGTGCATCATCTCTCTTCTCCGTACCGGTGGTCTTCTGCCCAAGGGAAAGTAAGTTTTCCCAATTGGCTCGCCAGGGTGAAATCGTTGGGGGGGCTAAAAGTTCAGAGGCCTCGACCCTTTGGGCCGAAGCAACATCGTCTGTTCGTTCAGGCGCAGCGTCGTTTGTTCCAGAACCATCGTCTACAAACAACGTTGTTGCAAAACAACTATCGTGCTCTTTTTCGTAAGACTTCAGAGTAATGAAACCTCACCTCCTGAATGGGGATAAGGTTCCTGACTATCACAAGATAAGGTTCTCGTCATGCATATGGTAGAGTTTGGGTTTCGATTGGGTGTCGCGATGTTGGCTGGTATGGCGATCGGTTTTGAGAGACAATGGCATCGAAAGTCAGCCGGTCTTCGAACCAACACATTGGTCGCTTTGGGGGCAGCCATGTACGTTTCTTTGTCCATTCAGATGACACAAAATAGTGGAGATGTTACTCGAATTATCGGACAGGTTGTTACTGGCGTTGGGTTTCTCGGCGCGGGTATCATCTTCAAAGAGGGGTTTACAGTGCATGGTCTAACCACCGCTGCCACCGTATGGTGCAGTTCGGCTGTGGGATGTATTGCAGGCTCAGGTCATAAATGGATGGCGCTTATGGGGGCAGCCGTCATCATTTTTGTGCATGTCGCCCTACGACCCATTCATCTCTGGCTCAAACATCGTGGAAAGAGGACCGAGAACCCAACAAGTACTTCTTCGAAGAAAGTCTGAACTTTCTTGGGTTTTACTTGAACTGAGATTCCAAGATAAAGGCGATGTTGGGCATTGGACCAACGCGGAATCGATGCTGGGCCCACCATCGAGCGATGACAAGCAAGGAGGGTTGGTAGATCGAGCGCCACTGCTTGAGAAACACCCATTGCATGGCAGGTCCAATACCCAGTCGAACTTCCTGAGTTTGAAGCGCGAGGGTGTAGCTGACCGTGGCAAGAAATCGGAAGTTGCGCCATTGGTATCCCAAGCCTCCGATCATATCGAAGATCTGGTCCTCCTTTTTTACCATCACATCGTACGTCGCTTCGTAGTACACTTCCGAGTTGTCTACATCGTTGAACGGAGCCCAAAGCAAGTAGAATCGGGCGTTGAGCAAAGCCAGAACTCCTTTGAACCGAAGCTGCAAGGTGGCACCAAATCGAATGAGGTGGGAGCCAAACAGCAAACGTCCGTTGTTCCGGGCGATGACATCTTCCAACTGGGCGTTGAGACGTTGCTGTCCGTCGAAAAAGTAGGTGGTTCCAGCAAAGCGACTTCGTACTGCATTCATATCTTTGAATATTGTGCCTCCAGAAAACGCTGGAAGATACAATCGATAAATATAAGCCACACTGAAGAAGAAAAAGGACGCGGGCTTGACCCGTAACACTGGCCCTCCCGCAATGGTGGCTGGGGTTGTTACAAGAGTTGCACCCAGCTTGATGTAATTGTCTTTGAAGGCCAGGCTGTCGTGAGGGTAGAGGCGCCAGCGGTAACCAAAGTTGCCGCCAAGTTGCAGACCCAAGTTGTTATAAGACCCTGCAAAAGCAGCGCGAAGGTGCCAACCTGTGATGGTATCTTCTTTGCCTGTTGGCGGCTTCCTCTCATCGTCATCGGACTGCGGAGCTGACAGGTCTTTTTTGGTGGGTGGTTTCTCTGGCACGAACTTCTCTGCAAAGGCAACAGAAGAGACCATTCCTATCCAAAGAAAAGCCGCGACACAACAGATCGTAATTCTACGCAACATGCACCTCAACGCTTCCACAAAGACATCACAGTGACCGAACAGGTAGGGAGTCTACGATCGAACCTACCGGTATTTCGATTGCATCGCAAGTGGTGCAAGGTCAAACGTTTCAGACAACGAACGAGCGGATGCAGTCCACAGAACGTTGGATCTCGGTTTCAGTCGTTCGGTGATTCATGACGACCATACGCAGGGTGCTTTGGCCTCGCAGAGTGGTGGTCGAGAGCATCAAGGTGCCACTGGCCAGGGTGGCTTCCATCAACGCAGTATCACGGGCTGCCCGCTCGGCCTCGGTTTCATTGGGGGAGGCTTTGTGCCGGAACGGAACAACCGACAATCCGGGAGTTAACACCTCCAATCGTGGGTCCTCTTGTAGGAGTTGGGCCGCAAGATGGGCCAATCGGATATCTTCAGCGATTTGTTCTGTTAAGGCGTCTCGACCTACCGAGCGAAGCAGCATCCACACAGGAAGAACACGAGCCCGTCGTGATAGCTCTGGTCCTCGGTTGAAGAAGTTGACTTCGTCTTCAGGGATGTCCTTGAGGTAGCGACCTTCTGTAGAGAAGGCGGCTTCCAGAGCCTGGGTGTCGCGCACCAGTGCACATCCTATGCCCATTGGACAATACAACCATTTGTGGGGATCCAAGGTCAGGGAGTCGGCCCGCTCCAGTCCGGTCATTTGTTCACGAACTTCGGGAACCAAGGCCGCAAAACCACCGTAGGCTGCATCAATGTGAAACCAGAGGTTGTGCTCGTGGCAGATGTCGGCGATGGCGTTGAGTGGGTCGATGGCTCCCGTGTTGGTCGTTCCAGCGTTGCCTGAAACAAAGAACGGAAGGTAGCCTGCTTGTTGGTCTTTCTCAATCAAGGTCCGCAGATGTTGCTGGTCCATTCGGCATGCCGCATCGATCCGTACTTCACGAATCAACTCTTTGGGAAAGCCTAGAAGAACGGCAGCTTTGTTGAGGGAGGCATGCCCTTCTTCTGAGACGTACAAGGTCCCACGCCGGAGGGTTTGCAAACCATACTTGGCGCGGGCAGAGGCGAGTCCTACAGAGTTGGCCATGGACCCACCACTGGTAAAGATACCTGCCTCCAAAGCTGGACACTGAAGCATCTCCCGAATCCAGCGTAGGGTTGTCAGCTCCAAGGCCGAGAGGGTGGCTCCCCCAAGCCAGCTTCCAAGAAAGGGGTTGGTCCCGCTCGCCAACATCTCGCCCAATGCTCCCACAAAGCTCGAAGGGCACGGTATGTAGGCGTGGAACCGGGGGTGGTTCACAAGAGTCAACTCAGGGACGATCTGTTGGAAGAAAAAGTCGAAGCTCGACTCCACTCCGAGCCCTGTTGTGGGGAGTGGTTCATCAACCCGCGCATGAAAGTCTTCGTAGGTGCCTCGTTGAGCCACAGGTTGGTCGGATAGCGTTGTCAGGTGTTCGACCCAACGGTCAACCACTTGGTAACCCAGCCGACGCATCTCTTCAGGGCTGGGATCCATGGGCTTGCGTGTCATGGCAAGGTCCATCTCCAAAGTAAGGTTACTGAAAAGGGGGACTCTAACGAGACAATAAGGGGAAGGTGAAGGGAAGGAGCGTGAGGCAAAGGGGGAGGCCGAGAGGGGGTTACGCTACGGTGATGCCGTCACAAAGGTAGACATCTTGGACAGCGTTCAGGAGCTCAACGCCTTCGTTCATGGGTCGCTGGAAGGCCTTGCGACCGAGGATCAGGCCCATGCCGCCGCCACGTTTGTTCACAACGGCTGTTCGGACTGCCTGCGCGAGGTCGGAGCTTCCACCCGAAGCACCCCCCGAGTTAATCAAGCCGATGCGGCCCATGTAGCAGTTGGCGACCTGCCAGCGAACGAGGTCCACTGGGTGATCCGTGCAGAGGTCTCCGTAGACGCGCTTGTGGGTCTTACCAAACTGAACAGCTTCGTAGCCGCCGTTGTTGGTGGGGAGCTTTTGCTTGATGATGTCGGCCTGGATGGTCACGCCGAGGTGGTTGGCTTGACCGGTCAAGTCGGCAGCGCTGTGGTAGTCGGTGCCGTCTTTCTTGAAGGCGGAGTTGCGGAGGTAGCACCAAAGGATGGTCGCCATGCCGAGCTGGTGTGCATGATAAAAGGCTTCGGCGATCTCTTCGAGTTCACGGGAGCAATCTTCGTGACCAAAGTAGATGGTCGCACCGATCGCCACACAGCCCATGTCCCAGGCTTGCTGCACCTGACCAAACAGGTGTTGTTCGGTCTTGTTGGGGTAGGTCAACAGCTCGTTGTGGTTGATCTTTGCAACAAAGGGAATGCGGTGGGCGTAGCGACGAGCCAACGAACCCAAAACGCCCATGGTGGAGGCTACTGCGTTGCATCCACCTTCAATGGCCAGCTTGATGATGTTTTCGGGGTCAAAGTAGATCGGGTTGGGCGCAAAAGAAGCCGCGCCGGAGTGCTCAATTCCCTGGTCTACCGGGAGAATCGAGAGGTAGCCTGTGTTGGCCAGACGTCCGTTGCCGTACAGGCGTTGCAGGCTGCCCAAAACGGGAGTCGGTCGATCCGAGTGGAGAAAGGAGCGCTCAATGAAGTCGCCTCCAGGCGTTGTCAGGTGTTCCTTCGTGATACCCTGGCAGGTATGGGACAAAAGGCTCTCAGCTTCATCACCCAAATGAGACGTAATCTGTTCAAGCATATCCGTTCGACTCCTTTGTCATGCTGGAAAACATTATGGTTTTGTGATATATAGGCGAACCCCAATCACGGTCAAGTGGTTTCTTTGTTTAAGTGTACTCTGGAGCGAGCCATGTTTGCACGTATGGTTTTGTTTTTGGCACTGTTTGTATGGGCCAGCCTTGGATTGAATTGTAGCGGCACCACCACGCCTTCGGATGGTGACTCCAGCAGCGAAGTCACCTCTTCCCAAGAATCTCCCGGTTCTACACAAGACGGCGGCTCTCCCTCTGAGGGCATCAGTGTTGTCTCCAACCCAACCTATCATGGGCACATTAAAGCTTTGATGGAGAAACATTGCAACAGCTGCCACAAAACCGGCGGGATGGGTCCCTTTCCTCTCGACTCGTTGGAACGCTTAATGCCGATGAAGAGTGCGGTCCTTTCTGCTGTGACCGACAAACGTATGCCTCCCTGGCAGGCTGACAACACATGCAACGACTACAGCAACGATTTCTCCATGCCCCAGCACGAAATCGACCTGCTCTCCCGGTGGGTCAAGAACGGCGCGCCTGTTGGTGATCCGTCGGAATATCAACCTCCCAAAGACAAGCCCGCGCTGCAGCTGCCTCGCGTCGATTTACGCGTCAAAATGAAGGAAGCCTACACTCCTCCCGAAAACCGAGTCGATGACTACCGCTGCTTTTTGATCGATTGGCCCCTAAAAGAAACACAATTTGTGACAGGCTTTCGTGTGCAACCAGGCAACACAGAGACGGTCCATCACTTGATCGTCTACATGGCCGATGCCAAAGACGCTGCCGCTTACCTCCAAGAAGACGCGAACAGCCCTGGTATTGGTTACAATTGCTATGGAGGTCCAGGGGGCGGTGGCTATCCTGGGTTGCTTGGTGCTTGGGCTCCGGGAACTCCTGCGACAGTCTACCCGAAAGGTACAGGGCTACGAGTCGAGCCGGGGGCCAAGTTGGTCTTGCAGATTCATTACAACGTGACTCGAAAGCCTGTAAAACCTGACCTCAGCGTCATTGAGTTGATGCTGGAGAAGAAGGTCAAGCAACAAGCTATGATTGCACCCTTTGTGGACCCCATCTGGATGATCAACAAAAAGACGATGAAGCTACCGAAAGGGCAGTCCAACATTCCCTATGAGTTCAGCGCCGACTTAACCACCTTAACGGGAGGTGGAACCGTCACTGTGTATGGTGCTGCCATGCACATGCATATGCTTGGAAAGACCGGCACAATGCGAATCCAACGCAAAGATGGCGAAGAACAATGCCTGCTGCGGATTCCCCGTTGGGACTTCAACTGGCAGTCGACCTTTTTGTTGCAAAAACCCATCGTTCTCAACGAAGGCGACAAGATCTTTATGCAATGTATGTTTGATAACTCCGCCCAGGCTCAACCCACGGTGGAGGGGAAAAAACAAAAGCCCAGTGATGTCTTCTGGGGTGGCGGTAGCACCGACGAAATGTGCCTGAGTTTTCTCTACATCACCTGCAACGATGCTGATGGAAAGGCGAACAACTGCTTCGACTTCTAACCACGGGTTTGGCCAGCAAATAAAAAGAAAATGTTGGGGAAGAGTGGGGGAGAGGTGTCGAGGGCTGTTTGGTGTGACGAAGCCTGCGCTACTTGGCATTGCCTTCGCAGAGGGCTTTGACGCGGGCGAGGATGCGCTCCACTTCTTCGTCGGGGAGGTGCTGACGAAGGGCCTGACGCATCGCTTCGGGGTCGGCTTGTTTGAGGTTGTTGATGACTTCCGGGCTAAACTCACCTTGCATCAGATTTTGCAAAGCATCCATGGGTTACTCCTTGAAGAAAGCGAGAGTGCTACCACACCTCACCCTTACTGAGGGTTGAGCTTTTCGAGAGCATGTTGGAGTCGACGGACAACATCTCCAGCGTCGCGGTTGGCGATGATGTCGTCCATGATGTCGATGATATGTTCGGGATCGGAGTCGAGCAAGCGAGCCAACATCTCTTCACCCACCTGGTCCGGCAACATCTCATCGGAGATCTCCGGCGCAGCACCCATCGCATAGGAGTTGTCGATCATCCACAATCGCTCGTCTGGACCGACCAAAATGTTCTGTAGGTTGGCGGTGGCGTGGACATCGTTGGGGAGCTTGTCTGGGTCTGCAAAGATATAGAGCAGGCTCTGCAGCTTGGCGATTTGGTCCTTGTAGGTGTCGGTCTGACGGAACTCATCAAACTTGGGGTCATAGTTGAGGACGTCTTCACCCAAAGGACTCATGTCCGGAACCATGTACTGGAGTGAACCCAGCTTGTGTTGGTCGCCGAGTTGGATGACGGTAGACGTTGTCATCGGCACCAGGCCCGTTTTGGCGAAGTCTCGGTCAAACACATAAGCTGCCACTTCGCGAGAGAAGTACGCGCGGTCTTTGCCAAACCAGGTGGCTTCCGGCTTGAAGATTCCGCGGATGGGCTCGCCGCCGACAGAGTCTTCAAACTCAACAATGAACACCTGGTTGCGATTCTGGCCCGGTCGGAAGTTCACCTTCTTGATGGTGCCTTCCTTGAGGACTTTTTCCACCAAGCTGTCTTTTTCAGCAGGGGAGAGGTCGGTGCGCTGCATCTGAGGCCCAAGAACGGGGTCGTCTGAGAGGCGACGGCGCACTTCGGGGTTGCCGCGCTCACCACACATCTTGGAGATGGCGGACACAGAAGCGTACAAGACGGCCGCTCCACCTTTGCCTGCGGAGGTGACCAGGGCTTGCAAGTCTTCTTGGGTATGACCCATGGCAGCGAGCTTGCCAATCACCGCAAGTCGGAGGGGGTCGTCGCTTTCATCCTGAAACGACAACAACAGCATGCGAAGGGCTTGAAGCTGCTGCGACTGGAGGTCGTCTCCCATCAACTCTTCGGCATCGACGGCTGGCAACTTGAAATCTTTGAAGTGAGGCTCCTTGGCTCGGGCTTGATCCAACAACGCCTGGTCGGTGCCAAACCGGTTGTCGAAGGTTCGCAGTACGGTGTCGAGAGCCGCCGCCTGAATGATCTTGAGGTCTTTGGGGTCGATGTTGCGACCTTCTTCAAAGAGCTCCATTGCATCAATCAGTTGATCCATGTCTGGAGATGACGTTTGGGCCAGCTGCACGTTGACAAGGCTGGAGCGCATGCCTCCCTGAGCCCCATCCGTTGTGTCCGATGCCAGAGAGGTTTCGGGTAGGTGATTGTCCACGCCGAAGCTGTTGGCCTCCTGAACCTCTTGATGATCCTGGACCTCTGCGATACTCTCCACAGAGTTCGGTGTTGTGACTTCTTCGACCGCGCTTTGCGGTGTTACTGAAGAGGGAGTTGAGCCGATTCTTGACATGGTGGTGCCCTTTATCTTCCAAACAAACTATCCCAAACCATGGGAACTTTTTTTCGAGCTTGCGTTGCGTTGGTCTCTTAACAGAGAGAGCGCCTAACGTCAAGGTAGTTCAATGAAATACCTACGTTACTCACTTTTACGAATCGGTCTTCTCAGCCTTCTGTGGGGAGTCTTTCTGTCTTGTGGAGAGACTTTGGGTCCTTCCGAGAAGGTCGGAGAGCTTCCGGTAGAAATGACAACGGAGGCCCCACAACGCGACGCCTTGGAAGTTTTCCAAGAGCCTCAGCAAGGTGAAGAGGCTTCCACAGAGTCCCCTTCTTCGTCTGAAGAATCACAAGAAAAGCCCTCTGTGAGTGACGAACCTCCTGCTGTCTTTGATGCAAGCGAGAGTCCGAACGAGGCCCAAGAACCTGAGCCCGAGTCCATTGCCGAGCTGACTCCAGAGTTGCCTGTGGAGTCTCCCCCGGAACCATCGCAGCCCACAACTCTTGCATTGGCGGGTGGCGTGACGCTTTCGCCAGCACCCCAACCAGGAAAGTCTGTCACCATCACGTACCAGGGCAGCCTAGCCAGTCGCTCCAATCTTACGTTGCATTACGGGTTCAATGGCTGGAACGCCCTCCAAGGGCAAGCGCAAACCAAGCAAGACGACGGCACCAGCAACAGCGACTTCTACCAACAGGCTCCCATGACGCCTCTCCCTGTGTCGCAAGGTTCCGGGTACGAGGTGACCATCACCGTTCCTACACAGGCGAAGGCTCTGCACATGGTGTTTTTTACGAAGTCATCCCAGGCGCAAGAGTGGGACAACAACCAGGGCCAGGACTTCAACATCGGCGTACAGTTTCCATACATCGGGCCTTACCTCACCTGGAATGCGACAACCAAACCCGACTCTGGTGTGGTCGTGTCGTTTGTGAGTGGTCCTTCGTGTGTGGGGCAAGTCGAGTACGGCGTCTCTTCATCGCTTGGACAGGTGGTTCAAGGTACAGCGAGCAAACGCTACCATCAAATTGTGTTGGCTTCACTCCAGGGAAACACCACCTATTATTATAAGGTGCGCTGCAAAGGCGGTCGGTCTTCGGCTGTCTATTCGTTCAAGACGGCGCTGTCGTCACCTTCTGTGGTGCGATTTGCTGCCTTGTCGGATATGCAAGACAACGGAGAAACCGGGCGCTGGTCGGCTACATCAACGGAGTTGTTTGCCAACCACAAGGACCTCGACTTCCTTATCATCTCGGGTGACTTGCCTTGGAACGATCGACCAGGGTTGTGGTGGACCTTCTTTGACAAAGGACGAGCGCTGTTTGCAACCAAGGTGATCATGCCCGTTCCTGGAAATCACGACACTCCCACCGTAAACTCCAACACCAACACGACAAGCTTTGAGACCTTTTTCTCGTTGCCGACAGCTTCGGGTTCGTCCACGTATTATTCGTTTCGCTTTGGTCCCGCTATGTTTTTGGGGATGAACTCCGAATACGCCAGCGACTTTGCCAAGCCCAACGGAAAACAATACCAATGGATGAGTGCAACCTTGTCTTCGTTACCAACCCCGAAGCCTACCTGGGTGTTTGCGTACGCTCATCATCCTTCGTACAACGTGGGGAACCGGCATTGGGGAGGGCAGGGGACCTATCGCGATATCA
This sequence comes from Deltaproteobacteria bacterium, assembly GCA_006226375.1. Lineage (GTDB taxonomy): Bacteria > Myxococcota_C > UBA6777 > UBA6777 > UBA6777 > M3003. The sequence continues at coordinate 207,860 of SBHC01000054.1, read as the reverse complement.
CCGAATTCTTCGACGGCAAGGTTGACTGGGTGTTCTACGGACACGAGCACATGTACCAGAGAATGAAGCCGATCCGCTACAACGGAGCTTTGGTCCAAAGCTACGGGAACGGTGTTACACAGGGCGTAGGGTATGTTGTGTTACCGCCGGCAGGAGCCTGGCCCAACCCCAACGTCATTGATGAAGCATCGTCCAAAGCCTACTATCGCAACCGATTGGCCTATCCTATCCCAGCTACCGGTCGTAGCGATGTCTCTTCGCAAAACGGATTTGTTCGTGTGGAGCTACAAGGTCGAACGTTCTCCCTCAAAGCGTATGGCATGGGAACACCACAATCGCCTCAAAACGCGCGGGTGGTTGACCAATTGTCCTATACGAAACCCTAGTCTCGTATGGCATAGCTTGTAGCTTCGGTACTAGGCAGCGAGGTGCCGATGACGGTAGGTTTGGCGTCGAACATCGTGCAGCCACGGGAAGTTCTCATGGGTGGCAAAGGTAAAGTCAAACGCTCCAGGTTCCAGAAGTAAGATGCCCCAGGAGGAGTCTGCGAGCTTTCCTTGCTTGTTAAAGTCGAGGTGGTCGAGTCCGATCAGCCAGGAGTCTCCAGGACCGCGTGTGGGTCCAACAACAGCGTGATGATGACCAAAAAAGTGGAATCGAGGGCGAACACGTTCAGCCAAGGCTTCCAAAGCTTCGGAACCTCGGGGCACTTCGTCGCAGAACGGGGCGGCGTGCGTCATCAGAACATCGACAGATTCGCCTGCAAACGCTGTTTTGGCGTGATCCAAGCAAAAGTATTTGGGGTTGTAAGTCGCTTCGTATTGGACTTTGCGGAACGTTCGACGTTGTCGTTGCCCTCGGCCTCGTGAGGTCTCTTTGGGATGCACCCCACCAAAGCCAGCGACACGGAGAGGTGTGGCTTCGGGGTTCCATTCCGGTTGGAAGTCGACGACGTGACCATCAGGGATGTACGTCATTCGGTCCCATGGATCGATCGGAGCGGGTTGGGAGAAGCTACCCAGGTACTCAAAGTCTTCGTGGTTGCCGCGAATAAAAAGGGTCGGCGGTGCATCCGGATGACCCAAGAAACGCTGCCCACTGTGGGAGCGGTGGCAATAGTTATGGAAGTCCAACTCGTCGGAGTCTCGGGCGGCGTGGCGTTGGGTTGCCTTGTCCACACGAGTGGGGTCGGGATAGGCACCCATGTCACCCACCTGGAGGATTCCTGCCAGACGGTTTCCTGTTTGTTGTTCCCATAGCTGCGCGAGCGTGTACATCAACGCAACGCGCCCGTGGATGTCGCCAAACACCGCGTAGTACTGCGGTGTTTCATCGGATGTTTGTTGTTTGTCTTGGGCGCTCATGATCTCATTTCCTTCCTCTTTGGAGTTTGGCTGTGATACGAAGGAAGAGAAACAAAGTTCATGATTTCCTTGCATTGTGACAGGGATAGGGAGAAACATGATGACCTGGCAAAGCGTGGCCTGGTTTGTTGCGTCTTCTTTCTGTGTTGTTGGAGTTGTTCTTTTTCCAATTTCCGTTGGTCTTGCCACTCCTTATGCTATGATTGTTTTCCCGACGGGATCCAACTGCACCAGCCCGAGCATAGTGACGTTGTCCATCGATATTCCTTTGCTTAATAGTTCGTTGTTGTTGCTGTTGATACGTTGGTAACTAGCAAGGAACAACGCATATATTGTCTTTGGCAGCGTACGAAGGGGAAGTTCATGTTTGCTCTGCAAGTCTCGGTTCGCTTCTGGAAGGGACTGTTTGGTTTGCTCTTCTGCGTTTGTATAACAGGCTGTGCTTGGTCGCTTCCGAAGCAAAAAGAGGAAGCTCGAGCCGGTGTCCTAGACTTGCGCAAAAGCGAGCTTCGTTCCCCTGTTGTATTGGATGGAGAGTGGCTTTTTACCTGGGATAAATTGGTCCCTCCGAGGCAAGCGTCTTCGATACCAGCTGTTCCGATTCGCGTTCCTGGCGTCTGGACCAACAACCCTTTGTTGAAGAAGAGACTACCTCGTCAGGGGGTCGGAACGTATCGGCTGACAGTATTGCTCCCCCGAAAGCACCCCAAGTTGATGCTCCGGGTACGTCGAGTGAACAGCGCTTATGTACTTTGGGTCAATGGCAAGCGACTGGATTCGCAGGGAAAGGTGGGGCGCACTGAAACGTCAAGTGCGATGGAGATCCACAGCACGCTGGTCGCTCTTCCGCAACACAACAAGCTGAACTTTGTGGTGCATGTCGGCAATTATCGTCACAGGGTTGCTGGGATTCGTGCAAGTTGGAAAATTGGACCAGCGAACCTGATGATTTCCCAGCATCGCACCGTTAGCTTCCTGGAGGGTGCTCTACCTGCCATTATCTTTTCCATTGGTTGCCTCTTTTTTGCTCTGGGTGGGATCCGACGCGTCGAAAGTTGGATGTGGTTTGGAGCCTTTTGTTTGGCCGTTTCGCTCCGTACAGCTGTGGGGAATGAAACCATCGCAATTCAGGTCGTGGCTCCTTGGTTGGACACGGTTGGGCGGTTGCGGCTTGAGTATGTCTGTGTCTTTTGGATCCTGGCGTGTGCGTTTGGTGTGTTCCCTTCGATGTTTCCCAACCAGGCATTTCGCAAGCCTGTGTTTTTTGGCTTCGGCTTGGCTTTTGCTTGCTCCTTGGGTGCTGCATTTTTACCGTTGCATTGGGTTCTACAAAGCCTTCCCCTGTTTGGGTTGCTTGGACTGCTGACGGTGTTCCATTCTTTGTGGGTTGTGGTGAGTGCTTGGCGAGCCAATGAAAAAATAGCTGGGGTGATCTTGCTTGGTTTGTCCGTTGCATCACTGGCTTTTGTTCATGATGTTCTGCGGGCTTTTGGGATCCTCTACACATCTTTGGAGTTAGGTGGTGCGGGCTTTTTGTTTTTGATCTTTGTACAAACCTATGCTCTGGTTTTGCGTTTTGCTGAATCCTTCGACCAAATTAAGAATTTATCCCGCGAGTTGGAGAAGGCGCACGAAGCTCTCAAAAAGAATCACATCAAGCTCAAGAAAACCCATGAACTCACGTTGCAAGAGCTTCAAGAGGCCCGAGAGCTAGGCAGTTACAAGTTGGAGCGCTTGCTTGGTGTGGGTGGTATGGGGGAAGTCTGGCGAGCCAGTCATCGTTTGTTGGCGCGACCTGCAGCCGTCAAGCTCATTTTGCCTGAAAACTTCAAGGATGATGATGGTCGCCGACAGAAACGATTTGAGCGAGAAGCACAGGCCACAGCGTTGTTGCGTTCTCCCCACACTGTCGAATTGTACGATTTTGGAAAGAGCCCCCGAGGTCAGTTCTATTATGCGATGGAGCTGCTCGATGGTATGGATCTCGCCGCTGTGGTCTCTTCGTATGGACCGATGCCTTTGGGGCGTGCCATTCATGTGCTGCGACAAACCTGTTTGTCTCTGGCAGAGGCGCACAATGCGGGTTTGATTCATCGTGATATCAAGCCTGCGAATATATTCTTGTGCCGGGTTGGTGAAGAGTATGACTTTGTCAAAGTTCTAGATTTTGGTCTGGTCAAAACACAGAATGTGTCGGATATGACAATGGAGCAGGCACCTCCAAAGATTCAAAGCCCCTTCAAGGATCGCGCTGTCCCTACGAGTCCTGTCGACTCCTCCGACTTTTCTGCAGATACCCTCGACGCTGGTCCTGCTTTGATCGATCCAACAACCGCAGAGATGACGTTGTTGGACTCCCACCAGCTTACGAAGGCTGGCTCGATTACGGGAACGCCTGCTTATATGTCGCCAGAACAAATTTGGACTCGGCCTTTGGACGGTCGTTCTGATTTGTATGCTCTGGCTTGTGTTGGGTATTGGTTGCTGACATCGAAGAACGTTTTTCCAAACGCTGATCATCTCTCCGTTTTGTCGCTACACATGTATGGACGACCCAGTGACCTCTCGGAGAGTGATGAACAATCAATTCCAGGCGAATTGTCTGCGCTGTTGCTTGAATGCCTGGAGAAAGATCGCGACAATCGGCCCAAAGATGCGATGGAACTGTTCAAGCGTTTGGAAGCGCTGCAAGAGCAATACCCCTGGACCAACTCTGATGCCAGGGCATGGTGGGAGGAAAACAAACCCGAAAAAGTAGCATCCAAGAAACAAAAACCCAAGCTATCTTAACATCGGTTCGCAGAGAGCTATGAGAGCCTGTTGTGGTTGTGGGCGGGACATCTCCAACCCACAGAACCAACAGTATGTCTTACTTGCAACGCCCACCGCGTCCATACACCACTCGTTTTTTGCAGCGACGAACCATACGACACTTAGGAACCTTTACACATCGACGTTTGCCAAGTACTTTGCGACACTTTCGAACGCGTCGGCAGACAGGCCGTTTTTTGCACACCACTCGACGACACCAGCACTTTGCCAAACGAAAGTACAGGCTCATTAGTTTTCGTTTGCGCTTTGCCTTTTTGCTGAGCTTTGTTCGACCTGCTCGTTTCAACTCTCCACGAATGATACGGTCACAGTCACAGTGTTGAATTCTGCCACCCAGGCCTTTGGCGCCTTTTTTGAGGAAACACTTGTCATGAAGCATACAAGCGCGGTCAACAGCGTCAATGGGTTTCTTGGTGGAACGATTGCCAACACCTGGGCCACACCAGTTGCCGTAAATGTGCAATCTTGGTCCACCCCAAGCCTCCGCAGCAAAGGTCAACAAACCCAGGCAACTCAGCAAAGACAAACGACCAACCCATGACATTCTCATACTTAATCTCCTCGTTCCCAGCAAACTCACAAAATGAAATGGCAACAACACGTTGCATCGTTGATGGCACCGCCCATCTTACAATTCTAACACTGTAATGGCCGGTTGGTTTTGATGGGCTTCCATGGCGAATCCTTGGAGCAGCAAGATGTATTGACCGTCTTCGGCGAGCTGCAATTCGCGTACAACGCTGCGGGCCAGGCTGGGGGTTTTGGTAAGGTCAAGGTCTTCGACATAGACAGGAACAACCCCCCAACACAGATTCATTCGACAGCACGTTTCAAAGGAACCCGACAGACAAATGATGGGGGCAGCCGGTCGAGAGGCGCAGGCGATGCGAACGGTCCGGCCGGACCGAGTTGGAACCACGATCGAACGCACACCCAGCTGTCGGGACAGCGTGGAGGTGGCGTTGGCTACGGCGATACGAAGAGGCAGAGGCTCATCTTGGGGACGATGGGCTTCCTGGTCCAGGATGGAGCCAAACGCTCCATGACGCCACAGGTAACCCTCTGACTGGCGCGCGATGCGATCCATTGTTTCTACGGCAGCTTCGGGGTTGCTACCCATTGCAGTTTCACCCGATAGCATAATCGCATCAGCACCGCTCAGGACGGCGTGAGCTACATCAGATACCTCTGCTCGGGTGGGCCGGGAGTTACCCACCATCGACTCCAGCATCTGCGTGGCCACAATCACGGGTCGGTTGCGCAGGCGAGCCATGTCGACCAGCTCGTCCTGGATAAGGGGGACTTGCTCGGCCGGTAGCTCTACACCAAGGTCTCCACGAGCTACCATGATAGCATCGGAGAGAGCGATGATCTCTTCGATCTCCTCCAACGCTTCGGGCTTTTCTATCTTTGCGATAATACCTGTGGATTGACCCGCGTCTTGGATGACTTGGCGTAACTCTTGAACGTCCGAAGCTTTGCGGACAAACGAAAGAGCCAGGTAGTCAACGCCCAATTCCAGGGCTAGAGCGGCGTCTTTTCGGTCTTTCTCGGTGAAGGATGGGATGGAGAGGTCAACTCCCGGAAGGTTAATGCCTTGTCGTGAACGTAGCGTGCCTCCTTGCAGTACCGTGCATGTAATCTCCGTTCCATCCACCTGCTTTACCTGTAGGGAGAGCAGTCCGTCTGCCAGTAGAATCCGGTCGTTGGGTTTTACTTCTTGGGCCAACATCTGATACTGGGAAGGGATAAGTCCAGGCGCACCTTCCACATCTCGCGTGGTGACAGTGACTTGCTCGCCTGTGGAGAGGGAGATGCCTTCGTCGGGGAATGTTCCTACCCGTAACTTGGGGCCGCACAGGTCCGCGAGAATAGCAGTGGGCTTCCCAAGTTCAGCCGAAACCTTGCGGATGCGTTGGTACACCTCGCGGTGGAAGGAGTGTTCTCCATGGGACATGTTCAGTCGAAACATGTTAACCCCAACATCCATCAGTCGCTTAAGCATCTCTGGTGACTCAGACGCGGGTCCTACCGTGGCGACAATCTTTGTCCGGCGGCGCTTCAACAGCATCATATTGGGATCGATGGGCATGGCATTCTCCCTCCAAGTGTTCGCTTCCTCTGACTAGGCTTTCGGGAGGGTAGCATACTTGGTTCTTGTTGGGCTATGCTCTCCGCTTGAAGCAAGAACTTGGGTGACTGAAAAACTATTGGGTGTTGGTTCTCTTGAAGGTTTTGCAACCATCAAAAATAAGCTTGCATAAATTGGATGTGAAGGACGCGACCTAAGAGAGGGTTCATTCCAACGGTGGGATGCGGCTGATCTTGTCTGGGTTGTTGATCACAAACAACTCTGTGATTCGGTCGTTTTCGATAGTCACGGTGAAGGCACTTTGGGGTTGCCCATTAAGGTATTCCACAAGGCCAGGCTCTCCGTTCACAAAAGCCGGAAATACCATTGTATCTATCTGTTTCTTCTTCATAATTCCCAGGAAGAAACGAGCAATCTTGTCGGCACCGTAAATCGGCCGTCGGGCTGCGTGGACTTTTCCTCCACCGTCCGAGTAGAGAATGGCATCTTCTGAAAGCACGGTGAGGAAGCCTTCCATATCTCCTTCCGTGCAGCAAAGAAAGAACTGGCTCATCAAATGCTGCTTTTTCTCTTCCGAAGCGGTAAAGCGCGGACGATTCTCCTGGATGTGGTCGCGGGCTCGTCGTGCCAGTTGACGACAGGAGGCTGGCGTCTTCTCCACAATGGAGGCGACCTCGTCATAGCTGTACTCAAACACTTCCCGTAGCAAAAACACAGCGCGCTCCGCCGGGGTCAAGTTTTCCAGGATTCGGAGAAACGCAAGAGACAACGATTCGGCCTGCTCGGTTCTTCGCTCTGCTAGAGGTTCGACCGTTTCGACCAAAGGCTCTGGTAGCCAAGGTCCTACGTATGACTCCCGTCGAACGTACGCCTTTCTCAGATGCTCCATGCACAACCTTGTGACCGCTGTGGCCAGATACGAGCGAGGCTGACGTAGCTCTTCTCCCGATTGTTGGGTCCGGACAAAGGCTTCCTGTACCATATCTTCTGCGTCACTGATGCTACCCAACATACGATACGCAATGGCAAACAAGTAAGGGCGGTGTTCTTCCCAAGGAACGCTGGTCGGTTGCTGCATGATTGTACCTTTGCGGTGAACAAGACATAAAAGAAAGAGAATGATGCACAAAAAGAGATGAAACGACCGGCTTGTTTGTGACAGCGTCTCTCTTGTTTTTTTAAGGTAGGACAGAGACGATGTCTAGTTGTTTGATTGTAAAGCCTTTTGCTTCGTAGGTGCGGTGAGATGGTTTCGATTGACAGGGTGGGGGGTTTTTGTTAGGTTCGGGCGACTCTTAGGGACAGAAACCCCAAGAGTTGTTGCATCGAAGACAGAGGGTTGGTTGCAGCCTTCTGAAACGAGAGAACCAAAAGAAAAGAAGTAAGTTGTGACGTGAGTCGCTTCGGAGGAAAGGGTACGTTGGTATGAGCAAAGTGTTGATTATTGGTGCTGGCGGTGTGGGCGGTGTGGTGACGCAGAAATGCGCGCAGGTGCCCGAAGTCTTTTCTCACCTTGTTCTCGCAAGCCGGACGTTGTCCAAGTGCGATGCGATTGCTTCAAAAATCGACAACATTCCTGTCGAGACAGCAAAGGTTGACGCGGATAACGTCCCTGAACTGGTGGAATTGATTCGCAAGGTTCAGCCCAAGATGGTCATCAACGTGGCCTTGCCCTACCAGGATCTGCCCATCATGGACGCTTGCCTGGAAACCGGCGTTCACTACCTGGACACAGCCAACTACGAGCCTCGCGACGTGGCCAAGTTTGAGTACAAGTGGCAGTGGGCCTACCAAGACCGCTTTCGTGAAGCTGGATTGATGGCCTTGCTTGGCAGCGGCTTTGACCCCGGCGCTACCAACGTATTCACCAGCTACCTCAACAAGCATTACTTCGATGAAATGCACACCCTTGATATCGTGGACTGCAACGCAGGGTCACACGGTGAGCACTTCGCCACGAACTTTAATCCTGAGATTAACATTCGTGAGATCACACAGCCCGGTCGTTACTGGGAAAACGGTGAGTGGAAAGAGATCGAAGCGATGTCCATTCACAAGCCCATCGACTACCCCAACATTGGCGAGCGTGAGAGCTACTTGTTGTTCCACGAAGAGCTGGAGTCGTTGGTGAAGCACTTCCCAACGCTGCAACAGGCTCGTTTTTGGATGACGTTCTCCCCTGCTTACATCAACCACCTGCAGGTCCTTCAGAATGTGGGGATGACCCGCATCGATCCCGTGAACTTCAAAGGGCAACAAATTGTCCCGCTGGAGTTCTTAAAAGCTGTCCTGCCTGAGCCGTCGTCGCTGGGTGAGAACTACACCGGCTGGACCTCCATCGGCGTGAAGGTGCAAGGTGTGAAAGACGGCAAGCGCATCGCCAAGTATGTGTACAACAACTGCAGCCACGCGGCTTGTTACGAAGAGGTTGGCTCCCAGGGTGTCTCCTACACCACCGGCGTTCCCGCGATGATCGGCGCCAAGCTGATGCTTACCGGCGTGTGGAGTGGAGATGGTGTGTTCAACATGGAGCAGATGGACCCCGATCCCTTCATGGAAGACATGAACCAGTATGGTCTCCCTTGGAACGTTACGGATATCCCCGTCGATGAACATTGATACGATACCTTCACCTTGTTTTGTGTGTGACCTCAAGTTGCTGAGGCGCAACGCGGAGCTGTTTCAGTACGTGCAAGAGCAGAGCGGCGCAGAGATTATCTGTGCCCTCAAAGGCTACTCCCTGTGGAGCACCTTCCCTTTGCTTGGCAAGTACATGGCCGGAACCACCGCCAGCTCGCTTTGGGAAGCCCAGTTAGGTCATGAGGAGATGGGTAAGCAAGTCCACGTGTATGCGCCAGCGTACCGCGACGATGAGATCGATGATATCCTCGACATCGTGGACCACATCTCATTTAACTCGTTCTCCCAGTGGCAACGCTTTCGGGAGAAGGTGCTGAAGCATCCGAGAAAACCGTCGCCTGGGATCCGGATTAATCCGGAGTACAGTGAAGTAGAAGTCGATCTGTACAACCCGTGCGCGCCTCGCTCTCGTCTGGGAGTCATTCGCAGCCAGTTTGACGCGGACCAACTCGAAGGCATCGAAGGTTTGCACTTTCACACCATGTGCGAGCAAGGTTCGGACGTTCTTGAGCGTACGCTGGAGGCCGTGGTTCGTAACTTTGGCGACTTGATTCCTCAGATGAAGTGGATCAACTTTGGTGGTGGACACCACATCACTCGCGAAGGCTACGATGTTGAGCGGCTGATTCGTGTGATTCGTAACTTCCAAGATACCTACAATACCCGAGTTATCTTAGAGCCAGGGGAAGCTGTGGGTTGGCAGACCGGTGTTTTGGTGGCGCAGGTGCTGGATATCATCCACAATGAGATGGACCTGGCGATCCTCGACATCTCTGTCAGCGCTCACATGCCTGACTGCCTGGAGATGCCCTATCGACCGGAGATTCGTGGCGCTGGAGAGGCCAACGAAAAAGCGCACACCTACCGTCTTGGCGGAACGACATGTCTGGCCGGAGATGTGGTCGGTGACTATAGCTTTGACCGTCCTCTGCAAATCGGTGACCGCTTGGTGTTTGAAGATATGATTCATTACACCATGGTCAAAACCACCATGTTTAATGGTGTAAAGCATCCTGCCATCGGTCTTTGGACAGAAGACAATCAATTCCAACTGGTCCGCGAGTTCTCCTACCCCGACTTCAAATCACGGCTGTCTTAAGGTCGCGTTTCGATAACTTCCTCTTTTCTTCCACAGAGTCACTACCTACAAGAGCTTTCGAGGCGAGAGGGCTGCGTTGGCAACGATCAGTCCTGTGATAAGTGCGCCTCCGTTCATGATGGTTGCGAAGGCAAACAAGACACCCTGGTTGGCGTCACCATTAAGGAATCTCTCAAAGCCCAAGAACCCAACCGTTCCAGGCACCAAAAGGAACAGTCCTGGGAGGAGGAAGATCTGGTTAGGTCTTCCTGTCAGGCGGGTGAGAGTGTTGGCGTAAAGCCCGAGTCCAAACGCTCCTCCAAAAGCGGCGAGAGGTCCTGAGGTCAGGATGCTAGCGGCGGCGCTGGACACAACCCAGGCGATAAGACACGAAAATGCTGCCCAGACTCTGTATTTGTTGGAAACATTAAACAGGTCTGCAAATGCAAGTCCTGCGAGGGAAGCGACCAAGGCTGTCAGCCACAACGGGTGGGATGCTCCAGCTTCAGCAAGCCCCAACACTACGGGTTTCCCGTTGAGGCTCCAGCTTTCGAGCTTGATGGCAATGGAAAGTCCCAGAATCATGGAAATGAACACCATCGCAGCCTGCAGCAAACGTGCTCCACCGCTTACCAGCTGTCGATGGACAAGCTCGCCCAAACCTACCGTTAATGTCATCCCTGGAACAATAACGATAATGCCTGCCAGAATCATGGGTTTGCGTAGCAGGTCCGGTTGGAGCGTGGTGGCTCCCCAGACGACCAAGCCTGTCAAGAGTCCGACCAAAAAGTCGATGAGAAGGCGGGTTTGTTGTTTGCGCTGAACAAGGCGAAACAAGCCAACGACGAGGAAGCCCAGCATCACACTGACGAACACTTCACCTCGTTGTCCGCCAAAAAAGAGCGCAGCCGAGCCACAGATGGTGCCGGTGACAAGAAGCTCTCTCCAGAGAGGATAGGGCGTTGAGGTTTGCGTTATCTTTTTGAGCCGAATCAGCGCCTTGGGCAACGACGTCGAACGAGCCATCACAAGGTTAAACAAGTTATCAAGCTGCTGAAGTTTTTCGAGATCCACGCTCCAGTTGTACACCCGAACCAAGCGGATGACAGGCTCGTTTGCTTCTTCTGTCGCGGGTGAGATACTGAGCCACAAACCTGTGGGCACAGCAAACACCTCGCAGGTGTGATCGTAATGTTGCGCGGTCAGGTTTAAGACTTCTTCGATGCGATGGACCGGGGAGCCGTACTGCAGCAGCGCACCCCCCAAACGTACGAGAAAATCGGCCAAATGTTTCAACCCGCTCGTCCTCCTTCATGCCCATGGAGTTTTCCCACAAAACAGCCACGTTCAAACGGACGATGACATACACCGATTGTTCACCAGGAGCAACCAAAAAGTTTGAGAAGAGCGCCTAAGGAGCAGGATTAAGAGGTCGGGCAACACAGATCGGGGTGGCCGTGCCATTCGTGTTGGATGTCGCGCATTAGCAAGGCACAGTCGAAGTGAGCGGAGCCTTCTGGGAAGTCTTGTTGGTTTTCAAAATAGCTGGAGCGTACCTGGGTGATGTCGAGGGCTTCCACCATCCAGCTTTGGCAGCGAAGCTCCAATCCGTCGTAGCGACCGTCGGAATGTGTGTCGGAGTAACCCAAGGAACCTCGCTCAAAGAAAAGGGACGCTTCCTCAATGGTTGAAAAGCTGGATGTTTCGGGAAGGTGGTCTGTCACGTGTCCTTCGACAAGTACATGAGCGCCGCCGTCCTGGCTTTGCATGGCGACGGAGAAGTGGGAGTCGTCTTCCTTGACCTCAAACTTCGCCAAATGGTGAACCCCGGGAAAGATGGTGCCACCAGCCCAGGCATTTAACCGAGAGTTGGAGTCGCGCCGAGGAATGTAGACACCCTCTCGCCATTGACCGTTGTCTTCCCACTCGACGGCGATGCGGTGGGCGGCGTTCTCTGAACGAATCCCCCATGGCAGCGGAAGAAACCGGGGGCGGACTCCCGTAAGCCGAATCAAACAAATGCCACCGATCGCATAGCCGTTGTGCAGCTTGGGGCGGAAAGGGGCAGGCAAGTTGTCGGCCATCACATCCGGATCAATCCGGTAGTTGGCTAAGATTCGGCGGTCGATGCAGCCTCGTATCACAGGAATTCGCATGACGTTCCCTTAAGGTGTTGGGGAGGGTGGGGCGCTCGTCTTGGCACGTTGAAGGATGTCTTTGTAAGCTTCGAGCAGGGTTGGAATTGTGTACGGACCGAGCGAGTTGGTCTCTTCGTAGTAGTCACCCTTGGCTTGTTCAAAGTAGGGGTTCTCCTTGCTCAATGTAAAGTTCCAGGGGGCAAGGAGGTAACCCAGCGCGTCGTTGCCCAAACCCACCATGAACTTGTACTGACCGGGGATTTGTTCTTTGAGGTAGGGTCCTTTGGGAGCGTTCTTCTCCATCTTGGGGCGTAGCTCTGGGAACTTTGTGTCATCGATGAGAGGGTTGCCGTGGCTGTAGGAGCCGTCGTAGCCTCCGACCAGGATTTGGGGATCCAGCTCGCCTGGCATCGAGTAGAATGTAACGGGTCCCACGCGAATCATCGCGACTTCGCTCATGATCTTGGGAATGTTTCCTTCTTTGATGGGAAGGTCAGGGTCGTACCCAACACCCTGGCGCTCCAACAGACCGATGGTGAAGGCCACATGAAACGCCCGGTTGTCGACGCGCACTCGAACGGGTTTGGCCCACAACGAAACGTCAGCGTTGGTTACAGGCTGGCTGGCGTCCAACGCTTTTTGGGCGAAGCCTGCGACGCGATGACCGAGAGCTTGTGCTCGCTCCCAGGTTGAGCCCTTGATGTCATCTCCGTTGCGGTCGGGGGTCGTGAGACCCAAAGGAGCCATCAAAGCCCCCAGCGCTCCTTGCACAAAGATGGCAACGCCTCCTTGGGGTTTGACTTTGATTTCCTTGCCGTCGAGCCCCTTCTCCAAGGCTTCACGAACGTAGTGACAGTAGTCCGAAGAGTTGTAGTTGTTGATGTCGGAGAGGACTTCCGGGTGATTGCCCCAGTTGACGATGGTTGCGATGGTTTCTCCACTACTGTCTTTGGCTTGAAGGACAAGGAGCGTGTCGTCAAAGATGAAGGGATAGCGGGTGTCACGGACCAGCCCGGCTGCCCCTGTTCGCGTTCGTCCTACACGGAGGGTTGCGGGCTTACGGTTGTTGTACGCTTGTATGATGGATTCGGCGATTCGGTCCAACATCCAGGTTTGGTAGGGTTGGTTGCGTCCGCTGCCTGCGGGGAGGCCGTTTTTGCGAGGACCCCATTGCCCCATCGTGTCGGGGCCTTCGTGGGTATGCGTTGATGACACCAGGATGTAATCGACGCTTCCTGGAGGAAGCTTTTGCTTGATTTGCTTGCGCGCTTTGTCGATGTCATCAAAGAACAAACCCACGGTATCGACCGAAACAATGGCCACTGTGGTGTCGCCTGTTTCGACGACAAAGGCGCGAGACCAGGTGTCGTCGTGGAAGCCCTGCATCGGATGATTCCCCGCAAAGCCGCCCATCCACATGGCTTGAAAGACCTTGTCTCCTTCGGAGCCATCTGGGTCGGGGCCTTTGTACGCAGGGTTGGGCTTGTGACCCTTTAAGCACGTTTGGTTGGCGCCGTAATAAGCGGGCTTGTCGTTGGGGTCGAGGCAGGGGCAGATGCGATCGTTGCCGCAGTCAAGGAAGTAATCGGGCAGACCGTCGCCTTCGGAGCCGTCTTTGTCGGGGCCAGGGTAGGGGATGGTGCAGCGATTGTCTGAAGAGTTGCAGGTGAGGCCTTCGGGGCATTTGTTGGGGGCCTTGCATGACAGCCGCGTGCGAATGTTGTCGCGGGGACAGAGTCCGTCCAGACCGCAATCGGCTCGATCTTCGATGGCGTCATCGTGGAGGACTCCACAGCGTTTGACTCCATACGCTGAGTCGGGTGTGGGTGGTGGGCAGAAGCCTTCTTCCTGAAAGTACGACCAGCGGGCCACTTCGTACTGTTGGGGTGTTATCTTTACAGCCGAGGCTCCCACCTTCAGAGCACCCTGGTTGCTTACACATCCCGAAGCACCTGGACAGATCGCCTGGTATCCTTCTTTGACCGGATCTACCGTTGCGATAGGTTTCTCGGGCGATGCCTCTTGTTGGGCTTCTGGCTGGGCAGACTTATCAGTGGTGCCGCTGTCTGTTGTTGCGGCGGACTCTTGGGTGTTTCCTTCTCCTGTTGGATTGGAACTGCAACCCACGCCCAAGCCCATCGAAAAGGAGAGCCACACACTTAGGATGATACTTGGAACCCACAACAATGACTTGCGCATACATTCTCCCGCTATACTTGCTTGCCGTCGATTTTTGTTACCCAGGTTCTGCTGTGGGTTGAAGGTTGGTTTGTTGTGCAGGCAGAGGTGGCTTCTTGCCTTGCCGAAATGCTTCTTCGGTCGCGTAAAAATACCATGCCGCGAGCAGAGTCAGGCCAAAGTAACTTGCCACAAGGTAGCTACCACCGGGGAGCAAGCTATCAAGACCAAACCATTGTCCGTTGCTGTAAAGAAGCCAGAGTCCGAACCCTGCGCGAAGGGTCTCAACCCAAGGTCCCAGTCTGTCTCCGTCCATCATCGCGGTGTAGCCGTATACACCCACAAAGATGAGTCCTCCGTACTGCAGCAACTCGTAAGAGCTTAGTTTGCCAAAGGCGTAAAACATCCAAAGCAGCAAAAGGACGGAGAATACCATGTGCAGAAAGGAAACCACCTTGAATCCCAGAGTGGCAGGAGGGTCGTATTTCTCATAGGCGTACACATCGTCGATGTAGTCGTAGGTGTATTGCTGCTTTACATCGTCGGGACGGTATCCTGTGGGACGAATCCAGAGTTGAAATCGTTCCTTCCAACTTTGTGTGTTCCAGGCGTCTTTGAGTAGCTTCCAGTTGTGTTGGAAGTTGATTCGTATGGGGTTCCAGGTGCGGACAGGAGTGAGCACGCCGTACACTGGAGGGACGTCGTCCATTTCTTCTTGGAACGTGCCAAACATTCGGTCCCAAATGCAGAAGATGGCGCTGAAGTTCTTGTCGATGTACGCAGGGTTGATGGCGTGGTGAACCCTGTGTTGTGAAGGGGTCACGATGATGTATTCGAGGAAGCCGAGCTTGCCAATATGCTTGGTGTGATACCAAAACTGCAGGAACAGGTGGATGGGGGCTATCACCGCAATGACTTTGTACGGAACGCCAACGATGGCGGCGGGCAGCAGGAAGAGCGGAAAGAACCCAAAGATAACAGAGATGGGCTGGCGTAACGCACAAGGCAGGTTGAACTCTTCGCTGCTGTGGTGAATCACATGACGGTTCCAAAACCCATTGATCATGTGGTTCATGCGGTGGTCCCAGTAACTTGCAAAGTCTTTGGCGACAAACGCAATCAAGAACACATACCACGTGGTGGGGAGCTTATACACCGCAAGGTATTTCAACAAGAAGGGATAGCTTATCAAGATCACCAACAGACCCAGCGAGTCTTTAATAATGTTGGTGAGTCCTGAGCTAATGCTGGAGATAGAGTCCATCATACGGAAGGTTTGTTTGCCTGTGAGGGCTCCGTAGGAAAACTCAATCGCCATAAGGACGGTGAAGCCAGGGATGGCATACAACAGCGCAGTTGCGTACGCTTCCATGCGGTACCTCCAAAGATGAATCGTCGACGGCGGCGCGGGGGCGTCAAGCGAAGTTCCCCCTACCTGCCAGTGTGCTTGCGTTCCGAATGTTTCAGGGCAGCATCACGTTACAAATCGAAGCTGTAGACGTCACACTGATCGGACTGCTGGTAGTGATGGTACAGAACGCGGTAACCACAATCAAGGGTCCACTCGTTGGCGCCCAGCCGCATCATGTTGGGGCGTTCGGGCATCACAGGTTGGCAGTTGAATCCCATAACGTTCCAACTTACAGGCTGCAAGAGTTCCAACAGCCGGCTCAGGATGTGGTTGTTTTCTGCGTCAGAGGGGTTGTTTGTCTCAAAGCTGACGTACGAGTTGGTGGTCTGCGGGGTCACGTGAAGGGTCGCATAGAACGGGCCGCGGATGGCGTTGAGTGAATAGCCAACAGGCTCAAACACGTGGTCGTCGAGCTGGTAACCTTCAAAGAGTTTGTGCAGCTGCAGCCGCTCTCGGACGCCCTCTCGGGTTTGACCTTGCTGCTTGAGGTAGTCAGCCACCGGGCCACAAATGTGGTACATCAGCAGCTCACAGACCGTGTCATCCGGGTGTGCCTGGTAGGGATGTGCTGTGTGGAAGATGTTGTAGTAATGCGAGTCGAGGTAACCGACACGAAAGGCTTTGCCTGGAAGGACCTGGTGGAGGCGAGCGATGTCGTCCTCAAAGCTCGAAGGCTGAAGACGAGGGCGGTATTCGTTCTTTCGTTGGTAGCGAACCAGCGCGATGTTGCTTGCAGAGATCTCTTGGAGAAACCGAAGGACCCCATCAACGAGCGTGGTCTCTCCGCAGGTAATCATAAGGAACCGGCGATCCCAGACAAACAGGCTTGATTCACTGAGGACGTAGGCGTCACATGCGTCGTTGTGGGAGGAGGAGATAATCTCAGCTCGGGAGTGTTCGACAATGTCAGTCCAGAAGTCATGTCCCAGAGAGCGTAGGTTGGGAGCATGTTCTGTGACGGTCACTTCAACTTTTTTCTCCGAGCCTTCAAAGAACACGTTGTTACTCCGGTGTGACCTTGAAGGCTCTTATCGCCTCCCTTAGTCTTCCCATATATCTTCCAGGTAGGTATAGCCACGAAGGCCCGCTTCCAGCTCCGCCAGAATCTCTCGGCGTTCGTGAACTGGCAGCTTGGTGCGAACCATTTGACGGTAGACCTGGAGAAACCGGTTGGGATCCAAATTGACGTACCGAAGCACATCTTCCACGGTGTCGCCGGGCATAAAGTCATGCAACTCGACCTCGCCCTCTTCACCAATGTGCGCGACGATGGTGTCGGTGTCTCCAAAGAGATTGTGCATATCGCCCAAGATCTCTTGGTAGGCGCCCACGAGGAAAAAGCCCACGAGGTAAGGAGACTCGGGCTCCCACGAAGGAACTGGCAACGTGGTTTCAATCCCCTGACCGTCGACGTACTGGTCGATAATACCATCGGAATCGCAGGTGATGTCAAGCAGCACAGCGCGACGATCGGGCTTGCGATCCAAGCCTGAGAGTGGCAGCACTGGGAAGATCTGATCGATGCTCCAGGCGTCAGGCAGTGACTGGAACAGCGAGAAGTTAATGAACAATTTGTCAGCGAGCTTTTCGTTCAGTTCGTCGATCAGGCCGCGGTGGGCCCGATTCTTGGGTGTGAGCTTGCCTGAGAGTTCGTAGCAGATCCGCATGTTGGCTTGTTCGATCCAGGCGCGCTCGGTGAGTCGCATGATACCCATGGAGAACAAGGTGTGGGCCTCGGCGAGGTCACTTTGTGCGTCGTTGTACATCTCAACGATCGCACGAGAGTCAACCCCTTCTTGCAACTCGACCCACGACTCCCACATGTTGTGCAGCAGCTTGTGTGCGTCGGGCTCGGGCTCGGTTGGATCTTTCGGTCGGTACCGCTCGATGCCTTGGACATCGGTGATCAGCACGGCGTGGTGAGCGGTCAACGAGCGGCCAGACTCCGAGATGATTCGGGGCATGGGCAGTTCCCGTTCGTTGCAGATGTCGCGCATCGTATAGATGATGTTGTTCGCGTACTCATCAAGGCTGTAGTTCATGGAGCAGGAGCTTTGGCTCCTTGTTCCTTCGTAATCCACAGCCAGACCACCACCGACATCCACACATTGAATGTTCAGCCCAAGGTCGCGGAGTTCTGCGTAGATGTGGGCGCACTCTGTCACGCTGCGTCGGATGTCTCGGATGTTGACGATCTGAGAGCCGAGGTGGAAGTGAATCAACTGGAGAGCGTCCAATAGCTCAAATTCTTTGAGATAATCCACGGCTTCAAAGATCTGGGAAGCAGACAAACCAAACTTGGATTTCTCTCCGCTGCTGGCTTTCCAGTTGCTCTTGACCTGGGAAGCCAGGCGGGCGCGAAGGCCCAGTCGAGGGCGAACGTTGAGTCGTTCGGCTTCTTGCAGGACAAGTTTTAACTCGGACAACTTTTCCAGAACGATGTACACGGTGTGACCGAGCTTTTCGCCGATCAAGGCAAGGCGAATGTACTCACGATCTTTGTAGCCGTTGCAAACAATCACGGAGCTGGCTCGGTGGGCCATGGCCAGCACCGCGAGGAGTTCAGGCTTAGAGCCAGCTTCCATCCCAAGCTGTCGGGTCTTGCGAGCCGCGTCACTCTGGAGGAGTTCCTGGACCACGCTGCGTTGCTGGTTGACCTTAATGGGGTAGATGGCGAGGTAGTCGCCTTCGTACTCTGCTTCTTTGATGGCGCGGTTGAACGACTTGCACAGTCGGTTTACGCGATCTTGAAGGATATCCGGAAATCGTACCAGCGCCGGCAACGAGACGCCCTCTTGGGAGAGCAATTGGGCGAGATGAGGCAAGGATACCTTGCTCTTGGGATCTCGGAGGCGCGGCTTTACAACCACTTCGCCTTCTTGGTTGATGTCAAAGTAGCCCTGGCTCCAGTAAGGAATGTTGTACAGGTTACGGGCTTGAGCAATGCTCCACTCTGCCATACGTTTGCTCTCCATCGTCTTCTTGCCAAGCATTCTCTCGGACCAGGCGTCTTGCTTGGGAAAGACGTTCCATGATTTCACTTAAATAGGTACAGCAACAACGTGAATTGTCGCATCCCTCCATCAAAAATTCAGATGGGTATGACTTAAATTTTCCCTTTTGTCGAGTGTAAAAACGTAGAGAGGGTGGGAAGTCCTCGAGCCTCAAGGCTTTGCGCGTTGTTTGGTGCTTTTGTCTCTCTTCAAGGCGGTCGGCGCTCTAGGCACTTTCCTTTTCCGGCAAACCAAGTAACTCATGGGCTGTCATGGATAACTCCGCCTCTGTTCGTTCGGGGCGGGCTGAGCGTGGGCCAAACAATTGCTCCAGATACCGCTCTTTCTTCATCCGGTTCACGGCCTGCGCGATCTCTGGAGAGCGGCGTATCATGCTGAAAAACAGATCCCTCGGGAGGACCAAAAGCAAGCAGGGTTCCAGGGCGCGAAAGCTTGTCCCCAATGGTTCGCTGAGCAGCAAGGGCAAGATGCCAAAGTAGTCGCCTGTTTCCAGCACGTTGAGCTTGCGTTCGGCTTTCACGTAGCCAGCTTGAAGCACTTCCACCCGGCCGCGGGCGATGATGAAGAACTTTTGACAAGGTTGACCTTGGGCCGCGATGACTTCGCCCGCATCGTAAAATTCAGAACGAAACGACTGGGCCAGTCGGTTGAGCCAGCTTTTCTCCGAGAGGTTGCGGAACAGAGGGAGCTTTCGAAGGCGCTTGGCCTCGACCTGGGCGTGGCGACCGTCGTGGCTCACGACAAATCCGGTTTGCTTGTCCCAGAGTTCGGCGTACACCTCGCTGTCTCGAAGAAGTTCGCTGTGGTTGCCCTCTTCGACCAATTGGCCCTCGCGGAACACCACGATGCGATCGGCGTTTCGGGCAAACGCCAGCCTGTGTGTCACGTGGAGGATGGTGCGGTCCACTGCCAACCGTTGGAAGGTCTTGTAAAGGGCGACTTCGGTCTCGGGGTCGAGCGAGGATGTGACCTCGTCCAACAACAAGATCGAGGGCCGCCGTAGCATCGCTCGGGCGATGGCGATGCGCTGTATCTGGCCGGCTGAGAGGGTGATGCTGCCTTCACCCACACGTGTATCGTAGCCTCGTGGAAGGTTTTGGATGAAGGTGTGGATCTCTGCGGCGCGGGCTGCTTCTTCCACCTCGTCATCGGACGCGTCGGGCTGCACCACGCGAATGTTGTCCCGCAAGCTTGCGGAGAACAAGTAGTTGTCTTGGAAGACCATCCCAATGTGTTGCCGTAGGGAACTGAGCGACGCCTTGCGTATGTTCACGCCGTCGATGTCGATGTGACCGGTGCTGGGGTCGTAGAAGCGAAGGAGTAGGTTCAATAGGCTGCTTTTGCCTGCACCGCTGGGGCCAACGATGGCGACATAGCTACCTTTCCGCAGGGTGAGGTTGACAGGGGATAAGGTCAGCCTCTCTCCGTTGTAGCTGAACGTTACATCATGAAACTCAATGGTGTTTTGCAAGGGACTCAGTTGTACAGGTTCGGGGTGCTCTTGAATGAGAGGTGCCTGTGCAAAGACTTCCTCAATGCGCTGCAAGCCTGTGGACGCGCGGATGAGATCGGGCATCACGTTCTTGGCGAGTTCAAAGGTATCCCGAGAGACCTTGGTGAGCAGGGTTAAGAACGCAACGAGGGTCCCGGCCGTGACCACATTGTTGAGGGCAAGGTGGGCGCCACTTAGAGCGATCACGAGTTGAGTGAGAAGCACAGACATCCCTGCCACCACCCCAACCATACCCACAAGAAAGTCGGCCTGGACTGACTCCTCGGAGACATCATCCAGCTGTTGCTGAAACTTGACTGTGTTTTGATCTTGCAGGCTGTATCCCTGGATGACGGAGTGGGCCTGGATGTTCTCTTGCACAGTAAAGAGCAACTCGCCTTCGCGTTTTCGACGACGGTAGCGTGCCTCGGCTGCACGAGGCACCAACCAACGGCTCAAACCCAGGACCACCGGGAACGAGATTAATGTGATGAGTGCCAGTCTCCATTCAAAGTAGAACAGCAAAGGCACATGAAGGAACAAACCCACGCTGCTTGTTAAGGTCGCCACCACGCGACGGCTTAAGGTTTGCTTTAGGATGTCGAGATCCCCAGTGAACCGGGCGAGCACCTCGCTGACCTTAAACCGCCGGTAGAAGTCGCTCGACATCTTCTGCAGCGCCAAAAACATCTGCGTCCGCAGGTTGTGCAGGATGCGGGATGAGATCTGGGCTGTGAGCTTTTCCCCGTAGATGCTGGCGAGCGCAGCGGCAACATAGACAGAGCAAAGGACAAGGATCACGCGCTCAAACGCGATGGATGCTCCAAGCTGTATCGCGTCCACAACCGCTTTCAGCCCAAACGCAAACAAGGCATGAAAGAGCTGTTGCACAAACAGCATCAACAGCAACAGCGTGGCGAGCTTGCCGTGGGGTCGCCAATAGCGGAAGGTGCGACGCAGAACTCCAGACAACGTCAAGGAAGCGGGCGGCTCTTGGTGGACGAACCGGTGCCACTCTTGTTCCAAGTTTGTGAGGTCTTGGCCTCGCAGCTGCTGGACCAAGTCGGGAAGCTCTGTGGTCACGCTGCCCTCCAGCCAACGCTGGAGTTCGTTGTTGTTTTTGTGTTGGAGCAGCATCACAACAAACGCGCGGGCCAGTCTTGGGCGCATGACAATGCGTGTGCCGCTGCTTTGAGTCCAAAGCGACGACAGCGGAGGAAGAGGTGTGTCGGTCAACCAATGAGCGAGCTGGACGTCTGGCGCTGTTGGGTCAAAACCATGGGCTTGTTCGTCAGCCACCAACGTTAAGCCTTCCACCAAGAACGGAGAGGGTTGCTCGTTCTGGGAGAGTCCCATCGCAGCATGAAGCCACGCCATCACAAAGGTGTTTTGTAACGTCTGCAGGTCATGGGCAGGTTCGGGCCAGAGATTGTGCTCTTCCGAGGTTGGAGCTGACGCGGTTCCCAAGGTGAGGTGCATGTGACCTGGGTCTTGAAGTGACGGTAAGAGCTGAAGCAGGGCCTCGCGAAGGTGTTCCAGATCGGTCAGCCAGTATTCGACCGTTTCGCGTGGTGTCTCACTCGCTCGAAAGTGGAGCGTGATGTGGCTTCCGGTCACCGGTTTGGGGGTGAATGAGGTTTTGCGTTGACGTTTCCGCTTCTTCCGCGATGCTTTGCTCATGCAAGGTTTCCTCAGCCGCGGTTTTTGATGAGCATGACGTCGGCTATTTTCAGGGCGAGTTCTTCTTCAATGTTCAGAGCGACTCGAAGGTGCTGGATCATCTTTTTCTCTTCTTCGGTGATCACACCGTCTGCAAGAGCTACATCCAACGAAAGGGCGAAGGCTGTGGCGCGCAACGATTCGGGGAGGGCCTCTTCTGCGAGGACGGCCAGCTGTTCTGGACCTTCCTGATGGAGGAGCCGGAGGAGTCTTTCAAACAGCGCCACAAAGTGTTGGGTCTCGTAGTCGCGAAACAGCCGCATGCGCCGAAGGTATGTCACGAGGTTGTCGATCTCTACATCATCGATGTTGCCGTCAACAGCAGACATGGCGATCGCAACGGCCGCGAACGCTTCTTCAGCGTTCAGGGATGTGTCCTGCTCTTCCAGTTTCCACGTTTCGTCAAAGACATGGTCAAAGAATCCCATCGCTTGGCTCCGCTGCTTGGGCAATCAAAGGTGCAGCAATCTACCAGATGTCTCTCTGCCGCCGCAACTGCATCTCTGTGAGAAAGAGCAGGGGAGGCCTCCTCAGGTTGGGAGAAAACAAGACAGATTCTTTGAAAATAGATACGTTGAGAGACGCCAAAGGGTAGGAGCCGCAAGAATGTTGTGACCTTCTGACAAAGAAGGGCGCAACCAAAGATGCTGGAATGGAAAAACGGTCTCGTTGGGCAACGAAGGACAAGCCAACCTCGTGAGACCATTTTTTGCAATCCGTGGTCCATTGGAGGAACCTTTTTTCTATACACAGAAAAGAGATTGGTGCTTCTGGACGTATCTTTCTTGTCAGAAGCAGATACTTTTTTGATGGTTCATGCCTTTCAAGTAGTGAGGGTTTCTTTCTTGCCGCTGGAAGGTGAGGCGTCGGAAAGCAGATTGAACGATAAAGGAAAAGCTGGATGTTTCAGCGTGTTCTTCGTTTCTTTGTGGTGTTTGGGATGGGACTTAGCTTGATCGCGGGCTGTGATCAAACTCCTCCCAACCCTTGTGACAACGTGCTGTGTGACACAGGTTTCAAGTGCTCCTTGGGCAAGTGCGTTCCCGACTGCAAGGAAGGTGAAACTGCTTGCAACAACACATGCTTTAATCTCAAAACAGCCAGCGTTCACTGTGGAGCCTGTGACAACCGCTGCGCCGACGGACAAAAGTGTGAAGAGGGCAAGTGTGTGCTGGCCTGTGCCGACGGCGAGACCAACTGCAGCGACACCTGCGTAAACACACAATCCAGCCCTCAACATTGTGGAGCCTGCGACAACGCGTGTCGAACCGAGGCTGGCGAAGTTTGCAACAATGGAATCTGTGTGTTGAGCTGCACCGCTGGGAAAACCGAGTGCGCCAACGCCTGCGTGGACATTCAATCCGACCCCAAACATTGTGGGCGCTGTGGTAACGTTTGCAAAGCCAAGGAGGTCTGCACCCAGGGGTTGTGTAAGCCCGATTGTGCCGGTGGGACCTTTGATTGTGGTGGTGCTTGTGTAGATTTTAACACCGATCGGAACAACTGCGGTCGATGCGGTGTGACGTGTCGCGATGGAGAAGTGTGTACCAACGGCGCTTGTGAAGTAAACTGCCAGGAAGGTCAAACCAATTGCGGTGGGAGCTGTGTGGATCTGAAAACCAGCCTGTCTCATTGTGGAGTATGTGGAACGGCTTGCAAACCCGGAGAAGTTTGCTCCAAAGGTGTGTGCGCTGCCAACTGTCAGGAAGGCCTCGCGCTCTGTGGGACGCGGTGCTCCGACCTCGACAAAGACCGCAACAACTGCGGCAAATGCGCCAATGTCTGCAAGTCGGGGCAGATTTGTAGCCTGGGCAAGTGCGAGTCCAACTGCCCTGCTGGGCAAGTTGCTTGCGCTGGAGTCTGTGTGGACCTGCAAACGAATCTTACCCACTGCGGAGTGTGTGGAACAACCTGCAAGGCGGGCGAGGTCTGCTCTGCTGGCGCTTGTGAAGTGAACTGCCAAAGCGGCCTCAACAACTGCTCTGGCTCCTGCGTCAACTGGCAATCCGACCGCAACCACTGTGGGAAATGTGGAGAGAAATGTGCCGTGGGCGAGGTTTGCTCCCAAGGGTCTTGCAAGCTGAACTGCCAGAAAGACCTGACCAACTGTGGCGGCAACTGTGTGAACCTCAAAACCTACCGCACACACTGTGGAACGTGCGGAAACGCCTGCAAATCCGGCGAGGTTTGTTCGTTTGGGATCTGCCTGTTGAATTGCACCCAAGGGTATTCCAAGTGCGGCGGCAGCTGCGTGGACCAACAAACCGACCGGGCTCACTGTGGCAAGTGCAGCAACCCCTGCAAAGATGGCTTTGTTTGCGAAAAGGGTGCTTGTACGCTGTCGTGCCAGGATGGTTTGGTCAAGTGCAACGACAAATGCATCGACCCTCAAACCGATCGAAGCCACTGCGGCAAATGCGGCAACGTCTGCAAGTCAGGGGAGGTTTGTTCCCAAGGAACCTGCCAACTGTCTTGCCAAACTGGGCTGACCAACTGCGGTGGAAACTGTGTGGATATCCAGGCGTCGCTGGCTCATTGCGGAAAGTGCAGCAACGCTTGCAGCCCTGGAGAAGTTTGCTCGGCCGGAAAATGCCAGGTCTCTTGCCAAAAGGGGCTGACCGATTGCAACGGCAACTGCGTGGACCTGCAAACCTATCGCTCCAATTGTGGAGCCTGTGGACTGGCCTGCAAAGCAGGAGAAGTCTGCTCGGCTGGTTTGTGTGTGCTGTCCTGCCAAACAGGTTTCACCAACTGTGGAGGCAACTGCGTCGATATCAAGATCAGCCGTAGCCATTGTGGCAAGTGCGGTAATGCCTGCTCTACCGGCCAGGTTTGTCGGAACGGTTTGTGTGAGTTGTCGTGCCAGGCCGGCCTGACCAATTGCGCGGGCAAGTGTGTTGACCAAAAGACCGATCGCAGCCACTGCGGACAATGTGGCAAGTCTTGTGCTTCCGGTGAAGTGTGCGCTGGAGGTCAGTGTCAAATCAGCTGTCCTGTGGGTCAAACCAAATGTGGCAACCAGTGCTCAAACATCAACACGGATAACCAAAACTGCGGAAGATGTGGGAACTCTTGCGCATCAGGCCAGGTTTGTTCCCAAGGGAAGTGTCAGGTCTCGTGCCAGGCAGGTTTCACCGAGTGCAGCGGTGTCTGCGTCAACCTCAAATCGGATCTTAAACACTGCAGCAAATGTGGAGCTTCGTGCAGCTCTGGGGAAGTTTGTTCCAACGGCACATGCCAATTGAGCTGCCAAGGTGGACTCACCCGCTGTGGAAACATTTGCGCCAACACAGGCACCGACATTAGCCATTGTGGAGGCTGTGGTGTGTCCTGCAAAGCCGGGGAAGTTTGTTCGCAAGGTGTTTGTCAGTTGAACTGCCAAAGCGGATTGACCAACTGCAGCGGAACCTGCGTTAACAACCGGACCGATCGTTTCCATTGCGGAAGCTGCGGCAACGCTTGTGCAGCAGGTCTTGCCTGTATCTCAGGTCAATGCCAGCTGAGTTGCCAAGCCGGTTTGACCAATTGCAAAGGCAAATGTGTCGATCTTCTCGCAGACCTGGGCTATTGTGGGACTTGCGGAACGGCGTGCAAGTCAGGGGAGGTCTGCTCCCAAGGCAAGTGCCAGGTGTCATGCCAGGCTGGTTTGACCCAGTGCAGCGGCGTTTGTGTCAACCTGAAAACAGACTTGAGTCACTGCGGTTTCTGTGGGAACAGCTGTACAGCAGGTCGCGTCTGTTCCAGCGGGCAGTGCCAGCTTTCCTGCCAGTCGGGTCTTACCGTGTGCCAGGGCAAATGCGTTGACACCGACACCAATCTCTCTCACTGCGGAGGATGCGGAAAAGCCTGTCCCTCTGGGCAAGTTTGTTCCCAGGGGTCCTGCAAAGTCTCTTGTCTGCAAGGTCTGACGAATTGCTCTGGAGTCTGTGCCAACATCTCCAACGATCGCTTCAACTGTGGAAGCTGCGGTAACGCCTGCAAGTCAGGGGAAGTCTGTAACTCCAACCAGTGTCAGTTGAGCTGCCAAGCCGGTTTGACCAAGTGTGGCAGCGTTTGTGTCAACACGAAGACGGACGTCGCACACTGTGGAAACTGTGACCAACCTTGCCAGCCCGGTCAGGTGTGTGTGCAGGGACAGTGCCAGTTGAGCTGCCAGCGAGGGTTGGAGAAGTGTTCGGGTGTGTGCGTGAACCTGAAAACGGACAACGCGAACTGCGGCGGTTGCGGAAAGGCTTGTCCTTCGGGTCAGGTTTGCTCCAACGGTCAATGCCAGCTGAGTTGCCAGTCGGGGCTGACCAACTGCAGCGGCGTATGCGTCGACTTGCAGACCAATATCAGTCACTGCGGTGCTTGCTCCAGTGCTTGCCCGTCGGGGCGTTTTTGCTCGCAAGGCACCTGCCAGTTGAGCTGCCAAAAAGGGCTGTCCAAATGCAACGACACCTGCGTGGACACCAACACCGACCGTCGCCACTGCAACGGCTGCAACTCGGTGTGCAAAACCGGCGAGGTTTGCAACGCGGGCAAGTGTGAAATTAGCTGTCCCACAGGCCAAACCAAGTGCGGCAGTCTGTGCGTGAACACGGCCACTGACCGGGCCAATTGTGGGGCTTGTTCCAGCGCCTGCAAGAGCGGTCAAGTTTGTTCCAATGGAAGGTGCCAAGTGTCTTGTCCGGGGAGTCAAAAAGAGTGCTCTGGAGCGTGCACCGATGTGCAGTCCGACGCGAACAATTGTGGGGCTTGTGGCACCCGTTGCTCGGGCGGAAAAGAATGTTCGGGCGGCAAATGTGTGTGTCCACAAGGCCTGACAGACTGCAACGGGGTCTGCAAAGATCTTACGGCAGACCTTGCTCACTGCGGAGGCTGCGGAAAAACCTGTAGCTCCGGCGAACTTTGCTCCAACAGCAAGTGTGTGGTGAGTTGTCCCACAGGTCAAACCGACTGCAGCAGCGTGTGTGTTGATACCAAGTCCGACAGCAAACACTGTGCACGTTGTGGCAACGCTTGCGTGGGTGGAAAGGTTTGTTCGACAAGCAAGTGTGTGTGTCCACAAGGACTGACCGACTGTAACGGAGTCTGTAAAGACCTCAACGCTGACCGCGCACACTGCGGAGGCTGCGGAAAAGTTTGTAGCTCCGGCGAACTTTGTTCCAACGGTACGTGTACCTTGAGTTGTCCTTCGGGTCAGACGGAGTGCAACGGGATCTGTGTCGAGACCAACTCCAACAGCAACCATTGTGGAGCCTGTGGAACGAAATGCTCCGGTGGGACGATCTGTTCGTCGGGCAAGTGTGTGTGTCCTCAGGGGCAAACCAACTGCGGCGGCGTTTGTTACAACACCGGCGTAGAACGTGCTCACTGTGGAGCTTGCAACAACGCCTGCAGCTCTGGTCAGCTTTGCTCTGGAGGCAAGTGTGTGATCAGCTGCCCTCAAGGCCAAACGGAGTGCAGCGGCGCTTGCGTCAACACACAAACCGACGCAAAGCACTGTGGCACCTGTGGAACCCAATGTTCTGGAGGCAAGGTCTGCAACTCTGGAGTGTGCAAGTGTCCTTCGGGACAGACCGAGTGCAACGGCGTTTGTGTCGATACCAAGACAGACCGAAGCAATTGTGGAGCTTGCGGTACGTCATGCTCCTCCGGTCAATTGTGCTCCAACAGCAAGTGTGTGTTCAGCTGCCCCAGCGGGCAGGTCGTGTGCAGCGGAAGTTGTGTGGACCTCTCCACTGACTCCAACCACTGCGGTGCATGTGGCTCCAAGTGCACCGGTGGAAAGCTTTGCGCCAACAAGGTCTGTGTGTGCCCAAGCAACCAAACGTCTTGTTCGGGAGTTTGTGTGAACATCTCCACCGATCGAAACCACTGTGGAAAGTGTGACACAGCCTGTAAGTCAGGTGAACTGTGCAACAACGGAGCCTGCCAACTCTCTTGTCCTGTGGCGCAGCCGACCAATTGTTCGGGAGTTTGTGTGAACACAACAACCAACAACGGCCACTGCGGCCAGTGTGGGTTGGTTTGTCGTGGTGGCACTCAGTGTGTGAACAGCAAGTGTGTTTGTCCTTCTGGGACCACCAGTTGCTCAGGCGTCTGCATCAACACCAAGACCGATCGAGCGAACTGTGGAGGTTGCGGCAAAGCCTGCGCTTCCGGTGAACTTTGCTCCAACGGTGCATGCACTTTGAGTTGTCCTTCGGGGCAGACGGAGTGCAGCGGAGCTTGCGTCAACGTTAAGACAGACAGCGCCAACTGTGGAGCGTGTGGAACCCAGTGCTCTGGAGGAAAATCTTGCAGCAATGGGTTGTGCTTGTGTCCGTCGGGGTTGTCGGATTGCAGTGGAACCTGCCAGGACCTCAAAACCAACCGGCTTCACTGTGGAACCTGTGGGAAGTCTTGCAAGTCGGGCGAACTCTGTAACAACGGTGCTTGCCAGTTGTCCTGTCCTGCAACGCAGCCGACAAACTGCTCAGGAGTGTGCGTGAACACCAGCACAGACAGCGCCAACTGTGGCAATTGCGGTGTGTCTTGTGCTGGCGGGAAGCAGTGTGTGTCGGGCTCTTGTGCCTGTCCCCCTGGAAAGACAGAGTGCAACGGCCAGTGTGTGGACCTCAAGACCGACCGAAGTCATTGCGGAAAATGTGGGGGAGCTTGCCAGCAAGCGGAGGTGTGTTCGCAGGGAACATGCACCTTGAGTTGTCCTTCAGGGCAGACCGCGTGCAGCGCAGCCTGTGTTAACGTCCAAACCGACGCGAATCACTGCGGTGCTTGCAACAATGTTTGCTCGGGCGGCACGGTTTGCTCGGCTGGAAAGTGTAGCTGTCCCACTAACCAAACAAGCTGCAGCGGAGTATGCGTGGACACCAAGACCAACGCGGCTCACTGCGGAGCGTGTGGAACGCGATGCGCGACGGGTCAATATTGCATCAACGGTGGATGTATTGTGGTGTGTAGCTCAGGGCAAACCAACTGCTCGGGTGTCTGCACCAACCTACAAAGCGACAGCAAAAACTGCGGCACATGTGGCAACGCGTGTCCGACGAACCAACGCTGCAGCGCAGGAATCTGTCGAGCCAACTAACTCCCCCCTCTCTTCGCCTCACTCTTGTCCTCCGTTTGTTTCTGAATGTTTGTGTATTGTTTCCATTCTCCTGTTGCGTTTTGTCAAATCTACAGGCAGAATCGTGTACTAGAACTGAGGGAACAAACATCAGCCTTTCTGTGAAACGTTCACCACATTGCAGAACAGATCCTGAAGGGCCGTTTTCTTAAGTGCTTTTGCATGTGAGCTATGGATTCCATACTGGTAAGAGGACACCCCAATGCTACGACGTCTCTTGTATGCTTTGGCTGCGGTCGCTGTGATCGTAACCTTTGTCACAGGCTCTGGTTGTGACCAGGCCCCCCCGAACCCATGTGACACCTTAACCTGCGAGACAGGTTTTAAGTGCCAGCTTGGGGTTTGTGTGCCCGATTGCAAAGAAGGTGAAACAGCGTGCAACAACACCTGCTTTAATCTCAAAACATCAAGCGGGAACTGTGGTACCTGCGGGTCGAAGTGCGAAGAAGGCAAAAAGTGCGATGGGGGCAAGTGTGTCCTGGATTGCGCGAGCGGTGAAGAGGTCTGCAACGATGCCTGCGTGAACACGAAAACCAGCGCAGGGAACTGTGGAGCTTGTGGCAACCAGTGTCGAACCCAGGCCGACGAAGTCTGCAACGAAGGCAAGTGTGTGCTTAACTGTTCCACCGACAAAACAGAGTGTGCCAACTCTTGCGTCGACGTTCAGTCCGACCCCAAACATTGTGGGCAATGTGACAACGCTTGCAAAGACAAAGAAGTCTGCACCCAAGGGGTGTGCAAACCTGACTGCGCCGGTGGCACCACGGATTGTGGTGGTGCTTGTGTGGATGTGAACACCGACCGGGCGAACTGTGGAAAGTGTGGAGCGGCTTGCCAAGATGGGGAAGTTTGTTCCAACGGAAACTGTGAGGTCAACTGCCAACAAGGTCTGACCGACTGTTCCGGAAACTGTGTCAATCTCAAGACCGACCTCACCAACTGTGGGGCTTGTGGTACGGCTTGCAAGAGCGGGGAAGTTTGCTCGGATGGGAAGTGCGCCGCGACCTGTCAACAAGGTCTCGACCTTTGTGATGGAAAGTGCACCGACTTACAAAGTGACCGGGTCAACTGCGGGAAGTGCGCCACGGTGTGTCCTGCAGGTCAGATCTGTAACGGCGGTACCTGTGAGTCCAATTGTCCGGCCGGTCAAAACGACTGCAACGGCAATTGCGTGGATCTGCAAAGCGACCGGACTCACTGTGGGAAGTGTGGTACAGCCTGCAAAGCAGGTGAGGTTTGTTCCGGCAGTCAGTGCGCCGTGTCTTGCCAGCAAGGCCTGACAGACTGCACCGGCTCCTGCGTCAACACCCAATCCGACCGGGATCACTGTGGCGCTTGTGGCACAGCCTGTAAGGTGGGTGAAGTCTGCTCGCAAGGCAAATGTGAAGTGTCTTGCCAGGCAGGTCTGACGAACTGCGGTGGAAACTGTGTGGATCTACAAACCTACCGCTCCAACTGTGGAACCTGCGGCACAGCTTGCAAAGCAGGCGAAGTGTGCTCGCAAGGCAAGTGTGAAGTGTCATGCCAAAGTGGTCTGACCAACTGTGGCGGCAACTGCGTTGACGCCAACACAGACCGCGCCAACTGCGGAACCTGTACCAACATCTGTCAAAGCGGTTTTGTTTGTGAAAAAGGAACCTGTGTGCTGTCGTGTCAGGCTGGCTTAATTAAGTGCAACAACAAGTGTGTGGATCCCCAGTCGGACCGGGCGAACTGTGGAACCTGTGGAACAGCCTGTCAGTCGGGTGAAGTGTGCTCCCAAGGCGTTTGTTCCGTGTCGTGCCAGACAGGCTTGACCAACTGCAGCGGAAACTGTGTGGATATCCAGTCCTCGAACTCTAGCTGTGGAGCCTGTGGCACGACCTGCAAGAGCGGGGAAGTGTGCTCCCAAGGCAAATGTCAGTTGAGCTGCCAGACCGGTCTGACGGACTGCTCCGGTTCCTGCGTCAACACCCAAACCGACCGCGCTCATTGTGGCGGCTGCGGCGTTGTGTGCAAGAGCGGGGAAGTGTGCTCCCAAGGGACCTGTCAGTTGTCGTGTCAAACAGGCCTGACGAACTGTGGCGGCAACTGCGTGGATCTGAAAACCAGCCGAAGCCACTGTGGCAAATGCGCAGCCGCTTGTAACGCTGGGGAAGTCTGTCGCAACGCGGCTTGTGAACTGTCGTGCCAGAAAGGCCTGGCCAACTGCAGCGGCAAGTGTGTGGACCAACAAACCGACCGGGCTCACTGTGGACAGTGCGGCAAAGCCTGCGCTTCCGGTGAAGTGTGTGTGGCTGGACAGTGTCAGATTAGCTGTCCTGCTGGTCAAACCAAATGCAACAACAAATGTGTGGACACCAACACCGACAACGCCAACTGTGGAACGTGTGGTTCGTCCTGTTCGTCCGGTCAATTGTGTTCGCAAGGTCTCTGCCAGTTGAGCTGTCAGCAAGGTCTGACCAACTGTGGCGGAACCTGCGTCAACATCAAGACCGACCTGAGCAATTGTGGAAAATGTACGACGTTCTGCAACGCTGGAGAGGTCTGCTCCAACGGAACCTGTCAGCTAAGCTGTCAGCAGGGGCTGACCAAGTGTGGAAGCCTTTGTGTGAACGCCCAAACCGATGTGGCTCACTGTGGCTCCTGCGGAAATGTGTGCAAGAGCGGGGAAGTGTGTTCGCAAGGAAGCTGTCAGTTGAGCTGTCAGCAAGGCCTGACCAACTGTGGCGGAACCTGCGTCAACACCAAAACCGACCGCTTCCACTGTGGCAAATGCAGCAATACCTGCGCTTCCGGTCTGGCTTGTTTGTCGGGCTCGTGTGAACTGAGCTGTCAGGCAGGTCTGACCAACTGCAAAGGCAAGTGTGTCGATCAACAAACCGACCTTGCCAACTGCGGAACCTGCGGCAACGCCTGCAAGTCGGGTGAAGTCTGCTCACAAGGCAAGTGTCAATTGAGCTGCCAGGCGGGGCTGACCAAATGCAACGGTGTGTGTGTCAATGTCAAAACGGATCTGGGCAACTGTGGTGCCTGCGGCAACGCTTGTAGCGCCGGTCGTGTCTGCTCCAACGGTCAATGCCAGCTCTCCTGTCAATCGGGTCTTTCGATCTGCCAGGGCAAGTGTGTGGACCTCGACACGGACCTCGCACACTGTGGCAAATGCGGAAACGCCTGTCCGTCCGGTCAGGTTTGTTCCCAAGGGGCTTGCAAGCTGTCGTGTCAGACAGGCTTAAGCAACTGCGGCGGAACCTGTGTCAATACCACCAACGATCGTTTCCACTGCGGCAAGTGCGCGACGGTATGCAAGGCTGGAGAAGTTTGTAACTCCAGCAATTGCCAGTTGAGTTGTCAGACAGGGCTGACCAAGTGCGGCAGCGTCTGTGTGAATGTTCAATCCGATGTGGCTCACTGCGGTGGCTGTGGCCAGGCCTGTCAATCTGGACAAGTCTGTGTGGCCGGACAATGCCAGCTCTCCTGCCAGCGGGGTCTTAGCAAATGCTCGGGTGTTTGCGTGAATCTACAAACCGACAACGCCAACTGCGGCGGCTGCGGTAAAGCTTGTCCTTCCGGTCAGGTCTGCTCCAACGGTCAGTGCCAGCTGAGTTGCCAGTCGGGTCTAACGGATTGCTCCGGCAAGTGTGTGGATCTTCAAACCGACGGAAGCAACTGCGGAAGCTGCGCCAACGCGTGTCCGTCTGGGCGAGTGTGCTCGCAAGGCAAGTGTCAGTTGAGCTGTCAGCAAGGTCTTACCAAGTGCAACGATACTTGTGTTGATGCCAACACTGACCGTCGTCACTGCGGTGGCTGCGGCGTTGTGTGCAAGTCGGGTGAGGTCTGCAACGCAGGCAAGTGTGAAATCAGCTGTCCCACAGGTCAAACCAAATGTGGCAACTTGTGCGTGGACACCAACACCGACCGCGCCAACTGTGGAACCTGCACGAACGCTTGCAAGAGCGGTCAAGTTTGTTCCAGCGGAAAATGCCAGGTCTCTTGCCCTGGAAATCAGACGGAATGTTCGGGTGCTTGCACTGATACCAGCACCGACAACAACAACTGTGGCAAATGTGGAGCCCGTTGCAGCGGTGGGAAGCAATGTTCCAACGGCTCTTGTGGGTGTCCTCAAGGGCAAACCGATTGCAGCGGTGTTTGTGTCGATGCACAAACCGACCGCAACAACTGCGGTGCTTGTGGCAACGCCTGCAAGTCGGGTGAACTTTGTACCGCTGGAACGTGTACCTTGTCGTGTCCCACAGCGCAGCCCACCAACTGCTCGGGCGTGTGTGTGGACACCAAAACCGACAACGGAAACTGCGGTCGCTGTGGCGTTCAGTGTCAAGGCGGCAAACAGTGTGTCTTGGGGACCTGTACTTGTGTCACCGGAACCGATTGCAGCGGCACCTGTGTGGATGTTACGACCGATACCAAAAACTGCGGTGGCTGCGGCAAAACCTGCAAGCAAGCTGAAGTTTGTTTCAATGGCGCTTGCCAGCTGTCTTGCCCTGCAGGTCAGACGGCTTGTGGAGGTGCTTGTGTGGACACCAGCTCCGACGCCAACAACTGCGGCGCTTGTGGAACCAAGTGTTCTGGCGGCAAGTTCTGTGCTTCGGGCAAGTGTGCCTGTCCTCAAGGTCAGTCGGATTGCAACGGCACTTGCGTGAATCTGACCAACGACGGCCAAAACTGTGGACAGTGCAACAACAAATGTGCAAGCGGACAGGTTTGTTCCAACGGAGCTTGCAAGTTCTCCTGTCCTTCGGGGCAAACGGCTTGCGGCACAGCTTGTGTGAACGTGACCAACGACAGCGGAAACTGTGGCGCTTGCGGAACCAAGTGTACCGGTGGAACCCAGTGTGTGAACAGCAAGTGTGCTTGTCCTCAAGGTCAAACCTTGTGCAACGGTGTGTGCAAAGACCTGCAGTCGGATCGAGCCAATTGTGGAGCGTGTGGCCAGGCTTGTGGCACCGGTCAGCTTTGTTCGGCTGGCAAGTGTGTGGTGAGCTGTCCCAAAGGACAATCCGAGTGTAGTGGCGTTTGTGTAGACACCAACTCTGACAACGGCAACTGCGGCGCTTGTGGAACCAAGTGTACCGGCGGCAAAACCTGTACTTCGGGAGTTTGTTCTTGCGCGACAAGTGAAACGGATTGTGGCGGCGTTTGTGTCAACACCAACAACGACCGGGCCAACTGTGGAGCCTGCAAAGCGACGTGCAAGTCGGGTGAACTCTGTGTGGGTGGAAATTGTACCCTGTCGTGTCCTACGGCGCAGCCGACCAACTGCTCGGGTGTGTGCGTAGATACCAAAACTGACAATGGAAACTGCGGTCGCTGTGGCGTTCAGTGCCAGGGCGGCAAACAGTGTGTCTTGGGGACCTGTACTTGTGTCACCGGAACCGACTGCAGCGGCACCTGCGTGGATGTCACGACCGACGCTAAGAACTGCGGCGGCTGTGGCAAAGCTTGCAAGCAAGCCGAGGTCTGCTCCGGTGGCGTGTGCAAGCTATCCTGTCCCAGCGGACAGACCGCCTGCAGCGGCTCGTGTGTGAACACCAACTCCGACAGCGAAAACTGCGGCGGTTGTGGCATCAAGTGCACCGGTGGAAAGATGTGTATGACAGGCAAATGTGGCTGTCCCACAGGAACCACCGACTGCAACGGCGTTTGCGTCAACACCAAGACCGACAACAACAACTGTGGAGCTTGCGGCACCCAGTGTACCGGCGGAAAGATCTGCTCCAACGGTAGCTGTGGCTTCTCCTGTCCGCAGGGTCAAACCGCTTGTGGCAACGTCTGTGTGGACACCAACAACGATCCCAGCAACTGTGGAGCCTGCGGCACCAAATGTACTGGCGGCAAGATCTGTTCGTCGGGCAAATGTGGCTGTCCTTCGGGTACCACCGATTGCTCGGGTGTTTGTGTGAACACCAGCAACGACCGCAACAACTGTGGAGCGTGTGGCAACGTTTGTAAGTCTGGTGAATTGTGTGCCAGCGGCTCGTGCAAGCTATCGTGTCCCACAGCGCAGCCGACCAACTGCTCAGGCATCTGCGTGGATACCAAAACCGACAACGGCAACTGTGGCCGGTGTGGCGT
This sequence comes from Deltaproteobacteria bacterium, assembly GCA_006226375.1. Lineage (GTDB taxonomy): Bacteria > Myxococcota_C > UBA6777 > UBA6777 > UBA6777 > M3003. Next base: position 172,719 of record SBHC01000054.1, on the reverse strand, counting down.
TCAGTGCCAGGGCGGCAAACAGTGTGTCTTGGGCTCTTGCCAATGCTTGAGCGGAACGGATTGCAGCGGCTCTTGTGTGAACACCAACACCGATCGAACCAACTGCGGTGGCTGCGGCAAGGTCTGTAAGCAGGGTGAAGTCTGCCTGAATGGTTCTTGCCAGCTGTCATGCCCCACAGGCCAAACGGCTTGTGGCGGTGCTTGTGTCGATACCAACTCCGACAGCGGAAACTGTGGAGCGTGCGGCACCAAGTGCTCCGGCGGAAAGATCTGTGCTTCGGGCAAGTGTGCCTGTCCACAAGGAACCACCGACTGTGGCGGAGTTTGTGTGAACACGCTGACTGACAACAACAACTGTGGAGCTTGCGGCACCCAATGTACTGGCGGAAAGATCTGCTCCAACGGTGGCTGTAACTTCTCTTGTCCGCAGGGTCAAACCGCTTGCGGCAACGTTTGTGTGGACACCAAGAATGACGTGAACAACTGCGGCGGCTGCGGAACCAAGTGTACCGGCGGAAAAGTCTGTGGCTCCGGCTCTTGTGTCTGCCCAACCAACACCAAAGACTGCTCAGGCATCTGTGTGAACACCAGCAACGACCGCAACAACTGTGGCGCTTGTGGCAACGTGTGCAAGTCGGGCGAGTTGTGCTCCGGCGGAGCTTGTAAGCTATCGTGTCCCACGGCGCAGCCGACCAACTGCTCGGGTATTTGTGTGGACACCAACACCGACAACGGAAACTGTGGTCAGTGTGGTATCGCCTGCACAGGTGGAAAACAGTGTGTCTTGGGCAGCTGTCGTTGTCTGACGGGCACCGATTGCAGCGGTATCTGTGTGAACACCAGCACCGACCGCAACAACTGTGGTGGCTGCGGCAAGGTCTGCAAGTCTGGAGAGCTGTGTTCTAGCGGAACATGCAAGTTGTCGTGCCCCGCAGGGCAAACAGCTTGTGGAGGCGCTTGTGTGAATACCAGCACAGACGTGAACCACTGTGGTGGCTGTGGCACCACATGCTCCGGCGGCAAAGTCTGTTCCAGCGGCTCTTGTTCTTGTCCCACAGGTCTCAAAGACTGCGGTGGTGTGTGCGTGGATCCCAACACCAACAACGCCAACTGTGGGGCGTGTGGAACCAAGTGCTCGTCAACACAAACCTGCCAAAGTGGAGTTTGTCGTAACACCGGTTGTCCGAGCGGCCAAACCTTGTGCAACGGCTCTTGTGTTGACATCCTCAAAGACAGCAAAAACTGTGGCGCATGCGGTACCGCGTGTGGCTCCGGTCAAACCTGCTGTACAGGGGCATGCAAAAGCTTGACCACAGACAGCCAAAACTGCGGCTCCTGCGGCAAAGTCTGTTCGGGCGGTCAAACGTGTCAGAGCAGCGCTTGTACGTGTCCTACAGGGTTGAGCAGCTGCAACGGCGTCTGCAAAAACCTGCAAACCGACAACGCCAACTGTGGTACCTGCGGAAAATCGTGCCCCAGCGGCCAGACTTGTCAGAATGGCGCATGCAAGCTCACCGGTTGTCCCTCGGGACAAACCAACTGCGGCGGTTCCTGTGTGAACATTCTCACCGATACCAAACATTGCGGTGGTTGTGGCAAGGTATGTGGCTCCGGTCAAACCTGTTGCAACGGTGCCTGCAAGAACCTACAAACCGACGGTACCAACTGTGGCACCTGCGGCAAAGTATGTTCGGGTACCACGACCTGCTGCTCTGGAAACTGTGTGAACACCAAGACCAGCAACAACCACTGTGGACAATGTGGTCAGGTGTGCAACGCGCAGCTGCAACAATGTGCCAACGGAGCTTGCTGCAACCAAGTGTCGGTGTGCAACAACAACTCGGTATGCTGTGCGAGCAACACACAATGTATCGGCAATGCTTGCTGTCCCATCGCTCAGATCTGCGGTCCCAGCAACTGCTGTGCTCAAGGTGAGGTCTGCTCCAATTTGAAGTGCTGTCCGTCAGGTCAGACCAACTGCAGCGGAACTTGCATTGACTCCAAAAACGACGTGAACAACTGCGGCGGCTGCGGGAAAAAGTGTGCGACAGGTCAGGTTTGCTCCAACGGCGTTTGCAGCACGATCTGCAAGTCGGGAGAGACCAACTGCTCTGGCTCTTGTGCGAACACACAGACCAGCACCACCCATTGTGGCTTCTGCGGCAACAAGTGTGCGACGGGAGCGTCCTGCTGTTCCGGCTCTTGTACTGCAACCCAGAACGACCGAAACAACTGCGGTGGTTGTGGGAAAAAGTGCTCGGCGCTGCAGATCTGTAGCAACGGTGCTTGCACCGCGTGTCCTTCCGGAAGCGTGCCTTGTGGTTCCACCTGTGTGAACCTACAAACGGACAAGAGCAACTGTGGTATTTGCGGCAACGCGTGCGGCTCTGGCCAAACGTGCTGTAGCGGTGTGTGCAAGAGCATTCAGACCGACAACAGCAACTGCGGTGCGTGTGGCAAGGTTTGTACCGGTGGCACATCGTGCTGCTCCGGCGGCTGTCGCAACCTACAAACTGACACCAGCCACTGCGGTAGCTGCGGCAAAACTTGTAGCAACGGACAAACTTGCAACAGCGGAACTTGTACGTCCCCAACGAACGTGGAGAAATGCCAGTCTGTTATCTCCGTGAACATTTGGAACGGTTCCGGTCGTGGGCTTGACCTGCGGAAGTACACCAACAGCACGTTGCACTTCATTGGGTGCAACGGGAACGGTTGTTCGGCCAGTAGCTTCTTCTGCAACTTCAACGCCTCCACCGAAACGTTGCGATTTGGCTCCAACGGAACTCTACGCGCGCAGGTGGACCCAGGAAACAGCGCCGGAGATAGCTTCTCCAACAACAACAGCGGGTGTTGCAGCAGAAGCAATCCAACAGGTATTTGCAATGCGCCCAACACCGCCAACAATGGCGTGAGCGTTAACATGGCCAACGCGCTTTGTTACGCTTTGGGTTACAAGTCGGGTCGTGTGGTCGGAGAGGTCAACACCAACTACTGTCCCGAAGCGCACGTGACCAACTCTTCGGGCACCAACTGGACCTCTGACTACTCCAACTCCAATGGCTACGGTCGCGAGTACGAGTGTGTTGGCTTCCGCTAAAGTCTAGGTCTTTCCTCGCTCCTCTGCCTGCCTTGTTTGTGTCTTTCCTCCAACATCAAATCCAACGAAGCTTCACAAGCTATTCCAACCTTCTTTTGGGATGTATACCCACCCTCGTTCTCTCTTCGCGTCTTTTTCGCTGACTTTGCTGAGCCCCTGTCTTCACGTCTTTTCCACCTTCGTTCTTGGTGGGCAGGAGTGGACTTCGTGCGGTTGGCACTTCTTTTGCTCTACACAGACGCATCGATACAAGCAAATGCATCCGAAAGAACCTCGTTGTGATGGTGTGCTCCTTTGACTTCAAGAGGTTGCTGCTTCCCACAGGGTTCGCCTCTCTCGGGTGCAAGGTTTTTACGATTTCAAAATCGGTGAGAATCCATTCCATTTCTTGAACGATGTGTGCAAAGTCTTGAAGACTTTGGCGTCTCATGGAGGCCCCATTGATGAATGTAGAGCTGGACGAGATAGGAACAGACGAAGTTGTTGTTGAATCGAGTGATGTTGCTGAACCGACGCGTCGAAGTGGTCAGGGTTGTCCATTTCATCGCGAAAGTCGCGATGTTCCTGTCGTCCCCATGCCTCCTCCCGGAGCAAGCATGGACTTGTGGATGAGGGAGAACCTGAGCAAGCACTCTGTGTTTCGAGTGGCAGGTCGTGGGCATCGGTACTACATGACAGGGCGAGAGGCGAGGTCTCTTGTGAACGACCGGATCGCTGATCGCAAGGGGCACTTCCCGTTGCTGTATCCTGGCGATACCGACTTCCGGATGATTCCCGAAATTACACAGGTGCTGGACCATTTCTCTCACGATGACGCTGTCCGTCAGCTCACTCCCACGCTTCAGCGACATGTGGACTCTTGGCTCTCCAAGCAGATCCTGGACGTGCAGCAAGGCTGCTTGGATCTGGCCTGGGAGTTGAGCTGGGAGGTTCAAATGGGGGAGCCTTCTCCTCTGCCTTCCGACTCGTTCTCCAAAGTCGTGGCTACCATGGGCCGCGGTGACTTCGACGGTGCCGACGTTTTGTACCAAGACATTCTGGACGGGATTGGCGAAAGCTGTGAGCGAGCCAACCCAGAGACGCTCACCGAACATTGCTTGCTTGCTCACTTTCTGAAGGAAGAAGCCACTGGAGCGATGTCTCGAACAGACACCATCTATTCGATCGCGCATGGCTTGATTACAGGGTTTGCGATTGGGCCGATCATCTCGGGGATGATGGCTGAGTTAGGGCGAGCGCACGATACAACGCAAGGTTTGGATGCAGGGTGGCGTCGCGAGTATCTCGACTCCAACGACGCATTGCAGATGCTAGTAACGGAAGCGGCTCACTTGTATCCCCGCGTGCTAACCCAACAGGGCACTCTCCCCGAAGGTACGACGCATCGTGTCAACGGCGTTGATATCCCAGGAGGCTCTGTGGTTGTGATGTCGATCTACGCCGAGAACCTTTCCACAGGTGCAGGTTTCCATCCCGAACGTTGGGCTGGAGATCCTACCGATGTTCAGCAACAGAGTGGAGCCTTTGCTGGGTGTCCTTACAACAACAACTCGCGCGATTCCAACACGGGCATCCCTCACAAAATACGATGTCCTGCGACCCCCCTCATTCGTCGAATTGTGGCTGCCTTTGCACAACACATCATTACCAAGGTCAAATGGTTGTTCCAAGACTTACCGTCGCAACCCACGGCCACGGATGATGGAGTCATGTATCCGTTGGGGCTTATGGCTTGTGTCTGCTCTATCAAGCAACCTCTACCTCGCTCCGTCTGGCCTGCCGACAATCCACGAACCCTTAAGCCCGGCTCAAGCGTTGTCGTTGTGGGCGGAAGCATCGGCGGTCTTGTCGCGGCCCGAGAGCTGCAACAACGAGGTTGTGATGTACGTGTGATTGAAGCCGCCTCTGAGATTGGCGCAGGGAAATGTGAAACCGTTGAGATCGACGGGCGAAGCTATGACGTGGGCGCCCACCTTGTTTCCATGACCGGTCCTGTCGCTGAGCTTGCCAAGGAGGTTGGCGTTGCGATGAAAGAGTCTCCAGGTGGAGCGGGCTATGAGACGTTCCTTCCTGGTCATTCTGTGACCGAAAAACAAATGAGCCGTATGAACGTCTTCACCGGACTGAGCGAGACTATGCATCAGTTGGAGGAGCTGGGGTTTACGGACGAACAACTTGGCTTTGAACGAATGGAGCATCTCGCCAGTTTGCTCAAAAAAGATGGGGCCAACAAGTCCATCGTTGACTTTGCCAAGCCCTTCTTTTACGGGGCAGGCTACGGTATGGAGAACCTCAGCTCCGCTTACATGCTCCGCTTTGCCAACGCTGTTTTGCAACGCGGCGACTCTGTTGGAGGAACGCCCGCCTGTGGGTTTGGACCTTTTCTCAAGACCCTTGCCTCTGATCTCAACGTGACGTGCGGTGTCGCGGTGACGAACGTTGACCGAACTGGCGATGCTGTGAAAGTCCATCTGTCTTCGGGTGAGGTTGTGGAGTGTGACGAATTGTTTGTTGCCTGCCAGAAACCTTGGCGGTTCCTCAAGGATGACATCGACTCCCGTGAGACAGACTTGCTGAGGCAGGTGCGTTACTTCCCCTATATGACGTCGATTGTGCGCGCATCAGGTTTGAGCCGCAAGGGGCTGTGTGTGGCCGAGCAGGGCGCTCAACAAGGAGCTTTGAGCGCTTACATCTACTTCCATGAAGACACCGATGTTGTGGTCTGTTGGGGGTACGCCGCTGAAGGCCAAAGCGACGAAGAGTACTTTGAGGCAACATTGCGCGAATTGCGTTCGATGGGAGCGACCTTTCCCGAGGAGCAACCCGAGCCTCTCTTTCTGCAACGTTGGGACTACTTTCCCCATGTGTCTCCAGGTGACTTTGCCGCAGGGTTTTATACCAAGCTGGCCGAACAACAAGGGAAGAATCACACCTGGTTTGGAGGTGGTCTTACCTCCTTTGAATTGACCGACTGCATCACGGCCTGGACCCGCGACTTTGTTGAAAAGGTGTGTCGTGAGGTTCCAGAAGCAGCATCGCAACGAGACGTGAATACCAACGGAACCATCACCATTCGTTTGCCAGAGAGCAAGGAAGATACAGAAGGCTGCGCCGCCTGGTTGGAGGATCTCGAACAAGCCTTTCCAACCCTTGTCCATGGCTTTGCCTTTCACGCGGAAACCATCCCAGATCGCGAGATGTTTGTTGCGATCGAAAAAGGTAGACATCCCTGGACCTATGCCAGCATGTGGCAGCAAGCTTTGGGGATTGGTGAACAGTTACGTTCTTACGGCTTGCAACCCGGCGATCGGGTGCTTGTGATGTACGCACCCAACAGCATCCATTTCCCGGCGGCGTTCTGGGGATGTTTGGTTAATGGCTTTGTCGCCGTTCCTGTTCCTCCTCCGCGTCCGATGGTGGGAGATGTTGAGGGCTTTGAGCGGCTCAACTTGATCGCCAACGATTGCTCCGCAGCCGCCATTTTGACGGATACGTTTTACACCAACCTCACTCGAATGGATGGACCTTTGCAGGCTGTCAAGCGCGTCTTCTCCCGAGGAAAAAAGAAAGCGTTATCCTGGCCCGAAGGAGTGAAGTGGATCTGCACAGACAAAGCTCCTCCAACAGGCCCAGCTCCTGAGAGGTTCCCTGAGCCTGATGAACTCGCTTATGTGCAGTACACCAGCGGCTCCACGCGTGCACCGAGAGGGGTCTACATCACCCATCAGATGGTGATGCAAAACTGCTTGAGCGCGACACGCGACACCGTGCAACTTCCAGGGAGTCGCTGCGTAACTTGGCTCCCTTGGTGGCACGACCTGATGGTGGTGACAGGTGCTTGTATCCCTGCAGTCATCGGCAATACGCTGATCTTCTTCTCCGCGATGAAGTGGCTCAAAGATCCCACGTGCTGGTTTGAAGCTATCGAGGCTGAAGGTGCCAGCGCAACCGCGACTCCCAATTTTGGGCTGGATCTGATGGCTCGAAAGGCAGACATGAGCCGTTTGAAGCACATCGACCTGAGCGAACTTGTCATCTACAGCGGCGGAGAGACCTGTCGATACGAGACCTTTGTGCGCTTCTTTGAACGCTTTGGACCTCTCGGTTTCCGCTCCTACAACCTGCGGGATATCATGGGTATGGCCGAGTGCACCTTGTACATGTCTGGCGGTGCAGCCGGAGACACTCACGTTGTTGCCTTTGATCGCGATGGCCTCCGTGACGACAAGGTCGCGAGACGTGTTCCCCTTCATCATCCCTCGGCGCAGGTTTTGCTCTCTGTTGGCCGCGCTGTCTCTCCGCAGAACAACACCTCGATGATTGTTGTGGATCCCGAAACACACGAGGTCTTGCCAGATGGTGCTGTGGGCGAACTCTGGACAGAAGGGCCGTCCGTGGCCACCCGGCACATCACCCCAACTGACGAAGACAGCGAGAAGTTTTCCGTCCCAACGTTCCCAGAAAGTTCATCGCGATTCTTGCGGACCGGTGATCTCGCCTTCCTCCACAAGGGCATGGTGTACATCTGTGGCCGGACCAAGGAGCTTATCATTGTCGGGGGTCGTAACATCATACCGATGGACATTGAAGATGTGGCAGGTTCCGCCCATCCCTCGATTCGTACGGGCTGCGTTGCTGCTTTTGGTGTCAACAATCCTGACGAAGGCACCGAAGGGATTGCAGTGGTCGCTGAAGTCAAACCACCTCGCAAAAAGAAACATTACTCTGCCCATGAACTGGATGAGATTGTCGCGGCCATTCGTCAGTCTGTGGGGCATGCCGCTGATGCGGATTGCCGCTATGTTGCCTTGGTCCGTGAGAAGACGTTGCCCAAAACAACATCCGGCAAGCTAAAGCGACTCAAGATTCGCAAAGCGTTTGAGACAAACAAGCTAGCCTTGCTGACCTCCGTTCATGAATCCGCAACGCCTGTTCAAGCTGTGTTGCGTGACTCCACTTCGGATGTTGTCGCACACAAGGGTCCTGTAACTCCAGCACAGGCTGAAGAATGGGTGGTTGCGTCGATGTGTGAGCAGCTTCGTTTGGAGCCTGAGAACCTACCCACCGAAGCTGGCTTCTCGGACTTTGGCGTAGACTCCATGACAGCCGTGAGGATCCTCAACAGCATCCAAGAACGGTCGGGCGTTTCGATTAGCCCCGCGGACATCTTCAACGCTCCAACCATTCAGGCTTTGGCCGCGTTGTTGAGCTCTCGCTCTGTGTCAGAGGCTTTGGTGGAGCAGCCCTACGTTGTCTTAAACGCCGAACCTTCCGATTCTTTGGACGTGTCCAAAACATTCTTTTGTCTGCCTCCTGCAGGAGGCTCTGTCTTTCCTTACGTCCGGTTGGCTGCTCATGTTCCCGAGTTTGCCTTTGTGGTGTTTGAGAACACAAGCGCGAAGGACCAACGAACGTTTGATGAGGTTGTCCAAGGGTTTGTTGAGACCATACAGTCTCTCGCCCCAGAAGGTCCTTGGAACCTGTGTTGCTACTCCCTTGGAGGAACCTACGGTGCGGCAGTGTCCAACGCTCTCCAGGATTGCACGTTGATTCTGATTGATGCGATCGCGCCTGCGCTAGAGGGCGACTCCATGCCAGAAGGTTTCAGCGACGTAAACCTCGACGCGGCCACGGCGACAGGGATGAACCTTGTTGCTCGCTCGGGTGTTTTGGTGATGGATGGAGAAGGCGCGCAAGCCAATCTGCGCCGTCAGATCCATTGGGATCTTCTCACTGCTGCGCAGTATGTGTCACCGAAGCTGCCAGCACCGAGGCAAAGGGAAGACAACACGTGGGAAGGGGTCTATGCCGTTCAACTTCGTGCTGCCGAACAAGAGGACGACGTTCGAGGGACGATTATCGATCCTGTACGCTACGACCAGGATGCGCTGGGTTGGGATCGGCTGTGTGACACTGTGGAGTGTCATCGCATTCCAGGTGGTCACTTCAGCGTACTTGATGCGGCGCACGCTCCTGAAACAGCCAAGTATCTGCTCCAGGCCTTCTCATCCTCACCGCACTCCCCAATCCGCGACTAGAGCTCCCAGGCTCCTCCACAAATCCCTTGCATAACGTACTGAAATCACGTAGACTCTAGCGTCTCGATTTGCTACCTGTCGCCGTGTCCTGAGTGAGTCACGCTCACACCATTCTTGCGGTGTGTTGGGCTTCTCAAGGACCTGGTGTTTGCTTTTTTATTTTTTTCGTTCCATAGGATGTTGCCATGTCTTCCATGAAAATCCGCTTCCGAGATCCTTCTTCCGGCCAAATGATGACGGTGGAGGGCGAAGTCGTTAACAAGATTCGCCAAGACAACCCGCAAAGTGTAGACGAGCTGCGCAACAATCCTCACGATGGCTCCGTTGACTTGTTCGTCCACATGGACAAAAACTACGGCGACGGCTGGGGCAAAACCACAAAAGAAAGCGTACATCTGCAAATCAACAACGAGCACCTGACCGAAGAGCAAGCCACCGCTCTGGCCGCTGCCATTCGTAGCGGTGATGATCAGGCCGTGACCCTGGAAGGACAACACAACTTCACTGTGTTCTCGATCCAGACCGACCTGTGGAACGAGCGCGCTGGTGAACTGGGGGGAGCACCTCACGATCCGATGGTGAGCCTCACAGGCAACGAAGAGAACGGCGTCTTTCTCAGCGAAGAGGGCGTGTTCTCGACGGCTGCAGGTGAAACTCCTGGCAACATCCAGGAGTCGGCAGAAGCTTTGTTCCGCGCGGCAGAAGCCAGCGACCAACTGGCGGAAGGTGAGACCATCTTCTCTCGCGGCGGTGTGAACCTGGAAACCAAAACGCAGGTCTTTCACCAGATTGAGTCGTTGCTTAACGACACGGCAGTTGCCGACCTGTCTCCGAACGAAGCCGCGCAACTTCGCAGCAGCGCTTCTACCGTATTGACCGATATGATCAGCACCTTGGGGCACGATGGACCCGAAGGTGAGCTGCAGCAACAAGCCTTTGATGCTCTGCACGGTATGATCCAAAACGAAACGGTCGGTGGCTTGAAAGAGTCCATGATCTTCAACGCGGTTCGTGTGCAGTCCACCCTGAACGACGCTTCGTTCGACATCGTCGATGACTTGCGGGCCGAGATCGCTCCGACCCACCCGCCCACAGACAAGTGGTTTGCAGACGGCAAGCGCGAACTTAACATTAGCTTTGCTGCCGGTCACGGCGAAGGCTTCTACGAAGGCGTCACGGAGTACCTCGGAAAAGAAGGCTACGAAGTCGTCGAAGACGGCAACCGCTCTAGCTGGAATGGCTCCCCGCGCAAGCTTCAAATGAAGAAGATGGTCAACGGCGAAGAGTACACAGTGAACATCGACCTTCGTGACTTCAACAACGACTCCTTCAAAGACATCGACAACGACAACTACGATATCGTCGTGTACCAAGGGCACAGCAATCTTGGAAACAACACCCGCAAGTCCGTGGAAAATGCGCCGGATGCGACAGGCAAAGACAAGCTCGTTTTCCTTGGCCTGTGTGCAGGGAAAGACAACTTGGATCGCGTCCGCAAAGCCTTCCCCGAAGCCCAACTGGTGACGACCTTCAACTCCTCCTACTTCAACACCAAATCGATGCCGGATGGCGATCGTCAGTTCACCCAGGGTGAAGACGTACGGGCGTTGATGGAGATGGTGAATGGCTCGTTGGAGCGCCAATCCTGGAGCGAAATCAACGACAACATCCGAGACGAAGCGGTGGGCTGGAACCACAAAGACGCGACCTTCGGTAACTACATCACGCCGCTGGATCTGCAAGCGGGAGCCAAGTTCCGCGACCTCGACAACGATGGTGTTGCGATGGGCATCGACCGTCACTTCAACGTGGATGTGATGGAAGTCGACTCCGCGGTTAGCTCCACCTTGGAACCCCGAAACAACAACGCAGAAGGCAAGAAGCTCAACGGTGAATTGCCCCACCTCGCTGCTGCGTTTGGGAACACCATCGACCTGTACAACCCGACCTACGACAACTTCAGCCACAAAGGCCGAATCCTGTCAGACGGTTACTTCAAAGGAACGGAAGGCGACCCCATCGTTCGGTTTGATACCCGTGTTGAAAACGGTGAGAAGTCTTTCGTGATGCAAGTCAACGAAGACTACGCTCACATCGGCGAAGAAGCTCTGCGCGCTATCTCGATGGTGGAGTACAACCGTCACCTCGCCAGCACCGAAGACAGCTACCCCGTTCAAGATCCTGTCGAGCGAGAACTTGTGGGAATGCTGACTGCTGCAGCCAGCCTTACCTACGACGCCGGTTGGCGTGATGCGGCAGTGTTTGGCGCGATTCGTGACCACTACGATATGCCCGAAGGGTTGAAGTGGAGCGACGCTGGTTACCTGATCGACAAAGAAAAGCACGACTACACCGGCTCGGTTAGCATGGCCCGCAAGTGGATGGAAAAGATGAGCCCCGAAACCATCGAAGCTCTCCGCACCCAATTCGGCGGCTAACTTCTAACTTCTCCCTGCGCCTCTCCCTCTTCTTTCCTACTGCAAGATATTTCCCCAACCTGTTTCAATGTGCAGTCCTGTGGGTATCACATCGCTGGGGATGGCAATGTACTGTTGTCTCCAGGCTACGAGAGTTGCGTGGGTCATGCGGTGAGTGACCTCCTGCAGCTCCACAACCTGTCCAATCGTTCCCGCAAGTATCGGGCTGGCTCCATTGGTGCACCGGATAGAGAGGTCGACGATGGCTTCGAGGGTGCCGTCGTTGTGTTGGAAGTAGGGCCATCCTGCGCGTTCGGTCCAAAGGGAGTTAAACGCTCGCTCCAGGATGTCGAGGCGATCGCCGTTGTCATGCAGTCCTGTTTTGGGTGTGTGTTTGGCGAGGCGAAGCATCGACTGGACAAACAACAGGAACTTCTCGACGGGGTTGTCGTTGCATAGAGCCCTGCGGTAGAGACCCAGGCTCTGAAGGTAGGCTGGCTGGTGGTGCAGAAAGTAGTGGGCCTCCCGAAACGCCTGCTGCCACTCTTGTTTCTCCATGATCCGCTTGGTCACGTTGCGGCTCTGTATCATCGGTCGCGTGTCCTGACGAGTGACATACAAAGGAACGTTAAACTTAATCGCAAGGACGTTGAGCATCTGTTCGACAGCGTACAACGCGAGTTGGTTGGCGTGAAGACTGTTTAGGGCTTGGACTCGCAGTGAGACTTGTGCGCCGTACGATGCATTTTTGACTTCAATGCTCTGAAAGCAAGAGTCATCCGAATAAAACGCTTCGACCTCTTCGAGAGCGCAGCGTGTTGGGATCACAAAAGGTCCATAGACGTTGAGTTCAAACAACCAAACTGGATGTTCTGTCCCTTGCATGACATTTCTCCTGGAAGCATAGCAAGTCGTTGGCGTGGGGAGGACACTTGTCCTTCGCTGGGAGCATCTTAGTCACCAAACACCTTCTCCTGCAACCGGCAATCGGGAATTCAAATGTGAGCCCGTCTGTGGTATAGTCGGCAGCACTTGACCCGATTCATGCACGTGACCCTTGTGGGGTCACTCGTTGGTTGACAATGCAGATGACAGTGCAAAGGGAAAACAATGCACAAACAGCCGAGTCGATGGATGTTGTGGGCCTTGATGTTCGTGGCTTGTGGAATGACACAGTGCAAGCACTCGGACTCCGCAACGAAGCAAACCTCCAACAAGCCGACAGCGCGCCGCGCAATCCAAGCCGTTTCTACGGTTTTGGGAGGATGCATTCGTGGGCAACTTCTTGATGAGGAAAACCGACCGGTCTCTTACGCGGAAGTAAGCACCAAACCTCCTACATCTTCACGCACCGCCAACAAAAAAGGCATCTTTGAGATCTGCTTCAAGAGGGTGCAGTCTTCCAAGTCCAACCGCTCTTTGCGAGTCCGGATCGACAACGGCAAGTACCAACTTGTTGCGGTGAAGGACAACAAAAAGAACACGCCCAAAACCTTTGTGTACAGCGGAAAAGAGCTAGAACTTGGCAAAATTACAATGTTTGCCCGCAAGTTCAAGCTGATGGAAGCCAAAGAAAAAACAGGGAAGGCTCCCGAAAGCAAGTCCGGCGGTATCATCGGCTCCAAGCCCAAAGGGGAATAAGGGACGAGACGTTCCGAGGAGTTTGGAGCTTAGTGTTGTTCTTTAGTGTTGTGCGACAGCGCAGAGTTTCTGGATGATGATACGGCCCCAGAGCTGGGAGCCACAGCTTGTCATGTGGAGACCGTCGCTGGAGTTAAAGCTGGAGCAGGTGGTCTGGCGTGAGACTTCGTCAATCGATGTCAACACATGACAGGTCAGACGCTGGTAGCCCTTGAGGGTTTCCTTGGTCCATTTCTCGATGTCTCGACGTTGCGCCATGTATTTGCTGCTGCTGAAGGAAGGGGTGACCCAGAAGCATGTGCTGCCGTTGGGCATCTGGTCCAACATGCGGGTGATGCGGCTTTTCACATAGCTCTCCGAGAAGCCCATGCTGTTGCCTCCCAGCTGCACCAAGAACGTGGTGGGCTGGTGTTGGGCGACCAACTTCTGAAAGATCGACTTGGATTGGTTGGTGATACCCGCGCACAACTTGCTGCCTGTTGTGTTGGAAGACGCCGTCCCGTTGGTGTAGACCTTGGTCGCTCCACACAGCCAATTCTTGGAGCTACCCGATAGCTCCGACCAATGCCGCGACGCGGAAGAGACCTTGGCGTACGAGAAGACCGTGTTGCCCTTGGTTTTGGCGTTGGTGCAGTGGTTGCTGGGGTTGCGAAGGTAATCCACAATTAACTTGGCAAAGTTGGTCCCTGACGACTGTGAGTCGCCAATGTACAAGGCTGTGACAGAGGTTCCTGGTGTGGTGGAAGCTGGCACACAGACCTTCTTTAACTTGGACGCATCGTTGAAGCGGGAGCGCAACAAACAAGTGTAGCCGCTTCGGCAAGGGTCTGACTCACATTGCGAAACGCAGTGCCCTTTCTGGCTCTTGTCCGCGATGCAGAACGTGACGGGCTTTCCTGTTTTGTCAGGGCAGGTGGACGTGCAAGGTTGGGTGCAATGTCCGCCTGGGTAGCTGTCTTGGCTTCGCAAGCATCGAGCGTTGGGCACGTTGCAGTCGGAGTCTTGGGTGCAGGCTTCGCCTATCCACGCGTTACCTGGAGCGCGATCGGGAGCGGGTGGTTCAGGTCTTGGTTCAGGTCCAGGTTCCGGTCCAGGTTCCGGTCCAGTTGTTTGTTCGGGTCCAGGTTCAGGGCCGCTGGTCTCGGGTTCGTTGGGCTCTGGGCCGGGCTCAGGTCTGCTGGATGCATCGGGTGTGGCTTCACTTAAGGCGGGCTCTGCAGTGGACGGCTCGTTGGAAACGGTCGGCTCTGCATCGGAGGGAGAGGCTTCTGTTGCAGCGGTTGCGTCCTCAGAAGAAGCTTCCGGCGAAAGGATCACCAGCTCTCCCTGAACAGGTGGAGTTGTCGGTCCACAACTGACCAACCATCCCAGTACAAGCCACCCTGTTCCCAAGACCAGAAATATCGAGCGCCACCACATGTTTCAACCTTCTCGCTGTGTTTTGTCATCCACGTTGCTTTTGTATTGTCGCTGTGTTGACGGTTTGGGTTGCGAGTCCTGTCGACTTTTGTGCAGTGTGCCACAAATTTTGGGGAGTTTTCAATGGGATGTCTGGCTGGGGATGGAGGTAGAACTGGAGAGGACGTTGGAGGACTTTGGAGGTTACTGAACTTTGATGCCGGAGCACTTGTTCCATTCTTCGACAGCATCGGGAGAAGCGGTCTGCCAGGTGCACTTGAGGGTGAACTTGCCGTTGTAGAACTTCTCGGGGAACCAGAGGACTGCTTTGCCAGCGTAGGTCTTGTAGGTTCCGTAGCGAACGTGGACGCCTTTGCCGCCGTAGACTCCAACTTTGGAGGTGTCGCCTTTGGTCGCGTGGGTTTGCACTGTGCAGCTATAAGCGGCTTTGTCTTGGGAGACAGGGACCAGTCCAGGGGGCAGCTCATGACGGACGTAACCGTATGTGGCGCTGGAGATGCTCAAGGTTCCTGACAGAGTTACATTGTAGACGTTGCCAGCTTTTTCCTTGGTGATGGTGACGCTGCCGTTGGCTCGCACCTGGGATTGGTAGCAGGCGCCGTTCCAGGTCAAGGTTGTGACTTGCGGTACGTTCTTTTCAGCTTCGGATTGCTTGTCTACAGCGGCTTGTTCTTGGTTGAGTTGCTTGGACTTGCTCTTGATGAGTGCCGTGACTTTGGCCATCAGTCCTTTGCCAATTTTGATGCGGGTGTTGCGACGCTTCTTCCATCTCCAGCCGTAACGATACGCGACTTTCTTACCTTTCTTGATGCGGCGGTACCATCGAATCATGTACTTGCCCTTGTACTTGCCTTTGCGGGCTTTGTAGAAGGACGCGCGCATGGTTTTGTTGGATTTCCAGCTCTTCCACCAGATGCGGAAACGCTTGGTCCGCTTGTTTCGCTTCATCACTGCGAGGGATACGGAGAAACCGACAGTCTTGCCTTTGTGCTTGATCAGCTTTCCATACTTGGCGCTGCGGACCGAACGTTTGGCTCGCTTCCCAAAGACGTAGCGAACAAAGATAAGCCGGTACTTGCCTTTCTTGAGGCGCTTGGCCCGGATCTTAATGGTTCGGTCGCCGAGGTCTGGGTTGCCCCAGTTTCCTGTCAAGCGTTTGAGGATCGTGGGTTTGGCTGACGCGATGGCTGGAATCGCGAGCATCGCAGCGATAATCAGAGGAATGAGTCGTTTCACGGTGTCTCCTTGTCTGTGAGAGGTCGGCTGCATGAAGCAATGAGAACAAACGGTCCGGTGTTGCTTGGTTTTGGCTGGTGTGGGATGTCTTCCGTTAGGGGGCTTTCCGTTTTCCAGTCCACGACACTTTGGCGCGTCTTTGCTTGCCTTTGGAGCAGCCTGTGTTGATGTTGCCCACCCCTACAGCAACTTCCATTCCAACTTGATTTGGGATAGGTTTGTTGTGGTTTATGTATTTGATTTAATTGTACTTGTTTTCTGTTCTTGTGTGCCGAGTGACCCAAAAGTGGGTCGGAAAACGTTCCTCATTCCAAGAATAAAAAAGAATCTCTCCAAAAACGTGGAAATTCAAACGTTCGCCAACGAGATGTGGCCACGTGTGGCTTTCTTGTGCTTGAAAGGTCTGAAGAAAGCCTTGGTTAAGAAAGATAGGTGCCCTTGGATTGACTTTGGCTCAGGGAGCGGTCACAACAATGCAGCGAACTGGAACGTGGAACCTGGCTTTGTGAGGAGAAGAAGCATGGCAGAGAAATCAAAGAAGAAACGGTGGCCCTGGATTGTCGGTGTGTTGGTGGTCTTGCTTGTCGCAGGATATGTGTTTCGCAGACCCTTACTTGGGGCGGTGATGGTTTGGTGGATCACGCCTTCGAAAGCGTTTGATACGTACAAGCCGCCGGCCAAGCCTGATTACAGCAAGTCGGAGAGTTGGTCTGCCCTGCCCAACCGCAAGGACTTTTCAGACTTTGTGCCCACAGGAGTGGTTTCCTCCAAGAAGCCCCGACCGGCCGATGTCTTCTTTATTCATCCGACCACCTATTTTGGTAGCAAACACTGGAACGCGCCGCTGGATGCTCCCAAGGCGATGCGTCGTGTTAACGTTGCTGTGACCAAACACCAGGCGAGCTCCTTCAACGAATGCTGCCGCGTGTTTGCCCCTCGGTACCGGCAAGCTACGTTGGCCTTTGCCTTTAAGTTTAAGCCGAACGGAAAGAAGGCTTTGGAGCTGGCTTACTCTGATGTAGTGCGGGCCTTTCAACATTACATGAAGCATTGGAACAAAGGACGTCCGTTTCTGATTGCTGGACACAGCCAAGGTTCCATTCATGGCATTCGTTTGCTGGAAGAGCACATCGCTTCCAAGCCTATTCGAAAACAATTGGTGGCGGCGTATCTGGCAGGAAACCCCGTTCACTCTGACAAATTTAAGAGGACTCTCAAGCCGCTCGTTCCGTGCGAAACACCGACCAGCACTGGATGTGTTGCAAGCTGGCTTACCTTAGGGAAGGGAGCAGGCTCCGTCCGAAGGTACAGCCGGTTGCCCAAGTTTTATCCGCCGAAGGGATACGAAGACGTGTCCAAGCGTCCTCACATTTGCACCAACCCCATCTCTTGGAAAGGGGAGGGCGGCATGACCCAGGCGGCCGAGCACCTCGGGGCGATTCCCTACACCAAGAAGAAGAACCCCATTCCCAAGCCGTTTGTGGGCGCAGTGCAAGGTGCCTGCAAAGATGGAGCGTTTGTGATCACCAAGCCCAAAGCCAAAGGGTTCAATCGCTTCCTCTTCGGCCCTGGCGACTACCACATCTACGACTACCATCTCTTCTATATGAACATTCGGAAGAATGCGGTGGATCGTGTCCAGGCGTTCCTGAAGAAACAGAGCAAGCCTGCAGCACGCTAAAGACCTTGGTCGTACGTTATTCTTTGCCCAAGGCGTTGAGGGATGTTCCGTTCCGGAGGTCGGGGAGGTCTGCCTCGGTCACTTCGGCGCCATCGGGGAATTGGACCTGCACCACCTCACGTCGAAACAGGCTGCTTGTGCTTCCCAATAGCGATGACATCGAGCGTTTCCCCAACGTAAGGGTCTGGGTGTCGCCGTTGAAGGTGATGGATAGGTCGACAGGCGGGTAACGCCGGACTGATAGCTCCGAGGTGATATCAAAGGATAGACCCCTCGTCGCGAGCGCCTGCACGATCTTGGTGATGTTACGGCAGTCGTCGATGCCGCGATGGTGACGTCCTGTCAGTTTGAGGCCAAGGGCGCGGAGCATGCCCGGCATTCCAGGAACTTTGCGCTTGCCGTACCAACGTTCAAAGATACGCTTCACGTTGATCCATTGGCGGAAAGGGTGGGGGACGTAATCAAAGGCTGGCTCGCAGGTTTCAAGTTGCGTGGGAAGCATGATCCGAAAGTCCCAGTCGCCGCACAGGAGAATGGCGTAGGAGGGTCCTTCTTCTTCGGGGGTGACCGGCAGACCATGAGAACGGAGCCATGCCATGTACTGCTCAAACACCTCTGAAAAGGTGGGGGCTGTGTCGACTTGCTCTTGGGTGATGCTGGTGAGTTCCTTACAGAAGTCGGTCAGGATAGGGTGGTGCACCGGGCGCACAAAGGTGGAGAACTCGTCCTCAGGTTCCAACGTTTTCATGTTCACGAGGATAGAGGGGAACTCGATGATCTCTTGTGGAACGGGAGGGTTCTTGTCGTCGCAGGTCGCTTCAAAGTCGAGGACAACAACATAATCTAAGGGTTGGGAATGCATACGGTCTTCCTTTTTGATGTATTCTTCGTTTGTGTTGCTCCTACGATCGAAGCGTTCCTAGGTTCGCTCAGAGGCTGTGACGCTATCTTGACGGAATGAAACGAAGAGTCAAGAGTGTTGGGAGGTTGCGTCACGTCTTGTTGACGATAGGACGCTCGCTTCGTTTGGGTTGAAGGAGTTGGACCGTTCCTTGGAAGGGAGTTTGGTATGAAGATCAATGCCGATGTGGCTGATTTGATGTTTCGCTCGCTGTTCTGCCTTATCTTTGTGGGGTTGGGTGGCGAACATATTGTGTCGGATACGCTCATTCAGCGACTGATGCCGTCGTGGGTGGTGTATCCTCGCGCAGTGTCGTTGCTATGCGGGTTTTGGCTGCTGGGGTGGGGTATGTTGATCTTCTTGGGGTGGCACATTCGATGGGCGGCGATCGCGTTGGGTAGCTTCTTGGTCGTCGTGACGGTGGTGGTACATCTTCCTGGTGTCTTCCATTGCCCTGCGACCATCGACCCAAAGAACCGATGGATGTGGGACATCCTACAGCGCACCAACTTGGTTAAAAACATCTGCTTGTTGGGTGTATGCTTCCATCTGCTCCATCATTCCGTAGGGAAATACAGCCTGGAGCATTGGCGGCGTGGTGGAAAGAGTTTGGAAGAGACAAGCTAGAGAATCTTTGTCAAACAGTCATCAAAGGAGGGGGTGGTTACTTCTTCTTGAAGGCGGAGCGGATCCGCTTCATGATGCCAGGTCCTTTCTTCATCGCCGAGTCAGGCCCAGCTTGCACTCGTCCACGTCTTAGGGGGGAGGAGCCGGCATTTGGATTTCTCAGTACATTGTCCGTTCGTCCACGGGTTCCGCGTGTTCGCCAGAACAGCTTTTCTCGCAAAGCAGCCGTGTAGGTTGAGGATGTGCTGAATGGTTTTTTGATGCTCCATGACTTACCAGCAGCGTAGATCGATACACCGCTTGCAATCGTGCTGACGGCGGCTGTGGTCAGTGAGCCAATCATCGCACCTGTAGAGTTTCCACCGAAAGCCATAAGGCCGGTTTGGGTGGCGCTAGACATCGCACTTACGGCGCGAGCCGTGACTCCCACTCGGTGACGAGCTTTGGAGTATTGGCTGGGCGCAAACTGACGAATGGCGTTGAACTTTCGCATCTCAAAGAAGGTGTTGAGGACTCCCCGAACGGTAGAGATGGCGCTCATCGTAATCCCGATGACCTTGGCCGCTTCCTTCTCGCCGCTCGCTAGGAGTCCAACCGCCGTGACACCCAAGGCAAAGTTCAGGAAAGCACCACCAGCCAAAGCACGTTGGGAGTAGTTGGTTTTCTTTCCCATCGCCGAACTGGTTCGTGCGCTTGCTACGGAAATACCAATTCCCACCGACAAGGCGATCGCGGAGCTTGTTGTTCCGAGGGCTACAGACGTCCATAACGCTCCATCATCCGAGGCCATACCGTTTCGGTCACGGAAGCGAATGGGATTGTTGGTGACCATGGCGTAGCTGTTCCACTCGTCTTCGGCTCCGCTTGCTTCTTCAAACAAGGGGTCAGGGCTGAGCCATTTGCCAAGTTTGTTGTCGAGGTAACGGGCACCAAAGTACGTAAGCTGGGTTAACCGATCACGTTCTTGCCCCTGGTAATCAAGGACTCGGATGTCTCCCTCTCGGCTTTGGACTGCTCCATACGGGTAATAGCGCTTAAATGTGACCGCCTGTCCTTCGCTGTTGGTCACGAGACGGACGGACCCCAAGTGATCGGTGTGGGTGAATAGCTTCTCTTCTTTCTCCTGGAGTAGCTTATCGACAGTAACATCAAGCATGTCCTTGGTCAGGTTGAGCTTGAGGTTGCGCGGCTTCAAGTCTACCTGGACGATCGACTCTCGCGCGGCGTGGTACACCCAGGCATCGCCCGCTGTGATCTCTCCATCGGGCTGCGGTGTAAGCTTGGAATCCCCCGTGGCAGGCGCGACATCATCAAAGAATGAAGTCACTCCTTTGTGGCTTCGCCATTCGGTCACAACATCGCCTGTCAAGCGCACAAAGATCTTCACATGGCCGTTTTGGATCCTGTAATTGGAAAAGGGGTAGAAGGCATGGACGCCGTCTTCCTCTTTGACCATCCGAGAGTAGGCATGGTCATACCAATAGCGACCGGTTTTGCCGTTGATGCTTGTTTGTTGGAGTCGGCCTGCATAGTCCCATGTGAACTGGTAGGGTCCACATTGCTTCATCATGCCGCCGTCGTCGTAAGACATCTTGATGTTACCGGCTTGTGTTGCCGCGTGGATCTTCTTGGGGTCGTAGCTGTAATCGCCGATGTGAACGGGACTTTTCTCCCCAAGGCTTGAGGTCTTGGAGGTCAGATTGTGGTTGTTGTTAAGGCCGTAGCGGAGAACTTCTTTGCCGCTATCCAGAGACGCCTGGGTCAAACGATACAGCGCGTCGTAGGTGTAGCTGTTTTGGACAGCAAAGCCGCTGTAGTTCTCCTGAACGCTCATGATGTTGCCTGCGGTGTCATGGTTCATCTGGTAGCTAAATTCGGGCTTGCTTTGCACCGCAATGTTTTTGATCCACATGCGTTCGGTGAAGGTGTATCGGGTTCGTACGCCGTTTTCGCTGGTGCGCGAACCGATCGCTCCATTGGGTAGGTAGCTTACGCTCTTGATGAAGCCTGGTATGGATGTGATTCGTCCCGCTTTGTCGTAGGTATAGTTGACCGTTCGGCCGTCGGGGAAGACCTCTCCTGTGACCTCGCCGACGTTGTTGAACGTTCGCTTCAGGTCAAAGTTTACGCCCATCGTGGTGTGACGAGACCACACCTTGTCTCCCCTGCTGGAGTACGAAAAATAGGTGGTGCCGCTGGGGAACGAAACACTCGCCAGGCGTCCTTTCAGGTTGGTAGCTGTCGGAAACTCGGGATCCGGGAGGTCGTAGCGATACTTGATGAGGGTCTCGGGCTTGTCTTTCTCCTGGCGGGTGAGGAGGCGACCTTGAGGGTCGTAGGTGTAGACTGCGACGCGCCCGCGTCCGTCCTTCCGCTCGATGATGTTTCCATCGTCATCGTACTTCATCTCGATGGTGCTACGGTCTGGATCGATGATCTTGGTGAGGTGCCCCAAGAGGTTGTATTCCTGGGTTTTGACCGTGCCATCGGGGAACGTCATGCTTGTGATTAAGTCTGTCATCTTGGCGTTGACGTTGCTAAACGTGTAGCGGGTCTTGAGCGTTTGACCGGGTGCGATCGTGCGTATGTCTTCGATCGCACGGTGCAAACCATCCAGAACAACGATGCGTGGGGTGTTGTAGTGGGGTGACTCTTTGCGGTTGTCCTCAGTATCAAACATCTCCACGCGCAAAGGTTTGTATACCATCGTGCTGAACGATTGGTCGGGGAATGTTTTCTTGATCTCTCGGCCGAGCGCGTCAAACTGAAGAACAGTGGCTTGCAAACGGACTGGCTCAGGCGGGAGAAAGCGACAGTCTCCTCGGCCTTCGTAGGTGTTCCAGTGTATGTACATTTGACCACGAGCGTTGTAATTCTGGTGGTTCAGCACAGAATACCTGTTGCCTTCGATCCACATCTGTTGCGATAGCTTGCGGCCCAAGCCGTCGTAGCAGTCGATCTTTTTGCGGTCTTGCTCTCCTCCCTGGATGGAGCGCTGCAAGGTTGTGATCTTGCTGAGGGGAGGCTGCAATTCGTACTTGTACTGCACCGAAGGTTTGTCTTTGGGATCTCCGTTTTGAAAGACAGACAGCAAGCGACCGAAGTTGTCATAGGTATAGGTCGTCACATGGCCGTTGATATCGGTCGAACGTGTTACTTGGTTTAAGCTATAGTCCCAGTCGGTGCTGGCGACCAGGCTGATCTTTCCGATGTAGATGGCCTCTTTCACAGGAAAGCGATGGTATGTGCTATCCCACTCGTAGGTGCGTCGCTGGGTGGTGGGACCTTTCTCTTCGATGATGTTGCCAAACTTGTCGTACTTGCGGCGCTTCAACTCGACATAGCTTGTACCTTCCAGGTTGGCTTTGATAGCTACACGCGACAAGTTACCTTGTGTGAGCTGTCCGGCGGGTAATCCTTGGAACGGAGGACCATCGTAAAAGTAGTTGGTCTCGGCACAGGGGCCGGCTTCTTGTGCGCAACGCTCGTACTTCTGGAGGCTTCGAACATTCCAGATCGACTTCGCCGACTTGGGATCGCTGGGGGTGATGTAGGTGGACTTTCCAATTCGTTCATCCCCTTCCTTGTCCTTGACTCCGAGGTTCTTCATTAGCACCTGGTTTCCGTAGCCATCGTAGGTGTACTCGCGGCGTACTGTCTTCCATTGCTCAGCGGAGAGTCCTTCCTTGATGATGCTTTCGCTGGCGTTCATACAGATGAATCGTACAGGTGGGTCGAGGTTGGCGTCGGCTCCTGCTGGGGTTCCGCAGTCCTTCCACTCGGACTTAACCTCTCGAAAGATCGTTCCGCTTTCGTCCGTTATGACGGTGCGCAAGGGCTTTCCGTGGAAGTACATGTCCGTGTCACCCACGTTGTACTCGATAAAATCGCGACGTGTTCTCACTGAGTCATCCCCAACGTAGACGGACTCTACCTTGCGGAATCCTCGGAACTGTTTCTCTTTCCCATCGTAAAAGCCGTTGTGGTAGTAGACCTTCTGAATGGTCGGTCTCTCTTTTGGGTCAGGACCTTTCTGTGTTTCAGGTTGGTCGGAGTGTGAGGCCCATGTATCAATCTGGGTTACTACGGTAAAGGCCATGGGCATTTTGTTCTGCCAGGGTCCTTCGCAGGCTTCGTCTGTTTTGGGGTTGCAAGTTTTGTCTCGCAGGTAAAAATTCACCGAAGAGCCGTAGTGAACATTGATTCGTTGCCCCATGCTGTTGGAGATCTCTGTGAGCAGGTTGGGGCGTTTGCTGAATAGCTCCAGGTAGGTAATCTGACCTGTGTTGGTGAGCCATACGATATCGCGGGAACCATTCCCGTTGATGTCGGTGATTCGGATGATCGTGTTGGTGCTATCAGGGATGTTCTGACCCTGAAAGGACTGAAGCTCCTGACCCTTTGCAAACGACATCCCATTCTGGTTCACAAAGTAGACGATCTTGTTGCCGAGGAAGGTGACCATGTCGGCCATCCCGTCGCCGTTTACGTCGGCAAACTGAGCTTTGGTGGATAGCTCGTAGTTTTCAATGCCCGGTACGTTGACGTTGATCCATTGGGTCCACTTTCCGTAGCCGAGGTACTTCTTGTAGCGCAGGCTGGTCTTGGTGATCCAGACGGCGTCTGTGAGGTTGTCGCCGTTGATGTCGATCAGACGGATGCGGTCTTTGTCAAAGGATGCGCCGATGCCTTTGCCGCCTTCCACTTTGATCCACTTGCCTTGCTTGTCGTTGACCCAATAGGTGGTGGTGTCACCGTTTGACCGGATGATGTCGATCGCTTTGTCGCCGTTGTAGTCGAAGAAACGGAGGTTCGGGTCGTTGCCTTTGACAGGAAACTCTTCCACCGATTGGCTCTGGTCTTCCCACTTGCCGTTGCCCTTGTTCAGGTAGATCTGCTTGATCTGTGTGGCTGCGTTCACAAGGTCAGTAAAGCCATCGCCGTTGTAGTCGAGCAGCTGGACCGAAGGATTGCTGAGCTTGGTGCTGAGTCCCTTGGGGTTGGTTAAAATGGCAGACTGTGGGAAGTCGTGTGTATCTTGGGAGAGGTCCTTGTTGAGCGTTAGGGTGTTGATGTGGAATCGATGTTGGCTCACGGATGTATCGACAACATCGGGCAAACCGTCTCCGTTGATGTCGATAAAGTCTGCGTCACCGTTCTTGAGGTTGATGCCAAGGCTTGTCTTCATCTTCACCAACCGGCTGTTCGCGGCAGAGAAGGTGGCGTCGCTGTACTTCATCACAAACGTAACAGGAAACAGCGTGGTTCCATCGCGGCCGTACCGTTTGACCTTGATCAGTCGCGAGAGACCGGTCTTGTCTTCGTACTCAAACTTGTACGTGCGAAAGCTTTGACCGTTGGAGGTGATGCGGATCTCCTTCACTCGCTTCTTGGTCTGCAAGTCAAAGCCAGGGCGACCGTCGGAGATGAAGTCTGTACGATCTTCGTAGATAAATTCGGCCTTGTACAGAGGGTTTCCTGCATCATCGAAGACCCAGGAGATGGCGTCGAGATAGCTCTGCGTTCCGTCTTTGGAGTAGCTATACTCAATGCGGTTTCCGTTGCGATCCACGGAGGCTACCATCTCCCATTGGTACGTTCCTTCAGTGCCGTACACTTGTGCTTGGGGTCGAGCCTTTCCTTCCGAGTTGGCGCCAAAGTAAGCTTTGGAGCCGTTGGGAAACTCCGCGATCCAATAGCCACGTTGATCGTTGGCGTCCTTTTGGATCCATTGATAACGGGCAAAGCTTCCTTCTATCCGGGAGCGATAGAAGGGAGAGTTGGGTACCTTGACCAATTCTCCGCCGGCATAGAACCGGTCGCTGTTGTTGTATTGAGGCAACCCTCGTACGGTCAGGCGGGAGACGCTGCCGCCTGCATTAAAGCCCCAGCCAATGCCCATCACACCGGGGCTTCCACCGGAGCTATAGGTGATGCTGATCGCAGGGCTGTGACCGCTTCTACCTTGGGGAACCACAACATTAATGTTGTAGCTCATCAGGCCCATGTTGAGGTTGGCCTGTACGTTCTCTCCGAGTCCGCCGATGGAGCCGGGTCCTTGTGGTAGGACCAACACATTGGGAGATGTCCCGTTGGCCCATACCGTCGCATGGGGTGCAAGCCAGATGCTCAGGAGGAAGAGCAAAGCCAAAGAGATGTCGGATTGTCGAAGCATAATGTCTCCCTTTGTGGGACCAAGTCACGTTGGGTTCCACAGAGTGATTCTCAATAAGGTGTCAACGGAATACATGGAAAAGAAATCGATCGGAAGCTGTTGCAAATGCAGAGAGGTACAGCTTCCGATCGATTCAGATGGTTTCTTGTTGTCTAAGGATTGACCAACCAAATGAACAGATCGCTGCCACCTGTGGAGGCCTTGGTATGAGGCCCAAAGGAAGCGACTCCGGCGTAAAAACCGGAGACGTAGGCTGTGTCATTGGGACCAGCCACGATGGACTCTCCGGTGGGCGAACCTTCTGCATTGTAGACCTCAGCAGCTTTCGTCCATCGCCATGCTCCGTTGGTATCAAGCGAACTTACATAGATGTAATAGCTACCAGGGTAACCCTTAAGTGTCGTGGAGCCAAACACTGGACTTCCACCCTGGGATCGCCCTGTGATGAAGACGTTTCCTTTGGCATTGACGTCGATGGCAGAGCCATAATTGTTGGAGGCTCCTCCTGCCGATTTCCCCCAAAACCACTTGCCAGTGTTGTCGAGCTTTCCAACAAAAATGTCTCTTTTGGATTGAGAACTCAACGTCGTAGTCCCAAAGGTGGCGGTGGCGCTATACTCGCCAACCACAAACACATTGCCAGATGCATCCACAGCGATGCCGCGTCCATAATCTTCGCCACTCCCACCACCGTTTGTTACCCATTGCCACTCCCCTTTGTCGTTCATTTTTCCCACAAAGAGGTCGCGCTTTCCGTTGTTCGACAATGTGAGCGAACCAAATGTACCCACACCATTCACGACACCTGTGATGTAGAGGTTGTCGGCCTTGTCAATTGCGATGCCATAGCCATAGTCATAGCTTGAACTTCCATTGTTCGTGACCCAAAGCCACTGGCCTGTTGGGTCAAGTTTCCCGACAAAGAGATCATTGCTTCCTTTGTTCGAGAGGGAGAGAGAACCAAAGCTTCCTGTGCCGTTGACATAACCTGTCACATAGACGTTTCCCTGGCTTCCAACCACAACGCTATGCCCAAAGTCAAAGCTTCCACCTCCTCCGCCAGCGACCCACTGGCACGCTCCGTTGCTGTTCAGCTTGGCTACAAAGATATCGCTGCCTCCTTTGCTTGCATAGCTACAGCTTCCCAGCTTTGTGGTTCCCTGGGACTGTCCCACGACATAGACATTGCCAGAACCATCCACAGTCATATCGTAGCTACCGCTGCCGTTGCCATTGCTCGTCGTAACAGCCCACGCCCATTGGCCGGATGATGTCATCTTCGCCACGTAGAGCATTTCATCCGAGGAGGGGGCAGAGAGCGTGGTGCTGCCGAAAGTCAGCTCGCCTCGGAAACGTCCAGTGACATACAGGTTGCCGGCGCTGTCTCGGGCGATGCCGCTGGCAGAATCGTTGAAACCTCCTGTCCCTCCGTACTGTTGCAACGAGGTAAAGACGCCTGTGCTGCTGTACTTCGCAACAAAGGCATCGTTGTTTTCTCCTCCCTTGCTTGAATAGCTACTGGAGCCAAACGTTGTTTTTCCATAGAATTGTCCAACAACGAATGCATTGCCAGACGAATCTGCGGTCACACCATAACCATAACTGTACCGAGTTCCCCCAGCGCTTTCCGCCCACAACCACTTGCCTGCTGAATCGAGTTTCGCGAGAAAGATGTCACCATTGCCTTTCGGGGCAAGCTGGATTGTGCCAAAGCTTTCGTTGGCATTGAAAGTGCCTGTCAGATACACATTTCCTGCATTGTCCACTGTGGAGTGATACGCATAGCTTCTTGTACCGCTGCCGTTGTTTGCCCACACCCACTGGCCTGTGTTGTCTACTTTGGCGACAAACAAGGACCGAAGGCGGCCTGAGACCGTTAGAGTGCTCTTGCCAAAGACTGCGCCATCGTAAACAGCTCCTATGATGTAAGAGTTACCAGCGCCATCTGTGACAAAGGTTCGGGCGTTGTCGTATTTGGGGCTTCCTCCTGCTGTGACCCACTTCCAATTCCCTTGGGGATCCAGCTTCGCCACAAAGGCATCACCTGTACCCTTTACAGAAAGAGTCAACGAACCAAAGGTTGTGTTGGCTTTTGCGAGAAGACCACCGACGTAAACATTTCCTTGGGTATCGACACCGACACCGGAGGCTGTATCATAGTCAGCGGTGCCAGCAGCCTTGGTCCACAACCATGTTCCATCTTTGTCCAACTTGGCCACAAAGATATCGGCGTCCCCTGCCGTGGTGAGCGTGGTAGACCCAAACGTAGAAGTCGTTCCAAAGTCGCCGCTTTCTTCGTCACAAAAGACACCGGCCACAAAAACATTACCCTTGCTGTCCGCTGCAATACCGGTGTTATACCCGAGAGCTTTGCCTCCTCCGCTCGTTGCCCAGAGCCACTTTCCGTTGGTGTCCAACTTCGCCACAAACACTTGGGGGCCAAGGGTGGTTCCTTCTTTGTCCAAGATTCGATTTTGTAAGGTCGTTGTACCGAACACGGCAACGCTGCTGATAAAAGCTCCTGTGAGATAGACGTTGCCTGTTCCGTCAACAGCGACCTGCTGCGTCTCATAACCATCCGCGGAGATCGGCCTGGCCCAAAGAACCTGAAGCTGACTGTTGAGCTTGGCTACAAAGAACCCACCACCATGTCGGTTCAGCGTGAATGTCCCAAGCGCAAGCTGGCGATGGAAGCTTCCTGTGATGTAGAAGTTTCCTTGTCCGTCTTGGGCGATGGCGCGGATACTTTCGGACCCACCAGGTGTGGTGGAGCCGATGCTCTCTGCCCAGGATGGTTTGCACACACCTGCGATGCAACTTTCTCTGGCCTGGCAAGCGTTGCCACATGTACCACAATGCTTGTTGTTCCTTTGTGTATCCACACAGGAGTTGGAGCAAAAGGTCTCATCCTTCTTGCAGATGGACTCGCATGAGCCCGCTTTGCAAGCTTTCCCTGGACCACAATCGTTTCCACATGTACCACAGTGCTTGTCATTGGTTTGGGTGTCGACACAGGTGTTGGAGCAAAAGGTCTCATCCTTCTTGCAGTTGGGTTCGCACGAACCCGCTTTGCAAATCGTTTCTGGTCCACAAACTTTGCCACAGCCGCCACAATTTTTATTGTCGGACTGGGTGTCCACACACGTGCCGCTACACTCCGCTTGTTCTTTGGGGCAATCCGGCTTGCACGCACCTGCTTTGCAAACTTCACCTGTCTTGCAGGCCGTTCCACATCCACCGCAGTTTTTGGCGTCGGAGGCTGTATCGACACAAGAACCGGAACAGTTGGTTTTGCCGGAGTCACACACGAAGATGCATTGACCTCCGTTGCAACTTTCGCCGGTTTTGCAAGCTGTTCCACAGGCTCCACAATGCTTTGTGTTGGTGTTTGTATCGACGCATGTGCCATCGCATTGGGTGGTTCCTGAGGAGCAGAAGAGAGCACAGGCTCCTTGGTTGCAAACTTCGCCAGCCTTGCAGGCCTGGTTGCAAGCGCCGCAGTGTTTGGTGTCGGTTTGGATGTCGACACAAACAGGTCCACAGGCTTGTTTGCCGCCATCGCATGTCAGGACGCACTTGCCTTCTTTGCAGGCTTCCTTGTCACGACATGCGTTGTTGCACGCTCCACAATGGCTCTTGTCAGCCTTCGTGTCATGACAGCTTTCGCCACATTGGCTCTGTCCTTCGGCACATTTCGCAGCCTCTTGTACGCAAGCTCCCTCCTTGCATACCTGGCCTGACTGACATGTGACTCCGCTGCATGGGTCTATGGGTCCACCCCCACAACCAACGAGCAAGAGCGTTCCTGCGAGCACGAAACCTACCAACGATATAGCTTGGCGAAGCATAGCTTCTCCTCTTTGATTTGTCCTCTGCGTCCCCTACGGACGATAGAGATTGTTCCATGAGGAATGATGGAGAAAAGAGAGCAACTTCTATGCCAAGCTCTAGGGTATTGTGTACCCGTGTGTCGCTGTGGGGAGGAGGCTGCTCTTGCTGTGGTGAGGGTCTGTTTTTGTCTTTGATATGATTGAGAAAAGTTGCTTTGGCTGTGGCCTCTCTGGAAAGGATGTTTGCTTCGTCGCCTACTCATCGATCGTGGAAGTCTTGGCTGTGTTTCCTGGTCTCAGGACATCTCCCTCCTGGATCGAGGAGACAGTCTCCTGGATCGTAGAGAAACCTTCTGCGACTGGAGAAGGCCGAAGCTTTGAAAGAGGATGTTATTTTTGGGGGAACATGGAGGGGTTGGTCTAGCGACAGGAGATCTTGGTGGTGGTTGTTGACTGTTTGGTCCAGAGGTAGTTGTTTCGATCGATATCAACCTTCCACACATGGACTTGACCGTAATAGGAACTTGTTTGGGTGTTCTTTCCACCGCTGCATGAGTTGCAGTTGTTGGTACCTGCGCTGATGTTTCTCTTGGTGTAAGACTCCGAGTACGCGGATGAATCCGTAACGGCTGGACCTGCTTTGTAAGCAACCTCTCCACATTCTGGAGTGGTTGTATCAGGCTTGTAGTAGCAGTTGGCGTTGTGCTTGTCCTTGCGCCACATGACGTAGTCACCGCCGCCGCTGGGTGTGGGCTTCCATGAGTGAGTTGCCTGCTGTGCTGAGACCTTGTTGACAACCTGACAGGATCGATCCGACCTGTCACAACAAGGCCAGCTTCCACAACAGGTACAAGTACAGACTGTCCAGTTACAGGTGGTCGTTAGTTTGAAGTCGTTGGAAGGTCCAAACGTCCATGTCTTGGCCAGTTTGCAAGAGCCAGAGTTGACGTTGAAGTATGTTCCTTTGGATAGCTTGACCCAGTCCCAGCTCTTGCTACCCAAGTACACTTTGATCAGGACCTCTCGCGAGTAGTACACACGGTCGCTGCATTGGCAGGTCGGCTCTTTCTTGGTGGCTTTGCCATCGCAGTTGTAGTCAAAGCTGTTGCATACGTTCTTTTGCGGGTAGTAGTTGGTTTGGCCAGGTTTGGTGTTGACATCCTTGTCGCAACAGTCCTGGTTGTTGGTGACATAGCCTTTGTGAGCCACACAAGAGGCCTGGGTGCACTTGCCGTTGGAGGTTTGGGTACAGTGACAGGTTTTGTCCGAGCCTTGCTTGCAACCTCTCCATTTGCGGCTTGCGGACTTGTCACCGTAGCTGTCGTTGTCGCTGTCGACATACCAATCGTGCTTTTGGAGTCCGTTGTCGATATCGCCGTCACAGTTGTTGTCGATGCCGTCACAAACTTCGGTGGCTCCCGGCTTGATTGCACTGTTGCTGTCGTTGCAGTCGCCTGAGCGTGTGGCGTACCCTGTTTTGTTGAAGCAACTGACCGTTTTGCAGGAACTGCCTGAACCGGAGACACACTTGCAGATGGTGTTGGAGTCTTTTTCACAGACCTTAATGACAGAACCTGCACCGTACGAGTCCTTGTCGTTGTCGACATAGTAATCTCGGTTCATAAGACCTTCGTCGACGAGGCCATCGCAGTCGTCGTCCAACCCGTTGCACTTCTCTTGGGAGGGAGACAAGACTACTTTGCAAGAGTTCACAGATTGGTTGTTGATGGTCGTCGCTGAAGACCAGACACCGTTGGGGCAAAGCTTCTTCTGGCCGGGAGTGTCTTGGGGGCACGAGTCGCACTTGTTGCAGACGGTCCAGTTCCCGCCGGTGCAAACATGCTCAGCGCTTCGACAGACGCCCAGGGTGTATTTCGTACCACACTCTTTCTTGGCTCGAACCATTCCGTAGCTGTTGGTTTCGTGCATGAGATAAGTAAGCCTGTCTGTTTTGCTCACACCAGTGTTGGGGTCTCCACAGATTTGGTAGGCGTACTCGGAGATGCAGCCGGCAAGATGCTTGGACTTGTCTGTGTATTCTTTGAAAGAGACACACGCCCAACCCACCATCTTTTTCGAGGGATCGGGCTTGTTCTTGCCGTCGTCGCTGCTGCATTCAAACTGGACATCTTGTTGTCCACCGGCTCCTTGGGTCAAACCTTTCACCTTGCAGAAGGTCCGGTTGTAGTTTTTCGAGAAGCCATAGTTATCAGGGTGGAAGTAACCGGCGTGTGTGGACGCGTTGGTGCTGCTGTCAAAGAGTACACATTTGAAGAGGCTGGGTGTCGCTTGTTTTACGTCTTTCATCCAGCATTGGGAGAGGCCTTTTTGCAGGCTGCCAGGGTTGTTGGGATCTTCGCACTGTTGGTCGTCGCGAAGACCACATTGTCTCCAGTAGTCTGGCTGGAAAGCGTTTTCATCTTCCTGGCAACGGAGCGCGAGCTTCTTAATGTCGTTGACCTTGTTGTCGCGTGTTCGCTCCGCAATCACCCACACATCGAGGGTTCTGCCATCAGCGGTTTGGTACCCCTTCTGCAGATAACCGTATTGCAGTTCCATAAAGTATCCCAAGGGAAGGATGGGTTGGAACTCTGTGGTGGGGTTGGGAGTGTCACTGGGAGATTCGTTGGCGTCACCAAGTTGGTTGTCGTTGAGGTCCATCCCAGCGATACAAGCTTTGGTCGCTGTGTTAACAGCCGCTGGAGGAAGACGGCGTCCCACGACGCAGTTGCCGTTGTAGCAGACTTCTCCCCTACCCGTGAGACAAGCCGCATCCGAAATACAGGCTGTGCCTTTCTGGGTGGGGAGCGGTGCTTGGTTCTCTGTGTAGACAGGTTGTTCAATCAGCTTGCCGAGGCCGTCGTTTTTGTCGGTCTCCACCAACACAGCTTCGTTCTTCAACTCCTGCTCAAAGGAGGTTTTTCTCGGGGTTTCCAACAGCCGGAGGCCGTCTTGTTTGTACACAACCATCTTGACTCTGTTGACCTGGCAGCGGGCGTTTCGTTGGATGACTTTGTTGGTGGAAGTGTGTGCTCTGTAGGCGAAGATGTTAACCCAGCCGTCGCCGTCGTTGTCGCACTTCCCATAGCCAAAGCTATCCAGGAAGAAGTATTTCGCCTTGGTCTCACAGAACTTGGGCTTGTTGGTGATGACGTCGTACACCAGCTTGTATGGCTTCGCCATGGCTTTGTTGTCTTCGGCCGTATATCTGGGAAGAATCACGCTAGAATCGGAGATCGTGCCTTCACAAAAGTCAGCGATCTTGATGCATTTGCCGTTGTAGGAAAATTCATCGGAGGCGCAGCTATTGGCCTCGGGTCCAGGTTCAGGGCCAGGCTCCGTTCCTACCTCGGGTCCTGCCTCAGGTCCAGGTTCAGGGCCAGGTTCGGGACCCGGTTCAGGGCCGGGTTCAGGCCGAGGTTCGGAGTTTGGCTCAGGGTTCAGTTCTTTTCCTGGCTCAGGGGCCGGTTCTTTTCCTGGCTCAGGTCCAGGTTCAGGGCCGTTGGTCTGCTCCTTCGGCCCTTTTTCGTTGCTGTTGGTTGCTTCATCGGCTTTTTCTGCGGGGGTGCTTTCGCACTTGCACTCACCGTAGCCTGAACCATCAGCCTTGCACGTTTGAATGCCTTCTTTGTCACCACATAGGCAAGCTCGAAAAACGTTGGGTTCACAGGGTGTTCCTCCGTCGGAGCATCCCACCACACCAAGAGAAAGCAACAAGGCTCCACATAGGAGATAGCTTCGTAACCTATAGCTTCGCATTCTAGAGTACCTTTCTTGGATCAGGGAAGAGAGAACCACACAAACATGTCATTGCTTCCGTTGGATTTTAGCGTGGTCCCACCAAAGTTCGCTGAATCTGAAAAGACCCCCACAACATAGGCTATCCCTGAGTCGCCTACCTTTATGCCATAACCAATACTTCCGATTGTGCTGCTACTTGTTGACGGCACCTCTCTGGTTCTCACCCATTTTCCGTTGGTGTCCAGGTGAGCCAGGAAGAGGTTGAAGCCACTTGCGGTGAAAGATGTAGAGCCAAAAGTAGCCTTGTTGGAGTACATTCCTGTAAAATAGACATGGCCTTGAGCGTCTACATCGACTTTGTTGCTGGAATCAAAACCGGGGCCGCCTGCTTTTCGGGCCCACAACCATTTTCCAGCGTTGTCGAGCTTTCCAACAAACATATCCTGGTTCCCGCTGGAAGACAGCGTGTCGGAGCCCAAGGTCACGGTGTCATTAAAATTCCCGGTTACGTATATATTTCCGGCCTTGTCCAATCGAATCGACCTGGAAAAACTACGCGCTCCTTTGGCTCCAGAGACCCACTTCCAGGCACCGCTTTTGTCGAGTTTTGCGACAAAAAGACTGTCGTTGGAGGTGCCAGAGCCTGTGTGGGTAAGGGAGCCAAAGTTGGCGGTTCCCGAGGACAAACCCGTGGTATAGATATTTCCTTGGCTGTCCAAATGCAAACCATACATCTGGCTGTAGTTGCCTGCCACAGACTTGGCCCAGAGCCACTTACCGCTGGCGTCCATTTTGGCTACAAACGCATTGCTGTTGCCCTGGGATGACAAGGTCGTGGAACCAAAGCCAGCATCTTTGCTGGAGAAATACCCCCCGACGTAGACATTTCCTGTGCTGTCGACCTCGACAGTCTCGCCATAATCACTGTGAGAGCCACCTGCCGTTTTTGCCCACAGCCACGTTCCATCTTTGTCCATCTTGGCAACAAAGACATCCATGACTTTTGAGACCAGAGATGTTGCGCCGATTTGGATCGGAGATGAGGAATTCACTGTTGAAAAAGCACCTACAATGTACAGATGACTGGAGCTATCGAGGGCAAGGGCTCGTCCTTCCAGAGAGCCACTGGACACATCTACGGAACGAACCCAAAGCCACTTTCCTTTGGGGTCGAGTTTGCCCACAAACATGGATTGATTGCCATTGGGACTCGACAGTGTTGTGGTTCCAATGGAGAGTGTGCTATCAAAAGAACCCATCACATAGATGTTTCCAGTGCTGTCGACAGTGACAGCGTTCAAAATTTCAAACCCACTCACTGTTCCGCCAAACGCCTTTGTGTTTTGAATGGCTCCTTTGCTATCCAACTGTGTGACAAAGATATCCATGTGGCCTTGGCTCGTGAACGTGCTGCTTCCAAAGCCTACCGTGGCTGCAAAGGTTCCCGAAACATAAACCTTTCCTGCTGAGTCCACGACCACTCCTCGGCCTGAATCTCCCGGGATGTATTTGTTTCCGTTTCCACCAAAGGCTGTGGCCCACTTCCACTTTCCTTTGGAATCCAACTGGGCCACAAAGGAGTCGAAGCGTCCCTTGGATTGGACAGACAGGGAGCCAAACGTTGCGGCGTTGTCGAAATAACCTGTGACAAACACATTGCCGGAGGCGTCAATGTCGATGCCATACCCCTCGTCCTTGTTGGAGCCACCTCCTTGCGCGGCCCAGAGCCACTTGCCTTTGTTGTCGACTTTGGCCACAAACACATCGGTGCTCCCTTTGGATGTCATGGTTAGCGAGCCAAAGACGGCTTTCTCGTAAAAATAGCCAACGATGTACGAGTTGCCAGAGCTGTCGGTTGCGATGTGGTGGGAATAACTGGACTCCGTTTTTTGACTTGTAGCGCTCACAGCCCACTGCCACTGTCCGCTCGTATCGAGCTTGGCGACAAAGGCGCTGGCTCGGTTTGCGTAGAGCGTTGTGGAGCCAAAGATTGTAGAGTCCCACATGTACCCCGTGATGTAGGGGGAGCCTGAACTATCCAGATCAATGCCGTAGGCGCGGTTGCTATACCTTTTCGCGGTGATTTGTTGAGCCCAAAGCCACTTCCCTTTGCTGTCCAGCTTCCCTACGACAGTTGTTGCCGTATCAGAGGTCAATGCGGTCAGGCCAAAACGAACGGGGCTTGAGGTTTTTGCATCGGCGAAGCTTCCAGCTACGTACACATTCCCTTGTGTGTCTGCTTTAACACCAAAGAACCACTCGCTACCGGCTCCCTGGCTGCCATTGACCCAAAGCCACTTCCCGTTGCCGTCCAGTTTGGCAACAAAAGCGTCACTCCTGAAGACACTTTGGCCGGATTTTTTGAGCATCAGGGTTCCCATAGAGATGCTGCTGGATTCGAACGAGCCAGCCACATACACATTGCCTCCAGAGTCGACGTCCAAGCCCCACGACTCGATCCTATCCCCTTCGATGACTTTCGCCCATTGCACCTGCAACTTGTTGTCAAACTTGGCAACAAACAACCCTTTTCCGCTTGGGGGTGCCAGCGTGAGAGAGCCCAGCTTCAGTTGGGCATTCAAGTTGCCTGAAACGTAGATGTTTCCGTTGCTGTCTTTGGCGATCGCATAGGATCTCTCATAGGCTGTCTCTCCTCCCTTATAGCCACCTGCAGAGACGGCCCATCCTTGCAAGCATGACCCTTGCACGCAGGCCTGGGTCGAAGTGCAAGAGGTGCCGCATGCGCCGCAGTTGTTCTTGCTGCTTTGCAGATCGACACATGTTCCTGAGCACAGTGTTTGGCCTTTGGGACAGGTGCAAGCACCCGCGACGCATGATGATCCACCGGAGCAGATGTTTCCGCATGCGCCGCAGTTGTTGTTGTCATCCTGTTGCCCGATGCATGTTCCTCCACAGCAACCTTCGCCCGTTTTGCAGGCGTTGCCGCACGCACCACAATGTTTGCTGTCGGTTTTCAGGTAGGCACAAACTCCGGAGCATTTGGTCTCGTGGCTTTGGCAAAGAACGGTGCACTTCCCAGCGTTGCAGTTTTCGCCCGGCTTGCATGCGTTGCCGCACGAGCCACAGTGAGCGGTGCTGGCTTGCAAGTTGACACAGGAACCCGAACAAAAGGTCTCGTTGGATTGGCAGGTTGATTGGCACGCTCCGCTGGAGCAAACCTCTCCTGCAAGACATCCCTTTCCGCAGCCTCCACAGTGTTTGACATCCGAGGTTGTATCCGCGCATTGGCCGTTGCAATCCACCTGTCCTTGAGGACAATCAAGCTCGCATGTGCCTGCTTTGCAGACGTCGCCAGATGGACAGGCGTTGTCGCAGGAGCCGCAGTGTTTGTCGTCGGTTTGGGTGTCAACGCAGGCGTCACCGCAAGCGGTTTGGTCCTTGTTGCAGTCGAGTTCGCATGTTCCTGCTTTGCAGATCTCTTTGCTCTTGCATGCTTTTCCACAGGCGCCGCAGTTGTTGTTGTCGGTTTGTGTGTCCACGCAGTTGCCCGAACAATCGGTCTTTCCGGATTCGCAGACCTGAGTGCATTGACCTTCTTTGCAAATCTCTTTGTCTTTGCAGGGGTTGTTGCAGGCTCCACAATGTTTGGTGTTGGAGCTGGTATCCACACAGGTGTCGCCGCAAGCTGTGGTGCCTGAAGCGCAGAACAGCTTGCAAGCACCGTCTTTGCACACTTCGCCTGGTTTGCATGAGGTGCCACAAGCGCCGCAGTGTTGGACATCGGTCTGGGTGTCCACACAGATCGGGCCACAAGCTTGCTTGCCACCTTCACAGGTCAAGACACATTGGCCCTCTTTGCAGGCTTCTCCCTCACGACACTTGTTGTTGCATGAGCCGCAATGTGTGCTGTCTGTTTTGGTGTTGTGACAGGTGGTTCCACATCGTGTCTGACCGTCTGTGCAAGTTTGGGTTTCCCCCACACAGGTACCTTCCTTGCAGGTTTGTCCTGTGGGACAGGTCACGGCGCTGCATGGATCTTTGGGGGCTTCCCCACATCCCACAAACAGGATGGCTCCAACAACGAACAACACAAACAGCTTGATTCCCAGGCGAAGCATCTCTTCTCCTTTTTATAGATTCTTACTCTCTTGCTTCACCCCTGCACCCCTCTCCGACATCCAACGAGGTCATCCGACTTTTTGTGAAGCAATCTTCTTTTGTCGAGCAACTTCTGTGCCAAGGAGATCTTTTCTATCTTTCTTCTCTGATGGTCCCGTTTCTTGGGCTGTGCTGGGTTGACTAAATGCTTGCGAGGAAAGAGATTGTCTGTCGTTGAGAGGGAGTGAGTTTGGGCTTGCTTGAAAAAGAGGAAGAAGGGTTGGAGAGTATCGGATCGAGGAGACTCTCTCCTGGATCGAGGAGACTCCCTCCTGGATCGAGGAGACTCCCTCCTGGATCGAGGAGGCTGAAACATACGGAAGTTACCGGAGTTGCACCGGAGGTGTATGCCATTCATGGTCAAGGCGGGCCAACGTGGTTTCGTCGGAGCGCTGTCGATGCTCCCTTTGTGCTTCTTGAACAAACTGAAATCATTCAGAAAAGAGGTTGGAGAAAGAGGTCGTTCTCTGTATACTAGAGCCTCGTTGTATTTTTCTTTTGCAAGGCTCTTATGTGGTAGATGACGGTTGAACAGCACAACAGCAGGGAACGACTCCCTGCATACGTTTCTTCTGGAAAGCCACTCCAGCAGTGGTTGAAAGAGCGCACCTTCGCCCCAGAAGATGTCCTACACATCATCCAGCAGGTTGCAGAGGCCTTACAGCCTCTTCACCACGACAAAAAAGTGTACCAACGTCTGACGCCTTGGAACGTGATTTGGAGTCCGGAGACCCAGACCGTTTCCTTGGTGGGCTTGAGACAAACGGAGAAGCTGGCTACTGAGGAGACGTTGCTGCTCCACACGCCAAGCACAGAGCAGAGCCTACAGTACCGTTCGCCAGAGCAGACGGGTCGGTTAAGTCGTTCTTTGGATCACCGCAGTGACTTCTATGCCTTGGGAGCGCTGGCATGGCACTTGTTGGTGGGTCATCCACTCTTTCTGGGCAAAGAGCCGCAAGAGATTCTGCACGCTCACCTCGCCCTTCGACCCACTCCTCCGCATCGGTACCGTGACGATGTGCCGTTGTTTTTGTCCGAGATTCTCCTCAAGTTGCTCGCGAAACAGCCGGAAGATCGTTACCAAACCACACATGGGCTGCTCTTGGATCTGGAGCAGGGGTACCAAGTGCTCCAAAGCGGAGAAGGTGCAAGCTTTGTGCTGGGGCTGCACGATGAGTTCTTGCGTCGATTGTATGCAGAGCGTTTGTATGGACGAGAGCGAGAGCAAGAGCTGCTTCACAAGTCGATGGTGCAAGCGCAAGAGGGAGGCTTTGAGTTTGTGCTGGTGGAGGGGGCTCCAGGGGTAGGGAAGTCCTCGTTGGTCCAGAGCTTGGCGGAGTCGGCGTTTCGAAACCACGGACACTTTGCTCAAGGCCGCTTTGAATCAGGGCAAGGAGAGCTTCCTTATCTCGCACTTCAGACAGCGCTGGGTGAGCTACTCCAACGTCTCATGGCCGAGGAACAATCGCGGCTTTTGTTTTGGCGCACTCGAATCCAACAAGCCCTGGGCGACAACAGCAGCGTGCTGTTGCCTCTGTTGCCTGAGTTGGGCTACCTCCTGGGTGTCACCTCGACAGCCGCTCCGTTGCCTGCTGTGGAGGAGCGCCTTCGTATCCAGAAGGTGTTCTCCGACTTGATTCAGGCTCTCGCAGCCCCGCAGCATCCGCTTGTGTTGTACCTGGATGATCTGCAATGGGCCGACAGCGCGTCGTTGGAGTTGGTTGAATTTCTTGTCACCAATCGAGGCTTTAAGGGGCTTCTTCTCGTCGGAGGGTATCGCAACACGAAGGCGGACTCCTCGAAGCATTTGGACGCCTTCTTGGACGCCGTCCAACAGCGCCAGATTCCAACAACCTCCATTGCGTTGGAGAACCTCACCGTTGAGGACATTCAGTTCTTTCTCAGCGAGTTGTTTCAAACAGCTTCCAACGATGTCCTTGATGTCGCTCGGATCTTCTGGGAGAAGACCGCAGGAAACCCCTTCTTTTTGAAAGTGTTGTTGCAACGAAGCTACCGACAAGGCTTGTTTTGGAAAGGAGACTCAGGGTGGCTATGGAACGAAGAGCGAGTCCAAACGCTCACTGTCACCGACAACGTTGTTTCTCTTCTGGTGAACTCTCTTCAACGCCAAGCCCTCTCTACGCAACAAACTTTGCAGCTCGCTGCCTGCATGGGACGCCGTTTCCATCTCTCCAACCTGCAAGCGCTCCTGTCGATTCCAGACGAGGAGTTGATGGAGCGTTTGCAGCCAGGCCTCGACCAACACTTGCTGGAGCGTTGTGAGGAAGGCTGGCTCCGTTTTGCCCACGACCGGGTGCAAGAGGCAGCGTATGCGTTGCTCTCGGAGGAAGAGAAGTCCAAAACGCACCAGATGCTGGGACAACATCTCATGGACCAGCGCGATACCGAACAAGACCCAGACCTCTTGTTTTCTATCATCAGACACTTTCAACATGGAAACCCTGAAGCCTTGCCGGCTTCAGAGAAGGAACGCCTGGTTCATTTGGCCCTTGCCGCAGGGCGGCACGCTCGACGTGCAGGCTCCTTGGAAGGTGCGTTTGCCTACCTGGATTGGGGCATCCAGCTTTTGGGGCCCGAACGTTGGACCTCGTTTTACGCAACCACCCTCGAACTCGTGAGTTTGGCTGTTGAAGTGGGTACGGCTTGTCGCCAACCGGAGCGATTGGACGCTTACATCGATGAACTCCTGCAACATGGACGCACCTTGACCGAGCAGTTGCCTGCTTGGAGATGTCGGATCTTGCGGCTGATCGGTGAACACAGGATGCACGAGGCTTTGGATGTGACGAATCGCTTCTTTGCGCTCTCCCGCACTCCACTGCTCAATCCCTACAACCCTCTTCGGTTGGCTTGGGAGTTTGTCAAGTTGTACGTTCGGTTGCGCAACAAAAGCCCGGAGGATATGAAGCAGCTTCCTTCGGTCCAAGATCCCCTGCTTCGCGGTATCTTGGATCTTCAAGTCCAAGTGTCACCGGCTTATCACCTTGAAAAGCCGGATCTGATTCCCACCATGATTCTGCGAGATATTCGAGGGGCTGTAGACCATGGCACCACGGCTTACAACATCCAATGTTGGACAGGGTGGGGCGGGATCTTAGCGAGCCTTCTTGGAAAGGTTCGAATGGGAGTTCGCTTTGCGGAGCTGTCTGTGTCGGAAGCGATACGTCTGAATCGCCCTGATCTGGCTCCCCACTACGAAATGTTGGCGCTCTACACTTCAAAACACTGGACGCTGTCGTATGCAAAAATGGCAGAGCTCTGCTTCGCTGCGTCCGACCGTGGGTTTCAAGCGGGGAATCTTCCCGCTGCGTTTATGTCTCGTCTTGTTGGTATGGGGAGTGACTTCTTTGCGGGTCGTCCTCTTTCGGACATGCGAGTCCAACTTCTTGATTACGCGCAACGTCTTGACCATTACCAATACAACCTCGGCCAACCTGAAAGTCAGCTGTTCCACCACTTCTGCTCCGTGTTGCAAGACGATTTCTTGTCGACCGAGTTGCCCTTGGATTGGGATGAATACTCCGATGTAGAAGGCCTTTTTCTGCAGTGGCTTCGACATTGCTTGCAGCTGCAGTTTTATCAACTAACAGGACAAGGAGAGCTGGCCTTTGCCCTTGTTCAGCAATCCTATCGCTCCATGCGCTTGCCTGAGAATGCAGTGATGCAAGGCCCCTATTGGACCTACGCTCTTCTTGCCGTGTACGACAGTGTAGAACAAGGTCGAAGTTCTCGCTGGAAGTCTCGTAGGTTCTTACGCTTGGGCTGGAAGTTGTTGCGAGCTTGGTGCAAGCATTTGCCCTCTTCCCGGGGTTATAGACTCGATTGGGTCAACGCGGCTCGGCTTCGTTGTGAGGGCCAAGCGTTTCAGGCCATTGGACTTTACGACAAGGCCTTGATCCAGGCCAAAGCAGCCGGTTTTCTCCAAGATGCTGGGTTGATTGCTGAGCAGGCTGCGTCCCTTTGTGGATCGGAAGGGCATGAACGAATGGCCCATGACTTTCGTCGTGAAGCGGTTCAACTCTACAAAGCCTGGGGCGCTGTTGCGAAGGTGAACCAGCTTTTGCAAGCGGAACCTTCGTTGCTTTCCCCACCCCAAGGTGTTGCAAACCTGGAGACTTTGCAGTCTGATGAGCGTCGTCGTTCCAGCGGTGAGAATCCTCGCTCCTTCGAGCTTAACGCTGTACTTAAGGCGGCCGAAGCGCTCTCGCAGGAAACCGACGAAGCCACACTACTTCACCGCCTGATGAAGTTGCTTATGGAGCATGCTGGCGCAGAGCGGGGTCTGCTCTTTTTGTATCGCAAGACATCGTGCAAGCTTGTGGCACAGATGGAGCAAACCGACAAAGAGTGTCTTACCCCTAACACCACGATGGTTCTTGATGATGAGAGCCAGATTGTGTCCACTGCGATGTTGCGGTACACCGTCCTCTCTCACCAACCTGTTGTCCTCTCAAACGCTTCTGAAGAAGGCCCCTTTGTTCGCGACACTTACATTGCACAAGCCCGCGTTCGTTCGGTTCTTTGCCTGCCGATCCTTGCTCATGACCAACTGATGGGTTTGATCTACCTCGAAAACCGCCTCACAGCCGGGGTGTTCACACAGCAACGCCAAGACCTTCTTAGCTTGATTGCGACACAGGCTGCTGTGAGCCTTCAGTGGCTTCAAAATCAAAAGTCTGGCGAAGTCCCCGTTCCTCCCATGATCAACGCGTTGCCTCAACATCCCACACCACCTGGAACCTCTCGTACCATGGATGAGCCGCTCTTGCAGGCTCCTTTGTTGGTTCGCAACTTCTCTTCTTCCTTGAACCTGATTGGAGTAAATGTCGGCGATTGGTGCATTGTCCGAAAGGTGGGAAGAGGTGGAATGTCCGTCGTGTACGAGTCTCATAACATCTACACTGGGCAGCGTGCCGCTCTCAAACTGCTGGACCCCGAGCACAACAAACAAGAACCACGCATCCGTCGGTTCCAACGAGAAGCTCAGATCCTTGAGCGCTTTAATCATCCCAACATTATCTCACTTCTGGACGTCGACGTGGATCCCCAGTTCGGGGCGTTTATGGCGCTGGAGTTCCTGCAAGGAGAGACTCTTCAAGCTGTTCTTGAACGTCACAGTCCGGTGCCTTTGGGTTGGCTTTTAGCGATCTCGGAGCAACTTTGTGAAGCGTTGGAGGTGGTGCATCACGAGCGGATTCTGCATCGTGACCTCAAGCCTTCCAACATCTTTCTGTGCCAGGGTGAACCTTTTCCTCGTGTCTGTCTGATCGACTTTGGTATCGCGGACACCTCTCGAATCTTGAAGGACACTCGATTGACCCAAACCGGCATGATTGTGGGGACTCCCGCGTATCTTGCACCGGAGCAACTGAAGGAAAAAGCTCGCTTAACCACAGCCGCTGACCTCTATGCGTTGGGTGTGATTTGGTTTGAAGCTCTCACAGGAAAGCACCCTCTGGGCGGAGGGACATCGGCTGAACTGTTCGTAAAGATCCTCCAGGATGAGCCCGCCTCATTGGGTCAACTGCGTCCGTCGTTTCAGGGTACGGAGTTGGAACACCTCCTTCTTCAACTTCTGGCCAAGAACCCCAAAGACAGACCCACAGATGTCGAAGTCGTCTGGAGTGAATTCGCCATGGGCTCACAATTTCTCGAAGATCCTTTCGATACTCCCGACCGCTATCCCACCCTTTTGGAAGTATGAATCTATAGAACGCTCGTTTCTTCACCACTTGCTTACCCTCTATGTTGCAACGGTCATACCGAAGGCCTTGGCAGCAACGTACAAAATTAGGTAAAGTGAACCTTCACGCGACTGTACATGGGTAAGAAGAGGGAGAGCGCAGTGGGGCTGGAGAAGAAAACCATCGAAGCGATGAGCGGATTGGTGTCCGAGACCATCGCGATACGTGACCTTTCGTTGGAGGTCTTGGAAGGTCCTCACCTGGGCAAGATGCTTCCGCTTGAAAAAGAGGTCATTCGTATCGGTCGGGAGGATTGGTGTGACCTGAGCCTGCCCGATGACCCCTGGGTGAGCACGCTCCACTGTGAATGCTACCTGGAGGAGAAGGGACTGCGTGTCCTTGACCTCCGCAGCCGTAACGGTATCCGACTCAACGATTCTCCCATTCTCGACGCGTACATGCTGCCTGGGGCCAGGCTTCAACTGGGTCAGTCTGTTCTTACTCTTCGCTCCAACCCACAAACCAAAGAGCTCTCCATCCAGTATCACGACAGCACGGGTACGTTGATTGGCAAAAGCATGGCCATGCGGAAGATCTTCTCGATTCTTCCGCGATTGGGGCAGCGCAAAGTCACCACCTTGCTGTATGGAGAGACGGGGACAGGCAAAACCAGCATTGCCCAAGCGATCCATCGACACAACCAAAACGAAGATGCACCTTTTGTGGTTGTGAACTGTGGCGCGTTGCCTCCTGCGTTGGCCGAGTCAATGTTGTTTGGCCATGAAAGGGGCGCTTTCACTGGCGCCGACAAGCAACGACAGGGCTTCTTTGAACAAGCCAACGGGGGAACGTTGTTTCTGGACGAAATCGCAGAGCTTCCCCTGGAGTTGCAGCCCAAGCTTCTCGACGTTTTGGAGCGAAGAAAGGTGCGACGGCTGGGGAGTAACTCCGAGCAAGATGTTGACTTTCATCTCCTCACCGCCACACACAAAGATCTCCAGGAAGAATGTGAGGCGGGACGATTTCGCGAGGACCTCTATTTTCGTCTCTCTGTGATGGTGCTTACTGTGCCTCCTCTGCGCGAACGCAAAGAAGACCTCCCTTTGTTGGTTGAAGCGTTCTTGAAAGAGTTAAGCCCAGAGCGTCCTTTGTTTCTTACAGGAGAAGCGACCAACGTTCTCAAAGTTCACTTGTGGCCTGGAAACATTCGTGAGCTACGCAACGTGTTGGAGCGTACGTTGGTGTTTCAGGACAATGACACCATTGCAGCCTCCGATCTGGTCTTCGAAAAACGCCACGCGATGAAGGGAACGGAACCTTCTTCATTCGAGGCTTTTATCGAAGAGGAGGATCTGCTGTGGATGAAAGAAGTGTTTCCGACCCTCCCTCTCTCCGACCACCAGCCTCCTCCCTCGCTTAAAGATATTCTCAAGCACACCGAGCGGTTCTTTATTGAGCAAGCACTGGCAGAGACCGAACAACATGCGCCGAAAACGGCCAGGCTGCTTACCATCTCGGAGTCTTGGCTGTACAGTCGAATCAAACTTTATGGGTTAAAAAGCAAACGGAAGGGTTAGAGCAAGAGCTATTCTTGGAGCCAGT
Source organism: Deltaproteobacteria bacterium (assembly GCA_006226375.1). Classification (GTDB taxonomy): domain Bacteria; phylum Myxococcota_C; class UBA6777; order UBA6777; family UBA6777; genus M3003. Next base: position 128,487 of record SBHC01000054.1, on the reverse strand, counting down.
TGAGAATGATGGGATGAATGATGTCAGGTTGTTCGAGGTGGGCAAAGTGTCCTGCGTTAAGGATACGCTCGATCCGAAACCCGGCCGTGAAGTCGCTGTTGTGGAACGCTCGTTCGTAAAGTCGGGTGTCCATGCATTGATCGTTGGCGCCCGTTAAGGCGAGGGTTCGGACAGGGACTGATGTCCATCGTTGTGACTCGGTGGTGTGTAGCCCAAGCAAGTTCAGAGGGGAAGCGTTTTGCCTGTAGTAAGCCAGCATCGCGCTTCGCACCCCTGGTGCTTCAAAGGTTCGGCGTAGGTCTTGCCAGGCTTCGTTGGATAGCTTGTAACCAGGAGACCATCGTCGCCACAACCAACGAACGAGCGCCCAGTCGTTCCGAGCGACCGCCCACTCCGCAATGCCTCGTAGCTGAAAAAATAACATATACCATGACTTCAAAAATTGAGAGGGTAAGCTTTGTGCAGCCTGTCTTACACGTGGGGTGTGGGGAACGGCTATCGTTGTGAGGCTTTCAAACCGCTCTGGAGCCAACGCTCCTGCCGCGTAGGTGATGGCAGCACCCCAGTCGTGTCCGACCAAGTGAGCCCGCTCCACATCCAAATCATCAAGCCAAGCCACAACATCACGAGCTAGCGTTGCTACCCGGTAGTCTCTATCGCTGGGTTGAGAGGACGGCTCATAGCCTCGCAACGTTGGGGCCAATGCACGATACCCTTTCTTGGCGAGGGCTGGCAACAGCAAGCGAAAGGTCGAAGGGTTGTCTGGAAATCCATGCAGGCAAAGGACCACAGGCGCTTTGGAGTCCGACCAGGGTCCACAAGCCAACGAACGAAACGACAACGAACCATGATGCAAGACCTGCTGTTCCACTCCAATCACTCCATCCAACGTTGGGGGGATGTCTCTCTTTCTTTGGATAAAGAAGACCCAAGCTAGTCTGCGTTCTCGGGTTTCTTTGTTGCTTGGGTTGGCTTTGGTTTCTCCAAGGGAAAGAGCTTTTGCATGTTCGCAAAGAACGGTCGATGCCAACGAATGTAAGCCCAAAGTAGCTTCAAGTTGTCCAGGAAGCCAACGTGATTCATGGCATTCAGCCGCATTCGATTCACGGATCCTATCATCGACAAAGGGAAGCACTGAAGGTTATAAAACATCGTATGCAGAGCAACCGGAAGATCCTCCGGTACGGTTGGGTGCGGTACTGGACAGGTCACGCTGTTTTTGGCCTCGTCGCCGGGCAAGCGCCACTCCGCATGAGCGATGACTGCCGCGCCAAATGTAGGTTGGCAGTGCGTGATGGGCTGCAACGTAATGCGATCAGGTTCAAACACCGGTCGAGCAGGGCGCTTGGCCAGGCCGTTCGCAGCAGCGTTGATGAACAAGGTGTCGGGGGCAACGTCGATATCTCCGTTCACAAGGTGCATGGTCTGGTGGGTGATGCTTTTGACCCGTCCTTTGCGGATAACATGGGGTAACGAGCGTAGCTTCTCTAGCTCTTTTGTACTTACGGTTGCGCATCGGTAGCTTGTCGGCTCGATGCTGGGGTCCACCCGGAAGAACAGGCCCAGTTGCTCCATGTGGTGGAACAATTCTGTTGTGTTGGTGATCGTGGAGCATAGCTTCAATTGGTGAGAAAAGGTCGCCAGCAAGTTCTGAGGAAGGATGCTTTCTCGGGTCACCAACCACGAGTCTTGGCTCACAACCCAGCTGATATCCTCCGGTGCCACTCCTTGTGACAAGAGGAACAACAAGGCGTCGAGGCCCGTTTTTCCCGCCCCAATCACAGTGTAATGGCTCCACGGACGTTCGAGCGACTCCAGCGCGTTGATGGGAACGACGGTCACATCGTCTTCAACGTCAAACGGAGGTGGCGATGTTGAGGGAACGGTCACTTGTGAGTAGGTTGCATCCACCAGTCGGCGACGGATGCGTATTGTTTGGCTTCGTTCCTTGGTGACCAACGATTGCACACGGCCATTACCCTGGTACTCGGATTGGGAGAGGAAGGCAAAGCGTCCGGTCTTTTGGAGCTTTTCCAGGACTCGCTCGAAGTATCCCAAGATTTGAGCTTTGGAGACAAGGTCATGGCCCCCTCGGCCCAGCGGTTCGGAGTTAACGCCGTAGTAAAGAGCGGGCTGGTGCAGCGTGACAAAGGAGTACGCATTGTTCCAATGGCCACCGGGTTTGGAGCGACGGTCAACAAGGGTTACGTGAGCCTGGTTGTCACGATGCAAGATCTCGTCTGCAAAGGCGATTCCCATTGCCCCGGCACCTACCACCAAGTAATCGGTCTCGAAATCGTACTCTGGCATAGCTTGTTCCTGGGAGTTGTGCAGCATCCATGGAAAAGGAGTGAAGCACAAACGCTACCACAGGTTGAAGCACAACCCAATGAGCCACCACCACCGTCGAGGACTATCGTCTCTTGGGAGGATGTTTGTGAGGTTGAAGGGAGCGCAAGATCTTCTTGTAGAGCTTCGCGTCGGCTTGCAGCCCATGTGTCTTGCAGAACTGATGCAGCTTCTTGTAACGCAGGAGCGGTTGGCACTGCGTGGCCCAGCATATCTTTTGAAAGCATTGGGGACAGAGAGCCAAGGGGCGCGCGTCGGATTCCGTGCGACTGTTGGACCCACACATGTTGCACTCGTAGGCCTTGCAGTGGGGTACTGAAAAAATATGGCCCAACTCGTGGCTTGCAACCTTGACTGTGTGGAGGAGGCAGCTGCGAAAGTCTTTGGGGCTTTTGTCTGGATTGCCGTTGCGGTAGATGGACCAAACTCCCACACGTTGGTTGAGATCGGCTTCTCCAAACACAAAGTTCCATCCTCTTCCAGGCCACAGATCGGAGCTTGTCAGGGCGATGAAGGCGGCTGCATCCCGCGGCATACGCGGCTTGAGTACCTTGTACAAAACATATCGGCTGAGGATCTGCTTGTCGCCCCAGGTGGGGTGCTTGCGTCGAGCCCGCGATGGAATCACCGAAAGGGGGAGGGGTTTGTGCATTTTCACAGGGCGGCTGAAGTACAAACCCAAGAGTTTGGCGGTTAACTTCACAACCTTGGTTTGGCCTTGGGTGAACCGTCCGAGGGGAAGTACATAAATCACACGACGTCTGCCCAAAGGACGCGTAGGCCGACTGCGCATGTAAGAGCGTACACTTTGGTAACGCTCCGAGCGACCCGGTCCTCTGGTCCAATCTCCTCCTCGAAACCTCCGGAAGTGACGGCGGATCTTCTTGGCCATTCGAGCCAGCTTGCGAGCGTGCTTCCTGTCGTTGTGTGTCTTGCGTTTCTTCGGTCGGGGTGCGATGGCGAAGGTTGTGAACACAACGCATAGACCCAATCCTATCAGAGCTAGCTTGTTCGCTTGTTGCATCGTGGTTTCCCTCTTCTCTTGTGTTCCATCCATGCTCTTTGCCTTGAGGCTTCCAAGCCAATGACGCACAACCTCTGGGTTTGATTGAGGAGCGTGAGTGGAACAAGGAGAGAAGAGGAGGGAGGCCTACCTAAAGTTCCAACAGTCATTGGTGACAACGCGCAGCCGTTTATCATGGCTGTGGCTGATGGAGTGGCTTGATGAAGCAGACACTTTGATGTTGATGGTGTGCCCGTTGGTTGCGTCTATCCTTTTTGCACGTTTCCCGTCATGACAGACCACGTAGACCGCATGTGCTGACGTTCCCGGTTCAAAGCGATATGTCGTCTCACCATTCATCCTGACCTGAGTGTCCTGACACACAAAAGGATATTCGTGGAAAAGGGCGGTTGCGACGGCTCCTGTGCACCCTGCGGCGACAAAAAGCAGGCGTACCTTGTCGCCCAAAAGATAACTATCGGCTTTCAGCGTGACAGTCACCGCACCATCGGGTGTTCCGCAACCTGTCCAAATGGGCATCAGGCCGATGAACAAAAACAAACAAAGAGCTTTCCATCGCTTTTTCATAGAGGCTTCCTTTTTGTGGAACGGAGTGGTTTCGTGTGTGAAGTCGTTCCATCTCGTGGCGCAGAACACAATAATCTGTCTGGAGCAATCAACTCCTTCTACATATACCGTGCCACTCGCTTGCTGTTTGGTAAGTCGTGAATATGGATAGGGTTCTTGTTGTCTATTTCTCCAAGGAAGAACACACTGTACTGAAACATGGACTAGGAGTGTCCATGTTTCAGTACAGGAAGTGTCCATGTTCTTGCACAGTGCCCACAACCACACCACCTGGTGGAGGGTGTGATTCAATTCCATGGGTAACAAGTGGCCTTCGCACATGTGATGACGCCGGGCAAACATTTGTGATGACGCCGGGCACCTGCGTGGCCCGAAACATTTACCTGGCTAGTCATGTGGGATATAGACAAGGGAGAAGTACACCCACATTCGTGGGCACTCTAATGCCGAAAGCGATGATACTGTTCTTGTTCCCACAAGACTCCTCCATCCAACAAGTCAACAAACCAACGGTCGGCGACCACACCCCCTGGTGGAAGGGGCCTTGCCTTTTGCTTGCGGCTGATGCATCGTACCTGTGGTTCTTTGGAAACGGAAAACAAGCTTCTCTCTCATGTAGGCTTCCTGACCGGGTGATGCCGGTCATCTCTGCAAAGAGGTTTTCTCCGTTTGACGTGCTCGCGATACGAGCGTTGAGGAGAAAGGTCTAGTGCAAGTGTAGAAGAGTGCGTCAGATCTTCTCGTTGTCCACCTCCTCGGGCAGTTCGTCGAGGGTGACACCGGGGAAGTTGGTTCTGACAAAAAGCGTCCAGCCCTTCCCGGTAATGAGGAGCATCAAGCGGTCCGCTCGTCTGCTCCAGCGACCACCGGTGTGTGCAAATGCAACAGCTCGAACAACCTCTCCTGGTATCCTGGCTTCAGTGTTTTCAGCGGGTTAGGTTGTCTCTTGGCGCAGCCCCGGTGTGCAGCCGGGGTCAGATCTGGGTGACAAGCTCGTCCTGCGTGACCAGGCTCATCCGAATATCGAAGCTCTCAGGCTCGGTGGGGCTGGGGGTCCGCCTCGTGTCGTTGTGCAGGCGCTCTTTTTGCCCTTTCACTTTCTCTCATGACGCTACCTGAAGAAGCTGTCCTCCGTTTCATTTTCGTTGTAGGGCTCAGGCAAGTTGTGTTCGGCAATGTGCAACGAATGAACGCTCGGTCAATGTGGGCTTTTTGTCCAATAGCTGGACCAGTGAAATGGGGTTGGTTTGTGGTGTTTTGTCTGTCTTTATAACAAACAACTCTTGGGTATTCAGCTCCTCTTGGATCCACTGTGACGGCAACACGCCCAAACCCATTCCGTGCAAAATCGCAGAACGTGCTGCCTGTACACTTTCTACCGTAAACGCCAAAGATAGCTTTCCAGGTATAGCTTCCCAGTGATGCAAAAACCAGCTATGCAAGGATGCAGCGTTGGCGTTGTATGCGACATACGAGAAGCTTGTGAAGTCGTCGAGTTTCCACTTCTTGCGAGATGCCTTCGGGAGTAACTCCGGCACCCCAACCAGTAACAATTCTTCGGTGTACACGGGCTCAATCGAGAGCAGAGAACGTTCGTACGTTAGCGTAGACGTATGAGAAAAGACATCCACAAATGCAAAGTCGAGGGTGCCTTCTTTGAGTTGCTGAAGCAGCACCGATGGATGCCCCAACTCCAAATGAAAGCGAACTGCTGGATGTTGCGCCCTGTATGCAGCACACCATGCTGGAAGGTAGCGCTGTCCAAACTCAACAGGCGCGCCCACCCGCAGCAAACCGTGGGGTTGATCTTTGGCAAGTTGAAGGCCCTCTAAGGTTTCCTCCAAACTCTCAACAAACGGTGCCAGCGAGGCATACAGCGTTTCTCCTGCCTGTGTTGGAACCAGCTTCTTGTGCAACCGTGTGAACAACTCCGTACCCAACTCGCGCTCTAGCTTTTTGAGGTGCTGGCTGATCCCTGACTGCGTCAAATGAAGCCGATTTGCCGCCTGAACGGTGCTTTGGTATCGATACACAAAGTAGAAGATCTTGAGACGATTGAAATCAGGAAGCATAAGTTTCACTTCGACAAAAGAGTAGCAGAAGTAATTTTACGAATGCAAAGAAATTCCCATACTCGGTGAGTGAAGTCAACGACGTGTTGAGAAACAACAATCTACCGTATCAGGAGATGGCCATGAACAAGATGAGTATGGAACTTGCGGATCAAGGACAACGACGTATGGCATGGGCGGAGCAATCGATGCCTGTCGTCCGGGACATTCAAGAGCGGTTTGCCAAAGAGAAGCCGCTGGAAGGTATGAAAGTCGCAGCTTGTTTGCACGTGACTGCGGAAACAGGCGTCCTGATGAAGACGTTGAAAGCGGGTGGGGCGGAGGTTCGCTTGTGTGCCTCCAACCCTCTGAGCACCCAAGACGATGTCGTCGCTTCGCTGCAACAGCACGACGGAATCCCTGTGTTTGCCCGGCGAGGTGTAGACCGCGATGAATACTACAAACACATCCGGGCGACACTGGAGCATGAACCGCACCTGACCATGGACGACGGGGCTGACCTTGTGCAGCTGTTGCACACAGAGCGCAGGGACCTTTTGCCCGGCATTGTCGGCGGAACGGAAGAAACCACCACCGGCGTGATTCGTCTGCACAGCATGGCATACGAAGATGTGTTGGCCTATCCTGTGATTGCCGTCAACGATGCCCAAACCAAACATCTCTTCGACAACCGCTACGGTACTGGGCAAAGCACCATCGATGGAATTCTCCGAGCGACCAATCGTCTCCTTTCGGGGCAGGTCTTTGTCGTATGTGGTTACGGATGGTGCGGTCGTGGCGTGGCCAAACGCGCGGCAGGAATGGGGGCTCGTGTGGTTGTCTCTGAGGTGGATCCTATCCGCGGCCTGGAAGCTGTGATGGATGGCTTTCAGGTGATGCCGATGCGTGAAGCGGCCCACATGGGCGACATCTTCTGTACAGTCACCGGGAACAAGCATGTGCTTCGGATGGAACATTTTGCTCGAATGAAGAGCGGAGCGATGGTGTGCAACGCAGGGCACTTCAACGTGGAGATCGACCTGGAGACTCTGGAAGAACAAGCTGTCGAACGACGCACTGTGCGCGATTCGTTGGATGAATTCCGCTGGGAAGATGGTCGCCTGTTGTACGTGTTGGGCGAAGGTCGTTTGGTTAACCTCGCTGCTGCAGAAGGCCACCCCGCTGATGTGATGGACATGAGCTTTGCCAACCAGGCCTTGAGCGCGGAGTACATGTGGAAGGAAGGCAAGCAGCTTGAACCCAAAGTGTATGCCGTTCCCGAAGACATGGACCAAAAGGTCGCCGCGATGAAGCTACAAAGTATGGGAATGCAGCTTGACGTCCTGACTCCTGAGCAGGAAACCTACCTTCGCTCCTGGTCCATGGGGACCTGATTCAGACTTCGTCTGTGGGCGATTCTATGAAGCGCTGTGCGCCGGTGTACACGTTGAAGCGTTCGTCGCGAACAAACCCAATCAGGGTCATACCAAAACGGTCGGCGAGATCGATGGCAAGGCTGGAGGGTGCGCCGATGGCTGCCAGCGCTGGTATGCCTGCACGCAGCGCTTTTTGTACGATGTCAAAGCTGACCCGTCCGCTGACAAGAAGCACCGTTCCTGCCAGCGGCAAGCTATGGTTCAGGACGTACTGACCGATTAACTTGTCCACAGCGTTGTGACGTCCAACATCCTCATGAAGCGTGAGCAATTCACCGTTGGCCTGGAACAGCGCTGCTGCGTGAAGTCCGCCAGTTTGGTCAAACAACTCTTGTGTGTCGCGAAGCTGAGCTGGTAGCTTGTGTATCCAGCTAGGGGATAGCTTCGGTAGCTCACTTTGTAACTCTGGAACACCGCAAACTTCGATCGCTTCGATGGAGCTACGTCCACACACTCCACAGCTTGATGTTGTGTAGAAGTTACGTTGCAATTGTGCGAGGTCAAACGTGGCTTCGTCACGCAAGGTAACTTGCACAACATTGTACTGCTGCTCTTCTTTTTTCGTTCCCAAACAGTGAGTGATGGTGCTGAGTTGATGGGTGTCGTTGATAACGCCTTCAGTGTACAAAAAGCCGGCAGCGAGATGGAAGTCATGGCCGGGAGTTCGCATCGTAATGGAGAGGCTGTGTTCCATCGGGTGTTCGCCTTGGGTCCAGCGCAGTCGAATCTCCAGAGGTTCTTCCACCGCGACACGATCCAGGCGAGGGCGGGAAGAATCTTGGTGAAACTTTAAGATAGGAAGACGTCGGGTCTTTCGTTGCATTATTAAGGGTCCAGACCAATGATGGAGTGGTGCGGCTTGACTTCCTCGTACCTGTTCGGTATCAGGCTTGCCCAGGTTGTTGGGTCCCAAACATGCGGCATCTCTTCTCCTCTGTGCTTGAACAGGACGGAGGGCGCTTTCCCTCCTGAGTTGACGTGTTGCAAGCCTGAAAATGCTACTACAGGTTCAAACTGTATGCAATGACATGGATGTGGAGCGCCCAGCACATTGTATCGTGCTTGTTTCTCTTCCCCCCAACACCGATGGGAGAACGTCTATGCCTTTGTATCTCTGGAAACTGGTCAAGATCTTGGGAGTGTCTTTGTTCTCTGCGGGGTTGTTTGCCGCCTTCTTCTCGCACAAAACCCGACAACGAGGCGTCGCAGCATACGGTGTCGCAACCTTGGGGCTTGGGCTGATCTGGATCGCTGGATATGGCATGATGAAGCTCATGAATTACAAGATGTCTGCGTCCTGGATCTCCGCCACCATCTTACTCAGCCTTATCGCATTGGGTGCTGCTTTGGAGGGAGCGGGTAACAAGAGCGCCCGTCCCTGGCTGGGTGGATTGGCCGCGTTTGCCTACACAAGCACCCTCGTGCTGATGACTCTGCGGACTCTCACAGAGCCTTATTTGGTCCTTGCCATCGCAGGTTCTGTCGTTGGTGTGGCGAGCTTCTTGGGGCTGCGCAAGATCAATGCAACCCAAGAAGAGGACCGTCAGGTTGCTGCACACACGGCGGAAGTATGGTTTCGCTGGATTGCCCGGCTGGAAGGCCTCTCGCTGTTGGTCTTGTTTGGCATCTATATACCTCTTAAGTACGCAGCCGGTATCGTGATTGACGGAGGTCAGGGCTGGGTTGGATGGGCTCATGGTATCTTCCAGCTTGTCTATGTCATGGGATTGGTCGTCACTGCCCGACTCCTGGGTTGGAGCTTGTCACAAAGCATTGTTGGATTCGTTGCTTCCCTCGTTCCTTTCGGAACCTTTGTGTTTGAACGAAAAATTACACAATAGTCTTCCTCTTGCTTTTCCATCGCGAGCGAACATTTCTCTTTTCTTCTTTGCATGATTCTTTGGATGATGTACGTGGGGCAGGGCGAACAGTGGGCGAAGACGCGCGTCCGCTCACGAGTCTCCATCCGTCCTTAATGTGCGTGCAGCGTAAGAACGAAGCGCATCTTGTGTGTTGATGGAAACTACCTCGCTCCAACCTTGTGGGTGGGGTAGGGCTTGGGCCGTTGCATCAAGCAAACGCCACATGGCTCGCTGTTCTCGTTCGATACGTTGGTTTACCTCGGTGGTGATTTCCGTGTGGTACAGCGCAAACAAAGCGTCCCAAGGAGCTGGCCCAAAGGCAACAGCTTGTTTGTTGGGTTGCCTTCCTTGCCAAAGCGTATCGATCCAGGCCGATTGCAAACCCATCATGTCGCAGGAAACAAACAAGAACCATCCTTCGTCATGAGGTGAGCTTAAGCCTGTTTGACTTTGATGCTTCAGCGCGGTTTGTAGGCCACCCATGGGGCCCAAGTGCGGGGACAGATCCGGAAGGGTGGTAAGACCCAAATCACTGTATGCGTCCGAACGTTCGGCGACGACGAACAGACGAGAGGCTTGGGGGGCGAGCGCGTTCACAACATGCAAGAGCAGCGGCTTTCCATGCAAGAGCGCGCGAGCTTTGTCGCTTCCAAAGCGGCTGCTTTTTCCTCCAGCCATGATATAAACAGGAAGGGAAGGTGTACCGCTCATTTGTTGTTCCTTCTGTTGGATACTGATTCTCGCTCATGATCAAGGAGTACCCGCAACTATGGCGAAATCCAATCGTTCAACTCGTCGCTCATCGTCCACCAAGAAAAAAGCCACAGTCAAGAAGTCGACCTCCAAAAAGAAGACGACCACCAAGAAAAAGGCGACGAAAAAGAAAGCTGCAACCAAAAAGAAAGCAGCCAAGAAGGTTACAACAAAAAAGAAGGCTGGAACGAAGAAGGCTGGAACGAAGAAGAAAGCAACGAAGAAGAAAGTCGCAACGAAAAAGAAGGCTGCAGCGAAGAAGAAAGCGGCAACCAAAGAGAAAGTCGCCAAGAAGAAAGTTGCTAAGAAGGCAACGAAGAAGAAGGCAACGAAGAAGAAGGTTACCAAGAAGAAGGCGCAAGCATCGCGAGGCAAAGCGAGGCGTATGACTCCAGCGTTGCGAGAGAAAGCGGCGCGAGTGCAGGAGATCTTGGAGGAACTGTATCCAGAGACGCCGATTCCCTTGGACCACAAGGACGCGTATACGTTGTTGGTGGCTGTTCTGTTGTCAGCACAGTGTACAGACGTTAGGGTGAACCAGGTGACGCCCCATTTGTTTGCCGAGGCGGATACTCCCGAGCAGATGATTACCTTGGAGGTTCCACACATCCAGGACATCATTCGTCCGTGTGGGTTGTCGGGAAACAAGTCGAAGGCGATTTGGGAGCTGTCCCAGATCCTGTTGACAGAACACGAAGGACAGGTGCCTCAATCGTTTGAAGAGCTGGAGCGTTTGCCCGGCGTTGGGCACAAAACAGCCTCGGTTGTCATGGCGCAAGCGTTCGGCGTTCCGGCGTTCCCAGTGGACACACACATTCATCGGTTGGCTGCGCGATGGGGACTGAGTGACGGTCGAAACGTTGTGCAGACAGAGCGCGATTTGAAAGCAGTCTTTCCCGAAGAATATTGGAACAAGCTGCACCTTCAAATCATCTTTTTTGGTCGGGAGTATTGTCCGGCTCGTAACCACAACGCAGACGAATGCCCGATTTGCAGCTGGGCATCGTAAAGGAGGATAGGTGATGTCGGAAAAACCCCAAGGTCGTAGGAAGCGTTGGCTCTGGTTGTTACTGGGGCTTTGTGTTGTTGGCGTAGCATGGACTGCGATGCGCTGGCCTGCCTTTGAAGTGCGGGCCTGGAATCCACCAGCGACACCCAAAGCAACAGGTGTCTGGAAAGAAAACAAGGCCTTGGCATCGACACAGCTTTTGGGGGGAAAGGAGATGGTTGAACCGGAAGACATCTCCATTGATGCGCAAGGCCGTCTCTACATCTCATGCCGTGATGGAAAGATCCGTCGGATGACAGTCGATGGCAAACCCACCGTGTTTGCTGAGACGGGAGGCCGCCCGATTGGCTCTTCTTTCGGTCCTGACGGGGTCTTGTATGTGGCTGACGCGTTGAAGGGCTTGCTTGCAGTCTCTCCCCAAGGGAAGGTGACGGTTCTCGCGGATCAATACAAAGGAAAGCCCCTCTCCTTTGTCGATGACCTCGACCTCGATAACGACGGCAACCTCTATTTCTCCGACGCCAGCCTCATCGTGAAGGGCTCGTATCACATGGATGTGCGCCCCGATGTGATGTCGCACGTACCCACAGGTCGCTTGTTTCGTTACAACCTCAAAACAAAGAAGCTGACGTTGTTGTTGGATGATTTGTATTTTGCCAACGGTGTTGCCTTGTCCCACGATCGGACGTTTGTGCTGGTTGTGGAAACAGCTGTCTACAGAGTCCGTCGTTACTGGCTCAAAGGGCCCAAAAAAGGACAGTCGGACTTCTTCGCCACCAACCTTCGTGGTTTCCCCGACAACATCAACCGAAGCAGCGACGGAGGCTACTGGGTCGCTTTCGCAACGCCGCGACTGGGTGAACTGGACAAGGTCATGCACCCGAGAGCGTGGCTCAAAAAGTTTGTGATGACATTGCCCGAGCCGCTGCTGCCCAAGCCCAAGAAAGTGGGTATGATTGCGAAGCTGAACGGTCAAGGGAAAGTCGTTCAAATGTACGCGGATCCCGAAGGCAAGACGATCGCCAACATCACCAGCGTTAACGAGCACAAGAGTTATTTGTACATGGGGCACATCTACAACGATTGTACACAGATCGGGCGTTGGAAGATTCCCAAGGTGGCAGCGTCATCAGGGAAATAAGAGAGAGGAGAGCGAGACAATCAAGAAGAAGAGCCGGAGGGGGGTTAGGAGTTTTGCTTTTGCTCTTCTTTTTTGGCGACACCGATGGATTCTTTGCTGGGGTCGTGGGGGGGAAGAGCCAAAGGTTCTTTCTTCTCAGACTCTTTCTCTTCGCCCTCTTCGTCCTTCTTCCCACCGACAGCGCGGCGGAAGTTGCGGATGCCTTTGCCCAACGCATCGCCGAGTTGGGGAAGACGCGAGCCTCCGAATAGAATCAAGATGGCAATCAAAATAACCAGGATTTCCCCACCGTTTAACAGGGCAAAATACATCGGATCGTTCTCCGTTATAGGAATGGTAATAGAAGAGGAGTGAGAGTTGTTGGTTTTCTTACCCTCGAACCCGCTTCCAAACTCGCGTGAGATTATGTGTCTTTTTCCGGCAGAGTCAAGGAAGGAAGCGAGATCTTTTTAGAAGAAGAAGGAGACCTTCATGTTGAAGGCAGAGATCATCTCTGGGCCGGGGGTGGTCTCGTCACCAGGAGCGTGGGGGAAGATAAAGGAGCCTTCCAGAGTCAAGCTCGCAAAGAACCAAACGATACGTGCGCCTACAGAGAGGCGGCTTCCCAAGGTCCCTGTTGGTCCTTCCTCGTTTGGAATCGCTTTGAACACGAAGTTGCTGCTTCCTGTGCTGCCGTCTTCGTTGTCGTCAAAGTTGAGCGGCGTCGGGTCCAGGACCTGACTGCTGGCTCGAACAAACACCAGGCTGTATCCGGCGTAGGGAGTGATCGTGAACATCCCTTTGACGGAGAATTGCTTGCTCATCCAGAAGTCGGCGGTTGCGGTGACCACGTCGATGTCGCGGGAAGCAAACAGTCGGTTGACGGAGAGCCGGAACCCAATGTCGGGGAAGTAGGTGAGGCCTTCGTTGAGCGCCCACTTCAGCGCAAACCCAGCAAGGATACCTGTGCTGTTGTGGATCAATCCCAGGCTACCTTCCACCTCAAAGCTGAAGGGCAAACCTTTGCGAAGCCGGATCCGGGTAACCATCAGGTAGTCGTCGGGGCGTCCGTCTTCCACAGCTTTTCGCCAGTGGGGCGAGTTCTCTGGAATGTTCGCGAACGAGAACTCTACGCCGAGATCGAATCCCAAGATCCCCAACGTCTCGGCTGGGGAGAGGAGCGGCTCCACAAGGGAGAAACCGTACTCGACCGCGAGGTTGGTGAATTCGCGTTGGCGCTCGTCTTTGAGCTGCAAGTTCCGGGTCTGGTCGTTGAGATCACGACCGTTGAACAAAAAGTGAAGGTGAAGATCGTTTGGAGCAGCGTGCGCTTGAGGTGTTGGGATGAGGCTGAAACACATCCAGATCAAGAGCAGACCACCAAGGTGCTTCCACCAGGAGCATTGAAATCCACTGCAGGTTTGTCTTGGCGTATTTTGGATCACGGGCCCATCCCACAACAAAGAATATCTCTATTCATGCGTACACGAAGTGAAGCAGCAGAGAAACAGGGCTGATTCCGGCCTAAGGTACGAGAAACCTCAGGGTCTTGTCAAGAGTCCGACGGACAGGAAATCCTGGGCAATGCCCGCTGTGGCAAAGCGAAACGGGAAAGGAAAGAAAGAAGCACGCAACCTTTTCTTCGGATGTCCGAAATTACTTTGTGCAAGCCAACACCAGCATCCTTGGATGTGGAGCGTTTGTGACGGATCTCACACTCGCACTTCGGACACACAAGTGACCGAGAAAAGGGTAGGCGTTGAGGTCCCAGTGACATATACTGAACCACGTGTTTTTGCGATCACAATGGAGAACGCAATCATGTCCAATAAAGTGGGTGGTCCCAAACAACAAGCTCCTCTTCAGCAGACTCCTCCTCCTGCTTCCAAAGGTGGAGACTCCCAACCTGCTGCGACAGAGAACAAGCCTTCCACGGCTGTCCAACAACACTACTTCAACAACCAGTTTGAAACAGGCGGTCAAAGTCCTGTGTCGGCTGGCGACGTTGGGGGGGGTGTGACTGTGGCTGGAGCACCAGCGCAGCTCTTGGATGATGTGGCTCAGCAATCGGCTCGTACCGTTCGAACCTACGCAGACGCAGCCCGCACTCGCATGGCTCATGTCTTTGCAGAGGGTGGCGAGGAAGCGCTTCGAGCGTCCCAGGCGCACCGCGCCGCAGCCAATCTGGAGACCGCTGCGACCCGAACCGCAAGCTCTGCGTCCCGAATTCGCGCAGCAGGCACCGCCCTGAATGTGGCCGGTGGTGTCTTGACGGGCGTGGATCAGTACAACAACTCCAACGCCCAAACCACCACCGGACGAGCCACCAGCGCGACGGGAGCCGGCTCGTTGGCCGTTGCCGTCGGGGCGCGACATCCTTATCTCGCAGCCGCTGATGCCGCCGCCAATCTTTTGGGCGCGCCAGAAACACCCTCCAACGTGTTAAACCGCTCCGTCGACACCATCGCGACTGTGGGTGAAGGTTTGATCACGGGCGATACACGTGGTATGGAAAACCTACACCAGCGTAACTTGCGAGGTGATCATGGCCCTGTCTTTCAGGCCGCTGCTGAGGCCGGCGATTTCTGGGCTGAGCATGGCGTTGCAGGTGGGTTGAGTATGTTCGGTGATGCAGTGGGTGACTCTGTTGGGGAGCTCTGGGATTCCATCTTCTAAACCTTCGGTCATCCTCTCTTTCTCCACATCTCCTCTTCGCGCCTCACGTCTTTGTTGGATTTACATCCATCCTATTTCCTGGCCCTCCCTTTCTGTTGGCAACCGGCTTTGTACGAAGTCGGAGGGAGAAATACCTTGTCGATCGCGACCTCTCTAAGCAAAGTTCCCCCCTCTGTCATGTCTGCGCTGTTGCGTGAACAACATCCCATCGCGCCGGCCTGTCCGTTTGGTTTTTTGTTGAAGTCCAAAGAGCCGACCAATGGCTCAACCGAAGAGCGTGACCCCGAGCACCAGGCTTGGCTGGAGCAGGCCGGATGGTTGAATGGAGAAGGCAAACTTCAGGCAGGTTGGCGGCAAACGTTACGCATCTTGGCCCAGCCTTGTCAGCGTCTGACTTTGACCGAGCAGTCCCCCGAAAAAGTCCGGCGGCGGTTGTTTGTTTCTGACGGTCACAAGCTTGTGTTTGCGATGTTTGATCGACAGCATTGTTGGGTGTCTGAGCCTGTGACCTACGCAGCGATGCTGGAGCAACTGGTTCGCTCCGTGGGGGTTCCTGACCCTGAGCAAAAGAACCCATCTCCTCTACAAACCACCCCAGATGTTCTCCGCATCTTGGGAGCTTTGGCTGAAGGTGGACTGGCTCTTCCGCCTTCCCAACGTGATCGCAAAGCCAACGCGCGTCCTGTCCAGGGGCTCTCCGAGCAGCGCGCCGAAGAGATCCTCGGAGATGTTCTTCAAGATCCAGTCATGGGGAGCGCTCTCTTGGTTGATATGATCGCCGACCAGATCGTTTTGTCTGATCAAGGGAAAATCTGGGTCCATCCCAACTTTGCGGTGTGGCACAGCGCCATTGTCTCGGGCGCAACGTTTCATCTTCTTCGTGAAGATCTGCCCGAAGGCAACCCAACCGCGGAGAACAAAACCCAACAAAAGGGTGTGTTTCTTGGCGGAGCCTCAACGCGATGTTTGATGTGGCCGAGCCCCAGTGATCCCCACAGCATCTTGCTGGCTCGTGCCGATCGCAAAACCTTGCAAAGCATCCTTTTGTTTTTGATTGGCGCGCCAGACTCCGACGACTCCCTCTTGCAAGACACTTTGCAACGCTCCGGTCGCAAGTTCTCCTTCCGAGGCTAGCAGCCGTCCTCTGTGTTGTTCCCCCTGACCAGGAGAGCTTGGATGTTAGACCCTTTCTTTTCGAAGTTCTTGGATGAGTCTCATCGCTTGTACTACGACAACTGCTTGCGCTTTGCTCGTGAGGAAATTGCGCCGTATGTGTACGAGTGGGAGGAGGCTGAGCTCTTTCCCCGAGAGCTTTACTACAAAGCGGCAGAAGCCGGTGTCTTGGGGGTCTGGTTTCCTGAAGAATACGGCGGCGGGGGCGGCGACATCTTTCACGCCATCGTCGAAATAGAAGCGTTGATTCGAGGGGGAAGCACCGGAGTTTTGGTCGGTCTTGGGAGCTTGGGGATTGCTGTCCCCCCGATCTTGCTGCTGGGTACGGAGGAACAAAAGCAACGTTGGATCCCTCCGACGATGAAGGGAGAGTTCGTTGCGGCTTTGGGGATCACAGAGCCAGGAACAGGCTCGGACGTGGCTGGTATTCGAACCCGCGCTGTCCGCGACGGTGATTCGTATGTGCTCAACGGTAGCAAACTGTACATTACCAGCGGGGCACGTGCCGACTATGTTGTGACCCTCGCGCGAACCGACGATGACCCACACGGTGGTCTAACGTTCTTTGTCGTAGAAGCGGGTACTCCTGGTTTTTCTGCCTCCAAGACTCTCAAAAAGATGGGGTGGCGGGCCAGCGACACAGCAGAGCTTTCGTTTGAAGACTGTCGCGTTCCCGTCGAAAACCGCTTGGGCGACGAGGGCACCGGCTTCCTCGCTGTGATGAACAACTTCCAATCCGAGCGTATGGCTTTGGCGGCGTATGGTCATGCCAGCGCAGAGTTTGCCTTGGAAGAGTCCGAGCGTTACGTCAGGGAGCGGGAGGCGTTTGGCCGACCGATCGTGGGCTTTCAGGTCACCCGTCACAAGCTCGCTCAGATGTCGACGCAAGTTCGAGCGATGAAGTGTTTCAACTACCAGGTGGCCGACGCCATTCGCCGTGGCGAGGATGTTGTGGAGGCGGTCAGTCAGGCCAAAAACTTTTCTGCCGAAGCGTCGATGCAGGTCTGTCACCAGGCGGTTCAGTTGTTTGGTGGCATGGGATACATGCGTGAAACCGTCGTCGAGCGGTTGTTCCGGGATGTTCGATTGCTCTCCATCGGCGGAGGGACCACCGAGATTATGAACGAAATTATCTGTCGGGTTCGAGGGTACGGTCGGTAGCTCTGGGAACTTCTCGTTAGACCGGCGTGGTGGGCGTGGGCTCCACAAGGTAGGCGTTCCGTCGCGTAAGCACCTCTTGGGCGTTGCAGGGTAGCTGGAGCCGGAAGCTCGTTCCTTGGCCCCATACGCTCTCCACGGTGAGATCGCCGCCGTGTTCTATGGCCATGCTCTTGCAAAGGGTGAGGCCCAGCCCCGTGCCTTGTTCGCCGTCGGTGCCACGGGTGGTGTGTCGGGTGTCAATGCGGAACAGCTTGTCGAGATCTTCGTTTTGAATACCGATGCCTTCGTCGCGAACGGTCACTTCCAGGTGGCATTGACCTTCTACATCAAGGGCACGGGCTGTTAACTCGATGCGTCCACCTTTCGGGGTAAACTTGATGGCGTTGTTGAGCAGGTTGCGAAGGATGGTGTCGATGAAGTTGGAGTCGAGATCCGCTTCCAGATCATCGGGTACATCAATGTACAAGGTTTGCTCTTTTTGCCTGCTGTTGTCTTCCACAAGCTGGTGAACCTCGGAGACGATCCGGCTTAACCTTTGCCGTTTGGGGTGGCATCGCATCTGTCCCATTTGCAAGCTCGACCAGTCTTGCAGATTGCTGAGCAGCCTTCGAAGGATCAGGGCGCTTCCCTGCAAGTTTCCCGCGAGTCGCTGAACTGTTGGGTTGGTGAGAGCGTCGCTGCTTTCCATCAACATATCGGTGCAAAGGACAAACACATTAAGAGGCCCACGGAGGTCGTGGGCAATGATGGAGAAGAAGCGGTCTTTGGCTGCGTTGAGTTCGCGAAGCTCTTGGGTCCGCTCTGCGACTTTGTTCTCCAGGTTTCGGTTTAACTCTCGGAGGTCGTGCAGGAGCTTTTGGTTCTGTTGTTCCAGGTCATAGGCTTCAAGTGCGAGCCGAACCGTCAGCAACATGTCCCTGTGATCAAAGGGCTTGTGGATAAATTTGTAAATTTGAGCGTCGTTGATGGATTCAATAATGGCTTTGACATCGGTGTAACCGGTCAGAATAATACGTTTGGCTTTGGGAGCAACAGACAGGCTGCGTTTGAGAAATTCAACACCGCTCATGCGGGGCATACGTTGGTCGCTGATGATCAGCTGGACCTGCGATGCGTTGTCTCCTTCTTGGAGAACCTGAAGGGCTTCGTCCCCGTCGGTGGCTGTTAAAATATTGTAATCATCCATCAAAAGGTCTGACAGGGTTGTTAAGTTATGGTCCTCGTCATCCACGAGCAAAATGGTATGAGGTTTGGCCTTCCTCTCTTGCTGAAGAAGTTTTTGTATCGCCGATTTTCGAAAAATGGATGTCATTTGTTTTCCATCATGGTTGGGTTGCACATCGTGCAATCCCGGGCTAGGAGTCTGGGACCTGTCGGAACCCGTTTTCTTCGGTCAAGTGATACATTGTCGCAAAACTTGGCCAGGATGACTGGCTTGGTTGTATGGCTTGCAAATTTGACCCGAATTGGCACATCGATATAACGCTTCTCGTTGTGGGTTTAATTGTGTGGGAAAAGCGATGCCTGTGTGTCGACTTTCATCGTTCATCACGGTGCTAGCGATGGCAAACGGTGAAAGCGAAAACAAAGGTCGCTCTGCCATGTCGAAAAGGTACACTTCAAACAATTGCAACGCTTGTTGGGGAGCTGTTTCGTAGTTTTGGACCATAGGGTTGGAGCCTTGCAACACCATCAGCTGATGCTGTGTCAGCTCTCCCGAGGCGGAGATCCCGTTCACGCGAACGAACACATGATCGATCAAGCGATGAAGGTGCACGAGCAAGCTCTTCATAAACGGCTCTAGCACCTCAACGGTTTTCAGAATGTCGCGATCATCGCGCATGTCGTTCCGCAGCCACTGTGTGTCGTAGTAGGCGTTGAGCAGGGTCAATACTTCCAGCAGCTTGGGCTGTTCGCGGTCGATCCATTGACCGACAAGAGGGGCGACTTGCTCGACCACTGCCCGAAGGATATCCGGTGGAAAAATGGGAGATGAGGGGCTTTCGATGGTGAGGTTTTGCAGCGTTCGGCAGAACATGCGTTTGTTCGCGCGTCGGTAGGCTTCTCCGACGAGGTGGATCCAGGCCAGCCATGTGCTGGGGGTAAACTGGTCCGTGTAGTTGCGAAGGCGGAAGTTGATGTTGAGGTCAAACGCGCCATCGTTGAGGTAGGCTGCACCAGCCAGTGAACCTACCCAGGCCATCACATACTCGTATTGATTGGCCAGCAAGCTGCTACGTTGTTTGGCGGCAGACTCGTGTTTGGGAAGGGTCCGGTAGTTGTTCTGGATTCGAGCGAGAAAGGTCGGGTAGTCGTTGTTGATGTTGCGCTCTTGCTCAAACGCGTTGGGGATACTTTGCAACGCTTGGCGCACCGCAGCCTCCAGCACCTTTTTGCGGACGGGCTTAAGCAGGTAAGTGACCGCCCCCAAGCGGCCCATCTCGGCGGCGCGAGAAAAATCTTCGTTGGCGGTTTGGATCACGCAGGGCAGGGTGGGGCGGAGCCTACGAATCTCCATGAGCGCGCTTCCCCCGTCTTTCCGGGGCATATCAAGGTCCAGCAAACACGCGTCGAAGATGTCTTGGGTGACTCGCTCGACAGCTTCAACCCCATCGTTGGCCAGCACCACATCGTAGCCTTTTTGTGTGAGGATCATGCTCACGATGTCTTGAACGTACAGCTCGTCGTCAACCATCAACACGCGCGGCTCTGGCCGGGGCGGCGTGGGTTCTCGCCATGGGTCCGTTTCCCCGTACGGAGAGTCCGGCTGAACCCCAGGCGATGTTTTCTCTGCCTTGTGGTTGGCGGACTCGAACGGGGCAGGGCTTCCCCAAATGTATTCGGCGAGGGCTTTGGGGCCGGTGCGCTGGCACTGGCTGAGGAAATCTCGAAGGCTTGTCTCCAATTCGCCGCAGGTTTGGAACCGATCGTCTCGACGGTAGGCGAGAGCCTTCATCACGATCCATTCCAACTCGGGCGGGAGGTCGTCTCGAAAGCGAGATGGCTGGGGGAAGTTTCCATCCCGGATCTTCCGCAGAATCGTGACTTCGTTGTCCCCCCAAAACAGACGACGACTGGTGCACATCTCCCACAACACAACGCCCAAGGCAAAGATGTCGCTGCGGTAGTCGATGTCTTCACCTTGGACCTGCTCCGGCGACATATAACCAATCTTGCCCTTGAGCAGGCCCGGTTGGGTTTGTTGCAAACGAGTGATGGCTTTGGCGACGCCAAAGTCGATCATTTTTACAAAGCCATCCTTGCGGATCATGATGTTGGGAGGCGAAACATCGCGATGAATTAACTGCAAAGAGTTGCCTTGGGTGTCTGTCGCGGAGTGGGCGTGATCCAGGCCCGCGCTGGCCCCACGTATGATCTCCGCGCAGTGTTCGACAGGAAGAAACCCTCCATCCCGAGCGACACGGTCGATTAACTCTGTCAGAACAACGCCGTCGACGTACTCCATTAACATGTAGTACATGCCGTCACATTCGTCCATGTCGATGATCTGGCAAATGTTCGGATGATCTAAATTTCCAACCAGACGACCTTCGTCCAAAAACATACGGACAAATTCTTGGTTCTCTGTAAGATGAGGGAGGATCATCTTGACCGCAAATTGACGCGCAAAGCCTTCGCTGCGTTCTCGCCTGGCCAGCCAGATCTCACCCATCCCACCTAAGGCAATCTTTTCGATGAACCGCAAGCCCGCTGCTTGCTCGATCTTGGATAGATCCATTTGTTGTAGTCCTGCCGCTTCCCGACTTGTTATTCTTTGGGGGAGTCTTATAGGCAGTATACAAGAACTGAATCAACACGCAAGTTCCATCGATCAGTTCTGGGTTTTGGCGGCTTGTTGGTTGCGGGCTTTTTTGCCTTTGCTTGTACCTCGTTTCGAGGACTTCGCTTCTTTTTTCGGTTGTTCGGGTGAAGGTTCCGCTACATCGGGGACCTTCTCTGTTGTGACTGGAGCTTCCATTTGAAGCGCTGGGATGTGAGCATGCAATTGTTGCTGCAAGGTGGAGAGAAGCTCTGGCTGTTGCTCCAGGTTGTGGCAGGCGCGCTCACGACCCTGACCCAGGATGCTATGGTTGTAGCTATACCAGGAGCCGGACTTCTCGATCAGGTCGTACTCCACACCCCAATCCAAAACCTCAGCGAGGTTGCTGATGCCGGTGCCATACCGAATCTCAAACTCAGCTTCCTGAAAGGGCGCTGCGACCTTGTTCTTGACGACCTTGGCGCGGACGCGATGACCCACCATTTGGTTGCCTTCTTTGAGTCCTCCCACGCGGCGAAGGTCCACACGCACCGACGCAAAAAACTTAAGCGCGTTGCCTCCAGGAGTGGTTTCGGGTGAGCCAAACATCACACCTATTTTGTGGCGAATCTGATTGAGAAACAGCACCGTCGTTGAGGTCTTTGCGATGCTACCCACAAGCTTTCGCAAGGCTTGGCTCATCAAACGTGCTTGCAAGCCCATGTGGACGTCGCCCATGTCGCCTTCCAGCTCTGCCTTGGGGATCAACGCGGCAACGGAGTCGACCACGATAAGGTCAACGGCGCCGCTGCGAACGATCAAGTCGACAATGTCGAGGCCTTGCTCGCCTGTGTCCGGCTGTGACAAGAGCATCTCTTCCACTTTCACGCCCAAGTTGCGTGCATACACCAGATCAAGCGCATGTTCTGCGTCGATGTAAGCTGCGATGCCTCCGCCTTCCTGGCAGGCGCGAACCGCTTCCAGGGCGAGGGTGCTTTTGCCCGAGGACTCCGGTCCATACACTTCCACCAGCCGACCTTTGGGCCAGCCTCCGACGCCCAGCGCAACATCCAGCCCCAACGAGCCTGTCGGAAGAACTTCAACTTTGGGTCGAAGCGGTGTTTCACTTAACTGCATCAACGCCCCCTGACCAAATTGCTTTTCAGCAGAGACAATCATTTTGGCGACCATTTCCAATTTTTTCTTCAACATCATTGGTTCCTTTTTCTAGTATGTATCTTTTCTGTGGGATAGCTTCCGAAGAAAGTAAAATAGCTACAACGGAAGCGAACGAGGAGCTATCCATGCGTCCTCTGGTCTCAAGCAAAGGTTAAGCGACGATCGAGGCTACGGTATTGAATGGCTTCGGCGATGTGGTTGGGTTGTATGTGCTCGTCTCCTTCGAGGTCTGCGATCGTTCGCGACACTTTAAGGATGCGATGGTAGGCCCGGGCGCTCATCCCAAATCGATGGACCGCTCGCTCCAACAATTGCAGCCCCTCTTGTTCGACATGGCAGTATTCTTGGATGTGAGAAGCCTCCATCTCTGCGTTGGTGGTGATGCCTTGCAAGGACAGGCGCTCAAACTGACGCTGTCGTGCTTGCATCACACGTTGACGGATGCTAGCGGAGGTTTCGCCGCGGCGCGTGTCTTTGAGGTCGTGAAAGGGTACGTTGGCTACCTGTATATGAAGGTCGATGCGGTCGAGCAAAGGCCCGGAGATGCGGGAGCGGTAACGCTGCACTTCAACGCTGCTGCACTGGCAGTTGGTGGAGCCTGAGCCGCAAGGACAAGGGTTCATCGCGGCAACAAGGAGGAAGTTGGCAGGATACGACAACGTAACAGCCGAACGCGCCAGCGTCACAGCGCGTTCTTCCAGCGGCTGACGAAGCACTTCCAGGACGTTGCGGCGAAACTCAGGTAGCTCGTCGAGAAACAAGACTCCGTGGTGGGCCAGAGAGATCTCCCCTGGACGAGGGATGGCTCCTCCTCCGACAAGTCCTGCATCGGAGATCGTATGGTGCGGTGTTCGGAAGGGTCTCTCTCGCACCAAACCTTGCTTCCTCAACAGCCCGCTTACGCTGTAAACCTTGGTCGTTTCCAAGGCCTCTACAAACTGCAAAGGGGGCAGAAGCGTAGCCAGGCGGCGGGCTAACATCGTCTTGCCAGAGCCTGGAGGTCCTACCATCAGAATGTTGTGGTTGCCGCTTGCTGCGACCTCCATCGCCCGCTTCACATGTTCTTGCCCTTTCACGTCAGCCATATCGATGCGATAGGACGGTAACTCATTCCACTGCTCTTCTGGCTCGGTCGGAGGCTTCTCCGCTTCTCCCAATAGCATGTCGACGATCTCGCCCAACGAAGAGATCCCATACACTTGGAGTCCCTCCACCACGGAGGCCTCGGGAGCATTCTCCAAGGGCACCACGAGCGTGGAGATGCCTTCGTTTTTGGCCATGGCTGCGATGGAGAGCACGCCTCGCACAGGGCGAACTTCGCCGCTTAAAGCTAGCTCACCTACAAACAAGGAGTCTTGCAGCGCCAAAGGAGGGAGCACGCCAAAGGCCCCCAACAAACCCAACGCAATGGGCAGATCAAACGCTGTTCCTTCCTTGCGTATGTCGGCGGGGGCCAGATTGATGGTGATACGACGAGAGTACAAAGGGTACGGATAACCCGAGTTCTTGAGGGCTGAGCGAACGCGCACTCGGCTTTCTCGGACCGCTCCTTCGGGCAATCCGACCATGTCGAAGGATGGCATTCCGTTGCTCATGTCCACTTCGACCATGACTTTGTAAGCGTCAATACCAAGCACTGCACCGGAAGCTACTGATAGGCTCATAAGGATCTCCTGCTACGATGGAGGTGAACAATAGGAAAACGCACAAAACGCCAGCGTAGAGCGCTTCATGCGATGAGGGTTCAGGGGTGAAAAGAGGAGGCAGGGAGGGAGCGAAAGGCGCTCTTGTCTGCACTGAGTGTGGGGTGAGAGATGGAGCGAAAAAAAGAGAAGAGGGGAGCAGGCCTTCTGTCATGACAGCAAGGTTTGAGAGGAGATTGACCCAATGCGACAAAAACCCAGAGTCTGTGGTTATCACAAAACGGAAAATGGGAAGGCCCGCTCTGTGGTGGTGGCTTGTGCAAGGCCGGTGCCATGTTGGTTGGGTTGCTTCGCTTGACCCAAGATGCTAAGGAATAGCGGGTGTTATTGAAACGTTCACTGGGGAAGCGAACAGGGGCAACATGTGGTGAGTGTCCAAATGACAGACACCCCTGTCCAAATGTAAGACACCATGGATGCCCCTGGGTTGGTAGAAGGAGAACAAGCGAATGAAAGTGATGGTTGACCTGTGTTTGGTGCCGATTGGTGTGGGAGTCTCGCTGTCCAAGTACATTGTGGAGTGTCAGCGAGTGTTGGACGATTCAGGCCTGAAGTCCAGCATGCACTCGTACGGCACCACCATCGAGGGAGAGTGGGACGACGTGTTTGCAGCCGTTCGTCGATGTCATGAAGCTGTTCACGAGATGGGCGCACCGCGGATCACCACGACCATCAAGTGTGGGACCCGGACCGACCGAAACCAGACCATGGAAGACAAGGTGAAGAGCGTGGAAGAGAAGCGCTCTAAAACTTGAACTGAAAGGCAAGAACGTAGTAGCCGTTGGGGACGATCGTCTCGCCAAACCGGACTTGGTTGGGGAACTGACCCGTGACCAGGAGGTTTCCTTTGGCGTCAAACCAGAGACCTCGTGGGTACTCCGTCGAACGCCCGCCTCCAGAGATAACTCCCTGAACAACGCCAACGCTGTTTAACTTAATGACACACATGTCTGTGTAGCCGTAGGTGATGACGGTTTTGCTTCCGAAGGTTGCGATGGTGTCGAATTGACCACCGACGTACACCGAGCCATTGCGGTCTACGGCCAAGCTGAAGGCTTGCTCTGAGCCTTTGCCTCCTCCCGCAAACGACCACTGCATGTTGCCTTGCTTGTTAACCTTGAACACAAAGATGTCGTTGGAGCCTTGGCTTGTATGTGTTGTGGTTCCAAAGGTTGCTGTGTTGTTAAAGTGACCGGCGAGGTAGATGTTGCCGTTTGCGTCCAGCTGCATTGCGCTCACAATCTGTGTTCCTACACCCCCATAACGCTGCGCCCAAATGGCGTTGCCGTTGCGATCCATCTTGGCAAGGAAGATGTCACTGGAGCCTTCTGTCGAAAGCGACGTGGTGCCAAAGTTAATCTTGGCGTTAAAGTAACCTGTGAGATACACATCGTTGGAGCTATCCACGGCAATCCCATACGCGTAAGCATTGGAGGTGCCTTGGGAGTCTTTGGCCCAGAGGAAAACACCGCTGGTGCTGTGAAGCTTGGCCACGAACAAGTCGTAGTTGGTGGACGTGGTCAATGTCGTGTTGCCAAAGACCGCTGAGGTCCTGTAGTAACCTGTGATGTACGCATGTCCCGAACTGTCTACTGCGATGTCGGTTCCGTAATCGTGTGACAACCCTCCGCCGCTTCGAGCCCACTGCAACTTTCCATTGGCGTTGAGCTTGAGCACAAAGATGTCGTTATCATAGCTTGCGCCTTTCAATGTGGTGTTATCAAACACCGCGTCCCCTCGATAGAATCGACCGAGGAGATAGGTGTTGCCCGAACGATCGACATGCAATCGAGTGGGGTACTCATAGCCTTGCGGTCCTCCGCCGTGGTACACCCACTTAAACGCGCCGCTCTTGTCGTACTTGGCAACGTACAAGTCGAGGGAGCCGCCCCGGCCACTTAACGTTGTGGTGCCAAAGATCATGTTGCCGGAGATGGTTCCAGTGACGTAGATGTTGTCCTGGCTGTCCACAAACGTGTGCTCTCTGCGGTTGAGATAGGTGCGAGTGACCGTGAACACCTTGGAGGGGCAAGACTCACACATACCACACTGGTTGGACCAGCAGACCTGACTGGAGGAACATTGGGTTCCACAAGCGCCACAGTTGGCTTCGTCGATCAAATTGTAGGTACAGACACCACCACACATTTTGTGGCCCGGTGGGCATGACACACGACCGTAGCGTGCGCTCCAAGAGTCGTTGCTCCCTGCCGAGCCAATCGATGACTTCCCAAACGTTGCGGCTGTTTGGAACGAGCCTGTGGCGTAGAGTACATCGGTGCTGTCAACTTCCAGATCGTAGAGGTAGTCGCCGCTATTGTCTCCGCCAGCTTGAATGGCTCCGGTGTAGCGACCCTGGCTGTCGAGCTTGGCGATGAAGATGTCGTTGTTGCGGCGGGAAAAGAGCACGATCGCATCCAGGAACAACGTGGAGTCAAAGTAGCCACCAATGTACACGTTGCCAGCCTTGTCGACGGCGACACCGTACGCATAATCCGATTCAATGCTGCCGCCACTCTGGGCCCACTGGATGGCTCCTTGGTTGTTGAATTTGGCGACGAAGAAATCGTTGGAGCCGTTGGTCTTGAGCGTTGTGGTTCCGATGGTGGTTGTGTCGCTGAAGTAACCTACAACGTACGCGTTGCTAGAGGCGTCAACGGCCAGCCGAGTGACTCTGTCATTGCCGGAGCCGCCCGCGTTCTTCGCCCACACGGGTTGACCGGATGCGTTCCACTTGGCAACAAAGATGTCATAGCTTCCGTTGCTGCTTAACGTGGTGCTACCTATCTCGATGGAGTTGGCGAAGATGCCGGCGATGTGAGGAGCATCCTTGTCGTCCACTTTGAGGTCGTAGGCTACGTCGGAAGATGTGCCTCCAAATTGTTGGACCGACGACCATGTTCCGTTGCTATCGAGCTTGGCCAGGAAGACGTCGTTGGAGCCTTTGGTTGTGAAGGTGGTTGTGCCGAAGGATGCGGTGTCTTGGAAGCTTCCCGTGACATACACATTGCCCTTGCTGTCCACGTCGATACCGTAGCCATAATCAGCGTAAATACCACCAGCACCGATCGCCCACAGGACTTTCCCGGTTTTGTCGAGCTTGGCTGCGAACATATCGGTGGAACCCTTGCTGGTCAGGGTGAAGGAGCCAAAGTCAGCGGTGCCCTGGAACGACCCCGAAACATAGGCGTTTCCAGCTGTGTCGGCAGCGATGCTGAAGGAGTTGTCTGCGGATGTTCCACCCAAGCGGACAGCCCACAGGTATTTTCCTGTTACGTCCTGCTTGGTGACGTAGATGTCGGTGCTTCCTTTGGTGTTCAATGTGATCAGGTCAAAGTTGGCGGTTCCGTTGATGCGTCCTGTGGAGTAGGTGTTGCCTCGGTTGTCGGCAGCTACAGCGTATCCTTGGTCGGAGCTTGTTCCGCCGGCTCGTGTGACCCAAATCGGGCAATCCAGACAGGTTTCGCAACGTCCGGAGATGCAGGCTTGATCCGTCTTGCAAGGGCTGTTGCAGCGACCGCAGTGCTTGAGGTCGGTTTGTGGATCGACGCAAGCGCCGCCGCAAGTGAGTTGCGTGCTGGGACAGGCTTGTATGCACTTTCCTGCCGAACATACGGTGCCTTTGGCGCAAGCATTGCCGCAAGCACCGCAGTGGTTGTTGTCGTTTTGGAGGTCTTGGCATGTGCCGTTGCAGTCTTTCCAGCCTGCCTGACAGTACAGCTGGCACGACCCCGACAGACACAACTCACCTGACTGGCAAATGACGCCGCAGGCGCCGCAATGTTTGCTGTCGCTCTGCGTGTTCACACAGCTGCCGCTGCAGTTTTTGAAGCCTGTGGGACATTGAAGGGAGCAAGCGCCGCTGCTGCAGACTTCCCCTTGTTTGCATAGCTTGCTGCAGGCACCACAGTGGGAGCGATCGGTTTGGGTGTCCACGCAGGAGCCGCTGCAGGTTTTCAACGAGCTGGGGCATTGGCAGGTGCCTGACTGGCAGGTTTGTCCACCTGTACAGACGGTGCCACATGCGCCGCAGTTGGTGTTGTCGGTGTTGGTGTCGATGCATTTGCCTTTGCATTCAACCTGTCCCGAGGGGCACGAAACGATGCAGGCACCTTTCACACAAAATTGGCCGGAACCACAGGCTTTCCCGCAGGAGCCACAGTGGCTTCGGTCGGTGTCTGTGTCTTTGCAAGCGCCGCTGCAGTCTGTGAGGTTGGTGGCGCACTTGCATTGACCCGAGATGCACAGCTTGCCTCCCGAGCAACGCGTTCCACACGCGCCGCAGTTGTTGGCGTCGACCTGGAGGTTGGTG
Source organism: Deltaproteobacteria bacterium (assembly GCA_006226375.1). Lineage (GTDB taxonomy): Bacteria > Myxococcota_C > UBA6777 > UBA6777 > UBA6777 > M3003. The sequence continues at coordinate 100,352 of SBHC01000054.1, read as the reverse complement.
CAAGCCCCAGTGCATTCGGTTTGACCTGTTGGGCAAGAGATCACGCACTTTCCGTTGGAGCACACTTCGCCTTGCTGGCAAGCGGTTCCACAGGCTCCACAGTTGGCACGATCGGTTGCAACGTCGACGCACAGGTTGCTGCATTTGCTTTGGCCTGTTGCGCAGAACAACTCACAAGCTCCCTGGTTGCAGACAAAGCCAGTTTTGCAAGCGTTGTCGCAGGTGCCGCAGTGTTGTCGGTCACTGGCTGTGTTGACGCAGGTGTTGTTGCATTGGGTCAAGCCTTGTTGGCAGGAGAGCTGGCATTTGCCTTGGGAGCAAAGCTCACCTGTTTTGCAGGTGGTTCCACAGGAGCCGCAGTTGCGGTTGTCGGTTTGAACGTCGACACATCGCTCGGAGCATACCTCCAAGCCACTTTGGCAGGAGAGTTGGCATTGTCCTGAGCTACACACGTTGCCTGCTGGGCAAACCTTGTCGCAAGCTCCACAGTGGTTGTTGTTGGTCTTGAGGTTGACGCAGGCTTCTCCACATTTGTTAAGACCCTGGGCACACTCTGGTTTGCAAGCACCTTCCTGGCACAGCTCGTCTGTTTTGCAGGCGTTGTCGCAAGCACCGCAGTGAGCGTTGTCGTTTTGGGTGTTGACACAGTTGTCGCCGCAAGCGGTCTTCCCTTCTTCGCATTCGACCTGACAAGCACCCGCCACGCAGATCTTGCCCTTGTCACAAGTGGTTCCGCATTGGCCGCAATGTGCGGTTGATTTTTGCAGGTTCACGCAGCGATTGCTGCAGGTGGATTCCTCGGGTTTGCAGCCGACAACACACTTGCCTTGTTCACATCGAAAGCCGTTGGGGCAGTCATCTTGGCTGTTGGTTCCTGCCGTCGCTGTGCAGGGCAAAGCAGGCGTTGAGCTGCAGCCGATGCTGTTCAACATTAAGACACTGGACACAACAAACACTGAAAACAATCGATACCACATCAATACAATTCTCCCTCTTGGGTGTCAGATACCATCCAACCCAATGCATGCTTACATTCAATAACTACAAGAAACACTAACAGAAAATGAAACGGAGTGCGAACGGGGAGGGTGACGTTGCTTTTGAAAGTGAGCCAGGCTGGAGGGTTGCGACTTGTAGGGGATTTGCTTAGGGCTTGGTGATCTTTCGGATGGTTTCGTTCTCGAACTCTGTCATGTACAGGTTGCCTTGGCCGTTGGGTTCTTGCGTCGTTTCTGCACCTACCCACACGCACTGTTCCTTACACTGCTGTCCTTGTGGGCACTCTGCATTCTCAGAGCAAGTGTTGGATGTGGTGAGGAGCGTTCACGAAAATTGTCACGTTGCGGCTCGCCCGAGAACGGAGCGAGGGTCCGCTCAAGTTTTCTAAATCCTGTCCGTTAAGTCACTTGTGTCATATATGTCATGCAGAGAGTGTCAGCCCTCTTTCTACATGACTATGGGGTGAAATGATTTTTCTTAAGGAGAGCTAGATGCTCATGAAACAGGCAGAACACACATTGCTTCAACAACGTACTTGGTTGTTTTGGATACGGTGTGTGAGCGCAGTTTTGGTGATCGCATGGAGTGCGTTGTTCTTGTTTGCGTCTGTGGCCCAAGCCCAGACTTGCACGAGCGATCAGAAGGCAGACGTGCTGTTATTGGTGGATGAATCTGGGGGAACCAACAACGACAAAGCGTTTCGGACCACTCTATCCAATCTGATTGACGCGTTTTCGTCCAGGTTGCGCTTTGGACTTATGACGTTCAACTCCAAAGGGACCCTACAAGAGCCTGTGGCGGACAACAACACTACGTCCATCAAGCAGAAGATCAACGCGATCTCTGGAAATGGGCCCACTCGGATGAGGAAAGCCTTTCAAGATGCGACGGCGTATTGGAAGCAGCACATCACCAAAGACTCGATCTCCAAACGACCTCGCTATATCTTTTTGTTGTCTGACGGTGGCTCCAACGATGGCTCTCCCACGCCTGAGATTACGGCGTTGCGGTCGTTGGTTGTGGGAGGAAGTACGCACGATATTAAGACCTTTGCGATCGGGTTTGGGAACACGATCACCCAGCAAGAGTTGGACAGTTGGGCGCAGCCCGGCGGTACGGGAAAGGGAGTCCTTGCCAAGAATCAGAACGATCTCAAAAACGCATTGGAGCAGGCCGCCAAAAAGGCCACAGAGGAAGTGTGTGATGGTATCGACAACGACTGCGATGGTCAGGTTGATGAGAGCTTAACACAATCTTGTACCTCCTCGTGTGGAACGGGAACACAGACGTGCTCGCAAGGTGCTTGGTCGGCCTGTGGTAGCGGCTCGAACCCAGAGATCTGCGACGGCAAAGACAACGACTGCAACGGCAAGGTGGATGACGGTCTCGTTCGCTCGTGCAAGACGGCTTGTGGAACAGGGTCGGAGTTCTGTCGCGCTGGAGCCTGGGCCGGTTGTACGGCACGTCAGCCCCTGAAAGAGTTGTGCGGAAACAAAGTGGATGACGACTGCAACGGGCAAGTCGATGATGGGTGCAACACAACCTGCAAAGATGGAGAGACTCGTTCTTGTTATACAGGCCCAGCGGGAACCTCAGGGAAAGGCTTGTGCAAGGCCGGGACTTCAACGTGTGCAGGTGGTGCATGGGGAGCTTGCCAAAACGAGGTTAAACCCCAAACAGAGAGCTGTGACGGGAAAGACAACGACTGCGATGGCGCTGTGGACGAAGCGGTCTCCAGGGATTGTCAGAATGCGTGTGGGAAGGGGAAGGAACTCTGTCAGGCCGGTCAATGGGGGAGTTGCTCGGCTCCGCAGCCCTCCAAAGAGGTGTGTGACGGGAAAGACAACGACTGCAACGGTAAGGTGGACGAAGGGTGTTCCTCTGAATGCAAGGACGGAGAAACTCGTTCTTGCTACACAGGAAACGCAACCACCAAGGATGTAGGAAGCTGCAAAAGTGGGACCGAAACCTGCGTGCAAGGGAAGTGGTCCAACCGCTGTGAAGGTGAGCAGACACCACAACCCGAAGTCTGTCAGAACAACAAAGACGACGACTGTGATGGCGAAGTGGACGAAGGCTGCGCGTCCTGCAAAGAGGGAGAGACAAGACCTTGTCCCACTCCTTGTGGTCCAGGCAAACAAACCTGTAAGGCAGGAAACTGGAGCGGATGCGAAGGGGGCACTGGAGCTGTCACTGAAGTGTGTGATGGAAAAGACAACGACTGCGATGGACGTGTCGATGAAAATCTAAGCAAAGCTTGTGAAACGGCTTGTGGGCCTGGCATCGATCGCTGCGTTGGTGGAACATGGAGCGGATGCTTGGGGCGACAACCCACTGCAGAGACCTGTGACAACATCGACAACGACTGCAACGGCAAGGTGGATGATGGTTCGTCGCTCTGCAAAGAAGGCGCAACCTGCAAAGAAGGTGTGTGTCTTGCTCCTTGTCGCAACGGTGAGTGTCCAGGTGGACAGATCTGTCAGGAAGGTTCTTGTGTGCCTCGCAAAAGCTGCGCCAGCGTGACTTGCGCTGAAGGAGAGGTCTGTCGCGGCGGACTCTGCGTGGATGCCTGCAATTTTGTGCAATGTGCCAACGCGCTGGTGTGCTGGAAGGGTTCGTGTGTTCCCAAGGATTGTTATGCTCTGGGTTGTCCATCCGGCTCGATCTGTCAGCAAGGTGTTTGCGTCAAAAATCCTTGCGCGGGTTTGCTGTGCCCTGAGGGCACATACTGCCGTGAAGGTGCTTGTGTTGCCTTGTGCAACACCGTGACTTGTGGGGAAGGACAAACATGCAGGAGAGGCTCTTGTGAACCCGATGCTTGCGCAAAAGTGAACTGTTCCTCGGGTCAAGTGTGTTTGTTTGGTGAGTGCAAGCCCGATCCCTGCAAGGGCTTGCAATGTCCACAAGGCCGAGTTTGTGTGCAGGGGGAGTGCCAGGATGATCCTTGCGCTGCCGTCCGTTGCCCAGGTGCTTTCGCTTGCCGGGGCGGCGAATGCGTCGATTTGTGCAAAGCAAAAACATGCACTGGTGGTCAGGTATGCTTCCGAGGCCAATGCGTTGAAGACAACTGTTATGCGAAGGGTTGTCCACAAGGGCAGCTTTGCCGAGAGGGTGCTTGCAAGCCCGACGCATGTCGCACCATCACCTGCGGAAAAGGTACATTTTGTCGCGACGGTGTGTGTCTTCCTTCCTGCGAAGAGGTGACATGCCAAAACGGGGAACGCTGCCAGGACGGAGTTTGCGTCCGTGATGCTTGTGCCGGAAAGGTATGTGCGACAGGTGAAGTTTGCGTGGAGGGTGCTTGCAAAGCGGATCCGTGTGCCAAGGTAACTTGTAGTCCAGGGCAGGTGTGTGAACCTGCAAAAGGTGCATGCCAAGATGACCCCTGCGCCGGCGTGCAATGTTCTGCCCAAGGCGTTTGCCAGCAAGGCCAATGCGTCAACGCATGTCGTTCGATTCAATGCCCCACAGGAACCGTTTGCCAGCAAGGTGTTTGCATTAACGATGATTGCTACAACTTAGGCTGTGACCAAGGCAAGCTATGTTGGAAAGGCAAGTGCATCACCAACCCATGTGAAGGAAAAAGCTGCGGTGAGGGCGAGTTTTGCAGAGACGGAGCCTGCATCAAAAGCTGCGCGGGCGTGGTCTGTGAAGCGGGCAAGACATGCCGTGAAGGGGCCTGCGTGGAAGATGCATGTGTAGGCAAACTGTGCGCTCCTTCCGAGCGTTGTTCACAAGGAACTTGTGAGCCTGACCCTTGCGCGAGCGTGACTTGCAAGGCTTATCAAGTTTGCGATGCTGCCAAAGGGGATTGTGTAGACGATCCTTGCCGTGTGACGGTGTGTCCAAGTGGTCAGACTTGTCAGGCGGGTGCTTGCTTCAAGGCAGGTCCTACAACCCAACCGAACGAAGAAGACAAAACCTCTGGAAAAGGGGACAAGCCCACGGGGGATACACCCAACCAGAAGCCTGTGGCTTGCGGGTGTGAAGGAACAACACCCAGAGCAGGTTCTTTGCTTTGGGGCCTCGCCGTCTTCGTTATGCTGTTTGCTTTTCGTCGGCGTCGGGCCGCGGCCTTTCCGTCAGCCTGACGGTCACTGCACAAACAAGACTGTAAAGTTCATGTTGATGTCTGCGCCGTCCGCGAGCTTGTGGGTGTAAACTCGGACGCTAGAGGTGCTTCGGAGCACACCGGCATGGTAGGGAAGGCCAATTCGAGGACCAACGAGAACTGCAGTGGTCTGGCTGTTGTAGGCTGGAAAGCTCACGTTGGTGTAAAGGTAGTTTGAAGAGCTTGTGGTGTGACTGCTTGTCCATTTGGCGTTGGCGTCCGAGAAGTTGTTGGACGCTGTGACGGCTCCGCTGCTCGATACAATAGACCAGGCTGCCGACGTTTTGTTGGGAACCCAAAATGCAAAGGAGAGGTCTGCGAGTTCTCCTTTGAGATTGTACCGACGAATGCGGCACTTTTTGTTGTAGATGTACGCGACGGCATAGCCCACGACGCCGGTAGAATAAATGTTCGCAAAGATAGGCGCGTTGGCGTCCAGGCAGTAGGTGGAGGAGATGTCCGTCACACCCTTGCTGACATAGGTTGCTGTAAAGGAGCCATAGCTCGCGGAGCTGCTGCATGTTGTGGAGGTGCAATAGATCCGTCCCCAAATGGAGCCGCTCTCTCGACTTGGAATGACTGCATAGAACGACGCGCTGGAGCGTGCGCCCGTCGTCGTCTTGGGTGCTCCCATGTTGACTCTGAAGGTTGTGCTGCTGGTACAGCTAAAGCTAACCGGCCTCATCGCGGAGGTTGCTGATGTGGTCACAAAGATGGGTCGGCTTCCGCATCCATAGCCCGAGAGTGACGGCGTGATCGAATAGGTCCCCGTACCGGTTTGGCTGGCTGTGGAGACGTAACGTCCTGCTGCAAGGCTCCCTGTGGTGCTTACATGGGCGTATGTATAAAAGGCCCCACAGATCTCATCCGTTGATCCATCGCAGTCATTGTCTTTTCGGTCTCGGCAGATCTCGGTACGGGCGACAACATCTCCTGTACAGGTTGTACTTAATGTGCCGCGTACACAAGCTCGGTAACCCGTTTTGCATTCACCTTGGCAAGTCCAACGTCGGAGGAGTCTGTTGTAGACACAACCTGTTCCCTTCGCGTCAAAACATTCCACGCGGATGTTGTCGTCAACAGTGCCATCGCAGTCGTTGTCTTTCCCGTCGCATACCTCTGTGGTGGCCGAGGGAGCAGAACAGTTAACCCATTTACCGTTGGAGCAGGACTCGCTGCCTTTGCCGCATTGATTGGAGCAGGTCTGGGTCAGAGTGTCCTTTTGTTTGACTCCAGATTTGTTGTCGATGTAGCCGTCACAATCGTTGTCTTTGCCGTCGCAAACTTCGGCGACAGGTTTGGGCGCGGTGCAACCCACCCACTGGCCACCTCGACAGACTTCAAAGCCGGAGCCACAGCTGCTTTTGCAGGTACGTTGGAGGCTTTCGTCGATGGAGCCATTGCAGTCGTTGTCGATGTTGTCACAGGCTTCAGGTTTGGGCGTGACTTCACCTTTGCAGGCTCCCCATTGTCCGTTGCTTCCGCAGGTTTGTTGGCCTCGTTGGCATGGCTTTATGTTGTCGGTGCCGACGTTCCCTGAGTAACAAGAGCGAGTCTGGCCGGAGCGACATTGGCACGGTGGGTTTTCATCAATGTCCCCGTTGCAGTTGTCGTCTTTTCCGTTGTTGCAGATCTCTGTCGCTGCAGGTGAAACTGTCGACTTGCAGACAAGCTTGCCGCCGGTGCAGCTGCTGTACACGCCTTGTTTGCAGATCCCTTGCTTGCTGGTGTCGGTGCAGGGGAGGTTTTTTTCAGGGAAGTCTTCGTCGATGGTGCCGTTGCAGTTGTCGTCTTTGCCGTTGCATTCCTCTTTGGCTGGGAGTTGCTCGCCTTTGCAATCTCCCCACTGTCCCGACGTGCAGGTCTGGCGGCCTTTTCGGCACTCTCCCTCGTTGGCTTGGCTGGGATCGCCCGAGAAACAGTCTCGGGTGTCACCAGAGTTGCAGACGCAAGGCGGTCCATCGACTTTGCCATCACAGTCGTCATCGACTTGGTTGCCACAGTCTTCTTGTTGCGCTTGGTAGGTGCTTTGGCAGACCACTTTGCCTTGGTCACAGATGTTGTTGCCTTGAGCGCAGGGTCCGAGCTTGCCGGTTACTTTGCAAACATCGCCTTTGCCTGGGAAGGTCTCATCGATTTGACCGTCGCAGTTGTCGTCTTTGCCGTTGCATTCTTCTCGGGAGGGGAGGACTTCTCCTTCACAGACGATGTCCCAGTATCCTCCTTTGCAGTTTTGTTTGCCTGGCGTGCAGACCCCTTCTCCATCGGTGGTGGGAGCTCCGGTGTAGCAAGGACGTGTTTGTCCCGCTACGCAACGTACGCTGTCTTCAGGAAACCCGGTTTCGGGTGCTTCTTCCGCAGGAGATTCTGTGTCTTCGGGGAGGCTTTCTGAGGCATCTCCCTGTGTTTCTGCAGGAGTCTCTGTTGGGTTGGGTGCTTCCGTTTCTGGTTCTTTGGAGACTTCTTTGGAAGGCTCTGGCGTTGCGTTCTCGGATGATGGCTCCGCGCTGACCTCTGCTGCGGCTTCCGCTGGCGTTGATTCTTGGACAGGGACCACGCAAACACCATCCTGGCAGACTGCCGAACCTGGGCAATCCTGGTTGGACTGACAGCTTCCTACGGGAGGTTGCACTGTGTTGCTGCAGGCCATTGCCCCTACAAGCCATCCCAGCCCTAACATTGTGAAGGCGAGCCATCGCAGAACCGAAGTTCTTGCTCTCCAAGGGGATGTTTTGTTCTGATCTTGACTTCGCTTCACAAACACGATTTTGTTCCTTTTCATCATCAAACAACATTCATTCGTTGGAAAGTTCATGCCCTTTGTATTATAACGCGCTGGGTGTATGGGGTCTACATTGCGAGCCAAATCGGATTCTTAGAGGGACGGTAAATCCATGAGATAGCTCTCTTTGTACAAGGGCACACTTGTGCAGGGAGGACTTCTTGTGACAAGGTTTTGTCTCGTTGTCCTGTGAGTTTCGAATCACGTCTTGGGAAGGTAGGGTTACCATGGATCAAGCACAAGAGCAGCTACATTCCTTGTTGGCTCCGCTTCAACGATTGGATGCGTTGGAGCTGGGTCGTCCGTCTCACATGACGTTGGCCAATTATCTCCAACGTCTTGTGATGCAGAGGTTGCTGTCTCCCGAGTCGGCGTCGCTTTTTCTGGAGGCGTACCACAGCCTCCGGTTCCAACGGCAATCTTTGGATGACGAGTTGTTGCAGCGTGCCGCTGGAGTCCTGCAACAATGTGCAGAGAAGGCGGAGACAGCGTCGCTTGAGGAACGTCAAGGTTGGGAAGATGCACTTCAACCTCCAGAGGATGAGGAGGAGACAACGCAAGCGTCCTCAGCGGAAGAGGATGTCGATGAGAGCGTACAAGAGACAGAGAAGGTCTCCAAAAGCAAGCAGAAAGATACCAACACATCAAAGGCTTCCTCTCCCAAATCTACGCCCGTTGGTGCAGCGAAGGAGGCCGCTGTTTCCTCCACCCCGCAGGAGAGGCCTGCGGCAACCCAAGAACCTTCTAAACCCAGGCGACGTCGCTTTGTTACCGATGCTGTCACAGAAGAGCAGAAAGAGAGAGGCGTTCGCGCGTTTTTCCGTCGCTCGTTGCTTTCACATTTGTGGTGGATTGTGTTGTTGGGAATTGTTGGGGGCCTGTTCGTTTTTTGGCAGGGAGTCAAGAACGCCAACCGGGCTCAAGTGATTCGGTACAAACTGCGGAATCGTTTTGCCCGTTGGATGGGCTTTCATGAGCACACCATTCCCTCTCGGTACTTGCCGTATCACCAGCGACCTCGGGTGCAGCGTCGCCGTGCTGTCCGTCGGTTCACTCGTTTTATCGTGTCGCGCAAACCCAACAATCCGGATCTTTGGTATCGTCTGGCTGAATACCACTACGAGCGTGACCATTACGCCAAAGCAGCCGCGTTTTACGCACGAGTGATTTCCTTACGGCCCAATCATCCTGCGGCGTACAATGATCTCGCGTGGTTGTTGTGCACTGCGGATGATAGGGAATACCGCGACCCAATTCGCGCCCTCCCTTTGGCTGCGAAGGCTTACGCTCTTCGTCCCAAATCGTCGGATGTTGTCGATACCTACGCGCTGACTCTGTTCCAAAACAAACAGTTCCGACGCGCCGCTGAAATCCAAAGCGAGGCTGTCGCACTCAGCCCCAAGGATTCAGACTATCGAAGACGATTGCGGCGGTACAAAGCAGCTTACAAGTTCTGGTTGAAGAAGAACGGGAAGTCCGAGCGCCCCACATCAAAGCCAACACCTTAAGCGTACATCTCGCTCTAGGGCAGGCAAATGGGAGGAGCGCCGCCGATGGCGCGGCAGGAGAAGCCAGGTAGGTTATCGCAAAGGTTGGGCTTGCCTTGGCAGGGTAACAGGCAGTTGTTGTAGTTGTATTTGATGTCTTTGGTGCAGGCGGTGGGGTTGCCCGCGACGCCTGTGATGCGTGGGCACAGGTTCTGACTGTTGCATGTGCCTGGGACACAGTATCCAACGGGGCGCTGGGTTGATATCTGATGGGGGATAAAGCAGCGAAGGCCTGGCTTGCAGTTGTTCCCTCCGAACTGGCAAATCCCCCAAACCTCGACGGTACCTTCCAACGTACAGTAGCCTTTGTTGGAGTCGTTGTACCGAATGCAGGTTTCTCCTGCGTCGCAGGTGCCTGTGGTGGAAGGGGAGCACTCTTTCAAACATACTTTGGTGGTGATGCTGCGAGCGTCGATGTAATCCGCGCAGATGGTCCCACCGGTGCAATCAGCCGCGTTTTGGCACTTCTTCTTGCAGACGCCTTGGGTGGGAAGAAACACACACACATTGTTGCCCGAGCAGCGCAGAGAGGTGTTGTTGCAAGGCTTGTCGAGGGCTGCTGTGCTCGGGGTCTGGCAGGTTTGGCCGGAGTTGTCGCAGTAGGATTCGGGAGCGCAAGTGACATACTGGGATGGGTCACACTTGTTGTCCACACCGACTGGGAGGCAGTAGTTGGGTTGTCCTGGACCGATGGGAAGACAATCTTGCCCGTTGCGGCAGGTGCTCTTGTTGATGCAGGGCTTGACACAAAATCCAGACTTCTGACCCGCTTGGATGTAGCAGATCTCCGAGTTGCTTGTGCACTCGCTGGGTTGGGTGCAAGCGGTCAGGCAAGGCCCGTCGTCTGCAGTTCCGTTGCAGTCGTCGTCAATTTGGTTGTTACAGATCTCGTTGGAGAGTGGTTTGACCTGGTTTTCACAGGGGCCCCACTTCTGCTCCTTGGTACAGGTTTGTTTGCCTGCTTTGCAGATCCCGACGTCTTGTGAGCCTTGGGGTCCTTCGTAGCAAGGCTTGGTGTCGCCTTCCTGGCAGTCACCGCAAGCGGTCTCTTCGAGATCGGACTTTCCGTTGCAGTCATCGTCTGTCAGGTTTCCGCAGACTTCTTTGTCTTTGGGCAAGACTTCTCCCTCACAGGGACCCCAAGTGTTGTCGTCCTTGCAGGTTTGTTTGCCTGCGCTGCATGCGCCAATGTTCTTGGTTCCTGCAGGACCGGTGTAGCATTCTTTGGTTTGGCCTTTTTCACAGCCTTGGCAGTCTTCGTCTTTGTCGTCGCCCTTGCCGTCACAGTCGTCGTCTTGGTTGTTCCCACAGATCTCTTTGGGTGCAGGTACCGTTTCGCCTGTGCAGGCTGTGGGCCACGCGTTGTTGGCCGTGCATGTTTGGGTACCAGGTTTGCAGATACCCACAAACTTGGTGCCTTCTGCGCCTGTGTAGCAATCTCGGACGTCGCCTTGCTTGCAGTCACTGGGCAAGGGAGTCTTGCATCGGCTGCTTTCGCAGGTTTGGCTTCCAGGGCAGTCTGCGCTGGTGGTGCAGGAGGCTGGGATCTCCTGAAACTGGTTGGGGGAGCAGTGCACCAACAAGGTAAGCCCAAACAGCCAGGTTAGAGACAACAAGACAATGGGGCGACGCCGGGGCGGTCGATGATCTTGGTGCGAGGGGTTTTGTCTTTCACACGGCATGAGTTTTCCTTCACAAACAAAAACAATTCAAGACGTCCGCAGCCATTGTATGATGTTCCTTTCCAGGTTTCAATACATCAATCCCGGAGTTGGAGCACACAACCTGAGTCTAGTATCTCACACGCAAAAAGACCAAGAGGTCAAGTTTCTTTTGGGGGTACAGATAGCGGTTGCCGGCGTCGTACAGATCCAGGTTGAACAGGTTGTCCAGGCGCAACACAATGTCGAAGTGCCGGAGCAGCCGAAGCAGTTGAACTGTCATGAACGCTCTAACATACATGGGGGTTTCCAGAGTGGGGTCAAACGGAACGTTGGTGGCAGATGGATCGTTCGTCCAGTAAGGAATGTAGATCGGACGACCTTGCGCCGTGCTGAAAGGCAGCAACCCCTGGCTTTGGGGCTGGGCAGTGGCGGGCACCGGTTTCGGGCCAGTGAACGTGGCGCCCATTGAAACCAACCAGTTCACAGGGCCTGTCTTGAATCGATACGACGCCATCAGGTTGCCGCTCCAACGGGCGGAGTAGGGGATCTGCTCGCCTGGATCGCTGATGGAGCCTGTATGACCCATGAACACGCCAAAGCCTCCCAGGATCTGCAAACCCTTGATTGGATAAATCCGGAACTCCAGCTCCCCACCGTACAAGGTCAGCGTGGATTCGTTGCCTTTTTGTTGGTACGAGGAGCCCTGGGTGGGACGTTGACTCTCTGGGAAGGCTTCAGGGTTTTGAAAGCCTCTTTTGGGTTCTTCGTAAGCGATAACGTTCTGGAAGAGGGAGAGGTAACCGTTGAGGCTGACCGTTAAGAAGCGGTTCTTGCTCCAACCCAACTGCACTTCCATGGTGTGCACCGATTCCGGACTCAACGATGGATTTCCGTAGAACGCGTTGGAGCGGTAGTAGTACAAATCGTGGAACGAGGGGGCCTTAAACGCGTTGCCGTACAAGGTCTTCAGGAAGAAGCCCAGTCCTGGGGTGAAGGTCGCTGCCAGACGCGGTGTGAAGACTACGTTGTAGCGTTGGTCGTAGTCGAGGCGGCCTCCCGCCGTGAACTCAACGATCTTCTTGATGTTGGCTTGCAGCTGGAGGAATGCGCTGAAGTGGATGTTGGTAAACTGAGGAATGGGAAGGTTGTTTTGAGCCCAGACCTCGGGAAAGTGCCACCGTACAAGGTCAAGGTACTCAAACTCCACGCCGCTCGAAAGGGAGAGGAAGGGGAGAATCTGTGCGGTGAGCTGTGCTCCAGCTTCAAAGCGAGCGTCACGAGCAGCCATCTTCACCAGCGAGCGGGTGTTTGGGTCCAGAGGGTTGGCTTCGTAGACTGTTCCTTGCGCAAACTCGTAGTGGTCAAACGAAGCCCAGGCGAGCAGTGTCCCCCAGCTGCTGATCGATTGCACCCAAGACAGCTTGGTGAAGTAGCGATCCGTGACAAAGCGGCTGTCGTCTCCACCCAAGACGCTGAATGTACTTAAGGGGGCTTGGGGATCGTAGCGGCTTTGGTGGAAGCTAAGGCTCAAACCCTTCCAGGTCAGCCAAGCGTAAAACGTCTGTGCGTAGAACTGGTCACCTTCGGGGATGTAGCGTACGCGGTCATAAGCCTGGTTGGGGTTTTGGTTGTTGAGGGTTCTGTAGTCGCTGTCGCTCAGTCGAAGAAACTCAGCGATGGGTGCAAGGATTGGGCTGCGGTTCTCACGGTGCAAGGAGAAGGACGCGCGAAAGCGAACTCCCTGTCCAAGCTCCTGACCTCCTTGGACCGTGAAAAAGTACGTTTGGCTGCGAGCCCCAAGACCACCTGTGGCCTCCACGCCTTGGAGAGATTGGGCTGTCTTGGTGACGATGTTTATCACGCCGCTGATCGCGTTGGCCCCCCACATGGAAGAACCAGGACCCCGGATGATCTCGATGCGCTTGATGTTGTCCACGCTCACCCAGGACGGATTCAGGTAGTTTCGGTTGAACTGACGCCAGCTCATGTTGTGGCCGTCCAGAAGGATGAGGAGCTTGTCACCGTAAGACACTCGGGGGTTAAGACCGCGCATCCCGATATCGGCCCAGCTTCCGTTGTGGTTGATGCTCATGCCCACAACATAGCGAAGCATCTCCAACACGGTTCGCCAGCCACCGGCCTGGATGTCGGCTTCGGTTAACACGGTGACCACCGCGGGGGCAGTCTGTACGCGTTGTTCCCGGCGAGAAGCGGAGTAGACAATCTCTTCGTCACGGCTAACCACCGGCTCATCGGAGTCGTTGGAGCTTGACGATGCTTTGTTGGAGCCGCTCTCGGGAGGCTGTGAGTCTTTGGGCTGTGAGTCTTTGGGCTGCGCCCTGGTTTTTGGGGCTTTGCGAACCACCAGCTTGTGGGGGTGGAGTGGGCTTGCGTGCAAGTAGGTAGCTTTGCGAGAGATGTCCACCCCAACGATGTAGTATTCCAGGCCTTTTTCTTGTAACGAAGACGCCGGGAGCGTGGCTTCGTATCGATCGCCTGAGAACAATCGCATGGTCAGAAAGCGGTAGGTGCCTTCTCCTGTCTTGCGGTAGTACAGGTAGACATTTTCCAGGTCATCGTTGTTGGTTGCCTGGGCAAGAATGCGAAGAGGCTGGCCCGGCCTCGCATCGGTCGGAGGTGTATGCCGAAATCCGAAGCTCTGTTTGCTGGCGGCGTTGGCGGGAGTCACCAGCGCGAAACACAACAACCATCCTCCCCAACACAGCCACCATCTGGTTCTCAACTCACTCCAGAACAACACGTGCGCTCACCTTGTTTAAGGGGAGGCGAAACTCAAACTTGAGCATTTTTTTCATTCCGACTCCCTAACGATTGCGATACTTCTTGAACTTGTTGCGTTTTTGGTACGACAACAGCAACTGGGCGACCCGGCTTCTGCTCCGACCAAGTCCCAGATTCCTGTAAATCACGTAGGCAATGGCGCGGGGGTAAAAGGTCATACGCTCCCGGCCCGATAGATTGGCCACACGGCGAACATACTTTTGCAGCGCGAAGGTCACACCACGAACGGAAAACGATGACCCCAACACGCGCTGGGTTTCTCGCTCAATGCGGCGGCACAACGACCGAAACTGGTAGGTGTATGTGTTACCGCTGATGCCCCGTCGGTCGATGATAACGATGCGCAACGTTTGCCCTGAGCGGGGCAGCCGAACGCTCGAAAATGCGAGCTTGGGCTTGGGTTTGTTGGACGCGTCGTTTCTGGGTAGCGGGGGCAAACGTGGTGGTACTTGTCGAGGTCTTATCCTCTCCATGGTAATCGGAACAATCAAACGTTTGTCTGAACGGACCATGATGGTTCGCACAACGGTCTTGTAACCAGGGCGTGACACCCGAATGGTATGCCGACCTGGCGGTACGGACTTCCCATTGATGGGTGTGTAGCCAAACAAGCTTCCGTCCAAATCCACACGAGCCATTGAGACGGCCGGGACAAACAAGATCCCAGGGCGAGCGAACTCCGGTCGTCGTGGAGGCGGCTCAGCCACAACGCGGCGTGGTTCTACGACCCGACGAGCCACACGTCGACGGGGAGTGCGGCGGCGACGGATACGACGCCTTGGGCGATTCACTCGGCGGCGGGGGCGAACATTGCGTCGTCGTGGCTTTGTCTTCGGTGTTGTGTCGTCGTCGTTGTCGTCTGTGTCGTCGTCAGGATTGTCTGTTACTGGCTTTTTGGGCTCTGTTGTGGTGGGCTGCTTCCACTGCTCGGCCAGAGCGGCTAGGGTCTTGTCTTCAGGGTAGCGGGTTTGCAGAGCCTGCAGAGTCTTTCTTGCTTCAGCCTGCTTGCCTTGTTGGTAGAGTTGCTGCGCGAGTTCCAGGGTTTGTCCTCGATGCAGCTGCTTTTGTAAGGCGATGCGTTGTTCTTTCTGGCGCGGCGTTAGGTCCTTGATCCGAATGACCTGAAGCAGGGCATCTGCTTGTTTCCATTGTTTGTCCTGAAGCAGCCCGGCCAAACGTTGAAGTTGGACGTCAGCTTGCGAGGAAGGCTGGGGTGCTTTGGACGGGTTGGACAGAATGAGCCCAACGGCCACACCGCCGCTCACGACCAACAGAAGCAGAACAAGGAGCAGCGGGTTGAATGAAGACTTCTCTTTGCGTTGCAACGAGCCAGGTGAAGGAACAGGAATGGGGTCCGTTGCTGCTTGTTGGGGTGCCAACGATGGGTGGGATGCTTGTGGCCGACTCACAGAGGAGTACGACTGTAGGTCCCGAGTTGGAGGTATCGAGTGGCCGCTGCCGCTGTGGCCTCGGTTGAGTCCCGAAGGCGCAGATGATTCGGTTGGTGCATGAAAGGATGAGGGGGACGATGGATCGGCCGAAGGAGAAGTCACTTCCTCAGGGAGGCGCTCGTTCTCCATTGTGTGGGCCTGCGCGCTGGGGCGTCCCAACTCTCCAGAGGGTGGAATGGAGAGGCCAAACCTGGCGTAGTCATTGCGGGTCAGCGCTGAGCCAGGGTCTTCATTGATGGAAGATTCAAACACCTGGGTGAACATTCCACGCAAAGACTCTGCGAGCTGCTGCGGTCCGTAGTATACACCGTAATCGTACAGAAATTGTTCAAGGTCTCGGCGCATCTCGTCGGCGCTTTGGTACCGGTCTCGTGCTTCGCGCTCCAACGCTTTCATCACGATCCGTTCCAGCTCAGGCGGATAGTCTTCAATGACAGCGCCAGGAGGAATGATGGGATCCATGTACACAGCCCGAATGGTCTCTGCCTCCGAGCGGCGTTGGAACAAGACTACCCCTGTCGAGAGTTCGTAGAGGATCGCTCCCAATGCGTAGATGTCGGAGCGGTGGTCAATGGGATGAGCCAGGATTTGCTCCGGCGACATGTAACGGTACTTGCCCTTGACCATCCCCGCCTTGGTTTGGTGCTCTTGGATGGAGGCTTTGGCGACTCCAAAGTCAACCAGCTTGGCGTTGCCCTCAAAGGTGAGCAAGAGATTGGTGGGGCTGACGTCGCGGTGAACGATCTGGAGAGGATTCCCGTTCGGGTCTGTGGCGCAGTGCGCGTGGTGAAGGCCAGCGCAGACTTGCACCATGATGCCAGCCACCAAGCTGGAGTTGACCGTCTTGGATTGATGGTACAAGGCTTTGCGAAGGGCCTTGAAGTTGGGGCCTCGCACATACTCCATGGAAATGTAGTACAGCCCGTTAACCTCGCCAATCTCATAGATCTGAACAATGTTGGGGTGATTGAGTTGGGAGGCGATGCGGGCCTCGTCCAGGAACATCGTCACAAACTGAGGGTCGGTTGCATACTGTGGGAGGATGCACTTGATGACGACAGTGCGCTCGAAGCCGCCTACTCCACGTTGCTTGGCGAGATACAGCTCGGCCATGCCCCCCAAAGCAAGCTTGCGGAAGATCTCGTAGGTTCCAAATTGAATGCTAGTGTCCGGTTGCATTTCGATCATTCAGTGCGGCGCTCCGCCAAACGAGAATCAGCTCGTTCCAACATTAATAGATTCTTGCTGAAAAACAAACGGTCTGTTGGGCTCTTGTCCTCAAAGGGTAGGAGACAGTATCGTCATCTCTCCTCATTCGTTGATTGTTTTTCCACAGCGTGATGATGTTGTGAACGGATCTACCCTAGAACGAAGGGCCCCTTGTTGGCAAGATGTGGCCATGTCTTTCTCCTTCATTTCACAGCGGTAGAACGTTACAAGAGCCGAACGTTGGCGTTTGGAACATCGAACGTTGTGCCTCCTCAGCGGCGTTTTTTCTTTTTGGCAGGTCGCCGACCTCTTGATGGGCTTTGGCCTGAAGAACGTGACGGCGCTTCTTGTGTGCTCACTTGCTCGTGCTGTTGCGAGACTTCTGCCTCCCGCGCAAGGCGATGGAGGCGCATCCGGTAGATGCAGTACAGCAAGCCTCCACCGATGGCGAGAACAACACCTGTCCAGGCGACACGAGGCCATCCCCCCATCTGCATCGCAGCGCTGCGAAACAGCACCATAACGTTCAACAAAATGATGCCGCTAAAAAAACCGTAGTGCCACACCGTCATCGTGCTTTTTCGTTCTCCTCGTGGAATGGGAATGTTGCGAACATTGGGGCATTCTAGCACTTCTTCCCCGTTCCTGACAATCTGTGGGCTAACTTCTGGTGTGGGAACTTTCTTGAGCGATGTTTGTCCGAACGGGGACTCGAATGGGTACAAATTTAGTCGGAAAGGGGAGGGGTTATGAAGGAAATGGAACCCATGGAGAGCACCCCCACGGCTTTGTGTCCGGTTTGCTTGGGCAAGTTGTTGTGGAACACAAAGTGTGAACCCATCCAGCGATTTTCACGGCTGCAGGCTTTGATGAAGGAGTGGGGATTGAAAGAACGTGTCCGCTCCTTGAAACATGGTCTCAAAGGGAGAAGGACTTGGTTTATCGATGAAAAGAAATAGGGGGTGAACCGGGAGGTTCAAGGGGTGGGTTGTTTCGGAAGGATTACTGACAGAAGACCTTCCACTCGTAGATCATCGGGTTGGTTGTCTGTCCATAGGTCAGGTCGGCGTGCACATTGAAGAGCCGGAGCCGTGTGGTGGTGATGGGAGTGAACGTGGTGGACCAGTCGTTACGTTGGTTACGGATGCTCTTGATGGTCACATAGGTGCTACCGTTCCAATACTGGATATCAGTTCCGGCCAACTGTCGTCCTGTGCTGTAGCAGCTGTTGGTGTAAAGCTTGGTGTCAATCACGATGCGTCCGATGGTTTGTGGCGTACTCCATCGGTATTCGGCCCACTTTCCTGAGTTGGTTTTGGCGCCTACATCACTGGTGCGCACCCAGTGGAAGTTCGTGGTGCAGCTGCTCTGTTCACCCACATTGTCCTTCATCACGTTGGGTCCAAGGCCGCTTGTTCCACCGCCACTGGAGGAGGCTGTTGCGGAGAGGGCCAGGTTGGCTGAGGTGTTGCAAGAGGCTTTGCAGGTTCCACCCGAACAAGTTTGAGTGGAGGAGCATCTGTTTCCACAGCCGCCGCAGTTGTTGGTGTCGGTCTGGAAGTTGCGGCAGGTGCCTGAACAGCAACCGCTTCCCGAACCACAGCTCCGACCACAGGCGCCACAGTGACTGCTGTTGGTTTGCAAGTTGCGACAGAAACCGCTGCAGCAAGTTTGGCCCGAAGGACAAACCCTTCCGCACGCTCCACAGTTGCTCTCATCGGTCTGGATGCTTCGGCATACACCGTTGCAGCAGGCCTGACCCGAGCTACACCTTCGGCCGCAAGCGCCACAGTTGTTGCTGTCTGTGTTGAGGTTGGAGCAGACACCAGAACAGTTGGTTTGCCCAGAGCCACACACCACCGTACATCGGCCAGCGACACAGAACTGACCGGAGCCACAGGCTCGACCGCAAGCTCCACAGTTCTTGGGATCGTTCTGTAGACTGACACAGCTTCCAGAGCAGTTGGTTAGCCCAGACGCACAGGACACTTCACACTTGCTGTTGTTGCAGATCTGGCCGGCACCACAGGCTTTTCCGCAGCCGCCACAGTGGAGACGATCGGTTGTCGTGTCGACGCACTTACCCGAGCATACGGTCTGACCCGAAGGGCAGGAAATAACACAGCTGCCGCTTCGGCACACGCGGCCCGACGCACAAGTTGTGCCGCATCGACCACAGTTCTGGTTGTCGGTTTGGAGGTTCACACAACGTCCCGAACAATTGGTCAGACCCGACTGACAAGTCAACGTACAGGTTCCGTTGCTGCAGATCTCGCCACCCTGACAGGAGCGGTTGCAAGCTCCACAGTGAGCGTTGTCAGTCTTGAGGTTGACACAGTTGCCACCGCAGTTCGTGAATCCGCTCTGACAGGACAGCTGGCACACGCCGTTGTTACAAACTTGGCCGGAGGCGCAGACCTTGCCGCAAGCACCACAGTTGTTGCGGTCGGTCTTGATGTTGACGCAAGCACCACCACCGCAAAGGGTGAGGCCGGGCTGACATACCGTCTTGCAAGTTCCGCCAGAACACACCGTTCCTGCGCCACACTTCTTGCCACAGGTGCCACAGTTGTTGTTGTCGGTCTTCAGGTCCACACACTTGCCCGAGCAAACGTTTTGTCCCGAGGGGCAAGAAATGACGCAGGCACCGTTGGTGCAAACCTGACCGGAAGGACAGGTTTTGCCACAGGTTCCACAGTTGCGGTTGTCGGTTTTGGTGTTGACACAAACACCGGAGCAGTTGGTCAAGCCTGACTGACAAGAGAGCGTACACTGGCTGTTGACACAGACTTGTCCAGAGGCGCAAACCTTGCCGCAAGTACCACAGTGGTTGCGATCGGTTTTGGTGTCCACGCATGAGCCGCCACAGTTGGACTGGCCGGAGGGACAAGAGATGACGCACCTACTGTTGGAGCAAGCCTGGCCTGAACCACAGGCCGTACCGCACTTGCCACAGTTTTGGTTGTCGCTCTTGAGGTCAACACACTTGCCATTGCAGTTGGTAAGGCCCGATTGACAAGACAACAGACACTTGCCGTTGGAGCAGACTTGACCGGACGCACACACTTTGCCGCAAGCGCCGCAGTTGTTGTTGTCGGATTGAAGCACCACACACTTGCCAGAACACAGCGTTTGACCCACCACACAAGAGATCTTGCAGGTACCGTTGGAGCAAACTTGGCCGGTCGCGCACTTCTTGCCACAGGCACCACAGTTGCTGTTGTCAGACTGAAGGTCCACACACTTGTTGGAGCAGTTGTTGAGGCCAGCTTGGCAGGACAGGGTACACTTGCCAGCGACACAAAGTTGACCCGAGGCGCAAGCGTTGCCGCAGTTGCCGCAGTTGTTGCGGTCGTTTTGGAGGTTGCGACAGACACCGCTACACGCGGTTGTGGGCGGCAGACACAAGCAAGCTCCCAGCACACACTGGGTTCCACCTTGGCACTGAACACCACACTGACCGCAGTTTCCGTTGTCGGTTTTGGTGTCCACACAGATGCCGGAGCAGTTGGTCGGTGTGGCTGAAGGACAAGACAAGACACACTTGCTGTTGGAGCAAACCTGACCCGAGGGACAGACATTGCCGCAACCACCACAGTGACCACGATCGGTCTTGGTGTCGACGCACTTGCCGCCGCAGTTGCTCAAGCCGGACTGGCAGGACAGTCGGCAAGTACCGTTGGAACAAACTTGACCGCTGGAGCAGGCTTTGCCGCATCCACCACAGTTTTGGTTGTTGGACTTGATGTCGACACAGGAGCCACCGCAGTTGGTTTGGCCAGCAAGACAAGAGATCTCACACTTGCCGTTGGAGCAAACCTGACCGGATGCGCACACCACGCCACAGCCACCGCAGTTGGCGCGGTCGGATTGGACATCCACGCAGGAGCCGCCGCAGTTGGTCTGCCCTTTCACGCAAGAGATAACGCACTTGGCGTTGGAGCAAACAGCGCCGGAGGGACAGACGTTTCCGCAAGCTCCACAATGGGCACGGTCGGACTGAACGTCCACGCATTTGCCGGAGCAGTTGGTCTGACCCGCAAGACAAGAGATGACACACTTGCCGTTAGAGCAAACCTGTCCAGAAGCACAAGCTGTGGAGCATTTGCCGCAGTTGGCGCGATCGGACTGGGTGTCGACACAGGAGCCGCCACAGTTGGTTTGTCCTGCGACACACGAGATGGCGCAAGTTCCGTTGGAGCAAACTTCCCCAGACTTGCAGGCGTTGCTACATTTGCCACAGTGGGCGCGGTCGGATTGGACATCCACACAGTTGCCACCGCAGTTGGTTTGGCCAGCGGGGCAGCTGATCTCACACTTGGCGTTGGAGCAAACCTGACCAGAGGGACAGACCTTGCCGCAGCCGCCGCAGTGGGCGCGGTCGGACTGAAGGTCCACACACTTGCCACCGCAGTTGGTCTGACCCGCAAGACAAGAGATCTCACACTGGCCGTTGTTACAGACCTGGCCGGATTTGCAGGCTGTTCCACAGGTTCCACAGTTGGCGCGGTCGGTTTTGAGATCCACACAGGAGCCGGAGCAGTTGGTCTCACCGGCCAGACAAGAGACAGCGCACTTGCCTTGGGAGCAGACTTGACCCGAGGGACACGCTTTGCCGCAGCCGCCGCAGTTGGCGTTGTCGGTTTGCAGATCCACGCACTTGCTGGAGCAGTTGGTTTCGCCAGCCAAACAAGAAACTTCACATTTGCCTGCGTTACAAATCTGGCCGGAAGCACAAGCGGTGCTGCAAGCACCACAGTTGGCGCGGTCGGTTTGGAGGTCCACACACTTGCCCGCGCAGTTGGTTTCACCAGCGAGGCAAGACACAACACACTTACCGTTGGAGCAAACCTGACCGGAGAGACAAGCTTTGCCGCAGCCGCCACAGTGTGCGCGGTCGGTTTGGACGTCGACACAAGAGCCGGAGCAGTTGGTTTCGCCTTTGAGGCAAGAGACCACACACTTGCCTGCCGAGCAAACCTGACCGGAAGCGCAGACATTGCCGCATTGGCCGCAGTGAGCGCGGTCGGACTGAAGGTCGATACAGGAGCCACCACAGTCGGTCTGACCGGTCGGACAAGACACCACACACTTGGCGTTGGAGCAGACCTGACCGGAGGGACAAACGTTGCTGCATTTTCCACAGTGGGCGCGGTCGGTTTGGACATCCACACAGTTTCCGCCACAGTCTGTTTGACTCTTCACGCAAGAGACGGAGCACTTTCCTTGGGAGCAGACTTCACCTGAGTTGCAGACGGTTCCGCACTTTCCACAGTTGGCGCGGTCGGATTGGAGGTCCACACAGGAGCCGCCGCAGTCGGTCTGGCCGCCTGGACAGGAGACAACGCATGTTCCGTTGGAGCAAACCTGACCGGACTTGCACACCACACCACAAGAGCCGCAGTTGGCGCGGTCGGATTGGAGGTCCACACAGGAGCCGCCGCAGTCGGTTTCGCCTTTGAGGCAAGAGACGACACACTTACCGGCCGAACAAACCTGACCCGAGGGGCAGGCGTTTCCGCACTTGCCACAGTGAGCGCGGTCGGTCTGGACATCTACGCAAGAGCCGGAGCAGTCGGTTTCGCCTTTGAGGCAAGAGACGACACACTTACCGGCCGAGCAAACTTGACCGGAGGCACAAACGTTGGCGCATTTGCCGCAGTGAGCGCGGTCGGTCTGGACGTCGACGCAGGAGCCGCCGCAGTTGGTTTCGCCTTTGAGACAAGAGACAACGCATTGGCCACCGGAGCAAACCTGACCGGAGGGGCAAGCGCTTCCACAGCCGCCGCAGTGAGCGCGGTCGGTCTGGACATCCACGCAGGAACCACCACAGTTGGTTTGCCCAGCAGGACAGGACACCTGACACTGGCCGGAAGCACAAACAAAGCCATCGTTGCAGACGTTGGCGCACTTGCCGCAGTGCTTGCGATCGGATTGAAGGTCGACACAGGTTCCGCTGCAGTTGGTTTGACCCGCGGGGCAGCTGATCTCACACTTGGCGTTGGCACAGACTTGGCCGTTGCCGCAAGCGTTGCCGCACTTCCCACAGTGTTCACGGTCGTTTTGGGGGTTGATGCATTTGCTGTCGCAGATCTGCTGACCGGCGAGGCAAGAGATGACACACTGGCCGCTTTTGCAGATCTCACCGTCTTTGCAGGTGACGTCGCAGGAGCCGCAGTGCACGCGGTCGGTTTGGAGGTCGAAGCAAGCTCCCTTGCAGTTGGTTTGTCCTTGGGGACAATTCACTGAGCAGGAGCCATTGCCACAAACTTCACCTTGCTTGCATTGGGTTCCACAGGAACCGCAGTTTTCGCGATCGGTCTGGTTGTTGACGCAGACTTCGTTGCAGTCGCTTTGACCTTTGGGGCACTTGGCTTGCAGACACTTGCCGCCGTCACAGTAGTGCTGGCGGGGGCAGTTCTTAATTTCGGTGCCGTACTCAAAGCAGCCGCGAGCGTTCTTAACACACAGCTTGTACTGGCCTGGTTGTTCCGTTGCGTTGGTCGTACACTGGAACGAGCCTTCGACACATTGGGTGTCTGGACAATCAGGTACGCACTTGCTGTCTTCGCATTTCTCAAAGTCACCACAGGACTGGAAGCCTGTGCATTCGGACCAAACGCCACCCTGGCAGCGTTGGTTTCCTTTGATGCAGGCTTTGCTGCCTTCGGGCAAACAGGTGCGGCTCTCGCCTGGGGAGCATTGCATACACTTGTTGTCGACGCATGCGAGCTTGTCCCCGTCCGTGCAATCTTCGTTGCGAAGACAATCAACGCAGCCGCCTGCACCGTTGCATTTCTTTCCTTCGGGGCAGTCCTTTTCGGTGCCACAAACGCACTTGTTGTCCTCGGTGCATTTCTTGGTGGGGCTGGAGTCGGTTTGGCAATGTGTGTCTTTCAAGCAGGGAACACACTTCCCTTTGGCTGATGAGCTGTCAAGCAGACAGCGATCGGGGCAATTCTCGCATCCTGGAATGGAAACAGCGACTTCGCCTCCACATCCGATTCCAATGAGCAAGGCTATACCCATGGTATAGACAAGCAAACGCGACCAAGAAAACATGAGCTTCATGCAACGTTCCTCTTTTGTGAGTGGGTAAAATGACCGACACGCAATGGGTCATTGTGAGTCAGAGAGTCACTCTGGAAAATGTCATAATCCTATATACGGACTGATGAACGCAAACTTTGGTCTCATTCAACAAGGAACAAAGGGGAACGAAAAAAGAACAAAAATAGATATGTAGGGGAATGACTCAAGGGGACTTCGTGGAATGTATGGCAAGGCGCGAGTGCAGGTGAGGCTTGGGAGTAGACTTTTGCCTTGCTCCGGCTTACTTTTTGCCAACACTGGTTGTTCCCCTGACTGTGGAAACATCGCTATATTTTGAGATTGCTTATGTACCCTTCCATTGCATGTGGACCCATCAATATCCGAGCGTTCGAAGAGAGTGACCTGGAGACGTTTGCTGCCTATCGCGCTCGCCCCGAAGTTGCGAAGTACCAAAGCTGGACCACTTACACCTACGAGGACGCGGTTCGTCTCTACACGGCGATGCTGGAGCATCCCTTCGGCACTCCTGGACAATGGTTTCAACTGGCGGTTGCGCTGGAAGCGTCCGACGTTTTGGTTGGGGATCTGGCTGTCCATTTCATCGACGAGGAGCAGGTGGAAGTGGGCTTTACGATGTCACCCGAGCACCAGCAACAAGGCTACAGCACCTTCGCGTTGCGGCACCTCGTGGACTACTTGTTCCAAACCATGAACAAGCATCGCATCATCTCAACGGTGGACGCTGAGAATGCCGCAGCTTCGCGTTTGCTGGAAAAGGTAGGCTTTCGACAGGAAGCTCACTTTGTGGAGAATATCTTTTTCAAAGGAGCTTGGGGAAGCGAGTTCCAATACGGATTGCTGCGAAGGGAGTGGCCAGAAAGGGCAGGGTGAACAGAGCCTGGAGACCTACATGAACCGCAGAACTAAAGCTTCCATCAGGAAAACAAAGATCAGGAGGAAGAAGATGGTGGGCCAGAGTCGTTCGGACTGACGGCTTAATCCAGAGGCGCTGCTCACGGCGGCCACGGTTCCCACACCAGCAAGTTGCTTGGCTGCGAGGGGAGTGGGGTCCGACTCCCTAGAGTCAACGTTGACCACCAAAGGAAGCAGGGGCAGCTTCTTGCCGTTTCGGTCCAACTGGTAAACGCCCGGAGCCGGACCACCTGGGAAGGTGTAACCGGCTTGTCCAGGTTGAAGCCACACGCCTTTGCTGTTGGGTCCAATCGCTTGCACAGGACCCGAACCAGGAACTTGAGGCATCCGCGCGGTTTGGTCGATCAGCAAGTTGGAAGCCTGCTTAAACCGGGCACCACCCGAGAGATACGAGGCGATCTTGTGCATCCAGGGCTCAAAGAAGGGTCGAATGGGAGCGTTGGTCCAGTCGCGGTCAATGGTTGTGGTGTACAGCAACACGCGACCTTGACCCACACGTCGTTCCAGCAGGGCAGGGGGACCGTGACTGTAGCGCCAAAGCACCTGGCCTTCTTGCTTGGCCCGGCGCGGCTCCACCAACATCAGCCGGATGATACGCGCTGATTGAAACACAAACCCTTCGCTGTAAAGCTGCTGAAAGATCGGGTGCGTGGCTTTGATCTCACCAAACTGACGCTGCAACGCGATCCCTGTTCCATCCGGTCGCTGTGCGGCCAAGGCAACACCGCGCAAGTAACGGGGCAACAGGTCACCAAACAGTTGGTTGTAGGCTGATGGGTTCACTTGGTCACCCACAGACAAAAACAACCCGCCGCCGTTGTTGACGTAAGTCATCAACCGATCGCGCCAAGCCGTTGGGATCTCCCGAACGTTGCACAAGAACACAGCCTGGAAAGCCGAAGGGTCAGGGAGTTTGGAGTTCGCGTTCACCGTCTTGACGATCATTGGAGCGCGTGGGTCCAACAACGCCCGCTCGATGTAGTACAGCTCGTCCAGGTATGGGATGGTTCGTGGGTCACCGTTGACCAACAAGACCTTGGGCCGCTGCCGGGCGCGCAACGCAAAGTAGCGTCGGTTGTCTGCCGACAAGGGGTCGTTTCCGATCTCCACGTATCCGTTGTAGAAGCCGGCCTGTGACAGTCGAACCACAAACTGTTTTTGGGCTGTGGAGTTGGCTTTGACCTTGATAAAGCCTCGAACGCGATCGCGGTTGCCCAGGCGCAGCTTAATGGGGAGGTCTTTGACAGCTTTGTCGCTGTAGTTTCGGACCGTGGCTGTCAGACGATAAGCGTTGGTTCCTGCGAACGGTGCCGCTTGCATCGTTAATTGGGTGATGGCGTTGTTGGCGACAGTTTTGGGTCGAATCGGAAACAACTCCACCGGGGGCAGCGGAGGCAGCTTGGGCTGCGATGAACCGTCAAACGCATGACGAGCAAAGTCCGAGAACACCACAATCTTGGGCTGGAGACCTTTGACATTCTCCAGAATGGCGGCCGCGCGTCGCAATGTGGCTGGGAGGTCTGTGGCGCGGAAGGAGGCCTTCCATTTCTCCAGCTTGCTCAGCACCGGCGACTTGTCGATGGATAGCTCTTGCTGCTCCAAAGGCATGGTCTTGGGGGAGCTGGAGGCTCGAAGTAGAGCCACCCGGTCTTCGCCTCGCAGCTTGCGAATGTAGCGAAGAGCGCTGTCTTTGGCGTCTTGAAATAGGGTGCGGTTGTTGCGCTTGTAGCGCATACTCATGGACTCGTCCACGATAATCACTACCGCTTGTGGCATCGACGGGTTCGCTCCCTGTGCACGCTGCAGAAAGGGTTTGGCGAACGCGAATGCCAACAGGGCGTACAACAAGCAGCGAAGAAAGAGGAGAATCCACTGTTTCAACTGGAGCCGACGAGCCACCCGACGATGCGAGCGGAGCAAAAACTCAAAGGCTGCAAACCGCCAGCGTATCGCTTTGCGGCGATAGATCAAGTGAATGATAATGGGAATGGCGATGGCAGCCAGTGCCGTCAAAAACAAAGGCTGCGTAAAGGCGAGTCGACCCATGATGGAGTTGGTTCTCCTATACCGCGCGTCGGCGTGAACGCGAGCGCTGTAGCAAAAAGCTTCGAAGGATTTCTTCTGGATTGTCCGACGTGTTCACCTGCCAATACTCAATGCCACCTTCGTGACACGTCTTCTTCACCTGGGCCAGATAGTTTTGGACTTCTTCCAGGTAGTAAGGGCGGATGGCGTGGGCGTCGATCTGAAGTTCCTGCCCTTTGATCTCAAGATCTTGGAACAGGGTCTGCTCGCGGAAAGGAAACTCCAACTCGTCGCGATCGAGCACGTGAAACAGGATGACGTCATGACCCTGTGCGTTGTACTGACGCAGCAACGGGCCGACCTTCTCGAGGTCCACGAACAAGTCGGAGAACAGCACCAGCATGCTGCGTTTGCGTCGAACAACTTCCGACATCTGCTGCAAAATTGGAAACAGAGCGGTTTCACCTTGTGGTGACTCTTCTTCCAGCGCGAGCGACAGCGGCAACAAGTACGACGGTTTGTTTCGTGGAGGCATCAGGTTGCGAAGTGTCTCGTTGAACACAAACAAGCCAGCCGCGTCTCCCTGCCGAAACAGCAGATACGCCATGCTCAACGCAAGGATCGAGCTGTAGCGGAACTTGGTAGGGCGGTCGTCTTCCTGACCATCCGGGTAAGCCATCGACGCTGAGGCATCCAGGAGCAAGAACGCGCGGACGTTGGTCTCGTCCTCGAACTGCTTGACGTAGTAGCGATCGCTTTTGGCGTAGAGCTTCCAGTCAATCTTCCGGATCTCGTCGCCGGGGCTGTATTCTTTGTGCTGGTTAAACTCGATGCTTTGTCCGTGGTGTGGACTCTGGTGCAAACCAGCGAGGGTTCCTTCCACCACCCGCAAAGCCTTGAGCGCCACAGGAGGGAGCTTTGAGATGCTCTGTGGGTTAAGGAGAGGAAACCGACTTTGTATGCTCATAAAGATCTGCCTCGGGGCAAGAGTGGCTGTTGTGCCGTACCTGCAAGGACTCCCACGGTCTTGTCGCGCTCTCCAAAGGCACAAACAAGCCGAAGTGGGAGGGCCTTGTGGGTTTACCGTTTGCCGTATTTCTTGAGCAACTCGTCGATGACTTGGCCTGACGTGATGCCGCTGGCTTCCGCATGGAAGTTGGTCATCAAACGGTGCGACAACACGGGCCGTGCCAGCGCGGTGATATCTTCACGCTCTACGCTGAATCGACCAGCCAGTGCGGCGCGAGCCTTGCTGCCCAGGATCAAGTATTGAGAGGCGCGAGGTCCGGCACCCCAGGTCAGGTACTCTTTGACCAGGTCATCGGCGTCTTCCTCATTGGGACGGGTGCGACGAACGATGTCCACAGCGTATTGAATCACATGGTCGGGTACAGGGACGCGCTTCACCAAGTCCTGCAACTCCATGATGCGTTCTGCGTTGAGGACCTTGTCGAGGTTGGCTTCAAACGCGCTGGTGGTGCGTCGGACAATCTCTTCTTCCTCTTCCCGGTTGGGGTAGCTGATCTCGATTTGGAACATAAATCGGTCAAGCTGGGCTTCGGGGAGTGGGTAGGTTCCTTCTTGCTCAATGGGGTTCTGGGTTGCCATGACGAGGAACGGCAGATCCAGCGGGTAAGTATGTCCACCGGCCGACACCCGGTACTCCTGCATCGACTGAAGCAGGGCGGCCTGGGTTTTGGGCGGCGTTCGGTTGATCTCGTCCGCGAGAAGAAGGTTACAGAAGATAGGACCACGAACGAAGCGGAAGTGACGGCGTCCTGTGCTTTGATCTTCTTCCAGGATGTCAGTACCGGTGATGTCGGAGGGCATCAGGTCCGGCGTAAACTGGATCCGGTTGAAGGAAAGGTCTAGGATCTTCGCCAACGTTGAAATCATCAGGGTTTTGGCAAGCCCTGGCACACCCACGAGGAGCGTATGGCCGCGCGCAAACAAAGCGATGAGCAGAAGCTCCACCACGTCCGTCTGTCCAATGATCCGCTTGCCAAGCTCTGACAAGATGTTGTCGCGGCTGTCATGCAGCTTCTCAATCACATCCCGGTCGCGGTTGTCGGCCTTGGCTGTGGTGGGAGCTTGGGGTTTGGACTTTTCGTCTTGGGTGGTGGAAGACTCAGCTGTATCACTGGCCTCAGAGGAGGTCGCAGAGGAAGAGGCTTCGGCCGTCTCCGTCGCAGCATCCGTCGTGGATTCTGGGGTCGCAGCCTCAGCGTCTTGGGGGGTCGATTCCGGTTTTTTTTCTTCCGTCACTCGGAACTCCTTCTATGTTCTTCCGCGGTGATGGGGGATGGAAACTTGAGATTGAGGGATGCCACATCCCTAAAGCCTCATGAATATAATGGGAGGGGTCCTGCTTCACAAGCCCTTTCTCTACGCCTCCCTTAACTCTGAAACCTTAGAATGTATTCGCCTTCCCTGCAGTGGCTTTGTCCCAGAAATCCTGGTTTTGCACCGACAAGGCTTCTAGGCAACACGCAAACGAACGAGATTGTTCCTGCTTCAGCAAAAGTCTATGAGTGGAATGGGGAGTCGTGATGGTGAAAGGAGTGCTTGGACTGACGAGCGTGGGCGGTTTTGAGTTTCGCCTCTATCGACGGGAGGTGGGCTTCTTCATCGCCCTAAGAACCTTGAGGCGCTGACGGGCCTGTTGGATGAAAGCTTTGGCGCGGTTGTACTGCTTCATCTTGCGGGCTTCCTGGTTGTTCAGGAACCGCTCGAACAAAAGACCCGATTCCTTCTGGCGCTTTCGAAACGCCGACGCCTTGAAGTAAATCACCCCGAGTTGGAACAAGGCTTCTGGATCGTTGGGGTTCTTGTCCAACAGCGACGCATACACTGGGTGGGCCTTCTTGTACTGACGGGTTCCCATCAGCGCGGCTGCGTACTGGCGACTGGCTTGTTCATGATGAGGGTTCTTCTCCAGCACAGCCTTCCAGTGGGTCAAGGCTTGCTTAAACGCCCCGCGCTCCATCGCCATTGTGCCGAGG
Organism: Deltaproteobacteria bacterium; assembly: GCA_006226375.1. GTDB lineage: Bacteria > Myxococcota_C > UBA6777 > UBA6777 > UBA6777 > M3003. Next base: position 70,774 of record SBHC01000054.1, on the reverse strand, counting down.
TTCATCCGAGCCTGAAGGTGAGAGGGGTCTTGCTTCACCGCTTGCTGAAACATTCGACGGGCGTTCTGAGGCTGTCCTTTTTTCAGATACACGGTGCCCATGTTGTTAAGCAGGCTGGCGTCGTTGAACTTAAGAGCCTTGAGCGCGACATGGCCTGCCAGCAAGGCCTGGTTGTATTTGCCCCATGACGCATACAGCAAGATTAACTCGCTGTAGACCTCCTTGTTCCGAGCGTTGGTCGCAAGCATCTGACGCGCCAAACGTTCGGCCACCTGGAATTGCAAGGTCTTGCGATACAGCATCAGCAAGGTTCGGGTCAATCCGGGCTTTTGACCACGTGTGGCGTACATCATCCTGTAGAAGGGGAGGGCGTCCTTGTAACGACCCACCTGGATCTGCAGCCTTGCCATCCGAGCGCGAACGGCTACCTGATCGGGCTTTTGTTTTAAGTACTGACGGTAGGAGCGAATGGCGTCTTTGCGATGACCCAGTGCTTCTTGTGCTCGACCCAACCCTCGCAGCGCTTGCGTCAAGTGTGGGTCGAGGTCCATGGCCTTGCGACAATCTTGCTGCGCTTGTTCCATGCCCGCTTTGCAGTCGTTGTGTTGAGCACAGTGATGGGTGCTGGCGTGCTTCTTCACGTTGGCCATGCAGGCGTTGAGATGACTCTGGGCGACATCGGCGGGTTTTGGGGGCTGCGGTCTGGGATCGGTTCGGACCACGGTTGGAGTGCAACCCCATAGACCCACTGCCAGGAACAGAGTGATGCCGAGGGCTTTGTTGGGGAGCTGTTTGTGTGGTGCTGGCTCCTGCGCGGTGCGCTGGCGTTGTGGATGACGTCTTTGTCTCATCGTTGGCCTCCTCATCCTAAAAAAGTTGTTGTGTCTTCCGCGTTTACAACGGTAACGAGAGCCTGTTGTTGGTGTCAAGGGAAAAGCGCAACAAATCCCAAGGACTACAGGCTTCGTAGAGACAACGTGCGAGGGCGAGGAGGCTTACAGTGAGGAAGGACGGTTGCTTATCTCTGCGGGTGTTAGCGGTGGAGAGCGCCTTGGCGGATGGAGTCGCCGCTGGACCAGTGGGCGTGGGTGCCGCTGCAGATACGGTGGGGCAGGATGATTCGACAGACAGGCCCGGCGTCGAGGTGTTGGGCATCATAGAGGACACACTCGGAGCGGTCTTCTCGCATATCTGTGATGAAGGTGACGAGGTAGCCGTCGTCTTCTGCTTTGGCGTTGAGTCTAGGAGCAAACGGGGCTTCACTTCCGTATCGACCTTCACCAAAGGAGAGCTCCCACGACTTTCCGGTTTGCAGATCGTGCTTCATTAAGCCGGTGAACAAAAAGCGTCCGGGTTCTGCGAGGGTGCTGTACAGGTAGCGACCTTTGCGTCCTGCGATGCTTTGGTTGAAGGTGCCAAACTCAAGGATTCGGTCGTCGAGCCGGGTCTCGTGAGTCTCTCCAGTCTTCAGGTTGAACCGCCAGCGGTGTAGCTTGGGTTGCATGGAGTGCATGTCGAGGTAAGCCATCAACCGGTTCATCTTCTTTGACCATGGGCCTTCCAACGGTCCGGGCGTGGGGTTTTCCTGGAAGTAGCCGTCCAGCACAATCTCGTCGCCCTCTTCGTAGGCGTTCATCCAGTGCAACACAAAGGTTGGAGCCGCCTCAAACCAGCGGATATCTTCGGGTTGGCCGTACCGAGGAAGGATGGCAAAGCGAGTTGGAATGTCGGCATAGAACCGAGCCGCGTGGATATCCTTGGTTAACAAGTCGGGGTCCCAAAACAACGGAAGATCCGCGAGGATGGTATAGTTCTCTGTGAACGCCATATCGTGAGGCAGCCGGGGCCCTGGGACTTCCACTGGGATGTAGTGGACGAGCTTGTTGTTGGCGTCGACAACGCCGTAATGCTGGTAAGGTTCGTGCTTGGAGTAGTTGAAAAACAGAAGCTCCCCTGTGCGCTCATCAACTTTGGGGTGAGCGGAGATGCCGTCTTGTGGAACCCATCCTTCCGCGCCCAGTTGTTCGAGGGTGTAGGGATCCAGGCGATACCCTTCACCGCATTGGTAAAACGTAGAGAGGATTTGGCCGGCGTGAATCACAACGTCTGTGGAGGAGGAGTCTTTCAGCCGCTCATGAGCACCCCAACCCGGTCGTTGGGATAAGCTGGGTGGCGCGGCAATTCCCGCCCAGATCGCGTGGCCCGCCTCTTGCTCGGCTACAAATCCTTCGGTGCGGACAAAGCGATTGCGGTAGGCCGCCTTGCCCTCTGAGAAGCTCATCGCGTGGATCATCCCGTCGCCATCGAAAGGATGGTACACACCTAGAGATTCATGGACTGGGTTTTCCGTGTTGCGAACATACACACCATCCAGATCCCTGGGAATCTCTCCAATCACCTCCATCTCTGTGGCGTTGACTTCGTCGTAGTTGGGTGTCCAGGCTCCCGTGCGATAGGGATGTTCGTCCGGGGTTTGGATGGTGGGAAGGATGCGTTGGACAAGTTCGACGGGCATACCATGCCTCCTTTAAGAATCCTTGCAGAAAAGAGAAGCTTATGTTCGTTCCAGAATCACCGCAATGCCGAGGCCGGCTGCGCCACAAACAGTGACCAGCCCAAGGCTAAGGTCTCGTCGTTCCATCTCGTCCAGCAAGACGGTGAGCATCATAGAGCCGGTGGCTCCGAAGGCATGACCCATCGCAATGGCTCCGCCGCATACATTGAAGATGTCGTTGTTGATGCCAAAGTGTCGTTGGTACTTCAAGACAACCGCAGAGAATGACTCGTACACTTCAAACAGATCGATGTCGCTGGCTTCGAGGTTGGCCTGAAGGAGTGCTTTCTCTGTTGCTCCAGCGATGGCCGTCAGCATGATCACCGGGTCGACGGCGTGTTGGGCCACCGCTCGAATCCTGGCCCGTCGTCGCAGGCCAAGAGACAACGCTTTGTCCCGGCTGCCTAACAACACAAGCCCTGCGCCGTCGGCCATGCCGTTGGAGTTGCCTCGGTGGTGCAGGTGTTGGATGGTTCCTGCTTCGGGATAACGTTTCAAAGCGCGGGCGTTCTGGCCTTGTGCGCCCATCTCTGCAAACACAGGTGGAAAGGCCGCCATCGCTTCCAAGGAGGTGTCGCCTCGGATGAACTCATCATGGTCGAGAGCAACGGAGCCATCCGAGCGAAGAACTGGTACCAGTGACGATGCAAAGTGGCCGTTGTCTCGGGCGGAAGCGGCGCGATGGTGGGATTGCACGGCGTAAGCGTCGAGGTCTTCACGTGTATCACCTTCCAGAGTTGCGACGAGGTCGGCCGCGATACCCATAAAAACGCCGCCTGTCTTGGCAGTCACTTCGGGGTCTTCAAACAAGGAGCCCTGGTCAGAGAGCATAGGAACCCGGGAGATGGACTCCACGCCGCCTGCTACTACAAGATCGGCGATTCCCGCGTGGATCTGCGCGGCTGCAAGACCGACGGAAGACAGCCCCGAAGCGCAGTAAGCGGTGACCGTTGACGCCGGTATCTGCTCTGGCCAGCCTGCGTACAACACGGCAACCCGGGCGATGTTGGTGCCTTGTTCCTTCACCTGTGTAACGCAACCTAGGAGCACGTCTTCCACTTCGCGAGGATCCAGGTTGTTCCGTTGTTCTAACGCGGCAAAGAGTTGACGCAACAGCTCGATCGGCTTGTGGTCTGCGAGCCCGCCGGTGGGTTTGGCTTTGCCTCGGGGTGTACGGACTGTATCGAGGATATAGGCGTCCATGGCTTAGTTTGTTCCCACGACAAAGGCCGCAACAGTGGTCAGGCTTCCCCCAATGTTGAGGGTCATGACTCGCTCGGCGTTCTCGATCTGGTAGTCGCCGGCTTGTCCTGTGGTCTGTTTGTAGGCATCAAGGAGCATCCGGACGCCTGTGGCACCCACGGGATGGCCGCATCCGATCAAGCCGCCGCTGGCGTTCACAGGGCAACTACCAACGAGAGCAATGGTTTCTTCTTCCACTGCTTTCCAGGCTTCTCCAGGTGGGGTGAGGCCGATGTGTTCCAACGCAACGTATTCAGAGATGGTGAAGCAATCGTGGGTCTCTACGCCATCCATGTCTTCCGGCCCTGCGATGTTGGCGCGACGATAGGCGTCAACGATCGTCTCTCGAAGATGCGGAAACAGGTACTCCTGGCCTTGGCCCAACGCGAACTTTGCTTCCAAGGGGATGGGTGCTGTGCGATGCCCCCAGCCTTGGATGTAGGGAAGCGCATCAAGAGAGAGGCTGCGCCGTTGCGCATAAGAAGCCGCGAAGTCTTCGGTGGCAAGGATGATGCTGGCGGAACCATCTGTGATCTGGCCGCAGTCTTGTTTGCGAAGTCGTCCTTCAATAACAGGGTTGGCTTCATCGTCTTGTTGAAAGCTTGCCTCTGTAAACTTCCAGCGACGGGTCTGGGCGTTGGGGTTCTTTTTGGCGTTGGAAAAGTTGGTTTGGGCGATGGCTGCGAGGTGTTCGTACTTGAGTCCATAGCGCTCAGCGTAGTGGTCTGCGATCTGACTGAATTGGTACGGCCAGGGAAAGCGAGCGTCATGAGCTTCATGACCAGCCCACATCGCTGCGCCCAGGTGTTCGGCGGCAGTCTGGCCGTCGACGTTGCGCATCAACTCCACGCCGCTGACGCAAGCGACCTGATACCGTCCAGCTTCGAGTTCGGCTGTTGCTGCAAGAACAGCCATGCTACCTGAGGCACAGGCCGCTTCATGACGTGACGTCGGAAGTCCCACAAAGTCCGGGTGGATGGAAGCAAACAAACCTCCCAGTTGACCCTGACCACAGAACAACTCTGCGACAAAGTTTCCAACGTGAGCGACGTCCAGGTCGGATGGCTCAAGTTGGGTTTGTTCCAATGCTCCTTCCACAGAGGCTTTCAGGAGAGCGTCGATCTCTAGGCCTTCACGGGTCCAATTCTTGGCAAAGTCCGTTTGGTGGCCTCCCAGTATATAGATCCGGGGTAGGGGCATGGATACACTCCTCTTGAGAGAGATGGTTTCATCCTCAACAAGGCAAGACTAGCACGAACAAACAGAGTGGTCCAACGAGGTTTCATAGAGTGGAGAAGAGATTCTGAAGGGGAAGGCAGAGGAAGGGTTTCGCTGGTAATGTTTAACTGCCTGAGCCGATGTTGCAGGTACCACAGGAGCTGATCTCGCCACATGACTTGGACATGAAGCAGTTGTAGACTTCAGCACACTGGGTTTTGGTTGCATTGCAAGCTGCCACGCAGATCTGCATACCCTGCTCACGTTGACTGCCTGTTGCACCAGCACAGTCGGCGGATTTGTTGCAAGCGCCTTCGCATGTAAAGCCACCACAACCCACAGTTGCAAAACCAAGACCACCAACAATCACGCCCACCACCAACAACGAACGAATCCATCGGAACATAGCAAGTTCTCCTGTATAGATTGATTGCAAAAAGGAACAATGAATCCTCATCCTATACACGATGGAGCGATCTTTGCCTAGTTGTCAGCTCTTTTGCAGAGAGAAAAAGATGAGAACTCTTACACTTTTGCGTTCAAAGGTTGTTCCCCAATTGTTGTGCAGAGTGGTATAACCCTGTTGCATGAACATGTTCCATTATACGCAGAGGAAGACGATACAATGGTTCGGAGCTATCACCTTGGCGGGCTACTTTTGGTTCTATGGATGTTTGTTTCTTTCGCTTGTTCCAGCGGTACAACGCCAGGAGACGAAAACCCTGTCGGAGAGAGCGTTCCTCAAGAAGGAACCTCGGTGGTGAAGGATGGCAGCGGAGATGGACCTGAGCCCACACCAATGCCCACGCAAAAAGAGTTTGGCGGCGACCGGCCTGTCAAGATCTCTCTTCCTTTTCGTTACGACCCGTCTGTGCCTTTGCCTCTGGTGGTGGTGTTGCACGGTGCTGGAGCCAACGGTGATATCCAGACCTTGTATTTTGGGTTCACCGATCTGCAGCAAACCAAGAAGTTTTTGATGATTGCGCCCAACGGCATTCAAAGCAAAAATGCGGGTGTGAATGTCTGGAACGCCACAGACGCTTGCTGTGACCTTGACGGAATTAAGACCGACGATCTGGGTTACATCAAAAGCCTGATCGATGAGGTCAAGTCGGTGTACAAGGTCGATGAGAAGCGCGTGTTTCTTGTGGGGCACTCCAACGGAGGGTTCCTCTCGTACCGAATCGCCTGCGATGCTTCCAACTATGTCTCGGGGATTGCGGTGTTGGCGGGCGCAACCTTCAATGACAAATCGCGCTGCAAGCCCTCACAGCCGGTGAACATTCTACACGTTCATGGCACCAAAGATGACGTGATCTACTACAACGGTGCCAACGTTCCCCGGATGAACAAACCACAACCGGGAGCCGAACGTTCGGTGAACATGTGGGGCGAATACAACGGCTGCACCGGCGCACGAAAGCCGACAGGAACCAAGCTAGATCTGATCGTTGACTTGGAAGGTTCGGAAACGGTGGTGGAAGCCTTTGAAGGATGCCCCAAGGGAGGAGCCGTTGAGCTGTGGACCATCCAGGAGGCTGACCACATCCCAACGTTGGCTCCCTCCTACGCGACAACCGTGTGGGACTGGTTGATAAAGAATGTAAAAGAGTAAAAGACTCGTTCGTGTGGAAGCAAGGCTAGGCTGTTGAAGTTTGTCTGTCCTGAAAGGCGACATTCTGGACTCTCACGACACAACACGTTATACGTAGAGAGGTCTTTTTGAAGACGATGTTGTTGGCAGCTTCCTGCCGCTGCTTGTTACCCATGCCTGTGTCGGGAGAAAAGAATGCAGAACCGACGGATTCTGTGGTGGACCTTGCTTGTTGTTTTGGTTGCCGGAACGAGCGTTGGATGTGTGTCCGGCCGCTTCCTTCCCTCTGTCCGTAACTCATTTCCTGCAACGCAAACGGACAAGGTTGTGGTGAAGTTGGGCAAAACCTGTCCTACAGATGTGACCATCATCGGCTCTGTGATTGTCGATGCGTCTGAACCCATCACACAAGGTGGTATGGTGCAGCGCTTGCGGGGTGCAGCCGCTCAGGGTGGTGGGCACGGTATCTGCAAAATTGAATACCGCAAGACCAAAGGTGGCAGCTTGATTCCCGGCGCTGGCGAATACGATCCCTCCGGGTTCAAAGGGGCGACCTGCTTGGTGTTCCGCTATCGTTAATCTCCTCTCCAACGCCTCTCTTCCTCCCTGAGATCCTTTTCTCTTCTTCTTGTCCCTTCTCTCTTCTTCTTGTCCCTTCTCTCTGTCCCTCTACATTGATCCCCATGGAGCTCTTAAGACCTCAAGAATGCGTCGAAAGATGCTTGTGTAAACACCATGTAAATCTGCTTGACAATGTGGGGAATGAAAGGCACCCTAGCCGCGTTTGAAACGGTGGTATCCGTAGAGAACCGCAATTTTTCGTTATATTACTTCAAGATAAAGTAGATGTAAGACTGCTGCAACACAGGCCATGGATGCAATGGAAGATTACGCAGAAGAACAACAAGACTTTACGCCCTCTCGTGCGAGGATGTTGCGGGGTGCTATCGCAGCCGGTCTCATCCTTGTTGTCGGGGTTGTGGCGTTTCGTGGGTTTTCCAAGATGCGGAAACGCCCAAAGAAAAAGGCAGCCGTGAAGGTGCTGTCGCTGAAGGTTTCGGTTCGTGACGTTAAGCTTCGAACCATCCCTTTGTTTCTGAGAGGGTTCGGGACCGCAGAACCGAGCCGGCGTCTCGACGTTGTCCCCCAGGTTTCTGGCAAGGTCGTATACACGCTGAAGCCCGAATTTAAGGTGGGAGCCTTCGTTCGTCGTGGGAAGACCATGGTGGTTGTGGATCGCAGCGACTACTCCATCGAGTACCGCAGGCTTAAAGCTACGATCGCCTCCACGATCAAGCAGATAAAAATTGCCGAGCGTGCCTACCGTGTGAGCCAGCGCAACCTGGGACGTAGCCGTCGCTTGGTGCAAACGAAGGCGCTGGACCCAAGCTCGTTTGAGCGGTCGGAGCAGCAAGTGTTGGATCGGGGGCAACGTTTGGAGTCTCTGCGTCAGGCTCTCGCTGTGAACAAGATTCTTCTGAGCCGGGCGGCCTTGAACCTTCGTCGGACAGCCTTGGCAGCACCTTTCGACGCCCGCGTTAGTCGAGGCAGCATCACCCGAGGAACCTTTGTTGCAGCAGGCCGAAGCATCGGCACGATCGAAAGCATCGACTCAATTGAAATCCCTGTTGCGTTTGGTCTGGATGCTCTCCGAAAGATTCAAACCAACGGCGAGGGCGACGTCTTACGCTGGCCAGATATCCCCAAGATCTTGGGCAAGTTGCCTCCTGTTAAGGTGTCGGTGGACAACATGAAATGGAAGGCTCGGGTGTCGCGAGTCGCCTCCAGCCTGGACCGTTCGACTCGGACGCTGACGCTGTATGTCACGGTGGACTTGCGCAAAACGAAGCAAGTCGGGAGCCTTCTTCCCGGAACGTTCTGTCGCGTGAAAATCCCTGCTCGGAACATCGAACAAGCTGTCTCGATCCCTCGACAGGCTTTGTACCAAGACAACATCGTTTATCTCGTTGAGAACAAGAAAATTGTCAGCCGCAAAGTGCAAGTCGCTTACCTGGACAGCGCCCGGGCTGTGATTGTTGGGGGATTGCGCGACGGTGACCGGGTGATTGTCACACAGTTGGATGACCCCATCGAAGGAACTCCGGTTGTGATCGGAAAGTCCGGAGGCAAGAGCTAAACATCATGCGTAGAGTCATCCAGTGGGTGGTCACCAACCCGACCCTGGTCAACCTGATGATGGTAGGGATTTGTGTGTTGGGCCTTGTCTCCATGGAGATGGTGCCCAAAGAAGTCTTTCCCGAGTCGGCCCTTGACCTGATCATTGTACGGGTGACCTACAGAGGCGCCGGCCCCAAAGAGATTGAAAACGGGGTCCTGATTAAGATTGAAGAGGCCGTCCAGGGCATCTCCGGTGTGTCGGACCTGACCTCTGAGGGCAAAGAAAACCTCGGCACCGTTCGGATTGAAGTCGATGGCGCTGCTGATACGGGCCGCGTCTTACGGGATGTAAAGGACCAGATTGACCAGATCGCGTCCTTTCCCAAAGACGCCGAAACCCCCGCAGTATACGAGGTGGTGCGGAAGGCTCCTGTTGTCAGCCTGGCCCTCTATGGGGAGGTCTCTCGCGCCGCGCTGCAGACCGTCGCGGAGCGAATCAAAGACGACCTGTTGGCGAAATCAAGGATTAAGTTTGTCGAGATTAAGGGCTCGAAGGAGCGCGAGATCTCTATCGAGGTCAAGGAGAAGGAGCTTCGCAAATACAACCTGCAGATCTCGGACATTGGTCGCGCTCTCAACCTGGCCAACTTTGACCTCTCTGGTGGAAAGCTTAAAACCAAACGAGAAGACTTCCTGATCCGTGTGTACGGCAAGCGTTATCTCGCCAAAGAGCTGGAAAACATTCCGGTAAAGACGCTCCCTGGTGGGAACGTCATCCGAATCCGCGATATCGCGACCGCTCGTGAAACCTTTGACGACTCTCCCACCGAGTTCTACTACAACGGTCAAAAGTCCCTCCTCATCAATGTGATGCGTACCTCTACAGGAAACACCCTGAAGATCGGTGCGCAAGCCATCGCTTACCTCGACGAAGCCAAGAAAATCCTGCCCGCGGGCGTTAAGCTTGCGTTGCAACGCGACCAAAACATCCCCCTGCGAGATCGTATTAACCTCCTGGTGAAGAACGGCTTGCAAGGTCTTGTGCTGGTTCTGATCACCCTCTCGCTGTTGATGAACTTGCGGCTTGCTTTCTGGGTGGCTGCCGGTCTCCCCATTGCGATGTTGGGTACTTTCATTTTGTTTGACCCAGCAGGCCTGACTGTCAATGTCTTGAGCTTGTTCGGTCTCATCCTGGTGATTGGGATCTTGGTGGATGATGCGATTGTTGTCGCAGAGAATGTGTACTCCCATATTGAGCAGGGGAAACATCCGATCCGTGCGGCGATTGATGGAACCATGGAGGTTCTTCCGGCTGTCTTTGCTGCGGTCTTTACCACCATCCTTGCGTTCACCCCCATGTTCTTTATGGGCGGGATTATCGGTAAGTTTATCTTTGCCATTCCAGCGGTGGTGTCGCTATCATTGCTGCTAAGTTTGGTGGAGGGCTTTCTGATTCTGCCGCCTCACTTGGCGCACTCGCTGAAGCCCCGAAACAGCACAGAACACCGTCAGAATCGAATCCGGAAAGCCTTGGAAGATGGGTTCCAATGGCTGAGCCGAGATCTCTACGCCCGTCATCTACACACGGCTCTTCGTTACCGCTGGGCAGTGTTGGCGTTGGGCGTCGCACTGTTCATGATGACCATCGGGATGATGCGCGGGGGCGTTGTGAAGTTTGTCTTCTTCCCGCGTTTGGAAGGGGACCAGATTGTTGCCCGTGTGCTGCTTAAGCCAGGTACCCCCAAGTCTCGAACACGTGAACTGGGAAAACGGATCGAGGATATCGCTCTTAAATTGGGCGAGAAGTACAAGAAAAAGTACGGCCGCGATGTGATCCTGGCGCGCTCCACCTGGATTGGTCGCTTTACGCAACGAGGACCAGGCTTTGCGCCGCCCACCGGTGAAGAGGTTCTTGAGGTCCAATTGGAACTGCTGCAAGGAGAAGTGCGACCCATCTCCAGCTACAAGATCGTGGACGACTGGCGGAAAGCCACCGGTCTCATTGAAGGAGCGCTCACGGTCAGCTTTGATACTCTGGGCACGCCTCCTCTTGGGAGAGCGTTAGAGTTCCAATTGTTGAGCAACAACAACCAGCAGCTTGCGTTTGCGGCAAAGAAACTTCGGAAGAAGCTCGGAACGTTTCAAGGGGTGACCGACCCGGAAGATGACATGACACCGGGGAAACGGGAGCTACGTCTTAAGCTTCTTCCCCTGGCCAAGAGTTTGGGAGTTACCCTTCAAGACATTGCCTTGCAGATTCGCTACAGGATCACCGGTCAGGAGGTGATGCGTTTGCAGCGGGGCCGCGACGAGATCCGTGTCTACGTCCGGTATCCGGAGTCCAACCGGAAGAGCGTGAACGACCTCAATGATGTCTGGATTCAGACTCGCTCAGGGAAGCAGATTCCTCTGCGGCAGCTCGCCACGTGGTCGTACACGAGAGACCTGGAGGTCATTCGACGGATCAACCGAAAACGTATTGTCACGGTCTATGCCAACCTTGATGACACCAAAGGCAGCCGGGTGGATATCATCCGAGAGCTGAAGCAAAGCACCTTTCCAATGTTGCGTCGTCAGGCTCCCGATCTGACCATCTCGTCTTCTGGGCAAAGCAAGGAGCAGGCGAAGGTCTTTGGCGGTATGGCGGTTGCGTTTCCTCTCGCTCTGTTTGGGATCTTCACGCTCTTGGTCGCTGTGTTTGGCTCCTACGTTCAGGCGCTTTTGATTATCAGTATGATTCCTTTTGGTATCATCGGAGCGATCCAAGGACACTTTCTCCTCGGACGTCCTCTCACCATTCTTAGTTTCTTCGGTATTGTCGGACTTTCTGGGATGGTCGTAAACGACTCGCTGGTGTTGGTCGACAAGCTTAATCGACTGATCCGTGACGATGGGATGTCTGTCTTTCAGGCAGCCTGGGAGGCTGGGCAGACTCGTCTGCGCGCGATTCTCTCCACAACCCTCACCACCTTCGCCGGTCTCGCTCCGCTCCTGTTGGAGAAGAGCTTGCAGGCGCAGTTCCTCATCCCTATGGCCATCTCGATCGCCTTTGGTATTGTCTTTGCCACATTCATCACGTTGATGTTGGTGCCTTGCTTGTACCTGATATCCAACGATATCCGATGCTTCATCGGGTGGATGCGGAGCGGACGATGGCCCAGCATGGATGAAGTGGACCCCATCGTGAAACAACGCGAAGAGAAACAAAAGTACAATGTGGTAGAGTGACGGGGTTGATTCGTAAGGGTAAGCTTTTCGGGTAGGTCTTTGGGTGGGGTTGTTTGGAACTTGGCCTTTCCTTACTCGACGCAGGCTCCTTCAACACATTGTCGGTTCACGCCACAAACAACACCGCAGGTGCCGCAGTTGTTGGTATCGAGGAAGACGTTGGTACATTGTCCGTTACAGCGAACCTGGTCTGGAGCGCATCCTTCCACGCAGGTTCCACGAGCACATTGCTGACCAGGATCACAATCTGCTGTCGTTCGGCATTGTTTGCATCCCTCGTCGTTTTGGGCGTTGCAGTTGTCGTCGAGACCGTTGCAAAGTTCGCGCTTCGCTGTGCAAGGAGGCTTTGTAAAGCAAACGCTTTTGTTGGTGCTACAGTACTCATCGGAGCCACAGTCGTTGTTGCTCTGGCAGGTGGGAGGCTGGCACGTGCCTCCGTTGCAGACTTCTGTGTCATGACACAGCGAGCAAGGTCCTCCACTTACGACGAGACCCCACACAGAGAAGTGATTGGTTTCTCCACGCCACTCTTTCTTTTGTGCGTCGTATGTTGTGGGAACAAACTGCCAGCGACCTCCGCTGTTCACAAAAGCGACGCGAAGCTGTGTGGGTTGAACTCCTGAAGGCACTTGTACATTCTGGAAGATAACGAAGACCATTCCTCGTGGCTTCCAGTTGTCAGGTCCGACGTCCATGGGAGGTGACACTGAGCCTTGAGGGGCTGGTTTGGAAGGTCTCTGAAAGAGCACTCCCAAGCCTGAGCCGTTCATCGCTTGTTGGGTGGTTTCCACGCATACATTTTCGTAGCAGACCCGGCCTCCTGTGGTATCGATCAGTCGCTCCACTGGGGAAGACACCTCTTGGGCCCCTTCTGTAGGGGGGGCCTCCGGCGTGTTCTCTTTGGAGTCATCCGAGGCGGTTGTGTCTGGGAGAGGCTCCGCTCCGTTGGGTTCGCGCGCTGGCTCTTCCAGGCTTGCATCCGGAGCGACTTCCGCACCTGCGTCTTGAGTCGCCTCTTCGACAACTTCTTGTGAGACCGTTGTCTCCAGGCCTGTCGTTTCTTCCACCGCTTCTTGACCAGAGACTGGAAGCTGGGAGCAGGCAACCATCCCAGCCAGGCCAATCCACAAGCAAGTTAACAATCCCCAGTATCTCATCATCAGATCACCTATCTTGAACCACAAAAGGCCAGCACACTCACAGGGTGGTCTGCTGGACAGGGTCGAATCCAAAACAACAAACGTGGAACGCTTATCCTACAATACATCCATGAGAGAAGGTTCCTGGGCTAGAATGGGTTGACGCTGAATACCTTGACAGAGCCCGACCACAGGAAGACCAATCCAAAGGGTTTTCCAGCAGAGTTCTTCAACGTTAAGGTGACACGTTTGCCCAAGTCAAAGCCCATAACAATGGATTGGTTGTACACTTTTCCGCTGCTGGTGGAAAGAACAGACCAACCTCCGGTGGCGGTCACCGCAACACCAGCGTGGCTGGACTGAAATTGAAGAATGGTTTTGTTGTTGTTTGGATCGCACGCTCCGTTGGTGGGATTCAAAGCGAGCGAAACGCTATACTTGTTGGGTGGAAACGTTAACTCCAAGGGAAACGTGCAGGAGCCGCTGCAGGCGTTTTCGTCCGTTTGACCGTCGTTGTTGTCGTCCACTCCGTTGCAGATCTCTTGAGGTTGAGCGAAACAATTTCCTCGCAGGCACGTTTCTCCGCGACCACAGTCTGAGTCTGTTCGGCAGCTCGTGGGTGCTGGTGCTTGCTGGCAGGTGCCTCGAACACAAGCTTCACCGCGTGAACACTCCGAATCTGTGCGGCAACCTGCTGGAGCTTGCTGACAGGTGCCTCGCAGGCAAGTTTCTCCGCGGCTACAGTCTGAGTCTGTGCGACAGCCTGGCGGTGGAGTCGGTGTTTGCTGGCAGGTGCTACGAACGCAGGTTTCTCCACGTGAGCAGTCCGAATCCGACTGGCATGAAGGTGGAGTGGGTGCCTGCTTGCAAACTCCGCTGACGCAAGTCTCGCCTGGGTTGCAAGCATCGGAAGTTCGGCAGTAGCGGGCCGTCGGGATGCAAGTGCCACGGATGCAACTTTGGCCACTCGGGCATGTGGCGTTTTCGTCGGTTTGTCCGTTGTTGTTGTCGTCGATCCCGTTGCATTGCTCTTGTGGTGGAGTGGGGGGAGTTGTTGGTTTCGTCACACACTGACCTCGTGTACATACTTCCTGGCTGAGGCAGTCTTTGTCCAAGGAGCAAGTGTTGGTGGTGGGGATGGTCTCACATTTTCCCTGGTTGCAGGCAAAACCACGTCCACAGTCTGCTGCGCTCCAACACTCGACTTGGGTCTTGCCTGTTGTCGGTGGCTGCGTTCGATTTTCATTGCTGCTGGTGTTGTTTCCGTTGGGTCCGTCCGGGGCTGAACCACAGGCTACCAAGCTTGCTGCCATAGCTACACATCCAATCCACATCATCCAACATTTCCACATCGTTTCATCCTCACATTCCAAAGGGTCGTTGCGCCATAGAGGCTGTTTGTCCCTTCTTAGGAGCAAGCGGAATACCACGAAGGCTCTGTGAGTAGATTTGTTATTGCGATTCAGGTGTTGTGGGCGGCTTACTCGTGTTGAGAGGTGACGCTTTCAGGGATAGATCGTCGTTTGTTGGTGCGATGGGATACTTTGTATCCGCTTTCGGTACGGGTCGGTGAAGGGAGTGGGGAGGGGTCAAGCTTCGATCTCGTAGCGCTTGAGCTTAAGTTGGAGTCCACGTTTGGAGAGACCCAACTTGCGGGCGGTTGCGGCCTTGTTGCCCTCTGTTTGTTGGAGAGCGAGGAGGAGCGCGTCGCGTTCGACCTGGGCCACAATCTCGCGCAAGGTTCCTTGCAACCTTGGAGAGTCTGTACCTTTGAGTGACGCGCGGAGTTTTTGGCTGAAGGCTTGGGGGGTGATGGCGTCGTCGGCGATCACAAGGACTCGACGGATCTCGTTTTCCAACTCACGGATGTTACCGGGCCAGGTGTATCGTTGAAGAGCATCCATGGCGTCGGGCGTGACTTCAGGTTTGGGGTCTGCCTGGCTGAGAAAGCGCGACACCAAAAGTGGGATGTCTTCGGGGCGCTCTCGCAGCGGTGGTATTTCCAACTCCACCACCACCAAGCGCCAATACAAGTCTTCGCGAAATGTACCTTCTTCCACCATGCGCTTGAGGTCACGGTGTGTCGCGGCGAGGATGCGGGCTTTGAAAGGATACTCTGTTGAACCGCCTACGGGCCGCACGGTCCGATTTTGCAGGGCGCGGAGTAACTTCACCTGAGCTTCCAGAGAGAGTTCACCGATCTCGTCGAGAAACAGCGTGCCTTGGTGGGCTTGGCGGAACAAGCCTGTGCGATCTTGCTCCGCTCCCGTAAACGCTCCTTTTACGTGACCGAACAGCTCGGACTCTACGAGGTTTTCGGGGATCGCTCCGCAGTTTACGGCGACAAACGGTCCGTCCGGTGCTGGGCCGTTTTGGTGAATGGTTCGGGCCACGCGCTCTTTGCCCACTCCACTTTCTCCGCGAATGAGCACATTCACGTCAGACTGGGACACCCGATCCAGCATTTGGAACAGCTGTCGCATGGGGCGACTTTGCCCGTCGAGGAGCGGATAGGCTTCCTGCAGGTAAGTATCGGGGGCGACCGTCGCCAGGGCTTCGCGAACCACTGTCAGCTGTTGACGAGCCTGGGTTGCTTCCTGTTGGGCTTGTTGCTCACGACGTTGTGCTTGTTGACGTTCTTGGCGACGACGGAGCACAAGCGAGATGGGCGCGGTGAGCGCGTCGAGTTGCTCTAGCGAGAGCGGCTGGCCAGGGGGAAGAACAAGGTAGCCCAAGGTGTCTTTGTTGTCGCTGCATGGGAACACACGGTACATTCGCGGGGAAGGGTGCTCCTGAGCAGGTTGAGGGTCTTTTTCACTGTCGTTTCGGCTGAGGAGTTGCAACGTTGCGGACGGCAAAGGGTCAGGCGCTTCGCCTGTGATGGCGAGGGGCGTTTCCTCGCCTTCCGCCTGGATCATGGACCATCGAGCCCCTTGCGTACACGCTGCTTGAGCCAACCAGGCGAGGGCTGCCTCATCGTTCTGCGACACCAGATGACGCCACAGCTCCGGAGAGGCGAGCTGCTCAGCCATCGCCGAGGGAGTGGAGGAGAGGTCTGGCGTTCGAGAAGAGTGCGCCATCGAAACTCGCGTGGGCTTGCCTTCCTGGATCTCCTGGAAACCCTGGTGGTAGGGCATGGCGTCAGCGTTCATCGCAAGACGCAGACCCAGCCCTGGAGTGACCTGACCTTTCTGCAGGAACCAACGGTGGGCCGCACGACTGGTGAGTTCAGAGCCTGACCAGTTGCCCCCAAACGCGAGCGCGCCGTCAGGGGGATCCATCTCGTCGCCACACCATTCTCGGATTCCTCCTGCCAGGTCTCGTACGCCATAGATCGAGATGTCTTTGTCGTAAACGCCGATGGCTTCGGGCTTGGGTGGCCCAGGGCGACTCTTCCCCATCTTGCAGAACGTCGCATCAAAGTGGTCACCCCAAGGGTAGAAGCGACCGTCGACGCCGCGAGCAGCCTTCTCCAACTCCATCGCAAGAGGCAACCGCAGGTTGGGGTGAGACACGGAGGCGCGCCACTCGGCGTAAGCGTGGGCGTCGTACCAGGATATCGAGAACACCGGCCACTTGGGGTCCCACACGTCGCCGTCTTCGTCCATGTCGGGTAGGATCCACTGCTTCTTGCTGTCTTGGGGTAGGTAGTACCCACCATCGGGCGAACGACGCGGCACATGAGGCTGTGCTTTGTCCCGTTTCTTGTGGGCGTTGAGGAACGCGAGGTAGTCTTTAATGGTGACAGGAAACGTAGCCATCCAAAGATCGGAGACAAAGGGCCGCTCGGTGCGTCCGGCGCTTGCGGTTAAGGGGTCACCCCCCATCAAAAAGCGTCCCTGCGGTACATAGACGAAGCCTTCGGGGCAGTCGTCGTTTTGGTACATTCGAGCCCGGTAGATGTTGCGTTGGTCGCGTTGCACAAGGATGGGAAGTCGGGTTTCACGAAATCCTTCCTGGCGTAAGACTGCAAGATAGCTGCCTCGCGGCAGAACCAACGGACCCATCGGAGCTTCGCCCAGTTCTTGGGGCTCTACAGGCGTGAGGATGCGGTCTTGCTCTTCCATCCGGTACAAAGTGACCTGGGCTCCTGGAGGATCCGAGAGCAGCCACACGGCTCCTTCGCCTTTGAGGAACTCGTCGTATTGTCCGTTGTTGTGACGCCGAAGCATGGCCTCCTGGTAGGCTTGTTGACCCACATCACGACGACGCTCTGCGACCAGCAAGCGACCGTGGTAGAGGTCCGCCAGTTGGTTGTGGGCTTCCTGGCTTTCAGGGTTGAGGGCCAGGGCTTGGGTGAGCACGCTGGTGGCTTCTCCCAACCACACCATCGCTTCCTTTTCCAGGCCTTCGATGTGTTGCTCAATCTCCCACAGCGGCCGCTTCTTCTCGACGTCGTCATAGGGTCGGATTCGGGCTTCTTGGCCGCGCAAGTCGCCGAGCAGTTGTTCGGCTTTGGCCTCACGTTGTTCCAGGTTGTTTCGGGCTTGGATGCCTTCCACGACCTTGGCCAGGGCGCGCTGCTCTCGTAGCTTCCGAGTCTTTGTCCCCTCCAGATACAGCGTAAGCGCCGTGCTCACTTCTCGTACAGAGGCATAGCGCTCCTGACGTTGCGACGCCAGCATACGGAGGGTGATCTCGTCGAGTTCTTCTCCAATCGAAGGATTGTGCTGACTGGGTGGTACTGGCTCGGTTTGGAGGGCGGTGAGGTAGTCTTCGAGGTGGTAGCCTCGGAAGGGTAGATGACCTGTGAGGATCTGGTAAAGGATGCAGCCCAACGAAAAGATATCTGCACGTTCATCCACAGGGCTTTTGCCACGTGCCTGCTCCGGCGACATATAACCGGGGGTTCCCATCACCTGACTGTGGTGCGGCTCCTTCGATGTGGGGGGGAGGATCGTGGGGAGGTTGTTGTCGATGACTTGGAGCGCGATGCCCCAGTCCATCACCTGTGCTTCTCCCAGATCGCCCACCATGATGTTGGTGGGCTTTAAGTCGCGATGCACGACCCCTCGGCCGTGGGCGTATGCCATCGCAGCACACAACTCCAGGAAGGTGCGGAGGAGCGCGCTTCGTCCGGGTGTTCCTTGGTCATGGGCACGAAGCAACACATCTTGGAGTGTTTGTCCTTCGAGGAGGCGCATCACATAAAAGGGACCAAGCTCTTCGGAGATCCCTGCATCGTGTACGGAGATGATGTTGGGATGTTCCAGGCTTCCTGTGATTCGGTACTCTCGGGCGAAGCGCTCTTGGGCCGATGTGTTGTTGGGGTCGATAAGGCTCTTGATCGCGACATGACGGCCGATTCGATGGTCATACGCCCGGTAAATCCGCCCGACCCCTCCTTGTTGGATAATCTCACCCAGCTCGTAGCGTGATGTGTCTGTGGTGACCGTAGAGGGTTGCCCTTCCTTTGTTTCTGTGGCGCGCATCCATGTCGCAGGCAGCGGCTCCAGTCGTTTGCGTAGGCTCTCGCCTTGAAAGGAAGTGAGCAGACCTTGTTGAACCAGATGTTCTTCGACAGGACCGTCGGGCTGGGTTTCCATGTACGAAAACAGCGCATCGAGGAGCGCTTCTGGCGGAAGAAAGCCGTCTTGAACTGCACGTCGTCCAAGCCACAGCGCTTGTGCCAATGTTGAGCTTTCCTGGTTGGACATGGTTTTCCTACCCTGTCATGCTGCGCGGTCATTGAATGTCTGTCGTAGTTCCCCTGGGTTTGTAGCACGTCTTTCAAAAAGTTGCGATGGAGGGGTGGTTTCAACCTGCTGGCGCGAGACTCTCTGCTGTAGAGAATTTAATTGTGGTGTGGGTTGTTGGTGGAACCAATCATCTCTCAACTTTCGGGTCCCGTCGAAGGTTCAACAACAAGTGCATGGTGTTTTGCAGGAGGAACGATGAAGGGTAAATGGATGGTATGGCTGCAAGGCTTGCTGGCTGTGGTCGCGCTGGGAGGTTTGGTTGTGTATGGCTTGATCCATCTGGAATATGAGGCCAAACCGGAGGTGCTCAATGTCTTGGGCCTCAACCCTGTTGTGAAGTGGAAAGGCAAGCCTGCGCCGGCGTTTCAGCTGAAGTCATTGCGAACATCCAAACCTGTCGCGCTCAAGAACTTTCGTGGGAAGGTGGTGCTGCTCGACTTCTGGGCCAGCTGGTGTCCTGGGTGTCGTCGTCAACTCAAGGTGCTGCAGCGTCTGCAGGATGACAAGTCGCTGCGGAAGAAGCTCCAGATCCTTACGATTAATATGAAAGAGTCGGTGCCACCCAAAGCTGTGTTAGGGTTTGTTCAGAGCCGCCAGTACACCTTTCCTGTGCTTCTTGGCACCGAAGACATCGTGAAGTCTTATGGAATTTGGTTTTTTCCAGCGATGGTGTTGGTGTCGCCGAAAGGACAGGTTGTTTATACCGGCGCTGAGTTTCATACAGAGAAGAAAGTCCGAGAGTTAATCCAGCGAGCTACTCAAGGGTGAGGGTTGCTCCTCTGAGCACAAGAATGACCATGTTTTGAAAGAGAGGTCGCATCCAAACGGACGCTTCAGGTCTCCAAAACTCAAAAGGTTTTTTAGGTTTGTTTGCGGGCTTGTTCTCTTCGTCTCTCCTTGACAAATCAGGCGAAACAGCGCATCGAATACATGCCTTGATGTCTTGTTGTAGGGAGAGGAGTGCATGCCACTACGTTATCATTATCTGACTCGCTTGGGGATCATTGGCGGTGGGCAACTGGCAAAGATGATGGCCCTGAAAGCGAGGGCGATGGGTTTCCATATCAGCATCCTCGACCCTTCTCCTCATGCACCAGCCGCGCTTTTGGCCGACCGTCATGTGCTGGGAGGGTACCACGATCCGCGAAAGCTCCGTGAGCTGGTGGATGCGTGTGACATTACAACCTATGACCTGGAGAACATTGACGCAGAGACCCTGCTTGCGTTGGAGAAAGGGGGGCATCGGATCGCCCCGTCAGCGCAGACCTTACAAATCATCCAAGACAAGCTGACCCAAAAACAGACCTTGGCAGACCAAGGAATTCCTGTTCCTCGCTTTGTCGAGGTGGACACTCTCGACGAAGCTACAGCCAAAGCTTTTGGTTATCCGCTGGTGCAAAAATTACGCAAAGGTGGTTACGACGGACGTGGGGTTGCTGTTCTTCAGACTCCTGACGACCTCGCCAACAAGCTCGAAGGCCCCTCTATGATGGAGGAACTGGTCGATATCGACAAAGAACTCGCAGTGATGGTGGCGCGCAGCAAAAGTGGTCACATCAAATGCCACCCCCTTGTGGAGATGGTGTTCGACCCGATTGCCAACATTTGTGATGTTGTGATGGCGCCAGCTCTGGTTGACAAAAAGCATGAACAAGAAGCCCTTGCGATCGCCTCTTCTGCAATCGAAGCCCTCGACGGTGTGGGGATCTTTGGTGTGGAACTCTTTCTCACCACAGAGGGTAAAATCTTACTGAATGAGATCGCTCCACGCACCCACAATTCAGGGCACTACACGATCGAAGCCTGCATCACCGATCAATTTGAGCAGCACCTACGCGCGATTATGGACCTTCCTTTGGGAGCTACCGATCTGCTGATTCCAGCGGTGATGGTTAACCTGCTCGGTTCCACAGGAGGGCAGGGCACTCCAGAGATTCAGGGAATGCGGAAAGCTATGGACATCCCAGGTCTCTCGTTTCACTTGTACGGCAAAGCTGAGACCCGCCCGTTCCGCAAAATGGGTCACTTTACGGTGATTGATAGGGACGTCCATCAGGCCCGAACCAAGGCCCAAACCGCGCGCCAACTCTTGAAGGTCGTAGCGATTCAACCCACAGAGGAGACATGACCGTGGCCCAAGTAGGTATCATCATGGGGAGCGACTCCGATCTGCCTGTGATGCAAGACGCTGCCAACGTTCTCACGCAACTTGACGTCTCGTTTGAGATGACCATTGTTTCGGCTCATCGTACGCCAGAGCGGATGATGGAGTATGCGAAATGTGCCGCAAACAGAGGACTTCACGTCATCATCGCTGGTGCTGGTGGGGCTGCGCATCTTCCAGGTATGGTGGCGTCCATGACGACTCTTCCTGTGATTGGTGTACCTATTCAAAGCAAAAGCCTCAACGGACTCGACTCGCTCCTCTCCATTGTCCAGATGCCTGGAGGAATCCCCGTTGCTACCGTAGCTATCCAGGGCGCACGCAACGCAGGCTTGTTGGCGGCAAGGATCCTCAGCCCTCATGACGAAGGTCTGCGTCAACGACTCACGGCGTTTCATCAAACGATGCACGACGCTGTGTTGCAAAAGGTCGAAAAGCTCGACACCATGGGCTACGAAGAGTATCTCGCTGCCAACGAACACGCCAAGAAAGTGTGACCTACTTTCTCCTCGCCTCTCGCAAGCTATCTTGTTGCTTCTCACCGATAGGACTCTGTTGCCGGCAGGTTTTCGTCGTTCATCTGCAGAAGCTATTGGCTCCTTAACAACGTTTGGGGGGAGCTCGAACGAGAAGGGGTTGGAGGAGTGGTTGGGGAGTGTGCGAGGTTGGCAAGAGCAAGGCTGGCTCCTGTCAGCAAACACACCCCACTCGCGGCAAATGTAACAATGCCGCCAATCCAAGCTGCTTGCGCCTGTTGGTACATGCTTTCGGCTTGTTGTCCTGAGACAAGCGGGTTGGTGCCTAATTCTTCCACCTTTTGGTTGCGATCGGCCGACAACGCTGCGACTCCGCTCCCAATACCAAGTCCAAGAACGCCCACTCCGATCAAGACGGTGGATACACCATAGCGAGACCAGAAGGTTGCTGGCTGCTTGGGAAGGAGCTTATGTTTCACAAGGTTGTTACCCGAAGAAGTTACAACGCTCTTTCCTGTCTTACGGGCCGGAGGTTGCGCCTGCTTAATGTTCTTGTTTGTGCCTCTGGATGCAAGCCCAGGTTTCTTCGCTTTGGGGGGTTGGGTTCTCGCAAGGTGAGGTCTTTGGATTGTTGGTTTTCTCGAAGGTTTGGTTCTTTGTGGCGGTAGAGGACGTGAGCGAGGCTGTGGGTGCTGCCGAACCCACGCTTGGCGCATCGCTTCGTACGACGTTTCCACCTGGGGAGCCTGTCCTTTGGGTATCTTAACGTTGCGGTCAAACGACAACGCTTTCTGGAACGACTGTTTGGATTCCTTAAACTTAGCCTGGTTGTATTGGCTCAAGGAAAGTAGGACCCATACCTGCGCCTTTTGCTTGGTGGTGAGCTTGTCACGCAGCGCTTTTTTGAGTTGCCGCTCTGCCTTGCCAAAGTCGTAGGCATTAAAGAGTTGAACTCCCCGGCTCATCGAACCTTGAGTCTGCGCCCAAACCGGCTGCTTCCCGAACAGGTGCAGGGGATAGAGGACTCCCAAGAGCAGCACGAGTTTTGCATTGCGGAGGACGTTGTCTTTCATGGTGTTTGTTGTGGCTCGTGTTTGGAGAAGTCGATTGTCGAACAGACAAACAGGTTGCTTCTGTGTATAATGAGGTGTCCAATCTTGTTGTGGATCAAAAGATAAAATCATTCCTTCGCAAGAGAGAGAGACACCCATTGGTCAAGCAGAACGGCTCTATCCATTCCAACTCCTTTGAGCAAACGTTAACCTCAAAGTACCCTACGGCGCAAAATCCTTTTCACTCCAACTCTCTCTCTATCCAAACCTTTGTGATTGAAGTTGTAGAGGGACCACACAAAGGTGAGAGTCTCTCTCTCGACAAAGAGGTTGTTCTGATTGGTCGGGCAGAGTGGTGTGATTTGCAACTTCTCAACGACCGATGGCTGAGCAAACACCACTGCGAACTCCACATCTCCTCGGACGAAATTCGCGTGAAAGACCTGGGGAGTCGAAACGGAATCTATCTGGATGAACTGCGGGTGTACGATGCTTGCTTTCTTCCCCAAACCCGCTTGCGTGTGGGAGAGAGCGTTCTTGCTCTGAATTCGTCGTCCGAAGAGAAAGTGCTTCGCATCCCGTATCATGATGACAGTTGTCGTTTGGTCGGTCAAAGCTCGAAGATGCGGAACATCTTCTCTTACATGGAGCGGTTGGGGAAACAAGATGTTTCAACGCTGTTGCTTGGAGAAACGGGTACAGGGAAAACAAGCATTGCGCAGGCCATTCATGAACAAAGTCGTCGGAAAGATGGGCCGTTTGTGGTGGTTAACTGTGGGGCCCTTCCTGCTTCCTTGATTGAGGCTTCCCTGTTTGGTTACGAGAAAGGTGCGTTTACAGGAGCCCATCAATCCCATCGGGGTTACTTTGAACAAGCTCACGGAGGCACGCTGTTTCTGGATGAAATCGGTGAGCTTCCTCTCCATTTGCAACCTCTCCTGCTGGATGTTCTGGAGCGCCAACAAGTGCGGCCTTTGGGCAGCGAGCGAATGGTGGATGTTGACTTCCGGCTGCTCTGCGCCACACACCGCAACTTACGCGGCGCCATCGAGCAAAAGCTCTTTCGCGAAGATCTGTATTACCGCCTGGCAACCATTGAGCTGGAAGTTCCGGCGTTGCGCGAGCGTATTGAAGATCTCCCGCTGTTGATTCAGATGTTCTTGTGTGAGTTGGCTCCCGAGCGACGAATCACCCTGGATGTGGATGCTCTTGAGAAGCTCAAAGATTACCTCTGGCCGGGAAACATCCGTCAGCTACGGAACACCATTGAGCGAGCCTTAACCTTTCTTGAAGATGATGTGATTCGTGTCGATGATTTGTATCTTCACCCGGTGGAAGAGACCTCGTTGTATACGCTGCCCCCTTCATCCCAATCGTCGAAACAAGCACAGGAGCTTGTGGATACATTAACCGACGAGACCGCTCCCCTCAAAGACCTTATGGAGAAGGTGGAGCGCCTCATCTTGCAACAGACACTTCAGGCTTGTGACTGGAAGGTTCCTCCAGCCGCAGAGAAGCTTCAGATCTCTAAGGTTTGGCTGTACAACCGAATCAAAAAGTACGATCTGCCCTTGCCATCGAAGAAAGAGAGAGGCTGAGGCTCGAAGCTTTTACCAGCGAACGACGGCGGGTCTCGTCACTTTTCCCGGACGTATCACCACCGACAACGTCTTCTGGTGCTTTGGGTTCCCTTGTTTGTAGAGCTTGAGCTTGTACGTTCCCTCAGGTAACTGAATCATTCCCTGTGACTGACCGATCTTTCCAAAAGGATGCAGCCAAACGTTGGCCCACGGAAACGACAACACAAACAAACTCCCTTGACGAAAATGCCTTTGAAATGACAACGTCTTGCCTGCTTTGACCCTAGCTACAAATGTTCGATACAAACGCTTCTTTCGATGGATGCAACGAAAGCGGAATCGCCCAGCGTGGCGACGAAGTCGTAGCTTGGTGGATATTCCTTGTCGCTTTCGACCGACAACAATGTTACAGCGTGGGTGAATGTCAATCACAATGACACCTGTGGATGGCTTCCTCTGTTGTCTTCTCTTGTGAAGCTTTCGAGGGAGCGAAGGCTGGCGACGTAAGGCGTGACGGTGGCGAATGACTCGGGTCTTGCGGACGATGGGCTTGTCTTGTTGGAGCCTCACTCTTTTCGCGACAGGCTTTGTTTTAAGGAAGGGTTGTTTTCTTGGGGTGGGCTTTCTTCGCCGTGTTGTGGGTCGGAATGTTGGAGCGGGTTGTATCGGTTGCTGCAAGCCTTGAGCGCGAGGTGAGGGGGCGAGAGAGAAGGTCCTTCCTATCAACACCCCCGCCACCAAAGCCGCACTTGCCGCGAGCAGGGAGAACAACAACCATCGCGTTCGGTTGAGCTTGGTTTGGAGAGCTTGCAATGAGTCTTCAGAGTCGCTCTCTTCGCTAACTAGAGCCTTGAGCTCGTCTTGACCCAACGACAGACTATGAAGAGAGGAGGGTGAAAGGCTTGAAGGGCCCGAAGAATCCGGGGAAGGCAGTTCATTGAGTAATGGCAAAGGGCTCGGCAAAGGTAGGGGACTCGTCATCGCTTCGGGAATGGACGTGGGAGCCATCGCTTTGAGTTGTCGGGTGGAGGAGCCACTCTCTGGCTCGGTAACATGGCGTAGCTCCTGGTACATCGCAGCCAGGGAGGAGTGTCCTACCTGTTGGTTTTTCTGAGCCAGGAGAGACTCCAAAGCTTCCTGTACATCGCTGGCTTGCTGGTATCGTTCGTCCGGATTTTTCTCCAATAACCGAGAGACGATCGCGGCGAACTCGTTGGGGAGAGCGGGAGCGTGAACTTGGAGAGGTGTGGGGTTGTTGTACTTAACGTCGTTCATCAGCACGAAGATGTTGCGGCCTGAGAAAGGAACGACTCCGCTGGAGCATTCATACAGCAGCGAGCCCAGCGAAAACAAGTCGGAGCGTTGATCGATGGTGTCTGCGCTGATTTGCTCGGGAGACATATAAGAAGGGGTTCCTTTGATTGCCCCTGTTTCGGTGTTGTCCCCGGTGTTGTGTCCCTTCGCGATGCCGAAGTCGATAAGCTTTACGTAACCTTCTTGGCTAAGGAGGATGTTGTGCGGCTTGAGGTCACGGTGCACCAAGCGAAGGGGCTCTCCTTTGTGAGTGGCTTCTTTGTGAGCGTGATGGAGCGCTTTGCAGATCTCAACGCCCAAGCATGCAACAAGAGGCCAGGGAAATGGCCCTCCTTTGTGTTGAATGTGTTGCGACAAGAGGGAGCGTAGATCCTTGCCGTGGATTCTCTCCATCGCAACAAAGACAACATCCTCATCTTTGCCTACGTCGTAGACCTGCACAATGTTGGGGTGGTGCAGGAGAGCAGCCAGCCGTGCTTCCTGAAGCAAGAGCGGTTGGTCCGACGGTGAAGCATCAGGGTCTGGAAGAACAAGCTTGAGCGCAACTTCTTTGGCAAATCCTGCAATGCCTCGTTGTTCGGCGCGCCAGACGCTGGCCTGCCCGCCTTGGCCCAACGGCTCCAACAGTGTGTATCTTCCGGCTCCAACCTCAAGGCCTGGCCGTAATTCCAAACGTCCGCTCATTGGGGGGTTCCGCTCTCTGTCCTGTTGTTGAACGTATCGTGGGTGAGGCTTGCTGCGATGATTCTACTGAGCGACTTTGGATTTGTCCATGAATCCACAACGAAGCGGTCTGTGTTTTGTGTTGCACGCTGCGTTGTTAAGGATTCTTAACACCGAGTTAAGGATAGTGAATGCAAAAGTTAAAAATCCTTAACTTGATGCTTGGCTCTCTTTTTTTATGTGTTTGTTTCTGCTTGGCAAAGTGGAGATGCTGGTTGCTGGAATGGAGCTTGCTGCTAATGTTTCCAAAGACTGGAAGTTTTGGAGGGAAGTGTATAAGATTCCATGGAGTCTATCTGTGAAGAACAGAGAAAGAAACTTTGATGTCTCGTGTTTTGCTTGTCTTCTCTTTTGCCTTTCTTCTTGTTGTAGGTATGGGTTGTGCTCCATCACAGCCTAACTACGCCTGCCGCCCTTGTCCCTGTGCATCGGGCTATCTCTGTCACAACGAAGTGTGCGTGCGGGATACGAGCCGTCTGTCGGATTGTCCTCAATTCCAAGACGACAGTGGTCCCGTCGAGCAAGCTGTAGAGTCAGTGACAGAAGAAAAGCCTGAGCCTTCTCCAGACAAGATACCCTTGCCTCAATTGACGGCCATTGAAGGTGACGGACTTCCGTCACCTGTTGTGTATGAGAACCAAGAGAAGCCTGCAGGTGCGCAAGAGTCACGCACTCGATTTCAGAAGAGCTGGATTCTTCGAGGCAAACATCTCGATCGCTTAACAGGACTCAAACTCCTCTTCGTCCAAGACAAAACCAAACAATTCGATCAACTCTCAGGGTTGGAACTCCAGGAAGGAACAGATTCGATGCGTATCGTCAAGCTCCCCAAATCATTGTTCGCGGGAATGTTTTTGATCGTAGGTTTGGTCGGTACCCAAGACGTTGCTTTGGGTCAGGTGTTTGTGTTGCAGGGCGAAAAGGGCGACAAGGGCGACAAGGGTGACAAGGGCGCGGGGTTTGAAGCGCAGGCCGTTGCGTTCCTCCAGGCGTTGCAGTCCATGCTCAAGCTCAATTCGGCCCAGAAGACCGCCACATTTACTGGTGTCAATGTGCAGATTGTCAACGGGATGGGGGGCACCGAAACCACCAACGGATACGGCAATCTCGTGGTGGGTTACAACAAAGGGCCTACAGGCTCATCGCTGCGGAAAGGTTCTCACAACGTTGTCGTAGGAGATGAACATTCGTACCAAAGTTACGGAGGTTTGGTCTCTGGCTACAGAAACACCATCAGCGGAAAATGGGCCAACGTTTCAGGGGGAAGCAGAAGCGTCGCGTCGGGTGAGTTCTCCAGCGTTTGTGGTGGGCAAGAGAACAAAGCCGCCAACAAGTACGCCTCGGTCACTGGAGGTTTTCTGAACGAAGCGACAGGGGAAAACGCCTCGGTCAGTGGTGGCTTCCTGAACATTGCGAGCGAGACAAGCTCCAGTGTGCTGGGAGGAAACAACAACCAGGCATCAGGCCAGGACTCTACCGTTTCAGGTGGTTCTTACAACAAGGCGACCCATCCCTTTTCCTCGGTGTCAGGCGGGCTGCGAAATCTTGCAAAAGGCACCTGCTCCAGTGTTTCAGGAGGCTCTAATAACGAGGCGATTGGCGAATCTGCCTCGGTCTGTGGTGGCTCAACCAACAAGGCGCAAAAGAAGAACTCTTCTGTCTCGGGAGGGTCCACCAATGTTGCGGACGGGGAGTCATCCACCGTTTCAGGGGGGCAAAACAACACCGTAAGCACCGCGAACGGTCATAGCCCCTGATGTCTAAATCTTCGGGCTACGGCTGGGAACAGGTTCCTTTCTGCACTGGAACTCCAGCGACGCTTCCACACGCGGTCACTTCGGTGTTGTGGGTCGTGACTTCCAAGGACACCTGCACCGGAATTTCCAGATCAGGTTGGGCTTGGAGCAGGCCTTTGACTTTCAATGTCCCTTGCAGGGTGGTCTTGGTCAACAAGGCTCCTGAGGCAGAGAGCTGAAAGTCCATGTGGATGGTTCCTGAGATCTCCAGCTGGTCTACTTCCCACGCGTGAAAGTCAAGTTGCAGCTTCAGCGTGAACGTTTTGTCTCTGTAACCACCGTTCCCTGTCACGTCGATAGAGCCCGAACCTTCAGGGTTGTTGACGGTGTGTTCCATGGTGAAGATCTCCAGCGATTGTTTGATCCATGTGCTGGCTCCTGTTTCTTTCGAGCGTGTGGGGTCTTGGAGCTTGGCTAGCTCTGCAATCACAAGCTTCTGGACAGAAGATGTTGGCTGGATGAGAGCGTTGGATAACATCGCTGCTTCTGAGGAACTTACCGTGGGGCTGTCTTTGACCTCAGGTGGCATTCCACATCCCACAACCAACAATGCTGCAGCAATGACCAGAAAGAAAGAACCTCGAAAGTAGCGTGTTGTGGCGTTCGGTGACATGAGTAACTCCTGTGGATAGGTAGGGGAAATGAATGTACAGCGAGCTATGGTCGCTCTGGGATTGTTCCCGGCTGTGTCTGTCTACACCTACCTTGCCTTCTGAATATTGAAAAATTGCACAAGGCTCCAGGTTCCCAAAAAGAAAAATGTAGGTTCTCGTTTGTAATAGTTATTTGAATGGATGGATTGTTGCGTGATGCAGGATGGAAGAAGCAAACAAAGAACACCTCCATCAGTAAGAAGGGCGAATGATGGAGGAGTCAGAGTGCAACACTTCAGGAGAGAAACAAGGAAAATAACGTGGGCTTCTTCGGGGATGCAAGGCGGCTGGCCTGCAAGTCTTGGAAGGTTTGCGTTCTTGTCTGCATCCACCTTCATCGTTAGATGTTGGGGCTAGGGATTTTTGAGGTACTCCTCGGCGGCTTTTTGTCGGGCTTCGATGTGTTGCCTTAATGTGTCTACAGACGTGCTGAAGGCTTGCTCACTGCTTAGCTGTGTGTATCCTTTTTGTTCACCGTCTTTTCCGGTAACATAAGGCTTAATCATGTTGTGGAGTTCCTTCAGGCGGGTCACTACCTTGTTGGTGGAAAAGGGACCTTGAGCAAACTCTGCAACATACTTGTTGTAGGTTTTTCGGTATTGGGGATCATCAATGACATAGCGGAGCAAAGGCCATCGTGAACCATCCACGTTGGGAAGCCCCAATGCTGTAGCTCTCGAACCTTGGTTCGTTGTTAACATCACCATGTTATGATCCCATGTAATCCACTGTATTTGATTGTTCTTACTGGGGTCTGCATACAGGTAATAGTTGTGTGCGATGGCACCGTAGGTATCCCAATGTACCATCAGAGTCGCCATTGCAATCCATCGCAAAAACCCATCCACATTGAAGATCTTTTCAAAACTAGCTCTCCATGCTGCAGCATCAGTGCGGTCACTGTGTAGGGTTTCTACAGCTGTCTTTACATCGGTCCAGTCTGCTTTCTCTTCGTTGGTCTTTTTGACAAAGCCTGCGGTATTAAAGGTTGTCCAATCTGCGCCGGTTCCTTCGGGTTTGTACAAGTTTCCTTTGGAGCTTTCAAATTGTGTTCCTAACATGGGGCCATCTGGGTCTTCTACCATCGTGTAAAGACCGAAGTATTTGGGGCCTTCTCCATAATCCACAAAGAGTCGGTAGAACGCTGCACGAGCGACCGGGACGCCTGCATCCCGAAAAAGCTCACCTGCGATCACTTCTCTCAACAAGGAATCATCGCTGAAACCATTGCCTAAGGATAACTTTTTAAATCCGTAGAAGCGTTGGTTTTTTGTGGAGGGTTGGTCATCTTCAAATTTGTCCATACTCAAACGGAATGGAATCTTGTAGCTTCCACCACGCCAAGCCGAGCTTAAGGAGGAGTTTCCCTTAAATCGAATGCCCACATAGTTCCACGTTTTTCCATTATATTTTAAGGTGCATGGGACATAGATTGGTTCTTCTGGAATAAGGCTACCGGGCTGTCCTCCAGGCTGTCCCCCAGGTTGTCCTCCAGGCTGTCCTCCAGGGCGGCCGCCGCCTTGAGGGGCACAAAGCAGATCGTTGCCACCCAAGGGGATTTGAGAGCAGATGCTTTGGAAGGATTGATTGTTGATGGTTGCTTTGCAAGCATCTCCTGCTTTCTTTCCTTTGCAAGCTTCAAGCAGGGCATTCATATCTTGAGGGCCAGGTCCAACGCCACCAGGGTTTCCACCAGGGTTTCCGCCAGGGTTTCCTTGCCCTTGACCAAACTCTCCTAGCATCTCCTTCATGTTATCGAACATTTTTTTCCAGTTATCGGCTTTGATGGTGATATCAAGACGATGAACTTGATTAAGAGAGAAGACTTTGTCGTAATCGGCTTTTGCATCCTTGCCATGGCTGGCTTCTGACCATCCTTCAGGCCGGACTGTTTGTTGGCCTCCACCGTTTGTGTTTGCATTCACGTTTGTGTTGTTCTCATTGCCGGCGGGAGGTGTTCCGCATGCAAAAGAATAGAGAGATACAAACGCAAAGACAAATACAAGCCTACTTGCTCGTCTTAAAACATGTTTTTTCATCGCAAGAACCATCCTTTGTTGTTACTTCCTTTTAGAAGAAGGCCGTCGAAGTGTTGCAGCGCTCCTTTTTATGTATAAAAAATTCAAGGTCTCGCGTCTGTTTCCGAATTGTATAGAATTGTATAGTTTTGTTGCGATAGTACTTGCAACGCAACAATTCTCTACAAAGATGAAACAGCATTTTTGGGGGGGAACTCTTATCATGGAGGATGAGACAACCTACGCGAGCCCGAAGAGCAGGCATTGGAGTTTGTTGTGGAAAATACGAGCATATTGATAGTCGAAGACGATCTACGGTTGGGGCATTTGCTCCAAGAATACTTGAGCGCTCAAGGTTTTCAGATCACCTTAGAGCGTCGTGGGGATCGAGCCATTCCTACTATTTTGGAGCAATCACCGGATCTTGTGATCTTGGACATTGGTCTTCCTGGAGCGGATGGTCTTGAAGTGTGTCGTGAGGTTCGCAGAGACTATCCCGGCCAGATCTTGATGCTTACTGCGCGGAAAACCGACGTGGATCAGATCGTGGGGCTGGAACTTGGTGCAGACGATTATGTTGCCAAGCCTGTCGAGCCTCGTTTGTTGTTGGCTCGTGTTCGCACCTTACTGCGAAGGTTGAATTACTCTACACAAACTCAACAACCCAAAGCAGAAGTAGTTCTTGAGGATGTAGAGATTGGTGACTTCTTTGTTTCAGTTCCCAACCGAGAGGTTCGCGTTGGAGGACAACGGATCGAACTCACGACTGCTGAGTTTGACTTGCTTTGGTATCTCGTCTCTCGAAGAGGGGAGGTCGTCACACGGCAAGAATTATACCTGGCTCTTCGTGGGATACCCTACAACGGGCTGGACCGGGTGATCGATATCCATATCTCTCGAATTCGTCGAAAAATTCGTGACAGTGGAGGCTCGACACAGTTTCTAAAGTCTATTCGTGGAACGGGTTATTTGGTGGTGGAGCGGATATGAAGCGGCTTTATTTCAAAACCAGCCTCGGCATTCTTCTGTCGATTGCCGCGAGCTTTGTTCTTCTTTTTCTGTTTCTCCCCAAAAGGGGGGGGCATCGTGTGACAGAGCTCGCCGAACGTGTTCTTGGGAAGGGTGGCTTTCTGATTCGACAAGAGTTGGAGAAGAGATCTTTCTCTGAAGGCCAAGACTGGCTCAAAAAGCGAGAAGGTTTTCTTCTCACCCCTTTTAAGCTTCTGCCCTCTCTTCCCAAGCATACAAAAGCTTTGCAAACGGCTCCACTTCGAGGAGTGGTTTCCCTTGTTTCTCATAAGAAAAGGAAAGATGGTCTCTACTTTTACCTTCCTGTTTCCCACGGTGTTTTGCAGGTTGGACCCGTCGTGC
This sequence comes from Deltaproteobacteria bacterium, assembly GCA_006226375.1. Classification (GTDB taxonomy): domain Bacteria; phylum Myxococcota_C; class UBA6777; order UBA6777; family UBA6777; genus M3003. The sequence goes on along the minus strand of SBHC01000054.1, from coordinate 38,835 downwards.
CACCCCGTCCACCCGGTCGAGATCTGCTTCTTCATGTGTTGCTGCTGTGTCTGACCGTGTTGATTTTTTCTGCCATTTTGATTGCTCCCATTGCCAAGCGAATTCGCAGCCTTGAAAAAGGAACAAAGGCGCTAAGTGAAGGGCATTGGGATGTCAAAGTGGAAGAAGGACGCCACGATGCCTTCGGTCTCCTTGCGCGAAGCTTCAATACCATGACTCAACAAATACAAAAGCTTTTTGAGGATCGAGAAGAACTTCTACAGGCGGTCTCTCATGAATTGGGAACACCCTTGTCAAGGATGAGATTTAGCTTGGCGCTGCTACAATCTGCAAGGTCTTTAGAAGCTCAACAACGGCATATGGATGCGCTTGATGTTGATCTTAATGAACTGGAGGAGCTAAGTGTAGAGTTGGTTAATTGGTTGGAAGCTGATTCTCCTTCTTTGCAAGCGGAAGATCTTTCGCTCCATCCAATATTGGAGCAACTCGTTGAGCAAGTGAGCGAAGATGTCCCCAACGAGATCCATGTTACCTTGCAGGGCCAGGCCCATCTTGTCGCTCATGTCGAAGGAAGACAATTTCAACGTGCCATTGAGAACTTGCTTCGCAATGCTGCGCGTCACGCTGAAAGTCTTGTTGTGCTTGAAGCTTATGAAAAGGATGGACACGCATACATAGAAGTTCGCGACGATGGCGATGGTATTCCAGTGGAACGGAGAGAGGAGATCTTTGCTCCTTTTGTAAGCTACGCGAAGGACTCCGAAGATCTACGGGGAGGTACAGGTCTTGGCTTGGCCATTGTTCAGCGTATTCTTCGTCGTCATCGAGGGGTTGTCTCTTGTGGCGTATCCCAAGAAGGTGGAGCTCTATTTCAAACGCAGTGGCCGATAAAGTAACGTCGTGTTCCAGATGTTACAAAACGCAACATAAATTAACACTTTGATAACAGACTCTCCCCTGGCTTCCCTCTATACTTCTAAAGTTGAAAGATGCTTTTGGAAACTTTTATTGCCAGGGGGTAAGATGTATCGTCTATTTTGGAAGCTCGTACTTGCTGTGATGGCTCTCTCTGGAAGCTTGGGGTGTGGAGGAGCTGTCGAACAAGTGAACCTCAAGCTGAATGAGCTATCAGCAAAACACAGCGTAAAAGGTGTTGCCGATTGGCTGGAGATTTACAACCCTTCCGAAGGCGAAGTCAGCCTCAAGGGTCTCCAACTCATCGACTCCAACTCCGGAAAAGTATGGGACTTCCCAGCGAATGCTGTCATTCCAGGAAAAGGGTTTCTTCAAGTCGTCTGCGATGACAGTGGAACAGAGGGTCGCGCCAACTTTAAGCTATCGGCCGAGGGTGAAACTTTAACGTTGCAAACCTCAGAGGGGCAGGTTCTTGACACTGTCACTTATCCTCCTCAAGAAGACGATGTGAGTTGGGGTCGTTCTGAAGATGGAGGTGGGGAGTGGAAGTCGTTTGCGAACCCCACTCCTGGTGAGTCCAATCTATAGGAATTCGCTCTACCTGCTTTTGACTCGTAGAATCGTAAGGAGCGGAATCGTGCAACTCGACTTCCAGAGGTTTGAATACAAGTATGTGATCCCTGAAGCATTGTCTCAGCCCATTCGAGATTACATTGCTTGTTATACCCATCCAGATACATTCACTCGTCACTCAGAAAACTCGGGTTACATCATCCGAAGTCTCTATCTCGACTCTCCAAACTTGGCGTTTCATCGTGCCAAAGAGCAAAAGGCGCTCAATCGTTTGAAGCTGCGAATTCGAACGTACGGAACCCAAGGCGATGGCCCCATTTTTTTTGAGATTAAGCGCAAAATCAAAGGCGTGATTCACAAGCGGCGCGTCCAGGTTCATGAATCAAGTTGGGCGCATCACAAGCCGAACAGTGAGCGTTTGTTGGTTCATAAGAACAGTCGAAATGTGGATGTGATGATTGAGTTTATGGACCTCTGCCAAAGATACCAAGTTGGTCCATCTATGATGGTTCAGTACGCTCGTGAGGCCTATGAAAGTGAAATCGATGATTATGCACGGGTGACGTTTGATCGATGTTTGCTCGGGCACTTTCCTCGAGGGTACAAACTCTCCCTCGACGAGCGGGGTTGGATCTCTCTCGATGATCCTACAGTGATGGGAATCCAGCGCGCGACAGTACTGGAGTTGAAGTTCGCGAACCAGGCTCCCCTCTGGATGTATGATCTGGTCCAGTATTTTGGGTTGCAGCGTCGGGGGTTCTCCAAATATTCAACTGCCGTTCAATATGGACTGGAAGCGTACTTTCCTCCTTTTGATTACCGTGTCACCAAGCCCTTCTTGTAAGACCAATACACCGGATCCGATGGGCGGCAAGGTGGGCCTCCTTGCTTTGCAAAACGATTGGCTTCTCAAAGCTTTGCTTTTTGGAGCTTCACACTGTTGCCGAGGATGAATGCAATGGAGTTTTTTTCCCTAAATTCCCAGATGACACAACAAGCTCCATGGCAGCTTGTTCTTCTCTCATGTTTGTTGGCTTTCTTGTTGGCCCAAGTGATTGCCATCACCTATGAACGTACCTATCAAGGAATGTCCTACTCCAGAGCTTTGTTTCAGTCTCTCGCTCTGATCAGCATTTTGTCTTCCATGTTAATGTTTGCCATTGGCAACAGCCTGGCCCGAGGGTTGGGGATCGCTGGTATTTTTGCCATTATTCGATTTCGTACCAACCTCCGCGACCCCCGTGATATCGTGTTTATCTTTGCCTCCCTAGCTATTGGTATCGCGACCGGTATTCAAGCGTTTGCCCTTGCGTTTTCAGGAACAGCCTTGTTTTGCCTTGCGGCTCTTTATCTTCGCTTTGTTCCTCTTGGGTCACGCCAACACTTCGATGGTCTTTTAAGGTTTTCGATAACTCCACAACCTGAAGTGATGGAAGAGATCGCATCCATTCTTCAAGGTAGCTGCAAACGCTACGCCTTGGTCGCTTTGAGGGAAGTTGCGCAAGGCTCCACCCTGGAATATGCCTACCAACTCAAATTGCATGAGGCTACCTATTCCGATGCTATCGTCACTATGATTCGGAGCCTTCCGAATGTCTCTGGGGTTAGCTTAATGATGCAAGAAACGACGGTTGAGCTGTAAGATGACCCATTCCGAGCCCTCAACTCCTTTTTTGCCTCCTTGGAAGCGTGAACCTTGGTGGCGTATCTGGCTGCGAAGCTTGCTTCATCTGCGTCAGTGGCTTGTGCTTGGGTGCCTTGTTGCTGTGGCATGTATGCTGTGGACCTATGTACAGAGCCATGCCCGATTTCCTGCCCACGCAGTGAGCAACGTTTACGTCGTGGGTGCTCCTATGAACGGGATGCTTGCAAGTCTTCTTGTTCAGAAAGGTCAAGCCGTTAAAAAAGGCCAAACCATCGCTCGTTTGGATGACCAACTTCACAACATGGAGTGGAACATTGCAAAGATGGAGCAGAAACGTTTGGAAGGTCTTCTTGTTGCTGAAGCTTTGCGATTTAAACTGTCACAGGTCGCGCTCCAAGCAAACCTGCAAAAGTTTGTCTTTGATGCTCAGACTTCTTGGATGACCGGAGCTTCCAAATTGAAAGCTTCACGTGCAGAGCTTCGAGTGCTAGGCAAAGAGCTTCAATGGCTTCAGAAGGTTCGGAAGAACAATCTTGGTCGCACTGCAACGTATGGCTCCCTTGAGGCACGACAACATTCTCTCCAAGTCTTAACGAAAGCTATGCCCCGTTTGTTGTATCTCTTTAAGAGAAAGCAAAGACAAGCACTGGGCTTACTTAAGCGAGTGCAACCGCGCTCTAAAACAGAGGTCAAAGACCAGCTCAAGAAGGTTTTGCAGCCTCTTCAAACCCAATGGTTCATTCAGACTCTACGGCTCAAAAAGCTGGAAGCCCTGCATCAACATATGACTCTTCGTGCTCCAGCATCTGGGGTGATTCAAGAGGTTCTTCATCTACCTGGAACCAGAGTTCAAGAAGGTTCTCCGATTCTTAAACTTGTGGGCCACAACAATGGAGTGCTCTTGGCCTATCTGGAAGAATCTCTTAGCCGCAACATTCAAGTGGGGCAACAAGTCCAGGCAACCTTGCGCTTTCCGAACCGGAAGAGTGTTTCCTCTCTCCGTTCAACATCGATGCAGTGCGCCAAAGTAACGGGCCTTGGAGTCCTGGAACCCATCCCTTTGCGGTTCCGTACGATTCCAAACAAACCGACATGGGTTAGACCGGTTTCGATTCAACTGGAACAGTCTACATCATTAATTCCCGGCGAGATGATGTTTGTTGAATTTTCGCCAGGAGGTTGCCGTCCATGATGTTCTTTTTTCGATTCTGGGTTCTGCTTTTGCTCGGAGCGCTTCTTCAGGGTTGTTATCGCCCAGTTCAGATGAATATGGCTTCATACACTCGTCCCTATCTCCAAAGCTCCCCAGCGAATTCCAACACCGAGAACAAGGTCTCTATCCCCAAGGTGCAGAGGTTAACGCCGAAAACTGTTGTCTTTCATGTTCTCCACCACAATGCAACATTACGTTGGCTTCGACAGTCGCAAAAGGTAGCCCTGGCCAACGTGAACACGTTGTCTCCTGTAGAGAATCCAGAACTCCGAGTGATGGGGCTTTCGGGCGCCCTTGCAAGTGGGAACGTCAGCAAACTCGGCGTTCGGCTGCGATGGAATCCGCCTTTTCCTTCTGTCTACGCTGCAAAACAAGATCAGGCGCGGGCTGAAGCTCGGATTCAGGAGCAACGTTTGTGGGCGAAGACCTATCAACTTCTCGCAGAGGCACAAAAGTTATACTATACGCTACAAGCGCTTCATGCTCGGGTTCAAGTTCAACAACAATCTCTGCTTCGAGCCTTGCAAGCCTGGAAGTGGGAACAAAAACGACAGTCCCTTGAACGTACCACTGTTCTTCGAGTGGCTGCTCGGAAACTGGATGTTCTTCGAAAGGAAAACGAACTTCAAAGCCTTCGGGAACAGCATCAACAAAGCAAAGCGAGGTTGATGCAATTGATGGGAGTGCAAGGTCTATGTCGCTTGTCAAAGGAGCGATTTCCTCCTCCAAACCAATTGTTGGGGTTGCAAGTGTCTTCGTGGGTTACTCGGGCGATTCAACGTTCTCCCACTCTTGGAACATTAAGAAGTATGTATCGTATGGAGCACGCAAAACTTTGGGTTGAAAAAACGAAACGCATACCTTGGCTCTCGTTCATTCAGATGTCCTATGAGTTTAATGAATCTCCATGGCCCAATGGTTTTGAGTTTGGTTTTGGAATCCATTTGCCTGTGTTCTCTTGGAATTCTGGCGGAATCCACAAACAGAACGTGCAGATTCGTGCGATCCAAACACAAACTCGCGTGCAGGTAGCCTATACTGTGCTGACTGTTCGTAGAGTTCACAAACAATGGAGTAGGCTTGTCTCTACAGTGAATGTTCATCAACAAGTTGTGCTCAAACACATGCAGGGGATACAAGCTCAACTTGTAAAGCTGAAGAAGCAGCCGGGGACTACTCTTGAGCAGTTCTTGCAGTTGGAGGAAGATATGTCTCGTCTGAAGCTACAGCGTATTGCACAGACCCTCCAACTCCAACATGCCCAAGTTGACCTTTTGCATCATACCTATACCCCTATTTGGAAAATGTTTCGAATTCAAATTCCCAAGTCGTGAGTTCCTTATGTCAACCTCCATAGACACAAGGTAAATGGTGTCGTAAACTTCGTATCTCGATAACATTCCATACTTTGCTGGAGGTCCTTTATGCTCAACGTGCTTCGAACCGTCATTCCCCTGATTGTTTCAACGGTCCTTGCCCTGGCTCTCACTGTGGTCGCTCCCAACTTGATTGCTCCTTCTAGCTTTAACTCGGATGTCGCTCCATGGGAGGCTTTCTTTTCTACCTTTGGTTTGCTGTATGCTATCATCGCAGGCTTTTTGTTGGTCACGGTTCTTGGCCGACACAGCGACCTCTCCAATGCTTGCGAAGGTGAGTTAAACGCGGTGGAGGATGTTCGTGACTTCTTGGTGTATGTGGACGGTGACCAAGAGGCAGAGCTTCACGAAGTGAAACGCCAACTGTATGAATATGTCTGCTCTGTCGCGAACGAAGAGTGGCCGGTGATGACAAAGAAAGGCTGGATGAGCTCGGATACCTCCAAAGAGCTGTACGATGTGATGAAAGCCGTGGACAAAATCCAAGTGACCAACGAGAGTGATCGAGTCTCACTGCAAGCGATTATGCACAAGATCGCCGACCTCACATCGCTTCGAACCCAGCGATTGTCTCTGGCCAAGCAATCCCTTCCCCCACGCCTCCGCTGGTTGACCGCTTTGATGTCTGTGATTCTTGTGGTGGCCTTGATTCTCATCGGTGGACGCAACACCTACTTGCATATGGGGATGGTGGCTTCTGTCTCCTTTTCCACACACTTGCTTTACCTCATCATCGCCGATCTGGACGACCCGTTTAAGGGATCGTGGAATATCGACAAACGCCCCTTTGAGGAAGTCAAAAAGCGCTTTGAATCGGAGCTGAACCTTGTTGCGAAAGGCTGACTCGCCTTTGGACAAAACCTTGTTGAGCGTAGCTTCGTCCAGTCTTGTATCGTTGAGGTTGTGTTGATGTGGTGTCCGACGTTTTCGTTCGCAGCGAGTGGGCTGGCTTGTCGTGAGTAGATTTGGAACGACAATCATACATCGGGACTTCATGGCATGTTCTTAGAACGCAGCCTTAGGGGACTTGCTTGTCCCAAGGGGTTCTTTGTGATTAAGGGGATTTCTAAGTCTCTTGATTGTCGATGTTTGAAAGAAGAGAGTCTTTGGTGTCTCCTTCTGTTTGAGAAAGAAATGTAACAACAGGGGCGTTCACCTGTTGTTCTGGGCGTCTTTCCCTTTCTTCTAAAGTTGGTATGCCTCCTGCTGGGTGAACGTTGGCTCTGCCCAAGTACGACTTTTTCTAGTCCGTATACGATGTGCAGAGTCTTAACATTCATGAAGTAGGAGCTTCTATGCGTTCTTTTGTCTTTGGAATGGTCTCTTTTTTCTGTTTGCTTCTTCTCCCTGCGTGTGGTGGACCCACGCCTGAAACAATCACGTTTGACAAATCCACCAACACACAAGTTGCAGCGCTGGGTACTGTGGATTACACCATCACAGGCTTAACGGATACACAGGCCTACCGCATTACTTTGGTTGTGGATGCCAATGTGACCGCTTCAGGTGCAACAGGGATCTTCATGGACAAAGACAACAATGGCGCAGCAGATGCTGGCGCTTCTGAAAATGTTGCTCTCATCACCATGGTGAATGGCAAAGAGGTTGCCAACGGTGGTGCAAAGACGGTTCCTGGTGGAACCGATGATCCTTCGGCTCCCAGCGGCATCTTTCCCAGCAATGGAACCATTACATTGACGGTGAAGGGAGTGGCTTCTGGAAAAGTATATCCCGTGATCTATCACAACGGTGGACAATCCACCTTCTTGGAAATTGGTAGCGATGGCAAACCCACCGAAACCTACGCTGTGGGTGGCTCTGTGGAAGTTACAGGTAGCGCAAAAGAGACCTTTGTTGTGGAGCCAGCGACCGACTCTTCCATTGCAGCCGATGGTACTGTTGAGCTTACTGTCTCGGGCTTGACGGACAAGCAAGCGTACCGAATCACTCTGGTTGTTGATGCGAACGTAACTGTTTCGAGCAACATGGGAACCTTCGTTGACAACGACAGCAATGGCGCAGCTGACGCCGGTGCATCCGAGAAGATTGCACTGATTACAAAAGTGAACGGCAACGATGTAGATGCTGGCGGTGCGAAGACAGTTCCTGGTGGTGCAGATAACCCCTCTTCGCCCAGCGGTGTCTTTCCCTCCGGTGGCAAAATTACGCTGACGATCAAAGGGGTTGCTGCTGGTAAAGTGTACCCTGTGATCTACCACAACGGCGGAAGCTCCACCTTCTTGGAAGTGGGCACCGACGGAAAGCCCATCGAAACCTACTTTGTGGCCAACGCCATCGAAGTGAAGTAACTCAAGGAGAGAGGGCCTACAAGCTCTCCTTTGCTCCTTCACTTTCCCCGCTACCCCCTAAATTCTTTCCTCTTTTACACTCTCCCTCTCGTCTCGAAATCATCCGTTGTTCTTCTTTTTGCGTGTGTCTCGAACTAAGGCGCCTTAACGCCAACGAAACGCAACTGGAAGGGGGCTTGGGTACCTATGGTGTAGGTGAGCGCTAGCTTCCAATCTGGAGTTGCTGATAGCATCGTATTCAGGTTGATGCCTTTTGTGGTTTCAGAACCTGAGAGTCCCATGGCAGATTCGTCTGCAACCAACGTGGGCGGACCCCATTGGTTGTTCTTGGCTTCCCGAAACATAACTTGCTGGGTATGAGCGTTGAGCCATGTCACTATGATATGTTGGGTTCCTGCTTGGGTGAGCGAAAGGTGACCTCCCGCGCGATGCATCACTATCTTCTCTTCGCCCCAGCCTGTTTGGGGGTTGCGCTGTCGATAGCGAGCCCCTTGGGTCAGATAGGTCGCATGGATCGTGTCTCCTTCAGCAAGCAAGTTAAACAAGCCATACGAACCGCCCCCCTGTGACACGTGCTCTTCCTGCCCCCAGGATGATCCGTTCCATAGCTTTCCTCGGTAGGGCTCGCCTTTTTTGCGGTTCACCATCCAATAGGTTTTGCCCTCTCGCATGGGTGTTCCTGTTACATCAGGGTAGGAGTCCGGGTTGTCAGAGACGAGGTTGTGGGGGAAACCTTTGGCTGTACTCCATGTCCCATCGTTGGTCGAGGACTTGACGATGACCGCGTCGTAGGGCGCGTTATGGGGTCCTCCTTTGCACAATACGTACGAGACCCAGGGAGAGCCTTGGTCATCCACGATGACTTTGGGATACATCACATTGTGTTGGGAGGAAACGGTAGCTACTGTTTGTTCAGATGACCATGCGATGGCTCCGGATGCATCGGGTTTCCCTCGGCGATACACCACAGATTCTCCTGCTGCAGCAGCGTTGTGAGCCATGTGCAGATAGCTTCCATCAAAGGCAAAGCTTGTGCGGTGACCGTAGTGTCCGTTCTTGTGGGCCAGGGTGGGGGAACTCCACGACTGGCCGTCGTCGCTGGTTCGGTAGACAGAGTCTCTTCCGTCGGAGTAAAACACCCACAGCTTCTTGTGAATGAAAAACATCTTGCGTTGTTTGGGATAGTTCACTGACCAACCGTAATGAGCCTGGGTTGAGCTGATGGTTGAAGTCACCTTCTTGTCCTCAGGGAGTGGTTCGACAGGGACATCGATACAGCCTGCACAGAAGCAAACACAACACAGTAGGATTGCGGTGAATCGTCGCATGGTGATCGTTCTTAAAGCTCTTTGTACATGATGTGGGTGTCAACCAAACCCTGCTGTGGGTGTTGAAAGCCGTTGGGCGTGGTGCCAATGATGGCAAATCCATACTTCTTCCACAAGGCGATGGCGGCCTGGTTGGTGCTCACAACGATGTTGAACTGCATCGCCAAGAATCCCAGGCGTTGAGCTTCTTGGATGGAATGTTCGCAAAGAATGCGGCCCATTCCCTGTCCTTGCTTTTCTGGATGCACCATGTACGACGCGTTGGCAATGTGGCTTCCTGCGCCGATGAAGTTGGGTTTCAGTATGTAGGTTCCTGTGATCTGCCGGTTGTGCTCCAGAACGTAGGTTTTCATGTAGGGCGCAAACCAATGTTGCTCCAGCTCCTTCTTGGGGGTTTGGGGGTCAAACACATAGGTGTCGCCTTTGGCAACCACTGGGTGGAAAATCTCCCAGACCGCATCTTGATCGCTTGGTGTTGCAAGTCGAACTTGGGGGGAGGTGCCATGGTTAGGTTGAGCCATCTTTCTACCTGCGTTCCTTGGTTTCTCGTGTTGTGCTCTAGCGTTGTCGTCTATGTGGTACGGAGGTTTTTCTCGGGTGAAAGCATCGTTGTGAATGCAAACCATCTTGTCAACAAGTCTTTCTCTTCTTGAGGTTTGAACTTGCCTTCTGACTGGTGTAGTTTGGTTGGGCTTGTCGAACCTGGAATGGACCTGTTGTGGATGGAGATGATCCATGCGTTATGCGATTGTGGCTGTGGTGTTGGTTCTTGTTGGAGGTGTGGCCTGGTACAGTTTGAGCCCTTCCAAGCCTCAAGCTCCTCCACAGGTCTTTATCAAGGGCAAAGATACAGCCTCGGTTGTTGAGGTGGACACCTCCAAAGGCAAGATTCAGATCCAGCTCTTTCGAAAGAAAGCGCCCAATACGGTCGCCAACTTTCTCGCGTACGTCCGAGCAGGCTTTTACAACGGGACCATCTTCCATCGTGTGAAGCCGGAGTTTGTGGTGCAAGGCGGCGGGTTTCTTCCAGGCATGACGAAGAAACAAACCGGAAAGCCGATCAAGAATGAAGCCGACAACGGGCTGTTGAACAAGGTCGGCACGGTGGCTATGGCGCGAAAGAAAGATCCACACAGCGCAACGTCTCAATTTTTCATCAACGCCAAAGACAACTCCATGCTGGACCACGAGAGCAAAAGCTACCATGGCTGGGGCTATTGTGTGTTTGGCAAGGTGATCAAAGGGATGGACGTGGTCAAAGAGATCCAATACGTAAAAACCACCATCGTGGGGTTCCGAGCGGACATCCCTGTTGAAACCATTTTGATCAAGAGCGTTAAGATTCTTCGCTAGGGGGCGTCTGCCTTGTGCTTAATCTCTAGCAACAGTCCAAAATGGTCCGAGGGATAAATGGGCTGCTCTGGATCGAGGTCGTAGACATCAGGATCGAGGGGGGTTAGGCCCAGGATCTCCATTTGCACAAGCTTGTAGTTTTGGCTTCGTATGAAGATGCGGTCGATGCGTTGCTGGGAAGGGTAGCGCAACATCTTGTTGACCTCGCTGTCGCGAGTCCAACCTGGATCATTGGGGTACAGTGTGGTCCAGGCATCAACCCAGCCTGTGGGGAGTGGCTCCAGGGTTTCGTCGTCGTAGAGGTTGGTGTCGCCCATGAAGATGGCGGTGCCCGTTTGGTAGCTGTCGAGGCGCTCAAACGCTTCGCGGGCCTGGGCTTGACGGAACTCCGCGCTGTCCATGCTTTCCAGGTGTGTGGCCCCAACCACTAGGTCCAGTTGGGGGCAGTGCAGCACCGAGAGACCCCGACCCATGTACGACCACTCGTACGGTGTTCGTCGAGAGCGTGGACCCACCGGGAGTGTCGTGTAGAGCTGCTCCCAGTACCCTTGAAATTCGGCCGCTTCGTTGGGAGGGCGGCGGTATGTGGTGGAGAGGATGCTGTTGGGAGCGTTGAACTGCTCGGCGCTCTCCTGCGTTAACTCCTGGAATCCAATCACCTCTGGAAGTATCTCTTCGACGTAGGTGAGAACCTCGCGCATCCTTGCCTCCCGAGCGAGAGAGTCAAACCAAATGTTCCAGGTCATCACACGCAGGGTGGTGGGGATGGTTGTCATGTTCTGATTCCCTTGGTCCAAACGATCAGGTGGTAGCTGTCTTCTTCAAACAGGTTGCCTTGGAAGTCTTCAAAGCATCCTGTGACTTGCAGCCCAGCTTGATGAAGAAGGTGACGAAGCTGTGAGTAGCTCAGATACCTTTGGGGGATGCAATATTCTTCCTCTCGTACTTCGGTTCCTTCGTGGATGCGGTAGCGGTAGCTGGCGTCGACTCGTTGGGTCTCGGCTTGCCACTCTCTACGTTCAAAGATCTCAATGGTTCGGCGCTCTTCGTACAGGGTGGTGAGGTGCTCCCACTCGTTGGGGTCGATCAGGGCCAGTTCCTCTTCATCCACCACGTACACGTCGAACACAAACGAGCCTCCTGGGGCAAGGTGTTGGTGTACGGAGCGAAAGCATGAGAGCACATCGTCGTCGTTCAACAGGCAAAACAAACCGTTGAATGGAAGAATGATGCGCTCAAAGGTGGTGCTCAGCTGAAAGGTTCGCATGTCATCCACCACGAGCTTGACGGGATGGGAAGGGCTCTCTTCCATCTCTTGCAAGCGGGCTTGTAACGTTTGAATCATGCCTGGGTGCGCGTCGAGACCGGTGACCGAAAGGCCTTGTTGAGCCAGAGGAAGAAGCACGCGCCCTGTCCCACAACCCAACTCCAAGACGCTGGAGGCATCCCGGCATACTTTCTGATAAAACCTCACATCTCCAGGGTTTCCCCTGTGGGTCAGGTGGTACAACTCGACATTGTAGCGATCTTCTTCCATGGGAAGTTTGCAACCTCAGTCTGAAGTGTTTATATCTGTGTCTCACCATGATGAAACACAAAACAACATACCAACCTGTACCATATTCGATACGAGGTGTCCCATGACTGAGCTGGAATTTTCACTGGAGCAAGATCTCGAATACGATGACGCGATAGAGTCGATGTTTAGCCTCCTCGATTTCTTTGCCGAGAGCGATAGCTTCGATGAGGTCGAGTGGGACGATGAAGAAGAAGTTGCCTTTGTTGCGAACGAGGACCTGGAAGTTGAGATCACCCTCAACGAGGGTGCCATTGATGTGTTTGCCCAGATCTATGCCGATGATTTGAGCAAACACGAAATCCGTCGCAACCTGGAAGAAGATATCAGCCGCCACTTCGGCTTGGAGCGCTCCCGTCGGAGCCGCAAACGCAACTGGCGGGAAGACCGCTCCTTTGATTCCACATCAGGACGTCGCGAGCGCAGCAGCGACAAGGACGATGCCCCCAAGGCTCGCCGTCAAGGTTCGGGTCGGTTCGGACGCTTGCGTCCCATGGAGCCGGAGGTCTCTCATTCTAATGAAGTCGTAGAGACAACAGAAGAGACCACAGAAGAAAAGCCACGTCGAGGTGGATCCAAGCGTCTGCGACGTCGCAATGACAGCGGCGATGGGTCCATTCGTAAGCGCTCCGACAAGAAGAAAGGGGCCTCCAAAGGGTTGCCTGTTCGTGGCGAAGACAGCGCCGAAGACGCACCCGAGGAGACCAAGGCCCAATCCAAGTCTCTTCCCACGAAAGATTCGAAAGAAGCTCATGAGAGCGTGGACGTAAAATCCGAGGAGAAGGAAACCAAGGCCGAAGCTCCAAAGGAAGTCGAAGAGAAGAAAGACACACAAACCAAAGAAGACAAACCGAAAGACAAGAGCGTCGAAGAGCCTGCTGAAGACGAAGTTCTGCAAGCCAAAGGCAAGGACTCCAAGACCAGCAAGCCCGAGAAGAAGGACTCCGCAAAGTCTGCAGTCGCGAAGGCTGAGCCAACAACTCCTGAGAAGAAGGGCGGCGGTGGAATCTGGTGGATCCTGCTGCTTCTTGCGTTGGCGGGTGGTTTGGTGGCCTTGTTTTTGTCTCCGTTCTCTCCCCTGAATAAGTAGTCGTTCCTCCGTTGTCTCCGTGGCTTTGGCTCGCCCTGTTCCTCCTTTTGAAAACAGGTTGAAACCTGAGGGCATCGCCGTTAGAATCCCCCCCACTTGTAAAGCCGGGCTTCCGGCTCCCATTTCTGCTCAACACTTACCGCTTCTCATCCAACAAACGGACCTTGGTGTGTTTTCCTTGTTGTGGAAGGCCTGGGTTCTTCGCGTGGGAGAAGTGAGGGAGATGATGATGTCCTCCAATTACGACAACAACGGTCAGTACAGCCGTCATAGCATTCTTCGGTACGAAAAAATCTTTGGTGATGGCTTTGTGAGTTCTGGCGGTTTGGGTTTGACCAAGTCCTTTTTTGAGCGCCTGGATCTTCCTCAAGGAGCGAAGGTTCTGGATATCGGAAGCGGTCTTGGCGGCGCGGCGTTCTACCTGGCGGACAAAGTGGGAGCAACGGTTGTGGGTGTTGATCTTTCTTCCGTTATGGTGGAGATCGCGTCCGAACGTACCAAGTTGAACGGCTACAACAGCGTCTCTTTTAAGCTGGCGGATGTTCGTGATATGGAGTGGCCTGAGAACCACTTTGACCTGATCTGGAGCCGTGACACCCTGCTTCATGTTCCCAACAAAGACGAATTGTTCGTCCAGCTGCAGCGCTGGCTAAAGCCTGGTGGACACATCATGATCTCGGACTACGCGAAAGGAGTTGGAGAAGGCTCTGAAGGCTTCCAAACTTACGTTCGTAACTCTGGGTACCACTTGCTCGACGTTGAATCGTATGGAGACTTGCTTCGCGACGCAGGATTTGTCGACGTGGTGAGCGACAACTGGAGCACACAGTTTGTGGAGATCTTGCGGGCTGAACAAGGTATGCTTCAATCCAACCGCAGCGAGTTCCTCAAAGACTTCTCTGAAGAAGACTTGCAATACCTGCACGAACGCTGGGAACGAAAAGTCCAGTACTGCCTTGAGGGTGATATGCAAGCCGGTCTCTGGTACGGAACCAAAGCCTGATCTCTCTTTCTCCCTTCTCTTCCCCGCTTTCTTTTCTTCCAGCCCAATACAAGCCCGATACAACCTAGCAAGCGCACCGAGCCATCGTGCATCGAATGGGAGCGTGGCTTCGGCTCATGCTCTGGTGAAAGCGCTCTTGCAATTTTTCCAGGCGTTGCTTGTACCGGCTCGTGGGGGTTTGGGTGTGCAACGTCTCGTGAATGGTTTGCTGCAGTCGATACAGGGGGGAGCCCTGAACAAAGAAGCCAGCCGTGCCCATGTCGAGGGTCTTCATGTACTCTTGTGGAATCTCTGTTTGGGACAGCAAGACAAAGGGAACGGGGCCGCGATCCATCCGGATCTCTTGCATCAATGTCGTCGGGTGGATGTTGGGTAGATCCAGATCCAACAACACCAGATCAAAGGAAGCGTGGGACAAACATTGGATGGCTTCCCAGGCGTTGTTGACGCAACACACCTGGTAACCACTTTGCTTCAACATGCGAGTGTACATGCGACGGGTCCAGCCAGGTTGTTGGAGCAACAGGAGCGTACCTGAAGTATGGACGCCCTCATCTCCAGGAGTCAGGTGGGTTTGCGAAAAGAGAGAGTCTCGGCTGGTGTTCTTGCGCATGGGTCTTTCCTCCACAGGTTCTGTCTGAGTGAACGGGTCGTCGCGTGTCCGACGACAGCTCCTTGTTCAAGACAAATGCCAACCTTGAAAGAAAGGAAAAGCCTTTATGGTGCAGTGCTTTGATGCTGTGAAAGGCGCAAGTGGGGTGTCAGGGGGAAACGTGGGGTGTCCAGATCAGAGAATGGGGTGTCCAGGATTTGGACAGATGGGGGAGGAAAGGGGAGTGATTACTTGAAGCGGATGCAAGCTTTGGCGCGCTTCTTCGCAGCTTTGGCAGCGTTGCCAAGCTTGAGGCAGCGAACACGACCGGTCCACTTGTTCTTCTTGCGGCAAGCCTTGTAGGCAGCAGCAGCAGCAGCAGCACGCTTCACGAGGAACTTGCAACCACCGCGGCAAACTTGAAGGCGACGACTTGCGGTCTTAAGAGCGTTGCGGAGGTTCTTGACCGCTTTGTGCTCTTTGCGACAGCGGAGGAGGTGGGTGCGCTTGTGCTTGGCTTTGCAAGCCAAGAGTACTTTGAGTGCTGCGCCGTGGGCCTTGGCAATACCTGCAACACGCTTGGCCAAGCCTTTGCAGCCTTTGCTGCAGTAACGGTGGAAGCGTGCGATGCGGGTGAATCGCTCGGCAGCAGCCTTACGAGCAGCGCGTTGCTTGCGGCATCGGAGGAGGTGGGTGCGCTTGAACTTGTCTTTGCAAGCCTTGAGTGCAGCGGTGGTTCCTCCCAAAGCAGCCTTGGCTGCGGCAAATCGCTTGGCGATGGCCGCACATTTGGCGTTGGGGGCAGCTTGAGCGGAGAGGGCGAGGCCCATAGCGACGGTCAGGGTACAGAGGCTCAAAAGAACTCGTTTCATGATTTTCTCCTTAAGAGAGTTGTGGGGGTTGGGGTCACTGTTGGTGATTATCATCGTTTGGCGAATCAGAGTGCTCACCCTTCGGACGAATGACAAACGTCAATATTCAATCAGGGTCTACAATTTCACAAAGGTGTGTTGCAATGTGTCACACGAAACATGGGACATTGCGTTCATGGAAGTGGAAACATAGTTAGGAAGAATGAGGGGGCTTGTCAAGCCACAGTGACTCGAAGCAATCCAGGGTTGCCGACACGTTCCTGGGTAAACATGTTGCGAACACAAACGGCGTAGTGGTGAGAGAGAAGTTCATCGCCATCGACGCCTGTGGGAGCGACGGCGGCCAAAGGAACGCGGACGTGCGACTCTCCTTGAAAGTCCACCGAAAATCGTTTGACCTGGCCTCCACCCGACAAACGAGCCAGGGAGTCTGGCAAACACACCCACAACAAATCACCGTCGTGGTAACCCTGCGTCAGCTCCACCACGAGAGTGAGCGTTTCGCCTGGGGCGCAGCGTTGCACCGTCTTTCCCTCTTGTTCCAGATGGACAGAGAGAGGGACGTCACTGGAAAAAGCGTCCCATCTTTCCTCATGACGCCGAACCACTTCCACCAGAACAAGGCCGCTACTGCATTCCATCTCGCTGGGTTGGTGGGGGGACTGAAGCGCCTCTTCCAGACTTAAGCTTTGTTGATCCAGCCGAACATGACCTGGTCTGTCCAGGAGTCCGAGCTTGTTGAGGGCGAGGAACAAGGCGATGGCAGCGACAGAGTCCGTTGTGGAGTACAAGCGACCGTTTTCATCGAGAGCGTCCACCACTCGGTTGGTGAGGCGAAGAGCGCTGTCTCGATGTTCATCCTGTCCGCCTGCAAACAGAGTCGCTGCGAGGTAGGCATCCTGGGTGCGGAACCCCACAGCGCCCGACATCCAGGGCATCAAGCTGGTAGACATGGGTTTGGTGTCCAGGAGCTTTCGGGCTTGTTGATCGGCCCACTGGAGAGCGCGCTGTTGGGTTGCTTCGTCCTGACCGAACCGGAACATGGCGTAGGCTTGTTCGGGTGTTCTGGCTTTTTCAGGCGGCCAAGTCTGCTTGTATCCTTTGGCTGTGTCTTTCGCCATCACAAGACATGCTTCCACAGCTTCCATCAGAGCGGGGCTGCAGCCATCCGGCTCGATCTCTTGAAGCAGCGCCACATAACGAAGATAGTTAGACGCGAGAGGACCCCAATATGCGTTGGGTTCAGGCGGAGAGTTGGGGTACATTCGAAAACCACGACCCTTGAGCCACATGGTCTCCATGCGTTCGGTGCCTGTCAACACGATGGATTCTGCCTTGTCGCGGGTCTCCTGATCGTCGGCGAAGGTGTACATGGCAATGGCCGCCAACATCTTCCCTGCCGTTTGTTCACAGCACATGTGGGTGTAATCGGATGTGGCATCAAGAAGGAGCTTAAACGGTTGTTCCAGACCTGGTAGAAGCCGCAACGAGAGAATGTCTTGCTCGTCTCTCTGGGAGATGCGTTCACCCGATTGCAAGAAACGCAGCGTGCGATGCTCCGTCACCAACGTCCCAATCGTCTGAACCTCTCCGTAGACGGTCTCTGTGTGTCCTGTCGCTGTATCCGTAACAAAAGCTTGGTACTCACCCACGTCAGCGGGAAAGCGCAGCGTGACCTGTTGGGCATCCAGCTTCATGGAGTGAGGGGCGCTCTGGTCTTTGTGATGCAGCGTGACTGGTTTTCCATCACACAACACATAAACCTCCAGGGAGCCTGAGCCTGCGCCGCAATGGATTCGACCCCAGACCTGATCGCCTGGATGGACAAAGACAGGCAACTCCAACGAAGCATACGTCTCTTTCTCAGCCTTTACTTCAGCGTGCAGGTCAGCCCAGTTTTCTTGTGAGATAGCGAACACGTTGACAGTGTAGGTTGCAAAAACGTCGGGCAATGGAAGCGTGAGTTGAGCCAGTCCATCTTCAACGGGGATGAGTCCGGCGAACAAAACATCCGGTGGTGCCTGATACAGGTTGTTTGATGCGGCTGTGCCTTCGGATGGGGGAGGAGCTTCTCCATAGGAGCCAGATGCTGGTCCTATCTCCATCGCCATCATATCCATCGTGGTAGACTCACCGCCAAAGCTCGCGCTGTAGAGCATTCCGTCATCGAAGCCTCCTCGGAGTGCATAGACGGGTTGTTTAAGTTGTTCCTGTACGTGACCCACTTCCAACTCGCTGGAGGTCTCTTGGATCCATGTTTTGAGTTGCCCGGCGACTTGGAGAGCGGGTGATTCGTTGGAGCCGAGCCTGGCGTCTTTGACCACCATGTAGACGGAGGTTTCTGTTGTAGAAGCCAGGTTCTCTACGGTCAGAGTAATGCTTTCTCCTGGTGAGGCTTGTTCAGGAGCTTGCAAGGTGGGTTGGAAGGGGCTTGGGGGAAGAGCAAACGACCAACCTTCCCAAGGGGTTTCTTTCACAAAGGCCCCCAACAGAAAGAGAGTGGCTGGATCGGCGACAACGTTCATCTCCAATGTGTCGCCAGGTTCCATCGCGTCCAGTTGTAAGATCTCCAACGACTCCATGGGGGCGAGGTCTCCTTGTTGGACAACGCCTCCCAGCGTTAGGGAGGTTTCTGCGTCTCTTCGATCCTTGGGAGCAAGCTGGAGCAGGATGACGTGTGTACAAGATTCCCTCGCCGTAAACTTGATCCGTTGTGTGTCGATGCGCTCCACCGCAAAGGGTGTGTTTTGGTTGCCGCTTTGGCTCAGGTAAATCCCTCGAACGGGGGTTGCGTTGGTTTGCGGTGTGAGGGTTCCTGTGACGTTTTGGCCCAAGGTGGAGAGGGTGGTGGGGGTTCTCTCGTCTTGGCTGCTACCCAACAATGGGACCGTGGCTGTGTGTGTGGAGTTGTCTACAAGTTGAAGGTCCAAAAACAACGTTTCCTTGTTCTTGGTTTTCAGTGATATCTCGATCAGCCCGTCTGTCGCGAGAGCTTCTAGGGCGGTGCTCGGGCCGTATTCTCCTTCCCGAACTTGCACGCGAACGTTCCCTTGGGTTGGGGTTCCAAACGATTGCAAGGACAATGTGACATCCATGCCATCACCTTGGGGGTGAAGTGCGCTGGATGTGAGGGAGGCTGTGAGAGGCGCCAGTCGGTAGGTTGCGACTGCGAAGCTACATGTCGCGTCTGCGCTTGTGGAATGGATGCCCAATCCATCGACGTCATGGATGATCTTGTAATCCCCCGCTGTCAAACGAGACAAGGTCAGCGTGCCGGCTCCGTTGCTGTCCAGTTGAACCTCTCGTTTCTGAACGGTCTCACTGTGGCGAGTGACAGTCAGAGTGATGGTTTCTTCCTTCTGGTCAGGTTGCCATACGAACACATGAACAGAGTCTTTGTTCTCCTGATACAGCGCCTTGTCACACACAAGAACGGTCTGGGAGAAGGTTGGGAGCGGCTCTGGTTTTACGGTGACGCCAGGTAGGACAAACGGAGATACACCAAACGCTGGATAGGTGCCGGGTTGGAGGAGGGGTTCGTTCTCTTGGGGGTTTTTCTTAGGGTCTTTTTCTGGGGTCACAAATACAAAGGCACTCCCTCCGAACACACGGCCTCTTATGGCATTAAATTGTTCCCAGTCGGTGATGTCGAGTTGGTACTTTTGCATCGTAGGTTCCTGTGTAGGGGTGAGTCATTGCTCTGAAAAACCAGGAGGCTTTCCAGAAACATATTTGCATCCTCAGCAAAATCGAGTACAACGCTGCGTCCGTATTCTTGGGGATGAATCCCATTGGGTCAAGATACGACACGAGGAGCCAGTACCCTGTTGGGGAGTGCAACCCAACGGTTGGAAGTGATGGTTTGGTTTCAAAAGTAGGATGGTGCATGTCTTTGTTTGTGGAATTGGATTCATGGGCCATGACGGGTCCTTCCGTGATGGCGTTTGCCTCCATCTGTGAATGTCTGGAGCGTATCTCTGAGCCGGAAGAGAGAAGCAGGGCGCTTGCTCAGATGCAGCAAACCTTGGCGCAGTGGCCCTCAACGTCCTGCCAATTCTCTTCGTTGCACCGGGAGCATCCGGCCTGGCCGCTCGCCCGAAGCTTGTCGTTGCGTCTGGACCAATGGCCCTGGGAAGGTGAGTCCTTTCCTGCGGATTGGTACGACGACTCCCATATTGACGGCGACTTTGACCCCGATTTGTTTGCAGAGTTGATGTACGATCCGCTCGAAGCACAGCGCATGTGGTATGCGATCGCAGAAGCCATGCAAGAGCAGTCTATGCGAGCGTTGGAGTGGTCCGGCTTGGAGGGCATGGAGTTTCCAGCGACACGATGGCTTTCGTCTTTGCCATTGCTGCGTGAACTCTCTCTCTCTCATTTTCATTTGAGAGAGCCTTTCCCTGAACTGCCCGAACTTCATACCATCCGTTTGTGTGATGTGACCTGGGATGAACCTGTGGAAGATCTTTTGGTGAATCTGGGTCATGTGCGTCATGCCAGATGGGAGGCTGAGTCTACGTTGGGAGGTGTTGTTTCGGTGGCACCCATGACGTCTCTGGAGAGCTTGTATGTTCGAGGCATTCGCCCGTTGCACTGGGAGCTATTGCAAGAGCTGAAGGTCTTGGAGTGGAGACATGCTCCACCTTGGGAAGGGAGATGGATGGACGAAGGCTCCCTGGAGCAACTCACCAACCTGGAAAGACTGATCTGGGCAGGTCCTGGGCTGACTCCTCATCTTCGAGGCCTACAAAAGCTCGTTGGACTTGAGCAAATAACACTCAGCGCCATGACTCTTGACTCGTTGGACTTTGTTCTTTCGCTGCCCAACTTGTCCTATTTGGACCTCTCGAAGGCGAATGTGCACAACGTGCTCGTGAGCCTGCCCGAGCCAATCGCAGCGTATCTCAAAGAGAAAGAGTTTCTGCTCTCTGACCGTGATGACGTGGAGTTGTTGCAGACCGTCTTAAGGAAACAAATCGCTTCCTAAGTCGAAGTGGGAAGAGAAGCTCTTAGAGGGGAATGGGATAACAAAGGCTGCTCCATCGCATCATCCCACCGGCCATGGAAGCTACTGACTCAAAGCCCATTTGTTCCAGAAGGAGGGCGGCGCGTCCAGAGCGTGCTCCCGAACGACAAACCAGGACGATGGGTTTTTGGCGATCCCATGACTCTGCAGCGTGTTGGAGTTGGTACATGGGTACCAAATCCGATCCTTCGATATGACCGAAGGGGCCGTAGTATTCGTCCGGTCCACGAACATCCACGACCCGGAATTCATGGGTGTGCTCGACCACCCATTCGGGAAAAACTTCGGGAATTCTGGCCATGCTGCGAACGATCGGAGCCCATCCTTCTTCGCGAGCCTTGGCTCCTTGGGTGTAGACCTCAAGCTCATTGGCCCACTGCTGGCCCAGTGAACGCTGTGCGATGTTCTTGAGTTGCTTTAACATCCTTCAACCCTCCACGACGCATCCTGCCGTCCCATGATGTTTCTTTGTACAGACCCTAGATAAGTAAGCGGGAGCGCCACCGATGGTCGGTGACGCTCACTGTGTTCACCGTCATGACAGAGATATGCCGGAGATACACGTACGCGATGAACTGGCCCAACACATGAAATGGTTCGGCAGGTCACCTGCTTGTTGCTGCTGGTAGAGAGACGTTGTTCACGGAAAGGTTGCAGAAGAATGTAGAAGGAGAGGAGAGGGGGGGGACCTTGGTCAAGGAGGCAAGCCGCAGCAACTTGGGAGTCTTGTCGTGCAAGAGGGGCTTGTCGGATGGGGTCGGTTGGGCTCAGGTGTGGATGGTTCGCAGCGTTTGTTAGGTGGTGAGGAGTGAGATCTGGACCATGATCAGGAGCGCGAGGGCGATACGTAGGCCGGTGTAGACAAGGGTAGGGGGCATGCCAATGAAGGGAACTGTGCTCTTGGTAAAGTCCCGCTCATGAACCAAAATCCGTGACTCCAAGATCTGTCGTTGGTTCTCAAGCCAAAGCAACGCAGAGAACCCACACACGGAGGTAAGAATCGGAATGGTGAAAATCAACTTGCGGATGAGCCAGGGCCACTTGGCGAACCCACCAAAGAACGATGGAGACACCATCACCCCTGACAGAAATCCGCTCATTAAGAGAGTCACGACGCCCACAAGAACCATAGCAGGGGTGTACTTGTGATAAGCTCGTCGATCTTCCAGATAGACCACCTGTTGCACAGCGATCTTGTCGTTGGGACCTGCTCCTTCCAAGGATGCCCGGCTGGCCGAAATTAAGCCTGTCTCTGTGTGGGAGGCTGTTCTTTTGGTTTCTGAAGTCAACGATGACAGGCGGGTTTCCAACTCGTTGCGCCAGCTTTGCCATTCTTCCGGGAGGGACACTGGCGCTGTTGTCTCGGCAGGTTCCGCTTTTTCCAACGTGTCCAGGCGTTCCTGCAAGGCCTGAAGCCTATCGCGAAGTTGTTCCACTTCCTCGGGCGTAGAGGTTATTTGGTCAGCCGCTTCTTCTGCGGCGGTTGCTACTTTGTGCTCCAAGGCATCAAGTTGTTCTTCTAGCTTCTTCCAATCGGCTTGTGAAACGGTCTCGGCTTTGCTCTCTTCGGTGATGGATGCTGCGACGTCATCCAGCCGTTGTTGAAGCGAATCCAATGTGTCGCCGAGGGACAACGATTCCAAGGAGGTGAGACGCTCTGTGACGTCTTCCAGGTTGTTTTGTTGCTCTTCCTCGTTGCTTTGGGAGAGCTTTTCGATGCTTTGTTCTAGGCTGCTTAGCTTTGCCTGCAATACTTCCAAAGCTTCGTCTGTGTCTTCTTGTTCAGAGGCCCCTTGCAAGGTTTGGATGTTTGAAGCTTGCTCTCCAAGACGTTCCTTGATCGAGGCGACCGAAGACACCAACGTTTCTAGCGTTTCACTGTTCTTGGTTAGCTCTGACTCAATATCGTCGAGCGACCAACCCTCAACTTGGATCTTGAGTGCGCCGAGTTGCTCTTCCACAGAGGCAACGGTTTCAGCCTGTGCTTCCAGGCTTTCAGCCTGTGCTTCCAGGCTTTCGCTGTGATCAGACAGTCTTGCTTTCACGCCTTCCAGCGACCGGCCTTCAACCTGCTTTTTGAGATCGTCCAGCTGGCTTTGAAGGGAAGTCAAAGCCTCCGTTGCGTCCGCTTCGGCAAGGTCACCCATCAGCGATTCCAGGCCGTCCAGCTTTTTCTGAAGGGCGACCATGGCTTCGGATGTGTCGTCCGAATCAAGGATGTCGATGCGGTCGTTGAGGGATTGCACCTGCTTCTTAAGTTCGTCGACGGGTTGCTCCCACGACGACAGCGGCAAGTCGTCGAGCGTGGAGGCCAACAATTCAACGTGCTCTTTCACATGGGAGAGCGGCTCTTCCCAGGCTTGAAGGGGCAATTCCTCAACAGCTTCGGCCAGAGACTTGTGCTCTGCCTCCAAGGCCTCCAAAGGCTCTTTCCAGGGCTCCTGAGGCTCTGTGTTTTGTTGTTCTTCCAGCTCATCCAGACGGTCGGATAGCTGAGCGAGGCTATCCTTTAACTCGGAGAGAGGCTCGTTCCAAAAGTCCAAGGGGAGCTTTTGTACGGTGGCTGTGAGCTTGTCCAATTCACCACGTAAGGATTCAAGGGTTTCGCTGTGCTCCTGGGTGGGGAGATCATCGAACCGGGCAACCAGTTGGGAAAGCTGCCCTTCCAACTCTGTGATAGCTTCGTTCCCATCATCGGTAGGTAGCTCGTCGATGCGTGATGTTAGCTGGGTGATGTCGTCTTGAAGCTGTTGGATGGCTTCCGACCAGTCTTCCGAAGGCAGTTGTTCTATCTGTTCGGACCATTGGGCCAGTTGCTCCTTGAACTCAGAGAGAGGTTCTTCCCAGCTGTTGTGGGGAATCTGGGCGACCGAGTCTCCAAGCTCATCTACCTTGGTCTGCAGGCCTTCAACGGCTTCGGTCCAGTCCGTGCTTGGGACATTCTCAACGTTGGAGGAGAGCTCCTGAAGCTTGTCTTGGAGTGTGTGGAGGTTATCTTGCAATTCTTGGAGGGGTTCTTGCCAAGTCTCCCCAGGCGCTTCTTCCACCGATGTTGCAAGCTCATCCAGCCGGGATTGTAAGGCCTCAAGGGGCTCTTTCCAGTCTTGGATGGGAATCTCCTCCAGCGACTGGGTTAATGCCTCGATCTCTCCTTGCAGGTTTTCCAGAGGCTCACGCCAGGTTTCGACAGGGAGTGCGTCTACTTTCTCCTGCAAGCTCTGTATGTCATTTTCAAGGGCCGACAACGCCTCGGTTGTGTCGGCTGCGGCGAACTCCGCGATGCGTTCTTCCAGGCTTTGGACGGATTGCTGGAGAGCTTGAAGGTCAGCAGTGCGTTCTTCAAGTGCTTGAACGGACTCTTCCAGGGCGCTGACTTCGGCGGACTGGTCGAGAGCCTCTTGTTGTTGCTCCAGTGATTGCAAACGCTCGTGGAGCGGGGCCAGTTCGTCTTGCCAATCGGTTGAGGAAGCAGCGTGTTCGCTTTGTTGCTCCCAGGCGTCCATGCGTTGGCGAAGAGGTTGAAGAAGCTCATCCCAGTCGGGTGTCTCGATGGAGTCTACTTCAGGGAGCTTGGCTTCGATAGCTTGTAGCTGCTGCTCCAGGTTTGACAGCTCTTCGCTGGGATCTGGCAGAGAGTTCAGCTGTCCTTCCAGCTTGTTGAGCTTCTGTTGTAGCACCTGGACGATGCTGCCCATTTCTTCTTCATCAGAGTGGTGTTGCTCTTCCAGGTCATGAAGCTGCTTTTGTAACGCTTGAAGTTCTCCTTGCAGAGCTTCCACTGTCCCGGATGATTCCGATGACTGGGAAGATGCTGCTTTGCGTTTCATTTTCTTCTTTTTTATCGCCTTTTTCTTTGTCGGCTTGGGAGGGGCCTCGTCGCCGGGTAACATTCCCTCCCGAAGCTCTGAGCTATCAGCGAAAGGGTCATCCATGTTGGAGGATGCCTTGGACTTCTTCTCTGGAGGGGGTGTTCCCTCGCTGTAGTCTTCGGGAAGAAGGCCTTCTTTGGTGGAGAGAGATGGATCGGCAAAGGGATCGTCGATAAGTGTTCGCTTTTTGGACATGATGACCTTCCTTGTCTCTAGCTCTCAAACAGTTGGCGTTGCGAAGGAAAGATCACGTGGTGTTGTTGTCTGGCTTGGCAGGGGAGGAGTCTGCGTTGTTGCTTTCCGCGTTGGTGGGGGAAGATGCTTGAGGAGAAGAAGGTGATGATACTGGAGGAGTCGAAGGTGGCTCTGACTGCGAAGGAGCAGGCTCTGACGGTACAGATGCTTCGGCTGCTTGCTCCGTCTCTAGGGTGTTTGAGGCATCAGAGTCACCCGATGTCTCGACGGTGTCGGACGTTTCGGGTGTCGTTGATGTGTCGGATGTTGGCGATTCGGTGACGTCTGCAGCGACCGTGGATTCTTCTTGTTGTTTGGGTGCTGCTTCGTTTGGTGCGTCCGGCTGGGTTTCGGTCTGGTTCGGTGTTTCGGAGGATTCGACGGATTCGGGAAGCTCCAAACGTTGCAAGACTTCTCGCGTGAGGCGAGTGTAATCTTCGACGCCGCGACCGCTGGGAGGCTCGTACTGAAAGATGGTTTGTCGTCGGGAAGGGCTCACCTTGTGGTGGGTGTTGATACGAATGGGGCGAGAGAAGATGAGCTCTTTGAAGTGGTTCTTCATCGTGCGTTCCACATCAAAGGTGATGCGTTCTCGTCGGTCGTACATGGTGAGCAGGTAGCCCAATATGTTGAGTCCGCTGTTGAGGCGACGTTGGATGGTTCGGATGGTGCCCAAGAAGAGCTTGAGCCCCAACATGGGTAAGTACTCGCAGCTAACAGGGACAATGACTTGGTCCGAAGCAACCAACGCATTGACCGTAAGCAGCCCCAGGTAGGGGGAGGTGTCAATGACGATAAAGTCCATGGTTGAGGCTGTTTCGCTGTCTTCGAGGGCGCGCTTCAGCGCCTCTTCGCGGCCAAGCACGCCCGCCAACGCGAGGTCCACACGCACCATGGTCTCTCCGCTGGGGCATATCCAGACACCCGGAGAGTTGCTCTCAAAGATGGTCTCATCGAGGTTGGCGTCTTCCAACAACACTTCGGCGAGGCTGGGTTCATCCTCTTCCAGAGGACGATACAAGATATGTGTGGCGTTGGCCTGGATGTCCAGGTCTAACACCATGACACGATAACCTTGACGGGCGAGTCCAGCAGCCAAGTTAACGACAGTGGTGGTTTTTCCCACCCCACCTTTTTGGTTGGCTATCGAAAGTATGATGGGATGATCGGCCATGATTCCCTCCACAGGAGCTTGTTGCGGTACAGCGCTGGGAATGGTACGGTTCAGCCTGAACGAGTGCACCCTTCCCACAGTGGGAATCCATGGGATACCGCTTGTTGCAAGCCTACTTCGCTAGCGTAGGCACGAAATTTACCGGTGTCAAGCAAAAAGCAAAAGTAATTCAGCAGGTTCGGAGGTACTCTATGCAAGGGATTGCGGCGTGGGGACAGCGAGGAAAGATGCAAAACTCCGTCACCACGGACTCTTGGACTTCGCAGCGGGCACGAGATGACTTGTGGGTGTGGTTCGATCCGTTCGAACTGAAGGAGGGTTCAGTATGACATCGTCGTCCTCGTCGTGGAGCAAAGTACGTCCCATCCTTCGCCGCTGGTTTCTTGGTGCTTTGCTGTTGTATGGAGGATTGTTGGTTGTGTTAACGTTCTTGCAGTCAAAGCTCTTGTACTTTCCGACGAAAGATACGCTCTCTCCCACCCGGTTTGGGCTCCACGTTGAGGATGTTTGGGTGACATCCAGCGGAGGGAAAAAGATTCACGGGTGGTGGGTGCCTCATTCCAAGGCGAAGCTCACTCTGTTGTGGTTTCATGGAAACGCCGGAAATCTTACTCACCGTGCTCCGATGATCAGTGAGTTTCAGGCCAACTTTCAGGTCAACATTCTTATCCTTGATTACCAGGGTTACGGAAAGAGTGAAGGGTCTCCTTCGGAAGAGGGGACCTACGCAGACGCGAAGGCCATGTGGGATTGGCTGCTGCGAGAGAAACAGCAGAAGCCTGAGCAGATTGTTGTGTTGGGCCGCTCTCTGGGTTGTGCGATTGCTTCGCATCTGGTGACGCAGGTTCAACCGGCCGCCCTGATCCTGGACTCCCCCTTCTCTTCGTTTGTGGATGTCGCGAGCGCCCACTTCCCCTGGTTGCCCGTCCGTTGGATTGCCCGCTTTCGCTACTCAACGGCCGAGTATGTGAAGAAGCGAAGCTGTCCTTTGCTGGTGATTCATAGCCCCAATGATGAGGTCATTCCTTACAAACTAGGCCAGAGGTGTTACGAGGAGGCCGCTTCCCCCAAAGAGTTTCTCAAAATTCAGGGGACACACAACGACGGATTTTATCAGTCGAAAAGCGAGTATATCGCCACCGTCCGGAAGTTTTTGGCGGGGCTGGATGTTTCCAAAGAAACGAATTCCACTCGAAACCAACCAGGGAGGTAGCATGAGTGATATATCGGCTCCATTAACCGCAAAACCCGCTTGGGTCGGATCTCGCGCAGACTTTTTCGCTAACAAAGGCGTGTTGCCCTTTCTTCCGATGATGTATGTGGCTTGGGCCGATGGCATCTTGACACCCACAGAGCTATCCACCGTGCAACAAAAGATCCAGGAGCAAGGCTGGCTTTCCGATGAAGCCACCGCGTTGCTGCAAAAATGGCTGGATCCCCAAAACCCCCCCACACCAAGTCAACTTCAAGATTGGCTGATGGCCATTCGAGAGTCAGCGGTCGCGTTTACTGAAACACCTCGTGACTCTCTCGCCTCTCTTGGTCTCGAAATGGCGAAGGTGTCCTCGGCTCACGACCCTGAAAAGCATGTTGTGTCCGATGCGTTCCTCGCTCTCACAGAGATTGAAAAGGTCTTGGGAGTGGTCAGCGCAGAGGCTTGCCGCTCTGTGCTTTGGCGAGCCCAGCGTTCACGCGTCGCTCCAGAGAAAGAAAAAGCCGAAATCCGTGTAAATTTGGGGAACCTTCAAGCGATCCTTGACGGCGAAGACCAGGAACTTCGTCGTCAGGTGCGCGCCTTGCTCTGTGATCCGGCTTTCGCTCTCCAGCACGGTGAAAGCAAAGAAGGCTACCGTGAGCGCGTCCTTCAATGGGCCAAAGAGCTGGCTGTCCGCGGCTACGGTGCCCTAGCTTTTCCCGAAGCCTACGGAGGCAGAGGAAGCATGGGCAAGTTCATCACCGTCTTTGAGACCCTGGCCATTCACGACCTCAGCTTAATGACCAAGTTTGGTGTGCAGTTTGGCTTGTTTGGTGGCAGCATCCACATGTTGGGAACTGAGCGACATCACAAGCGCTACTTGAAAGATGTGGGAACTCTCGAACTGCCCGGTTGTTACGCGATGACAGAGATCGGCCATGGCTCCAACGTTCGAGATCTTGAGACCACTGCAACCTACGACCCTGACACAGGCACCTTTGTGCTCAACACCCCCAGAGAATCCGCTCGGAAGATCTACATCGGGAACGCGGCTGCGCACGGCCAGCTTGCCACCTATTACGCCCAGTTGATTGTGGGAGAAGAGCGTCATGGCGTCCATGCGTTCCTGGTTCCCATTCGCAACAAAGATGGCTCGCTGTGTGAAGGCGTTTCCATCGAAGACAACGGCGTGAAGATGGGTCTCAACGGGGTTGACAATGGCTCCATTGCCCTGAATCAGGTCCGGATCCCACGAGAGAATCTCCTGAATCGTTTTGGTGACGTGGACGAAAACGGCGTTTACCAGAGCGATATCGCCTCCGCAGGCAAACGCTTCTTCTCTATGTTGGGAACGCTCGTGGGAGGACGGGTGAGCGTCGCAAAAGGAGCCCTTAGCTCGGCCAAGGTCGCGCTAGCCATTGCGATCCGTTACGGCGCACAACGACGACAGTTTGGACCTGCTGGTGAGCAGGAAATGTTCATCCTGGATTACCAAACGCACCAACGTCGATTGATGCCGCTGTTGGCCCGCGCGTATGCTCTTCACTTTGGGTTGGAGTTCCTCAAGGAACGCTACATTGGAGGAAATGGCGATAACGCCCGTGAAGTGGAGGTTCTGGCTGCAGGAATGAAAGCCTACTCCACCTGGAGCGCCACCGAAGCGATCCAGACCTGTCGTGAGTGTTGTGGTGGACAAGGCTATCTTGCGGTCAACCGATTTGCTGACCTGAAAGCTGACAGCGACGTCTTTACCACCTTTGAAGGCGACAACACGGTTCTGATGCAGCTTGTGGCGAAAGGTCTTCTGTCGGAGTACCGTGAGCAATTCAGCGATATGACGGTGTTTACGATGGTTCGTTACCTGGCCGACCAGGCGTCGATGGCGCTGGCAGAGTTTAATCCTGTAACTGCAAGGAACACCGACGAAAGCCACCTTCGGGATCCTGGTTTCCACCGAGACGCGATGACTTTCCGTGAAAAGAACTTGTTGGTCTCAGCCGCCAACCGGATTCGGAAACGCATCTCCTCTGGGATGGACTCGTACGAAGCGTTTGTGGAGTGCCAGGACCATCTTGTTGCTTTGGCACATGCATACATCGAGCGTGTGGTCCTTGAGCAATTCCATCAGGCTCTGGAGCTGGCCAAACACCCTGGCAACCGTGAAGTCCTGACGCGCTTGTACGAGCTGTATGCGTTGCATACGTTGGAGCGCGACCGGGGCTGGTTTTTGGAGCAGGGTTACATTGCTGGAGGCAAGACCAAGGCGATCCGAAAGCTCATTCATCGGTTGTGCAAAGACCTTCGTCAGGATGCTATCGAGTTGGTGGATGCGTTTGGTATTCCCGATGCGATCCTCTCTGCGCCGATTGCGATGGATTCCTGGGCGGCCAGCGGAGACGCTCCCGTTGAACCTGTGAACTAAAACCGCATGGAAAGCTGAAACTCTGTGAGTCGAAAGGAGCGACGCTCATAGAGATACAGCTTGGACTTCTCCATAGCCTTGTGTTCCCTGATCCTCTGTCCATACATGACAAGGTTGGTGATTCCCATTCCCACCGCGACAAGACCCAAACTACCCATCAACACATCCAACGTACATGTTTTATCAAGTGAAGTCCTGCTTAGGGAGGGACTGAGCTTTCTCTTTGAGAGCGTACCTACGATCGCTATCCTTCTACTGTTTGCTGTCATCCAGGGCTGAAGCTATATGTGCAGCCTTCTGTAAAACGAAAAAAATGAGTGGGGTGATTCTATCGATTCATTCGTATTGTGCGATTCTTTGACCTTCGATCGCATGTTCATGTTGTCACTTTTTCTTGTTTGGGTTCATCACACACTTGTAGTACTTGCTTTGGCTCAACGTGTATCGGGTGGTTCGGTAGCCGGTGCTTACAAGTTTGAGAGTCTTATCATAACACTTCTTGTGATTCTGATTTAGCTTCTCCTGGCAGACATCTTCGTTCCGTTCTTGTGGACATTTCTCCATAAAATAAGCCTTTGCGCCTTTCTTGAGTTTGTACAGTCGTGTGCAGCGGATTGTTCCATAAAAGGTCACGATGCCTACAAACAAGATTAGGGGAAGCCATCTTTTGATTGTTTCAAAGGCGTATTCATTCATGAGTGCAACAGTCCTCGCTTTGTCTAAATCTTTCCAAGGGGTAAGGGACAGGGAAGGTTGTTGGAACAGAGAATCGCGAATGAACACAACATACACGTGTATAAGGGGGCAGAGCAAGGAGCTTCCTTCGCACCAAATCTATTGAAACCCAGTTGTCTGGACATGCAATGATGAGCGATGATACTTCCATAACATTGGAGAATGGGTGATGGTTACGTATGTTCGCTTTGTTTGGTTCCAAATGGAATACAGAGGCAAACGACAATCAAAATGAAAGTTCAAATTGCTCCAAAGAAGTCATCAGCTCTTCTTCCATTTGTCGATTGTATCTCATAGTTCCACACTAATTTTACTCTCTCAGCTTCCTCATCCACATTCATGGCATTCGCATCGGAATGGGCTCCGGTGATAAATGCTTCAAGAGCCTCTTTGACTTTCAAGTTAGCTTCATCAGAATAGAGTCCAAAGCTATCTCGAAGTTGAAAGTTCGGAACTTGAAGGACAACTCCACGATAGAGTGCTGTCGCAATACATTCTCGTACCATTGTATCGTACAGTTCGGAATGGTTTGAGCCTATTTCCTCAAGAGAATTAAGGAGAGCTTCCAGTAGCAGTTCCATCATGCAACCTCAAAATCGTTGTGTGAAGAAAATGGAGTCGAACGTTCGCTCTGTAACAAGGGACGCGGTTCGTACCTCTAAAGCAGCCATTGAACAGGGTTATCGAACAGCTTCTTTATACCCCACCCGGTTCGCTCGAAAGGAAGGCTGATGCCGGTGGCGGAGAGGGGAAGGCGAGCTTGGCGAGCCAGAGGTGAGGTCTGCTTACCAACGGCCTACAAACACACTCTTTGACAAGAACTGTTGGAAAAGTCAACTGGCCCAGTTTGTAGCATAGAAAGAAAAGGATAGATTGAAATGGAAATTTCTTGATAGCTATGTGTCCCAGGTCTAGCGAATGACACCCAACCAGCGAAGTTCATGTTCCAGCCGCTTGTCAAGTACGTCTGGATTCTTTGCTGGATAAAAACAGCCCTTTCCAACCTTTGCAACTCTTTGCAATAGTTCTGCATCAGTAAGCTGACCGATGGATACAGTCGAAATGGAGATTCCTGACTTTACGATGGAGTGGATTTTACGAAAAAAGTTCTTTCGTGAAAAGTGTCCATCTGTCATGAAAAGGATATGCTTGTTTGGGGACGTGGACTTCTTTAACATGTTATGAGCTAAAGCAAATGCTTCATGAGGATGGGTTCCTCCTTGTGGAACAATGGATCGAAGAGCCTTGAGGGCTTTCTCCTTGTTCAAGGTCGGGCGGAGTGGAAATTTGTCACAAATTGTGGAGTCGAATGAGAGAAGCCCGAACGTATCACCCGGTCGGAGATTTACAATCAAGTGACTTAAGGCGATCTTTGTCTGCTTCATTTTGTTGGCCATAGAACCAGACTTATCGAGCAACACAACGATGGCAATTGACTTGGTGGCTTTGCCCTTGGCTTGCACGCGTTTGTTGGAAAAACACTGGGTGCTGAGTTTTTTTGCTCCTCTTTGGGCTATCGATTCCGAAAAAGTCAAAAGCAAAAAAGCAACAAACAAAAGCGTGGCGAAGCGAACCATCAGAGAACTCTCCTCAAAAGAATAAACAAGGGCTTGCGCAAGGAATAGCAACGTACAGGAAGCGCATCGAATTCACAACTCAAAGAACATTACCAACGCATCCTATGTGCTTGAAAGTCTTGAGGCCGTTGTTCCAGGTTGTTATGCTAATTGCTTTGGTTTGCACCAACTCTACTCAGTGAAGAGATCGTACCAACCAGAAGGTTCTGTCCCTTTTCTTCACGAGAGTATGAACCTTTCATAAACTTAAATTGAGGATCAAAAGATATGTTGAACATATGTGTAAATATCCTGGTTTGTTCATCTTGCTGATAAAAAATAAACACTGTAGGAGCCGAACTCCCGGTATACACGTACTTTCCAAGAAAGTTCATTCCTGTCAACATGTCACTATTTTTTGTAAATGTTACTCGAATGGCTATATCTGGGGCAGGGCACTCATCAGCAAAAGATGGTTGGATTGAAAAGTGTCCAAAGAGACTGCTGGAATATTGAGAACGATCCATCTCAACATAAATTTGGAAGCTTTCTTCTTTTCCATCCTCAAGTTTCACTATACCATCGTACGTCTGACCCAACTGATTCAGCAACTTGTTGTAATAGCCGTCAGAAATGGGGTAATGACATGGAAAGCAAGCGCTAAAGAAGTAAGCAACAAAGAAGAAAAATGATAATGTGAAAAATCGAAACATTGTGTTCTCCTTCGGTATTGATTTCTTTTGAGATGTCTCATGTACCATGAGAGCATACTATGGCGTAATACTCTAACAACCCAATCGGAATCGCCAGCTCTCTATGTTACTCATTTATCCAAAGACGGGAAAGTCTTGTGGGCTATTCAAAGAAGCGGCAAAGGCTTTGCATCTGCACGTGACATCACAGTCGCTCGGGCAGGGAATGTCTTTGTTACAGGACAATACCATGGCGAGGTTCGGGTCGGAAACATCTCTGCAACCATTCCATCGAGCGCTTAACGCTTTTTTATGGAAATTTCCGATAAAGTAGATCTTGGGAACGTTTGTGGGCTTCTTTCCCCAGTACAAGTGATGGTAGCAGGCAAAGGGTATCGCAACAGTGCAAGCCGATACAGAGACAAGAGCCAGAGTCTGGCCGATTGTTCCAAGATAAGATTCCTCTTGTGTACGCTGTCTTTGAAACTCAGAGAAGCTTATTCATAGGGTTCCCGAGAATCCATTTGTCACTGGACCACCCAAGAGGTTACACTTCATTCCACAATAGGAGAGAACTTCACAAAATGGCTTTAAATGGCTTAGAGCATCAAAAAGGCTGTGTTCGTTGCTAAGTTTTTGAAATGTAGGATCTTGTCGATGAAGGGTAGTGGCTTTTCACGATCGCAACAGAAATCTAGAAAACGAGAGGCTAAAATGTTGCTTCAAACCGTAAAAAAAATGTTCCGTCATTTTCGGCTTGCTTTTCTTTTGCTGCTCTTCTTTCTCATTTTCATATCTAGCTTACACTCAGCTTGTGTATCTTGCTTTCCAGCAGGTACGCTCATCTTAACACCAAAAGGACAAATTTCAATCGAACGATTAAGGGTTGGCCAATTTGTTGTCTCTTATGATCATCAAACTGGTAAGTTTAGGAAAAATAGAGTTTTAGCATTGCATCGTCACCACTTTCAACTGTATGGCAAGTACGAGTTTATGAATGGGACCACTTTGTTGTCTACTT
The DNA here is from genome assembly GCA_006226375.1 of Deltaproteobacteria bacterium. GTDB lineage: Bacteria > Myxococcota_C > UBA6777 > UBA6777 > UBA6777 > M3003. The sequence goes on along the minus strand of SBHC01000054.1, from coordinate 5,066 downwards.
CAGAGCATCCAATTTTCAATACTACGCTCGATAAGTATGTCTCAATTTCCTCTCTCAATACGAAGGATGCGATTTTTACCTTACACAAGGTTGAGAGAACACTTCAGTTTTTACCATCACATTTGTTTCAAAGATCTAAGATCTTTGGAATCGGAACGGTTTACAATCTAACTGTCGGGAGAGATCATAACTATTTTGCAAATAATATTTTAGTCCATAACAAATCGGAGCCTCCATCTCCAAATACTTTATCGATATACAGTTGGTTTAAGGGCGGAAACGATATCACAACACAGGGAGAAGATCTTATTTATAATATGGACTTTCGTATGTTTGGGCCAAATACAGGAGTGATAAAGTCGATTGATATTGAAAGCAAAACTCCCGAGAAGTTCTCATTTCGGGAGCATACAAATTTTCCTCAGATCGTCTCACCCAATACAATCTTAATTTTTCAAGTTATATGTTCAGCAAAAACGATTGGAACGTACAAAGCAAAAGTAAAGATATTAACAGAGAATGTTGACATCTCAAAAAGTTCTCTACTAGAAATTGATATTGTCTACATCGTGAACCCCTAAAGCTGGCTGGCTCTCCAGCATTCTGCGATTTTGCCAATGGTCGTTTTTTTTCCAGAGATTCAAGTTTGCTCAGTTGTGGTTCAGCGGAAAATGGAATTGGGGAAGCTCATCCATAGACAAGAGTCTGGTCCTGTGTGATTGTTTCATGAGAAGGGAAACTTCCTCGTTCACTGTCCGTAAAACTCAGGGAACCCTATAGAACAGTTCTCCGATTCAGGAATCATAACCAAGAGAGCATGACTTCAGGAATCAACAGCTATGAACCGATCCATAAAAATCCTTCGTGCGTTCACTCTTCCAATCGTGATCGTCGTCTGTTTCATCGAAACATCGTGCATCAATTTTTTGGTTCCTATTTCAACATACAACGATGAAGAAAAAAAAGTAGCATTTGACGCGAATCACTCTTCTGATAGACTCAACGAAAGTGCTGATACTGGGCTTCATGAAGAGAAGAAAATCACAAAGCAGGTCACAATCTACAATGCAAGTGCATCAACTGTGTACATTGCAGCGAATAGTAATTTACCCTTCTATTTTTATAAGAACGAGGAGAAGCTCTTTCCAACAATAACCAACCGGATACCTTTCTTTTGCGTTTCCTGTGATAAAGATTCTATTTGTCAAGGAAGATGGAATCCTGCTGAAGTATGGATTGAGATTCCCCCTGAGAAAAAAGCGTTTTTCTCTTGGAATGGAGCGATGTACAAAAAAGACAGTTGTGAACCTCTCGGATATAACTGTAACTACGACTGCCTTTCTCATTCACAATCCAGCAGTACAAACGTTCATTTAATCGCCGTTAGTTTTAGCCGCTCTGGAACAAAAATAGGAGGACATACCCACATTGTGCTTAAAGGGGGTGCTATTATGCACTATGTTGCTTATGGATATGCTGAAGGTTCAGATGAACTCAAGGTGAGGCTTCCAACATCAGAATGGAAAGAGTATCAGCTTATTTTTAAGTGAAGGAGTTTGACGTAGAACGATAGCTCTACGATACTCGGCTGCATAGTGCTATTGGTTACATCACCCCTGCTACAAAACTGAAAGTAAAGGAGCGGGTTATTTTTCAGGAAAGAACGGAGAAGTTGCAAAAGGCAAAACAGCGTAGAGATGAATATCATCAAAATCATACTCAAATGGCTATTCCAGGAGTCTCAAAGAGTCGTTGACTCTGTCTCCCTAAGTTCCATTTTTCACTGAACCACTACAAGAAGCAATGGAGAAATAGTTTTGAAGCACTACCTCTTAGCTTCTCTTGTGGAAGCTGTTTTTCTCTTGTCTTGGGGCTTTCTTCTCTTGGGGGGTGATAGTTTTTTGGTAACACAACAAGAAAAATATCCTTATGGTGAGCACGGAGTATATAGAGATGGAGGTTTTCGAAAAGAATTCTTTGACGATTTAGGCAAAGAAATAAAACCCCAATGCTTGCCAAACACAAAAAGGAGTTGTTACTCCGGAAGCACAAGCACTAAACATGTTGGAATATGTCGTTCAGGTTGGCAAATATGCAACGGTGAGGGAGAGTGGGGTGGATGTCAGGATGAAATTATACCTGGACAAGAGGTTTGTGTTGATAAGCTTGATAATGATTGTGATGGAAAGGTTGATGAAAAAGAATGCTGCCGATCTTGCTGTTCTCAATGGAGGAGGACTGTTCTTAAGGGACACAAAAGAGAAGTAAACTCTCTTTCATGGCGTAAAGATGATAAGTTTCTTGCGTCAGCTTCCAGAGATAAGACATTAAGAATATGGGATATTCAATCTCGAAAAACGGTGAACACGTTTTCACACTCAAGCGGTGTCATGAGTGTATCATGGAACCCCCTAGGTATTGACATGCTGGCCGTCTCAACATGGTATCCCTCCGAGTTATTGTTGTGGCGGGTCTCTCTTCAAACGTCTCAAAAGTTCGCTAACCCAAATAATCATGTGAGACCAATATTTCATGTCACATTTTCAAAAGATGGACATCTTGTTTCCTCATCACTGGATGGAACCATCAAGTTGTGGAACGTAGAAAAACGTTTTCTCATAAGAACGTTACCAGGTCATAAACAAGGTGTATTCCACACGTTCTTTAGTCTAGATGGTACGAAACTTCTTTCAAGTGGTTTCGATGGCACAGTAAAAATATGGGATACTGCAACGGGATCTCTCACCAAAACATTCAGTGGACATCAAAGTGCTGTATACGGTGTCCAGTGGATTCCTGGTACCGGTTTGATCGCATCTTCATCTACAGATCATACGGTTAAGATTTGGGAAGAAAGCTCAGGTAAAGTAATAAAGACCTTTTCAGTTGATTGGGTGACGGATATGTTTTTTTCTCAGAAGAAAAGCATACTTGTTGGAGGTTCACATAATGGAAATATTTATTTATGGAACATCAATAATGGCTGGAGCTTACACCACTTATCGAACTATGGTGTAGGTGTAAATTCTGCCGTGTTCTCAAACAACGGCAAGTCCCTTGCTGTTGGGTCGTACGATGGAACTGTTGTTCTCTTTGAATGTTTGGATCCAGGTTGACGGTAGATGTCAAGGAAGTTGGGGATACGTTCAAACCCTATGGTTTGGACAAGACTTTGAAGAGAACTTGAACACTTATGCCGATTACGGGTTGAGCAGTAGCAACAAAGCAGCGCAGATCCGACCAAACACATGCACATATAGTCCTTGTGTAGAGCGGACTTTCGATGCCAGCTGAACTTGAGTATGCTGTTGAAGCCAGTTGAAGAATGATTCAATGGGTTGTCTCACTCGACTAACAGCAGTTGAGTAAAGCCGTTCTTCCAGATGCAAATCTGTCGTACGGCCTCTTACCTTCTTTACTGGCGTGTGTAAGACAACATTCTTCATAGCTAGAGACTCCTTCATTCGCTCTTCAATGTATGCTTTGTCTGCATACAACTCGAAGCCTCGAACTTGGTCTTCCAATGAAGCCAGAACAACGCTGTCATGGATGTTCCCAGGTGCGAGAAGCATCAGCTCCGGCAGAGGCATTTGCTCTCTTCTTTTTTGACCGATAGCATGTATCTTGACCCCATAAAACCCACCTATGATTGAGCTATGACCTCCTTTTGCTGCTATCTCTTGTGCAACCTTTGCTTGAGATGCTCTACTTCCTTTGGCCATAACAATGGGCATTGCATCCAGCAATCTTACCCACTGAGATATTGTCAAATGTTGTGTATGGCGTCGATTCAGGCGGCATTCTCGACAAGTTCACCATCCTGAAATGAACTTCCATTGACCAGTTTGGTAAGCATTTCAGGCTTGCTTATCTTTCTCCATCGTTTCTGGGCACACATTCCTAACTTGTAAACCATAGCTAATGCTGTCCTCCTTGAGAGGCATCCTCTCGTTCTTCCCATTCTCAAGCCGATCGTTGCAAACGTCGATTCTATCGGATTTGTCGTTCGGATATGCCTCCAATGAGCTGCTGGAAAGCTGTAGAAACAAAGCAATGCTTCCTTATCTTTGACCAGGCACTCCACAGCTCTCTCATGTTTGTCTTCGTAAATCTTTACAAACAACTTCCAAGCTTTCTCTGCATTCTCTTTCGTGGAAGCCCTGTAAATGTCTTGGAGTCGTTCTTTTGCCTTCTTCTGCTCGCTTTTGGGCAATTTATCCAGCACATTCTTGGTCTTGTGAACCCAGCATCTTTGCCCTTGTGTTTCAGGAAAGACTTTCTTCAGAGCATTCCAAAATCCCAAAGCTCCATCTCCAATCGCCAGGTTGGGTGCCTTGAGCCCTCTCGATTGAAGGTCAAGAAGGACGTCCAGCCAAGACTGCTCACTTTCTCGAAGTCCATCTCGAATGGCTAAGAACTCCTTGTGACCGTCTTCTTTGACTCCAATAACAACCAACAAACAATGACGACTTTCTTCCATTTTGACAGCGGGATAGAAACCATCAACCCAAATGTATGGATAATGTTCTGAAAGTTCACGTTGGATGAAAAGTCCAAACTCATCGCTCCAACTTTCTTTCAAACGGCTGACCGTACTTGGTGAGAACCCCGCAGCATCCGTTCCAAGTAACGCCTGGATTGCTTCCTCCATTTGACCAGTCGAAATCCCCATAAGATACAGCCAAGGGACCAACTCTTCCAGTGTTCGGGTCTTTCTCAAATAGGGAGGAAGAATGTTGGAATGAAAGCGAATCGGGTCAACAGCATTCCCTCTGTCCCGAACTCTTGGAGTCTTGACTTGGACTGGACCAACGGGAGTTTGCATGGTTCTTTCAGGGGTGAAACCATTGCGAACCACTCTTTTTCTTCCATTGTAGAGAACCAGGTCTTCGTACTGTTCGACGAAATGAGTGACTTCAGCTTCAACTGCCTTGGAAATGAGAGTCCTGGCATGTTGTCGGAGCAACTCCATAATCGGGTCCACAAATTGTTGTTCTGGATTGTGAAGGGCATATACGTTATCGTGTGTTGTAGAAGGGCTCATGGCATACCATCCTTTAGTTTAG